>AODO01000008.1 GCA_000341795.1 Rhodococcus triatomae BKS 15-14 | reverse complement strand
CGGTGCGGTCGACCCGCCCCGCCGCGAAGCTGTCCCGCGCGCCGTCGGCCTCCGCCAGCGCGGCTGCCGGGAAGCCGCCGTCGAGGGCGAATTCGGTTCGGATCGGGTCGAAATCGATACCGGGGGCTGAGATTCGCATGGTCACGACCGGAGCCTACGACCCGCACCACCCCGACCGGTCGTCTCCGCCGTCACCCCGCGCGCCCCGTCCGGCGGGACGTCAGTCGTCCCAGTCCCGATCGGCGTCGTCCGCGGCGCGGTTTCGCTCGGCGGCGATCTCCAGTGCCCGTGCGGCCGTGGCCCGATCCGGATAGGGTCCCATCCGGTCGAGTCCCCGGGCATCCTTGCCCTGGCGCACCGATCCGTCCGCCACGCAGTAGTACCACTTGTCGTCGTCGCTCATTTCTCCAGTGTCCTCCATCACGCGTGAACCCACACGACACCGGATCGCCGTCAAATTCCCGTCGTCTCCACAAGAATTCCCCCAGTCCCCTTGAGTGGAAGTCACAACCATGAGATTCTTACGGCCGCAGCGGGCCACGGTACGTCGACTCCCCTCGGCTGACCGTGGCCTTCGATCTGTCCTGGATCGGCTGCGTCGCGACGAACCTTGAACGGAGAACCACCCACCATGGAGCCGATGTCGTACATCCTCTTCGACGCACTGCTTCCGCATGTCGGCGAGCAGGAAGCGAAGCACTGGGCCACCCTGCTCGTCGTCAACCCCATCTGAAGCTCCACGCCTACAGCTGTGCCCCCGTCGACGGACGGGGGCACAGCTGTATCCGGGGCCCGGCGTTCGCCGGTCCGGCGAGGCGGAGACGCGGACGAGTTGGTCTGTAAGCCGGATCCTGTTCCCGGCGCGCGATGGCGCCGGGCGGCGACCATCCATCTGGGCACACCGTTGCCGGGTACCTCGAGCGGTCCACCCGCAGGCTCGGGCGAGCAGCCCTCGAACACCTGCGCAGCCGCACCGTGAGGTGCGGCCTTCGACCTTGCTCCGGGCGGGGTTTACCTAGCCACCCCGGTCACCCGGGGTGCTGGTGCGCTCTTACCGCACCGTTTCACCCTCACCGGCGCTCACGCACCGGCAGTCTGTTCTCTGTGGCACTGTCCCGCGGGTCACCCCGGGTTGCCGTTAGCAACCGCCCTGCTCTGTGGAGTCCGGACTTTCCTCGGCGCCGGGCCTGCGCGCACGACGCGCGCGGTTCCCCTCGCCGCGGCCGCCCGACCAACTCGTCCGCCCGTACAGACTACTCGGCGACCACTAGAGTCGACGAAATGGCACGGTGGGTGGCCCTTCTGCGGGGCGTGAACGTCGGCGGTATCAACGTCAAGATGGCGGACGTCCGGGAAGCGCTCGGCGCCGCCGGGTTCGAGAACGTGCGAACAGTGCTCGCGTCGGGCAACGTCCTGTTCGACTCCGACCGCACCGACGCCGCGGCGCTCAAGTCCGACATCGAGGCGGTGCTGCGCGAGCGTTTCGGCTACGACGCGTGGATCGTGCTGGTCGACGCACCGACACTGGAGCGGATCGTCGACGGCTTCCCGTTCGACGCCGAGCGGGAGGGCTGGCATCCGTACGTCCTGCTGGCGTCCGATCCGGCCGCGTTGACGGAGATGATGTCGGCCGCCGCGGATCTCGATCTCGGCGACGAGGACATCCGCCTCGGCGACGGCGTCCTGTACTGGCACGTCGAGCGCGGTCAGACCCTGAACAGCCCGTTCGGGAAGCTGACCGGCAAGGCGAAGTACAAGTCGACGACCACCAACCGGAACCTGCGCACCCTACGCAAGTTGCTGTGATCCACGCGGTCGCCCGTGCGTGAATCCCATTCCGGCTGCGGTGGGATTCACGCACGTGGCGGCGGCAAGTCAGACGTGGACGGCGTCGCGCTCGGTCGACGGTGCAGCGGCCTCGGTGTCCTCGTCCGCGAACGGGTCGCCGTTGCGCTCCGCGTTGTACAGGTCCTCGTCGAGGATGCCCTCCCGCTTGGCGACGATCGCGGGGACGAGCGCCTGACCGGTGACGTTGACGGCGGTGCGTCCCATGTCGACGATCGGCTCGACCGCCAGCAGCAGTCCCACGCCGGCGAGCGGCAGGCCGAGGGTGGAGAGGGTCAGCGTCAGCATCACCGTGGCGCCGGTGGTGCCCGCGGTCGCGGCGGATCCGATGACCGCGACCACCACGATCAGCAGGTAGTCGGTGAGGGTCAGGTCGAGACCGTAGAACTGGGCGACGAAGATCGCGGCGATCGCCGGGTAGATCGCGGCGCAGCCGTCCATCTTGGTGGTGGCGCCGAGCGGGACCGCGAAGGACGCGTACTCACGCGGCACACCGAGATTGCGTTCGGTGACGCGTTCGGTGAGCGGCAGGGTGCCGATCGAGGAGCGGGAGACGAACGCCAGCTGGGTGGCGGGCCACACGCCCGAGAAGAAGCGCCGCACCGACAGTCCGTGCACGCGGATCAAGATCGGGTAGACGACGAAGAACACGAGCGCCAGGCCGACGTAGACGGCGGCGGTGAACCAGCCGAGCTGCCCGAGTGCGTCCCAGCCGTAGGTGGCGACGGCCTTGGCGATCAGGGCTGCGGTGCCGATCGGCGCGAGCCGGATGATCCACCACAGGACCTTCTGCACGATCGCCAGCAGCGCGGCGTTGAAGTCGAGGAAGGGCTTCGCCTTCTCCCCCACCTTGAGTGCGGCGACACCGATCGCGATCGCGATCACGAGCAGCTGGAGCACGTTGAAGCTCAACGAGGTCGTCGCGGTACCGGCGTCGGTGACGGTGGTCTTGGCACCGAGGGCGAGGAAGTTCTGCGGAACGAGTCCGGTGAGGAACGCCCACCACGAGCCGGACGACTTGGGCGTCGCGGCTGCCCCGGCGTCGACGGTGGTGTTGGCGCCGGGCTGGACGATCAGGCCGACGACGATGCCGATCACGACGGCGATGAACGCGGTGATCGCGAACCACAGCAGTGTCTGCGCCGCTAGACGCGCCGCGTTCGCGACCTGACGAAGATTGGCGATCGAACTGACGATCGCGGTGAACACCAGCGGGATCACCGCGACGGTGAGCAGCGCGACGTAACTCGACCCGATGGTCGTGACGGTGCCGACCAGCCAGTTCGGGTTGCCGTCGGCGGCCTTCGGCATGGAACGGGCGAGCAGGCCGATCAGAACACCGGCGATCAGGCCGATGACGATCTGCGTACCGAAGGACGTTGCCCACGAGGGCAGGCGGCGCCCGGTCGGGGCGCTGGAGGGGGCCGACATTCGACGGACCTTTCTGGATGCGCGCAGCACGGATCGGACGTGCGCGCAGAGGGAGCTGACATGGAAGCGGATTCGTCGGCCGGTGAATGGACACGGCCGCCCGGGACACGAGTGTCGACCGGGGTCAGCTGATACAGACGGCACTCGACTGCAGACAGTTGTCGACGAAGCGTCGACTGGTCAGCAGGGAGTTCACCCGCAACATATTACGCCCGCTAAGAAGTGCCTCGAACGCCCGTGCGCAATTCCCCCCTGACCGGGGTGAATGTCACGCACAACCGAGGGCGCCTCCCCGTTGCGGGGAACGAGGGCCGCCCCTACAGGTGGGAGGTGTCGTTGACGAGGCGGACCGAGGCGCCGCCGTCCGGATAGAACTCGGCGATCGACAGCGATGCCAGGTCCAGGTGCAGGCGGTAGAGCAGCGACGGCCCGGCGTCGAGCGCCAGCTGCAGCAGCGTCTTGATCGGCGTGACGTGCGAGACGACCAGCACGTTCTGCCCCGCGTGCTCGCGAACCAGGTCGGCCTGGACACCCTCGATGCGGCGCCGGACCTCGTCGAAGCTCTCCCCGCCCGGGGGCCGGACCGCGGTGTCGCCGAGCCAGGACTTGTGCAGGTCCGGATCCCGTTCCGCGGCCTCGCGGAACGTCAGACCCTCCCAGTCACCGAAATCGGTCTCGGTCAGCCCCTCGAGCACGGTGACGGGCAGACCGAGCGCATCCGCCGCGGCCTGCGCCGTCTGCCTGGCGCGACCGAGCGGCGACGACACCACCGCCGCGACGCCGCCGCGAGCCGCGAGCCGCCGCGCGGCGCCCGCCGCCTGGGCGAGCCCGATCTCCGTCAGTTCGGGGTTGCCGCGACCCGAATAGCGTCGCTCGACCGACAGCGCGGTCTGCCCGTGCCGCAGCAACAGCAGTCGGGTCGGCGCACCGACCGCGCCCGTCCAGCCCGGCGACGTCGGCACCCTCTCCACCGCGGCGGGCACCGGGGCCACCTCGACGACATCCGTCGGGACGCCCGCCGCCGCGTCCATCGCCTCGTTCGCGAGCCGGTCGGCGTGCGCGTTCTCGGCGCGGGGAATCCACGTGTAGGTCACGCGCGCGAAGCCGTCCGCGATCTCGCGGGCGCGGCGCGCCAGCGGAATCATGTCCGGGTGCTTGACCTTCCACCGTCCCGACATCTGCTCGACGACCAGCTTGGAGTCCATCCGGGCGTCGACGACCTCGGCACCGAGCTCCGCGGCAGCGGACAGGCCTGCGATCAGGCCGTTGTACTCGGCGACGTTGTTGGTCGCGATCCCGAGACCGTCACAGCGCTCGGCGAGAACCGCCCCGGTGTCCGCGTCGAACACGACCGCTCCGTAACCGGCCGGTCCGGGATTGCCACGTGAGCCCCCGTCTGCTTCGACGCGGACACGCACACTCACAGACCGGATTCCTTGGTGCGCACCATGATCGCGCTGCACTCGGGGCATCGGACGACGACGTCGGGCGCGGTGGCGGCGATCCGGCTGAGCTCACCGCGGTCGATCTCGATCCGGCACGCACCGCAGCGTCGTGCCTGCAGCAGGGCCGCACCGACACCGCCGCCGCTGCGCTGACGGTCGTAGAGGGCGAGCAGGTCGTCGGGGAACTCGGCGACCAGCGCGGTCCGGTCGGCGTCGCAACGCTGCTGGGCGGTGTCGAGATCGGCGAGCGCGTCGTCTCGGCGGCGGGTCGCGTCGACGAGCGCCTCGTCGATCTGGTCGACCTGGCCGCCGGCGTGGTCGTAGTCGGCCTGCGTGGCCTCGCGGCGTTCCATCACCTCGAGCAGGTCCTCTTCGAGCGCCGCCTGCCTGCGGTTCAGGCTGACCAGTTCGTGTTCGAGCTCGGTGAGCTGCTTGGCGGCGACGGTGCCGCTCTCGAGCAGCCGGCGGTCTCGGTCCTCACGCTTGCGGACCGCGTCGACCTCGCCTTCGAGCTTGGCGATGTCGCGGTCGAGGTCGTCGAGGACGATCTGCACGGCGACGGCGGCGTCCTTGCGTCCGACCCGGTCTGATTCGAGGCGCTGGACCTCTTCCTGCTCGGGAAGGGTGCGCCTACGGTGCGCGATCCTGGTCAGCTCGGTGTCGACCGCGGCGAGGTCGAGCAGCTTGGCCTGGATCCGGGGGTCGACGTTCACTCGGGATTCGCTCCTGCTTGCGGTTCGAGGGTGGAGGGCTCCGCATACGTTACCGCCCGCGGTCCACCCTCCGAACGGCTGAAGGTCACCTTCGTGCGGATGAGCCGCGTGACGGTGACCGTCAGCCGCGGCGGCGGGGCGGTCAGCCGCCGAGGGTCCAGGGGTCGGTCCGGACCTCCGACACCGCCACGGACCAGCCCTCGACGTCGCCGAAGCGGGCGTCGAGGACGCCCTTCGCCTGGCCGCACCACGGCTGCTCGCTCGCCCAGTGCGCGACGTCGATCAGCACCGGACCGCCGCCGCGCAGGTGCTCGTCGGCGGGGTGATGTCTCAGGTCGGCGGTGAGGTAGACGTCGACGCCGCGGGACCGCGCGGTGCCGAGATAGGAATCTCCCGAGCCACCGCAGACCGCGACCGTGCGGACGACGGTGTCGGGGTCTCCCGCGGCCCGGACACCCCACGCGGTCTCGGGCAGCCGACGCCGCACCCGCTCCGTGAACTCCCGCAACGTCAGCGGAGTGTCGAGGACACCGACGCGGCCGATGCCGAGCGCGGAACCGGTGTCGGCGAGTTCGAGCACGTCGAACGCGGGCTCCTCGTAGGGGTGGGCGCCGCGCATCGCGGCGAGCACCCTGGACCGCAGCGATCGGCGCGCCACCACCTCGACACGGTCCTCGACGACCTTCTCGACAGCACCGACCGTGCCGACCGCCGGGGAGGCGCCGTCGCCGGGGAGGAACTGTCCGGTACCCGCGACGGTCCAGCTGCAGCAGCTGTAGTCCCCGACCTGACCGGCGCCCGCCGCGAACAGGGCGTCCCGGACGGCCGCGCTCGCCGTCTGCGGGACCATCACGACCCACTTGTCGAGTGGCTCGGACGCGGCCGGATCGAGCGGACCCGTGACGGTGACGCCGACGGCCTCCGCGAGAGCATCGGAGACACCGGGGTCGGCGGAGTCGGCGTTGGTGTGCGCGGTGTACAGCGCACAGCCGCCGCGGATCAGTCGGTGCAGCAACGCTCCCTTCGGGGTGTGCGCACCGACGGTGTCCACCCCGCGGAGCAGCAGCGGATGGTGCACGAGCAGCAGTTGCGCGCCGGCGGCGAGCGCCTCGTCGACGACGGCCGCGGTCGCGTCGACGGCGATCACCACCTTCTCGACCTGGTCGGCGGGGTCACCGCAGACCAGACCCACGGAGTCCCAGCCGTGCGCGAGCGACGGCGGGTACGCCTCCTCGAGCGCCGAGATCACCTCGGACAGGGCCACGGTCATGCCACCACCTCCAGAACGGATTCCAATGCCTCGACGAGCAGTCTCGCCGGCCGGGCGGCGCGGACCGCGACACGGATGTGGTCCGCGTCGAGTCCCGGGAACGTGTCGCAGCGCCGAACCGCGATCCCCCGCTCGTTCAGGGCCTGCCGCACGCGGTGCGCGTCGCCGACGCGGAGCAGCAGGAACGGGGCGCGAGCGGGCCCGGTCACCTCGATTCCGACGTCGGTCAGCAGCGTGACCATCTCGGCGCGCTCGGCCGCGATGAGCTCGGCCTCCCGCTCGGCCCACGCGACCGCGGCCGGTTCGCTGCAGGCCCGGATCGCCTCGAGCTGCAGGCTGCCGAGCGGCCAGTGCGGACGGCCGACGACCAGCCTGTCCAGCAGGTCGGGATGCCCGAGCGCGTAGCCGCAGCGCAGACCGGCGAGCGCGAAGGTCTTGGTCAGGGACCGCAGCACCAGCACGTCGGGGGGTGCCGCTGCGGCGAGGGACTCGGGTTCGCCCGGGACGGCATCACCGAAGGCCTCGTCGACGACGACGATGCGGCCGGGGCGGCGCAGCGCGAGGATCTCGGCGGCGGGGTGCAGAACCGAGGTCGGGTTGGTCGGGTTACCGAGGACCACCAGGTCGGCATCGTCCGGAACCGCCGCGGCGTCCAGCAGATAGGGCCGCTCGAGCAGCACCCGCTGCACCGGGACACCGGCCTGCCGCAGCGCGTACTCGGGTTCGGTGAACGACGGGTGGATCAGCGCGGCGAGACGCGGCGCGAGACGCGGCAGCATCGCGAAGCCCTCGGCGCCTCCGGCGAGCAGCAGGACCTCGTCGGGGCTGCGGCCGTGTCGCGCGGCGACCTGCTCGCGGGCCGCGCGTTCGGCGACGGAGGACGGGTAGCGCCCCAGGGTGGGCAGTACCGCTGCCAGCCTCTCGGCCAGCCAGTCGGGCGGGCCGGCGCCGCGGACGTTGACGGCGAAGTCGAGCAGTCCGGGCACGGCGTCCACGTCACCGTGATGGCGGAGATCGATTCCGTCGGAGACGGGGTCGTCGATGCCGTCGGCAGGCGTGGTGTCCACGCCCGGAGTCTATGGCGGTCCGGCGTCCCGCCCGACCGGGAGGCAGGATGGTCGCCGTGAGTTCCCCCGAGATCACCCTGTTCGACCTGGACGGCACCCTCACCGATTCCGCTCCGGGCATCGTCACCGGTTTCCGGCACGCGCTGGCGTCGGTCGGCGCCGCGGAACCGGACGGCGACCTGACGCGGCTGGTGCTCGGTCCGCCGATGGCCGACTCCCTGCGTGCCGTCGGCCTGGACGAGGAGCGGGCCGAGCGGGCGCTGGCCGTGTACTTCGATCGCTACGACCGGGTCGGCTGGGCGGAGAACGCGGTGTTCGACGGCATTCCGGACCTACTGGGCGCATTGGGCCGAACCGATCGGCGGCTGGCGGTCGCGACGTCGAAGTCGGAGCGGTTCGCGCAGCGCATCCTCGATCACTTCGGGTTGGCGGACCGATTCGAGGTGATCGCCGGGGCGTCCGCCGACGGGTCGAGGCGCGCGAAGGCGGACGTCATCGAGCACGCGCTGCGTTCACTCGGTGTCGAGCCCGTCGCCGGTGGCACCGAGGGTGTCGTGATGGTCGGTGACCGCGTGCACGACGTGCACGGAGCAGCGCACTGGGGCATCCCGACCGTGTTCGTGCGGTGGGGATACGGCGACGACTCGGAAGCCGACGACGCCGCGTGGACGGCCGCGACCGTCGCGGACCTCGAGGCCATCCTGTTGCCCACACCCCGGCCGCGGGTCGTCACCGGCCTCCCCCGGTAGCCTGCCGCTGTGGTCCTGGACGCATTCGCCGCCGACTCGGCGCCCCTGCACGTCACGTTCGTCTGCACCGGGAACATCTGCCGGTCCCCGATGGCCGAGAAGATCTTCCTCGGACACCTGCGCGAGGCGGGGCTCGCCGACGAGGTGCGGGTGTCGAGCGGGGGCACGGGCGGCTGGCACGCCGGGGACGAGGCCGACCACCGGACGACTGCGGTGCTGCGCGCGCACGGCTACCCGGTCGGGCATCGCGCAGCGCAGGTCGACGACGACCACCTGGACGCGGACCTCGTCGTCGCGCTCGACACCGGCCACGACCGCGAACTCGCGCACCTCGGCGTGCCCACGGATCGCAGGCGGCTGTTGCGGAGCTTCGACCCGGACGCCGACGGCGACTCGGTCCCCGATCCGTACTACGGCGACGCCGCGGACTTCGATCTGGTCCGGGAGCAGATCGAAGCCGCCGTCCCCGGCCTGCTCGCGTGGGTTCGCGAGCACCTGTGACCGCCGTGGCGTGATTCCGAACACCGACATTTCGGTCTCACCCGGCGCTCCCAGTACCGTGGTGGCGTGCGAAGACTGAGTTTTCTGCTGCGTCCGGGCTGGCTGGTGCTCGCCGTCGTCGTGGCGGGCTTCGCCTACATGTGCTTCACCGTGCTCGCACCGTGGCAGCTCGGGAAGAACACGAGCACCGAGCACCGGAACGCGCTGATCGAGCAGTCGGTGAACGCGGATCCCGTCCAGGTCGAGTCGATCCTGCCCGAGTCGGGGCCGTTGAATCCCGACGACGAGTGGCGGCAGGTGACGGCGACGGGCACGTACCTGTCGGATCACGAGGCGCTGGTCCGCCTGCGCTCGATCGAGGGTGATCCCGCCTACGAGGTGCTGACGCCGATGCGGCTGGTCGGCGGTGAGGTCATCCTCGTCAACCGCGGTTACGTGCGTCCGGTCCAGGGCACGCTGGCTCCGCCGATCGACCCGGCGCCGACCGGCGAGGTCACCGTCGCCGCCCGCGCCCGGGTGTCGGAGGGGACCGTCCCCGGCAAGGACCCCATCGTCGAGAACGGCGTCCCCCAGGTGTACTTCCTCGACGCCGGGCAGGTCGGCGCGGCGGTGGGTCTGCCACTGACCGACGCGTGGTTCCAGCTCTCGGCAGGCGAGCCGGGTGCACTGACTCCGATTCCGCTCCCCCAGCTCGACGCCGGCCCCTACCTCTCGTACGGGCTGCAATGGCTCGCGTTCGGGATCATGGCGCCACTGGGGTTGGCCTACTTCGTCCGCGCGGAGATTCGGGAACGGCGCCGTGAGCGCGCGCGAGCGGCCGCCCCCGACTCCGCCACCCCGGTCGTCGAGACCCCGGTCGCCGAGTCGACGGCATCCTCCGAACCGGCACCGGCCGACGACGGCGCCCTGGTGCCGCGCCGCCGCTTCGGTCGGCAGGCGCAGGCCGAACCGGCACCCCTCACCGCGACGGAGGCCAAGCTCGCCGACCGCTACGGCAAGCGGCGCTGACGTCTATCCCGGTCGCCTACGACAGGCGACCGCGACGAGTGCCGCAGACACTGCGGCGGCGCCGACCTGCACCGCTCCGGACAGCCGCGTCACCCGTCCGATGTCGCGGATCTCGGGGGCCGGACCGTCACCGAGAGAGGGGCGTTCCTCGACACCGTGGGGGTATTCGGTGCGGCCGCCGAGGCGGACACCGAGCGCCCCCGCCATCGACGCCTCCGCGACACCCGCGTTGGGACTCGGGTGGGCCGATGCGTCCCGGCACCAGGCCCGGGCCGAAGCGACCGGCGAACCGCCGACCACGGGTGCGGACGCGACGGCGAGCAACCCGGTGACCCGTGCCGGAACGAGATTCACGAGGTCGTCGAGGCGCGCCGCGGCCCACCCGAAACGCAGGTACCGCGGCGAGCGGTATCCGATCATCGCGTCGAGGGTGTTGACCGCGCGGTAGCCGAGCGCCCCGGGCGCCCCGGCGATCGCCGCCCACACCAGCGGGCCGACTGCCGCGTCCGACGTGTTCTCGGCGATCGATTCGACGGTGGCGCGGGCGATCCCGGCCGCGTCGAGCGAGTTCGGATCGCGGCCGCACAGCGACGGGACGAGGGCGCGTGCACCGTCCAGGTCCCCTGCGTCGAGACGCTCGGCCATCCGGTTCCCGACGCGGGACAGCGATGTGCCCCCGAGTGCCGTCCAGGTGGCCCCCGCGACGAGCGCAGCCTCTCCGGCCCAGCCGAGCCTGCGCGCCATCCGGCCCGCGAGAACCGCGCCGCCGACCACCCCACCCGTCAGCAGCGCCGTGTGGCCCGCACCCGCGAGCCGGGAGTCGCGGTGGATGCGGTTCTCGAGTGCCGCGGCCGTCAGTCCGAACCCGGCGACGGGGTGTCCTCTGGTCGGGTCGGCGAAGACCCGGTCGGCCGCATATCCCAGGACGATGCCTGTCGCGCGTGCGGAGATCCGGGGCCTGTTCACGGCACCAGTTCTATCAATCCCGATCGCTCACGACTCGCCCGCCCGTCGTGTCCGTGGCCGTAACCGGCACCGGCGATGCGAAGATGCCCGACGACAGGATCAGCGGGTGATGGGAGTCGACAACGGTGGCAGCGACCACGGTGAAGTCCGCCGGCAAGCGCTTGGCGTCGCTCGTCCACGAGGTCAACACGGGCACCGTCGCGATCGAGATCACCGGTAAGACGGACAGCGCGGTGCTCATCTCCCTCGCCCACTTCACGGCACTCCAGGAGGCCACGTTCCTGCTCCGCTCCCCCGAGTTGATGGACAGCCTGCGGCGCGAACTGGCCCGGACACTGGTTCCGCCGGCGTCGGCTCGCACCGCGGATGCGGACCCTCCGTCGGCGACCGCCAAGTGTCGCCGCGGCTCCAAGGCGAAGGCGCGCAAGAAGAAGCGCGCGAAGCGGAAGAAGAAGTCGGCCTGACGGCACCGGTGGGGCCGGTGGGGCCGGTGGAGCGGGTTGTCAGCCGACTGCACCGGATCGCGCGGCGCCGACCGGCAGATCACGCACCCGGCGGGCGGGGTTGCCCGCGTACAGCCCGTTGGGCTCGCAGTCGCGTGTGACGACGGCACCCGCCCCGACGATGCATCCCGGCCCGACGTCGACGCCGGGCAGCACGATGGCTCCCGCACCGATCCAGCACCCGTCGCCGACGGTGATCGGCAGGTTGCGGACTCGTCCACCGCGTCCGTCCTCCGGGCCGATCTCGTGGGTGCTGGTGATGAACTTGACGTCGTGCCCGACCGCGACCTGGGCGCCCAGGGTGATGGGTGCGGTCCCGTCGAACAGCACGCCGCGGTTGACGAACGTGCCGAGTCCCATCCGAATGTCCTTGCCGCCGAAGTGACATCCGGAGTAGATGCCCGCGCCCCAGACGCGCGCCCCGGCGGCGAGCAGCAGCAGGATTCGCAACCACACCGGGACGAACGGGGACGCCTGGACGATCGTGATGAAACGCACCGGGCCACGATATCGGCGTCCCGGTTCTACGCTGGACGAAACGTCGAGTCGAGGAGAGTCCATGGAGTCCGATCCGATCCCCGTGGTGTTCGTGCACGGACTGTGGATGCACTCGAGCAGTTGGCACCCGTGGACCGAACTGTTCTCCTCACGCGGCTACATTCCGATCGCGCCCGGGTGGCCCGGCGACGGCGACTCGGCGATCGCGACGCGGGAGAACCCTGATCGGCTCGACGGTGTCGGCATCGCGGAGGTGACCCGGCACTTCCGGACCGTCATCGACGCCCTGCCGACGCAGCCGATCGTCGTGGGCCATTCCTTCGGCGGCCTGATCGCGCAGAAGCTGCTCGGCGACGGTGGGGTGCGCGGCGCGGTCGCGATCGGCCCGGCACAGTTCAAGGGTGTCCTGCGGCTGCCCCTCGACCAGGTGCGCAGTGTCATGCCGATCCTCCGAAATCCGATGGTGCGGAACAAGACGTGGACGCACAGCCCGGAGTCGTTTCACCGCGACTTCGCGAACGGGATCTCCCGCGAGGAGTCGGACCGGTTGTTCGACGCCCACGCGATCCCGGCTCCGGCGAGGCCCTTGTTCCAGGCGGCGTTCGCCAACGTCGCGTTCGGCAGCCCCGCCAAGATCGACACCCGAACCTCACGGGGTCCGCTCCTGATCCTGGCGGGCGGCAGGGACCGTATGGTTCCCGAGTCGGTCGTGAAGTCGGAGTACAACATTCAGCGGCGCAACACGGGCGCGACGGAGTACGTGGTGCTGCCCGATCGTGGGCATTCGCTCGCCGTCGACGAGGGCTGGCGCGAGGTCGCGGACCTCGCGCTGGACTTCCTGGAGCGCCACGACCTCGGGCCCGAGAACGGCTGACGCCGCCGCGACCGCAGCGAGATGTCCGATGACGGGTGGGTGGCGACCTGCGTGGCCGCCAGCTCGCGATCCCTGCGGCGCAGCTCCACCAGGAACACGGCACACACGGTGGCGTAGGCGGCGAACACGCACACGGGCGCGAAGATCAGCGTCAGAACTGCGAGGAGCGTCAATGGGCACCTCCGTGGGCAGATTTCGGACGAGTGGGGTGGGTGTTTCAGGCGCCCTCGGCCACTGCAACGCCCGCGAACCACCCGTCACCCAACGGTAGTGAACCGAGCGCTCCGCCCGGTGAATGCACTGTGAACTCCACTTGTGACATCCCACACTTTCCGCAGGTCAGACGTGATCTGCGTCTCTCCTTCCCCATCGGCACCACCCGAAAACGGTCAAAGAGGACGCGATGGATACCGTGTGCCCATGGCACCTTCTCCGCTGCGCTCGAAGAACCTGTTCGCGCTCGCCGTCACCCTCGGCGCCCTCGTCCTGTCCGCGTGCTCGCCGGATCCCGCCGCACCGGTGCCGGACACGCTCACCGCGCACGGGCTGCAGGAACTCGACGGCCGCGAACTGATCGAACGCCTCGACGCGCTGCCGGTCGACGCTCGTCCGGACGGACTGATCGCCTCGGTTCACCCCGACGCCGTGCTCGTCTCCGAGGACGACGGCCCCGAAACCGCCGTCCCACTTCCCGACGACGAGTTCTACCTCTCCATCGCGCCCTACGTGGGCAGCACGCACGACTGCTACTTCCACAGCCTCACCACGTGCCTCGGGGAGCTGTCCGACCAACCGATCCGCGTGCTGGCCACGAACCGCACCGACGGTGCCGTCCTGTCGGATTCGACGACCCGCACCTACGACAACGGCTTCGTGGGCCTGTGGCTACCGCGCGGCATCGAGGCCGACGTGGTGGTCGAGTACGCCGGACGCACCGGCCGGACCACCGTCGGCACCGGTCCGGACGACCCGACCTGTATCACCACGGTCGATCTCGTCTAGGCCGCGTCTCCGTCCCCCGATGGGAGCCGCCACGACGCGGACGCAGCGGACTCACCGCACCGCCGGTTCCCGCACGCTGCTCGACACTGCCAGCGCCATCAGCGCAGCGATGGCGCACAGTCCACCCGCGACGAAGAAGGCGGCGTCGTATCCACCGAGCCGGTCGCGCACCAGGCCCGCGAGGAACGCGACGATCCCGGCGCCGATCTGATGGGAGGCGAACACCCAGCCGAACACGATCGGCGAATCCGACCCGAAATGCTTGCGGCACAGCGCAATCGTCGGCGGCACCGTGGCAACCCAGTCCAGCCCGTAGAAGATCACGAACGCGATCATCGGCGGGTGCACGCTGTCGGCGAACAGGATGGGCAGGAACGCCAGGGACACCCCGCGCAGGAGGTAGTAGACGCCCAGCAGGATTCGCGCGTCGAACCGGTCGGTGAACCAGCCGGAGGCGATCGTGCCGACGACGTCGAAGATCCCGATCACGGCGAGCAGGCTCGCCGCCGCGGTGGTCGGCATCCCGTGGTCGTGGGCGGCGGGCACGAAGTGGGTTCCCACGAGGCCGTTGGTGCTGGCGCCGCAGATCGCGAACGTCCCGGCGAGCAGCCAGAAGACGCGGGTTCGTGCGGCCGAGGCGAGCACCGTGAGCGCACGTCCGACAGCGCCGCCGCGACCGGCGGCGACGGGCGTGGGCGCGGTGTACGCGTCCGGTGCGCCGTACGGCTGCAACCCGACGTCGCTCGGGCGGTCGCGCAGGAACAGCACGACGAGCGGGACCACGGCGAGCGCGGCGAACGCGACGGTCAGCGCCACGACCTGCCACGAGTACCGCTCGGAGATCATCGCGAGCAGGGGCAGGAACACCAACTGCCCGGCCGCGCCACCGGCGGTGAGGATGCCGGTCACCAATCCTCGCCGGGCGACGAACCACCGGTCGACGACGGTCGCGACGAACGCGAGCGCCATCGAGCCGGTGCCGAGACCGACGAGCACCCCCCACAGCAGCACGAGCTGCCACTGCTCGGTCATGAACACCGTGAGGCCACTCCCGGCGGCGACGAGCACCAGGGCACACGAGACCACGCGGCGCAGCCCGAACCGCTCCATGAGCGCGGCGGCGAAGGGGGCGGTCAGCCCGTAGAGCACGAGGTTGACGGACACGGCCGAGGAGATCGCGGCGCGTGACCACCCGAACTCGTCGTGCAGCGGGTCGATGAGGATCGACGGTGCGGCCCGGAATCCCGCGGCGCCGACGAGGGCGAGGAAGGCGACGGCGGCGACGAGCCAGGCGTGGTGCGCGCGGCGCCGACCGGCTGCCGCAGTGGGCCGGTCGGGCGCGAGTTCGGAGGTCACGGCGATCAGTGTGCGCGGCCGTGACCGAGACGAACCATTGGCCTGAATGCCATTATGTGAAAGAATCCGGCCATGCATCGCGTGGTGGTTCTGGCACTGGACGGGGTGATCCCGTTCGAGCTCGGCATCCCCTCGCGCATCTTCGGCGCGGCCCAGGACCCGGCCGGGGAATCTCTGTACGAGGTGCTCACCTGCACGGTGGACGGGAACCCGGTGCGCACGGAGGCCGACTTCGGTGTGTCCGTGGATCACGGACCGGAACTGCTCGCCACCGCGGACACCGTGGTGATCCCCGCGACCCACGAGCTCGGCAGCGCCTACGACGGCACCCTTCCCTCCTCGGTGGCCGCGGCTCTGAGCCACGTCCGGTCCGGCACCCGACACGTCTCGATCTGCATCGCGTCGTACGTGCTGGCGGCGGCCGGCCTCCTGGACGGCCGCCGGGCGACGACGCACTGGAAGCACGCCGACCACTTCCAACGCACGTTTCCGCAGGTGCAGGTGGATCCGAACGTGCTCTACGTCGACGAAGGCGACGTCCTCACCTCGGCCGGAGTCGCCGCCGGGCTCGACCTGTGCCTGCACGTGGTGCGCCGGGACCACGGCGCCGAGGTCGCGACCCGCGTCGCGAAACGCTCGGTGATCCCGGGCTGGCGCGACGGCGGCCAGGCCCAGTTCATCGACCGGCCACTCCCCTCCCGGTCCGCGGATTCCACGGCGGCGACGCGCGACTGGGCCGCCGCCAACCTGAACGAGCAGCTCACGCTGACCCGGCTCGCGGGGCACGCGAACATGAGCGTGCGCACCTTC
>AODO01000007.1 GCA_000341795.1 Rhodococcus triatomae BKS 15-14 | reverse complement strand
GTCACCGTTTGAGATCGGACGCACACCCATATCACGCTCGCGCAGTGCAGCCGGAACATCGGGAAGCCAGGCCACATCGCGACAGCGAGCACTGGACTCACTGCACACTCCACTTCGCCCCGTACGCCGCCCGGCGCCTTCGAGGGCACCGGGCGGCGTACGGCTTGTTCCGCAGTCGAGAACTGCTGGTCGATAGACGACTACCCACAGCGTTCTGGGTGAGACAGGGCTTTCAGCGTCTCGAGAGTCGCGCGCAATCTTCGCTTCTAGCCGGTCCGACAGCGGACGTTACTCGGCAGGGTCAGGATGACCGCACCGGCGCGTGGTTCTCCCAGGCCACCTGCTCATCGACTCCAGCATCGCGCAGGCGAATGTTGCGTGTCTCCGGCGTCGAGATCACCGCGACAAGACCCACCGCCGCGATCGCCATCAGGTAGAACGCAGGAGCCAGAGCAGAATTGGTGGCGTTGACGAGAGCAACCGCGACGAGCGGCGTCGTGCCACCGAAGATTGCGTATCCGATATTGTACCCAATCGCGTGGCCGGTGAACCGAATGTTCGTCGAGAACAGCTCGAGCATTGTGACGAATCCGCCGGAGGCGAACAGGGCGACGCCGACGGCGATGATCAGCTGACCGATCGTGGCACTGACGACGTTCCCGGAACTAGCAAGTTGCAGAGCGGGCCAGGCTCCAGCCAGAAGCCACGCAGCGCCGGCCAACATCAGGGGTTTGCGTCCGATGCGATCGGCGAGACTGCCAAACACCGGCGTGAGTGCCGCCATCACTGTGATGCTGAGCGCGTTGCTCAGCAGAGCGCTCGTGGCGCTGAGTCCTCCGCTGGTGATCAGGTAGCTGTACATGAAGCTCAAGAGCATGTAGCCGCCCACTGCCTGGACGGCGACGAGGAAGATGACCTTGACGATCGAGCTGAGGCCTTCCCTGGTCGCACTCCGAATGGGGTTCGCAGGTGCCACGTCGTTGACAGCCTCGACGTACTCCTCCGGATCGTCGAGTTTGCGGCGCAACCACAGCCCGACAAGCGCGAGAAGCCCTCCGGCGATGAACGGGACTCGCCAACCCCAAGAGGTGTAGGCCTCGTGTCCCAGGCCGGCCCGCAGACTCACGATCAGTAGCGAGGCCACGACCACCGGAAGGAACGATGCGGCGACGCAGTAGCTGATCCATCTGGCGCGACGTCCGTCAGGTGCGGACTCCACGATGTAGCTGAGTCCGCCGCTGGTCTCGCCGCCAGCCGAGAATCCCTGGCCGAGTCTGCAGAGCAGCAGTAGTACGGCAGCCCAGATCCCGATGCTGTCGTATGTCGGTAGCAGGCCGGTCAACATCGTGGCCGCGCCCATCAACAACACTGTCAGGGCGAGGGTCTTGATGCGCCCGCCCCGGTCGCCGAGATATCCGAAGAAGATTCCGCCAAGCGGGCGGACCAGGAAGGCGACGGCGTAAATGCCGAACGTCCCCAGGAGAGCTGCGGTGGGGTTGCTGTCCGGGAAGAAATGTACGGCGAGAACGGGCGCGGACAGGCCGTAGATGAGGAAGTCGTACCACTCCACGAAGGTGCCGACTAGACCACCGACGAGTCGGCGGCGGGGACTGACATTGGGCATGCGTTACTCCTTGCAGACGGGGCGCCGAGCAGGGCGAACAAAAGCTCCATCCGCGTCGGCGCTCACGCAGCGTAAGTGTGACCCAGATCGCACACTGTCAAACATGTGACAGTGTGTCATCGTGGGCCGCCTGGCTGCGCTGACCAGTCATTCGGGAATCGAACGCTCTCTCAACCTTGATACGTTCCGCAACTCCACTGCACCATAGGTCAGCGATACCAACTGCTCACGTTCGAAGCTCTTGAGCACCTTGTTCAAGGTCTGACGCGATACGCCGAATATCGCGGCAAGCTCGCTCTGCGGCAGCTTCACAACCGGTATACCTCGTGCCGCGCTGGGTTGTGCCAGCACGAGAAGTCGTCGAGCAACGCGCGCCGGTAGATCATCGAGAGCCGCCTCCGACATGTGGCTGATCAAGATCCGGATGTCTCGGCACAAAGAGTGCACGATGGCGTTGTCGACGCTGGGATGCAGTTGGCGCAGCGAGGCAAGTGCTCTCTGGTCCAGGACCTGAAGCGTGACGTCGCTGCGTGCAGTCGCACTCTGCGGAAGCCCATGCCCGTCGATCAACGTACTGATCCCGAGACACTCACCCGGCCCCAACAGCAAGTACAACAACTCCCGGCCGTCGATCCGCGCATATGACAACCAGACCCGCCCCGTGACGATTCGGTACATGACCCGATGTCGGTCATCTTGTGTGTAGATGCGCGCGCCGGCGCGGACCGTCCGCGTCGTAGTTCGCGCGAGGAAGTCCACCTTTGCCTCATCGGTCAGGAAGTCGAACAGATCGACCCGATGTTCAAGTTCATGGGGCTCCATGGGTTCATTCCATCCTTGCGGCGCCGCGGTTTCTGTGGTGTTGCGCCAAATTGTCACCTGGTTGACAGTACGCGACGCGGGTCACTTCTAGCCTGTGGTTGTGAGTCGCGCAGACTCGCTTCGAACTACCCGAGAGGTGTCCACGTTGAGCCGAATTCATTTGCACGCCTTTAAAATCGCCGGGGTCGGGCATACAGCGATCGGCTCGTGGCGCAACCCGTACGATCAGCAGCACCGGTACACCGACCTGAACTACTGGCTCGATACAGCTCGAGCGCTCGAGCGTGGCATGTTCGACAGTCTGTTCTTGGCTGACTTTCCGGGTATCAACGATGTGTACCAGGGCAGCAACGAGGCCAGCCTGCGCGAGGCGATCGCCGTGCCGATCAACGACCCGAGCATGGCCGTTGCGGCGATGGCATCGGTGACGCGGCATCTTGGGTTCGCGATTACGGGGTCCACAACGTACGAGCAGCCGTACTCGTTCGCACGGCGGATGACCACGCTCGATCACCTCACCGGTGGACGGGTCGGGTGGAACATCGTGACGTCGGCAACGGCGAGCGCCGCACGCAACCTTGGGCTCGAGCAGCAGGTTGCGCACGACGAGCGGTACGCCATCGCCGACGAGTTCATGGAGGTCGTCTACAAGCTGTGGGAGGGCAGCTGGGAGGACGACGCGGTCGTGCGCGATGCCGAGCGCGGGGTCTACACAGATCCGACCAAGGTTCACCCGGCAGCTCACAAAGGCACTTACTTCTCGGTGCCGGACCCGTTCCTGTGTGAACCGTCCCGGCAGCGCACGCCAGCACTCTTCCAGGCCGGTGCGTCGTCAGCGGGGCGGGAATTCGCGGCCAAGCATGCAGAGGCTGTCTTTCTCGTCGACACCTCGGTGAACAGTCTTCGGCGTTCCGTGGATGCGACGACCGAACTGGCGCGAACACTCGGGCGCAGCCGCAGCGACCTGAGCTTCATCGCGGGCGTCTCCGTCGTCGTGGCACCCACCGACTCGGAGGCGCGCGCCAAGTTCGAGCAGCAACTCCCCTTCATCAGTGTCGAAGGCACTCTCGCCCGACAATCATCGCTTATGCAGCTCGATTTTGGTGAAATCGACATCGATGCACCGCTCGAGTACGTCGAGACCGACGGAATCCGATCGTTCCTGGAGCGTTTCACGATCGCCGACCCTGACCGAACCTGGACGCCGCGCCAAGTCGCCGAGCAGATGGCTCGCTCGCTTGGTGCCATCACCGTAGTCGGCTCGCCGACCACGGTGGCGGACCGGCTCGAGGAACTCGCGGACGAAGCGGGTCTCGACGGATTCAACGTGTACGACAACCTTCCTCTGCGTACCCTGCCGGACTTCGTCGACTTGGTTGTGCCCGAACTGCAACGCCGAGGCCGCGTCCCGACCGCATACGAGGCAGACACCCTTCGAGGCAACGTGACGGGCCGCGGAGCGCGTCTCGGTGACGGCCACGTCGGTGCCAGCTTCCGCGCTACTCAACGCCTGGGTCTCGAGGAGAACGCTCGATCATGACGACCGCTGTCGTGGTGGGGAATCCGAAGCCGCGCTCGCGCACGCTGTCGGCAGCAACACGGTTGGCCGAACGACTGACCGGGGCATCGGTGGACAATGTCATTGATGTCGTCGAGTTCGCGCCGGCTCTTCTCGACCGGGACGACTCGCGGATCCAGCAGGCTGTGTCGATCGTCTCTGCATCGAACCTTGCCGTCGTGGCCAGCCCCACTTTCAAAGCGTCCTACAGTGGCCTGCTCAAGCTGTTCCTAGACCAGTTTGCCACCGCCGACGGCTTGCGCGGGGTCACGGCCGTGCCGCTGATGCTCGGCGCCGGAGCAGCCCACGCCTTGGCCCCGGAGCTGCTGCTTAGGCCTGTACTGACCGAGCTCGGTGCGAGCGTGCCTGCCCCGGGCCTATACCTCCCTGAGCACGAAAATCAGTGGGAGCCCCTGATTCAGGCGTACTCCACGCGCTGGATTGAGCACCTGCGCCCTGCCAACGTGCACCGGACGAACAACTGACGAAGGAGCATCATGAATCTGGACGCTCGTGTCGCGATCTTGCTCGACAAGCAGGAAATCTACGATCTGATGTGCCGGTACTGCCGGGGCGTCGACCGCATGGACAAAGAACTCACGCTGTCCTGCTTCTGGCCAGGAGCGATCGACGTTCACATCGGTCGCCACGGACAGCTGCACACCGGGACCGCCGAAGAATTCTTCGACCGCGAGTGGGAGGGCTTCTCCGACTTCACTGCATCACAACACTATCTGTGCAACATGCTGATCGACGTCGACGGTGATCGCGCAGTGGCCGAGACCTACCAGTTCTCCTTCTACTGGCGCGAGCCAGGAGATGACCCAGGTCTCAACTGGCTCAACTCGAACCGCTATCGAGATGTGTTCGAGAAGCGCAACGGCGAATGGCGCATTCTGCGCCGTGACTTCTTGCGCAACTTCACCCTCCCGATCCGTCCGGTTGGCTTCCCCACCCTCGAGAACGGATGGCCCACGCTCAGCCAGAGTCGCGAAGATCTGGCCTACCGGTCCGTGACCGACCTGCCCGAGAAGTCGGTGTGTGACTGATGTCCGCGCCCATCGCATGGAGAAGGTATGCGTTCGCGTCGATCTCCACGCTGGTCGAGCAACGAGTGACGTCATGAGGAGCAACCCGTCTGTGACTGCAGTGCGACCAGCTTTGCGCCCCACCGGCCGACCAGCGTGGAAGCCGGCGTACGGAGGTTGGGACACCCACGCACACGTCTTCGGGGCACCTGAGGTGTTTCCGTACCGAGATGACCACCGCTACACCTCACCGGTCCAGCCCCTCGAGCACTACCTCGAGATGCTCGACTCCGTCGGCATCACCTATGGGGTGCTCGTCCAACCGTCGGTCTACGCGTTCGACAACAGTTGCCTCCTCGCCGCACTGGATGCTGCACCGAACAGGCTGATCGGGGTGGTCGACATCGACATCCTCGCCACCGCCGACGATGAGCTGGCATCGATGAGTCGACGGGGTGTTCGCGGCCTGCGGGTTGCGTGGAAGCCCGTGCACTCGACGAAGAGGCTTCGGGAAGTTGGCGCGCGGCTCCACGACATCGGGTGGCATCTCGATCTGCGTGTCGACGACATCGCCCACTGGGCCCAGCTCGCACCGACGCTAGCGGAGTTCCCTGTACCAGTCATGGTCGAATCCATGGGAAGCCCACATGCAGGCTTATCCGTCCACGACGCAGGCGGCGTGGCACTGCTGAACTTGATCGACGATGCCGATGTCTGGGTCAAGCTCTCACACCCATACCAGATCGACGGCGCAGGCCCGCCGTACAACGCTGCGTTGCCTTTCGCGCGCAATCTCCTTGCCAAAGCACCCGACCGGATGGTCTGGGGATCGGACTGGCCGCACCCGATGGATCCTCCTGGGACTGTGCCGGACGACGCCGAGCTCGTCGACCTTCTCCTTCATTGGAGTGACGACCAGGACCTGGCCACAAAGGTGCTGTGCGACAACCCAGCGCGGTTCTACGGCCCACCACCGAACCGATCTCCACAGACCTCGATCTGCTGATCACCTTCACAAGAAAGCCGCGGAGCACATGCCAAGACCAATAGTAGTAGTTTCGGCGCCCATTCATCAGGACGGGATTGACCTGCTCACCGAGCACTTCACCGTCCGGCACGCCCACCACCCGCAGGTAAGCGAGGACGAGCTCGGTGCTGCGTTGGTTGACGCCGACGCGGTCATCGTGAGATCAGCGCCCATCTCGGCCGAACTGCTCGCCCGAAGCAAGAAGCTCAAAGTGATCGCGAAACACGGAGCAGGTCTGGATTCCGTCGACGTCGACGCCGCAACCGGACTGGGAATCGTCGTCGCCAACAGCGGCGACGCGAACTCTGGAAGTGTCGCCGAACATGCCGTCACCCTGATGCTCGCCGCTCTGCACCAAGTACCGGGCATCGATCGAGCCGTCCGCCTCGATGGTTACAGACAGCGCGACGTGATGGTGCTTGGTGACCTCTCCGGCTCAACTGTCGGCCTCGCCGGATTCGGGAACATTGCTCGACGTGTCGCTCAGATGTGCCGGGCCGGCTTCGGCGCCCGGGTGATCGCCCTCGATCCGGCGGTATCGTCCGAGGAGATGGCAGCACACGGTGTGGCCAAGGCTGATGACCTACACCACCTGCTCGAACAGTCCGACGTCTTGTCGATCCACGTGCCGCTCACACCCCACACACGGCACCTCATCGGTCCTGATCAGCTCAAGCTGATGAAGCCGAACGCGATTATCGTCAACACCGCCCGCGGCGGAATCCTCGACGAGAAGGCGCTGCTGGACGCGCTTGACCAGGGCCGCCTCCGCGGCGCTGGCCTGGACGTGTTCGAGCAGGAACCACCCGACGTATCCGATCCACTGTTTGCAAGCGACCGCGTCGTTCTCTCGCCGCACGTCGCCGGCGGCACAGAACTTGCTCGCAAGCTCGCCGCGCGCGCGGCCGCGCGCGCGGCGGTCGACGTGATTTCGGGACGCCAACCCGAGCACCTCATCAATGCCGCCGTGCTCGGCAATGCACGAGTCGCACTGGAGGAACGATGACACACAGAATCTTCCGACGTATCCCCGCTTGTGACCCCGACATTGTCAGGGCCATCGGCGAATCGAGCGTCGCCGACCTGCACGAAGCCATGGAAACAATCCCCGGGCGCATGGCCCTGCTGGACCCCCAGATCCGTCCACTCAACCGCGGTCTGCGGATCGTCGGGCAGGCGGTCACCGCGCACACCTTCCCAGGGGATGCCCTGGTAGTACACCGGGCCCTCCAGATCACAGGCCCAGATCAGGTGCTGGTGGTATCGACAGCCGGGGAGGTCCGCAGCCCCATGTTCGCCGAGCTCGTGTCACTCGCCGCGCGCGAGAACGGCATCGCAGGCGTAATTGCTGACGGCTCGATCCGCGACTCGGATGCCCTCAACGAGAGCAAGTTCCCCGTCTGGTGCCGAGGAACCTACGCAGGCCGCACCACCAAACGGGGCCCCGGCGAGATCAATGTTCCCATCGTGTGCGGCGGAGTGGTCGTAGAGCCCGGCGACATCATTGTCGCCGACGGGGACGGCGTCCTCCGCATCCCTCGTGGACAGGCCCAGGAGGTGCTGGCTGGGGCACAAGATAGGGCGGCTCGAGAGAAGGAACTACGCGCCGCAATCGCCAGCGGAGATCGCCTGTTCGATCTCATCGGGCTACAGGATGCTCTCGCCGCCTCCGACATCGTCGAGATCGACGACACCTGGGAATCGACCACCGCCTAACTGGTCGTCAGATACGACGAGACAATTTGTGTGAGAAAGGAACTCGAAATGCCTGCGACCGCGACACGGCAAGCATTCGACGCTACGGACCCAACCGCCTTCCGAAGAGTGCTGGGGAACTTTCCGAGTGGCGTTGCAGCCATCACTTCGACCGGACCGGACTCCGGACCGGTCGGTATGGCGGTGTCCTCGTTCACCTCGGTGTCTCTCGACCCGCCGCTCGTCGCATTCTTCCCCGCGAAAACATCGTCGACCTGGCCTGTAGTGCGCGAGCGCGGTGCATTCTGCGTCAATGTCCTCGGATCGGATCAAGAAGAGGTCTGTCGTCGGCTCGCAGCGAAGAGCGATAACAAGTTCGATGACATCGCCTGGACCCCCGACAGTGACGGTCTTCCGGTTCTCACCAATGCTGTCGCCTGGATCCACTGTGACATCGAGTCGGTGCACGACGCCGGAGACCACGAGATCGTCATCGGGCGGGTCCGTCACCTCGCAGTCGATGAGACGGTGCGCCCACTGCTGTTCTACAGAGGCGGGTACGGCCGCGTGGAGTCTCCGACAACTCCCCCACACGGCAGCGCTCACACGCCGCACGCGCCTGCTGGTCAATCTGACCGGTCCTGACGCACCACGCCAGTGCAGTTGTCGGAGCCAGACGATGCACTCAGCACGCAGGATGGGCAGCTACGTAACGACAACTTCGAGAAAGGATCTCCGATGAAGGCGTACCGACTGTCCGGGGTGAGATCGGAAAACCCAACCGAGGCACTCACACTCACCGAATCCGTTGACCCAACCGGTCAACCCGGATACGGCCAGGTCCTTGTGAGGATGCACGCCGCCGCGTTGAACTACCGAGACGTGATGATCATGCGCGGTGACTACGCGATCCCCGCGGCGACAGGCACGGTGCCGCTCAGCGACGGAGCGGGCGAAGTGATGGCGATCGGCGACGGTGTCCAGAGTCTCGCTGTCGGTGACCGCGTCACCAGCACCTATTTTCTTCGTTGGATCGATGGGACACTCACACCCGAACTCGTGCGGGAGCAATTCGGGGCTTCGCGTGACGGCGTGCTTGCTGAATACCTGCTCTGCAGCGAGGAATCACTCGTGAAGATGCCGGACCATCTGACAATGGAGGAAGCTGCGACGCTCCCCTGCTCGGCGCTGACCGCGTGGTCCGCACTGACCGGACCGCGCCCAGTGTTGCCGGGCGAGAGTGTCCTCACCCTCGGAACAGGTGGTGTGTCCCTATTCGCGGTGCAGTTGGCGCAGCTTTTCGGTGCACGGGTCATCGCTGCCACCTCGAGTGAGGCAAAGGCGGAACGGATACGCGAGCTCGGAGCAGACACGGTTATCAACTATCAGGAACACCCCGAATGGGACAGGCTGGTACTCGACGCCACGGCGGGTCGAGGGGTCGACCGTGTGATCGAAACCGTTGGGCCTCAGACACTGGATCGCTCCATCCGTAGCACCGCATTTGGCGGGGAACTGGCGCACATCGGGGGCGGTGGATTCTCGGATCCGGCCAGCCAAACCTTTGATCCGCGCGTCCTCCACGGACGCTCTCTGACTCTCCGAAGAATCACGGTAGGTAGCAGGTGCGCCTTCGAGCAGATGAATCGCGCGATCACCCTGCATCAGCTGCGGCCGGTCATCGACAAGGTCGTCCCGTTTGCAGACGCAGCAGACGCCTATCGCCGAATTCAGGAGCGATCACACGTTGGGAAGGCCGTCGTCGCCATTGGGTGACACCGTAGTGCGGGCTTCCACTGCGTGCCCGCTCCGCACAGGGTCGGCTGACCCCAGAAGGCCCTGACACGGAGATCTCGTTCACATTCGTTAGGAGATGCCGATGCAAATCGTGGATAGCCCCCTCGCATCGCAGCGGAAGCACACCACATGGCCTACCGCCGTTGCGGCTCTTGCCCGCAAGAAGTCGGTCGTCCTCATCACCTCGGACAGAGCGGTGCTGATGTTCGGTGCCGGCACCGCCGACACGGTTCAGATGGCGACACTGATTCGCTACTCTTCCGGGTTCGTGCAGACAGCGCTGCCGGAAGCGGTTTGTGACCACTTGCAGCTGCCCGAAGCGACACCAGATCGGCGCCACAGCGGCGCAGCCGCGAATGGACAGTGCGTCGCTGTAGATTCAGCCGTGGGTGTGACAACCGGGATCTCCGCAGCCGACCGAGCACGAACCGCCCGCGTTCTTGTCAATCCGCTCACGTCCCCGGAAGATCTCACTCGGCCTGGACATATGGTGCCCGTGCGGGTAACCCCGCAGCTTGCGGAAGCACCGAATGGGGTCATACCGGCGCTCGCTCTAACGCTGACTATGGCCGCGTGCGCGATCCCGGGAGCGGTCTACGCCGATCTCGTATCCCCAACAAACCCGATCCGCATGGCGTCGTCAGGCGAGGCGATCGCGTTCGCATCCGCCCACAACTTCATCGTCTTCGACGCTACCGCTCTCTGAGCTGAAATGAGCACACCGCGCTTCCTTGTCACCATGCCCCTGCCGGACCCCGCGCACAGTATTCTCAGTCGAGCTGGATCGGTCGAGGTCTGGAGAGACGATGTCCATCCGCAGAACCTTTCGCATGCGGTCGCTTCAGGTGACTACTCCGTAGTTCTGACTCAGCTGACCGATCTGTTGGATGTGGAGGTCCTAGCGAGCGCTCGCCTCGACGGAATCTCCAACTATGCCGTTGGGTTCGACAACATTGATATCGCGGCCGCGACTGCCCGGGGAATCATGGTTGCCAATACGCCCGGCGTGCTGACTGCCCCCACCGCAGACATCGCGATGCTCTTGATACTTGCCACAGCTCGCCGCTGCGTGGAGGGTGATTCGCTTGTACGCAGCGGCAGTTTCGCTGGATGGCGCCCCGATCTCCTGTTGGGCCACGATGTTGCTGGTGCCTCTCTCGGCTTGATCGGCACCGGACGAATCGCGGCCGCAACCGGGCGGCGCGCCGCCGGGTTCGATATGGAAGTCCGTCACTGTTCGGCGCGAGGTCCACGAGACACTGTGCGGGCCGGCGACCATGCGGTGTCCCTCGGCACACGGCTTTCGTTCGATGAACTCATTGAGACGAGCGACTTCATCTCGGTCCATGTGCCAGCAACTCCATCAACACACCATCTGATCGATTCCGCCGCTTTGTCTCGAATGCGACGAAACGCGATTCTCGTCAACACTGCACGCGGTCCGGTGGTGGACGAGGAGGCCCTCGTTCATGCACTACGAAATGGGCAGATCGGCGGCGCCGGCCTTGACGTGTACGAAAACGAACCCCACATCACCCCTGGCCTAGCGCAACTTCGGAACACCGTGCTCCTTCCCCACCTGGGCAGTGCCACGATCGCAGTGCGTGCCAGGATGGCCGAACTTTGCGCTGTCAATGCGGTGGCGATGGCGCGCCGAGAAGTACCACCTCACCCGGTCAATCCCGAAGCGTGGCACGTGTAGGGCCTTCAGGTATCCAAGATCTCTACTCCCGACGCTCAGGTCTAGGTGGAGCTCACGGCCCGTGAGAGGGTACGCCCAACCAGCTTCGCAGCGGCCTGGGGAGTCAACTTCGGTCAGTCTTCAGTGCGCGAGTGGCACCCACGCCGACGCTGAGGCGCTATACAGGCGTGGCGGAACCAGGGAAGGGCACCGGCTGGGCATTCAGACCGCCGCCCCACTTCGCGGGATAGTCTGGATGGGGCAGTTGAATCGCAGGTGACCGTATGGCCGAGAGAGATCCCTCGAGGACGCAGGAGCATGTCGCGCCAACGCCAGCCGCGCAGTTGAGCGCGGCTGGGTTTGAGGGTGCCGAAGAGATCGGGCGGGGTGGGTTCGGCATCGTCTATCGCTGCGTCCAGGTCAGTTTGGACCGGACTGTGGCAGTCAAGATGTTCACCGCTGAACCGGGCACTCAGGATCGCGGGCGATTCGATCGAGAGCAACAGGCGATGGGGCGGCTAACTGGTCATCCGAATATTGTGGGAGTTTTGCAAGTCGGCGAGACGACTTCGGGTTACCCATTCCTGGTGATGCAATATCACCGTCGGGGATCTCTCGATACTCGCCTCCGAAGGTCCGGACCCCTACCCACACAGGACGTTCTGTCACTTGGGGCCAAGATCTCCGGGGCCCTTCAAGCAGCCCACAGGATCGGCATCTTGCACCGTGACATCAAGCCGGCGAACATTCTGTACAAAGACTATGGCGAACCAGCGCTCGCTGACTTCGGCCTTGCCCGTATCCCAGGCGGATTCCAAACCGTCAGCGGAACCATTGCAGGTTCGCCTGCCTTCACTGCCCCAGAAGTACTTGAGGGCGAACCACCCACACCCGCATCCGACGTATACGGACTCGGTGCCACGCTGTTCTGTGCGCTCACCGGCCACGCTGCGTTCGAGCGGCTCAGCGGAGAACAAGTCGTTGCGCAGTTTCTCCGCATTACCAACCATCCAGTACCGGATCTACGCGAGAAAGGAATTCCCACCGACGTAGCCGCCGCTGTAGAGGCAGCGATGTCGCGGGATCCGCTACAGCGCCCATCACTGGACGCGCTCGGTGACGAACTTCAGCGACTTGTACGCGATTCTGACCCATCCGCTGAATACATAGGCCCGCAGGCGGGCTCTGCTGGCCACTTGCCACACAGTTCAGCGCTAGCCAACGCCGCACCCGAGAATGCAACCAGGAACGCACCGCGTCGAGGAAACCTCCCGAACGAACTGACAACCTTTGTTGGGCGCCGCACTGAACTTTCACAACTGCGCGACCTCTTATCGACAGGTCGGTTGGTGACGCTGACCGGCATCGGGGGTGTTGGCAAGACACGGCTCGCGCTGCGAGCAGCTGCCAACGCACAACGCGTGTTCCCGGACGGTGTATGGCTAGTCGAACTGGGAGACGTGCGCGATCCGGCCCTCGTAGTCGAGTTGGTCGCTGCCACTGTGGGAGTACAGGACCAGTCCGTTGAGCCGCTACGCGAGGTGCTCGCCGGTGTGCTGGCCTCGCACACCGCTCTACTGGTGCTCGACAACTGTGAGCAGGTGATTGAGGCCGTCGCTGGGTTGACCCAATCAATGTTGACGCGTTGCCCGAAGCTACGCATTCTCGCGACTAGCCGAGAGCCCCTCAACATCGGCGGTGAGGCAGTGGTCCGCATCGCCCCGCTTACCACCCCTGAACCTGAGGACATGCCTTCGTTGCGCGAAGCACGTCGGTTCGACGCTATGGGACTGTTCACTGAACGAGCCGCCTCGGCGTTGCCCGGCTTCGAACTTACCGACGAGAACAGGCGCGCAGTCGCAGGTATTTGTGCTCGACTAGAGGGGCTGCCCCTGGCCGTCGAGCTTGCGGCGTCGCGGATACGCGCTCTGACGCCCCAACAGATCCTGCAGCGGCTAAACGATCGGTATGTCTTACTCAACCTTGGCAGCCGCTCGGCTCCGACGCGGCAGCAGACTCTTCGGCTGAGTATCGGCTGGAGTTACGACATGTGCACCCCAGCGGAACAACAGCTGTGGACACGGCTGTCGGTGTTCGCAGGGAGTACCGACCTCGATGGCGCCGCAGAAGTCTGCGCCGGAGACGGGGCTACCGCGAGCTTCCTTGACACGGTTACCGCACTGGTGGACAAGTCGATTCTGATCCGCGAAGAATCGCATGGAGAAGTGCGGTTCCGGATGCTCGAGACCCTTCGAGACTACGCACGGGGCACGATCGAGAACGCCGACCAGTACATGGACTTGGCTCGGAGACACCAGGACTGGTATCAGAGGTTGACGCTAACTGCCGAGTCCGAGTGGATCAGCACCCGCCAACTGGAATGGATCGCGAAGCTTGAGCGGGAGCTGCCAAACCTGCGTGAGGTGCTTGAGTTCAGCCTGACTGTGCCTGATGGAAGCGCTCTGCGGATCGCCGCCTCTCTCTACCAGTTCTGGCTATCACGAGGGCGAGTCAGCGAAGGGCGACGGTGGCTCGCCCGTGCGCTCGCCCAACCTGGGCAGTGCTCGATCTTGGAGCATGCTAAGGCGATCTTCGCTGCGGCCGAACTTGCCGCCGTCCAGGGCGACCTGGTCACGGCTAGATTCTGGGTCGACGAAGGTCGCGCCCTCGATCTACAGAGCACCGACCTCCGCGCCCGATCCTTCATTGCTATCACCGAAGGATTTGTTGCCCTCACCAGTGGAGACCTAGACCGCGCACAAACGTGTCTTGAAGAGACGCTCGGGACGACCGGAATACCGTCCGATTTCTCGCCACAGATCTACGCACTACTGATGCTCGGTTGGGTCCACCAACTGGGGGGCCGGCAGACTGAAGCTCTTGCAGAGCATGAACAGGTCTTGAGCATCACCGAATCTCGCGGCGAGTCGGTTTACAGATCATACGCACTCGCAGCCATGGGAATGGCCCTCTGGCGGGACGGAGATAGGGAGCACGCAGTGCAGCGCCTCGAAGAGGCGCTCCTTCTTACTCGGCCCGTGGGAAACCTGATTACGACATCTACGTGCTTGCAGGCACTGGCCTGGATCGCCTTCGAGAACGGTGCCTCCCGGCGGACTGCTGTGTTGATGGGAGCTGCCGCAGCGCTGAGCCAAGCCGTCGGCAGCCCCACAGTGCTGTTTCCTAGTTTGCTGCCCATTCGTGCACGGTTCGAACAGAGTGCCCGTCGTGATCTGGGCACTCGAGTGTTTGAGGCCGCATACCGTGAGGGTGGTTCGATGGACCTCGACGCCGCGATTGCTTTCGCTCTCGGGGAGCGCCACCAGAAGGTGGGGTCCGCTCGCCGCACCACAACGAACTTAACCAAGAGGGAACACGAAGTCGCGAATCTGATAGCCGAGGGATTGACCAACAAGGAAATCGCAGCCCGACTTGTGCTATCGAAAAGAACAGTGGAAGGGCACGTGGAACACACACTGGCAAAACTGGGTTTTACTTCACGGGCGCAGATCGCCGCTTGGGTCGTGGCAAACTCACCGGACAGCCAGAGAAGGATCCCGTGATACCCTACAGCTAAATCTCTTGCACTGCAACATATTTAGAATATCCAATAAGGGAATCCGTGCGCATTCCCTCTTGCCCCGAATCGCACAGGAAGAGTTCTCTGGTTGGCGATGAGGTCGAGGGTCGACCAACCGCCCCAGTACAGACGTGTGGCCGGTTGTCGTTCCGGCTTCGATCCGGTCTCGAGTGCGCGACGTCGCGACACGCGAGCATTGACGATCCGACACAAAGCCAAACGATCACTGCCCTGAGTCCAGCGAACAAGGCTACAGTCGTTTACGTCCCGCGACAAAGTAGCCTGCGAAATAGTCGGTGAGCATTCGACGGGCCTCGCCTATCACGGCCGAATCGCCAAGCGGGTTGTCACGGAATGCAAACTGGCACAAACGCTCAAGGCTATGGATTGCCACGCAGCACTGTAGCTCGGTTAAGGCCGGAAAGTGGGGATCGTGTTTCCGGAACTCCCTCAGCAGCACGCCAGCCATGTCATTGATCGCCGACTCATCGAGCTCTCGAGCCCTCTGGGTCAAGTTCTGTCGTACCCACAACTCTCGAATGAGAGGAAGCCGATGCTCAGCCTCATAGAAGTCGATCAGTATATTGACGGACTCTGTCCAATTGACGCCAGGTCGCTGGCCAAGAGTATTCTCGAGCTCTGCCACGGACAGCTTTATTCTGCGATATGCGAGTTCGTCCAAGACGGCCTCGGGGGTCTCGAAGAAGGCGTAGAAGGACCCACGGCTTACACCTGTGCGGTCCAACAATAGAGTCGGTGAACGAACGACCTCTTCGAATCCAACCTCGACAACAAGGGCGGCCGCGACATCGAGAACGTGCTCCACCATCGCCCTGGAACGATCTTGCAGTGGCGTCTTTCGCAGCCCTCCCGCGAGTGGGTTCCATTCCACATCTGCAGCCTGTGCCACGGAGCCCGTCACCCTCACTCCCACCCCTCATGCATTACGGATCCTGCAACAGCTTCCGGCCACAACACCGAGCGCAGGATGAAGCATGCCTGCGCTACGACCGACTCAAACATAGCATTGTTACGACACTAGTCGTGTTTCCCACGGCCCAACCAGCAGGCGGCGCGAGCGCATCACCCTGGCGACAGAGCCCGGCACTCAAGGCACGCGCGGCTTACGCCGTAGCAACTAGCCCAGCAATGATCTGGCGATGTCACCGCAGTGCCGGTTGAGCGCGGACGACCGCGAGATCGGAGGCGCAGTCACCGCCGAGGGCGACCGCGGTGGCCAGATCGATCAGCACCTTGCCCGGATCGTGCACTGTTCGCGGCGCCCGCCACTGCGCCAACGCCGCTGACAGCACCCGATCGAGCCCCGACAGGCGCACGGTCTCGCGCACCAGCAGTGCCCCGGACGACGAGATCAGCGACTCGCGCCCAGAGTCGAGAACCAGAGGGGGATGGAGGTTAGGATTCACCTGCGGAGTGCCTCTCTCGATGACGGATCCTTGACCTTCGACAAGCCAAGAATCCACCACCGGACAGGCACTTCCGTGCTTTACACGCCGCCCTCACCCCGCGAGAGGTGAAATCTCAAGGCTAGTGAGTGTCGCATGGTCCGTCACTTCAGCTCCAGGAGGCAAGTCTTTGATGGGTATTGCTGTCCTGGGCTATTCGGCGTCAAACATCCTCCAGACCCCACGATTGCCGGCACCGAGCAACAGCAACCAGCACACCATCACCGGTGACCGGTGAGTTCAGCACCCCCAGGCCACGGCCCGCCTCGCCGACGCAGTCCTCTGCACCGGAGGTGACGGGATCCTCAACCGCAGAGAATAATCCTGTCGCTGATACCGGCGGGCCGACGCAGCATCTCACCGACTTCTATCAGCCATGATCGTTGAGAGGAGCTGTCTCCCTGCGTTCAAACAGGTCGATGAGGCGCGTCCAGTGTGGTCTGACGATCCGATCGATACCACCCGTGTCACCAGCCGCGTTCGGCGAGGCGGTGCGGCTGCGGGATCTCGTCGACATTGATACCGACCATCGCCTCACCGAGACCGCGGGAGACCTTGGCGAGGACGTCGGGGTCGTCGTGGAAGGTGGTGGCCTTGACGATCGCGGCGGCCCGCTCGGCGGGGTTGCCGGACTTGAAGATGCCGGACCCGACGAACACGCCTTCGGCGCCGAGCTGCATCATCATCGCCGCATCGGCGGGGGTGGCGATACCGCCCGCGGTGAACAGGGTGACCGGCAGCTTCCCCTCCCGGGCCACCTCGACCACCAGCTCGTACGGGGCCTGCAGTTCCTTCGCCGCGACGTACAGTTCGTCCTCGCTCAGCGACCCGAGGCGGCGGATCTCGGCGCCGAGGGTCCGCATGTGGGTGGTGGCGTTGGAGACGTCGCCGGTGCCGGCCTCGCCCTTGGAGCGGATCATCGCGGCGCCCTCGGTGATGCGGCGCAGTGCCTCGCCGAGGTTGGTGGCACCGCACACGAACGGGACGGTGAACTTCCACTTGTCGATGTGGTTGGCGTAGTCGGCGGGGGTCAGGACCTCGGACTCGTCGATGTAGTCGACGCCGAGGGACTGCAGGATCTGGGCCTCGACGAAGTGGCCGATGCGGGCCTTGGCCATGACGGGGATGGAGACGGCGGAGATGATGCCGTCGATCATGTCCGGGTCGGACATGCGGGAGACGCCGCCCTGGGCGCGGATGTCGGCGGGGACGCGTTCGAGGGCCATGACGGCGACGGCGCCGGCGTCCTCGGCGATCTTCGCCTGCTCGGGGGTGACGACGTCCATGATCACGCCGCCCTTGAGCATCTCGGCCATCCCACGCTTCACGCGGGCCGTGCCAGTCGCGGTTATAACAACTCTACTCGTATTCAACTGCCGTCCCTTAGTTGCCTTCACTCAGATGCTCGAGCATTCCGAAGATTGTCTCTTGGTTCGCTGACCCGCCCACAGACGCTGCATCGCTAGCACGGCCGAAGCACTGCTGCAGGCGCATTCGACTCTGTGCCGGCTGGTCGCCAACTCGCTTCCACGGGGTAGCTCCCTTCCGGAGCGGCCCCAGATACAGCGTAGGGCCGCTCCGGCACTGTTCGAACTTCGCCCTGAGAATCCTTGTGCCGACCGACTGTTGTTGCACACGAGAGCAGTTGCCGAATCTGCCGCGATGCGCGCAACGCTTGTTCCGGGGCTCCGCGTTCAGCGAAATCCCATCAGCTTGACGCAGAGAGAATTCGCTGCAGGGCGAGCACCACTCGTCGCCTTCTCGGCTGTGATAGCCCGGGGTGCCCAGTCTCGTACAGCGACCGCGCTTGTCGCGCGGACCTCAGCGGCCCCTGTGGTCCGCCCTTCAGAAGGCGGTGTAGAACTTGAAGACTGTCTCTCGAATGTCCCATGTGCCCGACCAGCCCTTCGGGAACACGGCACTGTCACCAGCTTTGATCTCGTATGCCTGTCCGCCATCCTCGGTGACAAGCATCAAGCCGGAGAACATCGTGATGGATTCGTTTGTCTCGAATAGCCAGCGAGAGGGCCCGGGATCGCATTCCCACAGCCCAGCCTCGAGATTGCCATCTCCCTTCCACAGAACCTTGCCGGCAGTGCGCATCGGCTCTCCAGTGCCTTCGGGTAGCGGACCCCAATCCTCCAGCTCGACACCGCGGGGATCTTTGAGGACGGTCGTGGGTACCAAAGGAGTCAGTGTCATGATTTCATGCCCTTTCTGATGGTCGATCGTGGAACTTTGCGTGTTGTCTGAAGGATTCAGATACGCCGACTTGGTCAGGAGTGGAGTCGGAGTGGAAGTGTGAGATAGTGCCGCGAAGCGTCGGTGAGCATCATCTCTGGTTCGGCAACTACTTCAACTCGCGAGTATCGGGCGCCAATTCGCTCCCACACTGCTTTGATTTCCGCCTCCGCGAGAAGCCTGCCCTGGCAGCTGTGCGATCCGAAGCTGAATGTCAGGTTGCGGGACTGCTCGGGCGGTCGCGTGTGATCGAACTCATGCGGGTTGCTGTAGATGTCGGGGTCGCGGTTGGCGGCGCCGAGCATCAGCCGCAACGTAGTGCCAGCGGGCACGCGGTAGCCATGGATATTCAGATCCTCAGTTGTTGCACGGGTGATTACCGGCTCGGGAGCATCGAAACGTACCAGTTCAGCGACCATTGCCTGCCTGGAATCGGGATCGGATCGGAAAGTCTCGAACAGATCTGGCCGGCTCGCGAACAACTTCAGGCCTGATGAGATGAGGTAGCTGGCGTCCATGTGACCAACAAAGTAGAAGAACAGCAAGGTTGCCAACGTTTCAGCCTCGGTGAGCTCCCCTCGATCTTGCGCCTGCAGGAGATCGTCCACCAGGCCGCTCCCGGGTTGCGCCCGGCTTCGCTCGATCAGCGCGGCTGTCCGGTTCTGCAAATAGATGTGCGCTTCTGTGCAGGCCTCGATGTCCGCTGGGCTGGGCACTGCGCTCAACATCGGCATTGCCTGGCGCATGTGGCGTCGAACCTCGTCGATCTCGTCATCGGGGACCTGCAGGAGATGGCAGATTGTTCGATGCGTGGCCTCCACCGCGAGGTCAGAGCCGTCGATCACACCGTCAGTGTCCACGCGATCGAGGATCTCGTCTGTCACCGCTTCAGTGATCTTGACCCACTCTCGAATTCGCTTTGGGGTGAGCCACTTGGATGTCAGACGCTTGAGTCGGGTGTGATTCGGCTCGTCGTGGCCAATCGCCGCATCGAGCAGGACGCTCCAGGCTCCGGCCTTCTCCCATTCAGGTGCGATGATGACCGAGGGAAGCCGGCCGTAGTGCATCAGGTCGTCATACTTGGTAAGGACGATGGCCCCGTCTTCGTCGAGGGAGACCGGCGCCTCCTCGAGGGCACGCGCGTAGAAAGGGTACGGATCTCGGCGTAGTTCTGTATCCAACCATGGGAGATAGTCAGCGGTGCGGGGACATTCGCTCATGCGGAGAGAACTGATCGATTGGTCTGATTGAGTTGACACCATGATCCTTTCGGTTGAGCAGGGACATTTCTGACAACACCGATGACGGTGCTTCCTCTTCGGCTGCGCGGCGAGAACTCCCGCGGTTCTGACTGATGGACGACAACACCCGAGGTGCCAACGACGAGTTGCCGACGTGACCAACTGTGTCCCTACCGAGTTGAGCTGCCAAGGACGGCGGGTGAGTTCTGCGTAGCTCTTCAGCGCGCGTGTTCAGAACCCTGCGGATCTACGCACCTTCATCGGCGCGCCCCAAACTGGCAAACACATCTGGTTTGGCATACCGGAAGTAGACAGCGGTGCCAGCCCCGATTGCGAAGGAGGCAGCAAGAACAAGTAGGAGGCCGAGGTTCTGACCGGGAGCACCGCCGACAACAAGATCGAAGTGCAGCACTGCAAGGACGTTGGTTGACACGAGCGCTATCGCCGCGAGAGTCGGTGCGAGGTAGCACTTCACCCACGACGCTCCTTCGGGCACTCCCCTGCGTGCGAACCAGACGACCACCGAGACGCTCACGAGGGCCATGAGTACCAGGACACCTACCGTGCCCAGACCGAACATTTGCGCGTCAAGGCCTTCCCCCTCGGAGTTCGCAAGTCCGAGGACCAGGACGACGAGTCCGGCAACCGCCGCAACGGAGACTGAAGCTCGCGCAGGTGAACGATGTCGTGGATGTACCACAGCCAAGGAGGTCGGTAGCGCAGCGTCACGGCCGAGGTTGTACACATAGCGCGAGACGACATTGTGAACCGAGATCGCGGCGGCGAGTTCCGAGGTGATGATGAACAGGAACGTCAGCTGTGTGAATGCCGGTGCTACGAGGTTCCCGATAGCGTCGGGGAACATGCCCTTCGGGTTGTCCGTGGCGACCTGCACCGCATCTGATCCGTACACGGTGGTCAGGAGATAGCACGACACGATGTAGAGCGTTCCTACAAGTAGCACGGCACCATAGGTTGCGCGTGGGATGGTCCTGTCCGGGTCCCGGACTTCATCACGGAAGAGAGCAGTTGCTTCGAACCCGAGGAACACCATGACGGCAAACAACAGTGCGACGCCGACAGAGCCGTTCCCCAGCTCCGCTGGATTGAACGGTGTCACGGAGTATCCTTCGGTCCCTCCCCCGTGGAAAACGACCGCGACGTTGAAGACAACCACGATGGCAATCTCGAACAGCATAGCTACACCAAGGATCTTCGCCGATACCTCGATATGGAAGTAGCACATGACGCTAACGGCAATCCAGGCGATTGCTGTCCACAGCCACCACGGTGTTTCGGGGCCATTGATGCTCTGAATGAACTCGGTGACGGTCAAGCCGGTGAACACGAAGCATCCGCTCAGCATCAAGAGATACGAGACCACTGCAACGAATGCGGCTCCCAGTCCGGGGATCTTACCGATACCTGCACTGATGAATGCATAGAACGAGCCGGGCTTCGGCAGATCCTTGGTCATTGTCACGTAGCCCACGGCGAACATGAGCAATCCCGCGGTCGCGATGATGAAGACCAGTGTCGAGGCTTGGCCGCCGAAACTGATGGTGAACGGAATGTAGCCCGCCACAGCGGCGATCGGCGCCGAGAAGGCAAGAACGGTGAGCAACAAGGACGTAGTGCTCATTCGGCCGCCGAGAACCTGACCGCCAGCGGCGTGACCTCCGCCACCGGGGGTAGAGGGTGGATGACCGCCGGTGAGCGTGTCTCCGGTCATGTGAGTCTCCTTCGAGCGTTCGAGTTGGTGAAGATAGTCGGTGGTGAAGGTCGACGTTGACACTCACGCTCCGGGGTGGGCTGGCCCCTAAGTTCTCAGGATGCTTCAGCCTCGACGAAGATTCCTTTGAGCCAGTCCACAGCCACAACAGCGGCATCGAGACCGCTGTCTGCGTCGTGATGGCCGGTCAATCCAACTTGGGTTGCACCCAGGTCTACGAGCTTCTCTATGAGCGTGTCGATTCCTCGGTTGTACGTCTCATACGTGCTGTCTCCCAGACCGAATGCTGCGAAATGCATTGAGGAAAGGTCGGGCTTGGAGGTCTCTAGTGCCTCGGCGAAAGGCTGAGCGGTGTTCGGAAGTTCGCCCTCTCCGTAGGTGGAGGTGACCATAATTGCCATCGCTTCTTGACCCAGCTTCTCAACGTCGTAGTCCTCCATGCCGACAACGCGACCGGTTATCCCCTTCTGCTCCAGCGAAATACACAGGTCATCGGCTACCATCTCGGAGTTCCCTGTCTCCGTGCCAAAGATGATCGTCACTTCGTTCACTTTGCTTCCCTTCCTTCTATCGTCAGGTGGCCCGTCATAGGCCTCGCCTCGCGAAGTCACGTCTCGCGTGAGACGGCGATGGCGAGCATTTGGTCGAGATCGGAGATCTTTCGTCGACACCGATCGTTTGGCGCATGCCGTCTTTCGATGGATTCGATCCGCTGCCAGTCTTGATAATCGACGACCTGCCCCCGCAGGAGCGGTGCGATTGCTGTAAACCCGGGGCTTCCGGTTGTGAGACGGCCTTGAACGAGATCGGCGATGATGGTGTCGGCCACCTGCTGCGCATCTCGCCTGTTCTCTGGAATTGTCCCCTGTGGTCCCCGGCGCAGCCAGCCGACGCGATACACGTTGTCACCCGACCATCCCGCAGATGGATGACCCTGAGTCTCAGGACCTCCATTGATGAAGCCGATCGCCGCAATCACTGAGTCGACGAGGATGTCACCGAGTTCGGCTCCGCGCTCCGAGGCAGTAGTTCTGAGAACCGTCGTCTCCCCATTCGAAGAAACCGACGCAGGTGTCTGCCTGAAGTGCAGGTTCAGATGGGTCGGCTTCGAGGCGCCGAGAGCAGCCGGTGTGGTCGGGCCAGACACGAAGGGGCGTAACAGGTCCACCACTGGACCGGCATCCTGGTCGTCAATGCCTGTCACCCCTATTCCGACGTCAGGCAACTCGATCAACTCACGGAGCATTGCGATGTCGCACTTGGCGTCAGACGGCCCTGACCGACTAATGATGTTGATGGTGTCCATTCTCGATGGTCGCAGCTGCTCGAGTACAGCATCATCGATATCTGATCCCGCCAATGCCTCAACACTTTTTGCCATCAGGCGAGCAACGTCGATCGCCACGTTTCCCATTCCGACAACGGCAAGGCTCCGCCCGAGTGAACGGTACCGACCGTTGTCGTCTCGTGGTAGCAGGGCCACTGGGTAGCCATTCAGGCTCCGCAAGAGGGCACCTGCTCCGAGAACCTGAACCTCTGGGTATTGGTCGATGTCGAGAGTGCGGTCGCCAGGCAGCCCTGTTGCGAGTACAACCACGTCGAATGCATCAGCGAGCGCGTCGAATTCGACATCTTTTCCCACCGTGATGTTTCCGGCGAATCGGACTCCCGACCGAGAGAACAGGCGATCGAACTGACGAATGACAGTCTTGGCTCCCTGATGATCTGCGGCTACGCCGTACCGGACAAGGCCGTATGGTGTTGGGAGTGATTCCAACACAGTGATATCAACATTGGGCCACTTCTTGGCGAGAAACTGACTCACGTAGCAGCCGGACGGCCCACTCCCGACCACAGCCACGGTCAGTCTCGGTGCTTCGCCGGGTTTCGAGATCTGTTCATCGTCGATCTCTGCAGTAACCAGGTCGCGCGATGCTTCGCTGGTGACAATTCGTTTGTCGTACATGGTGACACCTTCATGCCTGGTGAGGGTCCTCGACCACTTGAATTTAGACTAGAGACGCGATTAGCGTCGTGTTATGACGATAGGTGCCTGCGGCAGTCACGTCCATAGGTGGTAGCCCTGTTTACAGATTGGTTACCCCCCGCCCGGCCGGAGATGCACCGACCTCGGGGGTGGAGGTCAGAAGCGTGAGATCACTACGCGCAGAGGAGTTTCAGCTGATCTCAGCAGAACGAAGGATCTGCGCGACGCGAGCAGGTCGCTCGGGCACTGGAGCGACGAGGCCGCGGTACGACCGAGGGCCGCCCTCCGTCAGATTGACGAACGATGGAGCCTTCCCTCGTCGTTGGCGGAGTCGGGTATTCGCTTCCGCGTCATCACGAGTTGTTCGACGTGCGCCGATGGCCAAGTGAGATTCCGCCGTCGGTATAAAACGTTGCGGTGATGGGTGCAGTATGGTTCCGGCTACCCGCGTGGTGCCACGTCAGGGTGACGTTCGCGAAGCGAAGCGAGGAGCTTCTGCACACTCCACATGCTGCGCTGCAAATGGTCGCTCATCGCCTTTTCAGCCATGTCCGATTGTCGAGACTGCACTGCGTCGAGCACTTGACGATGTTCAGTGATAGTGGCCTCATGGAATGTGCCGCCTTCCGGCAACAACACCAGCGCTGGATGGCAGCATTGCCGTGACTCTTCGATCCCGCGAATCAGAAAGGGATTAGCGGTGATGTTCGCAAGCGTGAGATGGAAGACGGCGTCGCTTCTCATGAACGATGCGTCGTCTACGGCCTCGGCGAGCAAAGAGTGTGCTACTTCGAGTTCTCGCAGCTCTGTCGCTGTCCGCCGCTGACTCGCCAGGCGTGCAACCGCCGGCTCCGTGATACAGCGGTATTCCATCGCCAGACGGATTTCGTCCCGATTCGCGATTGCCTCAAGGATCACGTCGTGGAAGCGGTCCTCGTCTTCACCGGCACCCCGGACGAATGCCCCGCCGTTGCGGCCCCGGCGGCGTTCGATCAGTCCTTCCGCCTGAAGCTGGCGGAAGGCAAGCTGCACAGGTGTACGGCCAACGCCAAGCATGTCGGCGAACTCACGCTCGGCGGGCAACGACGAGCCAGGGGGGGAGCAGGCCGAGTCGGATCTCGCGCCGAACGAGATCGGCGATGTAGCGATTCACGTCTACGTGTGAGGGCGGCAGTGGTGCAGCGTCGCGGGTAAAGCTGCCCACGTGAGCAATCATGTCAATGCCCGCTTCGCGCTGCTGCACGAGAGTGAGCAGTTCGTGCATTGCAGATGCCATCCTGTCCTCACAGTCAGATGCTAGCAACCCCATACGTGGGTACCCGTTGCGCTGGACCTCAGGCGCTACGAATCACGAGTAGCGCTTGCGTTCCCACTCGCTGACCGTGTTCTGCCATGCATGAAGTTCCCACTCACGGGTCTGCAGATAGTGCTCACAAAACGCTGCGCCAAGTACTTCATCGAGCTTCCGGTCACGGTTGCGGAAGGCCTCTACGGCGCTGTCGAGACTGGCGGGCAGCACACCGTCGTAGGCGTCCAACTGTGCCCGGTCTGGAACGAAACCGTCAGCAAGTCCGAGCCGCACCGATGCTGCTATCGCCGCTAGCGTCAGGTATGGGTTGCAGTCAGCCCCAGGACGGCGCAGCTCGAACCGGCTGGAGGCAGGATCGCGCAGCAGTGCCCTGAGCGCGAAGCTTCGGTCGTCGGGGCCGCAGCCGGCGCTCACGGGAGCAAAGAACCCTGGAACCAGACGCTTGTACGAGTTGATGGTCGGGTTGTAGATCAGGCTCAGCGCCGGCAGGTGTTTGAGAATTCCCCACGCGGCGCGGCGATAGAACTCATCATCAAAGGTTCCGTCCCCAGTCCACAGTGCGTTCGTCCCCGATTCGTTCCACACCGAGAAGTGCACATGAGCGCTCGAGCCTTCTTCATGGGCGATGGGCTTCGCCATGAAGCAGGCTCGGAGCCCGTGCTGACGTGCGGCCTCGATCGCGGCCAAACGAAGGAGCGCGGCTGTGTCCGCCGCCGCGATACCGTCGCCTGGTTCTACGTTGACCTCGAGCAGACCGGGCGCACCTTCGCTATGGACGACGGACAGGCCCAGCCTCAGATCATCGGCGTAGCTGCGGAAGGTCGCGATGAAGTCTGCGACCTCCGACAGTGGTAGGAGGCTGTAGCTCAGCCCTGTCGCGGCTGGTTCCCAAGTCTTGCCACGGAACAGTCGAAACTCGAACTCGAATGCCACCTTCAGCCGTAGACCGTCCGCCTCAAGAGATGCCAGCGCACTCTGGAGAACCTGTCGTGGGCTGATTTCACATGGCGATCCGTCGGTCTCGTGCAGGTTTCCCAGCACTAGTTGCGAGTGGTCGAACCACGGCATGGGACGCAATGTGTCCATCTGAGGCCTCAGTAGCAGATCCTTTGCTCCACCTTTGAGGCCAATCGTCGACAGTGTCGTGATCGGTTCGTCGACCGGGTCCACCGCAAGGAGCAAGTCAGTGGTTGCGACCCCCTCATTCTGTGCGCGCTCGGATTCGAGGAGGGAGGGATCCAGCAGCTTTCCTCGCAAGTTGCCGTTGATGTCCGGAAAGACGAGCGCGGCCGCTTGCGTGCCTCCAAGCTGCGCGTTCGTGGGCCCTGCCGTGCGTCCCAGTTCATGTGCGCCCGAGCCCTGCTGAGTTTCGAGTGGCTGCGTGATCAAAGTGTCTCCTCAGATCATCATGATGGCCGGAACCTCTCGGACGGCCCGGAGATAAAGGATCTCAATGCACTCCTTTATAGCAGACTCCAGTCGCGTTTGCTACGCTTCCATCGTGATCAGGCCTTTCCCGCTTGACAGATTCACCGCACAGCCCTAGAAAGGATCGCTAAGCGATCCAAAACGTTCGTTCTGCTGGATGGTCGACACTCACTCACTTCCTGCGCGCAGAACCCCGCACACCTGCAGCGAGCCCACCATCTCGACACGTTCGCGCCTCCTGGCAGTCGGCGCCCCAAGACCACGAGCTTCGACCACCCGCGCCAGCCCCGTGAGATCGATGCAGCACCGAAAGGACCATGACCATGACGTCACTTCAAGAGCCACACTCCCTGGAAGCTCGGGCCCTCGAGCACCTGTGGATGCACAGCAACGACCTCGAGTGGGACGAGCTCGTCAACGGAGGCCTGAGGGTCTTCGTCGAAGGCCACGGTTCGACTCTGGTTGACTCCCAAGGCAAGCAGTACATCGACGGGTTGGCGGGACTGTTCGTGGTTGCCGCCGGCCATGGTCGCGCCGAAATTGGCGAGGCAATGGCTGAGCAGGCAGGCCGCCTCGCATACACAGCAGCATCCAACGCGGCAAACCCGGTCAACATCGCCTTGGCCGAAAAGATCAGCTCGCTGACACCAGGAGATCTCGACCGAGTGTTCCTGTGCTCCGGCGGATCTGAAGCTGTTGAGAGCGCGATGAAGATCGCCAAACAGGTTCAGGTCATGCGCGGACACGGCAAACGTTACAAGGTCATCGCCCGCCGCGGCTCGTACCACGGTACTACCTTCGGCGCCGCGAGCCTGACTGGCAGCGCCAGCGAAAAGTACTTCGGTCCGTTCATGGCCGGAGTAAGCAAGGTGCCCAACCCGAATCACTACCGCAACGACTTCGGGCTCGACGGAGAGGCGGGAGACATCATGTGCGCCCGCTACGTCGAGCAAGAGATTCTCGCCCAAGGCCCCGAGAACGTAGCGGCGGTGATCGGCGAGCCGATCTCGGTTGCCAACGGCACACATATCCCGAACCCTGTCTACTGGCAGATGCTTCGCGAAATCTGCGACCGATACGGCGTTTTGCTCATCATGGATGAGGTCATCACCGGGTGGGGCCGCACCGGAAAGATGTTTGCGGCAGAACACTACGGCGTTGTTCCCGACATCATGACCATGGCCAAGGGGCTTTCGAGTGGCTACGCGCCGATCGCCGCGGTCGCCGTCAGGTCGTCGATCTTCGACGACTTCCGGCCGAGAGGCCAGGCGCTCAATCATCTCATCACCTTCGGCGGGCATGCCGTCGCGGCCGCGGGCGCGTTGAAGAACATCGAGATCCTCGAACGAGAGGGCCTTGTCGAGCGCTCTGCCGAGGTCGGCTCCTATCTGTTCGACCTTGCCCAGCAGCTACGCAGCCACCCGACGGTTGGCGACGTTCGCGGCGGCATGGGGTTGCTGTGCGCGATCGACTTCGTCAAGAGCAAGGCGACTCGGGAGGCGTGGGGTACGTCTCATCCGTTCATCAAGTATCTTGCGCTCCGCACCCAGGAGGAAGGTCTAGTCACGCGAGTCTGGGATGTTCTGCATCTTGCACCCCCGTTCGTACTGACTCGTTCCGAAGCAGAACGGGCAATTGAAATTGTCGACCGCTGCCTCACCGAGGCAGAGTCGAAGTTCGGCAGCGAGATCCAATGACTGCCGCTACCGAGAAGGCGACGAAGGTCGAAACATCGCCGTTCGCCAGTGGCCTACCGTCGGCTCTCGGCCGGCGCAGCGGAGTACCGAAGGGATCGAAGGCCGTGCCAGTAATCGGCGTCTGCGCGGCTTTCGAGGCCGCTCGGTGGGGATTCTGGGATCAACGTGCAGCCATCGTGCCTGCCACGTATCTCGACAAGATCGCCACGGCTGGTGCCATCGCGATAGGCCTCCTTCCCGATGAGCGCGGAGCTGGTGAACCGGACGCCCTTCTCGACCGGGTTGACGGCCTCATGCTCGTCGGCGGCGTCGATGTATCACCTGCCTCATATGGTGAACCGCAAAGTGACCGCACCGAGGCCACCGAACCTCTGCGAGATACATTTGAGCTGAACCTCGCTCGAGCCGCGATGCTCCGAGACATCCCCATTCTCGGCATCTGCCGTGGACTGCAGATCATGAATGTCGCAACCGGGGGGACGCTGCACCAGCACCTTCTCGATGCAGGGTATGCCGAACACCGACCCAGCCCCGGCCGGCTCGATCATGCGACATTCCATGAAGTAGATGTCGTCTCCGGCACGCGCGCCGCGGCAGTCTGCGGCGCCGGTGTGCAGGTCGTCAACTCACATCACCATCAGGGAGTCGATGTGCTTGGTGATGGTGCAGTCGTCACTGCACGATCACTTCCAGACCACGTGCCGGAGGCCCTCGAGTGGCCTCAGCAGCGATTCGCGCTTGGAGTGCAATGGCACCCTGAGGCCGCGGAGCTCAGTCATGCCCTCACCGACTTCGTCTCGTGCACGGCCGAAACCGCCCCAGGAGAACCCCTACGATGAATGCGATCAATGTAATCGAGCCCGCCACCGGGCAAGTCCTCGAAACTCTGGAACAGACCACAGAGGCCGAACTGGACCTGGTCATCGCCCGCGCCGCCAAGGCGCAGAACCAGTGGTCGACCGAATCTCCACAGCGACGAGCGCAGACGCTCCTCGCTCTCGCCGACGCGATCGAGCGGCATTGCGAAGAACTGGCACATCTCGAGGCACGCAATGTTGGGATGCCAATCAGTGACGCACGCGGCGCTGTCTCCGGGGCTGCAACCACCTTCCGCTACTACTCGGCGTCGCCGGAACGCCTTCTAGGGCAGACTATTCCAGTTGACGGCGGAATCGACATGACATTCAGGGAGCCTATCGGAGTCGTAGGCCTGATCACACCCTGGAACTATCCCCTGACGATCGCATCCTGGAAGATCGCGCCGGCGCTTGCTGCTGGAAATGCTGTGGTGCTCAAGCCTTCTGAGATGACACCGCTGACTTCGCTGAGGCTTGCCGAGCTTGCTGCCGAGGTGGGACTTCCCGACGGACTTCTCAACGTCGTCATCGGCCCCGGGTCGTCACTGGGACGTAAACTCGTCGACCACCCCAGTATTGGCAAGATCGCATTCACCGGATCCACATCAGTAGGCAAGGAGATCGCACGACGCGCCGCTGACACGGTCAAGCGCGTAACCCTGGAGTTGGGCGGCAAGTCTGCCGCACTGGTGTTCGCTGATGCCGACCTGGATGCAGCAGCGGAGGGGTTGGTCGGCGCGGTCTTCGGCAATTCAGGCCAGGACTGCTGCGCACGATCTCGCGTGTTTGTGCAGCGGTCTGCACTGGATGCCTTCCTGACGAAGGTCCACGATGTAGTCACCAGCATCGCAGTCGGAGACCCTCTCCTCGAATCCACTCAGATGGGCCCTCTGATCTCGGCAGGTCAAGTGGAGCGCGTCGCCTCCTTCGTCGACGATGCATCCGTCTTTGTTCGAGGCTCGATTCCTTCGGGAGCCGGCTACTGGTACCCACCCACAGTTCTCTACCCAATTCAGGACGACGCCCCGGCGGCGAGGGAAGAGATCTTCGGTCCAGTTGTCTCGATTCTCCCGTTCGACAGCGAGGACGAGGCAGTGGCGCGGGCAAACAACACCGTATACGGCTTGGCCGGTTCAATCTGGACGTCTGATGCCGCCCGCTCGTTGCGCGTTGCACGCTCCATGGAGGCCGGCGCCCTGGCAGTCAACTCGTACACTTCTGTTCGCGTATCGACGCCATTCGGCGGATTCAAGCAATCAGGTATCGGCCGTGAGCTTGGCCCCGATGCACTCGATGCATACACCGAGGTCAAGAACGTGTACTTCGACACGTCCATCCGATAGCACGCCGTCGTTCGAATCGCCACCCCTGTGTCCGATCAGGCCCGCAAGCTCGAATCGCACACAGGTGGCTTCCACCGCCGCAAGTCCCGTAGCGGACGGTGTACTTCGGCACCTGCCAAGTCCTCTGTCGAGCTTCTCGACAAATCGCTGACCCCCTGTGCAGCCCTCTCAGGTTGTGCGGCTCAACACTACGGAGAGAACAATGCGAATCGGAATTCCCCGCGAGATCAAGAATCACGAGTACCGGGTGGCGATCACCCCCGCAGGTGTTCATGAGCTGGCCGAGCGTGGCCATGAGGTACTCATCGAATCTGAAGCCGGCGCCGGGTCGTCCTTCACTGACGACGATTTCAAAGCTGCAGGAGCACAGATTCTTTCGAGCGCGGATGCAGTATGGGAGTCTGCGGATCTCTTGCTCAAGGTCAAGGAGCCCATCGCCGAGGAGTACCCGAGGCTCCGAGAGAATCAGGTGTTGTTCACCTACCTCCACCTTGCTGCGTCTAAGGAGTGCACTGATGCCTTGCTGCGTTCCAGGACCACATCGATCGCGTACGAGACCGTCGTCGGCGCTGACGGTTCGCTCCCGCTTCTGGCCCCGATGAGCGAGGTCGCGGGGCGTTTGGCCCCTCAGGCGGGTGCATATCACCTGATGCGGCAGGGTGGTGGCCGTGGAGTCTTGATGGGCGGTGTACCTGGCGTGCGTCCTGCCAAGGTCGTTGTCATCGGCGCCGGCGTGTCCGGAAAGAACGCCATCGCTGTGGCATACGGAATGCAGGCAGACGTCACGGTCCTCGACCTATCCATCGCCCGCCTCCGTGAGATCGACACGCAGTACCAGGGGCAGGTCAAGACCATCACTTCTAACACCTTCGAGTTGGAACAGGCCATTCTCGACGCAGATCTGGTCATCGGAGCCGTTCTAGTCCCGGGTGCCAAGGCTCCGAAGTTGGTGTCCAACAGTCTGGTACAGCGAATGAAGCCGGGATCAGTGCTCGTCGATATTGCTATCGATCAGGGCGGGTGCTTCGAGGGCTCCAGGCCCACCACCCACGCAGACCCCACCTATCAGGTTCACGACTCGGTCTTCTATTGCGTCGCCAACATGCCGGGTGCAGTGCCCCGAACCTCCACGTACGCGCTCACCAACGCAACGCTCCCCTACGTGGTCGCCCTTGCTGACCAAGGTCGGGAAGAAGCCATCGCGACCGTTCCTGGTCTCGCCGAGGGATTGAGTACCCATGACGGCAAGCTACTCTCCAGTGAAGTGGCCACCGCTCACGGTTACGTTGCTACCACTCTGTAGCCCTCCCGGCTGGGCTTCTGGGGTTCGCCACTGCACCTGCACGACTGAACCTTCGAGATGCATGGATGGCCGCGCTCATTCCAACGCCCCGGGCGGGGTGGGCGTTGGAGGGGCTGGCAGGCGGTGCTGGCCCACAGGGCGATCGGCACCGAGTCTGGGACCGGCAACTGTGCACGACTGCGAGGGAGTGTCAGGTGAAGCGACGGCTAGCTGTATGAGGCCATGACGTTGGTGACACCGGCGTGGAGCCGGGTCGCTGGCGGCCGGTTCCCGGCGGCAGTGTGGGGTCGATGGTAGTTGTAGTGGACGTTCCACACCGCGAGGGCCTCGGATCGTTGCGATTCGCTGGTCCAGCCGCGGGCGTACAGGAACTCTTCGGCCAGGATGCGGTTGTAGCGCTCGACCTTCCCGTTGTGTCGTGGGGTGTAGCGCCGGATGAACTGGTGGCGGGTGCCGGCGAGGGTGCGGACGAACACCGCCGATCGGTAGCACGGGCCGTTGTCGGTGACGACCCGAGTGAACCGGGCGATGCCATGGGCGGCGAAGAACGCCTTCGCGCGGTTGATGAAACCGACTGCGGTGACACCCTTCTCGTCGGTGAGGGCTTCGGTGTAGGCGAGTCGGGAGAATCCGTCGACGACCGAGTGCAGGTACACGTATCCGGTGCGGGTGCCCCGCTTCTTTCCCCGGTCGACCTTCTTGGCGTGGTCACTGCCTTTGCCGTGCATGCGCCAGCCGCCTCCGTCGGGAATGCGGCCGACCTTCTTGATGTCAACGTGCACCATGTGACCCGGGTACCGGGCGACGATCATCGCCGGAGGTTTGCGGTTGTCGGCACCGGTGGGGTCGATGAACTTGCGTCGGTTCAGGCCGAGACGGACCAGGTGACGGCTGACGGTGCGGACGGAAATCTTGATGCCTTCGGCGGCGAGCTCGAGGGCGATGCGACGGGCTGACCACTTCTTCTCGCGCCGCAATGTTTCGATTCGGGCCACGACCTGGTCCGGGGTGGCGGTCGGTTGGTGGTGCGGGACGCTGGATCGGTCGAGCAGTCCGTGCTCGCCGGACTGGCGGTATCGGTTGACCCATTTGCTGGCGCAGGCACGGGAGATACCCATTTCGGCGGCGACGTGGGCGATCGGGCGGTGGCTGCAGCGTTCGACGAGCCTGCGGCGGCCTTCGACGGACAGCGGAGCATTACTGTGGGTCACGGACGGGTCTTTCTGCCGGTTGGACGAGTTGGTGGTACTTCTCATCCTGCCGTCGAAGGACCCGTCCGCTGTGTTCGGCCCGATCCTTGCCCGGTGTCTACAACGTCATGACCCGCAACAGTTAGCTGTGATGCCCAGGGAGGTTGGTCCGGACCCTGCCCGGTGAGTCGACCTGACAGGTGAAGGCCTCCGGTTGTGAAGTGGAGCTGTCTAGGAACCGCTTCACAACCTGGAGGCCCTCGTGTCCCACGCTAATGCAACGCTGACCCCGATCACCCGCCTGCGTCTGGCGCGCTTGATCGTCGATGACGGCTGGACGTACGCGTCAGCCGCGAAAATGTTCATGGTCGCCCCACGAACCGCGAAAAAGTGGGCCGACCGCTACCGAACCGACGGCACTGCCGGGATGGACGATCACTCGCGTGTCGCGTACGCCGAAATCTGCACGGACGAGAAGGCAGCGACCGCCATCGGAGTTCTCCGTCGAGCGGTGGCATGGTTCGCCGACCGCGGCGTCACCGTTGAAAGAGTGCTCTCCGACAACGGATCGGCCTACAAGTCCCACGCCTGGCGTGACGCCTGCACCGAGCTCGGCATCACGCACAAACGCACCCGCCCCTACCGCCCTCAGACCAACGGGAAGATCGAACGATTTCATCGCACTCTGGCCGACGGCTGGGCGTACGCCCGCTACTACGAGTCGACCGAGCTACGAAACGCGCACCTGCCCGGCTGGCTCCACTTCTACAATCACCACCGTGCTCACTCCGCCATCGGCGGCCGGCCACCGGTCACCAGACTGACCAACGTGCCTGGACATCACACCTAGGCGCCCTAGTCTGGTGGAGGATGCGCCTAGCGGGGGTTCTGATGTCAACCATATTCCCGCTCGCTTCGTGCTCCGCATGGACATCGCGCATCGACAGGTCCAAAGATCGAGGGACACCATCCAGCTTGGTGGCTGCAGGCACCTCACTTGCGTGCCGGGGCCTCACTCACCTGACTCGTGGGTTACCGAGCAAACAAACCTGCCCGGCCTATCCGAGAATTGTGGGAGGCCCCGGTTACAGACGTTGGACTGGACGCGCACGCACGTTCGGTCGCGGCAGCCGTCTATCGACACCGTCGCGGGCGAGGTGTTCGGTGCACGGCTGACTCCGGCGTACGAACACATTCGATCGTGGATAGCGAGACTGCGGGGCCCGGTCGCAATCACCTACGAGGCAGGTCCGATCGGGTCGTGTTGTATCACAACTCGGCCAGAGCCGGCATCCATGACAACGAACTAGATCACCGACCCAGGGTGAGCGCGCTCGTAGCGTCGCAATGGTTCGCCGGGCCCGGTCGACATACACGAGAGCCGGTGACGCCACCGCAACCGCACGATCTGGCGCAGTCGCATTCGCCCATTTCGATGTGACGAGATAGTTGCGCTCAAGTGCCTCGGTCAAGTTCATCGGGTAAGGAGTACAGATCAGCACCTCTGCCGCGTGATGAAAACGCAGGATTGCCATGCTCGTAGGAGGACACTCTTGACCACCCGAGCGCATCAGCATCACACCGCGAGCAGTGATTGCGCACCCAGACTGTTGAGCCATCCGCGGAGTGGTGGGCGGCGACACTGACGCGCGTTGGCGTAGACACAAGAGGCATGCTTCGGAGCGCCTAGGCTCAACAAGGTTGGCTCCCGAACGAGACTGTGTGTGACCGAGAATCTGCATCGGCAACACAGACGCGCGGTGTGGAATCGCGTTACCTCGCGTTCCAAAGCGCTCGATTCGCCATGGACTGCTACAGGACGCTGCCGTCAACCTCTTGCTAGGGCACAAACCGTGCTGGACGCTTGTTCATGAAGGCGTCGAGGCCCTCGGCGAAGTCCGATCCAGCAAATAGTTCGAGTTGGCCAGTCAGCTCGCGTTCAAAGGCGGCATCGAGCTGACCGAGCGTCGCGTCGTTAATGGCATCTTTCGTTTTCCTGAAAGCTGTGGGTGGGCCTGATGCCAATCGGCGCGCAAGCGCGTCAACATGACTTGCGAAATCATCGTCAGGATAGACCTGCGCAATGAGCCCCGAACGCAACGCCTCCTGTGCGCTCAGGCGCTCGGCCAACAGTGCCATTGCCATCGCACGGGCACGGCCCACTGAGGCCGCTACCAGGGCTGTCGAACCACCATCAGGCATCAGGCCGACTCTGCTGAATGCCAGCAGAAAGTAGCTTGACTCTGCCGCAACTATTAGGTCGCATGCCAGTGCCAGAGAAACTCCAACGCCGGCAGCGGGACCTCGAACGGCGCCGATTACGGGACGTGGGAACGTACGGATCGCAGAAATGGTCCGGTTCGCAACTTCAATGGATTCCGCTGACGGAACATCCGAGATGTCGACGGCCGACAAGTCGGCGCCCGTACAGAATGCACGGCCCGCACCTGAGAGGACTACCGTTCTGACGCCGGGGTCACCTGAGTGCCGGCCGAGGGCGTCAGCAATCACTTCGAGACTTTCAGCCCGCACCGCATTCATTGTGGAAGGTCGGTCAATAGTAATGCGCAGAATTCCATTTTCAATGATGCAGGTAACCCCGGGATCGATGGCTGTCACAATGGATCCAATCGTTAATAGAGTGGTAATACACGTACGCCAGGAGTCGAATGCCAGCCAACTGCGATGAGAGAAGCTCTGCTTTAATCGAGTAATGCCTTCCTGGCATCGGCATACTCGTCTCGAAGCCGTTCGACCAGCATTGCGGCGGGAACAATCGACTGAACGGATCCTACTCCGTGTCCAGCACCCCAGATATCACGCCAAGCTTTGGCATCATTCGGAACAATCGAAGCGCCCGGAACGCCTGCGCCCGCCAAAGGATCGAAACTTGGAAGATTGTCCGGGTCCAAGCCGATATCTCTGATGCTGCCACGAAGATAATTTCCGTGAACACCAGTGAATAAGTTGGAATAGACAATATCTGCCGCACGAGAGTCGACTACCATCTGCTTGTAGGCGTCTGACGCATTGGCTTCATCTGTTGCGATAAATGCCGAACCGATGTATGCAAGATCGGCGCCCGCAGCCAAAGCGGCAAGAATTGATCGCCCATGTGAAATTGATCCGGATAGCAGTAGGGGCCCCTGAAACCACTCTCTGATCTCTTGAATCAGAGCAAACGGGGACTGCGTTCCTGTATGTCCGCCAGCGCCGGCAGAAACGGCGATAAGGCCGTCCGCGCCCTTCTCGATCGCTTTTCGCGCGAAGCGGTCATTAATAATGTCGTGCAGAACAATTCCGCCATAATCGTGAACGGCGTCGTTAACGTCTTCGCGTGCACCCAAAGAAGTAATTACTACAGGCACTTCAAATTCAGAAATGACCGCTAAGTCTTGTTCCAGTCGATCATTGGACTTGTGAACAATCAAGTTTGCCGCGAAAGGAGCTGACGGCGAACTGGGATTTTCTGCGTCGTACTTGGCGAGGCGCTCGATGATTCGAGTTAGCCATTCTCGTAGTTCACCCTGTGTACGTGCGTTGAGTGTCGGAAACGAGCCGATAATTCCGGAGGTGCACTGGGCTACGACGAGTTCGGGGTTGGATACGATGAACATCGGAGATGCGACTGCAGGAAGTCGGAGTCGGTCACTCAAAACTGGTGGTAGAGACACGGTATTCCCTTTCGTACGACTTGTCATCCGCTGCCTTTGCGAATAAAGCGTTTGCTGAATCCATTGATGCAACTCTGCCCTAGGCTGTCGTTTTTTCTGAAGACAGCGAGTGAGGAAGTGATAGAACTGCCACCAGTCCGACGATAGAGCCCGCAATAACCCAGTATGCGGGGGCGAGTTGCGAGCCTGTCCACACAATGAGTTGTGCCGCAATGAACGGTCCGAACCCGCCTGCCACAGTCACTCCAACGTTATACCCGAGTGCCATTCCACTCGTTCTCACTTTGGTGGGGAATAGGTGTGCGAAGATTGCCCATGCGGGTGCGGTTTGAGCCCCTGAAATCTGCATAAAAACGCAGTACAGGACCGCTACGATAGCGATGCTGTCTGCGCGTGCAAACCCGAGCATCAAAGGGTAGGCGAGTACAATGTAGGCGGCCGTGGAAGCTATTAGCAATTTTCGTCCGCCAATTTTATCGGCAAGGATTCCATACAATGGGATCGTCAATCCCTGTAAGGCGATTGCAATTGCAGTAATCCAATACACCTGGTTTCTTGGAAACTCTCGTTCGTTGATCAAGAAGACCGTCAGGTAAATGAGGCCGATGTATCCCGGGGCGGAAAGACCGATCTGGATACCAATCACGCGGAGGACAGATTTGGGATAGTTCAGCACAACGTCGCGAAATGGGCGACTGCTGAGTTGGTCCTGCGTCTTCTCCCGGACAAACTCAGGGGAGTCGTCCATGGAGCGCCGGAGCCACAGACATACAAGTGCCAGAGGAAGACACAACAGAAACGGAATTCTCCAGCCCCAGGAGGCCATGTCATCCGTGCTCACGACAAGGCTCAAGGTTCCAGTTACTACAGCTGAAAGTACGTACCCCCAGCTGCCACCACTACCGATGAAAGAGCTGAAGAAGGTGCGATTAGCTGAGGGGGAAGATTCGACCGCATATGCGGTCGCTCCCATTGCTTCGCCAGCCGCTGACAGTCCTTGGATGAACCGGATGAGTACGAGCAAGATAGGCGCTGCGATACCGATCGTTGCGTATCCCGGCAGCATGCCAATCGCCGCAGAGGCCAGACCCATCACGAGGATCGTGAGGAGCAGCATGGTGCGTCTCCCGTGGCGGTCGGCGAATCGGCCGATGAGAACGCCGCCAAGCGGCCGAGCCAGGTTGGAGACACCTAGCGCACCGAGTGCAGCGACCGTCGAGACCGCGGGATCATCTGACGGAAAGAACAATGGCGCGAGAAACACCGCGAGTAGGCCGTAGAGGCTGAACTCATAGTATTCGATCACAGTCCCGAGGCCGCCAGTGAGGGCAGCGCGGCGTCCAGTCGTCGATGTTGCGGCCGGCATCCGTTGGGGATCGTCCAGGGTTGGTGGCTCGACCGGCTCAGTAGTTGACATATCCATGCCTTCGAGAAGGGGCGTTAGTTGACTTCGGGTCCTTCGGTACACCTGCGTGCTGAGGTGGCTCGAAGAGCGATGCAGCGGCGGGCATACTGGATCAACGCAACTGTGGGCCGAGTGATGTCGGCTCTGAGTACTCCTTTGCCAGGTGCCACTTCAGTACCTTTCCCGACATGTTTCGCGGCAAGGGAGACTGCCGCACCACCACGTATCGCGGAAGCTTGTAGTCCGCGAGATAGTTTTTGCAGTAGTCACGAACCTCGCCCGGGTCAATTTGGGCGCTGGCGGACGAGTGGATTATCGCTGCCGCGGTTTCGCCCCACTTGTCGTCATTCACACCGATGACAGCGCATTCATCGACACCGGGGATTTGGATGAGAACTTCTTCGATCTCGGCGGGGTATACGTTCAGGCCACCCGATATGAACATGTCCTTGCTGCGACCGACGATGTATAGGTATCCGTCCTCATCGAGATACCCGAGGTCCCCTGTTCTGAGCCATCCGTCGACCAGTGTCAGCGCTGTAGCGGCTGGGTCTTCCCAGTAGCCGAGCATTACCTCGGGACCCTTGACAGCGACCTCGCCTACATCGCCGACTCGCAAGTCGAATAGCTCATCTCGGGCAGGGTCGACAATGCGAATTCGGTTGTGAATGCCGGCGCGTCCTACCGAGTCGGGGTGCTGTCGTGAGTTGTCGTAGCTTTGCCACGTCGTAGAACTTGCACCTTCCGTCAGACCGTAGGCATTGCGGACGGGAAGTCCTGCTGCCCACATGGATCGGAGGAAGGCCTCGCTTACATTGGAGCCTCCGGTTATGCACGTCCGTAGGGAGGACAGATCGAAGCTCGCGAAGTCTGGGTCGCGGACCATTCCTTCCCAAATCACTGGTACTGCAGTGAAGTGCGAAATACGGTGCTGCTGGATGGCCTCCAGGGATCGCCGGGCATCACTCACCGTGTCGAGCACAGTCAGACCGCCGCCAACGTAGGTAACTCCCCACAGCATGACGAGGGTGCCCGTGAATGCGAGCGGCGCTGGCAGGTAGAGGCGTGCACGCGGACCAAGGTCGTCAGCAAGATTGCGATAGTGAGCGGTGGCAAGTACGTTGCCATGACTTAGCATCGCGCCTTTGGGTCTGCCCGTCGTACCGCTGGTGTAGCAGATGAAGGCCACATCGTCCGAATCGATGGGGGTGTCAGTATCTGTCCGGTCCTCGGAGTACAGCGAATCTAGCGTCTCGCCGAAGCCGTGGTCGAACCCGACACGAGTGACGTTGCGATGAGGGGAATGCTCGGCGGCATTAGCCAGAGCATCAAGAGCTTGTCCGGCAACCTCTGTGTAGGTCGGGTGTGCAATGACCATGCTGCACCCAGAATGCTGAACGATGTAGCCTAGCTCGCTTGCTGTCAGGCGGTGGTTCAACGGGACTGTGATAGCACCAATTTTGAAGCCTGCAATTACGACTTCAAGGTACTCGCGGCAGTTTGGTGCTATCAGACCGACTCGATCGCCCTTTCCGATTCCACGTTCTCTCAGTCCGTTGGCAAGCTGGGACGTGCGTTCGTCCAGCTCTCGCCACGTCGTGGCAGCGCCGCCTTCGATGATGGCGTCGTTCTCCGGAATAGCGCGTCCCCAGAATCGGACGAAATCTCCCAGACCCTCACGGCTAGTCATATGTCCAGTCCATACTCATATCGGCCCGCACCTGCGTAGCCACGCTAATAGATTCCTGCCGACGCGATCCTGGTTCCCCAGCGCCTATCCTCATGCTACGAACGGGCGCGGGATGTTGACTGCGTCCTCCTTGAGGAGCTCGCGAGCCAGGAAAGCACGATGGACCTCATTGGCGCCCTCAGTGATACGGAACAGTCGAACGGTGCGCATCATCCTCTCGATCGGATACTTGTTCGTGTAGCCGATGCCACCGAGAATTTGAAGAGCACGGTCGAGTACATCCCATGCGGTCTCTGTACCCATGATTTTCACCATCGCAGACTCCATGCGGCACCGCTCGCCTGCATCGAGCTTTCGAGCGGTATCGTGTGTGAGAGAGCGGAGCGCGCTGATCTGCATTGCAGAGTCAGCCAACATGAATTGGATGGCTTGACGAGACGCGAGGGGCTCACCGAAGGTGTGTCGCTCGTTTGCGTACGCCGATGCAATTTCCAAGGCCCGCGCTGCGGGGCCGAGCATGCCTGCGCCGTAATAGAGCGTTCGGATCCGCCCGAACCACTTCTGCCCTAGAACGAATCCTTCGCCAACTGCTCCCAGAACGTCGTCGTCGGGGACAAAGCAGTCGGTCAACCGGATCCAAGTTGCGATCTTCCCCGACATCGTGTTGGTCTCATCCTCGATGCTGACGCCCGGGCTGTCGACGTTCACAATGAACGCGGTGATGCCGCCGCGCGATCGCTTCTCGGGGTCCGTCACTGCGAAGACAACGCCGAACCGTGCGAGAAAGAACTCGCTCATCATTCCCTTGACGCCGTTGAGAACCCATCCGCCATCGACCCGCCGCGCCGTCGTGGACATCATCCCACCGGGATCGGATCCGGCGTTGGGCTCGCTCATCGCGATGAAGTAGCCGCAGCCTTCTTCCGTGACCGGTCGCGCGTAGACCTCGCGCTGACGCTCAGTGCCGTGAGACAAGATGATTGCAGGCGGGTTGCCGCCGAAGATTCCCGCACCGTAGTAGCCGCCACTCACCCCACTGACTGTGGTCCGCATGATCTCTTCGAAGAGGACCGCGTTCTCAAGGACATCGAGGCCTTGACCTCCGAATTCTTGAGGTGCTGATAGTCCCCAGAATCCTTGTGTCCGTGCTTCGTCCTGAAGCTCCTTGAGGAGAGGCTCCTCCGGCAGGCCCTCGATGGGCAGGTCTGTTTCAAGGGGAATCAGCCGCCGCTCCACAAAGTCGTGTAGAGCCGCTCGTCGCTCCTCGAGCTCACCACGATTCACGATTTGACCTCGCTTTCCGAGCGCGATGCTCGCTGTGTCTGCGATCCGACTGCTGGCGGCGCAGGATAGAACTGCCGTTTCCATTTCATGAACGTCTTGAACGGTGCGATCTCTTCGGCGACGAGGTGTGCCTGAGCACCTGCGCGGCGATGCGTCCAGATGACCATGTCGTTCTCCACCTGGCGGCAAGCCATCTTGAACCGCGCGAGCTGTTCGCCGGTCGGGGTGTCTGAACCAGATACATTGCGCGGCAAAACCATTGTCAACATTAGTTCGCATCGAGTGTCATCGATAGGTGTCTGAGCCTGAATGAGCGATGCGCCGTCTGTAAACCGGGCGAGGATGAGACCGAGACCCCAGTTTGTGACTTCCGTGACGGCATCCACCACTTCACCGCCTCCATCTGGGCCGTAGAGTTTCATCGGCATAGAGAAGCGAACGTGGAAGCGGTGGTCTACTGGGTCCAGCTCGAGGATGGATCCCATCTCGGGCGTCTCGTGCACAAACTTGAAGTGGCTCATGTCCACGGTGTTCTCAGTAACGAAGTCGATGTGCATTGGAAGCTCGGCGTATCGTCGCGACGTGTCGGGGCCGACGGGACAGAATGTGGATTCGCCGATTCCAGGCAGCTCGTCCGGGCCGGGCGGATCAAAGCTTGGTGCACTTCCGTCGGGACTGTGCCACGCCAGAATGACTGAGCCGCCGAGCTCGACGACATGCCACGAGCGCAGTCCCTTCGATTGACTGACCCGAGAGCTGTACGGAATGTGCGTATTACATCCGGACTTGTCGAACTGCCAACCGTGGTAGGGGCAGGCCAGCGTCTCCCCTACGGTCCGGCCGCCATAGCCGATATTCGCATTCATGTGCGGGCAGTAAGCATTGAATAGCCCCACAGCGCCGGACTCGTATCGGCACAGCACCAGATCCTCGCCGAAGAAGCGGAGCGGTCGGACCTCGCCACGCGCAAGCTCGTACGACCAGCCGATCTGGAACCAACCCGCGGGAAAGGTCTGCCCGGACCCTTGAAGTTGCATTGTCTCCCCTTTGCTGGGATCTCGTCTTTGCTTGCCCGAACCGGCGGGCCGGGGCTGTCGGCCCCGCCTTGGTGGTCCAGGTAGCGTCTCGGCAGACTCTAATCTAACACTGCTTGGAAAGCTACCATCGACTCCATGGCAAGCGTTCAACAAGCCATTGACCAGGGCAGAGTGACGAAATTCTTGAGTTGGGTCGCGTAGGGGGAGTCTCCAGGTGGAGGGTGCTCCTACCGGGGCCTAGTAGTTGAGTTTGGGTTCGATTTCACCTAGCTTGAGGGTGAGTTAGCGGGACGCACACAGGTGCGGTACGCCAAAAGCTGGCTTTGCATCGGACTCCTCAGAGTTGGACCCCACGGCGACCGTTCGAGTTGAAATGTCCAGGCTGTGCACCCAATCGAACGTCCTATAGCTTCCGAACGTCCAGATCCAGGACTTGCGCCGGAACCAGGTTGTGGATGCGTGAGGACACATCGAAAGGAAACCAATGTCTGACCCATCGCCCCAGTTCGAAAGGCCGTTCAAGTGAGTGCGCCGGAAACTGTTGGTATCGATGCCGCGTCTTTGGGCGATTGGATGGAGGGCATCGGCATTCCAGTGACTGGGCCCCTAAGCCTCCGCCGCCTGGGTGATGGACGGTCCAATCTCACCTTCGCAGTCTCCGACAGGACAGGAAGACGGTGGGTCGCCCGCCGCCCGCCGCTTGGAAAGCTTCTCGCTTCTGCTCACGACGTGGTTCGGGAGGGGCGGATACTTTCCGCCCTCGCTTCAACCGAGGTTCCTGTCCCCGCCGTACTTGGGGTATGTGAGGATGCGCGGGTCGCATCGGCTCCGGTGCTGGTCATGACGATGATTGAGGGCCTGCCGGCCCACGTGCACTCCGATCTCGAGCCAACGCTCGGTGATCGCCTCGGGAGGTCGATAGCTGAAGGCTTGGCGGGCATTCATCGAGTAGATATCGCATCAGCTGGGCTGGGCACTCTCTCGAGTCAGGCTCCGTACGCTCACAGGCAGATCCGCCGTTGGTCACGACAGTGGGAAGAGAGCAAGTTACGAGAGGTGCCTGCACTGGACCGTATGACGAAGTGGCTCAACGAAAACACCCCACTCAACGGCGAGACACGGCTATTGCACGGTGACTATCACCTCGGAAACCTCCTGGTAGACCCGAGGTCAGGCGAGTTGCGCGCGATTCTGGACTGGGAACTGTCCACTCTTGGCGATCCACTCGCCGATGTGGGGACAATGCTTGGATACTGGCCTGAGAGCGATTCGCTGAGAACTGCTGATCCCTCGTCGCGAGAGAGTGGTGCACTCGGGTTGCCAGACCGCCGGAGGATGGCCGAATTGTATGCAGAATCCTCTGGACGAAACCTTGATGACGTGAAGTTTTGGTATGTCTTGGGGCTCTGGAAGATTGCGATCATCATCGAGGGTGTCCGACGACGAGCTAGAGAAGTTCCGTCGTCGTTCAACGACTCGCCAGTACCGACGCAGGATTTTGTCGACAAGTCCATTGATCGTGCTTGGACGGCAGTCGCGTCCGGGATCTGAGCCGTTGCAGCGCCGCGGCTTCTGCGCTGGCTGGTTCCTACCGGCGAAAACCTAAGAGCCACTGCGAAATACTAACGAAGGAGATTAACGAGATGCGCGATGCAGTGATCGTGGAAATGGTTCGGACCCCACTTGGCAGACGAAACGGTGCCCTTTCAGGTCTGCACCCAGTCGACCTGTCAGTGCATGTACTGCAGTCGATCGCTGAGCGCAGTGGGATTGATCCGGCAGTGGTTGACGACGTGATCTGGGGGTGCGTCAGCCAGATCGGGGAACAGACCTTTGACATTGGCCGGACAGCACCGTTGGCTGCAGGTTGGCCGGAAACCGTCACCGGTGTCACGGTGGATCGGCAGTGTGGTTCGTCACAGCAGGCTGTGCATTTCGCTGCCGCAGGCCTTATCGCTGGTCACTATGATGTCGTCGTCGCCGGTGGAGTGGAATCCATGTCACGAGTGCCCATGGGTTCCGCGATGGGACAGATGGATCCGCTTGGCGATCAATTCCGAAGCCGATACGGCTCGTCCTTCCCGAACCAGGGACTGGGCGCCGAGATGATCGCGGAGAAGTGGGGGCTTTCCCGCACTCGGCTCGATGAATTCTCCCTCGAGAGCCACGAGAAGGCCGCCGCCGCGCGAACCGCAGGAAGGTTCGTGGCACAGATCGCGCCGATCACCACTCCTGACGGCACCATTGTCACGGAGGACGAGGGCATCCGTCCAGGGGGCACTCTCGAGCGTTTGGCCGCTCTGAAGGCTGTCTTTAAGGAAGACGGAGTGGTGCACGCTGGAAACTCCTCCCAGATCTCTGATGGATCGGCGGCACTACTGATGACAACTTCCGAGAAGGCACGGGAGCTTGGCCTGACCCCGATTGCCCGCGTGCACACAGCCGTCCTCGCCGGCGCCGACCCAGTGGTTATGCTTACAGCGCCCATCCCCGCGACACAGAAGGCGTTGAAGCGGTCCGGGCTGAGAATTGATGAGATTGGTGCCTTCGAAGTCAACGAAGCATTCGCACCTGTCCCACTGGCTTGGCTGGCCGAACTTGGAGCCGACCCGAAGTCGCTCAACCCAAATGGAGGCGCGATCGCACTCGGCCACCCTCTCGGCGGCTCGGGCGCCCGGCTGATGACTACACTTGTGTCTCACATGCGCGACAGAGGGATTCGCTACGGCCTGCAAACAATGTGCGAGGGTGGCGGCCAAGCGAATGCCACCATTCTTGAACTGCTCTGATCACGTCGTCGAGTCGCTGAGGAACGACCGCCTGATGCGTTGAAACATGTGCTGCAGTCGAGCCCAGGCAGCGCAGCCTTCTGCGCCCCTTGCGGATTCATACTCGGCGAGCCGATCCCCCCAGCTGAACACGATACGAGTCCGCTCGGTACCCGATGGTGCCGGGCGGACCTGTGTTGCATACGGGGATGGTGGGGTTCCGGAATCGCGGTGTGAGTTCATTACCGGACGTGCCTGTTTCGATGAAATGGCAAGGGTTGAGCGGGATGTATTGAACTCGGTAGCGCCCCGCCTCCACCTCAGGAGGACCTCCGCTCATGACATGAGGGTTGGCGATCTACCCTTAAAATCACCGTGATTCGAGAACTTTTGGCTAGAGATGCATTTTTGTACCCTTGGCAACGTTAGCTCCGTTCGGTCCGCGTAGCGATTGCTATCTCCCGACTGTTCGGTGGGTGTTGCGAGTGTCAGGCAGTGGTTACGTCACTGACAAATGACGGCCACCCTTCTTGTCCACCCAAAGGTCTGGAGTTGTCGTGCCCCCTGCAGTCAGTCAGAGCTCATCGCACGAAAGGCTGAACGACCAAGATCCCGACGAAGGTGGCGTCTTTCTCGAGGGTAATGCGCGCTTAGAAAGCGTTGCTTCCCAACCCATCTCTGGCGTCGGGCAAAGTTGGTGGGGTTCGGCTCGTGCCTCCTTCCGTCTGCAAGTGATAGGACGATACAGTTGGCTGGCACTGCTGATTGCATTGGCCGGCACAATTTGCCTTCCGCCTGTTTTCTACGTCCTGCAGGAATCATTGACAAATGAGGGAAGCGGAATTCGTCAAGCACTCAGCGACCCGGGACTCGGTCGAATATTGCGAACGACTGCCATTCTTACCGGAAGTTCAGTCGTTCTCAGCACTTCGATAGGAACAATACTGGCATGGGGTGCCCAGGGGCTGCCCCCTCACTGGAGGTGGCTTAGCTATGTCCCGCTTGTTCCTCTACTGATGCCAGCGCTTGCAGTGGTCACGGGGTTCGGCTATTTGTTCAATCCCCGAATCGGCTATGCGAACCTCCTTATCCGACGTCTAATGTTTTGGTCGGACACACAGACTGGCCCTTTGGATGTAAACAGCCTCCCATTCCTTGTGGCAGCTACTACAGTCTTGACAACCAGCTTTGTATATTTGTTTGTTCGCAACGCCTTAGCTGAGCTCGATCAGAGTATCCTTGATGCGGCCGCAGTCGCAGGTGCTCGTCCGACTCGGGTATTCAGGATGGTGACACTTCCTTTCCTTCGGCCGGCCATAGGGTATTCCTCTCTAACCGTCGCACTCTTAGCTGCTGGCCAGTTTGCGGCACCACTCCTTCTAGGACGCCAAGAAGGTATAAATGTCTTGTCTACCGCCATGTACTCCAGTACTGCAACTGCGCCACCGAACCTTCCCAAGGCAGCAGCATACGGAATTCCAATTATCCTGATGGGACTTCTTTTGCTGGTATTCCAGAGAACTATTCTTAATGTCAAGGATGGCTACTCAGGTTTGAGTACGAAGGGAGTTGGTAAAAGCATAGTCAAGAGTGGGAAAGTGTCACAGGTTGCTCTGATCGCCTACGGGGCACTGGCTGTCGCTCTGCCAATCTTCGCCATCGGCACGGTCGCTTTCCAACCCTTCTGGTCCAAAGACATAGTTGTTGGGGATTTTACCCTGCAGAACTTTCGAAATGTGTTCGACGATCCTATCGTCATTCAAGCCGTTTTCAACAGTATCGAATATTCGATTGTCGCGACCATTCTTGTTGTGCCCCTGGGATACCTATGCGCGAAGGCGATTCATAGCCCCCGGCATAGACGCCCCCTTGCCGGCATCCTGGACTTGTTGGTAGGGATTCCTCTGGGAATTCCTGCGGTCATCTTCGGAGTGGGGTTCCTCCTCGCCTTCACTAGGGGACCCCTCAAGCTGTACGGGCATGGAAGCAGCATGATCATCGTTTGTGTTGTCTGCACGCTCCCATTCGTCACGCGAATGCTCCTGGTTGCGCTGATAAACCAGGGCGAGCACCTGATCGCCGTAGGGGCAGTGTCCGGCGCTCCACTGTGGCGTCGCACATTGGAACTGGAACTACCGATGCTACGAACTGCTTTGGGTAGCACAGTGGCCATCAGCTTGATCTTGAACTTCCAGGAATTCGGTGCATCACTTTTGGTGAGGTCGGCAAGAACCCAAGTTATGGGAACGGTGCTCTACGACCAGTTCATCGTCGGAAACAACTCCGAAGTTGCAGTGATTTCATTCGTGATGTGCGCTATCACCGGGGTATGTGTACTCCTCGCACTACTATTGGCCAGGCAGCCTCGGGCGAGATCCCGATAATTGAAGATATCTACACTCGCGGTCTGCAAGGACTTATTAGTCACCAACGTGACCTAGCCGATATTTCAAACTTAGACGACTATTTGAATCAATGCAATCGGAGGTAAATGATGGCTTACTGGGGAGCGAAGTCGCTGACTTATGTAGTGGGCGTCGGAATGGCTGCTGTCCTTCTCGCGGGCTGTGGAAGTGGATCGATCGCCGCGCCACAGAATTTCGAGGCAGGCTTGAAGACCTGGGATGAAGTACTGGAGGCTGCGAATAGCGAAGGTCAACTAACTGTCTGGACGGTGCAGAATGCTGCCGTCAACAAAAATCTGAAGGAGGCCTTCGAGAAAGAATTCCCAGAGATCGATATTGATTTTGCTCAATATACCCCTGCGGACCTGTTTCCTAAAGTCGAAGCAGAACAAGGAATCGGTGCGAGCTCCGCGGATGTGCTTGTCCAGACCGACAGATTCTGGCACGCTCAGCACTATAATGAGGGTTGGTTCAATCCAATTATCGGACCAGAAGTGCTCAAGGCTGACGAACTGGTTCGCAATGGATCTGAACCGACGGTTGATGGCGTCACCATCAGCAATCAACTGCTTTATGAAAACAACACGCGAGCCTTGTCACTATATTCTCCGTGGGGATATGCCTGGAACACAAGTACAACGCCGTCTAAGCCCACCTTCGAGGACCTGTTCCAGACGGATACCTTCCACGGTGCGATCGGAGTCTTTGATCCCGATACCTCGCCGATCAATGTTGAATTCATCAATAAGCTCAACGAGAGGTACCCAAGTCTTATTTCCCGCCTAGGGGACCTCGACCCGGTTATCTTCACCCTTGGTGGAGCCGTCAGCGGGGCGCTGGCCGCAGGTGACATCGATGCCGCGTTGGGAATTAGCCAGACCGCTGTGGCAGGCAAGCCGAATGTAGGTTTCGCGTACGATACCAACTTTCCTGCATTGGCAACTCCTGTCTATGCGGAACTTCTCGCGAAATCCCCGCACCCGAATGCAGCACAGGTATTCCTCAACTGGGCATTGAGCGTTGACGGGCAGAAGGCCTGGTCCCGCGATGCAGGCTCTGTTCGCCCGGACGGTGCAGGCGCGAATGCGCTGTCTTCGAGGGACATCGAGATCTTCGAATCGGAAGGGCTGAATGAGGCGGGTTTGGTTGAGGACCGAGCCATGTTGAACAAGGCGTACGGGCGCTGACGAGTTCGGGCGGCTAGGTGCATGTGTAGTCGCCCGACAGCCCAGTGTCGGCCCCCCGAGTCCCTGGCCGGAGCAGTGCAAGGACTCCCCCCTTTGCAATCAATCGGCGTTGGATTATGCTCCACGTCACATGACCGTCACCGTGTGACGGGAACTACAACCAAGGGGACAAGATGCGCATCACTGGCAACCTCGCCAGCGACGAGCAGCAAGCGGCCGACACCGCAAACGACAACAACCGCCAGCCTGTCTCCGCCCGCCAGCGAGTGGGGGTGGGCGACCGTCGCTCCGTCCAAACGGCATGGCGAAGGGTTTCCGGACTTGCTTTGGCGGGCATCGTCGGGCTGCTGTGCCTGCCGCCGGTGTACTTCGTTCTCGACGCAGCGCTTGCGGAAGGCGGAACCGGCTTCTCCCAGATGATGGGTGATCCGAGTCTTGGGCGGACGGTGCGGATTACCGTCCTGCTAGCTCTCGGATCAGTCGTTATCAGCACAGCGCTCGGGGTTGTAATGGCTTGGGGCGCTCAAGGACTGAGCCGCCGCAAGCGCTGGCTGGGATACATCCCCCTGATCCCGCTTGTGATGCCGGCGCTCGCTGCCGTGACGGGCTACGGTTACTTCCTCAATCCCAGCATCGGGTACGGCAACCTGCTTATGCGTAAGCTCATGTTCTGGTCGGATGCCGAATCCGGACCGTTTGACGTCAACACAGTCCCGTTCATTCTGATCGTGACGGCCACCCTGCTGACTAGTTTTGTCTATCTGTTTGTGCGCAGCACTCTCTCTCAGCTCGATCAGGGTGTTTACGACGCGGCTGCGGCATCAGGGGCTACACCTACTCGCGCATTCTTACGGGTGATTCTGCCCCTACTCAGGCCCGCGATGGTCTACTCGTCGCTTACTGTAATGCTCCTGGCTCTGGGGCAGTTCGCGGTCCCACTTTTCCTGGGTCGGCAACAGAATCTCAATGTGCTGTCAACCGCGATGTACGTCAGCATGTCGTCGGCGCCACCAAACATACAACTCGCTGCCGCATACGGACTTCCCATCATTGTCGCGGGCATCGTATTCCTTGCGATTCAACGATTCGCACTACGGGACCAGGACCGATTTGTCAGCACGGGCACGAAGGGTGCAGCTCGCGCATTGAGTAAGAGCGGTTGGTTCTCACAGGCCACGCTTGTTCTCTATGGGCTCTTTGCCGTTGCGGCTCCGATCGCGTGTGTCGCCATCGTCGCATTCCAGCCGTATTGGTCGAAAGACATAGCGATGGGCGAGTTTACACTGGATAACTTCCGGGCAGTGCTTGCCAACCCAAAATTGACTGATGCGATCGGCAATACTATCACCTACTCGATTACAGCAACCGCTATCGCAGTTCCGCTCGGGTATCTGTGCGCGAAGATCCTCTATGCGCGTCGTCAGCAGAAGGTCATTGCCAGCATCGTCGACGTTCTCGTGAGTATGTCGTTGGGCATCCCGGCAGTAATCTTCGGCGTCGGCTTCTTGTTGGCCTACACGCATGGGCCCCTCAATCTCTATGGGCGGGGCGCAGGGTTGGTAGTCGTCTACATCGTCGTCACTTTGCCATTTATCACACGCATGGTACTCGTCAGCCTCGTCAACCTTGGTAGCAATCTGGTCGACGCCGGTGCAGCATGTGGCGGACCTCTTTGGCGAAGAATCCTCACACTTGAACTTCCGATGCTGAGGCCAACTCTCGGAAATGTCACCGCGCTGTGCCTGATCCTGACCGCGCAGGAGTTCGGCGCATCCATTCTAGTTCGCTCGTCTCAAACCCAGGTGATGTCCACCGTTCTGTACGACCAGTTCGCAAACGGAAGCAACTCTCAAGTCGCGGTCATGGCATTCCTCATGTGCGCCATCACCGGTGTCAGTGTGCTGCTCGCTCTGGCGATCGGCCGGCCCTCAACCCCCAAGGAGAACTGAGACATGTACGTTCGACGCCTTCGCTACGCAAGAGCCCTCCATGTCTGACCTCAAAGTGAAAGATCTCCGAAAATTCTATGGCCGCCGTGGCGATATTGTCGGCGTCGACAACGTGTCACTTGAGGTTCCCCAAGCCGAGATGCTTGTCCTTGTAGGGCCAAGCGGTTGTGGGAAGTCGACTACCTTGCGGTGTTTGGCAGGTCTGGAAAGCCCTGACGGGGGCGTGATCGAGTTCGGCGATCAGAAAATCTTCGATTCCGCAAAGGGAGTCGCCGTTCCGATTCATCGTCGAGACATCGGCCTGGTGTTTCAGAACTATGCGCTGTGGCCGCATATGACGGGCTGGGCAAACATTGAGTTTCCACTCAAATCGCGCCGCGTGGGCCGCGAGGAACGGAAGAAGAAGGTTGCGGCGATCGCCGAAGTGGTTGACCTTGATGGCCGACTGCTTGACAAGCGCCCGGCCCAGCTGAGTGGCGGTCAACAGCAACGCGTTGCGCTTGCGCGAGCTCTAGTCGCGGAACCCAAGATCGTCATGTTTGACGAACCCCTGAGTAATCTCGATGCCGCGCTTCGAGAGCAACTGCGCTCGGAGATCCGTCGACTCCATGAACAGATCAACTTCACAGGGGTCTATGTCACTCACGACCTTACCGAGGCGATGCTGCTCGGCGACAGAGTCGCTGCGATGGCTAACGGCGCGATTGTGCAGCTTGGTCGCCCAGGCGAGCTCTTTGATAGCCCGGCAACTAGCAGGATCGCTCGGATGATGGGCTACCGGCGGCTTTGCTCGATTACAAGCCGACATGGCCACTGGAGTGGTTCAGACTGCACGTTCGCAGGCCCCGTTCCACAGGGTTTATCGATGAGTCAATCCTATGAGCTCCTAGTCCGGCCCGAGCACATCGCGATTGCCTCAGTAGAACAGGACATCAACTCACTATCTGACCAGAGGTACTGCATTGGAGGGGGCATAGTCACCGGCGCGGGTTACCTCGGAGGTGAACAGGAGCTCTCCGTCGAGTTCCTCGGACGGAACCTTCGGTTGGTTGTGCCGCTTGGTCAGTCCTTCGTGCCGGGTGACCGAGTCAACCTGAGTGCCCTCGTATCGGACACCCGAATTTTTCCTCTTGCCGAACAACCAAGTACAACGAGCAGCCGGGAGATGGAAGCATGACCACGACTCATCGCAACAAGCTCGTCAGCCGACTGACCCGAGCTGCCGCTGTTCTGTGCATCGCGCCACTGGCACTGAGCGCATGTGGTGACTACAGCGGAGGAGGCGGTAGTGCGGCGGCAGCTGGCCGGGGTCCGGAAGCATCGTGGGGCGACATCGTCAAGACCGCTGACACCGAGGGCCAGCTCGAAGTTTGGTCTGTCCTTTCTCCTTCGCACAACGCGGCCGTGGAAGCAGCATTCGAGAAGGCGTACCCGTCGATTGATCTGTCTATCTCCCAGTACGGTCCACCAGACATCAGCACTCGCGTTGACGCCGAGCATCAGGCTGGAGTTGGCACAGTTGACGTACTCCTCACCACTGATCGACTCTGGCACGAAAAGCATCTAGCAGACGGCTATTTCCAGAAGATTGTAGGTCCCGATGTAAAGGCTGCTGACGAACTTGTTCGAGATGGTGCCGAACCATCGACGGACGGGGCGCCGAAGGCGACGCAGGCGCTATATGACGGCGACACTCGAGTGATCACACTGTTTGCTGCATGGGGCTATGCCTGGAACACCGATGCTGTCAGCACTCCTCCGAGTTTTGAGGCACTATTCACAGACGATACCTACAAGGGTGGTCGCCTTGGTATGAATGACCCCAATGTAAACTCGGTCAACACAGTGCTTTTCGGTCGTCTTAATGAACGGTATCCGGGGCTCTTCGAGCGTTTGGGTGAGCTCCGACCAACCTTGTATGCGAGTTCCGGCCCCGCGTCCGAGGCCCTCGGTGCAGGTGCTGTTGATGCAGTACTCGCTATTTCTGGAGCAGCAGTCGCGCCTGTCAAGAAGGCTGGGTTCGCGTTCGACGACAGTTTCCCGGCCTTGGCCAGCCCGCTGTATGGTTCTGTGCTTGCCTCCTCCGATAGCCCGAACGCATCGCAGTTGTTTGTCAACTGGCTGATGACAAAGGAGGGGCAGGAGGCATGGAGTGACGGTTTCGCATCAGTGTTGCCGAACATCTCGACGGCAAACAACTCTGCTGCAGGAGTCGAGGTCTTCGAAGCCGAAACGGTCGATCCGGCTCAGGTCGCTGCATGGAGGGCTGAACTGAACGCTGCCCTGGGTAGATGACCGACTTCCCTGCCTGCAAATTCTCCAGCCTTCTGCGCCAGGAGTCGCGAATGGGGATGAATCAGTAGTATTTCGAAGGGTCCCATGCCGAATAATTTATTATCGACGTGGGATCCTTCGAATCGTATTCGGTGCGTCACCCTCCAATGCCAGGTGAGCGTAGTGACTCCAATCCCGCCTTTGCGAAATCAAATACTTCATTGATCATCGGCTCGATAGGGGTGCCGAGGGAGATCGCCTCGGCCGAGTAGTAGTGGATCTCGCGTAGACCTCCCATGATCGCAACGGCGGCCAATCGTGAGGGCAAGGCATCTTTTTTCATTGAGTAACTCAGGGCAAGAGAGCTGGCGATTAGCTCTTCGAACTCGGAGAAACTGGCGGTAGCGAAGCCTTGCAGATAGTGACTGTTTCTAATTATGTGCGCCCGCAGGCATCGACGGCGCCAGAAGGTTTCTTCGCCCTCGCGCCCTGTAGCCAGTAGCATGTTCTCTAGATACCAGGATCGAACGACATCGAAAACGGATTTCAATTCGTCTCGAATCGCAAGTTTTGCCTCTAGCGAATCCAATGTCCATGGATCCATCGCGAATAGCAGATCATGTTTGGCTGGAAAATGATGAGTAAGTGTCCGGGGTGCGATGTCGGCGCGGTCAGCAATTTCTTTCAGGGTGGTCTTTTCGTAACCCTTCTCCGCAAAAAGATCTAGCGCAGCCTCTTGTATCGCCGTCGTCGTTGCCTGACGTTTTCTAATCTGCCTGGAACGATCTGCCATCGTGTCACCATATCGTCCAGGGCTGCTGTCCGCGCACAGGTAGCCCCATGCTGCCTGCAATCTTTGCAGAACTCACTACTAGGCCGGCCTGTACCGGGCTGTTCGGTTGCACCCCCCGCAGTGCGGGAGATTGGGGTACAGACGGCCGAGTCATTGGCCGGGACCGATGTGGGCACGCGGGCCAAGGATAAGCTGTGCCACCTGTCTGGCGAGTCCTCGATTCGTGTGATGGCTGTGCATTTGGACGATCGCGGTCTTGCCGGGAACACTGACGCCGATCGGTTGGAGCGATCACTCGGAGCGGTGGGATCGTTGCGCAGTACTTGCCTCCTCTGTCGGAATTTGAGCGAGGGCCCAGCCAACGACCCCTGTGACAAGAAAGCCCGCTCGTTCAAGGTGTGCAGCGATCTCGGCGCGGAGTCGATCTGCAATCAGAGGCGCTTCGGCAACGCCGATCACCGCACCGTCCGCCACGTCAGCCCCGAACTGCATCGGCGATGAGGCCCGCCAGCAACCTTCCAGATCCAGGGAAGGCAATCGCACGTGGGAGCCAAGTCGAGTCCTCACAGCGTCCAGAAGTCCGCGTGCCGAGAAGCGGCGTGGCCGTGTCGATGTGCAAAAGAGTGGCTGAGGGACCACTCGCTACATTGGCGCGAATCCTGACAGTTTGTTCAGCGGCATCCCGCAGATTATCCGCGTCGAGCAGCCGAGGACACGGGGCACTAGCCGCCTCCATTCGTATGAATGATGGGACCGCGTCGTGTGACGTTACCGCCAAGGGCACTGACCTCGGTCGGCTAGACATCGCGTACCGTTGCGGACTTGCTTCGGAAGAACAACAGTGGAGCCCGATCGGCCGCGCTTGAAATGCTGTGTAGAGATAGCAGGATGAGGAAATGGTCCCCTGCGGGGATGGCCTCGCTGGCTGTTGCCTCGCAACCATGCCACCGCGTCATCGATGACGATGGCACCCGAATCGGTGACACTGTGTACGACGGAATCGAAGTGATCCTTGGCCTCACGGCGTGCAAGTCTCATTCCGAACTCCGCCTGTGGTTCGGCTAAGACGCTCGCACCAATCACCTTGGTCCGGTCGAGTACTGGCCAGGTGCTGGATTCATTGCGAATGGACACCGCGACCAGTGCTGGATCCAAGGACACGTTGATGAACGAGCTCACCGTGAAGCCGACGGGTGCTCCGTCGACTCTTGCCGCGAGGGTGAGAACGCCGCTTGGCATCTGACCGTAGAACGATCACCACGCGTGCCGATCGACGGGTTCTTGTGTGCTCGTCATGTCGGTGCGCTTTTCTCGAGTGCGAACACAGACGTCGCCGCGGGATCGCCGATTCTCGAGTGCAGCCGAGGGACGGTTGCAATCTGTGAGATCCCAAGTCTATGACTAAGTGCGTCTTTTTGCTACCTTAGCAACATATCGCAAATAGGTAGGGGCTCCGTGACCGATCCCCTTCACGCAACGAATGCGCGGACCGGCGGTTCTCTCGTCAGCTGAGGACACCTGTCGGACCTGACCCCACACATCACCAACGATGCCTGCCCACGTCGCTCGTCCGAGACCGCTTCTCCTCAGGGCCAAACCATGAGCACCATGGGCCAAACCTAAAGTTCCGTCCCACTGCAAGGAGCAGGAAATGACGACACAAACTGTGTTCACCGTCTTGCCGTCGCCGCCATTTGCCGATGGCTCGGAGGCTCGCGATTCATATGCGGATACGCTTGCTCTCGCCCGCCGGGCAGAGGAGTCCGGACTCGACGGCTTCTTCCTCGCAGACTCGCTTGACTACGATCCTTCGTTCTCATCCCACACCCGATTCGAGCCAGTATCGCTTGCAGCGGCGCTCCTTTCGAGCATCGAACGTATCAACGTCATCACTACGATCTCGACCACCTTCAGTCATCCTTACCACGTGGCTAGGTCGCTGACCTCTCTCGCTCACATTGGGGACGGGAGAATTGGTGTCAACTTGGTGACCTCATTCGGGGGAGAGCAGAATTTTGGCCTTACGGAGCTGCCGTCACCCGATGAGCGTTATGCGCGCGCCGAGGAGTTCATCGATGTAGTCGACCAGTTGTGGAGGAGTTGGGGACCGGACTCCCAGAGCCCCGCCTCAATCGACTACTCCAGTGACTACCTGAAAGTGAGGGGGCCGCTCAGTATCAAGCCGCATCCTGCTGAGCTGATGGTTGGCCAATCCGGCCAATCGCCGGCGGGCATTGAACTCGCCGCAAAGGTCGCCCAATTCGTCTTCACGGCCGCACAACTGGACCACCTCCAACAACGGTACTTCGATGCGTTGTCTCGCAGCGTCTCGAAAGTACGTACCGATGGCACCCGACCGACGATCCTATCCGGGCTCGCACCGATCATTGGCGGTACGGCAGAGGAGGCGTGGGAGCACGAGCAAACAATGTGGGGAGCGTTGACGTATGAAGAGCAGCTCCGACGAGTGGAGGAAGTGCTCAATATCGACCTCTCCGACGTCAATCCAGGCGACAGTTTTCCACGTGAACGACTGCTACCGATCGAGGCCGTCGTGCGTCGCCCGGGCCGCGCCGCCTCCATCTACGAGTTTATTGAAAGAAATGACCTCACCCTAGGCGAGCTTGTCCGCACTCAGACAAGACACAACGGACATCGAACCGTCGTCGGTACCGCCGACCAAGTTGCTGACGAAATTTCCCGGATCGCAGGTTTGCCCTCGTTGGATGGCTTCATCATTCTTCTGCCCAAACGGTCAGAGCTTGTCGACTCGGTCTTTGATGAACTCTTCCCACGACTTCGAGACCGAGGTGTGCTTGTTCCAGCCACCACTTCTGAGGCGACTCGAGCCAGATTTACGCGTCGGGTGCAGTAATCCTACCGGCTAAGTGTAATGTTAGATGGAAGGCCAGACATGATCAGCAATTACAGATTCCTCGGCCGGACGGGAATTCAGGTTAGTCCTCTGGCGCTGGGTACCATGAACTTCGGGTCATACGGTCGAGTTTCTTCTGCCGACGGTGCGGAGATCATAAACCGAGCACTCGAATCAGGTATCAATGCAATCGACACTGCGGATGTTTACTCGTATACAGAGGCCGAAACAATCGTCGGGGATGCATTGGCTTCGCGGAAGGATCGCGCTGACATCGTCCTTGCAACAAAGTTTAGTCGCCCGCTTGACGAAGACCCAAACCATCGCGGAAGCTCGCGCAGATGGATTAAGCGCGCGGTCGAATCAAGCCTGCGTCGACTAAAGACCGACTATATCGATATCTACTACGCTCATCGTCCCGACGAGGACGCGGATCTGGAAGAAACAGTCGATGCTCTCGCAAACCTCGTGCATGAGGGCAAGATTCTCTACTATGGTACCAGTACCTTTCCTTCCAGCCAGGTCGTCGAAGCTCAATGGCTTGGCCGATCGCGCGGTGTTCGGCCATCAGTCGAACAACCTCCATACTCGATCCTTGTCAGACACGGCGAGCGTGAAATGCTGCCAACGGCAATACAATATCGTCTTGGGACTATGGTGTGGAGTCCGCTAGCTGGGGGATGGCTATCTGGTCACTACCGTCAAGCTGATAAAGATCCCGAGTGGCAACGATGGAAGAATCCACTGCGTCATGACCCGGAGCTTCAGGCCAATAGGGTGAAGGCCGACGCCGTGCGTCAACTTCAAACAGTTGCAGACGAAGCTGGGCTAACCCTGTTGCAACTCGCAATTGGGTTCGTTCTCGAACACCCAGCAGTTACTTCGGCCATTGTCGGTCCTCGTACGATGGAACAGCTGAGTTCATACCTCGACGCGTGCGACGTTCATCTGGGTGACGACATCCTTGATGCCATCGATGAGATTGTTCCACCAGGAACAACTCTGAGCCAGGGGGATCTTGGCGATACTCCCCCGGCCATCGCCAAGCCCGAACTTCGTCGACGTCACTACAGGAAGGTTTGAACCCGTGGCACTCTGGCATGTCTACGTTGGTGGCGTTACTGAGGACGTGTGGCAGTACCACCCCCGCCCGAACCCCGATACGACAATTCCCGCGCGAGGGATCGAGCATCTCTTATTCGATGATTCCAGCTATTCGCTTGTCCATAAGGAAACTACTGAAGGGGATCTTTTTAGCCCACAGAACCTCGTTCTAAATCCGAATACTCCCGTTCTCTATGCGGCCGAATTTGCAGTTCCAGGTCGGTTGGTTTCATTTGAAATTGGTTGCCACGGCCGCCTTGAACGCGGGTCATCAATTGAGACGCATGGAGCAATGGCTATTTCAGCTTCGGTCCATCCTAAGGGAACGCGTATCTATGTTGGCCACTTAGGTGACGGAGTAATTTCAATGGGTCGGATCGATACTAGTGGCATGGTTGTCGTAACCGAACCGGTGGTAGCCCCTGCCAGTTTAGGATCTAAGGTCCATCATGTTTGTATTTCTCCTTGCGCGACCACTCTTCTGGCTACAGACTTCGGTCTGGATCAGATTGTTTCTTATCCCCTGAACGATGTGGGCGATCTGTCGCCGGAGCCAATTTCTCGCGTTACCTTGCCTGCAGGTTGCGCACCGCGCCAAGTTGAGGTTCATCCGTCAGGAAAATACGTCTATACAGTTGGCGTAGGTGACTGCCACCTGTACGTATTGGAGGCTGAAGACTTTATTCCGCGCCGAATCATTGCACGTTATCCCATAGGACCTCTCGGTCTTGACGACATCGGTTCAGCTGCGGAAACGAGTATGTCTCTTGATGCGAGTCGACTGTTTGTTGGCGTAAGGGGTGCCGACAGCCTTTCGACCTTTGACCTTGATGTATCGGGTCTGCCAACCCGGCAACGCAGTGTGCCTAGTCTTGGCCGTTCGCCGCGTTCCATCGAGGTGGCGCCATCGGGTCGATCTTTGTTGGTTGGAAACTGGCATTCGAATCGCGTCGAGGTGTTCAGCGGTGCTGATTCGGATAGTCTGCACGCGACTGGTGGAGGTCTTGCGATACCCTCCCCCAGCTCGTTTGTCTTTGTACCAAGCTGACCGAAACGTGAACCAGTGGCGGGATAAGTACGCATTCAATTGACCGTCTCTGTCGAAGCGAGTGCTGTTGGGGCCGAACGTCGTGGACCGCGGCTCGGACATACACGAACAGGACGCCCATGACCAAGGCGCCAGCCCGCATCGTGTGCTGTCAGCCGTCGACGAATGACTTCTGTACAGCACGTACCAGCGCGTGGGCACAGGGAGCCTGCACCACCTGCGTCGGCGATACTGCGGTCGGTAGTCGGTTCCATCGACATCGTTCCAAAAGCCGCGTGTGGAGGCGCATTCCGGTACATCTCGGGCCTGGCGAACACCATCGCGCACCCCGCCGACAGACTTGAAACTCAGGTATCCCGTGCCTCGACTACCAAACAAAGATGGAGAGATAGCTCGACGCCTACCTAAGCACGCTTGTCTGCGGTTGGTGACGCGTTCTTTACCGGCACCCCTAGTGCTGCAAAGCTTCCGGATTGAGGCATGACAACTCTGTCCCAGCCGATCGATCACACCATCTGATTCGTCCAGCGGCACCGCGGTCGGGGTCAGGCTGCACCACATCGGTGTTTGGTGTGGACTGATTTTGATGCGCTCTGCACGGAACACGCTTGTCGGAGCGGACCCTTCCACCTTCTGTGCGGCCAGGCTGGCCGGGCGATCTGCGCGTGGTATCGCACGTCTTCGCCAGTGATTTCATAAACGCGTCCTCGAGCGAACCGTGTTGCGACGCCAACTTGTGCAGCGCGATGCCGGTCGCCCCGGCCAGCGCGGTGATATCGGCGGTATTCATACCGGACACAACTAGTGGCTGTTGGTGATCCTCGTCCACCTCGTCACGTATTGCGAATCTCGCAGATACACATCGACAGTTGGGCTAGCGTGCCTCTAGCAAGCGGGTGGAAGCCCCCTACGATCTGGGTATGCGGGGGTTCAGTCTGTGGTTGCGGGAGCGGCCAATGGCCGCCGACGTGATGCTTGCTGGGCTGCTGTTCGCCCTCGAGATCGCGTCGGCGTTCGAGCACGCCGTGCCAGTCCTCTATGTGCTTACAGGTGCAGGACTTTCTCTCCCGATTGCGTGCCGTCGACGGTATCCCCGGACTGTGGCGACCGTCGTTCTAGTGATGTCGATCCTGTCCACGATGGCCCTATACGCGGCTGCAGACGTGAACACCACGGAGATCTCCCATCCGGCAGGAGTCGCACTGCCGATATCGCTTTACACGCTCGTTGCGTACGTCGGGCGCGGTGCGGCGGCGCTCTACACGATTGGTCTTTCGATCGACACGGTGGTGTCAATTGGGCTGCTGTATCAGGCCAGACTCGCGATAGCTGTCATTTCGGCTCTTATGTTCGCACTGGTGTGGATCCTCGCCGAGTTCATCGCCGCGCGCCGCGCCTACACAGATGAGGTCGCTGCGCGTCTCACGATTGCCGAACACGAGCGGGATCGCCGCGCAGACGAAGCCGTCCAACTAGAGAGAACCCGCATCGCCCGCGAACTGCATGATGTCGTCGCGCATGCGGTAAGTGTCATGATCGTGCAGGCCGATGGTGCTTCCTACGCCCTGTACCGCGACACCGAGAAGGCGGAACAGGCGCTGTCCAACATCGCAGGAACTGGGCGGGAGGCATTGGCTGAGCTCCGTCGCACCGTCGTACTGCTGCGTACACCTCAGAGTCCGGATGAGGTGCCACAACACGGCGCTGCCGGGATCGCGCGGCTGGTCGAGACGATGCGGAATGCGGGGTTGGCCGTGGAACTGAACCAGTCCGGCGCAATCGACGAGGTCACTCCCGAGGTCAGCCTCGGCATACACCGCGTGGTCCAAGAATCGCTGACCAACGTCCTGCGCCACTCCGGTGCAACACCCAAGGCGTGGACCCGCATTGTGCGCAGTGACACCGACGTACTCGTTGAAGTCATCGATAAGGGCGGCGACGGCGGCCACAGAACTCGTACCCGCGTAACGGCCGAGGGAACTGGCAGTGGACTCATGGGGATGCGCGAGCGAGTCGCAGTCCTCGGCGGCACTCTCGACGCTGGTCGCCGCCCTGACGGGGGATGGACCGTCCGCGCAGTACTCCCGCTCAAGCCCGATAATTGAGGGTGCGCCCGGTAGCTGTCGCCTACTAGATTCGTCAGGTGCCCATCTCTGTTTTAGTTGTCGATGACCAGGAACTCATGCGCATGGGCCTGACGATGGTCCTCGAGGCACAAGATGACATCGACGTGGTCGGGGAAGCTGCGGACGGTGAGGCAGCAATCCAGGCTGTTATCACCCTGCGTCCTGACATCGTGCTGATGGATGTCCGGATGCCCGTCGTCGACGGAGTTACCGCCACTGCCCGTATCCTCGACGCGGGCAGCCCAAGCAGGGTTCTAGTTATGACCACATTCGATCTCGATGAACACGCACTCGGCGCGTTGCGTGCGGGTGCCAGTGGGTTTCTCCTCAAGGACACCCCTCCTGGAGAGCTTGTTTCGGCGATCCACAGCGTTGCGGCCGGAGACGCCGTTGTCTCACCTCGCGTTACCCATCGACTGATCTCGCGCTTCCTTCGCGACGACGTGCCGGCGCCTTGCGCCCTATCGACGCTCGATGTGCTCACCGTCCGTGAACGCGAAGTGCTCTCTCTGGTGGCTGTGGGACTGTCCAACGCCGAGATCGCGGCCAGGCTCTTCCTCGCCGAGGCAACGATCAAGTCGCATGTCGGACGGGTGCTAGCGAAGCTAGAGCTACGCGACCGCGTGCAGGCCGTCATCCTTGCGTACGAGACTGGATTTGTCCGGCCAGGGAAGTGAAATCGATGTGTGGAGTGGACGCCCACGACAAACTTCGTGGTCGAAACAGCCCAGTGGTCGAGTACAAGTTGTCGTAGATAAAGGGCGGCCTACAAAGTCCGATGGTCAAGCCGTTGGCCAGGCATGGGATCTTCTTCTCATTTCGGGATACGCACTGTAACAATAGATGTCGGCAAGAGTGCTGCGGCGCGTTCGGCGTTGCTGGTGAATACCTGCCGTTGGCAGACTCCGATTGCAGGGTGTGGTTGAGTCGTTCGACCTTGCCGTTCTGCTACGGGAAGCGTGGGCGGATGAACTTCTGCTGGATGTCATGCTCTGCGCGGACCGCCCGTCGCGGCAAGCGGTAGGCCCAGGCGTTGTAGGGCGTTAGTCGTTCGATGCGGGTGATGGCGTGGCCGGCGAGGTAGTGAGTGCTCGCGTCAGGAAAGCTGCACGGGTGGAGCCCTTCTCGTCCGCTACCACTTCAGAATAGGCGCGGCGGGACTGGTCGTCGACCAGCGAGTGGACGAAGTTGAACCCTCACCTTCGTCGAGGGGTTGCGGTTCCTGCTCTCGCGCCGCTAACCACCGCTGTCCGCGATGCATCCGATCCGCACAGCCGCAATGTGCACCAGTCCGACTGGAGCGGTCGCGTTCGTCAGGGCGATCTTCGGCGCCGCATCACCTGTCATCGCGCCGAAGCCCGCCAGATATGGCACGTCGTGGCGGCTGACCTCAGACTTACGGCCGGATCAAGCGATTCCACCACACACTCGGCGACAGCATGGGGCTGCGCGCGCTCCTACAACTCGGCTGGCCGAGTGCCGGCGCGCCGCTAGGTGTTTCACTTCTTAAATCCTCACCGATCCCCTTCCGCGATCGGTCACCAGCCACAGTTCACTCACTTGACCAAACTGCCTGAACACCACAACGAAGGGATCCAGCTTCATGGATCCCTTCGTTGCCTGCAGACTCCCGAGACTGCGACTTGGGAACCCGTCACCGCAGAGGCGGCATCACTTAGCAAATAGGCGATGACTGCTGCTATTTCATCAGGGTCTACCCAGTCGCTTCGTGCCGAGTCAGGTTGATTCTTCCGGTTTCCAGGCGTGTCGATCACCGAAGGAAGAACGGCATTTACCCGCACACCTAAGTCTGCGTACTCTACGGCAAGAGCGGTGACTAGTGCCCACACAGCCGCCTTGGAGGTGACGTATCCGGCTGCGCCTACGAACGGAGCGAATGCGGACCGCGATGACATGGCGACAATCGACCCGCCGCCACTGTTAATCAGATGAGGTAGTGCAGCTTGGGTTACAAGGTAAGTAGGACGAAGGTTGAGTCGCATCAGCTTGTCGAAATCGTCGATTGATGTCTCATGAACTCGGCCACCCGCTGCGAAACCACCTACGAGGTTGGCAACGGCCGTCAACGGAGCGTCGGGATCTCCCGCTGCTAGGCGCACGACCTCAGCGACGCTGTCTGCATCGAACAAATTTGCCTGGATAAGCCTTAGATGCGGGTGTCGTTCTAGGCGTTCGAGCTCGTCCTCGGCAATCCAAGGGACAACTACCCGCCATCCTTCAGCGAGCAGTTTTCCCACCACGGCCGATCCGAGTCCTCCAGTCCCACCAGTAACCAGCGCAGTTCGCTTCATTCGACCATGTCCTATCTTCGGTACGCCGCTTATTTCTGATCTGGAGACTATTAGCACTGTCTCCGTAAGGCAGAGAGATATTCAAAGGCGCAGCTTCTGTAGCTCCGTTCACGGTGGAGGTGTGTATAATTCCTCCTGGTTTGGCAGCACCTCGAATAGATGCTTACGTAATCGTGATACCCCCGTCGACGACAATGGTTTGTCCCGTAACGTAGCCGCCGGCTTCGGACACCAGCCATACGAGTGTCGCTGCGAGTTCTTTAGGGTCACCTATGCGGCCAAGGACCATCCTTGAAGACAATTTTTCAAGGTAACCGTCGTTGTATTGACCAGTCATCTCTGTCGCGAAAAACCCGGGCGCGATGGAATTGACTCGAATTCCTCGCCGAGCGCCCCACTGTTGAGCAAGATCCCGCGTGAGTCCGATAACAGCAGCCTTGCTAGCGCTATACGCGGCTTGAGGAAGGCCTGCAGTGGTCAATCCCAGAATGCTTGAGATGTTGACGATAGAGCTACCGGGGAGCATCACTCGCGCGCAAGCCTGAGCGGTCCAGTAAGAGCCGTTGAGATTGGTATCGATCACGGATCGGAACTGAGTTGTAGTCTCGCGGGTTGCGGGATAGGCCGTGGCGACTCCAGCGTTGTTGACAAGAACATCAACGCGTCCGAACTCCGAGATCGCTACCGCCGCGAGTCGGGCACATTGCGCAGGGTCGGTGATGTCAGTCTCCACAGTGAGTGCTCGCCGTCCGAGATCCTCAACCAGTTTCGCTGTGTCCTTGAGTTTGTCGGCACGTCGTGCGGCAAGCACTACATCCGCGCCGGCTTCCGCGAGCGCACTGGCGAACGCTATGCCGAGGCCAGAGGAAGCGCCGGTGACAATAGCTACCCGTTCTTCCAGGCGGAAGGAGTCAAGCACACCCATAAGGCCTCCCTGTAATTGAATCGATAATAAGTGCGTGCCTTATTGCCTGGTTCGTGCTGAATGAAGCTCAGCCGATTTGAGGCGCTAGTTCTGTGCGCATTTGATGATTCCTCGGTCGGCCAGGGATCGCACCCGGAATGTTGGCCAGGATCACCATGCGTCTCCGTATATAGGCGGATTTCGGGACTACTCTGGTTTATGTAGCTGCAACACGCCGCATCCATGCCTCGAGGAGTTCGCTACACAGCAAAAACTTAAGTTTGCGCACTTGAGGATGCTCCGATTCTTTTGGCATCAATGCTGATTTAAGCACCGCGAGATACTTGTCGCGACTCATGCCAAAGGTGACCATGAGATCCTCCGAACCGGCTCCCCCGTACGGTGACCACATGATGGCAAACGATATAAGCGCTCGTTCGGAAGGCTGTAGGGATCGAACGGCCTCAAGGTAGCTGCAAATCCCAAGGGACCGCCGAAGCCAGACCACGTCAAGTTGTTGCCTTGGTTGACGTGTTGCCTCCTGGACATAGAGCGAGATGAGGTCAGGTAATTCCTTTTCATCGTCGGCCTGTTCCAAACCTTGAAGGTGCATAGCTTCCCCTTGCTTGGAGGTCTCCTACGCCTCCCTTTGTACGTTCCTGCGGGCGCACAGTGCAGTGTAATCGAACAGTGATTGGATTGTCGACCTTGCGGGGAGCTACCGGCATCCCTGCCGGCGCCCGGCGTGTTGGGATGCTGCATCGGCCGAAGCCGTGGGGTAGCCGCACCGTCGTGTTCCAGGGCAGTTCCAACGGCGACGATCCTGGGTTGTGGCGCCGGATCTGCATCGCGAATCTGACGGTCAAGTCGCTGCCGTGCGATCACGCCTCGGTCGTCGAGGAACCACCCACACATCGGTGCAGCCGTCCGCGCCATCGAACGGGCCTGAGCAACTCCACTACAAGTGGCTGCGTCAGGGTCAGGGCGCTCGCTGCTGTTGCTGAGGCCGTTACATCGGCAGTGACATCCACTCCGGCCATCACTGCCGATGCACGATAGCTAGTAGATAGGCATATAGCGCCAAGGCTTGATGGTTGGTCCGTTACATTCATGTCCACTCAAATTCCGCTTCAGCAAGTCGTTCCGCATCGCCCGTTCCCGGATGTCGGAGTCCAGCCGAGCGGTAGTAGCGAATCGCAAGCAACGACATCAACCCGCGCATGAGAACACTGACTCAGCGAATCGACTGGTGATCAGTAGCCAATTGGGTTTGCGTGTAGCTTGTTTGACTAGTCGAAGAGAAGTCGGACTTCGATGTTGCTCAGCGCCAGGTGACATCGAGTTTGTCGATGGCATCGAAGTGGAACCCGAACTGATCGCCGTAGCGGTCGAATCCCTTGTTCTCGGGGTAGTCCATCGTGGCGTGGCGTTCGAGGATTGCCACGACGCGCGCCTGGTCATCGGCGGCGAGTGCCGCGGCCAGGGCCTGCGATTCCTCTGCACTGAACGGGGTGTCCGAGTTTCCGAAGTCCAGTGTGCGGGTGCGGTAATCGTATCCGGCCTCGTCGCCGTTTCGGACGTGCACGCGGCCAGTGACCTGAATCGTGGCGATCTTCGTTGTCCCGTCAGGTCTGAGGACACCGGCCTTCTGCATGGTGTCTGTTGTCTTCGCCGCCTTGAGTTTGGACTTGGCGTCGTTGCGCAGCTCGTTGGTGTCGCCCGATTGGTAGCGGCGCACCGACGACGGGGTCCGGCCGATCTTCCTTGCGACAGCGTTCACGCCGCCAAGGCGTTCGATGGCGGCGCGGCGCTGCGCGAGTTCCGCGATCTCAGCGTTGGGAATTCTGTCCTGCTGCGCCCAGCGGCGCAGGGTCCGATCGGATGGCGGTGTCTTGCCGGCGTCGATTGCGGCCTGCCGGATCCCGTCCTTTCCGATTTCGCCACGCATCTGCTTGACCGACACCTTTGACGTCAGGCCGGCGAGACCGCGGCTGGTTTCCTGTGACTTGGCGATACCGTCGACGGCGGCCGTTGCGACCTTGACCTTCATCCCGTCGAGTCCGGTGGCTTTGACCGGCAAGTCGTTCTTTGCCCGCGGTGTGGGCAAGTGCAGCGCCATCTACTCCCCCGTCTCGTCATCGTCGGATTCCGCGCCGACGCCGTACGCGGCAGCGATCGCGAGCCGCACATCGCGGGCGGATTCGGCGGCGGCGAACGCCAGCAGCGTCTCGTCGGTCAGGGCGGTGTGCTTCTCGACGACCATCTTGCCGAGGGCTTCGCTCTCGTCGGCGATTGTTTGCCTGTCGCCGAGGAGGTACACCCATGAGTCGGTCATGGTGCGGATCGGCCACCTCCCGGTGTCACGGGCGATGCGCATCGCGACGCGGCGGCCGCGCCACCGGCAGTGCGCCATGATCGCGGCGCGCCAAATCGGCTGGTGGTGATGTTGCATGCGGGTGGCAGTCCACATTTCCGGCCGGGTCATTCTGCCGACGTAGCCCTTGTAGCAGGCCCCGATGAACCGTTTCATCGCCGCATCGCCGGTTTCGGCGGCTACGGCGCGGGCCTCACGCAAGACCTTGGCCCACTTGTCCAAGGCCCGGCCGCGTTCCGGGTAGACCCAGGCTTCGGTGACGGCGAGGTCGTCGATGTCGAGGCCCATGCCGCCGTCGACAATCGGGGCACACAATCCCTCGAGACTGACAGTGGTGACCCAGGTGGTCACGGGCTGATCGGTGAGCATCTCCGGATGCGGCAGGGGCAACTTCTCCGGCAGCGCGTACTGGCCGCCAGCGGGGAGTGTGACGTGCCAGATCCCGAACGCAGGCTTGTCCGCCGACGCAGCGTCCGCGGCATCGACGCCCAGGAGTTGGCGCGGCTTGCCGTAGCCGAATTCGAGCATGCCTGCCGAGGCGAGGTATGCGGCCCGCTGGTCGATGGTGACGATCTGGCTGACGTCGTCGAGGTCGTCGGAGTCGAGGTGGTCGCGGATCCAGCCGGCGGCGGGTTCGAAGTCGCCATCGGGTGCGCCGTGGATCGGCGGGACCGCGCCCGCGGTGGTAACGACGATGCCCTTACCGGTGCGGGTGCGTTCGCGGCGAATCTTGTCCAGGACGGCGGCGCCGGTGCGGGCCGGTGTGGGTCCGGGTAGGACGCCGAGGTGCTGGGCGGTCCAGGCGAGTCGGCGGCCGAGTTCGCGGGCGGCGGGGAGGTCGTCGTCGGGGAGGTAGGTCCCGGCGGTGGGGTTGCCGAGGATGCCCATGTCACCGATGCGTCCGTGCCAGCCGAAGTCCTTGTTCCAGTAGGTCCAGACATACGGCTCCAGGATGATGTCGACCATCTGGGTTGCCTTGCCGATCGCCCGCGACAGGTGCACGACATGGCCGGGGTCGCCGCGTAGTTCCCATCCAGTGGTGATCAAGGGCGGCAGGCTGGCGGTGATGACCAGACCGAGGGATTCGGCCGCTCGGATGCGCAGTTTCTCGAGGTCGTCGACGTCATACTCGCTGCCCGGGTTGATGGTCCATCCCAAGAGTTCACATGCGCCGGTGCCGACGAGCCACACTTGTGCAGGCACACCCAGTGGTTGCAGGGCCGCCCACTGGATCAGCTTGTCCAGTTTCTCGATCGAATCGACGGGCCCGGTGAGCTTCGCGCCCGACGGAGTATAAGTGGCCTCGGCAGTGACGATGATCGCGTGGCCATCTGCTGCGGATCCGGTGGGGAGGGCTTCCCATCGCTTGTGCTCAGTGTGGGGGGCTGTCGGCTGGTCGGATGCGTCGGCAGTGCTGGTCTCCTCCCCCACTGCCCCAGCACCTTCTGATGCTTGTTGGTCACCAGGCTCACGAGTGGCTGGGTCGGCTGCTGGCGGCGCCGAGGTGGCATCGTCTGGCAAGGTGGCGGACCCTAGGCGGCTGGGGCCGTCGACAGTCGTAGCACTGCCCACACCATCGGGCTTGATCTGGTTGGAGTGCGGTTCAGTTTCGACGTCGAAGAGTGCGAACTGATCCCCGGGCGTGTTCATTGCGCTGCCAAGGCTTTCCATGATGCCTCGTGCCAGGTATGGCTGGGGTTGAGCTGGCGGGGTACGTCCGAGATCGAGATGCTCGCACTACCAGCAACGCCAGGATCCGGAGTGGAGGTCGGCGTTTGGAAAGTGTGAAGGATAGTCATCGTGGGTATCCCTTCGCGGGTCCGTTGACGAGGGTGTGGGGAATCGCGCCTTGTCGGTGTATCGCTGAGAACGTTGTCCCGCAGTATCTTCCGGTCGGTAGTTCACGGGCTGGTCGCCTAGGAAGACTAAGTCGCGCGGACGCTGTGCCCGTAACCAGCGGAGCTCCGAACTGAAGGCGGATTGCTGGCTACGTGCCATCGCGTAGGTGGCGCAGGGTACTTACTAGTTGAGACCGAGCTCGTCGATCAGGGACCGCTGCTGGGCCGCGGTGAAGTGCTTGCGCACGGCCTCCGCGAGCACGGCGGGGTCGACGCTGAGTTTGCGCAGCGCCTGGACGACTTTGTCGGCCGGTTCAACCTCGGTAGCCGGCTCCTTGGGCTCCTTCGGCTCCTGAACCTCTGGCTCCTGCTCGGCTGCGGGTGATTGCGGGTCGGTGTCGGCGCCTTCTTGGGACGCCTGCCACGCCGCGACCTGCTCTTCCAGTGGAACCCTGGCCAGCGACCGTGCGACGCGGATCGCGAGATCGCCCGCGCGCAGTTTGACCTGCAGCTCCGGGGCGAGCTTGAGCAGGGCGCGTCGTTGGGATACCCAGCCGTTCGATCTACCCAGCTTTGTTGCGGCGGCGGCGGCGCCGCCGAACTCGGTGACCATCAGTTCGACTGCCTTGGCTTCTTCGATGACGTCGAAGTCGCGGCGGTCGATGTTCTCGCTGGTGGCCGCCCAGAGGACCTCTCCCCTACTGACGGCGATGCTGTCGCGGATGACGACGTCGAGGCCGGGTCGGTTGTACTTGACGGCTGCAGCGAGACGGCGATTGCCGTTGACGACGACGTACTTTGCGTCGCCGAGGATCTCCTCGTCGGTCGGCCACAGGTTCAGCCAGGCGGCGCGGCTGACGGCGGTTCCAGGCTGGAGCTGGCGGTCGACGATCGTGGACAGGTCTGACAGGTCACCGACCTCGTCACGCGGATTGCGTGGATTCGCGACCAGTTCTTCGAGGGGGACGTCTGCGAGGAACTGCCCATCCACGGGCTCGGCTTCGACAGGCTTCGGCTTCTCTGGCGTTTTCTTGCGGTCGACCGGTGAGTTGTCTCCCACCGATCCGACCAGTGACGCGAAGTTCGCCCGTCCGCCCTTGGGGGCCATCAGCGATCACCGTCCGCGAGCTCGAGGCTGAGCTTGTAGAAGTCCTCCCGCGCCTGGAGAGAGACGCGGTTGGCTTCGTACTCGGTGACGACGCGGCCTTCTGCTGCGGCGCGGGTGTGCACCTTGTAATGGCGGATGACGGTGCGTGCGAGGGGCCATCCGTTGGCCTGTACGAACTCTCGGGTCTGGTCGAGGTCCGTCTTTCCGTCGCGGGGATCCCAGTTATTGACGACAACGATGAACTTTTTGTTGAGCGGTTCGAGGACCTGCTTGATGGTGCGGGCTGTCGGGTCGAAGCAGAGCGGTTCAGGTTCGATCGGGACGATGACGAGGTCCGCGACGTCGAGGACCGCGCGTAGTGCGTCGCCGGAGCTTCCTGCCCCGAGAGCGTCGGTTCCGTCGTCGTTGCCGGACAGATCGATCCAGCCGGGGGTGTCGACGTAGACGTGCTTGATCCCCGGCAGTTTGTTGAGGTTGCGGAGGACCTCGAGGTTGTCGTGGACCTGGTCGATGAGAAACGGGAGTTCCGCTACACGGGATGCCCACCAGACCGCAGAGCCCTGGGGGTCGACTGAGATGGCTGCGACGGGCGATTGGACGTCGTCGTCGTCGCGGGTGAGTACGTCCGCTTTCACGGCCGCGAGATTCATTGTCAGGGTGGATTTTCCGACTCCACCTTTTTGGTTGAGCATGACGTGCACAGCCATCAGTTAACCTCCGTATACTTCGCCCTTGCTGGGGCTACTTCGGACTCCCACCACCACGATGCGATCTCGGTGGTGATCAGCGCGTTCATCATCGTAATGGGTTTGAGCCCTGTGTTCGTGTAGGGCTTGGTGGCGACGATATGCGTCATGGGTTGTACAGCTCAAGGGGGTGTCGCTCAGCGGCACTCACGAAGAGCGGACGGGCGACGTGCCGGCAGGTGCACCTTTAACCGAATGGGACAGGCGTCTCTTGGCATCAATTCGGAAAACGGTTCTGCTGCAACGTCATGCGGGGTTTCCGTGTAGTTCGATGAACCTTCCCCAAGATTTTGGCTCGCCGGGCAGGTCAGGTCACTGGGGCTGCATCAGCCCTCTAGCCCCTCCCCCACCTACTCCGCAGGAGATTGGATTGTGCCAAAAATCATTTGGTCACGGTTCGGCGTGTCGCGACGAGTTCGGTCGCACCCACTGCTATGTGTAAACCATTGGTTGAGACTTTGGCACGCCGCGACCCGCGGCGCGGCGAGAGGAGGTTTCAACTCCGTCGAGGGTGGGATGAATCATGCAGGCGCAATTCGTCACTGTGACGTTATTGCAGCGGGGATATGGCCGTGATCCACGGGCACGAAGCATTGTTCCCATGCTTCGTCATACCGCTCTCAACTGTTCTACGCCAGGTTGCTCAACTCAACCCCAGCGCTCTGAGCTGGTCCCGTTCCTAACGAAGCCGGCCAGCTAGCGCTATCGCTACTTCGATGCCATTGGACCGACCTACAGGCTCGCCGCGCATTTGCTCGTGCGACATTCGAGTCCAACGTCCTTACGGTCGGCCGACCCATCGACAGCAACGTAGTCCTCGCGAGTTAGTCCTCGTTCTTCATGAACGATCCCTCCGCTTGACGCCGCTTCTTCTTCCGGTGCCCTGGATGCGCCGAGAGGTTGTCGCCCTACTCCCCTCCCCCAGCTGCCTCTCTGGGTGTCCGTTTCAGTTCCGTTCACCTGAATCGTCTTCAGCATCATTCGGTCGCATTCTCTGCTAACTCCCTGCCGTAAGCAGTTCTCGACTCCTGTAGATCTCGTGCTCAGCCGAATGGATGTACAACTCTTTACCGCAGTAAACAGCCAGCGACTGAGTGCTCGTCTCAGGCCGAGACGTACTCACACCACAGGGAGTCGACAGACCTCAATGCCGCAGTCAATCCGCTCCCCAGTGTTCACCCTGACAACGAGTGCGTCCGCAACAAGCTGGGCGTAGCATCGCCCACGTGCGCGCAGCCGATGCCTTCCGGAGCGTCGAAGTGCCTCAGGCCAACTCCCTCACAGGAACCCCGCCCACTTGCGGAATGCCCAACTGTACTTGGGTCTCCTTCTCTCCCCTGTGCCCTACGTTTACCGCGGTAAACACATACCAGATTGGATGAATCGAGCAACTCAGCATGTCGCACCAAGTTGCACGCTCCAATAATGAAATCCCCTAGAGGATGGTCCGATCGCGTTCGAAACGTGACGACAGCCATCAACTTCTACAACGCTAGATGGAACTCAGGTCGGCCCAAACAGCTGCGCCACATCAGCTCTACTCCCCAGAGGTTTACCGCGGTAAAACGCATCTCCGTCAGCTCGGGCGGTCCGCTGGGTCAACGTGGGTTCATTTGACCCGCCCACAGGCCACTGCAGATGTCTGGATTCACAGCGGCATTTGGGTTACTCCCGGCCCACCTGGCCAGCGGAGGCTACTTCGACCTGAGTTGTTCACTTCACCTGTGATCGCCGCGGAACGAACACAACAGGCTTGACGCCTAGACGAACGATCATGCAGTTGCGCCCCAGTCGACCGCACGTTTACCGCGGTAAACGTCTTCGTTCAGTGCGGGCGTCAGACCACTCCGGCGCTCACTTCCTACGCTGGATAGTCGGATGCATTGGTGGCTCTCAATGCAGTGTCGCTACCCACGGGAGCATCCAGCGATTCCAAGGTATGGGCTGGAGAGGTGGAGTTCCGCGAGAAGTCCCACGAATGTTTACCGCGGTAAACGCCGGATTGGTTCCGACACGAAGTTGGCGCGCGCCGAGCGCGACCGCCGCGGTTTACCGCGGTAAACCGCACACCGAAGGCATAGCCACATCCGCCCGGATCGCTTCGGCGTATACCGCTAGCTGTTTCCGTCATTACTGCATCACGAGGCACGTACATAGCGTTCGACTACGGGACGCTGAGTCACATGGAGCCGTGTGTATCAGTCCACGGAATCACGTTTACCGCGGTAAACATCGTTGCCCATGACGGCTGGTCGATCGGGCAGAGAGGAACTCCTGGAACAGGAGTTTGGCGGGCCGGCGCCCCGTTCCCTCGATTCTTCCTGCGCGGGCGATAGTCCTTCGAAATCACAGTCAGGAGCACCTGGAGCGCCGCGGCGGTCAGTTCGTCCGTTGCAGGAGTTCTGCGGCCCACGTTTACGCTCGTCACTGCGCGCCAATTGCGAGCGCGAGTCAAATGCACTCCAGCATCGTCCGGCAGGTCCGAACACGTGCAAACTGGGGGATATCGACGCGCAGTCAGTGTTTACCGCGGTAAAGACTGACTGCGCGTCACTGCGCGGATAATGCATTCAGGCGGCGGGTGGCGATCATGGGATGCAGAATACTGACACTTCTTCGTCACGCTGTCCAGGTTCGACTGAGGCGTGTCGCGACGTACGGCCTTGGCGTACCAGTCAGGGGAGTGGTTTACCGCGGTAAACCACGATTCGGCTTGCTTCAGCTAATGTACGAAAGGCGTTCCGCGATCAGATCGACTGCCATCTATGCACTCTCACTGAGAGCGGCTCGCCCCCCTCAGTGTCGCGGACGGTCCGGTCTTGTGAGCTGTGGGTCGCGGGGAGTCCGTTGGGATAGGAGCCTGAACGGCTTGCGTCGCTTTTACCGCGGTAAACACTGAGTCGTAGCGGAGCCCCGGAGGCACGACTGGGCCGGAGCCAACCACCTAGCAGACGAGGTGACAAACTTCGACATCGATCGATGTAGCTGATTACCGCGGTAAACCAACTAATCGCTGTCGACGGGACGCTTCAGAAGCGACGCACGGATACTGGACATTGCGGCTTCGCGGACATTGCGCGAAGCAACCTTGGCGTCGCGCCTAAGTGCATCACTCCGAGCGGCTTCGCGTTCGGCGAGACGGAGACTTCTGGCTGCTAGTGCTGACTCGGTGGGGGAGGGGAGTGTCCAATCGATCTGGGCTAGGCGCCAGCGCAAGAAGGCGATCGGGTTTCTGATTGATCCGACCGTTGGCCATAGCCAGCCTCGGGTTCGGGTGTCCTCGCTGAGGGTTCGAGCGATGTCTTGTCCCGACCACCGTTCGGGATCGACGGAATGGGCGCTCAGTGCGTCACTGACGGACCCGATGTGCCCTTTGGGGTTCAAAGCTGGGGCGTGGCGAACTAGCTCGGCAGCGGTGATCTGAAGTTGGATTGATCGGGGGTTGTGTGTGGGTTCGAGGGATCTCTGCCGTCGCGTGCGCGCACGCGTAGGGGAGTTCTTCCTTACGGAAGAACAAGAACTAACACTAGTACCAAGAGATTGGGGGCCATGACGGCGTGATTGTGGAGAACCCACGGTTTGAGGCTCGTTCCTGGAGGTGGCAGAGGATGGTGCCTGGTGGCGCTGGACGACAACCGTCCGGGGAGAGAGGAGTGCCCATACGCTCGTTGCCTTCGCCTGGCGTCGGCCGTGGTGAGCTTCGGCTGCCCACTGTTCGATGGTGCGGAGAAGTCGTCCTCGGGCCATCTCGCGGGCCATTCCGAGAGCGACCAACACGCGTCGGGCGCGCTTGAGTACGGTGACAGAGACTCCAGCCCCGTCGGCGAGGCGTTCACGCGAGGCGGTCACGCGTCGGCCGGTGTGGTGATCCGCAAACCCCGCCATTGTCACTGCGACAGCGTAGACACGTTCGGTATCAACGCTGTGTTCCTTGCATGCCTTGATACCCGAATCGGAATTGAGAAGATGTCGAACCTGGTGTTGCCATTGTGCTCTTCCTGACCAAATGGGAGTTTTTGATTGCTCAGTTGGATTGATCGGAAGCGACCAAGTCCGCCCTTTTTGCTCGCTGTCGCGATTAATTGCGTCGACTCTGGATATATTCGCAACGGCATTTCTCGAAGCGGCAGCGAAACTGATTTCGTCGAATTGTGGACCGACATCACTGCGCGTGCGTATAGGCGAAAGAGGCAACTCGCCGGAGGAGTTGTCTCGAGATGTTGTTGCGTTGTCAGGGTATGCGGTACCCTGAGACGTACCGTTCACGGTAGTCCCTTCGGGGAAGTGGGACGATCCGCCAGGAAAGCCCAGGTTGAAGCAACACCGGAGTTCGAAGCGGCAACTTCGAACTCACCCAAAGAGAGCCGATCTCGGACAGTGAACTGAACAAGCTCAGCAGAGCTGCAACTCGACGCGGTTATCTAAGTCGAGTGATGAGACCCCCGAAAGGGGGTTTCGTCTTGGGTGGTGCTGCTCTGAAGTTCTGTAGTTATTACTGGTCGGTAACTTTTCGTCTCCTATTCAGGTTGGATACAGTCGCTCATATCTCATCACACACAATCCGGGAATTAAGAATCGACGCGCCCACAGGAATTCTCTGCGATAAAGCATCGCCAACACGCGCTCGATGAAACCGACAGACCTGATGAGCGATTGAAGGTTGACTGACGTAGCGTGGAACGACTGTTCCAGGACTGCGGGCTATTCATTCCAGCCAAACGGTGCTGCGTGACCGGGCAACTGGGAAGCTGCTCTTCGGCCCGGTCATGGACCCGGACACAGCCGGAGGTGGGCTAGTACCTGTCCCGAGCTCGTGCTCCAGGTGGTGCGCTGCGGCTGAATGGCCGCGGACCCGCGCCCAGGACGCTGCGTTCGCCAACGATGGTCAAGATTTCTCTGGATCCAAGTCCCACATGCGGGCCACGACGATCACGAGCCGTCCCGGATGTTTGCACTGGTGGACCGCGTCCTCGGCGTGGGGGTCCGTCTGAGTGCGTGTGCGTTGGTCCGAGGCGGGAACACTGAAGGCAGCGTTGATGAGATGCTGCAGATGACGGGGGAGTGGGGTTCGGCGGTGTCCCATGCGGGTCGCGGGGGAGACGGCTGTCCTTACCGCCTCGCTACTGTGGCGTGGTGTCGAACGACATCGAGAGAATCCCAGTCACCGTGACGGCGCATCGCCTGGATCCATTTCGCAGCGTTGAAGCGCGAGCGCGACAACAGTGGCGGAACACGCTCGAGCAGCGTGGCACCTGTTGGGTTGCTGCCGGATTCGAACTTGCTGGCAGTCACCCGGACCCGGTGTTGGTTGATCAGGTCGTGTACGAGTTCGCAGGCCTGGCACTCGATTCGGGGGCTGTGAACAATTTGGTGGATTCAGAGATCTGAACGTCGGCGACGCTAGTGGAACGGGTTCGTTCAGCTGGCGGCCAGGTTGTCCATGTGAGCAGACTGCACGACAGCCGGCGGAGTCGCGCCGGCGTCTTCCGCGAGGAGCGTCAGGACACCACGTACGGAGGCGGCCCCACACCGAGCCTCGACAGGATGTCCGTGCCAGCGGTGGAGACAAGCGGAGTCCGTCGGGTGCGAAAGGGGACCTGCAAGCGTGGGTGCGCCTGATGCGAGGGGTAGCCGGAGTAGACGCTGCGCCGTCGTTTCGACGGCCCTGAAACTCTTCCATTGATGCGTACTCCACTAGATAGCAGGCACATTCGACGCGCGGCACGTGCCATACGTGAGCCGGAATCGGCGAAGATCTCCGTCCGATCGTCCGCTGGGTTTGAGGGTCGCGGGTCGAGCCTGGCCACTGTGGGTCCGTCTGGGGAGCGGTGCAGCTGAGATCCGACGGCAAGCTGACCGCACAATGAAGGACGAGGTGAGCAGATCCCATCGCGATTGATAGCAAATAACTGGCAAGCTATTCATGGCGGATAGTTTGAGTATGCAAGGATCCATCGGGTGAAGCATCGATCATCTGTGGCCCCCGTCGGCGAACGCGTACGCATCCAGATCAACGGGCCGGATGACAGCACCGTCGACGCCACCGGAAAGGTCGTCGCCGACTACAGTGACGAGATCGGCAATACTGGGACTGACGTCGGCCGGGACTGGGCGCGCCCGCATCGATACGCGATCGCGCTCGACGACGGGTGCTTGGTCTTCACTGACACCATCACCTCGATCGACTGAGCTGAGCGCGAGGCGAAACCGGCGTGGGCACTTAGATCGACGGTGGCTTGGTCATGGCTGGGAAGTGGACTATCACGGTCGCCGAGTACGGGTCCTGACCGGTCAGTTCTTCTAAGGCTAACAAGCGACCCAGCAGGTACCGCCGGCGTGGTCGCACCGAAACGTGGAGATCATCATCGCTATGTACCTCGCTTAGCAAGCTGCTGTCGCATCGGTCGGCATTGTGTTGGGAGGCCGATCAGGATGCCCAGGACTCGGTGTGTGGCTCGCGGCCGTCGCGCTCGGTGTGGCTGACCGTGGCGAAGCTGTAGCAATGACACCTATCGGAGAACCAGTCTCACCCAACGCAAATAACGGCGCGAAGAGAATAGCCATGCCCGAACCACCATCGCTGACGCTTGCCGAGCCGACAGCTGAGCAACCGATCATCTTCAAGTGCGGCGACCCCACCGTGTACCGGTCGGGGACGGCGTTGTAGGCCGGCGGCACCACCGGTTACAAGCCATCCTGCGACACGGCACGAGCAGCGCTAGCTCTCCAGTATTACGACAACGGGGGAGTGGCGTTCTCCCCCGACGACACCTACTCCTCGACCGATCCCGCCTGCCCGAATACCGCGAGGAACCCGGGCAAGGGACCTCTGGGTACCCATGCCATCCCAGCCGAGATCGCGACGGGGATGGCATGGTCAGCGGCTACAAGCGATGCGGGATGGCATGCGGGGAAGCTCCCACCAGTGGGGAGATGCAGATGAATTACCCCTGCCAACAGGGATGGTGACCGGGCCGCATCGCGACGGCTACTGATCGCTATGCGGGATTGGGGTTGGGGACGCCGAATCTGCAGGCCAGTCGTGGCGTGGACACCGATGCCGCAGTGCCTGACGCGGTTCTCTTGAGGGTTACCAACCAGGTCATCCTGGACTCGGCCGCCGGGGCGCTGCAGGACGTTCCCCCTCGCCCGCTGCACCCCGGTCGGAGCCTGTCAGGTCAGGCGGCTAAGCAGCTCCGCGCGCTGGCGGGCGCCCAAACCACCTACTCGGCGCGTCTCCGGAACTCCGAGATCGGCGAGGATCTCGCGGGCGGTGACTTTGCCGATGCCAGGGAGGGATTCGATGACGTACAGCACTTTTGTGCGGGCCAAGAGTTCATCGGCATCAGCTCCATTTACCACGTCGCTGACAGTGGTGGTTCCAGCCTTCAGTGCCTCGCGGAGCTGAGAACGTGCGCGGCGTGCGGCGGCCGCCTTTTCGAGCGCAACTGCGCGCTGCTCGGGGGTGAGGGTGGGTACTGCCATCTGGTGGGTCCTCTCATCGCGGTGGCCTGCAAAGGGTTGGCCGGCCTGCGCGGCACCGTAGCGGGGGCATCCGACAATAGTGGCGGACGAGCCCCGGCGGCGGTGCACGCCCTGTTGAGGGAGCGGATCGCTCTGACTCTCAATCCTGGCCAAGGTCTGGTGGGTGGAGGACAGCGATGAGGCGACAATGAGGCGACGATGAGGCGACGATGAAATGAGATAGTGCGGCAATGCTGCCCCGTCGCCAACAGTGAGACGACTGATGATGCAGCTCGGCAGCCCCCGCGTCATCGGGATTCGTGCACGGGGATCCGGGCTTTCCTTGGGCACGGCTACACGGGCTCGGCGTCGACGGTGGAGGCTGGGCGTGGTCGAGGGCGTGGCTGGCGTTGACTGCATTGTCCGTATCTATCGGCATCGTCGTGGGCCGGCTCGCCCAACCGTTGAGCGGTGTTTCGTTGACGCGTAAGCCTTTGGGGTGCCGGAGTCGGCGCGCTCGAAGACGGGATCGGCGCATACACGATGGCGATGTGAAATCGAAGTAAGTTGGTAATGAGACGAATTCGTCGATCGGTCGTCGGCAGCGCAGACGAGGTGGCCAAGGTTTAGATGTAGTTCCCTGTCGCGGCCACCGGACGCTTCTGCCGCCGCGAGTATGGGGACGTCATCGACTCGCCTCCGTGCTCTGGCGCTCAACCGGAGCGTGATCGATGGGCAAAAGGGTGAGGTCAACAGTGACATCGTCGGCCATGGCCTTGAACATGGCGCGGGTGAGCGCCCCGATGGCACGGGCCTGCAGTTCGATGGCTGCGTCGGCGGCCGCGAGCCCTATGACGATCGGGCCGCCGATCCACAGTGGAAGTCGCATTCGAGCCTCCGTGTCGTTTGGGTGGCCCGTCGGATGAGGGGGGCAGACGGGCCTGCGTCGCTCCCGGAGGGGCATAGATGCAACGCGGCAGTGAACGTAGCTTCTGGCCCATGTGACTCGCGAGTGCGAGACCGATCGGGTGCTTGGGGAAGTGGTGCGGGCCGGTGTTGCAGAGTTACAGGGACAGCCACAGGCAGAGGTAGTACAGCGCCCATGCGGCGGCGGCTACGGTGCAGGCTGCGAGCGTATCTCGCCAGATCATGCCTTCTTGCTGGCGGTCTGAGTTCTGATCTGCGATGGGGTCGTCGACGGTCATGATGCGGTCCGTTCTCTCGCCTCCTGGTGATCCGGTCATGTGGCGAGTTCCATCCTCAACGTAGGTTGGCTCATCGACACGGGTGGAAATACCTGAAGCCTTGCCCGAATCGGTGAGTAGTCGTGCTCGTCCAGTCGGGTGCACGGTGTGTCGCTGTGGGTCCGGGGTCGAAGCCCTCGCCCTCGATGTGTCAGGCATTGAGTGCCTGGGTGAGGTTCACAGGCGGGAGCCGAATATGCCAAGGCAGCTTCTCACGACCCCGCTGCCAACGGACGGTGTCGCTCGACGACCAGGCGTGTCCTGCGGCTGCTGTCCGCCTCGCAGAGTAGGGGAGCGGAGGTCCGCCGTCGGGAATCCGTGAATCCGGTTCGGGCAGTGGGCCGATCCACGAACCCGGACGGCTGAGGCCATCCGAATCCGGATCCGCCTCGACCACCGGTCGAGCCGAATCAGCCAGGTGAGGAAGCGGCCCACTGCCCGCCGCTACGTCGGACAGTAGTCGGACCACCTGACACGATCCTCCGGGCGGGATCGTGGTGACCTCAGGAAGTCGGGGACGGGTTCCCCGTCGTCATCGTCACTGACACAGTGCTGGACCCGCTGGTATCAGTTGTTGCTGTCTACCGGCACACCGTCGCCGACGGCGCTGGGCGATCTATCGGGATGGTCGACGGCTATCAGCCTCACCGCATGTTCGAGTTCCGCCCTTGATGATCGAATGTCGTTGCTCGCCAGTGCGGTCGGGATCAGTGTCACCCTCGAGCGGGTGTTCTTAGACCTAAACGTTGGTGCCGATCCGGCGTTCGACTCCGACGGCTGAGGTCCTGAGGTGCCGGGCCTGTTGCCACCGTTCGTTGTCGGTCAGCGTCGACGGCGCGGCCGCCGATACGTGCTCGTCAGGTGCGGGTTCGGCCTGACCTGACCTGGACGGGGGCGTGCCTTCGTCGCATCTTCGCCGACGGATTCACCGGTTTCGGGGGTGCCTACGTTCCAGGACCGTGATGAGCCGGCCACTGGTGTCGCGTCGCAGCACAGTTACACGGGTGTGGCTGATCGTCACCGACGCCAGTTCTTCGAGTTCGACAGCGTGTTGAGTGCACAGCGACTGAGCGGCGTCGGTGTAGCAGATGTCGATCGCTGCTGGCGGTGTGAATCGGCCGCCGAGCCGGTCTATGCCGGCGATCCACTCTTGGCGGCCTGACCACCAGCGTGAGAGGGCCCGTTCGTGGGCGGTGGCGCGGTCGGCTTCGATGGCCATGACCTCTACGTGTTGGTACTCGCCTTCGGTGAACTCGGCGACGAGCTTCGGTGCCAGGCCCTTCCAGGTGAGCGTTCCCTCGACCACTATGTTCTCGCGGCGCGAGATGCAGATGCGGCGGATCTGGTCGATCAGCTGGGTCGATTCGCGGTGGACGAGCGAGGCCAGCTCACGTGGCGCGAGAGGGTGTCCGTCGTCGAGGATGCGGGCGAGGAGGTCGTCGTAGAGACCGTCGTGGAGGGCTTGCTCGATCAGGTCGTCTTTGATGATGTCCGGGTCGAGGATGCGGTAGTCGTTCAGGTCGGGGACGTGGTCACGGAGTGCTGTGGTTTTACCTGATCCGGGGCTGCCCGCCGAGACGATCGCGGTCACCCCTCCTCTGGCCGGGTTCTCGCGTTCGAGGTAGGCGGAGATGACGCGTTTGCGGAACGCGAAGCGGCTGATGTCTCCGGCGTAGAGGAGGCTGGTGTTGTGGTCGGCGTCGGTGTGCAGGGGCTGCCCCGGGGTGGACAGGGCGGCGAGTTGGTCGGCGATCAGGCCCCGCGAGTGGAGGTCGTCGGTCACTGAGTGCGGGCCGCTCGCTGGAGGCTCGTCTTGTGTCGCTCGACGAGTCGAGCGAACTCGTCGTTGGAGAGCCGGTCGAGGTAGTAGGCCTGTTCGATGTCGTCCCAGTCGCCGGAACTGTAGGCGTCGGTGGACACATCATCGACGTGCGGCACGTGACCGAACGTGTACTTCCAGTTCAGGAGCCTGTCCATCATGGTGTCGTCGTCGATCAGGCCGGCGGTGCGCTTGTCGATGACCTCGGCGGGTGTCTCGTCGAGTAGCGAGGGGTCTTCGGCGAAGCGGGCCAGGATCCGTTGGATAGTGGCCTGTGACGGCTTGCCGATGATGACGCTTATCTGGCGCTGCGAGAGTTGGGCGTCCTGGGATGCGCGGTAGATGGCGCGGTTGAGTTCGCGGTCGTCGACGCGGCTGCGGGCTGCGGTGCGGATCAGGTCCTGCTTGGCGCGGGTGTCGGTGATCGTCATCTAACCCACCTCTCTCTGATTCAAAATGAATCACTCAGGCCAAGGGTACGTCCACCAGCCCGATCCTGTCGAGAGACGACCATCACCTGTGCGTCGTCGCGTCGATCCGTGAACCGGGGGATCGAACATGGCGGTCACGCGGATGAATGCAGACGGCAGCACCTGCGATCATCTAAGGCTGGCGGCATACATCCGGAGGGGAAGACGCACCCGATTCCGATCGTTGCCTCGACTATCAGCGATTCACTCACCGCCTCCGGCCCGGATGGCGCCGTGCTATCCGGTGCGTGTGCACGCCATACACTCACCGGCGCCGACCATGCGCCAGGGTAGTCACATACGCGGTGACGTTCGCACGCAGCCCGGCCAGCCTCCTGCTGTGCTGCCCCAGGAAGGCGATGTCGAAACCTTCAGCGTTCTTCTGGACTGGGGCTTCGCAGGGGGGGCAACATCACGCCGCATCGCGGGCAGCAGGCGGCACGAACGGCGCAAGCAGACACTGCGCGGCCGATGTGATCGCGGTAGAACCTGGAGATGTCGCTCCCGGGGGAAGGGTGAGGGTCACTGTCTAACCTTCACATAGCCCGTAAACCGCGGACGCCGAATGAGCACCTGAGGCGACTCTAGTAGTCGGCCTCCTGGATCTGCGTCAGATCTATCAGGTGAACTGCCTTTGCGGAGGCCCACGGACACAGGCGCTTTAGAAGCTGCTCGCGCAGAACAAGCGGCACTTCCGGCGGCTTCTCCTTGCGTCGCGCAAATGACGGTGTCGCGGACCCTCAGGTCCGGTCCTCTGTCGAGATTTGGGCGGATTCCCGGATGTGAATCAACGTAACGGGGTCGGTCTCAGTAGACAGTGGACAGAGTGTCCCGACATCATGTCTCACCGACTCTGCCTCGGAAGCTCTTATGTCGCCGAGGTGTGAGACGCTTTCCTGCGGAGCGAACTTCGGGAATGATGCGGGCCCGAGCGGGTTGTGCGGCCGTTGAAGTGGGCGATGTGGACGAACGGTCCGCCTACTCGGATCTGTTGTCCGAGCCTGCTGGCCGAAACCTGTTCCGCCCGAATACTCTCGATTGCAGTGGCCGGTTGCCGCTGTCTGTGCGGCGGTGAGCGGGAACCGATGTGTGCGACGAGGCCGACTGGGTGCACAATTGGCGCTGCTCAGATGTTTCTGCCGATCACAGATATTTCAGTCCGAAGGGGAGTTGTCACATGGCGAGGCAAGTCACGGTCACACTGGTCGACGACACAGATCCTGGATTGCTCGCCGACGAAACCGTCGTCTTCACTGTCGACGGCAATTCTTATGAGATCGACCTGTCCTCGGGCAACGCTTCTAGGTTCCGCGAGGAGATGGCTGTGTGGGTGGCGCATGCCCGCCGCACCACAGGTCGACAGAGCAGCAGGCCAGCGGCTGCGGTGAAGTCGGGTCGATCTGCTGCGCCGATCGATCGGGAGCAGAGCGCGGCGATCCGCGCCTGGGCGAAACGCAACGGGCACTCGGTGTCGGCGCGGGGCCGTATTTCGGCCCATATCATCGATCTCTACAACACTTCTGCTGGCGCACAACGGTGAGGTCTGCTGCGGTATAGCTGTTCGGTCTTCCCGCATGCCTGGTCAGGTGTGGCTTCAACTGTGCGCTCGGCTCAGTCCCACATGACGCCTTCGTAGGTGTGCAGGACGGTGCGGGTGGCCGTCGGGTGTGGCCGGCTCGAGATGGGGCGGGGGATCCGGACCCGCCCGGTATGGAGGGTTGCGGCGAACCGGGCATCCCATTCCGATTCGGCGCGGCGGTCGATCTCCGCAGCGGGAGTGTCTTCCTGCGCTTCGATCACGAACGTGACCGAATAGCGCCCTTTGCTGATCATGTTGGCTAAATCTACGTGGCTACCTGTTGTCGTCCTGTGAGCGGGACCGCTATTCGGCCGAGGCCGACCAGTGGTTCTGGGGGCAGAGGCGATTGTCGTAACGCTGCCCAATGGTCCCGGAGTACCTGTTTCATATAGCCGCACTGAGCTTGGCTCAGGTCATCCCGTCGATCTCTTCCGGTTTCTGGAGTACCGGTTGACTTAGGGGCGTCTGCGACACTGTGTGCTGCGGTGATCGTCAAATGTATTGAGGCGATGGATGTTCTGCCCGTTCGATCACAGGATCCACGGGTGAATCTTGCCTCGCACTCACGAGCTGGAGCTACGTGCTCTTGTCTTCAGCTGGCTGTCCTGAACGACCGACGTATCGACACGACTGACCTGATCGGCAGAGCGGAATGACGGCGCGGTGAGGTGCCGGTGTGGCGGTCAGCTTCCGAACGACGGAAAGCTCCACGGATCTCCACCGAGATCTGTCCATGCTGTGTACGCGATGCCCCAGATCAGGGTCACGATGGGCTGCAGTTCCGGCGCTACCTGGGGCGCGTGTGGTGTCTGTGGTCTGGTGTACATATCTCTCCTTTCCCTACTGCATCGCTACTGCCAGCCGGGTGTTATCGGCCTCCGACACTGCTGCGCATTGTTGAACGGGACTGCCTTGTGCGGCGCGTGAGTGAGCGACACCATCGCCAACCCAGTAGCCGTGGTCAGTAGCCGTCGGCCTCGCCGAGTATGTCGATGAGGAGGCTGTCGATCGACTTCCCCGGGTGCGGCCGGAGAAGCGTCCGAACTCAAGGTCCACCGCGACGGCAACCCGCGTTTCTGCACGAGCGCGGCATATCCGTGTCCGTGCGAACGGGCCGGAAGGATGGGGCACCCCGTTGCTGTAAATCCTCGAAATGGGTGACGGTTATGCGGCTGTGTCCCTTCGGCTATCGAGGTGCAAATGCCCGCAGAAAACTCGAGAGCGTGCCGCGCGGTCGTATGGGTCGCCACCGCGGCCGTGTTCGGCGTTGGCCCGATGGCCGCTGCGCCCGTGACCGCCGCCGCGGCGCCGACGAACTGTGCGGCGACGTTCAGCTTGTTCATCCCCGGGACGTGGGAGACCAGTGAGAGCGCCGACCCTGGTGCTCCGGTTGGCATGCTCAAACCCGTCGCGGACGCGCTGAAGGCCGAGCATGGTCGCAGTGTAGAGATTTACACGCTGCCGTATATGGCACGCGCGTTCGACAACGGACATACCTACGCCGACAGCAAAGCCGACGCTGTCAACCGCGCCAAGCAGGTGCTCGAGAAGGTTGGTAACTTCTGCCCCAGAACAAGATTCACGATAAGCGGGTACTCGCAGGGTGCCGATGCTGCGGGCGATCTCGCATCGGATATCGGCAACGACAAGGGACCGATCGATTCGAGCCGGGTTCTCGCAGTGGGGTTGCTTGCCGACCCGGGCACGGGCACGAAAGGTTCCGCTGTCGTGGGCCCGCGAACCTCCAGGACCGGGATTGCGGATCCGCGGCCGGAGGGGATGGGCAAGCTCTCCGGTCGCGTGGCCTCGATCTGCGACCCGGGGGACCTGTACTGCTCGATTGAGAAGGGTGCGAGCCCGCTGCTCGGCTCCCTCGGCTCGATCCTGAGCAAGAGCCCCAGTGGCACTGCCGCGGACGGAACGGTAGGTGGCAACAACGAGTTCGCCGCCGCGCTGACGTCGGACTTCTCCGACGCGGACCTGCCCGCACTCGGATCGGACATGGCTACGCTCGGTCAGCAGCTCACCGCACCGACCGTCGACATCAAGCAGGTCGCCACCACTGCGACATCCATTGCGCAGACTGTCGCGCCGCTGGTTGACCTGCTCGACTCCGGCGCCGCGAACCCGGCCGCGAACGGCCAACTCGCCACCGCCCCCACAGGAACGCCCGAGCACGCTGCCTCCGAAGTCCTCACCAAGGCAGGACAATCCGACCTCACCGGAGCGCTGGACACGGCCACGAAGATCGCGAACACCGCGAACAAGCTGACCGGCGGTGACGCCCTCGACCTGCCGTCGACCTCGGCGGAGGTGCAGACACTCGCGATGGCCGCGGACACACTCGGCGGGCAGGTCGCCCCGATCAGCGGGGCACCCGCCGATGCCCTCACCTCGGCCACCAGCGTGCTGTCGGTGCTCAAGCCGACCGTCGTGGTCAACCAGGTCCTGAACGTGGTCACCGGCGTGACCTCGCTCGACATGCCGGGGATCCTGAACAACCTGACTCTGCTGCCGCAGAAGGTCGCCGCACTCGATGCCCGCGGCGCACACGAGATCGCCGGCCAGCTCAACAACCAGTTCGCTCCGCTGGTGAAGATGGCGGCGGCCGTGGACCTGACGTGGGTCTCGCAGGTGCTCGCGATCATCCCGGACCCCTCCGGTGGCACCCAGATCGCCGCCCTCGTGGCGTCGATCCTGGGCGGCGTCGACGTCATCCGGCTCGCCAACATCGTCGGCCAGATCCAAGAGATAGCCTGGACCGCCGTCGAGAAGCTGCTGCCTCCGCCCGGGCAGCTCCCCGACCCGCTCGGTGCCGGCGCAGCGATGACCGGGCTCCTTCCGGTCGGTGTTGATCTCGCGTCGGTGGCGGTGAACATCCTCACCGGTAGGGCCACCAAGACCTCGCCGGAACTGCTCGGGAAGCAGGCCAATGCGGTCTCGACGAGCATCACTACTCAGGCCGAGAACCTGGACCTGAGGAAGCTGTCGGGTTCGCTGACCAAGCTGTCCCAGTCCCAGGGTACCGAGGACCTGGTTTCCCTGGTCGGTGAAGGGCTTTCCGCCGCTGACTTCTTCACCTCCGGCGCCCACACCAACTACAACGCCCTCGTCGTCGACAACGCCGGCCGCAACGCCATTCAGTGGCTTTCGGACTGGCTCAACCTCCAGATCGGACGTGCCGCATGACTCGTCGTCCTCACCGTCCGGGCTCGTTCTGGATGTGGTGTGCAAAGTGCGAGCATCGCGGCTACCACTCTCGGAGCGATGCGAAAACTGTCCGCAAGAGGCACCACGGAGGAAAGGGGCTGGCTCCGTATGCGTGTCCCCACATCCCTGGGCTGTTCCACCTGGGCCACCGTCCTGACGCGCTGAGTAGCGGCGCGATTGACCGCGGTCTGTTGCGTGACCAGGCTGTCGCCGCGTCCTCGGCGGCCCGTGGCCGCCGAGCCCGCCGTCGACGAGCTGATCGCTAGTCTCGCCGCTGTGTCCTGTGGCAGGTCGATCCCGACAACGTCGAGTGTGCGTCGGTCGCTGGCTTGCTTGTCCCGCCTGGGTAGACGTTGAACTCCCTTTCGGGCGCTGGGGTGGAGTGTCGAGCCATCGAAGGTCCAAACTTAGCGCCGCCGAGGGCCAGCTGAAACGGCGTTTTTGCTCATGGTGGTGTACGTCGTATAGCTGGTAAACCAGTTTTCGGGTCCGAGTCCGTCGGGAGCGAAGGGGATGCCTGCTCGCCAGGTTTCGCGCCCGATCCGAGGGGCCGCCGGAGTTGGACGGTGCGCAGTCGCTCCGACGGCCCCGATTCGTTTAGTTGTGTAGCCATGCCGGCATGAAGTCCGGCATGGCTTCTCGGAATTGGAAGTATCGGCTGGCTGATCTGGGCTGAGTAACTCGGCCTAGAGCTTGACCACTGCCAAAACGTTCACGATCAGCCCGACGAGAACGCCGCCGGCTAGTAACCCGATCGTCCACAGGAGGCGCCACCGCGAGGTGCTCACTCCCCACGGCCAAGTTCGTCTACGCCCATCTCAGGGCGAGTAAACCCTGCGATGAGACCCTCGCGGTCTCGAATGCTTCCGGCACTGCCCCTGCCGGGAACAGCAAAGGGCCAAGGCATCTGGGGATCGGGGAGGATATCCAGATGCCTTGGCCGCTTGGCGTCGGGCGGTGCCCGATCGAGTGAGAACCGGGGGGGGGTTGCCCTCACTCTCATCGTGAACAATAGTTGAAGGTTGCATTCGATGCTGGCATTGACGCGCCGGTGTCACGCGATGCTTGGTATGACCAGCATGCGGGTGGAAGTAGCTCGAGCTCGATCCGGCCTCCGTGGGCCGCGCGGCGCAGCTCAGGACGACGATCTTCATACGGACCGCCTGCGCGAATGCGAGCGCCGAGACGGCAAGACCAGCGTATTGCGATCGGGGGACCTCGTCACGCTCCCAAGCTTGGGTATCAGGACAGGGATCGGAAGTCCGACGTCCGGCCGCGGCCCGGTAGCATTCGCTTCGCCTCGTTCGTCACGGGGTTGGGGGCGGTAGCTCAGTCGGTTAGAGCCGTGAACTCATAATTCATTGGTCGTGGGTTCGAGCCCCACCCGCCCCACCAGGTTCGGTCGGCCGCCTTCCTGCCCCGGCAGTATCCCGCACTCGGTGGCTGTTCCCCCGGATAGACGTGCAGGTCAGGACGTAAGCGGTCGCGGGTCAAGGCTTTTCGAGGTTCGCTTGCTCGGCGGTGGCGGTCGAGAAGCTCTGTCCGCGAAGGGCAGCGACTTCAGATATCGTGTCGCCCAACGGCTGCGTCTACGTGCGGTACAGGATTTCGGTGCCACTGCGCTGCGTCTCGACAGACCAGCCCGGCGGACCATCTCGAGAGGCTCACGACCGTGAGCAGAGCGATGGCAAGGGCTTTCCCCACCGCGCCTGCGTGCACGAACTGTCCGCCACCGAGAAGGCGCACAATCGCCCGGCGCTGCGGATCGGTGAGGGCGACGACGACGCTGAGATGGTCTCTTCAGCGGTCCGCGTGCATGGACCGAAGCGGGGGCGGATGCGCTTCCAGGCCCACAGTGACGTCTCTGCCAGAGCGATGCCTGCGAGCAACCCGCCACCCCGGGCGCCCACACGATGGCCGCCCTGGTGCAGATCTGATTCGCAGGCGGCGCGCTTGGCGTCGACGCGTGCGTGCGTCGTTGGACCCACGCGCGGGGGGCTGGCTGGCCGGGAGGTAGCTCAACCATTCTCTCGCTGCCGCGAATACAGTCCGAAACGGAGTAAGTGACAGGACCCTTCTCGCGTTGAGGTGGAGGATTTCGGTGGAGCCAGGTGCTTCGACGGCGCTGGAGTATCGGCTGTCCGGAAGGCCGGGCGGGTATCCGGTGCTGGTCCACCACGGTCTGGTCGGTTCGGCGTCCGTCAGCGCTGATGTGGCTCGGGAAGCTTTGCGCCGCAACATCGAACTGATCGCGATCGCGCGGCCCGGGTATGGCGCGCTCCGCGCCGCAGCCGATGGCGAGCATCGGCGACTGGCATGCTCTGGTCACGCCGGTGCTCGACGAACTGGGGATCGCGCGCTACGGCGTGTGGGGCATCTCCGCAGGAGCACCGTACTCGTATGCGCTCGCTGCGCTCGATCACGACCGGGTTGACAGTGTCGCCATCACGAGTGGGCTCGGATATCTCCCCGACCCGGAGATTCTCTCTGCCTACGGTGCCGACTCGCAGAAGGCGTTCGACATGTTCCGGACCGGGTCGGTCGACGCCGTGCGCGAGTACTGGAGCCATACGCTTCGTGCAGCGCTCGATCGTCAACCTCCCGATGGCGAGTGGGCGCAGATTCTTCGGGACTCGCTCGCCAACGACTGCGCCGGCCCGGCCCGTGAGGCGCTACTTCAGCAGCGGCCGTGGGGATTCGACCTGTCCGGGGTCGTGAGCCCCGTTCGCATGTGGCATTCGCGCGACGATGCGATGGTTCCCGTGGCGACAGCCGACTTGACCGCGGGGTGGCTGTCTCATGCCGATCTGACGGTCCTCGCCGGGACCGATCATGTCCCCACCGTCGGGGTGGTCCGGCAGGCTCTGGATTTCTTGGCACCCGCTCCTCTGTAGGCGTGGCGGGTTGACGACCTGCAGGAAGCCGTCCAGAGGGCGCGGAGCGGACTGATCATCGTGCTCAGGTGGTGGACCATCTGATGGAGGTAGCGAAGTTGATGATTGCCGCCCCGGTCGCGCCCCGATCATCGGCCTCTTGCCAAGCCAAGTGTAGAGGCTTCCGTGCCCGCAGGCCGTTCGAGGTCAGTGTGGAAGGGGAAGGAGGTGCAGCGGCCCCCCGGCGAGCGCTGGCGTCATTCGAGGTGGGCCCAGGAACGGCCTCCCGGCAGCGGTGTTGGTGAGGGCGCCGGGAACGATCACCCCGGGCCACCTGGAGTCAGGCGGCGGCGACGTCCGGTGTCGTCAGGTTGACGACGGCGGGCGAGAATCCCGCCGCCGCGACGGCTGCCTCGGCGGATGTGGCTGTCGTGAGGTCGACGAGGACGGCAGTTCCAGTCAGTGCCTCGTCCAGCTCTGCCCCGAAGCGGTGCTGGACGTCGGAATCGAGGTGGAGCTGCAGGTAACATCCGTAGTCGCTTCACCACCCTTACCCGTGCACGAGCACATTCGGCCTGGTGGCACACTGCGTTCTGGACTCAGCCGATTGTCAGTGCGGAGGTGATCACTCTTGCGGTCGAGGAGGAAGTAAGGGAACAGCGTGTAGCGACGAGTTCGGCCCACGCGGTCCGCGGGTCAGGTATCCCTTTGGTCGGCCAACTGTTCCGCGTGGATTGTGCACCTTTCTGCAGCGCTTCCTTACTGAGAGTCTCGGCGATCGCGGCATCCTCGTACCGGTCTAACTTGCGGAACCGACGGCGGCGACTCGGCTTTCATCAGTCAAGTGAGTGTGGTGGCTGGTTACCGATAGAGCGCGTCGTTCTTGGTATGGCGTGCAGGATTTCGCAACGGTGGCGTCCTCGCAGATCTGGGTGGCGTTTCAGTGATGAGGCAGTGCGGGGTGCTCGCTACTATCGACGACACCGAGCGGGAAGGGTGCGCTGACACGCTTCTCGTGCTTCACGGTGAGGGTGGCTGTTCGGCGCGGGACGTCGTGCCGGATCGTTCATGGACCGCGACTCGTTCCGGTTCTACGGCGACCCCGTTTACCTGAGCTGCCTGCTCGATGGCGTCAGCATCGGGGCGACGCTTCCCGGCCAGAAGGGCTAGGACACCACCAACAGCGGCGACCCCACACGCCATGACGCTTGCCAGAACATCCATGCCGGCGGCGGCGGCCGCAGCAAGGGCCGACGCGACGACAGCAGCCCACGCGACTGCTGCGAGATATCGGTGTCGACCCACCCGCAGATTCAATCAGAGACCTCCGACGCGGCAAACGGCAGGCAACGGCTGTGAACGCAGAAGGCCCGCCAGACTTGTGGGGTTGCTGGCGGGCCACCGCCTGCGAGGTGTCCTGAGTCCCTGCGGGCAGCACGGCGATAATAGTCCACCGTGGGCAATCGAGCAGCTATGCCCCAGGCGCTGCCTGGATACGAGCGAGCTTGGGACAGATGCTGGGTGAACGTATTGGTGTTGTACGTCATGCAGTGGTGTAGACCCGGACTCTGGTCCGCAACTGTCGGACCCGAAACCGGGTTCCCTGTTAGAGAACCCGCGCCTGACGTGAGGGGCCGCCGCAGCCTCTGCCTGTGCGGGTCAGTGTCGAGTTTGCGACGCGGGCGGTGTTGTGCATGGCGGGGTAGTCGGCGCGGTGCTCTCAGCTTGCTCTGTATCCGAGACCCGTCGAACTGTTGGGGCGGTCCACCATGCGTAGTGCACGGCCGCACCGGCATAGTTGCTTTCGCAGGGCACTGTGCTGACGGGTGGGGGGCCGTCGCGATCGGTCAAGGGGGGCGTTGTCGGAGCGGCGGGTTGATTCGTATCTGACGTCCCTGCGTCGGGACCGGCGGTACTGACGAGTCCGTGCCCGATCGTGCCAATCAGCAGGAGGGCCGCGACAACGACACATGCCACGACAATAGTGGTGCGAACCCACCGTGACGACGGAGCGACTGGTACCGGGGGTGAATTGGCTGCTGCCGCGGCTGCCGCGGCTCCGGTAGCCAGGTGAAGATCTCCGAATGGCGGGGTGAACGTCGGCAAACCGGCCTGCGCGGCGACCGTCTTCACCGCGTCTATGTGCTGGCGGGTCAGCCCCAGCAGTGCTACCGCTTCGACACCGTGGCTCGCGCAGGCTTCAGCTATCGCATTGTTCTGTTCATCGCCCGATAGTCGGGGCGTATCGAGAATGAGGCTGGTTCGCCTGTACTTATCGACGATGCAGTACAGGACCTCGTCTCCGCCCGCCGACGCTGTCAGCAGTGGGCCGTCGACGAGAGTGGGAAATGAGTTCACATATGCAAGTACGGCATCGGGGGTGGTGACGGGTGTGACTGTGTCGGGGTACCGGTCTGCGTCGGCGAGGATAGCCTCGTTCAGACTGGGTGATGTCGCTACGATTCCTGTTTCGAGGACAGCGACGCCGACGAGCGTCGCGCGGTGTTCCATCACGGATCTGGCTCGTCGCACCGTTTCAGTGACTGCCGAGTCTGTGTGGTTGAGTCGAATGCGGTCGAACGGACCCAGCTGGGGAATGTCTGCGTCGGTGAGTACTGCTGTGACGCCGGCCGCGTCAACCGCAATCCCCATGATTGCGTGCATACGTGGCCGCTTAGTCGCGCTGGGCGGGGACGTGAAGTTCGACGGCGAGCTCGGACGATGTCAGTTCCACTGGAAGGGAGATGCTTTTCTGCCTGGGCGACTGCACTTGCATCGTGTAGCGGCCGGGCATCAGTCCGGCGAAGATCGCCGTTCCGTCATTGGACTGAAGCTGTCGCTCGATGTGGTGCCCGCAGCTGTCGGAGCCGATGAGTGAGAACGAGCGAGGCGTCCGATCCGAATTCTCTGCCGTCACCGCAATTCGGCCGGCCGCGCGGGTGGCATGGGCGGGGTCCGCTGGTCTGAGTTCTTCGCCGATGATGGGTGTGCCAAGCGGGTCGCATCCAGAATCGGAGTCGACAAACTGCACCGTGACAGGGTGTGACGACAGAGGTCCAGCGATGTTGTCGGCGTTCAGGACTGCCACGACAGGAGGCGTGGAGGTGCCCGCTATTGCCGAGTTGGTGTGAACCGTTACAGCACGAGTGAGAATTTCATTGGGAGCGAGGTCGTCGAGACGGCAGGACAGTTCCTGCTTCTCGAGGTCCACGAGGGTGATGGTAGAGCCGGGCAGGCAGAACTGGGGGATCTGACCCAGCGTGAGAGGCGTGGCGACGGGCAGGTGCAGCACTGGGGTCGACATGCCGTCTCGCCCGCCCGTGATGTCGAGAACGTACGCCACCGAATCACCCACTCGCACGACCCCGTTCGACGGCCCGCTGTCGGTGCCGGTCCCTCCAGCGTCGTCGAATGGGGGAGTGCCATCGAATTGTGTTAACACGAATCGGTTTTCGTCGCCTCGGGATGGTTCCGCCGCCGCGGGGGCGGCGACACCCGCGAGGGTCGCGCTCAACGCCATGCCCATGGACACTGCGAGTGTTCTGACTGCTGTGGTGCCGGTCCACGCGCGTGCGCGTCGGCCGACGGTATGGGATGTTCCCACGCTATCTGCTCTCACTTTCACCCGTTGCCGGCCCCGATCGGTGATCAGTCGTGCTTGGCAGTATTTGAGGGGGTCGCGACCTGTTTCCGTCATTGATGCCGTCAACGATTCAACCGATCTGTTCAATCGGGGTCACTCACCAACATGGGTGAAATAGCGGGTGATTTGCCAGGCGGGATGGGTTCTGGTGTTGAGTGGGTGAACTCCGGGGTGGGGGGTTGGGTGTGTGAGGGGTGAACGCTGGTGAAGTCCTGGAGTGTGCGCAGTGCCCGCCCTGAGGCTGGAAAGGCTGGCTTGATAGTTTCGACGCCACGGGATGCGGGGTGTTTATCCGATCTCTGCCGCCACGGATCTTGGGAACAGGCAGGTCATCCAGTATTCGGAAGATTCACTACACGCGAGGGTGTGATAGCGATGGTGCGCGAGCGCCTCATCGATCGGCTCGATGGAGCGGATCGCCTTGTTGTCGTCGCAGCGCCGCGTGGATACGGTAAGACTGCTCTGGTAGCCGGGTGGGTCGATCGTCACCGTGAATTAGCTGCGGAAGTGGTGTGGGTGGGAAGGCCTGGCGCGCAGACTGATCCCGATACCTACTGGGGCGATGTCCTGTCGCGAACTGTGTGTGGTGATTGCGCTGGCGCGGCGGTGCAGGCACCACCGGTTCTGGACTTGTCACCAGGCGCCAACTCACTGACGAGGGTGGTGGTTCTCGAGCGCCCCGACTTCTTGGCAGCCGACGACCTGGACATCCGCATCCTGGAGCTTCTCGGACGGTGCCGGCATCTGAAAGTGGTCGCGACAGTGTGCGACAGCCGAGGCGTCACAGGTGTCACAGCACAGGATGTCCCCTGTGACGTCATCACCATAGACGACCTACGGCTGACGCGATCTGATGCTTTGGCGTGGGTGGAAACGCAGCCATACACGCCTGAGCCCGGCGAGATCGACCGAATACTAGAGATGGTGGGCGCTGTTCCAGCGCTTCTACGGCTGGCGGTGTCTGCGGTCCGTACCACTGCCCGAGGGCCTGGCCGGGGCGATCGCATCGACCGGGCGGTCGAGCACGCAGTGCAGCGCTACGTCCGGACTTCGGTCCTCACCAGCGTAGACGTGGTCGATGTCCCGGTCGAGGTGCTCCTACGTCTGTCAGCAGCACGGGAGTTGACAGGCGCCACAGCAGCGTTTCTCACTGGCGGCGAACATGCGGATGCGCTGCTCATACGCCTCGAACGCATCGGAGTACTCGCTCACAGGTACCAAAAGGATGGGAGCTGTTGGGCATTCGTACCTGCCATTCGACACGCGTTGCACACGGTCGCCGAAGAATCCGGTGTCGACATACGCCGCAGTATCGAGACGCTGGCCCGATTCCACACAGACCGCGGCGACGCTGTGGCGGGTGCGAGGCTCGCGCTCGACGCCGCAGCCTGGGGCCTGGTCGCCGAACTCGTAGATAAGCACTGGGTCGAAATGATTGCCGAGCACATGGACCTGCTCAGAGAAGCCTTGGAAGCACTTCCACCGAGCGCCCTATCCGACAAACCGGCTGTTGCGGCCGGCCGAGACCTGTTCCTACTCGCAGGCACCCAGATGGCCTTCAACGCCCCGCCTCTCCCTGACGAGGCCCACTCACTTAACGCGCTAGGCAAGAGTCCGGATGCCTCGGAGTTGCTGACCACATGGTGTGTGCAGTCCCTGATGCTTCGAGTCTCGGGCGAGATCCGTGAAGCTGCCGAGTACAGCCGACGTTTAGCTCTGATCAGCCGCAAGGTGAGCGAGACGCACAGCGACGCAACCGCGAACCTGCCGATCATGCATCTGCAGTGGGGCATCACCCACCAGCTCGCCGGAGACTTCGCGGAATCCAATCTCGAACTGAATGTGGCCTACCGCTCGGGTGCAACGCAAACATTTGACTTCATTGCGCGCAATGCCGCCGGGAGCTTGGCGTTGAACTGGGCTCTCGTCGGAGAACCGAAGCGAGCTCAGAAGTGGCTCGAGATCGAACGAACCCACGCCGAGCCCATTGGATGGATGGAACCGAAAGTGAGGGTGGCAGGGATCGTCGCGCAGGCGCAGATCGCCCTCGATCGACTCGACACCGCTGCTGCCGGGTGCTGGCTCGATGAGCTCGGCGTCGTGGACGCCGGTGAGGAGCTGTGGGCGCTCGTGACCTATGTCCGCTGCCAGCACGCCCTGCGCACCGCCGACGCCCACGCCGGGCTGATACACCTTCATCGGGCGGTCGCCGAACATGCGGCGACCTTTCGGAATGGACTCGCCGTACCGCTGTTGACTGCGGCTGAGGTTGATCTCCGGCTCGCTCTCGGGGAGGGAACTCGAGTGCTGGCGATCGCACGCTCCGCTGATCCGAACGACCCCTGGACCACCGTGGCGACGGCGCGCGCCCTTCTGCTCACCGGCAGCGCGAACGATGCCCTCGACGTGACCGGACGACACGACTGGCTCAGTCGACACCATCCACGAGCCCATGTGGAATGTCTGTTGATCGAAGCAGCTGCCCACCTACGCAACGCAAACACCACGGCTGCCGCTACTGCCTGGCGCAGCGCGTGTCAACTTGCCGAGAGCACGGGACTTCGCGCCCCATTGACAACGATTCCTTCTTCCACACGCAAAGCCCTCGCTGACGAAACCGGAGTGAACGGAGAACTTGCTCCGCTCGGGGGCTCCGACATCTTTCCGACGAAACTGGTCGTCGTTCACCTCACCAACCGCGAACACGCGGTTCTGGCTGAGCTGGCGCAGGGAAATCCGATCTCGGTGGCAGCGAAGAACCTGTTCGTCTCCGTTAACACCGTCAAATCGCAGCAGCGAAGCCTGTACCGAAAGCTCGATGCACACTCGAGAGATGAAGCCCTCGCCGCGGCAAGAACTCTCGGGCTCCTGTGAGTAGACCGCTGGGACATCGAGCCACGTCACCTGCTCGAAAACCCCAGTGGGACAGGTCTCATAGGAATGCGGCAGGGCAACGACGTCGGCTCGTCGTCCACGGGCGGTGCATGAAGGCTCGCGTCCCATTGTCGCTGCCGAGCCAGGACGAGCGGACCGTGTCAAGCGGCAGGCTCCGGCGAAGTCGCATAATTGCACGTCACACGTGCATGAAGTAGATCGAACGGTATGCGAGGATCGCCAGTTCACGCAGCGAACTCTTCGACGCGTACTGGTGGTAACGAGACGAATTCAACTGTTACGAAATGCGGCCCGGCAGTGAGTGCGGCTATAGCTGACGCGCTCAGGACGGGGGAACTGTCGGTGGCGGAACCAAGTCGGTTTGTCTGTGCCTGCGGCGCTCGGACTCGGACATGCCTCCCCAGACTCCGTACGGTTCGTTCGCTTCAAGCGCGTACCGGCGGCAGGGCAGAAGTGCAGGGCACACCAAGCATATCTGCTTGGCTGCGCGTTCTCGTCGCGCTCGTTCGTGCTCTCGTTCGCTGCTCGGGGCGAAGTACAAGTAGTCGCCTAGTGAACGACAGGACGCGCGTGCTTGCCATGTTTCGACCAAGAGCAGCTTCACGTGGAGATCGGAGTCCCGCTACACGTGCCGGGAAACGCCGGCGCCGACTGCGGGTCGGCCCAACTTGGAGGGCAGGTGCGCCTGTGCAGGGCCGGGTGAGGGGATCGCCAATCCTCACCGGGCCCAGCCAACTTGCCTCGTTGCTGTCGCGATGTCTCCACTCGCCGAAGCCTAATAATTTCGAAATCATGTTGCTATACCGAATGTTGTCATGGTTCTATGACTCCAGTCACAGCACCATGACGAGCAGACGATCCGCAGATGTATGACGTGAGCCCTCCCCCCGTGCGCCACTACGTGAGGTCAGTCGCGGCAGGGGTTGAGCCGTTGGAAAGTAGAGATGCAGCATGAATGCCCTGGTCTACGACGGAGAACTTTTCAGTGACGCCGGAATCGAAGAGCCCTATGACCGCTACCGAGAGATACGGAATCTTGGGCCTGCCGTCTGGTTGCCGCGCGAAGAGGTCTTCGCGATTGCGCGCTATGACGACGTCCGAGAGGCTCTCGGCGATCATGAGACATTCGTGTCCGGCCAGGGTGTGATGCTCAATGAGCAGGTCAACGAGATGAGTCGCGGGACCACGGTCGCGAGCGATCCCCCCCTTCACGATCACCTTCGCCAGGTGGTCGCTCACCGGTTGACGCCAAGGGCTCTGCGAGAGCAGCGGGAGCGAGTGGACTCACGTGCCGCGGTGGTTGTCGAGTCGGTTCTGCGCTGCGAATCCACCGTTGTCGACGCGATTCCTCTGATCGCGCAGGCGATGCCGATGGCGGTTGTGCCGGACTTCTTGGGGTTCCCGGAAGAGTGCCGTCCTCACCTGCTGAAGTGGGCCAAGGCCAGTGCCGACCTCGGCGGCCCTGTCAGCGACCGAACGCCTGAGGCGGCTGGGCTTGCAATGGAGATGGTCGAGTACATCACTCGATTGGCACAGAGTCGTGCAGTGCTTCCAGAATCGCTGGGTGCTGATGTCCTGAAGGCAGCCGACAACGGCGTCATCAGCGTTGAGCAGTGCCCGAGTCTTCTCCTGGACTACTTCGGTCCGTCGCTCGAAACCACTGTCAGCGCGATCGGCTCGGCGATTGCGCTGTTCTCCCGGAATCCGGACCAGTGGAAGCTTGTGAAGGACGATCCAAGTCTGATTGGCGCCGCGTTCAATGAGGTGATCCGTTTGGAGTCGCCGATCCGCGGTTTCAGCCGAGTGGCGGCACACGATACGAAAGTGGACGGGGTCACGATCCCATCCGGCTCGAGAGTCTTGCTGCTGTTCGGCTCGGCCAACCGGGACGAGCGGAAATGGGACCGCGCGGACGAGTTCGACGTGACGCGTGCCAACTCGGACCATCTTGCGCTGGGTTACGGAGTGCACGGATGCGCTGGGCAGGGTCTCGCGCGCTTGGAGTTCAGCGCTCTGATGACGCGACTTGCAGAAATCGTGACCCGGTTCGAGCCGGCAGGAGAGCCCCGGATTCTGATCAACAACACGACGCGCGCCTATGCGGAGCTTCCCATCCGGCTGCACTTCGAGCGCAAGGTGATGGGAGCCTCGGCATGAGGATCATCGCAGATCTCGACCGGTGCGAGGGGCACGGGCTGTGCGAGGAAGTTGCACCTGACATGTACGAGTTGGATGAGAATGCAATGGTTGTGATCGTTCACCCAGACGTTCCCGAGTCGCTGGAACGCCCGGCCGAGGCCGGCGCACGGGTGTGTCCTGTCGCGGCGCTGAAAGTCATGAAATGACAATGCAGAACATCGTTGTGGTCGGCGGGTCGATCGCCGCGGTGACCGCAGCCGAAACGCTGCGACTGGAGGGATTCGACGGCTCGATCACACTGCTTAGCCAGGAGTCCGTTGCGCCATACACGCGTGTTCCGCTGTCAAAAGGTGCACTTGCCGGTCGAGAGTCACTCGAGGACATCTTCTTGCCGTCAGTTTCCGGCGATGTCGACCTCCGGACAGGTGTCCGCGCCGATTCCCTCGACCTGAACAACCGCGTCGTTCACACCAATTCGGGATCGATTGTCTGGGACGGCCTCGTGATCGCGACTGGCGCCCGTGCGCGAAGGCTGGCTCCGGAGCTACGAGAGTTCGTCGTTCGCGATCATCGCGACTGCGATGAACTCCGGGACGAACTCGTGGCCGCCTCGTCGGTGCTTGTCGTCGGTGGCGGGTTCTTGGGAATGGAGATCGCCTCGACCCTGCGGCAACTCGACAAGTCCGTGACTCTGATCGACCGCGAGCCTCCAATGCAGCGATTGGTCGGGTCGATTGTGGCCGCCCGGATACGGGATGTCGCGCTTGAGGCGGGGATTCTCTTCCACGTCGACCCTGGCGGCGTGGAACTTTTCGGCGAGCCAGGATCACGGCCGCTGGGCGCCAAGACTTCTTGCGGCAGGGTCTTCGAGGCGGACCTCGTAATCTCCGCTGTGGGCGACGTGCCCAATGTTGAATGGCTCGCGGGGAGTGGCCTGAAACTGGCAGGCGGGGTCTGCGTGGATTCACGTTGCAGGGTCCGCGCCGACGTCGTGGCCGCAGGAGACGTCGCCTCGCGCTTCTTGCATTCGGGGAACGAGCTGCGGATCCCCAGCTGGACCAATGCGGTCGATCAGTCCCGTGCGGCTGCGCGCGCGTTGCTTCATGGGGACGCAGCACCCGAGTATGTTCCGTCGCACTACTTCTGGACTGAGCAGTTTGGACTCGACATCAAAGTCAGCGGCCCGATGGCGCCTGACTCGGAGCTCGAGACCGACGAGGGCTGGAATTCTGGCGGTTCGTCGCTGCTCACCTGGGGGCCCCCGGACGCTCCGCGTCGTGTGCTCGGGTGGAACCATCATTTGCGCCCGGCTCAACTGAAGCGCTTGACGCGAAACCGGTCAGGTCTTCTCCGCGCGACCTGAGGCACCGTTCATCGGCCGACGGCAGTCGTGTGCAGTCGAGCGCCCGACGTCCGTGACCCCACTGTCGGTAGGCGCTTCGCTCCGTGACGATCTGCGCTCGCGCGCCGACTGTCTGCCATCGGCGATGGCCTATCCGACCACTTCAGAGAAGACCGATGAGCCCCTGACCCCGTTGAACCAGGGTCAGGGGCTCCTTCAGGATGGAGTCTTGCGTTGGGTCAGACCGGAGGGAGTTTCTCGACCCAGTTATTCAGGATCTCGACGTACTCCTTCGGCGCGAGTTGATGCAAGATGTGTGGCGCCTCCGGGAGGTCCACTACGTCGACCTGGACGCCGGTTCCCCGGATGATCTCTGCCGCCTTCTGCACTTGTAGATCGGACATTGCCCCAACGAGCCCGGAGGTTGCCTCGTCGATCATCCGGGCGTGGTGGGTCACCAGCATCGGAACCTTGACCTGCGACAGCATGTAGTCGTGTGGGCAGGTCTGCGCAACGGTGCCCTCGTAGAACGCGCGGGCCCACTCGGGGTCGTACTCCAAGAGGTTCTGGGGGGCCGTTTCAGGGAGCGGAACCTGTCGGAGCATCGGAACCTCGGAGCTCTTCATGGCCTTGAGGAAGCCGGCGTAGTCGCCGACTGACCACTGATCCCCAAGGTAGTCTCGCCAGTTCACGAAGATGTGTCCCGCGGCCTGGCGGATCGTGTGCCCGACCTTGGGGTCCAGTTCCGACGCGAAGAATGGTGCGTCCTCCGCCAGGGCCGCTCGGACCTGACCGGGCAGCGAGAATGCTGCCAACCAGGCGGCCACTACACCGCCCGAGGAGTTGCCCGACACGATGACGGTCCGACCGATCACGAGATCGATGAATCGGACGAGATCGTTGCCGAAGTTGTCGAGGCTGTACCGGCCCGGTGTCCAGGTGCTCCGCCCCTGGCCGCGCATGTCGACGGCAAAGACGTGGTAGTCCTCGGCGAGCAGGCCCATGGCCTCTTCGTAGCCCCACCACGATTCGCTCTGTGAGGGGATCAGCAGAAGTGCCGGCTTGTCTGGCGAGCCTGCTTCGGCGTAGTTCAGGTCGATCTCACCGAGATCGACGAGCTTCTCCTCGTAGTCGTGCGGCACGAAAACGCTTTCTGGCGCCCCACGACGCGGAGTTGCATGTTGGTTCATCCTGTTCCCTTTCAGTGTGAGCCTCCGCGGCACGAGTGCGCGGAGATGCTGATGACGATGTGCTGATGAGGTCAATGGTGGAAGGCGGCCTTCGATGACACGCTCGCCTTTCCTGTCACGAGGTCGAGGTCGATGTCTGTGATGTCGGTCCCGGTCCACGCGATGTGTTGGTCCGGCCGGATGAGCAGGAACTGATCCTGCGCCCCGGTAGCGTTGACCGGCACCGAGACAATCGAGAGCGGAATAGATCTGGCGGTGCATGCCTGAGTGAATGAATCGAGTCCCTGTAGCGCAGCGGTCGCGGGAATCAAGAGGCTGTACCCGACGCCGAGAACGTCGTATAAGGACCGGCTGGGAGTCAGCCATGTGTGTGGCAGGCGCGCGCCGGGCTCGAAGCTCGGCTGATAGTGGCGCACGTCAGTCTCATTGGGGGAGGGCCCGTCGGCGACAACGGGGGAACCCGCGTACGTGTAGCCCAGCACGAGACCGAACGAGTAGAACTCCTCGGCTTTGGTCTCCTGCAGGGCCTCGGCTGTCTTGGCGATGCCGACGCCGGAAGCGCGAAGATTCGAGACGGCTGAATCGATGGTCTGTTGGGCAACGCGACGTCGCTCGATTTCGTATGACTCGAGCAGGCCCTCTCCACCCCATCCCTGGATGACTGCTGCCAGCTTCCAGCCGATGTTGACCGCGTCCCCTACACAGGTGTTGAATCCATGTCCGCCGAATGGGGGGTTGAGGTGGGCGCTCTCACCCACGAGGAAGACTCGTTTCGACGAGAACCGATCAGCGAGCAGCATGCGTGGTGTCCAGGGGTCCACAGAGTGAATGTCTGCTTCGAAGGTCTCGGTCTCCACACCGACGAGGCCGGCGATCAACTCCTTGACCCGGTCAACGTCTGTGACGTCGCCTGCCGATGCCAAACTGGCCCACCAGCGACCGTCGAGGTCGAGTCGGCCGAGAACACCGGGGGTCGCGGAACCGATCGCCCAGTAGTGAACTGCGTCGCCGACGCTCGGCCGCAAGGATGGCGCACTGAAGACAACGTTCAGATTCGCGTGCGGCGCGGATGTTCCTTCGAGCTTCGCACCGATGGCGTCGCGCGACGGGCTCCACCCCCCATCGCACCCGACGAGGTATCGGGCGACGATTTCGCTGGCGGTGCCGTCGCCGTGCTCTGCAGCGATCGTCACGAACTCGTCGTGCTCGACGACGGCGGCGGCTCTCGTCCCGAGACGCATGTCGACCATTCCACTCGCCCGAAGATGCTCGCGCAGAACTTCTTCGACGACAGGTTGTGGAACCTGTTGACTGGTTTCGGCTGCGAATGCGGGCGGATCCACGGATAGACCGAATGCGCCGTCGAACTCTGTGATCACAGAACCATTTGCTGTGTCGCAGAAGACCACGCGTTGACTCCAGCTTGGCGCAAGCTTCGCGCGTCTGCGTATTGTCTCAGCGACGCCCCACTTCCGGAAGTGCTCCATTGTTCGGATGCTGGTGGTTTTTGCTCGAGGACGATCGTGAAAGACGGTCGCGCGCGGCTCGACGAGTACAGATCGGACTCCGTGGTACGCCAATTCGGCGGCGGTGGCCAGTCCTGAGGGGCCGCCGCCGATGATGGCGACCTCGCAGTCAAGGCGGTTGGTGCGGTTAAAGTTCATCTCTGTAAGCTTTGGCATGTGGCGACAGACACACCACGCCGATTCCGATGAGTGGCACGGAAGATGTCCGAGTCTCCGGCCGGCCGGCAGATGGTGAACCTCTCCTTCTTCGTGCATTCCGGATTCTCGCCGCGTATCGCGTGCCGGGTGAGTCGTTGACTCTGAGCTCGTTGGCCACTCGAGCATGTCTTCCGAAGAGTTCGGCCCTACGGATCGCGACACAACTCGTGGAACTGGGGGCTTTGGAGCGACTCGGCGACGGCCAGTTCGTCATCGGTCTGCGGATGATGGAACTCGCCACGATGGCCCCGAGGGGCTATGGCTTGCGGAGCGCGGCGCTGCCTTACATGGAGGACTTGCATCGAGTGACGGATCAGCATGTGCAACTCGCGGTGCGTGAGGGCACAGAGGCCGTCTTGGTGGAACGTCTGTCGGCGCGCAACGCGATAGTCGTGGCTCATCGTGTGGGTGGCCGGCTACCGCTGGATCGGACAGGTGTGGGTATTGCACTCCTGGCGGTTTCCCCCGAAGCCGTTCTCTGGGAAGTTCTTCGCTCATCGGAGCACGCTGCCGGGGCTGCTGAACATCATCGCCGGGTGCGTCAACTCGTGGCTGCGGCACGGCGCGACGGTGTCGTCGCCCTCACCGCAGCAAATCCCATTGATGTGGGTCCGAGTGAAGTGACGACAATCGCTGCGCCTATCGTCGATGCACAAGGCCAGGGGCTGGGCGCAATCTCGATCGTGCAACCCGGAGGCCAGACTGGCGTCAACGCACTTCGTGTGGCTCTGCGAACGGCAAGTCTGGGAATCGCTCGCGCCGTTGCGGCAAAGGAGACCAGGCGAACCTACCGGGGTGGTTACTGATCAACAGTCCGAGCCCAGGCTGATGGGCGCGGATGGCCACCTTGCCTCGGCAAGACGTCCAGCCGAGGTGTCGGTTCAGGACGAGGCCGATACTCTGATTGACCTTCTTGCTCTGACCGGCGCCCGGGACATCTCGGCCTCCGCGATACCTCCACATGTGCCAACTATCCCGAGTGACCGTAAACCGTTGCACATCAACATATTTATCGCCGCCAAGACTGGGACTTTGCTCGCCGTCGCCAGCGTTGCACGACCGCACCGTTGGACAGGGCCTGCCCGGCGCGGCCATCAAGTCCACGTTGTTGGTAGTCAGCAATCGGGGACGTGTGCTCCTACGCGTCCAGCGGGATCAGAGGAACCACGACCACACGACGCCCGTTACATCTCGGCGTCTGCGCAGCGGGCGTCCAGCTAGGGCCCCACGCTCCTGGCGGCCTGTCCAGCGACGAGCAGCTCAGTTGTCAGGCGAATGTGAGCCTCGGTGCGGTCCGCAGCCAGGTCTGCAAGTCTGCCGATGGCGGCGTCCATCAGTTCACGGTGTTCGGCAGCTACATCTCGGTGCGCGAGCTCCTGCTCGGGCGCGGACCAGCAGCGGTAGACCTCCGCGATCGACCGAAGTCGGCAGGCGGTGTCGACTAGGTACGGGTTCGAGCATCCTTGGAGAATTGCCAAGTGAAACTGCTCGTGCGCAATGAGCCAGTTCTCGTGGATGACACTGTCGCCGGCAGCCTCGTCTGTGAGACGTGCGAGGGCATGATGCTTGGCGACGACATCCGCCTCCCAGGTGAGGTCACCGTTCTGGATCGCCGCGCGAGTAACGATTGTTTCGATCGCTACGCGGGCGTCGGTGAGATGGTTGAGTCGTTCGACAGAAACCTCGATCACCCTGAAGCCGAGTTGGGGCTCGGACGTGGCCAGCCCTTGCTCGACGAGTCGAGGGAGGACCTCACGCAGCACCCCTGTGCTCACGTCATAGCGGGACCCGAGATCTGAGAAGCCCAGTCGCGCCCCTGGTTCGAGGTGGCCGTTGAGGATGTCGAAGCGAATCTGCGTCAGGGCACGGTCGGCTCGGGTGGGACTCGGCGTGCGCAAACGGCGACTTGACATGCCCTGATGATAGCAAGTGTCTAACTTGAGCCAAAGTTTCGAAATTATGTTGACGTGTCGAATGTCATGTGATTGCGTGAGTAGCGCCGCAGCCCGACACAGCCAGTCGGGCCCACTCCAAGTGAAATGAGAACAGCCGTGCGACTCGCAAACCGTGCAGGGCGCGCCGTCTTGGTGTCATCTGACCTGTCGTCCACCGTGGATGTGCAGACCGCATCAGGCGGCTTGTTCGGACCGTCCACGCGAGATGTCTACGACCATTGGGTTGAGTTCATTGAGTGGTTCAAGGTTGCTGGGAACAGCTTCGATGCGATGAGCGAGGCCTTCGTGCCCGGCGATTTCGGCCCCCCGGCTCCGGAGCCGCGGCAGGTGTTCGCGATCGGCTTGAACTACCAGGACCACGCCGACGAGGCGAACCTCACCTACCCGGAAGTTCCGCCGACCTTCACCAAATGGGTCGGCAGCTTCGCAGGGCCCGAGAGTTCTCTCAACCTCCCGACAACCACCGTCGACTGGGAGGCCGAACTGGTCGTCGTCATCGGCAAGCGCGCTGACCAGGTCGCTCCTGAGTCGGCGTGGAGCCACGTCGCAGGCTTGACGGTTGGGCAGGACTTCTCCGAACGCACACTACAACTGACCGGGCCAGCGCCGCAGTTCTCGCTCGGAAAGTCCTACACGGGTTTCGCACCCCAGGGTCCATGGTTGACCACAGTCGACGAATTGAAGGATCCGGACGATCTGGCGATCGAATGCCGCATCAACGGCGAGATCGTGCAGAAGAGCTCGACTGCGCGCCTGATCTTCTCCGTTCCGCAGCTCATCGCGCACCTGTCTTCGGTCGTGCCGCTGCTTCCGGGCGACGTCATCTTCACGGGCACTCCGGCTGGTGTCGGGGGTGCGCGCAAGCCCCCGAAGTTCCTGTCCGACGGTGATGTCGTGGAAACGTCCATCGCCGGACTCGGCCACATCCGGCAGACCTGCACTACCGCACGCTGATCGACAGGAGACACCCGAAAATGGCTCTGCATCGGCTTACCAGCATCACCCTTGGCGTCCCCGATGTCGCGACAACAGCCGCCTACTACGAGGACTTCGGCCTCACCCCGCTGCATGCGCGCGCTACTACGGAAGAGCACGCGAGGTTCGGCACGGTCGACGGCGGCGAACAGCTCGTCATCGCCCGCTCAGATCGCCGACGTTTGATGCAATTGGGTGTGGCAGTGGACGATCCAGACGATATCGACAGGATCACCCGGTCACTCGAGAAACTCGAGGTCGACTATCGGCGTACGACGACCAGCGTGGAGGCGACCGATCCCGGCACCAAGGTGCTGGTCCGCGTCGAGATCGCTGATCGCATCGACTCGGCCCCCGGGCCGGCAGTGCTGTACAACCGGCCTGGGGCCGTTGACCGCGTCAACCAGCGGGCTTCCAGCGTCACTCGCGATAGCAAGGTCCGTCCGAGAAAGCTTGGACACGTCGTGCTCGGATCCACTCAGCAGGAAGCGTCTCAACGCTTCTTCGCTGATGGCCTCGGCTTCAAGATCAGTGACACCGTGAAGGGCTCAGCCGCATTCATGCGCTGCTCCACCGACCATCACAATGTCCTCGTCCAAGCCGCACCGGTGGACCTCCTGCACCACACCTCTTGGCAAGTCGATGATGTCGACGAGGTAGGTCGCGGTGCCGCTTCGATGCTCGAATCAGATCCGCAGCGGCATGTCTGGGGACTGGGAAGGCACGCCGTCGGGTCCAATTTCTTCTGGTACCTCAAGGACCCAGCGGGCAACTTCTCCGAGTACTACTCCGACATGGACTGCATCGTCGATGACGCTCTCTGGAAGCCTGGGGTTTGGGAGGGTGCTCGCGCCTTGTACGACTGGGGTCCGCCCCCGCCGCCTTCTTTCCTCAGGCCGGAAGATCTCGCTGCATTGATGACGGGATCGCACTCCGAATGAAGAACTTAGTTCACAGCGTCGATTCGGACAGAATCGAACCAATTCCGGCGGACACTTCGATGTCTGCCTTCGCAAACCTCGTTTCTCGGCGACATGGAGTCGACGTCTCGACGTATCCTCGACTTCACGCCTGGTCTGTGACCGAACCGGAGAAGTTCTGGGCGGAGATCTGGAAGTACTTCGACGTGATCGCGTCAGTTCCCTTCGACTCCGTTCTTGACCGAAGGGAGATGCCAGGAGCCCGTTGGTTCAGCGGGGCCCGCCTCAACTACGTTGACCAAGTCCTGCGGCACGACGATGGTCGGTCGAACCCTGCCATCGTTGTTGTGGGAGAAGGGCGAGCGCGACGGGAAGTCAGCTGGTCGCAACTGAAGTCAGAGGTCACGGCGTTCGCGGCAACACTGCGCGCGGTCGGTGTTGTTCCCGGCGACCGCGTTGTGGGGTATCTGCCGAATGCCGACGAGGCGATCATCGCATTCCTCGGGACCGTGGCCGTCGGCGCGACGTGGGCCTGTTGCGGGCCGGACTACGGTGCGTCTGCCGCAACCGACCGTCTTCAGCAGCTCACCCCAACTGTGTTGGTAGGCGTTACGGCCGTCATGTTCGGAGGAGAACTGCGGGATCGTAGAGAGGTCCTGAGCGAGTTGGCGGAGCGACTCGCCCCGGACGTCGTCATCACCGTCGTTCGTGGCGGCATCGACTTCGACCACAGCACGCGTCCGACTTCTGCGCGCTGGATGCGCTGGGCCGACTCGGTTCGCGACGATTCGGCGGTCACACTCGAAACCCAGCAGGTGGAGCCCGAACATCCTTTGTGGGTCCTGTTTTCGTCAGGGACAACGGGAGTTCCGAAAGGAATCGTGCACGGGCACGCGGGGGTCGTTGTAACGCACCTTGCAGCGCTGGGGTTGCACCAGGACCTCGACGAAACCGATGTGTTCTTCTGGTACACGACGACGAACTGGATGCTGTGGAACATCGTGGCCGGAGCACTGCTCCTCGGTGCCACGACTGTCACGTACGAGGGGAGCCCGGCGTACCCGGACATCGACGTGCTGTGGCGTGTAGTCGAGCAGGAACAGGTGACGCAGTTCGGGACGAGTCCGGGACTGCTTCAGGCGGCAGCATCAGCTGGCCTCGTGCCCGGCAGTGAGCATGATCTGTCTTCGCTCGAGAAGATCTTGGTGACCGGGGCGCCTGTGTCCCAGTCTCTTCACAGGTGGGTCAGCTCCGCTGTTTCCACCGATATGCCACTGCTGTCGACGAGTGGCGGCACCGACGTGGTGAGTTCGTTCGTGGGCAGTAGTCCCGGCCTGCCTGTGCGACCCGGCGAGATCTCGGGGCCGCTGCTCGGAGTAGCAGTGGAGGCATGGGATGACGCCGGGCGACCGATGCGAGACCAGGTGGGCGAACTGGTCGTCACTCTCCCGATGCCGTCCATGCCAGTCATGTTCTGGAATGATCCGAACGGAACCCGATACCACGACGCATACTTCGCCACATACTCCGGAGTGTGGCGCCACGGCGATTGGATCACTCATACCCGAGGCGGCTCGTTCATCGTTCACGGCCGATCTGATTCGACCCTCAACCGCAACGGTGTCCGAATCGGATCAGCCGACATTTACCAGATCGCTGAGAGTATCGACGGCATCGCCGAGGCATTGGTACTCGGGGTCGAGATGCCTGACGGCACATATCGGCTGCCGATGTTCTTGGTGCTGAAGGACCACTCGGCAGATCGATCCGACCTGATCAACGACCTGGCTGATCGTCTACGCGAGGAGGTTTCGCCGCGGCACGTGCCCGATGAGTTCCATTTCGTCGAGGCGATTCCCCACACCAAGACGGGCAAGAAACTCGAAGTCCCTCTCAAGCGGATCCTGCAAGGAGCATCCGCCAGCGACGTACTCAGCCCCGGAGTTGTCGATCGGCCAGAACTGGTCGACTTCTATGTGGAGCTTGCTGGAACCTGGTCCACGCATGGGAGTCCCGCAGGTTGCTAGGAGCTGGGATCGCATGACGTCGCTCCCATCTGCTCCGGAATGCCACCGAAAGTGGTCCGGGTGACGATCGAACCAGTAATCGACCTCGGGCAGCACATGTTTGGCTACACCAAGTTCTGCAGTTGGCATCAGTCAAGCTGCGGGCAGGCGTATGCCAGAGCACGGGTAGATCCCCGACCTTGTTCGAACCTAGAACACCGCACGACGACACGATGGAAGCTACCGATGGGAAGACGACACCAGCAGGGAAACAACGTGGCCTCCACACATCCGCCACGGCTGACCGACGAAGATCTGGCAGTGGTCCTTCAAGTCCTGACAGGACGGGTCACCAAGAATGTGTCTCACGTGGATGAAGCCGGTAGCAGTGCACGAGGTAGCTCGTGATGGACGAGTTGTCTCCGCGGTTGGTCCCGGATGCATTGTGGGAGAGCGCAGAACCGCTGATACCACGCGGTTCACCCCGCTACAACAAGGCGGTGGCAGCACACCGGTCGACAATCGCGCAGACTTCACCGCGGTCATCCTCGTACTGACCAGCGGAGGCGCGTGGCGGCACCCTTCCACATTAGTTCGGGGGTGACGGTCCCGACCGCACACCCCGGTTCGCCGCATGGCCCAAGGCCGGGGTGTTCGAGAAGGTGCATCGTGAGTGTCTCGACCACCTCGGCGCTGCTGGCGAACTCGACTGATCAGCAGCGATCCTGGACGCGGCGAGCGTCCGGGCCGAAAGAAGGGGGTCTCTGACCGGCCTCGGCCAGATCGATCGTGGCAAGACGGGCTCGAGGACCCACGTCCCGTCCTACGCATCGCACTGAGCTCAGCGAACAACTCCTGGGTTGGGTCGCGCCGTGTCGAGGGGCTTCGCGTTCCGTCATCGACAACTTCGATCCAGTGCTTCCTTGTAGTCGTGCCAGCGCGCACAGCTACAACGCTATGGCCGGTCCGGCTTGTTCGCACGTACTACCTATAACTCAGATCAGGGAACGCCTGGTCATCGCAACGCAGAATCCCGATACCTGCGGCGCTCGGACTCAGACATGCCTCCCCAGATTCCATGCGTTTCGTTCCCTGCGATTGCGTACTGACGGCAGGGAAGAAGTACACGACAGGTCGCGCAGATCTCCTTGGCTCCACGCTCTCGTCGCGAGCGTTCGTACTGACGTTCGTCGCTCGGGGCGAAGAACAGGTAGTCGCCGAGTGAACGACAAGCAGCGTCCATCCGCCATGCTGCTCCCAAGGATGGCGTCGCGCGGGCTTCGGAAGCCGGCGATCCAGCACTGCCTGGGAGACCGGTGAGCTGGGCCGATCTGGAGGACTTTTGCATGTGTGCTGTACCCCCCTCACGTGCCTGCTGAGCTAGCCCCACAGGGGGCTACGGACCGCGCCGCGGCTGAAGTCCATGGACGGTGTCCATAGCGGCACGATCTCCGTTCCCGGAAATGTGGTCGCGCGGTGTTGCGGGGGGCCGAAGGTTATGTGCATTCAAGCGGTGGAGTTCGAATCGTCTGCCACGGTGTCATGGGAGAGTGCGTTGACGAGCGGACCCCGGAGGCCCCGCGAAGGCTTGCGCGATGTCGAGCCAGCGGCTTGCCTCTGCCCCGCGAGCCGTGAGAGCTAGATCAGCCTTGTCCGCACGTCGGGTAACCAGCAGGCAGAAGTCCTCGGCAGGCCCCGCAATCTCGTCCTCCGCATCCGTTGGTCCCCAGACCCACACAGGGTCGCCGCTGACGCCGGGAGGGGCCGTCAGTGAAACACGGAACTCCCCGGTAGGTGGGTTGAGCCCGCGGTTGATGTAGGAGAAGTTGCGGGTTCGCACACCCAAATTCGCGATACGACGAAGACGTGCGGTCGGGGCCCTTGTTATACCCAGCGCGTCGGCAACGTCCTTTCCATGCGCCCACGTCTCCATCAGCCGGGCGGCGGCCATTGACGCCGGCCTCATTGGTGGGCCGAACCAGGGAATCTTGATGTCGGCCGGGAGGGCGGCGAGTGCCTCGCCGAGTTGCCTTCTGGTAGAGCGCCAGTCTGCGAGGGTCTCTGAGGATGGACGTGCCGCATATTCGGAGGCGCCTTCATCGACAAAGCGGTGGGGGTCGGCTGCGGCTGCCTTGAGATAGCAGCTCTCGAACCGGTCCGGGTCTGAGACGGCCGCAAGGGCAGCGGAATCGGTCCACAGTAGGTGTCCGATTTGGTGTGCAATGGTCCAGCCCACGGCAGGCGTTGGTTCCGTCCACCGGCTGGTTGGAAGACCAGACAACACCTGATCCAAGGACGCGCCTTCCTCGTGAAGATCGGACAACGCAGCAAGTACGCCCATACTCAGTCCAGTACCTGGAGGGTCGGGGATCATCATGAGGGTCCTCTGGGAGAGTTGCCTGGCGCAGCGTCGGGCTCGTAGCTGTCGGTCTATCGATCGGCACCATGGATATCCGGCCCCGTAGAGGTGCCAGCATGCAGACTTTGTCAGTTCTCGGACTCAGGGTCGGGGCCGAACGCGACGAGCACTTCACGGATGACGTGCTCCGCAGACTTTCCTGGCTGTGTGGACTCCGCGTTCAGCATTCCGAAGATCGGATCCCACTCCGCGACGGTGAGTCCAGATACCTGGCCGTGTTCCATGTAGGGGTCTGTCGCGATGATGGAATCCAGTTCCGCTCGATCAGCGGTGTTGAACAGTAGTGCGGCAGTGCGGTTCTCACCGGTGAACGTTGGGCCGGAGGCTCGTAGGGCCCCCGATTCGACCTGCGCGGCGATCCACTCGAGATGCGGACCGAGATGAGTCTTCCAGCCCTGAGGATCGGGGTGGACGTAGGTGACCAGGAACAGAGGCACGGAATCTCCTTTGGGTTGCGTCTACTAAGAAGTGGAGCGGTACTAGGTGTGCATCAGGACGGTGTGCCTGCGCGCGGCGATCGTGTAGCCCTCGTCTAGCTCAATCGGATGGAGCGGATCGAGTTCTGACACGAGCTCTGCGTAAACCGCACCCGGGATGGGGCATGCCCGCTGGGTCAGGGCGAGGACGAGGGCTGCCAGCGGTGGGTTACCTAGATCAACGGGCGCTTCGGCGCGAACCGGCACCATGTGGCCGGGGCGGGTGAGATCAGCGGCAGTGGAAGCCGGAGAGCACAGCACACGCGCGGTGTGGGCGCGGTCGGCCGCCGAGATACCAGTGGTTATTCCGTTCGTGGCGTCGACGGTGACACATTGACCGAACCCGGGGCGGTGCTCGTCTCGGACTGTCGGTGCCGCCTCGGGGATCAAGAGCGTGTCGCAGCGTGCGCTCGGTAGTGCCACCTGGACAAAACCTGAGCTACATCTGATCAGGTCGGCCATCTGAGCAGTGGTGATGGTGGCGGCTCCATATACGAGTGCGGTGCCAGTGTCCGTGGCAACCAGGACCGGATTTCCGGACTCGAGTACCTTCACCGCGGGGTTCCAGTTTTCCGGTGTCAAAGGACTCGGGCTCGGCTTCCGTGTTGATCGGCCTGCCCAGACCGAGGTGGTCGGGAGCGTTGAAAGTCGTCTCATGCTGTACGCCATTCGAATTCCGCAGACCTGCTGGTGGCCGAATCGACGGGTACAGGGCCGGCGTGACGCACAAAACCCTTTGAGGGGACGTCGAGTGTGTCCGCGAACCAGTTGGCGGCGCTTATAAGCTGTGGGAGGTCGATCCCGGTGGTGTATCCCTCTAGGTGGAGCAGCTGCACAACGTCCTCCGTACAGACTCCTGCTCCTGGGGTGCCTCTCATGGCGGGGTGCCCGCCCGAGCCGGCGAGTGCGGTGTCAATTCGAGTGATGCCCAGGCCGACAAGTTCGGCGACGTTCGCCAGGCCCATGCCCCGGCCGTCGTGGATCTGCACCGTGATTTTTTCGGATCCGCCGAGTTCGTTGATTGCGAAGGTGACCAGCTCTCGGGCATCCGTGGGGGAGGCGTAGCCGGACGAATCGGCGAGGATCCATTCCCTCACCCCGATCTCGCGTAGGCGGCGAGAGAGATGTGCGAGGTCGGACGCTCGCCTCGGAGGAGAGGTCGGTCCTCCCCAAGCGAAGATGATGTAGGTACCGAGGGTGATGGCCGCGGATGAGGCGAGTTTCTGCATACGCTCGAGTTCGAGCAAGGACTCTTCGGTGGACCGACCAATGTTCTGTCGTGCGAAATCTTCGTCGGCGGACAGGAGGAACCATGCTGCGTCTACGCCGGCGTCAATCGCTCGCTGCAAGCCCCGCTCATTACCTACACAGCATTCGAGGGATACGTCGGGACTGCGCTTGATGCGACGGAACACCTCCGCTGCATCTGCAAGTCCTGGGATGAGATCGGGTCGAACGAACGAGGATACTTCGATTGCCGGGACGCCTGCGTCGGTCATCGCGTCAATCAGCCGTATCTTGTCGTCGGTTCCGATCGGGTGTGCCTGTCCGGCCAGGCGGGGAGCGATGTCGCGGATACGAATGTCGGTCACTGTTAGTGTCCAATCGGTCGTCAGAGGTTGCGTCCGGGTACCAGGCCGTGAGCGAGTGCGTCCCAGAGGTTGTGCCCGGATTCGCGGAGTTCGACCTTGCGTATCTTCCCGGTCGGTGTCCGGGGAAATGCCTCGACCAGGCGGTAGAACCGCGGAACCATGAAGTGCGGCATGAGCCGATCACAGTGATGGAAAAGTGCTTCTAGATCGAAGGCAGCCGGTTCGTCAACCTGGAGGACAACCAGAACTTCGTCCTCTCCCAATTCGGACGGTGTTGCCACTGCGGCGGCCTCGACGACTCCAGGAAACGATGTCAGGACTGTCTCGACCTCGTACGAGGAGATGTTCTCTCCACGGCGCCGCAGGGCGTCCTTCTTCCTGTCCACGAAGTAGAAGAACCCATCGCCGTCCTGATATCCGAGATCGCCTGTATGCCACCATAAGTCGGCCATATTGGCCAGGGTGTTCTCGGGATCTTTGTAGTACTGCTTCAACATGATGTGCGGGTACCGAGGGCGATAGACAATCTCTCCAACCGCGCCCGGAGGGGCGACCTTTCCATCGTCATCATGGATCTGCAGAATCGTCGACGGCGTCGGTTTGCCGATCGAACCGACCCGTCGGTCGTTGAGCGGGTTGTAGGTGACGTTCTTGATCTCGGTCGAACCGTAGCCCTCGACGATACGTACGCCGAATCGATCCTCGAACCTGTAGAGGACCTCGGGCGGAGCGGGTGCCGCAAAGACACGCTCGACACTGTGGGTGCGGTCGAGCTCGGTCTCCGGCTTTGCGAGCAGCACCGGGAGGATGGACCCCAGGGCGTTGAACTCCGTAATGCGATGCTCGCGGATGTCGTCCCAGAAGCGGCTGGCACTGAACTTCGGCGCGATGACCGCGGTGGCACCGGCATACACCGCTCGCAGGAAGATGTTGATCTGGGCAGCGCCGTGAAACAGGGGAAGGCAGGTGTAGATGCGGTCCCGTCCCGTGGTCCCCATCGCCGTCGCGCCTTCCCTCGCCCCGATGATGTTGAGCAGATGCGGCTGAACGACCCCCTTGCTCTTACCCGTGGTGCCGGACGTGAGCTGAATAGCGGTGACGTCCTCAGGACGCACATCTGCGAACCGGTGATTGAGGTCGCCCATCGTGAGCAAACTGTCCCAAGTCAGCACCTGAGGGGCGAGACTGTGCGCGTCCGCCGGAATGTGGTCTACGAACACGACGGCGTCCAACAGGGACGACACGTCAGGAAGATCGGTCAGTGCGCTCGCCAGGTTCGATTCGGTGATGAGAACGCGCACGTCGGGATGCTGGAGTGCATGTTCGAGGAATGACTGTTTGTACGCGGTGTTGATCGGCACCTGGACGAGACCAGACCTGGCTGTACCCATCCAGGTCTCCAGGAATTCGATGCGGTTCGACAGGTAGATGCCCACGGAGTCGCCGAAGTTGCGGCCCAGTGCGAGGAGTGCCGATCCGACCGCAGAGGCGGCCCGATCGAGTTCCGCGTAGGTGCGGGCTTCGCCGGCGACGATCACGGCGACTTTGTCAGGGATCGCGGTGGCTCGGGCAGCGAGCAGCCCGCCAATAGTTCCGTTGCCAAGATCGAAGAGCTCTCGCGTGCTCATATGTGCTCCAGTACGTCGTGGTGTGGCCGTTTGACTGTCGTTCGCCCTGCAGTTTCGACCCAAGCGAGGAATGCCGGGGCGAACGACCGAGTTCTAGAGTTCCTTCTTGATCCGCCGCGCGATGTTCTCGAGGGAGGGATCCCACGCGGCTTCAGCGCCGGTGGTGATCAGGAAGGCAGAGACTCCCAGGTCTCTGTACTTCGCCAGGGTCTCCAGGATTCTGTCCTCGGTCCCGACGAGTGCGGCGGAATTGGCGAAGCCCCCGAGCAGTTTGACCAAGCCGGTCCAGAAGCAGTCGTCGTGCAACTCATTCTCTGTCAGCGCTAGCTGACGGTCACGTCCGACCGACTTGTCGGTGGCGGACGAGCGAAGGAATTGGTGGGTGCCCTGCGCGTCACGAATGGTGTTCTCGACTGCACGTGCCGCTGCCCATGCCTCGTCATCAGTGTCTCCGGTGAACAGTCGTAGACTCAGCGAGAAGTTGAGAGTTCGCCCGTATCCCTCGGCTGCGACGCGGACGCGGTCGATGCGTTCGCGTGTTCCAGCGAGCGGTTCACCCCAGAGCATGTATGTGTCGGCGTGACTGGCGCCGAAGTCCACAGCCGCGTCGCTCTCGCCGCCCATGAAGATCGGCACGTGACGCTCGAGCGGTTGAGTAAGCAAATGCACCCGCTCTGCGGTGTAGTACTGCCCGCGATGATCGAAAGCATCCGACTCGCTCCAGGCGGCCTTCATGACATCAAGGTATTCGCTTGCGCGAGTGTAGCGTTCACTCTTCGGCAGATAGTCGCCCTCGCGGTGAAGGTCCTTGTCGGATCCACCGGTGACGAGATTGATCGCCAACCGCCCTCCGGAGAGCACGTCGAGGGTGGCGAAGTACCGCGCCGCCGCAGTGGGGTGAATGACACCGGGTCGGTGGGCCACGATCAGCGACAGCTTGTCGGTGAGGGCGGCGAGAAACGGTGCAGTCGAGTGATTGTGCGGCCAGATTGAGGAGTACCCGACGAGCACCCGATCAATCGCCTCAACTGCGTTGAGTTCCTTGGCGCGGCGGATCAATTCGGCCGGGTGTGTCTCGCCAACCTCGAGGGGCTGCAGACCTGTGAAAATGTCAACCATGGGGTAGTCCTTCTTCCTTGCTCAAGTAGTGGGCGATCCGGGGAGTGGGCGCAGACCTTCAGGCGCTTTCGCCGATTCGGCGGAATTCGGCACGGTGATAGAGCAGTGGCGCGCGATCCGATGACCGGATCTCAAGCGGGCGGGCGACGACGATCTTGTGGTCGCCCACGTGGATCAACTCGGTGGCTTCGCAGGCGAGCCATCCCGCGCAGTCGGCGATCTCGGGCAATCCAGCGCTTTCGCGCCATGTGACATCACGCAGTTTGTCGAGCCCCTTGCCTGCGCAGGTGGTTCCGATCTCTTTCTGGTGGTCGGCAAGCAGATTGATTCCCAGCCGCTTCGTGCGTTCTACGACACCCAGTAGTCGTGAGGACACATCGAGAATCACCTGCGCATAAGTCGGAGTGAGCGACAGGCTGCTGAAGGAGCTGACCGTAGTGGCGTGCGGGACCCCGTTCTCCATGCCGGTCACGACCGCGACGGGGCCTGGAACGTTCCGGAACAGCTCCCGGAAGGACTGAGGGGAAACGTCGAACGAGGTTGTAAGCATGCTGTTATTAAATCAGCATGCTGTCATATGGTCAATGGTCGGCGTCAGCTACTGCCGCGGGGCATCAGGTCTGGAGCGGAGCGTCTACGCCTTCCATCCATCTGCGATGACGTTCGTAGTAGTTGTCGGCCCTGGCGACGAAATCGGCAGAGGCCGTGGCCAACACCGACCGGGTGGGGCTATCGAGGAACATCTGGGCCTCGACAGCCCACTCTTGACCACTGCGCTCCCGCACGCTCGCTTCGATCACCAACGGCGTCGACAGGGGGACGGGTCGCCGGTAATTGACGGTCAGATTGCGTGTGACCACCCGCGGGTTCTCTCGTAGAACGGCGCGGGCCAACGCGTCGTCGAAGACTGCCGCGATCCAGCCCCCATGTGCGACTGTCGGTCCGCCTCGATGGGACGGATCGCAGACGGCCCGGATTGTCACCCGGTCACGACACTCGTAAGCAACATCGTGTACGCCGAGTCGGCAATGTCCACGACTTCGGCAACCGTCGCACAGAGGAATGTCGCCGTCGGTTGGGGTGATCGCGAAATCGTCGAGCTCACTTCGCGTGCGCTGGTTGATGTCATCAGTCACTGAGGCTCACCGCCGAGGAGCGCCGGCGTCGGCATCCAGGGATCAGGGGCTTGAATTATCAGCATGCTGTTAAAGTATGTGCCGACCATTGTCATCGAACATCGGGGGATCGATGCAGATTCACAGTGCTGTCAGCCTTGACTCAGCGGCGTCTCGTGACGGCAGGTCGATTGATGTCGTCGCAGACCATCCGGCCGGAGTCGATGAGAAGGCCGATACGCTCGATCGCATGACGGAATCGCAGGCCTCAGCATCGGCCGCCCCGACGCCGGCAGACGCGATCTACCTGACTGATGCGGTTGTACGCCTCGAGAGAGCAATCGGAAGGATTGGCAACAAGCGCCTTGCTCCTTGGAACCTCTCCCTGTCGGGATATGCCGCATTGAAGATTCTTCAGACGCGCACCGATCTGTCGTTGGCGCAGCTGTCGCGCCGGTGCTTTGTGCGTTCGCAGACAATGACACGGATCGTCACCCAGCTCGAGGAGCGCGGCTACGTAAGTCGTCGTCCGCACCCCGAGAGCGAGCGGGCCATCGCACTCGCCCTGACCGACCTCGGCCGGACCGCGATTGAGGACATGGACGCCGAAGTGCTCAAGATCAACGAGACTTTGACGCGCGAGCTCGACGCAGATGGCGTCGCCTTCCTCGAGAGCGCCTTGCGTCGTTGTGCCGTTGCAGTGGAAGCAGAGCTCCGCGACATGTAACGCGCAGAACGTGGCGACCAACTCGACAAGCGAGTCGGTAGCTAGTCGGGGTGTGTTCGCGGCCTGATGTCGATGCCGCAGCTCGACTGATCTCCCTCGGCATCGCCTTGATTCTCGGCACCTCCGGTCTGCCGCACGTGCTGGTGCACTTGTACACGGTCCCATCCGAAGGAGGCCGCAGCTCGGTGACCTGGGCGATCTAAGGCGGGCCCAAAGGCGCCGCCGATCAATAGCTCATTCTGCGTGATCACGCACCGCGAGGGGACGGCACACGCCACTTGGCGCCTCATCAACACTGTCAGCATGCTTGCTCTTTTACAGCATGCTGATATAGCGTAAGCGTGCTGATAGTGATCTGGGGCACATGAAGGCCCTAGTCAGCCCGGCACTTCACGCGGCCGCATTGCCGGCGCGCCCCTCCCACTCTTTCGAGGAGAACGGTGAACACTCCCACTGCGCACTCGACCGCGTCAGGTAAATCCCCAACACTGAGGCGAGTCACCTATGCCGCGATGATCGGCAACACGGTCGAGACTTACGACTACGCCGTCTACGGGTTCCTGGCGACGGTCCTGGCCCAACTGTTTTTCCCCCATGCCCAACCAGGGACCGCGCTGCTCTCCACCTTCGCGGTCTTCGGCGCAGCTTTCGTCGTCCGCCCACTGGGCGCATTCGTCTTCGGACCCCTGGCCGATCGCATCGGCCGGCGCAAGACCCTCATGGTGACGGTGCTGCTGATGGCTGTGGCGACCCCGCTGATCGGTCTTTTGCCAACCGCGGCATCGATCGGAATCGCGGCACCCATCTTGCTCGTCATCCTTCGTTTGTGCCAAGGACTTTCGGCCGCAGGAGAATACTGCACCGCAGTCATCTATGCCGCGGAGTTCTCGCCAGAGCGAGTTCGTGGCCGCATGACCAGCCGAGTTCAGGTGGGCAGCGTCCTCGGCCTCTTCATCGCCGCAGTGGTCGTCCTTGTCTTGAACACCTTGCTGTCGTCGGAGCAGATTCTGGCCTGGGGCTGGCGGATTCCGTTCCTTTTCGCCCTGCCTATGGGGCTGATCGGTCTGTACCTGCGCTCGAAGCTGGGGGAGACGCCCGAGTTCGAGGCGTTGGAGGAAAGCGGCCAAACCGCCGAGGCTCCCACCCGAGAAGCATTCACTAAGCACTGGCCGCTCATCTGCTTGATCTTCCTGCTCGGCTCGCTGCACATGATCGGGTTCTACATGGTCTACACGTACATGCAGAGCTACATCATCAGTCTCGGCTACACGAGCCGGCAGGCCACACTCGTCACCGTCGGAACCCTCGCCTGTGGCATCGGTTTGATCATCGTAGGAGGTCACCTGGCCGACCGGTGGGGACGATGGCGGCCCCTTCTCGCGTTGTCCATCGTCGTCTTGGCCACGTGCTACCCCTTGTTCGTTGCTCTTTCCAATGCCGACAGCATCGCCATGGTCTTCGTCTGGGCACTCCTGATTTCTACTGGCCCTGCGCTGTACTCGGCCATCGTCCCGGTGACCTACGTGGAGGTCTTGCCCGCAAACATCCGTGGGACGGTATTCGCTGTCGGATACGGGCTGGTTGCAGCCGTTCTCGGAGGCTCAGCGCTCTACTTGGGCCAGCTTCTGGTCAATATCACCGGCAACAACAATGCGCCGGCGTTCCTGCTGATGTTCGGGGCCATTCTCAGCATTACGGCCGCTCTCTGGGCACGGGCCCGGCTGGTTGGCCTGCCCCCTGAGCAGGCTCATGACGTCCGTGTCATCCCCGCGGCCGAGCCCGCACCCAACTGAAACTGCCGTGCTGCGATCCCGCCCGAGCTGTGCGGGATCGCAGCACCTGACCTGAAAGTGCCCCAGGATGGAACTCACCGTTGACCAGACCCGCGACCTTGCGCACGCCGCGATGCGGTCCTGCGGCTATACCGAACACGAAGCTGCGGTCATCGCAGATCATCTTCTCGACTGCGAATTGCGCGGCCTGTCCTTCGGTGGTCTCGCAAGAGGTCTCTCCGTAGCTGAACGACGCTTGAGCATGCCCGAACCGTCACCGATCACGATCGTCAAGGACACGCCGGTCTCGGCAACCCTCGATGGTGGAGATCAGGTTGGGTACCTTGTCGCTCGACAAGCAACCGACCTAGCGATCGCCAAAGCATCCACTGTCGGCATGGCGGTCGTCGCGGCACGACGAACCTGGTACACAGGCATGTTCTCTTACTATCTGGAGACGATCACAAAAGCGGGTCTCGTCGGCATCGTTGCAGGAAGTGGTCTTCAACTCGTGGCTCCCCACGGCGGCACCGAAGGACGATTCGGCACCAATCCGATCGCCTTCGGCTTCCCGTCCGATGACCAACCGATCATCTGGGACATCGGCACATCCGAAGTAATGCTCGGAGAGGTCATGCTGCGTGAGCGGCTCGGCGACCTTCTCGACGAGGGACATGCCTACGCTCCAGACGGCCAGCCCACCCAAGATCCCACCGCAGCGCTAGCAGGCGCACTCGCCGTCTGGGGAGGCCACAAAGGATCGGGCCTCGCATTGACCGTTCAACTGCTCGGCATGATGACAGGAGCCTCCGCCGACCCGGAGGGCCTCACCGATTGCGGATTCTTCCTCGTCGCCATCAATCCAGCACTCCTCACCGACGCGCCCGACTACCGAAGGAGGGTCACCGAATACGCGCAAGACCTCCGCAACACCCGGCCTGTCGACCCCACCAAACCGGTTCGGGTCCCTTTCGACCGATCGGCGACCGAGCGATCGAAGCGACTGGCCAGCAACAGCATCGACGTCGACGACCGCGTCTACCGAATGATCATCGAACTGGCAGGTGAACCCGAGCCAACCACGGGATAGCGGCGCGTACTCCTAGCATCAACGCATCCCAAATGCTTTGACGCCAAGTGCGTTCTACATAAATGCTGGGGAGGTGCGCGTGCTCTCTCGGAACGTCCTGGTCGCCGGGGTTCCGGGTCACGGGCCTCACCTCCTTGGTATTGGCTGGTAGGAGGTGAGGCTAGCGGGGAGTCATCCCGCAGTGCGAGCGGGATGACTCCCAGGCATGCGTCCTCGGTTAGCGGGCCAGGTGCAACCCGGAGATTCTCTCTGCCTACGGTGCCGACTCGCAGAAGGCGTTCGACATGT
>AODO01000006.1 GCA_000341795.1 Rhodococcus triatomae BKS 15-14 | reverse complement strand
TGGGTCGGGGCCGGGGGTCAGTCGGGGACGTTGGCGCCGTGGCCGAGCTCGCGGAGTGCGGCCTTGATGGTGGCCTGCGCCTCGTCGAGGGACTCCGGGGACGGGTTCGGGTCGGCGCCGGAGATGTTGAAGTCACCCAGGCTGTACGCCGGGAACACGTGCAGGTGCAGGTGCGGGACCTCGAGACCGGCGATCAGCAGGCCGGCGCGCGGCGCGTCGAAGCCCTTCCGGACGGCCTGACCGACGATCTGCGCGACCGCGGAGACCTTGGCGAACACCTCGCCGTCGAGGTCCTGCCACTGGTCGATCTCGGCGCGCGGGACGACCAGGGTGTGGCCCTTGGTGATCGGGTTGATGGTCAGGAAGGCGACGACGTCGTCGTCCTCCCAGACGAAGCGGCCCGGCAGGTCGCCGGCGATGATCATGCTGAACACGGATGCCATGGCTGCGATTATGCGCCGCCGTTCACGCCGTGGGGGCGGTCGGGCGAGCCTCCGTCGACCGTTGCTCGACCGCCTCGCCGACCTCGACCAGTGCTCGGCGCAGCAGCGCGCCGTACTCGTCGTCCGGCAGCGCGTCCACCCGCGCCCGCCCGGCCTCGACGTGCTCGCGGGCCGCGTCGAACGATCCGAGGCGGCGGAGGTTGTCGGCGATGTTCAGGTGCAGTGACGGGTAGAAGCCTGCGACCTGCAGGGACGCGTGGTGGTTCTGGGCGCGTTCGTCGGTGAGCGCTGCTGCTGCGTCGAGCGCGCGGACGTCCCAGATCAGCGCCTGCGCGGCGTCGGGGTACAGGTCCGCCAGGTAGTGGGCGAGGGAGCAGCGGTGCAGCGCGTCGCCGGTCGGGGTGATCTCCTCCCAGAGGGCGAGGAGCCGGGTTCGGGCGCCGTCGGGGTCGCCGCTGCGCCCGGCGGTGACGGCCTCGGCGATCGCCGCCATCGTCGTGTCGGTCGGTGCGGTGTCGGTCATGCGGGTTCTCCTTCGTGGCGGACGGGCATCGCGAGGGTTGTCAGATCGCCGTCGTCGGCGGACCGGACGATCACCGGCTGGTCGGGGGCCGAGACGTCGAACATCACGTCCGGTCCGGCTGCGCTGGTGATCGCGGGATACAGGGTCGTGACCTCGAATGCGAGCGCGACGTCGTCGCCCTGCACGGACGCGGCGACCTCCACCGGCCGCGCGCCCGCACCGGACACCCGCAGGGCGTCCCGCGTCACGTCCAGCAGGACGCGGTCACCGGGAACGCCGGACATGGCGTCCACCAATGCGTTTCGAGCGACGACGACGCGGGTGCTGACCGGTGCCAGCGAGGCGAACACGGCGCGGTGGTCGGGAAACGGCTCGGGCAGCAGCCGGCAGACGCGAACGTCCGACCCCCCGACCGCGACCAGGCCTCGGGCGTCGGCGCGTAGCTCGACCTCCGGTTGGCGCCGCAGCCAGCCCGACGACAAGCGCAGGTCGTCGCCGTGGACCGTCCCCGCCCACCCGGCGCCGGGGCGGGCCGTCGCGACGGTCCGGGTCGAGAGCCGGTACCGGTCGGTCGCCGTCAACACGAGGCCGTCCTCCGAGGACTCGACCCGGACACCGGTCAACGCCGGGTGCTCCGTGTCGTGTGCTGCCGCGGCCAGCACCTGTTCGACCGCGGCGGCGAAGCCGGGACCGCGGACCACTGCGATGGGGACGGATCCGCCGGGCTGCCCGAGCGTGGCCCGAATCGCGGTGGCGGTGTCGCGGGCCTGCCCGGCGCGGAGCGCGAGGTGGTCGACGTGCTCGTCGAGCAGTGCGCCCGCCCGGTCCGGGTTCGCGTCCAGGATCTCGACGATCCGGTCGAGCGGCATCTCGATCTCGCGGAGCCGGCGGAGCGTCACCGCGCGATCGAGTTGTGCGGGCGAGTAGTAGCGGTAGCCGGTCGCGTCGTCGACGGCGGCGGGGACGAGCACACCCGAGTCCGCGTAGAAGCGGAGGGCGCTCGGGGTGATACCCGTGGACCGGGCGAACACCCCGATGGTCATCAGATCGTCGAACGAGGGCACCCGACCATGATCCGGCTTCACCCAACTCGAAGGTCAAACGCTCACAGGAAACTCGCAGGCGGGGCGGAGGGACGCCGCAGGTTCCCACCCGACAGTGACAGGCATGACGAAGTCACTCGTTCGCCACGACCCCGACGCGGTCACGATGCCGATTCGCACCGTGACCCTCGACGTGGTCGTCCCGGTGTACAACGAGGAACGGGATCTCGAGCGCTGCGTGCGGCGACTGCACCGGCATCTCGCCGAGGCGATCCCGTACCCGAGCCGGATCACCGTCGCCGACAACGCCAGCACCGACGGCACCCTCGCCGTCGCGACACGCCTGGCCGCCGAGTTCCCGAACGTCCACGTCGTGCACCTCGACGAGAAGGGACGCGGCCGGGCGTTGCGGACGGTGTGGAGCACCTCCGACGCGGTCGTCGTCGCCTACATGGACGTGGACCTCTCGACGGACCTGAACGCGCTGCTGCCGCTGGTGGCTCCGCTGGTGTCCGGGCACTCCGACCTGGCGATCGGCTCGCGTCTGTCACGGTCGTCCCGGGTGGTGCGCGGTCCGAAGCGGGAGATCATCTCCCGCTGCTACAACCTGATCCTGCGGGGCGCGCTGCGGGCCCGGTTCTCCGACGCCCAGTGCGGATTCAAGGCGATGCGCACGGACGTCGCCCGGAAGCTGCTGCCGCTGGTGGAGGACACCGGCTGGTTCTTCGACACCGAACTACTGGTGCTCGCGGAACGGGTCGGGCTGCGTATTCACGAGGTGCCGGTCGACTGGGTGGACGACCCGGACAGCACCGTCGACATCGTCGCCACCGCCGTCGCCGACCTCAAGGGGGTGGTCCGGGTGGGCCGCGCCCTCTCGACCGGCGCGCTGCCCGTCGCGGACCTGCGTGCCGCCCTGGGGCGCGAGCCGCTCGTCGACGGGGTGCCGCACGGCATGGTCGGGCAGTTGCTCCGTTTCGGGCTGATCGGTGTCGTCTCGACGGTGGCGTACACGGTGCTCTACCTCATGTTGCATGCGGTCCTCGGTGCACAGGCCGCGAACTTCGTCGCGCTGCTGATCACCGCGGTACTGAACACCGCCGCGAACCGCGCGTTCACGTTCGGTGTCCGCGGTTCCGACGGCGCGGTGCGGCACCAGATGCAGGGGCTCGCCGTGTTCGGTGTCGGGCTGCTGCTCACCAGCGGCTCGCTGTTCCTGCTGCACCGATTCGTCCCCGACGCGTCGAAGCACGTCGAGCTCGTCGTGCTTGTCGTCGCCAATCTCGTTGCCACCGTGACTCGTTTCGTCGCCCTGCGGTGGGTGTTCCGGCACCGCACCGCCCAGAACCAGGGAGCCTTCCAGTGACCACCACCTCCGTCGTCGACCGCGAACCCGTGGTCCCCGATGCGCCACAGCCCCGGCAGCGCCCGCGGTGGGAGCCGTGGGCACTCGCCGCGCTGTTGATCGGCACCGCCGTCGCGTATCTGTGGAACCTGAATTCGTCCGGGTGGGCGAACTCGTTCTATTCCGCTGCGGTGCAGGCCGGTTCGGAGTCGTGGAAGGCGTCCTTCTTCGGCTCGTCCGACGCGGCCAACTCGATCACCGTCGACAAGCCGCCGGCCTCGCTGTGGGTGATGGCGCTCTCGGTGCGGGCGTTCGGCCTGAACTCGTGGGCGATCCTGGTGCCGCAGGTGCTGATGGGCGTCGGCTCGGTTGCCCTGCTCTGGGCGACGGTGCGCCGCCACTTCGGTGCCGCGGCCGGCCTGCTCGCCGGTCTGGTGCTCGCGGTCACGCCCGTCGCGGCACTCATGTTCCGGTTCAACAATCCGGACGCCCTGCTGGTGCTGCTGACACTGGCCGCGGCGTGGGCGATGCTCCGCGCGGTGCAGGACGGGCGCACCCGCTGGCTCGTGTTGACGGGTGTGTTCGTCGGCTTCGGATTCCTCACCAAGCAGCTGCAGGTGATGCTGGTCGTCCCGCCGCTCGCACTGACATACCTGCTGTTCGGCCCGCCGAAGCTGGGCAAGCGGATCGCGCAGCTGGTCGCCGCGCTCGGGGCGATGATCGTCTCCGCCGGGTGGTGGCTGCTGGCGGTGGAGCTGTGGCCCGCGGATTCCCGGCCCTGGATCGGAGGCTCGCAGAACAACTCGATCCTGGAGCTCACCCTCGGCTACAACGGGCTCGGCCGGCTCAGCGGCAACGAGGTCGGCAGTGTCACCCCGGGTGGTGGTCGCACCGCGGCCGATGCCGCCGGTGACGCCATGGGTGGCGGTGTGCCGCCCGGTGGCCCCGGTGGGGGCGGCATGTGGGGCGAGACCGGCATCGGCCGGATGTTCGACTCCGCGCAGGGCGGCCAGATCGCCTGGCTGCTACCCGCGGCGCTGATCCTCGCCGTCGCCGGAATCGTGCTGTGCGGAAAGGCCGTTCGCACGGACGGCGAGCGGGCCACGTTCGTGCTGTTCGGGACCTGGCTGGCGACGACCACGCTGGTGTTCAGTTTCATGGCCGGCATCTTCCACTCGTACTACACGATCGCGATGGCCCCCATGATCGGGGTACTCGTCGGTGCCGGCGCGGTGACGGTGTGGCGCCACCGTGACCGGACCTGGGTCCGGATCGTCGCCGCGGCGACGATGCTGCTGACCGCGGTGTGGGCGTGGGAGCTGCTCGGCCGCAGTGCCGACTTCGTCCCGTGGCTGCGCTGGGTGATTCTCGTGGTCGGCGCGTCAGCCGCGGTCGGGTTGCTGCTGCCGCGATCGACGCGTTCGGTCGCCGTCGTCACCGCGACCGCCGCCCTGTTCGCGGCGCTGGCCGGGCCCACCGCCTATGCCGTCGACACCATCGCAACCCCGCACACGGGATCGATCGTCACGGCCGGCCCGAGCACCGGGGGCATGGGCTTCGGTGGCCGGGGCGGTCCGGGTGACGGCCGCGGCTTCGGGCAACGAGACGGCGGCGGCATGCCGCAGATGCCGGCCGGCATGGGTCGGATGCCGGCAGGCGCGGGCCAGATGCCCGGTGGCACGGCGCAGGCGCCCGGTGGCACGGCGCAGATGCCGGGCTTCGCGGGACAAATGCCGGGCGGCATGGAGGCGGGCGCGGTGGGCGGCGCGGCCGGTGGCCTGCTCAACGGCAGTACTCCGAGTGACGAGCTGACGGCGCTGCTGTCGGTGGACGCCGACCGCTACACCTGGTTGGCCGCCGCGATCGGCTCGAACAGCGCGTCCGGCTACCAGCTCGCAACCGAACGCCCGGTCATGCCGATCGGTGGGTTCAACGGCAGCGATCCGTCGCCGACCCTTCAGCAGTTCCAGCAGTACGTCGCGGACGGCGAGATCCACTGGTTCGTCGCAGGCGGCGGTGTGGGCGGCGGCCGGGACGGCAGCGGAACCGCGTCGGAAATCTCGCAGTGGGTGACGGAGAACTTCACGTCCACCACCGTCGACGGGGTCACCCTGTACGACCTGACCTCGCCGACCGCTCGGACCGGAACGTAGTCTGAGACCCGTGCGCGTACTCGTCGTCGGCTCCGGAGCCCGTGAACATGCCCTTCTGCTCGCCCTCTCCCGCGACCCGGGAGTGACCGCGCTCATCGCGGCACCCGGTAACGCGGGAACCGCGAAGATCGCCGAGCAGCACCCGGTGGACGCCGCGTCCGGTGACGCCGTCGTCGCGCTGGCCCGCGAGGTGGCCGCGGACCTCGTGGTCATCGGACCCGAGGTGCCGCTGGTCGCGGGCGTCGCGGACGCGCTCCGGGCCGCCGGGATCGCGTGCTTCGGTCCGTCCGCCGACGCCGCCCGCATCGAGGGGTCCAAGGCGTTCGCGAAGGACGTCATGGCCGCTGCCGGGGTGCGCACCGCGCACAGTGAAGTCGTGGACAACCCGGCCAAGCTGGACGCCGCCATCGACCGCTTCGGGCCGAACTGGGTGGTCAAGGACGACGGGCTCGCCGCAGGCAAGGGCGTCGTCGTCACCACCGACCGAGCCGAGGCCCGCGCGCACGCCGCCGCGATCCTCGACCACGGGCACCCGGTGCTGCTCGAGTCGTTCCTCGACGGACCCGAGGTCTCGCTGTTCTGCCTCGTCGACGGGGAGACCGTGGTGCCGCTGCTTCCCGCGCAGGACCACAAGCGGGTCGGCGACGGCGACACCGGGCCCAACACGGGCGGCATGGGTGCCTACACCCCCCTCCCGTGGCTGCCGGCCGAGACCGTCACCGCGATCGTCGAGGACGTCGTCGAGCCCGTCGCCGCCGAGCTGGTGAAGCGGGGCAGCGGCTTCTCCGGCCTGCTGTACGCGGGCCTGGCGATCGGCAAGGACGGCCCGGCCGTCGTGGAGTTCAACTGCCGATTCGGTGACCCGGAGACGCAGGCGGTGCTGGCACTGCTGGAGTCACCGCTCGGTGCGGCGCTCAACGCGACCGCCACCGGCACCCTCGCGGACCTGCCGCCGTTGCAGTGGCGTGACGGCGCCGCCGTCACCGTCGTCCTCGCCGCGGAGAACTACCCCGGCACCCCGCGGACCGGTGACAAGATCACCGGAGCCGAGGCGGACGGCGTGCTGCACGCCGGTACCGCGATCAAGGACGGTGCCGTCGTCTCGGCCGGCGGACGAGTGCTCAGCGTCGTCGGCACCGGCGCCGACCTCGCGGGTGCCCGGGCGGACGCGTACGCCAAGCTCGACGCCGTCAAGCTCCCGGGCGGACATTTCCGCACCGACATCGGCCTCGCCGCCGAAGAGGGCCGGATCAGCATCTGATTCGATCGAACGCCACGCGCCCGTGTGTCTCCAGGTCCGCCGTCGGACCCGAAGGCTCACGGGCGCAGTGCTCTTCGGGTTAGCGGTCGGTACGCTGACCCGCGGTCGACCCTGTACAGCGGGGGTCGGTGTGCGTAGCCGGAGATCGCTGTCGCGGCGTGAGGGAGACGCCGGGCGGCGAGGCGGCGCCGGTCGCGGATTCTCGTGTGGTCACCGTCGGTCGGGCGAATGACCCTACCGGCGAACCGCATTGGTGAGCAGCGCTTTTCGAACTATTGCCATCATTCGTACGAAGTACACGAATCGCTCCGCCATTCCGGGTGATCTGTCCGGTCCGGTTAGGTATAACCAGTCCGTCAAATCCGCTTGTGACCGAAAGAGGTTCCATTGAGCGAGTTCCGGACTTCCCCCAGCGGCGCCCTCTCCTCCGCCCGCCTGAACCGTCGAAGATTTCTGACGGCAACGGGTTTCGCGGTCGGCGCGGCCGCACTCTCGTCGTCCTGGGTCAGTGCCGCCGCGTCTCCACGCCGCGCATTGAACACCGGCGACCGGGTGCCCGCCCTGATCATCGGCTCCGGGTACGGCGGCGCAGTCACCGCGCTGCGGCTCGCCCAGGCGGGCATCGACTGCCACATCGTCGAGATGGGACGCGACTGGACCACCCCGGGCTCCGACGGCCGGATCTTCACCCAGACGGCCTCCCCCGACCAGCGCGGCTTCTGGCTGAGGGATCGGACCAAGCAGCCGGTGTCGCACTTCCTCGGCGTCTCGATCGACCGGAACATCTCCAGGTACACCGGCATCCTCGATGCCGAGAACATGGGTGCGATCCACGTCTACCAGGGTCGCGGTGTCGGCGGTGGATCGCTGGTCAACGGCGGTATGGCCGTCACCCCGAAGCGGTCGTGGTTCGAGCAGATCCTGCCGTCCGTGGACGCGAACGAGATGTACAACACCTTCTACCCGCGCGCGAACGCCACGCTCGGGGTCAACAACATCGACCAGGCCTGGTTCGATTCCACGGAGTGGTACCAGTTCTCCCGGGTCGGCCGCAAGGTCGCACAGCGCTCCGGATTCGCGACGACCTTCGTGCCCAACGTCTACGACTTCAACTACATGAAGCAGGAGGCCGCGGGCACCGTCACGAAGTCCGCCCTCGCCGGCGAGGTCATCTTCGGCAACCATCACGGCAAGAAGTCGCTGCCCGTCACGTACCTCGGCCAGGCCGCCTCGACCGGCAAGGTCACCATCAGCCCGCTGCACCGCGTCACCAAGGTCGCGCCCGCTGCGGGCTCCGGCTACACGGTGGACATCGAGCAGATCAACGAAACCGGCGGCGTCGTCGCCACCAAGAGCGTGACCGCGGACAAGGTGTTCTTCGCGGCCGGCTCCGTCGGAACCAGCAAGCTCCTGGTCTCGATGAAGGCGCAGGGCCATCTCCCGAACCTGTCCGGCGCGGTCGGCCAGGAGTGGGGCACCAACGGCAACGTCATGGTGGCCCGCGCGAACCATGCCTGGGACACCACCGGCAAGAACCAGTCGTCCATCCCGACCATGGGCATCGACGCCTGGGACACCAACGGCGTGTTCGCCGAGATCGCACCGTTCCCGGCCGGCGCCGAGCTGTGGGTCAGTCTGTACCTCGCCATCACCAAGAACCCGGAACGCGCGTCCTTCCAGTACAACTCGAGCACCGGCGGCGTCGGGCTGTCGTGGAGCCAGGCCCAGGCGCAGAAGTCCATCGACCTCGCCAAGGTGGTGTTCGACAAGATCAACAAGAAGGAGGTCACCGTCTACCGGTCCGACATGTTCGGCAGCAACAAGGTGTGGAACGAGGGCCTCACCTACCATCCGCTCGGCGGAGCGGTGCTCAACAAGGCCACCGACAACTTCGGCCGTTTGCACGGCTACCCGGGTCTGTACGTGATGGACGGCGCCCTCGTGCCCGGCAACGTCGGCGTCAACCCGTTCGTGACGATCACCGCTCTCGCCGAACGCAACATCGCGAGCATCATCGCGTCCGACATGTAACGAGCCGTGCCCGCAAGGGGTTCGGTGGATCTGCACGTGCAGGTCCACCGAACCCCTTCGGCGTCAGCGTGCCGTCCAGCCGCCGTCCATCGAGTAGGACGCGCCGGTCACCATCGCGGCGCCGGGAGAGGCGAGCCAGGCGACCAGTTCGCCGACCTCTGCCGGTTCCACGAGTCGCTTGATCGCGCTCTCGGTCAGCATCACCTTCTCGATCACCTCGGCCTCACTGATGCCGTGCACCCGCGCCTGGTCGGCGATCTGCTTGTGCACCAGCGGGGTCGAGACGTACCCGGGGCTGACGCAGTTGCTGGTCACGCCGTGCGGGCCGCCCTCGAGTGCCGTCACCTTCGACAGTCCTTCGAGTGCGTGCTTCGCGGTGACGTACGCCGACTTGAACGGCGAGGCGATCGACCCGTGTACCGACGAGACGTTGAGGATTCGACCGAAACCGCGCGCGTACATGTGCGGAAGCGCGGCCCGGATCAGCAGGAACGGTGCCTCGACCATCAGCGTCTGGATGCGCCGGAAGTCGGCGGGCCGGAAGTCCTCGATGGCGCTGACCGTCTGCACGCCCGCGTTGTTTACGAGGATGTCGGTCTCCAGCGTCAGGTCCTCCAGGGCGTCGGTGTCGAGAAGGTCGACGTGCCAGGCCGATCCGTCGATCTCGTCGGCGAGGGACTTCGCGGCGACGTCGTCGAGGTCGGCGACCGTGACGTGCGCGCCGCGGGCGGCGAGGGCGCGGGTGGACGCCGCCCCGATCCCGCTCGCGCCGCCCGTGACCAGGGCCCGGCGCCCGGCGAGTGTCTGGTCGGTCATGCCGGGACCGCGGCCTTCTCGGTGGCGAGGGTGCGCGCGTCGGCCGCGTCGATCGACTCGAGGGCGAGGCCCTTCGTCTCGCGGGCGAAGTACACCGCGACCACGGTGACCAGGCAGGCCGCCGCCAGGTAGATCGCGATCGGCCATGCGGAGTCGTAGCGGCTGAGCAGGCTGGTCGCGATGATCGGCGCGAGCGACCCGGCGACGATCGACGTCACCTGATAGCCCAGGGACACGCCGGAGTACCGCATCCGGGTCGGGAACATCTCCGCCATGATCGCGGGCTGTCCGGCGTACATGAACGCGTGGAAGACGAGGCCGATGATGATCGCCCCCAGGATGACGGCGTTGTGGCCGCTGTTCATCATCGGGAACGCGAAGAAGCCCCAGGTCCCCGCGGTGACCGCGCCGATCATGTACACCGGCCGGCGACCGATGGTGTCGGACAGGCGCCCGACCAGCGGAATGACCGCGAAGTGCACCGCGTGCGCTGCGAGCATCCACCACAGGATCGTCGCCGTGTCGGTCTTGACGACCACCTTCAGGTAGGTGATCGAGAAGGTGACGACGAGGTAGTACATGACGTTCTCGCCGAACCGCAGGCCCATCGCGGTGAGCACGCCGCGCGGGTACCGCTTGACGACCTCGAAGACGCTGAACGACGTCGCCTTCAACTGTTCGGCTTCCTTCTGCGCCTGGATGAAGATCGGCGCGTCGGTGACCTTGGTGCGGATGTAGTAGCCGACCAGGACGATGACGGCGGAGAGCCAGAACGCGACCCGCCAGCCCCAGCTCAGGAACGCGGCGTCGGACAGCGTCGTGGTGAGGATCAGCAGGACGACGGTGGCGGCCAGGTTGCCCGCCGGGACGCCCGCCTGCGGCCAGGACGCCCAGAACCCGCGGGAGCGGTTGGGGCTGTGCTCGGCGACGAGCAGGACGGCGCCACCCCACTCGCCGCCCACGGCGAAGCCCTGGATGAAGCGCAGTGTCACCAGCAGGGCGGGCGCCCAGTAGCCGATGGCGCCGAAGGTCGGCAGGCATCCCATGAGGAAGGTGGCCGCGCCGACGAGCACGAGGCTGAACTGCAGCAGTTGCTTGCGGCCGAACTTGTCGCCGAAGTGGCCGAAGACGATGCCACCGAGGGGGCGGGCGACGAAGCCGACCGCGTACGTCACGAATGCCGCGATGATCGCGTCGAGCTCGTTGCCGCCCGCGGGGAAGAACACCTTGCTGAACACCAGCGTCGCCGCGGTGCCGTAGAGGAAGAACTCGTACCACTCGACGACGGTGCCCGCCATCGAGGCACCGACCACCTTCTTCAATCCCGAAGGCGGGTTGTCCTCGACCCGCGTTGACGCGTCGACACTCATGCGAACTCCTCATGTGACCGGTGACACATATTCATTGTCCTGCCGAGTATCGATGCATGTTTCCGCTCCCACAATGGCGCAATGTGCACCACGCATGTGCAAATATGCAGACATGTCACTTTTGTCGTCGGTACCGAGCGCGGACGACCTCCTCGTGCTCCTCGCGGTCGCGCGCACCGGGCGGTTCACCACCGCCGCCGACGACCTCGGCGTCAACCACACCACCATCTCCCGGCGCATCGCCTCGTTGGAGAAGAGCCTCGGTGGCCGGGTGCTCGCGAAGGCGGCGGGCGGCTGGGAACTGACCGAACTCGGCAGGCAGTCGCTGGCCGCAGCCGAGCGGGTGGAGCAGGCCGTGCAGGGACTGGTCGCGGACCCCGCGGGCGGGGACCACCTCAAGGGGGTCGTTCGGCTCTCCGCCACCGACGGATTCAGCGCCTACATCGCGGCACCCGCCGGAGCGCTCCTGCGGAGGCGGCACCCCGACGTGTCGGTGGAGATCGTTGCCGTCACCCGGCTCGCCTCCCAGCAGCGATCCGGCCTCGACATCGAGATCGTCGTCGGGAAGCCCCAGGTGCATCGCGCCGAAGCGATGTGGCTCGCCGACTACACCCTCGGCCTCTACGCCTCGCGCTCGTACCTCGCCGAGCGCGACGAACCCCGGACGGTCCACGACCTCGCCGACCACACCCTCGTCTACTTCGTCGACTCGATGCTTCAGGTCGACGAACTGGACCTCGCCCGACGGCTCACCCTCTCGATGCGCGAGTCCGTGACCTCCACCAACGTCTTCGTCCACGTCGAGGCGACCCGGGCCGCGGCGGGAATCGGGCTGCTGCCCGCATTCATGGCCGACCGCCACGACGACCTGGTGCGGGTGCTGCCCGGCAAGGTCGAGGCGCAGCTCGGGTACTGGCTGGTGACCAGGCCGGAGGTGTTGCGGCGCCCCGAGGTCGCCGCGGTCGTCGGGGCGCTCCGCGAAACCGTCGACGCCAACCGGGTGTCGCTCGGTGGGGGAGCGGCACGTCGCTCGGGCCGGCCGCGCTAGCGTCGAGTCGTGCGCGCAGACTCCAGACGGTCCCGGGTCCCCACCTTCCACGTCATGGACGTGTGGAAGGCCGCGACCGAACGGGCCCGCACCCACGGCGACGTGCTCACCCTCGCGGCCGGGCAGCCGTCGACACCCGCGCCCGCCCCCGTGCTGCGCGCGGCCCGCGAGGTGATCGACGGACACGTCCTCGGGTACACCGAGACGCTCGGCATCGCCGAACTGCGGGAGGCGATCGCCGGCTACCACTCGCGCACGTCCGGCATCGAGGTCGACCCCGAGAACGTCGTCGTCACCACCGGCTCGTCCGGTGCGTTCACGTTGCTGTTCCTCGCCGCGTTCGACGTGGGCGACACGGTCGTCGTCGCGCGGCCCGGGTATCCCGCCTACCGCAACACCCTCGCCGCGCTCGGCTGTCGCGTCCTCGAACTCGACTGCGGCCCACAGACCCGGTACCAGCCGACCGTCGCGATGCTGGAGGAGCTGGCCGAGCCGCCTGCCGGACTGATCGTCGCCAGCCCCGCGAACCCGACCGGCACCGTCATCGATCCCGCCGAGCTCGCCGCCCTCGCCCGGTGGTGCGACGACCACGGCACGCTGCTGATCTCCGACGAGATCTACCACGGCATCGAGTTCGGAACCCCCGGGCTGCCGGTGGACGCGGGCGGTACCGAGCCGACGTCCAGCGTCTGGGAGACCTCCCGGGAATCCGTCGTCATCGGATCGGTGTCGAAGTACTTCTCCATGACCGGCTGGCGACTCGGGTGGGCACTGGTGCCCGACGCGATGGTCCCGGTCATCCAGCGGCTGGCGTCGAACATGACCGTCTGCCCGCCCGCGATCTCGCAGTACGCGGCGGTCGCGGCGTTCACCGACGAGTCCGTCGAGGAGCTCGACGGGCACGTCCGGCGCTACGCCGTCAACCGCGACCTCCTGCTCGCGGAACTGCCCCGGCTGGGTATCACCGAGCTCGCCCCGGCCGACGGCGCGTTCTACGTGTACGCCGGGATCGGGCACCTGACCGACGACTCCACCTCGTGGTGCGCGGACCTGCTCCGGGAAACCGGTGTCGCCCTCGCGCCCGGTGTCGACTTCGACACCGTGCACGGCGACCGCACGCTGCGGATGTCGTTCGCCGGCAGCACCGCAGACGTCGAGGAGGCGCTCGCACGCATCGCCCGCAGCGACGCGCTCCGACGGTGACAGGAATCGGCATGAACACGAATTCGGGATTTCGGCTCAGGGTTTCGTCGTCGCTGCAAAAATGACGCCGTGTGCGCAGCCGCAACTCCCAAGGGTGAGCGTCGACGGCTGTCCATTGCCGACGCAGCGGCGGATCTGTTGCTCGAGGGTGGATTCGAGGCGGTTCGGCACCGTGCCGTCGCCGCCCGCGCGGGAGTGCCCCTGGCATCGACCACCTACTACTTCGCGTCGCTCGAAGACCTCACCGCCGCCGCCGTCGAACGTGCCGGACTGCGGGAGCTCGACGTCATGCACGCCCGCATCGACGAGGCGCCCGACGGCGAGCGCGACGTCGAATCGACCGTCGAACTGATCGTGGACATGCTGATCGGGGTGTTCGAGGAGAACGCCGCCGGGCACGACCAGCTCGTCAACCGGTACGAGCGGTCCGTGGCGGTCGCCCGGCATCCGGAGATGCGGGACGTGCAGCAGCGGTTGCGCGCCGAACAGGACGCGCTGATCGTCACGGCGCTCCACCGGTCGGGCCGCGAGGTACAGCCGGAGGGGCTGCGCCGGCTGGTGTACGTCGTCGACGGCGCGGTCGTCGGGGCCCTCGGTGAGACCGATCCGGACCCGAAGGCCCTCGCCCGGGAGATGCTGCTGCAGGTGATCGACCTGGTGGCTCCCCCGATCAGCGCGTGACCGCACCCGACCGGTCGTCCGGCGGCGGTTCTCCCTGGACGTAGACTGGACGCCCGTGAGCCGCATCCCGAACGTCCTTGCCACCCGCTACGCCAGCCCGGAGCTGAAGGCGCTGTGGTCGCCCGAGTACAAGATCGTCCTCGAACGTCAGCTGTGGCTGGCGGTGCTGCGGGCGCAGGCCGAACTCGGAATCGACGTTCCGGCCGAGGCCCTCGCCGACTACGAGCGGGTCGTCGAGAACGTCGACCTCGACTCCATCGCCGACCGCGAGCGGGTCACACGGCACGACGTGAAGGCACGTATCGAGGAGTTCAACGCGCTCGCCGGGCACGAGCACGTCCACAAGGGCATGACGAGCCGCGACCTCACCGAGAACGTCGAGCAGCTGCAGATCGTGCGGTCCCTCGAGCACGTGCACGCGCACGGCGTCGCGGTCGCCGCGCGGCTGGCCGAGAAGGCCGCCGAGTACGGCTCCCTCGTGATGGCGGGCCGCTCGCACAACGTCGCCGCACAGGCCACCACCCTCGGCAAGCGGTTCGCGTCCGCCGCCGACGAACTGCTCGTCGCGCTGACCCGGCTGCGGGAGCTGATCGACCGCTACCCGCTGCGTGGCGTCAAGGGCCCGATGGGCACCTCGCAGGACATGCTCGACCTGCTCGGTGGCGACGCCGACAAGCTCGACACCCTGGAGCGGAAGGTCGCCCAGCACCTCGGGTTCGCGCACGTGCTGACCAGCGTCGGCCAGGTGTACCCGCGCTCGCTCGACCACGACGTCCTGTCCGCGCTGGTGCAGGTCGGTGCGGGACCGTCGTCGTTCGCGCACACGATCCGGCTGATGGCCGGGCACGAGCTGGTCACGGAGGGCTTCCAGCCCGGCCAGGTCGGGTCGTCGGCGATGCCGCACAAGATGAACACCCGTTCCTGCGAGCGCGTCAACGGCCTGCAGGTCGTGCTGCGCGGATACGCCTCGATGGCCGCCGAGCTGGCCGGCGCCCAGTGGAACGAGGGTGACGTGTTCTGCTCCGTCGTCCGGCGCGTCGCGCTGCCGGACGCGTTCTTCGCGATCGACGGTCAGATCGAGACGTTCCTGACGGTCCTCGACGAGTTCGGCGCCTACCCGGCCGTCATCGAGAAGGAACTGACCCGCTACCTGCCGTTCCTGGCCACCACGAAGGTGCTCATGGCCGCGGTTCGCGCCGGCGTCGGCCGCGAGACCGCGCACGAGGCGATCAAGGAGCACGCCGTCGCCGTCGCGCTCGCGATGCGTGAGGAGGGTCGCGAGCCCGACCTGCTCGACCGCCTCGCCGCCGACGACAGGCTGCCGCTCGACCGGGCCGCCCTCGACGCCGCCCTCGCCGACAAGTCGGCCTTCGTGGGTGCCGCCGAGGCGCAGGTCGCGGCCGTCGTCGAGCAGGTCGAGAAGCTCGTCGAGGCGTACCCGGACGCCGCGGCCTACGCGCCGTCGCCGATCCTGTAGGCCCGCCGGGCCTGTGCGCGAGTTTGGTAGCCGGAGCTACCAAACTCGCTCACGGGCGCCGGAGGCGCTCGAGGATGCGGCGCAGTGCGGCGCGGTCCTCGTCGTCCAGTGCCGCGAAGTAGTCGTCGGCATCGGCTTCCCGAGCCTCCTGCAGTTCGTGAAGGGTCCGGCGACCGTCCGTCGTCAGTCGAATGCAGGTGGCGCGGCGGTCCTGCGCGTCCGGGATCCGCTCGACGAGTCCGCGGTCCTGGAGTCGGTCGACGACCTCGGTCGCGGATCTCGGGGCGATGCGGAGCGCCTTCGCGACGTCGCCAAGTCGGGGCGCGTCGTCGGCGCTGTGCCCGACGACGTGCAGCGCGCGGTACTCGTGGGGGCTCAGCTGCCACGGCTGGAGGGCGTCGACCCAGCGCCGGCGCAGTCCGCGGGCGGTCGACATCACGAGGTCCCGCAGTGTGTCGCGACGGTCGGCGGTCATGGTGATTCACCCTACAGCTACTTGACGGCTGCCTCATTGTGAGGGAACCTCAATAAGTCTTACCCCGATACTTCGAGAGGGGTGGTTGCATGACAAGCCCCCAATTCGGCGGACCCGGACCGGGCCGCCCCGTGAAGATCGACCCCGCGGATCGTGTCCAGTTGGCCGAGAAGCCGGTCAGCCTGCGCCGCATCGGCGCGCTCTTCGCCCCCTATCGCACGCAGGTCGCGATCGTCGTCGCACTGATCGTCGCGTCCTCGCTCATCACCCTCGCCAATCCGTTCCTCGTCCGCGCCGTCATCGACCACGCGATCCCGGACCAGAACGTTCCCCTGCTGGTGTGGTCGGTCGCCGGCATGCTCGCCGTGACCGTCGCCGGCTCCGCGCTCGGCGTCGTCCAGACGTGGATCTCCACCACCGTCGGACAGCGGGTCATGCACGGACTGCGCACCCGGGTGTTCACGCATCTGCAGCGGCAGTCCCTCGGATTCTTCACCCGTACCCGTGGCGGCGAGGTCCAGTCCCGCCTCACCAACGACATCGGCGGCATGCAGACCGTCGTCACCTCCACCGCGACGTCCGTCGCCGCGAACGTCACCACCGTCGTCGGCACCGCGGTCGCGATGGGCGTGCTCAGCTGGCGACTGTCGCTGCTGTCGCTGATCGTGTTGCCGCCTGCGATCTGGTTGACGCGCCGCGTCGCGCGGATGCGCCGCGAGATCACCGCCCAACGGCAGCGCGCTCTCGCCGACATGCAGACGCAGATCGAGGAGTCGTTGTCCGTCAGCGGAATTCAGCTCGGCAAGACGCTCGGCGCCGGACCCGCGATGTCGCAGCGGTTCGCCGACACCTCGGCGTACCTGTCGGACCTGGAGGTCCGCTCACAACTGTCGGGCCGCTGGCGGATGGCCACCATGAACATCGTCTTCGCCGCGATCCCCGCCCTGCTCTATCTCGTCGCGGGCCTGCCCGCCACGTCGGGAGGGATGTCGATCGGCACCCTCGTCGCCTTCACGGGACTGCAGGGCGCGCTCTTCCGGCCGCTCATGAGCCTGCTCGACGTCGGTGTCTCGGTCACCGCGTCCCTCGCGCTGTTCAGCCGCATCTTCGAGTACCTCGACCTGCCCGTCGACATCGACGATCCCGAGCGGCCGGTGCCGATGCCGCGCGAGAAGGTCGCCGGCACGGTCCGATTCGACGACGTGGTGTTCCGCTACGACGGCGCGCACCGTGATGCGATCGACCACGTCAGCCTCGTGGCGCCCGCCGGGTCGTCGCTGGCTCTCGTCGGCGAGACCGGTTCCGGGAAGACGACTCTGGCGTCGATGGTCGCCCGGCTCCACGACCCGACGTCGGGCCGCGTCAGCATCGACGGGGTCGACCTGCGCGACATCACCCTCGCCGAGCTGTCCGAACTCGTCGGTGTGGTCTCCCAGGAAACCTATCTGCTGCACAACACGATTCGGGAGAATCTTCGCTACGCCCGCCCGGACGCCACCGACGCGCAGATCGAGGAGGCGGCACGTGCCGCACAGGTGCACGACCTGATCGTGTCGCTGCCGGACGGATACGACACCCTCGTCGGGGCACGCGGGCACCGGTTCTCCGGTGGGGAGAAACAGCGCATCGCCATCGCGCGGACCCTGCTGCGGGACCCCCGGATTCTCGTCCTCGACGAGGCGACCAGCGCACTCGACAACGACACCGAGGCCGCGGTGCAGCGTGCTCTCGACAATGTCAGCCGGGGTCGCACGACGATCACCATCGCGCACCGGCTCTCCACGATCCGGGACGCCGACCGGATCGTCGTACTCGACCACGGCCGGGTCGTCGAGTCCGGGACGCACGACGAGCTCGTCGCGGCGGGTGCGCGCTACGCGCTGCTGGAGCGCCGGGGCCGTCCGGCGCTGGTGTCCTGAGTCCTGTCGGCCCTCCTGCGGGCCGCAGGGCCTCACGGGCGTGGAGCGCATACTGGCGCGCATGAACTGCGTCTTCTGTGCCATCGTCGCCGGGTCCGCCGAGGCCAGCATCGTCCACGAGGACGAGCACACGGTGGCGTTCATGGACATCCGGCCGTTCACGCCCGGGCACCTGCTGGTGGTGCCGAAGGTCCACGCGTCGGGGCTGGCCGACCTCGACCCGGAGGACGGCCGCCGGGTGTTCGCCGTCGGACAGCGGATGGCGGCCGCGCTGAAGTCGGACGGCGGGGTGCCCGCCGAGCTGCGGGACGGCCCGCGCGCCGACGGTGTGAACCTGTTCCTCGCCGACGGCGCCCTCGCCGGACAGGAGGTGTTTCACGTGCATCTGCACGTGATCCCGCGGACGGCGGGCGACGGTTTCGGGCTGCGCGGCAGGCCGGTGTCGGCGCGCCGTCCGGACCTGGACTACCTCGCGGGGTCGCTGCGGAGGCGGTTGGACGGGATCTGACCTCGAATCGTGTCTGTGTACCATGCACATTTGCGGATAACGCAGAACGACAAGCGAGGTACCGTGTCCGATCCGATCACCGACCAGCGGCTCCTGTACATCCACGACCAGCTCTCGGACGAGGACATCCAGCGCGAGGTGGACCTGTACGGGCCGCTCACCGACAGCGTGCGTCAGCTGATCGCGGCCACCCTGCAGACCGAGGTCGGGGAGCCCGACGTCCGACGGGCGAAGGCCCTCGTCGAGGAGGCCGCCGCAATCCTGCAGGCCCGCGCCATCCCCGGTCCCTACGGGGTGCGCTGGGGCGCGTCGGGCTGGAAGCGCGGCTGGGGCAACGCCGCCGACGGTGTCCGCAACGCCGTCGCGCCGCCGCTGACCGTGCGAACCGACCCAGACGGCCGCACCTGGGCCGACTTCCATCTCGGCCCGCAGTACGAGGGACCCGCCGGCCTCACCCACGGGGGTGTGTCCGCGCTGATCCTCGACCAGGTGCTCGGTGACTGCGCCGTCGCCGCGGGCAGCCCGGGCATGACCGGGACCCTGACGCTGCGCTACCGCAAGCCGACACCCCTCGGTGACCTGCACGCGGAGGCGCGGTTCGACCGCATGGACGGCGTCAAGGCCATCGTGAAGGGCCACATCGCCGACGCCGACGGGATCTGCGTCGAGGCGGAGGGCATCTTCATCCTGCCGCGGTGGGCGCGTGAGGCGGCCGCCGACGCGGCCACGTCGACGGCAGGCTGAGCCACCGGCTGCCCCCGGTGTCGGTAGTCTGCGCTGATGCGAGAAGCACGTCGGTGCCATGGCTGAGTCGCGCCCGGAACTGCACCGCCGCCACCCCGAGCTCATCGCGACGCTGCCGCACCTGCCGCTCGGGGCGGGCCCGACGCCGCTGACCCGACTGGACGGGGTCGGCAGCCGAAACCGCCTGTGGTGCAAGGACGACAGCGGGTTCGGTGACGGCGGCTGGGGCGGCAACAAGGTGCGCAAGCTGGAGTGGATCCTGCCCGACGTCGCCGGCCGCGGGTCTCGCCGCATCCTCACCGTCGGGGCGCTGGGCACCAACTGGGGACTGGCGACGGCTCTGTACGCGCGCGAGCAGGGCGTCGGCACCGCGCTCGCGCTCGTCGACCAGCCGGTCGACGAGCACGTCCGGGCGCAGTTGGTCCGCCTGCGTGAGTCCGGCGCGACGGTGCACCGCACCCACACCAAGGCCCGCACGATCGCGTTCGCGCCCTGGCTGTTCGTCCGGCACGGGTTCCCGTACTACCTCCCGGCGGGCGGATCGACCCCGATCGGCACCCTCGGGTACGTCGAGGCCGCACTCGAACTGGCCGCGCAGGTTCGGCGCGGTGAGATGCCGGAGCCCGCCGCCGTCGTCACCGCGGTCGGGTCCGGCGGCACCGCGGCCGGGTTGCTGCTCGGACTGCGGCTCGCGGGGCTGCGCACCCGGGTCGTGGCGGTCGTGGTCAACGACACCCTGCCGCTCGCCGAGCGTGACCTGATCGGACTCGCGCGCGGCACCGAGCGGCTGCTCCGCAGCCGCGGTGCCCGGTTCGGGCCCCTCGATCTCGGGTCCGGCTCCCTGATCGTGACCCGGCGGTGGCTCGGGCGCGGCTACGGGCATCCGACCGCCGAGGGATTTGCGGCAGCGCGCGTCGCCGTCGAGGCCGGCCTCACCCTCGACCCGGTCTACACGGCCAAGGCCTTCGCCGCCGCGCTCGCGTTCGACGCGCACCCGATGTTCGGCGACGCACCGATCGTCTTCGTCGACACCTACGGGCCGCGCTGACCGACGGCGCTCAGCTCGTCTCGTCCGGCAGTCCCGTCGCGGCCCGGCCGGTGCGCGGATCCCGCGGCCGGTCGGCGTGCCCGAGATCGCGGTCCGGCGCGATCACGTCCCGGACCCGCTGCTTGAGGGTCTTCGGGTCCGGGAAGCCGCCGTCGCGGGCACGGTCCCACACCAGCGTGTCGTCGACCTCGATCAGGTAGACGCCACCGGTGCCGGGCACCAGTGCCACCTCGCCGAGGTCGGTGCCGAACGTGCTCAGCAGCTCCTGCGCCATCCACGCCGCCCGCAGCAGCCACTGGCACTGCGTGCAGTACGTGATCCGGATCCGAGGCGCTGTCATGCGCTCAGCCTGCCAGGCCCGGACCGGTGTCGCCGACGCGGTCGCGGCGGGCCCCGGCCCACGCCGTGATCGCCCGCCCACCGACGAGGTGATCGTCGACGAACCGGGCGACACGATCCGCGGTCAGCCCGGCGTACCAGGTGTCGTCCGGGTACACCGCGACGACCGGTCCCTGCGAGCAGGGGAACATGCATCCGGTCTGGGTGACGAGCACGGCGTCGTCGCCGAGGCCGCGCGCGTCCAGCGCGGCGTCGAGTGCCAGGGCGGTTTCCGGGCCACCGCGGGCCGAGCAGCGCGGACCCCGGCAGATCAGCACGTGCCGGGCGAACCCCGGTACCTCGTCCCACGCCGGGGAGGACAGCGGCGCGGTGGTGTCGCGGGCAGGGGTGGTGTCGCCGTCGATCGCGGCGCCCAGGAGGTCGGCGTAGGTCGCGGTGTCGGTCAGGCCCGCCGCGAGCCGGATCTGCGGGGCCGGCCCGTGGTCGTCGGCGCGCTCACGCAGCCAGTGACCGACGACGCGCCGGAACCAGGCCTCCATTTTCCGGTCGTGCAGGGTCTGCCCCGACACGAGCACCACCTCGGACGCCCCGGCCGACGCCGCCTCGTCGAGGACGGTCGTCACCGCCGGACCCGATCCGCCGAGCACCGCTGTGCGGAACGTCGTGCCGGGATGACGATCCCGCAGCGTGGCGAGGGCAGTGGTCAGGACGTCCCGCGGGTCCTCGCCGCGATCCGTCGGGACCGTCACGATCACCCAACGGTGCGATCGAATCACGTTCACGGCAGAGACCTTTCGGTGTTCGACACCACGCCGCACAGCGTCACCGTCGGGCGTCCCGTCCGCGGATGCGGCTGGACGACCGCGTCGAGTCCGTAGACGTCGGCGAGCAGTTCCTCGGTCAGTACGTCCGGGACGGGGCCCTCTGTGACGACCCGGCCGCCGTCGAGTACCACCAGGTGGTCGCAGTACATGGCCGCCAGGTTCAGGTCGTGCATCGCGGCGACGGTGGTGAGGCCGCGCCGCCGGATCAGGGTCAGCAGGTCGAGCGATGCCGACACGTCGAGGTGGTTGGTCGGTTCGTCGAGGAGCAGCACGCAGGGTCGCTGCGCGAACGCCCGCGCCAGTTGCGTCTTCTGCTTCTCGCCGCCGGACAGGCTGTGCCACAGCCGGTGTCGGAGGTGGTCGATGCCGGCCGCCGCGAGGCCCTCGGTGACGGCGTCGCCTGAGCCGGTACCGGCGGGGCGCGCCCAGCCGCGCCGGTGCGGGATCACGCCGAGTTCGACGACCTGCTCCACGGTGAGTTCGAGTTCGGTGGCCGAATGCTGTTCCACCAGAGCGACGGTCCGCGCGAACTCCCGCCGAGCCAGATCGGCGACGGCGTCGTCTCCGAGAAGCACCCGACCCCGGTCGGGGCGTTCGAGCCGCGCGATCGCGGACAGCAGCGACGTCTTCCCGGAACCGTTCGGGCCGATCAGTCCGGTGAACTTCCGTTCGGGCGCCACGCAGGAGACGCCGTCGAGGATGGTGGTTCCGGCCACCGACCAGGTGACGTTCTCGACGCGGACCTCGGGGGAGTGGTGGCTCATGCCCGGGCTCCTCTGCGGCGGATCAGCCAGACGAACATCGGCACCCCCACGATCGCGGTGACGATGCTCAGCGGCAGCTCGCGGCCGGGCATCACGGTTCGGGCGGCGATGTCCGCCCACACCAGCAGCAGCGCACCGAGCAACGCGACCACGGGCAGCAGCCGGGCGTGCAGCGGCCCGGCCAGCATGCGCGCGGCGTGCGGAACGACCAGCCCGACGAAGCCGATCACCCCGGCCTGCGCGACGAGCGCGGCGGTGCACAGCGACACCAGCCCGTACAACACCCAGCGCGACCGTTCGACGTCGGTGCCGAGGCTCGCCGCTGCCCGCTGTCCGAACGCGAACGAGTCGAGAACCCGGACGTGGGACAGCACGACCACCGTCGTCGCCGCGACGACGACGGCGACGGTCGCGACGCCGGGCCAGCGGATCCCGGCGACCGACCCGAGGGTCCATTGCAGCACGCGGTGGGCGGCGTCGCGGTCGCCCAGCAGTACCAGGGCGGAGGTCACCGCCGCCGTGAACTGGCCGATCGCGATCCCGGCGAGCACGAGGCGGCCGGGAACCAGGGCGCCCGACCGGGACGTCGAGATGAGGAACACCACCAGCAGGCTCGCGACCGCGGCCGCGAACGCCGCCAGGGAGACCGTTGCGGCGCCGAACAGTCCGACGACGCCGATGCCGGTCGTCAGCGCGAGGACCGCCCCGAGCGAGGCGCCGCCGGACATGCCGAGCAGGTACGGGTCCGCCAGCGCGTTGCCGGTCAGGGACTGCAGCACCGCCCCGCACAGCGCCAGGCCGGCGCCCACCAGCGCGGCGCCGATCACCCGTGGCAGGCGCAGGTCCACCACGATGTGCTCGGTGAGCAGATCGGTGCCGGGCCCGATTCCCAGCCGGCCCGCGACGGAGTCCACGACGGTCACCACCGACAGGTCGGCCGCACCGACTCCGACTCCGACGGCGCAGCTCACCAGCAGCGCCACGGCGACGACCGCGCACCAGCCCGCGGCGGTCGTCGCCCGGACCCGGGCGGGCACCCGGGTGGTCACGCTCATCCCCGCTCGCCGGCCAGTTGGTCGGAGAGCGTGGCCGCACCGTCGATCAGGCGCGGGCCCGGGGTCGTCGTCGAGAAGGGCAGCACCACGAACCTGTCCTCGCGGACGGCGGTGAGGTCCTTCAGCGCGGGATCACTGCGCAGGTACGCCTTCTTCTGGTCGGCGGTGTCCCAGGACGCGTCCGCGAGGACGATGACGTCCGGGTTCGCGGACAGGACCGTCTCCCAGCTGCCGTCGGCCCAGGAGCCGTCGAGCCCGGCGAACACGTTCGTGGCGCCGACCGCGTCGATGATCAGCTGCGGCCCGCCCGCATTCGCGCCGACGTACGGGGTGTCGGTGCCGCTGTCGTACCAGAAGATGCTCTTCCCGGCGCCCGACGCGGCGGACCGGACGGCCGTCAGGGTCTCGTCCTGCTGCTCGACGACCGCGGCGGCCTCGGCTCCCCGGCCGAAGAGCACCCCGTAGTCGGTGATCTCACCGGAGATCGACTCCCACTCGGCGGGGGCGCGCAGCGACTTGTCCGCGCAACCGAACGGTGAGACGTAGGACGCGACGCCGACGTCGGCGAGGGAGTCCTGCGAACCGATCGCCTTCTCGTCGAACGCGGATCCGTAGGACGACAGCACCAGGTCGGGGCGGGTCTCGAGCAGCGCCTCCCGACTCGGGTAGTCGCTCTCCTCGATCACCGGAATCGTCGCGTACGCGTCCTGCCACTGTGGGGCGATGACGTCGTCGAGATACGCGGTGCCGACCATCCGGTCCTCCGCCCCGATCGACAGCGCGGTCTCGGTGGCGCCCTGGCTGACGGTGACCGCCCGCTCGGCGGGTCCGTCCAGGGTGACGGTGCGCCCGCAGTTCTGCAGGGAGATCGATGCGGTGGCGTCCGGATCGGACGACCCGCCGCCGCAGGCGGACAGGGTGAGCGCGGCGGCGACGGCGACCGCGGCGACGGGCAGGGCCCGGGACGGGATGCGCGAGGAGACTCGCGTAGAGGTGTGGGTGCGCACGGCGACCCGCCTTCCATTACTCGTGGAAAACATGCAGGCAGGTGCCACGGCCGGTCTCCTGGCTCGGCAGGGCTGACCGCCGACCACGCCTTCCCGGACGCTGTCGCGTCCAGTGGCCGGGCATCACCCCGTGTGGTCGACGTACCTGCTCACAGTGGCGAGTACCGCGCCGGATTTGCACCGGACTTCCCGTTCACCGTGACACCGGGTCGAAGGATAGACGACGACCCGATCCGGTCGGTCCGGCTTGTCCGGTTCCGGCTCCGGGCGCCCGTCGGTGCTGCGCGGCGGGCACGTCGCCGCAGCCGCCGATCGTGATTGCCGCCCGATCGGGTGTCGCCCCCACCCGATAGGGTTGGGCGGTGCGCCCCTCACTCTCCGACTACGCCCACCTCGCGGGTGGCAAGGTCCGTGACCTGTACATCGTCGACGACGAGCACCTGCTCCTCGTCGCCAGTGACCGGATCTCGGCCTACGACCACATCCTGAGCACGCCGATCCCCGACAAGGGCCGTGTGCTGACCGCGATGAGCGTCTTCTTCTTCAACCGGCTCACCGCGCAGAACCACCTGGCCGGGCCCCCGGACGACGATCGCATCCCCGAGGAGGTCCTCGGTCGGGCGCTGGTCGTCAAGAAGCTGAAGATGGTGCCGGTGGAGTGCGTCGCGCGTGGCTACCTGACCGGGTCCGGCCTGACCGACTACCAGCGCACCGGCGCGGTGTGCGGGGTCGCACTGCCCGAGGGGCTGGTGGAGGCGTCGCAGCTGCCGGAGCCGATCTTCACCCCCGCCACCAAGGCCGCGCTCGGCGACCACGACGAGAACGTCGACTTCGCGACGATCGTCGAGCAGGTCGGTCAGGACCTCGCGGTGAAGCTGCGGCAGGACACCCTCGACATCTACACCCGCGCCGCGATGTTCGCCTCCGAGCGCGGAATCATCCTCGCGGACACCAAGTTCGAGTTCGGGGTCGACGCGGACGGCAACCTGGTTCTCGCCGACGAGGTGCTCACCCCCGACTCGTCGCGGTACTGGCCTGCGGACGGCTACGAGGCGGGCAGGGTGCAGCCCAGCTTCGACAAGCAGTTCGTCCGCAACTGGCTGACCGGTCCGGAGTCCGGATGGGACCGGGCGTCGGACGTCCCGCCGCCCCCGCTGCCGCAGGACATCGTCGACGCGACCCGCGCCCGCTACATCGAGGCGTACGAGCGCATCTCCGGGCTGTCCTTCGACGACTGGATCTGAAGCACACCTCTCGCGTCCGGGGCGCACCCGACACGGCCGGGAGCCGCCGCATAGGGTGGGCGGCATGAGTTCGCCCGTCACCCCGGCCCCGGTCGCGAAGAAGGTTCCCCAGGAGCGCACCCACCACGGCGACACGTTCGTCGACGACTACGAGTGGCTGCGTGACAAGAGCAATCCGGAGGTGATCGCGCACCTCGAGGCGGAGAACGCGTACACGGCGTCCCGCACCGAGCACCTCGGACCGCTGCGGGAGGCGATCTTCGGCGAGATCAAGTCCCGTACCCAGGAGACGGATCTCTCGGTGCCGTCCCGGATGGGCCGGTGGTGGTACTACTCGCGGTCCTTCGAGGGCAAGCAGTACGGCGTGCACTGCCGGTGCCCGATCGACGCCCCGGACGACTGGACGCCCCCGGTGCTCTCGGCCGAGGTGGACATCCCCGGCGAGCAGGTGCTGATCGACGGCAACGAGCTCGCGGAGGGCCACGACTTCTTCGCACTCGGCGCCATGTCGGTCACGCTCGACGGCACCCTGCTCGCGTACTCCGTCGACACCGAGGGCGACGAGCGGTACACGCTCCGGTTCGCGAACCTGGACACCGGCGAGGCGATCGCCGACGAGATCACCGGCACCGCCCCCGGTGCGACGTGGTCGGTGGACAACCGGCACGTCTTCTACCTCACGGTCGACGAGTCGTGGCGCCCCGACACCGTGTGGCGGCACGAACTCGGGACCGACCGCTCGGCGGACGTGCAGGTCTTCCACGAACCCGACGAGCGGTTCTGGGTCGGTTTCGGTTCGACCCGCAGCGAGAAGTACCTGACGATCTGGATCGGCTCGAAGATCACTTCCGAGATCCGCTACCTCGAATCCTCGGACCCCGAGGGCGAGTTCACCGTCGTCTGGCCCCGTGAGGAGGGCGTCGAGTACGGGATCGAGCACGCCGTCGTCGGCGGCGAGGACCGGTTCCTCATCCTGCACAACGGCGTCGTCGACGGCGTGAAGGCGGAGAACTTCACCCTGGTCGACACGCCGGTCGCCGATCCCACGGACCGCCGCACCCTGATCCCGCACCGCGCGAACGTCCGGCTCGAGGAGGTCGACGCCTTCGCCGGACATCTCGTCCTCGGGTACCGTCGCGACGCGCTGACCCGGCTCGCGGTGTGGCCGCTCACCGAATCCGGTTACGGCGAGCTCCGCGAACTCGAGTTCGACGAGGAGCTGTACTCGGTCGGGGCCGGCTCGAATCCGGAGTGGGAGAGCCCGCTGCTGCGGATGGGTTACACCTCCTTCATCACGCCCAGCCGCATCTTCGACTACGAGATCGCCAGCGGCGCACTGCTGTTGCGCAAGGAGCAGCCGGTGCTCGGCGGCTACGACCCCGCCGACTACGAGCAGCACCGGGACTGGGCGGTCGCCGCCGACGGCACCCGGATCCCCATCTCGATCGTGCAGCGCCGCGGGACCACCGCCCCGGCGCCGCTGCTCCTGTACGGGTACGGCTCCTACGAGTCCAGCATCGACCCGGGCTTCTCGGTGGCGCGGTTGTCCCTGCTCGACCGCGGCATGGTCTTCGCGGTCGCGCACGTCCGCGGCGGCGGTGAGATGGGACGGCACTGGTACGACACCGGGAAGATGCTCTCGAAGAAGAACACCTTCACCGACTTCGTCTCCTGCGCACGGCATCTCGTCGACACCGGTCGCACCACCCCGCAGAGGATGATCGCGGACGGTGGCAGCGCCGGCGGACTGCTGATGGGCGCCGTCGCGAATCTGGCTCCCGACCTGTTCGCGGGGATTCTCGCGAACGTTCCCTTCGTCGACCCGCTCACCTCGATCCTCGACCCGTCGCTGCCCCTGACGGTCATCGAATGGGACGAGTGGGGTAACCCGCTGGCGGACAAGGACGTCTACGACTACATGCGGTCGTACTCGCCGTACGAGAACGTCGGCGCGCACGACTATCCGGCGATCCTCGCGATCACCAGCATCAACGACACCCGGGTGCTGTACGTGGAACCGGCGAAGTGGGTGGCGAAACTGCGGGACACGAAGACCGGCGATTCGCCGCTGCTCCTCAAGACCGAGATGAGTGCGGGGCACGGCGGTGTCAGCGGACGCTACGAGAAGTGGCGTGAGGTGGCGTTCGAGTACGCCTGGGTGCTGGACACTGCCGGCGCCTGTGCGTGAGTTCGGTAGTGGGAGCTACCAGAAACGCGCACAGGGCTACCGCCAGACGTAGCGCACCTGTGGCCGACCGGCCCGCCCGTAGACGGTGCGCCGGTCGGCCAGGGCGTCGTCGGCGAGCCGCTCGAGGTAGCGCCAGGCCGTGACGCGGGACACGCCGACCGCGGCGGCCGTCTCGGCCGCGGTGACGCCGGTGTCGCCCGCGTCGTGGACGGCCGCCGAGATGTCGTCGAGTGTCCGCGGCGCGACGCCCTTCGGTGTGGTGGCCCGGGAATCGGTGCTGCGCAGGACGGCCATCGCCCGGTCCACGTCCCGCTGACTCAACGCGGACTCGCCGGACGGCAGCGCGCTCCGGTACTCGAGGTAGCGTTCCAGTCGGTCCCGGAACGCCGCGAACGTGAACGGCTTGAGCAGGTACAGCACGACCCCCTGACTGACCGCCGCCCGGACGGTCGCCATCTCCCGTGCCGAGGTGATGGCGATGACATCGGGTGTCGGGCGAACACCGCCCAGAGCAGTTGCGACGTCCAGACCGCTGCCGTCGGGAAGCCCCAGATCCAGCAGCACGAGGTCCACCGGGGTTTCGGTCGCCGCCGCCGACGCCACCGCCCGCATGGCGCCGACGACGGTGTGCGCGACGCCTGCGACCTCGAAGCCGGGGACCCGTTCGACGTAGCTGCAGTGTGCCTCGGCGATGAGACGTTCGTCCTCGACCACCAGCACCCGGATCATGCGGACCCCCCACTCGGGATGTGCACGGACACGACTGCGCCGTACGTGTTCTCGGATTCGATCCGGCCGCCGTGGCGGGACGTGACCTGGGCTACCAACGCGAGCCCGAGACCGTGGTGATCGGACTTCGTCGAATGGCCGCGACGGGACGCGGCGGCGAACTCGTCGGCGGACATGCCGGGACCGCTGTCCGCGACGCGGATGTCGAGCCCTGCATCGTCCGCGTGCACCGTCACCTCCACCCAGGGACGGGCACCGCCCGGCTCTGCGGCCTCCGTCGCGTCGTCGACCGGTTCCGCGGCTGCCGCCGCGTCGATGGCGTTGTCGACGAGATTGCCCACCACCGTGACGAGTTCGCGTGCCGTCAGCGGATCGGCCGACGGCACTGCGGTGTCGTCGGTGACGGTGAGCTCGACGCCGCGCTCGGCGGCCTGGCCGACCTTGCCGAGGAGCAGCGCGAGCAGCGCCGGCTCGTGCACCGTCGCGGTGAGGCGGTCGATCAGGTGCTGCGAGAGCTCCAGCTCCGCGGTCGCGAACGCGACCGCCGCGTCGGTGCGGCCCAGTTCGACCATGGTGACGACCGTGTGCAGCCGGTTGGCGGCCTCGTGCGCCTGTGCCCGCAGCGAATCGGTGAACAGGCGCATCGAGTCGAGTTCGCCTGTGACCGACTGCAGCTCGGTCTGGTCGCGCACGGTGAGCACGGTGCCGATCCGGCGGCCCTCGAACAGGACCGGCGCCTGGTTGACGACCAGGACCCGGTCACCGGTCACGTGCACCTCGTCCTGCACGCGACCCGAACCGAGAGTGCGCAGGGAGGGCGGAAGATCCTCGCGCGCAACGGGACCCGCCGACAGCGCCAGGAGGCGCCTGGCTTCGTCGTTGACGATCTCGGTGGTGTCGGAATCGGCGTCGAACACCAGCAGGCCCTCACGGATCGAGTGCAGGACGGCGTCGTGGTGTTCGTAGAGTGTCCGCAGTTCCTCGGGGGCGAGTCCGAGTGTCTGTCGCCGCACCCGCCTGGCCAGCAGGACCGAGCCGACCGCCGCGAGGGCCATCGCGCCCGCCGCCAGCGTCAGGATCAGCGGCAGGCCACGAAGGAACTGGTCGCTGATCCGCTCGCGCGTGACGCCCACCGACACCAGCCCGAGCAGCTGCCCGTCGTCCACGACCGGGGCCACCGCCCTGATCGACGGTCCGAGCGAGCCCGCGTAGGTCTCGGTGAACGTCTCCCCGGCGAGGGCGCGGTCGATGGTGCCGGTGAACCGGCCACCGATCAGCGCCCGATCCGGGTGGGTGTACCGCGTCCGGTCGGGTGCCATCACGACGATGAAATCGGTGCCGGTCGCCGCGCTGATCCGATCGGCCTGCGGTTGCAGCACCGCGGTGGGGTCGGGGGAGCGCAGTGCCCGGGCCGTCCCGTCCGCTTCGGCCAGGGTCTCCGCGACCGCGACGACCTCGCGGCGGGCCGCGTCGTCCGCGTCGCGGCGCTCGTCGAGGACGGTGAGCGCGCTGCCGACGAGCACCACGACGGCCAGCACCAGCAACTGCAGCACCAGCACCTGCCGTGCGAGCGACCCGCGACGCACCGACTCGAACACCCGTGACCACTCCCGTCCGTTCGTGAACGAAACGCACGCAACCGTGACCGGCGACCACGGTGCGTTCCACCATTCTTCCCGAGGCGGAAGTGACGGCGGTCACTCGAGTCGATCCGACGAAAGTCAGTCGAGAGGACAGGTCATGACCACAGACACGAGGCGGGACGGTACCGCGGCACCGGGGGCGCGGCGCAAACGCGACCGCACCCACTGGCTCTACATCGCGGTGATCGTCGCGGTGATCGCCGGCGTGCTGGTCGGCTGGCTCGCACCCGAGGTCGGCAAGGATCTCGGCGTGCTCGGGACCCTGTTCATCAGCCTCATCAAGATGATGATCAGCCCCGTCATCTTCTGCACCATCGTCCTCGGCATCGGGTCCGTCAAGGCCGCCGCGAAGGTCGGCAAGGTCGGCGGACTCTCCCTCGTCTACTTCCTCGGCATGTCCACCGTCGCGCTCGGTATCGGCCTGCTGGTCGGGAACCTGCTCGACCCCGGCACCGGACTCCAGCTGACTCCCGACACGTCCGCGGTCGGGGCCGGCCTCGCCGAGAAGGCGCACGGTGCCGGCGGCACCATGGACTTCATCGCGGGCATCATCCCCACCTCGATGCTGTCGGCGCTCACCGCGGGCAACGTCCTGCAGACCTTGTTCGTCGCGTTGCTCGTCGGATTCGGGCTGCAGGCGATGGGAAAGCAGGGTGAACCGGTCCTGACCGGCATCGGCTACGTGCAGAAGCTGGTGTTCCGCATCCTCGCCATGATCCTGTGGCTCGCACCGATCGGCGCGTTCGGCGCCATCGCCAACGTCGTCGGCCAGACCGGGCTCGGCGCCGTGACCGCCCTCGGCACCCTGATGGTCGGCTTCTACGTCACCTGCGTGATCTTCGTCTTCGGCGTCCTCGGACTGCTCCTGCGCGCCGTCACCGGCTTCTCGGTGTTCAAGCTGGTCAGGTACCTGGCCCGGGAATACCTGCTGATCTTCGCGACGTCGTCGTCGGAGTCCGCGCTGCCGCGCCTGATCGCGAAGATGGAGCACCTCGGCGTGCAGCGGTCGACCGTCGGCATCGTCGTCCCGACCGGATACTCCTTCAACCTCGACGGCACCGCGATCTACCTGACGATGGCGTCGATCTTCGTCGCCGACGCGATGAACATGCCGCTGTCGCTCACCGAGCAGCTGTCGCTGCTGGTCTTCATGATCATCGCCTCGAAGGGTGCCGCCGGGGTCAGCGGCGCCGGGCTCGCCACCCTCGCGGGTGGCCTGCAGAGCCACCGCCCGGAACTGCTCGACGGCGTCGGACTCATCGTCGGCATCGACCGGTTCATGTCCGAGGCCCGCGCCGTCACCAACTTCTCCGGCAACGCCGTCGCGACGCTGCTGATCGGAACCTGGACCGGCAGCGTCGACCGTGGCCGGGTGCGCGAGGTACTCGCCGGGCGGCTCCCGTTCGACGAGGAGACCATGGTCGACGACCACCTGCCCGAGGACGACGACCGTTCCACCAGCGTCGCGGCCGCTCCCGCCCCCGCTCCCGTACTGTCGGCCCCATGACGAACCCGCAGCTGCAGGACATCGAGATCAACACGCTCGGCGGCGTACCGACCTCCCTCGGGGCCTTCGACGGACGCGCGGTGCTCGTGGTGAACGTCGCCTCGAAGTGCGGCCTCACCCCGCAGTACACGGCCCTGGAGAAGCTCGCCTCCGGGTACGCGGACCGAGGTCTGACGGTCGTCGGCGTCCCGTGCAACCAGTTCATGGGCCAGGAACCGGGCACCGCCGAGGAGATCCAGACGTTCTGCTCGACCACCTACGGTGTGACCTTCCCGTTGACGGAGAAGGTCGAGGTCAACGGCGAGGGCAGGCACCCGCTGTACGCCGAGCTCACCAAGGCCGCGGACGCCGACGGCGAGGCCGGCGACATCCAGTGGAACTTCGAGAAGTTCCTCGTCGCGCCCGACGGCACCGTCGTGAACCGGTTCCGGCCGCGCACCGAGCCCGACGCCCCCGAGGTCGTCGCCGCGATCGAGGCCGTGCTCCCGCGTTAGGGCGTGTCTCGACGGATGTCAACCGCTCACGAGCACGACAGCGCCCGTTCACCTTGCGCTGTCACCCTGAGGACATGGTCGCAACGCTGATCGTGTCGGTGTCGGGAATCAGGGACGAGACCCGCGACCTCGTCGCCGAGTTCGCGAACGAGATGGACACCCGCGGAGTGCCGCTGTCCCTGCTGGTCGCGCCGCGGCTGAAGGACAAGTACCGGCTGGTGCGCGACGAGGACACCCAGCAGTGGTTGAGGGAGCGGCAGCGCACCGGTGACGCCATCGTGCTGCACGGCTACGACCAGGCCGCGACGAAGAAGCGGCGTGCCGAGTTCGCGGCGCTGCCGCAGCACGAGGCGATGCTGCGGCTCACCGCCGCGGACCGGGTGATGGAAGAGGTCGGACTCCGTACCCGAGCCTTCGCCGCCCCCCGCTGGCTGGCGTCGCCTGGTGCGGTGAACGCGCTGCCGCGCACCGGTTTTCGGCTGCTGGCCGGAATGACCGGCATTCACGATCTCGACCGGGACACCATGGTGCGAGCTCGCATTCTCGGCATCGGAGACGGTTTCCGCGCCGAACCCTGGTGGTGCCGAGCCATGGTTCTCGGGGCCGGGCGCACCGCCCGACGGGGCGGCACGGTCCGGCTGGCCGTCGCCGCGAAGAAGCTGGCGCAGGCGGGACCGCGGCAGGCGCTGATCGACGCCGTCGACCTGGCCCGGCATCACGAGGCCCGGCCCGGTACCTATGCGTGGACGCCGCGTCGCGGCAACCTCGACGTCGCCTGAGCCGTTATTTCGCCAGCGAGTCGATGTGATCGGTGACCATCTTCAGCGCCGACGCAGGATTGTCCTGATCGCCGACCATCGCGTGCATCGACGCGCCGGTGAGGAGGGCGTGCAGGTGCCGGGCCTCGTCTGCGACGTTCCGCCAGGGGGCGCACAACCCGTGGTGCTTCATGTCCGCGACGAGAATCGTCAGGCCCCCGCGCAGGGCGTGCTGGGCCCGGCGGGCGATCTCGCCGAGTTCGGGGTGCGCCGGTGCCTCGGCGACCAGCGCCAGGTTGACCTCCAGCTCGGAACGCCTGGTCTCGTCCAGCGGCAGCACCTCCGAGACGATGGCGATCGCCCGGTCACGTGGATCCTCGATGTGGCTGTGCGAATAGGCGCGCTCCTCCGCGCGGCGGTGCACCAGCTGCATCGAGTACGCGAGCAGTTCGGCCTTGCTCGCGAAGGTGTGCCGCAACGACCCCGGTGAGAGCCCGGCCTCCGCGGCGACATCGCGAACCGACACCGCCGTGATCCCGTCCCGTAACAGGACACGCCAGACGGCCTCCGCGATGTCCTGCTGGCGCTGCTCGACGTCGATGACCTTGGGCATCCCGTCAACTTAGCGGAGGTACACAAATGTGCAGGTCCGTCAGAGTTCGGCCGACTTCTCCTCCTCCAGCACCCGGAACTCCGTGCCGTCCGGCGCCATCTCGGAGTAGCGGCCGTAGAAGATTCCGGTGGCCTGCTCGGCGACGATGCCCTGGTGGATCGGGACCGCGACCCGTGGATTCAGCGCCCGGAGGTAGTCGACCGCCTCCGCGATCTTCAGCCACGGCGCCGCAGACGGCAGCGCCAGCACGTCGACCTGTTCGAACGGGATGTACAGCGAATCTCCCGGATGGAGCAACCGCGCCGGGCACTCGTCGTCACCGAGCAGGAAGGCCGTGTTGTCGATGACGGGCAGTTCCGGGTGGATCACCGCATGCCTGCCGCCGGTGCCGCGCAGTCGTACCTCACCCAGTTCCACGCTGTCACCGGGCCCGACCGCGCGCCAGGAACCGCCCAGCAGCGCCGCCGTCTGTGGATCCGACAACAGCATCGCGCCGGGGTTGGCGTCGACGAGAGCGGGCAGCCGGGCCGGGTCGGCGTGATCGGGATGCTGGTGGGTGATCGCGATGGCGTCGAGCCCGGTGATGCCCTCGAAGCCGTGCGAGAACGTTCCGGGGTCGAACAGCACCGTGGTGCCGAGGTGCTCGACGAGCAGGCAGGAGTGGCCGAAGTGCGTGAGCTGCATGGCATCGAGTATGCGCTGCCTCACATCCTTGCGCCTCGTCTCGCGTACGGCATGAACGGAACCGTTCACTCGATCAGATCGACTGAACGGTTCCGTTCATGCCGTCGGGTCGGGCGGTTCTGACGGCACCTGGGCGGACCGGTAAACTGCCAGTTGCCCGGCGTGATTCTCCCGGGCGCAACCGCACCAAGCGAGGAGCAGCACGTGGCCCGTGTCGTTGTCGAAGTCATGCCGAAGGCCGAGATTCTCGACCCGCAGGGTCAGGCCATCGTCGGGGCGCTGTCCCGGCTCGGCTTCGCCGGCGTGTCCGACGTCCGGCAGGGCAAGCGGTTCGAGCTCGAGATCGACGGCAGCGTCGAGGACGCCGAGCTCGAGAAGATCGCCGAGGGCCTGCTGGCCAACACGGTGATCGAGGACTGGGCGGTGCGCCGAATCGACGTCGAGGCATGAGCGCCCGCGTCGGAGTCATCACCTTCCCCGGCACCCTCGACGACGTCGACGCCGCCCGTGCGGTGACGCTCGCCGGCGGCGAGGCCGTCAGCCTGTGGCACGGCGACGCCGACCTGAAGGGCGTCGACGCCGTCATCGTGCCCGGCGGGTTCTCCTACGGCGACTACCTGCGCTGCGGCGCCATCGCCAGGTTCGCGCCGGTGATGGGCAAGGTCGTGGAGGCAGCCAAGGGCGGCATGCCGGTGCTCGGCATCTGCAACGGCTTCCAGGTGCTGTGCGAGGCCGGGCTGCTGCCCGGTGCCCTGACCCGGAACGAGGGCCTGCACTTCATCTGCCGCGACGAGTGGCTGAAGGTGGAGTCCAACTCGACGGCGTGGACCAGCCGCTACGAGTCGGGCGCGGAGATCCTCATTCCGCTGAAGTCGGGTGAGGGCCGTTACCAGGCGTCGACGGAGGTGCTCGACGAGCTCGAGGGCGAGGGTCGCGTGGTGTTCCGCTACGCGGGCGGCAACCCGAACGGCTCGCAGCGTGGCATCGCCGGAATCGCGTCCGAGAACGGTCGCGTCGTCGGCCTGATGCCGCACCCCGAGCACGCCACCGAGCCGCTGACCGGCCCGTCCGACGACGGACTCGGAATGTTCTACTCGGTGCTGGAGAGCGTCGTCTCCGCCTGATCGGACTGTCACCGAAGGCCCCGGACCCTCGCTGGAGTGTCCGGGGCCTTTCGTGATGGGCCGGGGCCGGGTGCCGACGGGGCAGGGGCCCCGCCGCGGACCGGGACGCAGCGAAAGTTCCTGCAGGACAACGGCTCCGCCACGTGGTGTGACGCCGTCTTCGAGCGACCGCCGCGCGCCGAGGTGCTGAACCGGGATGGGTGCGACCCAACTGGTCGAGAGCTACCTCTGAGGTTCGGCCGCCGCGATCACCGCGCGCAGTGCGGTCAGTTCGGCGGCGAGCGCGGCGCGCCCCGCCTCCGTGATCGCCACCCACGTCTTCGGTCGGCCTGCGCCGCGTCGTTCCGTCGACACCAGGCCGGCGTCGGTGAGCACCTTGAGGTGGCGGTTCAGGTTGCCGTCGGTGAGGTGCAGGGTGTCCCGGAGCGCGCCGAACTCCAGTGTCACACCGGAATTGAGCAACGCGAGAACGCCGAGTCGGGTGCGCTGATGGACGACGTCGTCGAGGCCGACGGTGGGGTGCGGGTCGGTCACGACGTGGCGTCCGCAGCCGACGGGACGGCGTCGGTGCGCAGGAGATCGGCGACGGTGCCGACGGCTGCCGCGACGCCGACGACCAGCGCCAGCGCGGCCTGGCTCTGGCCGGGGTCGACGACCGCGACGACCGCCGACGCGGCCAGCGTGACCGCCGCGACCACTCCGGTGGCGAGCGAGTGCCAGCACAGTGCGAAGACTCCGAGTCCGGCTCCCACGACCAGCCAGGGCGCCACGTCCATCCACTCGCCGCTGCCGAAGCTCAGGAGCGCGACGACGCCGAGCAGCATCGCGACGCCGGTCACGAGCGCGATCAGCCCGGGGCGCAGGGCGGGTTGTGCTGGGCGCGTGGAGAAGTACCAGCCGGACGCGACGGCCGACAGCGGTGCGACGACGTACCAGTAGACGGCGCTCGCGTCGCCGAGGAGCAGCGATGCGGGTACCCATGCGAGAACCGTGACGGACACGCACAGCAGGGGGAACCATGCGGGCGCAGCCATCCGGCGTCCCCGGCCGGACCAGTGCTCGACCGCGGTGACCAGTTCGCGGGCAGCGGCTGCACTCGGCTGACTTTGCGATGCAGAGTTCATGTCATCACTTTGCAACGCAGAGTCGGCGTTGTCAATGGTCGCGGACCCGGTCCGAGAAGAGATTTCCCGTCCGAACTTGCTACCGTCCGGGCATGATCTCGACGGTCGTGTGGGGTGACGGCAGTATCGCGCGGGACGCGATCCGCGCCGTGGACGCGCATCCCGCACTCGCGCTCACGGCGGTCGTCGCGACCGCCGCGGATCGAGAAGGTCGGGACGCAGGCGACCTCGCCGGACTGGGGCGCGCGCTCGGTGTCCTCGCCTCCGGTGACGCGGCGACGATTCTCGCGGCCCGGCCCGACGCCGTCGTCTACGCCGGGTCCGGTCGTTCGCCGTCCGCGGGAGCGCGGGCCGACATCGTCGCGGCGCTGCGCGCGGGGGCTGTCGTCCTCACGCCGCCGATCCGTCCGCTCTACGACGCCGTCGGCACCGGACATGTTGTGGCAGAAGAGATTCTGGACGCGGTTCGTGACGGCGGCGGCAGGCTGCACATCGGCGACGTCGATTCGGACTGGGCCGAGTACGTGCTGCCACTCGCGCTCCGCAGCATCGGCGACGGTGCGACGTCGATCCGTGTCACCGAGGTGACCGACTACTCGGGTCACGATCTGCCCGGGTCGGTTCGCTACCTCATGGGAATGGGCGAGCCGCTGTCGTTCCTGCCGCCGATGCTCGTGCCCCGGATGCCGACGGCGGTGTGGGGCGACCGGGTCCGGCAGCTGGCGCGGGTGCTCCGCGTCGAACTCGACGAGATCCGGGAGGTCATCGAGCGGGTCGAACTGGAGGTCTCGGTCGAGACCGCGACGATGGGCAAGTTCGAGGCGGGCGGCATGGGGGCGGTGCGTTTCGAGGTGCAGGGCTGGGCAGCAGGTTCGGCAGCCGTGGTGGTCGAGCACGTCGGTCGTGTCGACGCCGGCGTCGCACCGGAGTGGCCGCACCCGCCCGCCGCGGGAGCCGGGCACACCGTCCTCGTCGACGGCGATCCGCGCGTCGCGGTGATCGTCGAACCCGGCCCGCGGTCCGGTGGGGAGGCGGCCGTCGATCGGCTGGTCGGCCGGATCGAGGTGCTCGTGGGACGGGATCCGGGAGTCTACGACGACGTGGACCTGCTGCTCGGGACCGCCGAAATGTCCTGATCCGCCACGGGAACGTGTTTCAGTTCGGTAGCGTCCCGATCATGATCACAACGGTCGTCTGGGGCACTGGAAACGTCGGGCGAGCAGCGATCAGGGCGGTGGACGCACACCCCGCGCTCCAGTTGTCCGCCGTGATCGTGCACAACCCGGACAAGGTCGGCCGCGACGCAGGTGACCTCGGTGACGTGGGCCGTGACCTCGGGGTCGCCGCCACCGCCGACATCGACGCAGTCCTCGCAACCCGGCCCGCGGCCGTGGTGTACGCGGCATCCGGCGACATCCGCCCCGACGACGCCCTCGCCGACATCGTCACCGCGCTCCGCGCAGGCGCCGTTGTCGTCACCACGTCCCTGTACCCGCTCTACGACCATCGCAGCGCGCCCGCCGAGATGCGACAGGCGATCCAGGACGCGATCGACGAGGGCGGCGGATCGCTGTTCGCGTCCGGCATCGACCCCGGCTGGGGCAACGACGTCCTGCCGCTGCTGCTCAGCGGGCTCGCCACCACCATCGACGTGATCCGCTGCCAGGAGATCTTCGACTACTCCACCTACGACCAGCCCGACTCCGTCCGCTGGCTCGTCGGGATGGGGCAGCCGATGGACTACCTGCCGCCGATGGTCGCGCCGACGATCCCGTCGATGGTGTGGGGTGGTCAGGTCCGACTGATGGCCCGGGCCCTCGGAATCGAACTCGACGAGGTCCGCGAAACCCTCGAGCGCAGGCCGCTCGACACCACCGTCACCACCGCGTCCATGGGGGACTTCGAGGAGGGCACGCAGGGCGCGTTGCGGTTCGAGGTGCAGGGCATCGTCGACGGCGAGCCGCGCATCGTCGTCGAGCACGTCACCCGTATCCACCCGTCCTGCGCTCCCGACTGGCCGGTCCCCGCGGACGGCGGCGAGGGAGCGCACCGCGTGATAATCGAGGGACGGCCCCGAATCGAGGTGTCCATCGAGGCCACGGACGAGGGCGGCAACAGGTCCGCCGGCGGCAACGCGACCGCCGTCGGGCGTCTCGTCGGCGCCATCGACTGGCTGGTGGAGAACGCACCCGGAATGTACGACGCACTCGACGTCCCGATCCGTCCCGCGATCGGGAAGCTCACCGCCACCACTCCCGAGAGGACCCCGGCATGATCATCGACCTCCCCGAGGGCAAGGACCCGATCGGCTACGTCTGGGGAGAGATGGTGCCCGGCATCGGGCTGCCCGCCTCCCAGTTCTCCCTGTCCGTCTACGAGCACTCGAAGATCGACCTGCCCGCGTTCGAGGCGGCACGGCTGCGGATCGCACAGGTCAACGGCTGCATCTTCTGCCAGGACTGGCGCACCGATCGCGACGGCGTGAAGGTCGAGGAGGGCTTCGACGTGGCCGTCGAGAACTGGCGCACCACCGACCTCTTCGACGACCGCACCCGTCTCGCCGCCGAGTACGCCGAGCGCTACGCGACCGATCACCACAACCTCGACGACGAGTTCTGGGACCGGATGAAGGCCAACTACACGGATGCCGAGATCGTGGAACTGTCGATGAGCATCGGGTCGTGGCTCGCGTTCGGGCGGCTGAACCGGGTACTCGGACTCGACACGGCCTGCGTGCTGCCGGGTCACTGATCCGCTCTTCCCGAAGTCCCGTGTGCACACGCCCTTTCCGTGCAGCACACGGGACTTCCTCGTCCGGAACGGGAGCGCGGGACCGAAAACCTGTGTGCCGCGCGGTGCGGGCGTACCGTCGCTGGCATGGCTGCGATCTCGATCGAGAGTCTCGTCAAGACCTTCGGGCCCACGCGCGCACTCGACGGCCTCGACCTCGAGGTGACGGAAGGGGAGGTGCACGGGTTCCTCGGTCCGAACGGGTCGGGCAAGTCGACGACCATCAGGATCCTGCTCGGCTTGCTGCGTGCGGACGCGGGCCGGGTGAGCCTCCTCGGGGGTGATCCGTGGGGTGACTCGGTGTCGCTGCACCGCCGCCTCGCCTACGTTCCCGGCGACGTGAACCTGTGGCCGAACCTCACCGGCGGAGAGGCGATCGACCTGCTCGCCGGACTGCGCGGCGGACTCGACGAGACGCGTCGTGCGGAACTTCTCGAACGATTCGCACTCGACCCGGCCAAGAAGGCGCGCACCTACTCCAAGGGCAACCGGCAGAAGGTCGCGCTCGTCGCGGCGCTGGCATCGGACGTCGACCTGTACATCTTCGACGAGCCGACCTCGGGCCTCGACCCGCTCATGGAATCGGTGTTCCGGGACCACGTCCGGGCGATCGCCGACGCAGGGAAGACGGTGCTGCTGTCCAGCCACATCCTCGCGGAGGTCGAGGCACTGTGCGACCGGGTGAGCATCATCCGGGAAGGCCGTACCGTGGAGACCGGCACCCTCACGGAGATGCGGCACCTCACGCGGACGTCGATCACCGCCGTGACGGAGCGGCCCGTGATGGGGCTGGAGGGTGCCCCCGGCGTCCACGACGTGCAGGTGGACGGGCTGCGCACCCGCTGCGAGGTGGACGGCAGCGCCATCGACGATGTGCTGCACCGTCTTCTGCCGTTCGGTGTCACGTCACTGACCTCGGCGCCGCCGACACTGGAGGAACTGTTCCTGCGGCACTACGGCGACGAACTCGCACACGACACCGCCGAACCCGAGCCCGCCCGGAAGGGGAGGCGAGTCCGATGACGGTGGGCACGGCGCCCGTGTCGAAGACGAGTGAACAGTTCGCGGGCACCGCCCGGCTGGTGCGGCTCGCGTTGCGTCGCGACCGGATCCAGCTGCCGATCTGGCTGCTCGCCCTCACCGCGCTGCAGTGGTTCTCGGCCGCGAGCGTCATCGGTTTGTATCCCACCGACGCGGAGCGGCAGTCGTTCGCGGCGGTGACGGCCGCTTCGCCGGTCGCGCTGGCGACCAACGGCATCGTCTCCGGCTACAGCATCGGCGCGATCCTGGCCTCGCAGATCGTGATGCCGCTGGCGCTCGCGACGGGACTGATGACCACGCTGATGGTGGTGCGGCACACACGGCAGAACGAGGAGACCGGGCGGGCCGAGTTGATCGGGGCCGCCGTCGTGGGCCGGAAGGCTCTGTTGACCGCGGCTCTCGTGGTTGCCGTCGGTGCCAACGTCGCGTTCGGTGTGCTCGACCTGCTCGTCCTGCTCGCCTCGGACCTGCCGCTCGACGGGTCGCTCGCGTTGGCCGCCGGGGTGGCCGCGGCGGGGATCGCGTTCGCGGCGATCGCGGCTGTCGCCGTGCAGGTCACCGACAGCGCCCGCACCGCGAACGGATTGGCCGGTGCCGCACTGGGTGTGGCCTTCCTGCTTCGCGCCGTCGGCGACATGACGGGGACCGTCACCGAGGGCGGAACGCGGGTGGTGCCGTCGTGGCCGTCGTGGTTGTCGCCGATCGGCTGGGCCGAACTGGTGCGGGCGTACGACGACAACGCCTGGTGGGTACTGCTGCTGCCGACCGCGTTCGCCGTCGCCGTGGTGTGGATCGCGTACGTGCTCACCGAGCACCGGGACCTCGGCTCCGGGCTCGTACCGACCCGGGCCGGCCCGCCGCGCGCCTCGCGGTTGCTGCCCACGGCACTCGGGTCGGCGTGGCGGATCCAGCGGATGACCCTGTTCTGGTGGGCATTCGGACTGGTGCTCCTCGCGCTGGTGTACGGCGCGGTCGGCGACCAGGTCGACGACTTCCTCGGCGACAGCGATCAGGTCACCGACCTGTTCCAGCAGCTGGGCGGCGGAGTCGAGGACCTGGTGAACGCCTACTTCTCCGCCATCTTCGGGATGATGGCGATCGCGGTGGCCGGGTACGCCGTACAGGCACTGCTCCGCATGCGTTCCGAGGAGGTGGCCGGACGGCTCGAACCCGTTCTGTCGACAGCGATCTCGCGGCCTCGGTGGATGCTCGCGCACGTCGGCATCGTGACGGCGGGTGTCGTGGTGCTGCAGTTGCTGACGGGCGTGGCCGCCGGCCTTGCCTACGGCATCGTGATCGGCGACGTTCCCGGTCAGGTCCCCAGCCTGACCGGCGCGGCGCTCGCGTTCGTTCCCGCGATCCTCGTCGTCGTCGGGGTGGTCGCCCTGCTGTTCGGTGGCCTTCCCGGCTGGTGCGTCGGATCGTCCTGGGGGGTTCTCGCGGTCTGTCTGGTGTTCGGTCTCCTCGGTCCGCTGCTCGGGATCCCCGACACGGTTCGCGATCTGTCGCCCTTCGCGCACGTCCCGGCCGTGCCCGCCGAGGACGTCGCGGCGGCACCCCTGATCGTGCTGACGCTGATCGCCGTCGTCGCGGGAGCGATCGGTGTCGGGCTGTTCCGGCGCCGCGACATCACCACGTCATAGGCCGGTCGGGTTCTCGAGGAAGGTCGCGCTCGGCGCGAAGAAGGCCGTGCCGGTCACCGCAGTCGAGAAGTCCAGCAGCCGATCGTGATTCCCGGGCGGATCGCCGACGACCATGTTCGTCAGCATCCGCTCGGTGACCGCAGGGTCGCGGCTGTACCCGGCGAAATAGGTGCCCACCTCGCCGCCGGCCCTCCCGTACGCCATGTTCGCGCGCACCAGCTCGAGATCGCGGCCGTCTGCGTCGGTTGTCGAGGTGAGCGCTACATGCGAATTCGACGGCTGCGCGGCCGGATCCAGCTCACGGTCGTCGCGTTTCGTGCGCCCGATCACCCGCTCCTGTTCCGGCTCGGACAGCGCCTCCCATGCGTCGAGGTCGTGCCGGTACCGCTGCACGTGCACGTACGAGCCGCCGGCGAACGCGGCGTCCTCGTCGCCGACGATGACGGCGTCCCAGGCGGCCCGCCCGGTGGGATTCCCCGTACCGTCCACGAAGCCGATCAGGTCGCGGCTCTCGCGATACCGGAAACCGTGCACCTCGTCGACGATCGTCGCGGCACCACGCAACGCGCGCGCGATCCGGTGGGCGAGTTCGAAGCAGGCGTCCTGGCCCGTCGCCCGGATGTGGAAGAGCAGATCACCCGGTGTCGCCGGTGCGGTGTGCCGGGCGCCCCGGATCGCGCGGAACGGGCGCAGCAGGGCCGGCCTCGGACCGGTGAAGAGCCGCTCCCACGCGTCGGAGCCGATACCGACGACGAGTTCGAGTCCCGATCCGGGAAAGTGCAGGCCGACCGCTCGTGCGAGGCCCGTCACCCGCGTCAGGAGCGCGGCCACGGCGGTCTCGTCGTCGACGGTCGCGACGAGGAAGATCGCCACCGGCGACTGCTCACCGAGCACCGGTTGCGGGTGAGGGTGAGGGTGAGGGGGCATGCGGGCTCCGGGAACGGGGGATCGGTGTCATGGCAACGCTAACCCGGACATTGTCGGTGCCCGCGGATACTGTCGAGGCCATGACGATCACCGTGGGCATGATCACGTTCGACAGCGCAGAACCGGGTCCGCTCGCGACGTGGTGGGCGGAGCAGACCGGCGGCCGGATCGAGGCGGACAACGACGGCTGGTTCTACCTGGTCGGGATTCCCGACACCCCGTTCAAGCTGGCGTTCCAGAAGGTGGAGGATCCGACGCCGGGCAAGAACCGCATCCACCTCGACATGTCGGCGCCCGATCTCGACGCCGAGGTCGAGCGGCTCGTCGCAGCGGGTGCGGCCGAGTACGAGCGGCACGACATGGACGGGTTCAGGTGGGTCACGCTCACCGACCCGGACGGCAACCGGTTCTGCGTCGCGGCGCAGCCGCACTGACGCCGGCCGGCCCGCCCGACCTTCCCACGCAGAACGGAACCCTCGATGTCTTCTGCCAGGGACCCCATCGTCATCGCGGGACTACCCAACCTCCGTGACGTCGGCGGCTGGCCCACCGAATCCGGTGGGCTGGTTCGACGCGGGCTGCTCTACCGGTCGGTGGAGGTGACGCACCTCGACGATTCCGGAACGGCGGCATTCGAGGCGCTCGGGGTGACCACGGTGTTCGATCTGCGCACCGAGGCAGAGCGAACGGCGCAGCCGGATCGTCTGCCGCCCGGCGTCACCCACGTCGTCGCCGACGTACTCGCGGACGCGATCGACGAATTCGGTGCGCACGCGCTGCAGGCCGTGGTGACGGATCCGATGACGCTTGCTCCGCTGCTCGCCGACGGCCGAGCCCGGACGGCTCTGGCGAACAGCTACCGCGACATCGTCGGGTCGCCTGGTGCGCGCTCGGCCTACCGTCGTTTCTTCACGGATCTCGCCGACACCCGGTTCCGTCCGGCACTCGTGCACTGCACCACCGGGAAGGACCGCACGGGATGGGCGGCCGCGGCGCTGCTGACGCTCCTGGGGGTCGGGTCCGCCGACGTCATGCACGACTATCTCCTCACCAACGACGAACTGCTGCCCGCGCTCACACCCCTGTTGGAGAAGTTCTCGGCCGCGGGCGGAGACCCCGCGCAGCTGACGGAGGTGCTCGGTGTTCGTCGCGAGTACCTGGAGGTCGGGCTCGACGAGATGACACGCCGGTACGGGGACGTCGAGGGCTACTTCCGTGACGGGCTCGGGATCGGTGACGACACGGTTCGGGCGTTGACCGATGCGTTCGTCGAACCGGCGCCGTCGTCGTGACGAACACTTCGCCACGGGGTGCGGCGGTCACCGAGCTCTAGGATCGCCACCATGCCCTCACTGACCGACGCCACCGCTTCCGGACTCTGCTCGTTCGTCGACGCGTCACCGTCGCCGTTCCACGTGTGCGCGACCGTCGCGGGTGAGCTCGTCGCCGAGGGATTCGTGGAGCTGCACGAGACCGACGGCTGGCCGGCCGCGGCGGGCCGGTACTTCCTGGTGCGCGGCGGATCGCTCGTCGCATGGAGCACCGAGGGGTTCGGCCGTGAGGCCGCGCCCTTCCGGATCGTCGGAGGCCACACCGACAGCCCGAACCTGCGCGTCAAGCAGCATCCCGACCTGGAGTCCGCCGGCTGGCAGATGGTCGGTCTGGAACCGTACGGCGGTGCCTGGCTGAACTCCTGGCTGGACCGGGACCTCGGTGTCTCGGGTCGGCTGAGCCTGCGCGACGGAAACCGGGTGCGGGAGCACCTGGTCCGCGTGGACAGGCCGATCCTGCGGGTGCCGCAGTTGGCCATCCACCTGTCGGAGGACCGCAAGGGTGTCAGCCTCGACCCGCAGCGGCACGTCAACGCGATCTGGGGTGTCGGGACGTCGCCGCGCAGTTTCCTCGCGTTCCTGGCCGGGGAGGCCGGTGTCGACGCGGACGCGGTACTCGGCTGGGAGCTGATGACCCACGACCTCGCGCCGAGCGCCGTGGTCGGACTGAACGGCGAGCTGGTGTCCGCGCCGCGCCTCGACAACCAGGGCACCTGCTACGCCGGTACGCGTGCGCTGCTCGCCGCGGTCGAGGACCCGGGTGAGGCGATCCCGGTCCTCGCCCTGTTCGACCACGAGGAGGTCGGCTCGATGTCCGACCGCGGCGCGTTCTCGGACCTGCTGAACTCGGTACTGGAGCGGATCGTGCTCGGCCGTGGCGGCGGGCGGGAGGACTTCCTGCGCGCGATGGCCGGGTCGGTGTGCGCCTCCGGCGACATGGCACACGCCACCCACCCGAACTACCCGGACCGCCACGAGCCCGCGCACCGGATCACCGTGAACGGAGGACCGGTCCTCAAGGTGAATCAGAACCTGCGCTACGCCACCGACGCCGCGGGCACCGGGGCGTTCGCACTCGCCTGCGACCGGGCCGGTGTGCCGATGCAGCGTTACGTGCACCGCGCCGACCTGCCGTGCGGCTCGACGATCGGACCGATCACCGCATCCCGCACCGGGCTGTCGACCGTCGACGTCGGTGCGCCCCAGCTGGCGATGCACTCGGCGCGCGAGCTGATGGGAGCATCCGACGTCACTTCGTACGCGGAGGCGCTCGCGGCGTTCCTGACGCCCGAGGACTGAGGCCTGTCGGTCGATCGCCGGATGGCGTGCGGTTCGGCGTGCGGCGAGAATTCTCACGGGGCGCACCGTTCACCGAGGTAACGATTTCCCCGTCCGACTCACCAGTCACACCGTTCCCGTGATTGTCTGGTCCGGTGTGGCGCCGAGGCCACCGTCATGCCGACAAGGAGGGCCCGCGCCCGTGCGAATTCGACAGTCCACCCAGTCCCGAATCTCGGCCGCCCGCCGCGTCGGCGGCGCCGTCGCCGCGGCGGGACTCGCCGCCGTTCTCGCCGCGAGCGTCGCAACCCCCGCCGTCGGACAGTCGGTCGGTTCCTCGGGCTCGTCCGGTTCCTCCGGCTCGTCGGGTTCCTCGGGATCGGGTGGCGCACCCGGCGGACCGTGCGGGCAGTCGACGGGAAGCAGCACCGGGTCGCTCGGCCGGGTACTGCCCCCGTGGATCACCGGCGCCCCCGACGGCAGGCTGCCGGTCCTGACCGGTCGCACCAAGGCGATCGAGATGGTCACCGGACCCGGCAGCCCGAACGACACCATCGACCGGTTCAACGTCTCCGGTACCGACCTCGGCATCATGTGGGACAACGAGGGCGCAGGCGGCGTCCCCCAGACGATGGTGGCCTTCGGCGACACCGTCGGCGACTGTGATGCCGTGGGTGACGACTGGCGGTCCAACGTCCTGTTCCGCAGCTCCGACACCGATCTGACGAACGGCATACGGATCGACTCGTCGCCGCTGCTACCGGACCCGCCCGGACCGGCGAACTTCTCGAAGGAGGTCGTCCCCGGCTGGGGTCTCCCCAACGAGTACACGGTGATCCCCACCGCAGGCATTGCGGTCGGCGGCGTCCAGTACATGCGGGTGATGGGCGTGCAGTCCTGGGACACCCCCGGCGAGTGGACGACGATCTACTCGGCGCTCGCCTCCTCGACCGACAACGGCGAGACCTGGGCCCTCGATCCGCTCACCGCCCGGGCGAACGTCCCGGGGCTCGACGTCGACATCCCCGGTGTCCCGCAGTTCGACTCCAACAACGCGAAGTTCCAGCAGAGTGCGTTCGTGAAGAAGGACGGCTACGTCTACGAGTTCGGCACCCCGTCCGGACGCAGTGGCAGCGCACTGCTGGCGCGCGTCCCCGAGGCGCAGATCGCGAACCTGTCCGCGTACACCTACTGGAACGGCGCGGCGTGGGTTCCCGACCTGTCGGCGGCGGCCACCGTGATCGACTCCCCGGTGAGCGAGCTGTCCGTGCAGTGGAACTCGTACCTGAACAAGTACGTCGCGATGTACACCGATCACACGAACTCCATCGTCATCCGGCAGGCCGACAACCTCGAGGGCCCGTGGTCCGGCAAGCAGACGATCCTCTCCGGAATTCTGGTGCCCTCGCTGTACGGCGGATTCATGCACCCGTGGAGCGACGGCCGATACCTCGACTTCGTCGGAACCACCTGGGATCGCTACAACGTCATCCACTTCCGCACCGACCTCAACGGTCTGAAGATGGCGTCGGCCGACGAAGCGGACCGCCCCGACCCCGCGACCACCGGCGAGGCGCGACGAGTCGGCACCGAACTGCCGAGTGGAGAGGTCGTACCGGAAACGGAGTGAGCCGTTCCGGCAGCCGTGGACCCTGGGCTGCCCTACGCTCCCGTCGGCGGGCGCGGAAACCCCGCGTGTTCGCCGCCACGGAGCTCGGAAAGGTGGCCGCATTGTCGACCCGAACCTCCCGCGTCGCGGGCGCTGCTGCTCTCGTCGGCGCGACAGTCGCGATCGGCGTGGCGTCGACGCCCGCAACAGCGTTCGCGCACGTCGACGTGAAGCCGCCCGAGGTCGTCGTCGATCACCTGCCGGAAGCGACGTCGGCGACGCTCACGATCCGTAACCCGAACCCGGCCGGACTCGTTCCGTACACGTTCTGCCAGGCGTACATCGTCCCGGCGGGGACGTGGAATGCCCAGCAGGACACGGTGTTCGACCTGATCGGCCACGCGACGGTCCGGGAACCCGGCGCCGCGGCGATGCTCGCGCCCGTCGACGGCGGCCGGCAGGCGACCTACGCCCTCGACCGCCTCGAGGGCGGGAACTGGGACGTCGTCGGATTGTGCGACGACGTGTATCTCCCCGAGATGAACGCCGCGGTGCAGGTGGTCGGCACCCTCTCGGTCACGCGTCCGTTCGGGTAGGCGCACCTGCGGGGTTGCTTCGGAATTCCACGTGTCCGAGGCAAGATGAGTCGATGAATTCGACTCGGGTGGCCACGCGGTCCGCCGCGGGCGCGGCTGTCGGGGGACTGCTGTTCGGTGCCGACACCTCGACGATGAACGGCGCGATCAACGGTGTCCGACCAGATTTCGGACTCGCGAGTTCCTTCGTCGGATTCGTGGTCGCCGTCTCCATCCTCGGCTGCGCCGCCGGAGCACTCACCGCGGGGCGGATCGCCGCCCGGCTCGGCAGCACCGGCACGATGCGGCTCGGGGGCCTCGTGATCGCCGTCGGATCACTGCTCGCCGCACTGAGTTTCGCGGTGGTGCCGCTCGCGGCGTGTCGGCTGGTCGTCGGATTCGGGGTCGGCCTGCTGTCCGTCGTCGTACCCGGGTACATCACCGAGATCTCGCCGGACCGGATCCGCGGCCGGCTCGGGTCGCTGTGGCAGCTGGCCATCGTCGTCGGCATCTTCGGCGGTCTGCTCGCCGACTACGCGCTGCGCACCGCCGCCGGGGCCGCGGACGCGGACGTACCGTGGGGCGGTCACGCGTGGCGCTGGATGTTCGTCGTCATCGCCGTGGCAGCGGTTGTTCAGGTGCTGATCGCCCTGCGGCTGCCGGAGCCGGCGCGGGAGCAGGACCGGGAACCCGCCGGTGGATTCGCGGCGCTCCGCGGAGCTGTGCTCGGCCTGAAGCCGATCGTGTGGGTCGGCGTCGTGGTCGCGGCGCTGCAACAGTTCGTCGGCATCAACGTCATCTTCTTCTACTCCACAACCCTGTGGAAATCCGTCGGCTTCTCCGAGGACGACGCCTTCGTCACCAGCCTGCTCACCGCCCTGGTCAACATCGCCGCGACGATCCTCGCGATCGGACTCGTCGACCGGCTGGGCAGGCGGCCGCTGATGATCGGCGGCGCCGCGGGCATGGCCGTCACCCTCGGCACCCTCGCGGTCTGTTTCGCGTCCGCGACCGGCTCCGGGGACGACGTGACGCTCCCGCAACCCGCGGGCACCGTCGCGCTCGTCGCCGCGAACCTGTTCGTCGTCGCGTTCGGCGTCAGTTGGGGTCCGCTGATGTGGGTCGTCCTCGGCGAACTGTTCGACACCCGGATCCGCACCGTCGCGCTGTCGTTGACGGTGATGGTGAACTGGCTGGCGAACTGGCTCGTCACCCGCACGTTCCCCACCCTCGCGGACGTGAGCCTCCCGCTCACGTACGGCCTCTACACCGTGTTCGCCGTCGTCGCGCTCGTGTTCACGGCCCGAAAGGTGCCCGAGACGAAGGGCGTCATGCTGGCGTGACGCGCCCGACGTCCAGGGAGTCGAATCCGAGGCCTGCCAAGACGGTGTGCGTCCCCTAGCCTGGGCGAATCGTGTACATGAATGCAGCATCGCTCTCACAGAATCGAGGGTTTCGCCGATGAACATCACCTCGTCGCCGCTCGTCCAGCAGGCGGCCACCGCGAAACGTCGCCCGAACCTGATCGTCGTGTGGATCGTGGCGCTCGTCGCGATCATCGGCGGTCAGGGAATCGGTGCGGTGATCGCCGAAGCCGTCACCGGGCACGAGATGGACGGCAGTGTCCTCGCACAGTGGGGCGAGGTGATCACCAACGGCCTCTCGCTGCTCCTGCTGGGCCTGTGGGTGGTGTTCTACGAGCGCCGCTCGATCTTCTCGGTCGGCCTGCGGGACCGCCGCGGGCTCGCGCGATTCGCCACCGGATTCGGCGGTGGGCTCGTACTGTTCGCTCTCGCACTGGGATTGCTGGTGTCGTTCGGCGGCTACAGCGGCAACGCCGTGGCCGGGCACACGACCACCGGCTCCGCGGCCGTGTGGATCGTCCTGTCCCTGATTCCGGTGTGGATCGTGCAGTCCTCGACCGAGGAGATCATCGTCCGCGGCTACCTGCTGCAGTGGCACGGACTGAAGCTGACCAACGGCTGGGTCGCGGTGATCGCGCCGTCGATCCTGTTCGCCGTGGTGCACCTCGACTTCCACCCGTTGGTCCTGCTCAACATCTTCCTTTTCGGACTCCTGTTTTCGTTCCTGTCGCTTGCCCAGGGGTCGATCTGGCTCGCGGCCGGCATCCACACGGCGTGGAACATGGCGCAGAGCAACATCTTCGGCCTCCCGGGGGAATCCAGCTTCCGTGAGGTCACCCTGTTCATCGTCGGCCCCGACTCCACCGGATCGGTGATCCTGACCGGAGGGGACTACGGCGTCGAGGGCAGCATCCTCACCACCGTTCTCCTGGCCGTCGCGGTGTTCTGTGCGTATCGCTACCACCGCGCCGTCGAAGCCCGGCGCGGCGCGGGACACCGTGACGTACACCATTCCGGAACCGCGACATCGGCTGACCGGTGATCGGCCGCGTCGGCGGCGCACTCGGCGTCCGGCGTGATCAACTATGAATAGCAATTGCCGGTGCCGCCGGATCGATCGCCTGCGGCACGACGAAAGGGTCACCAGGTGACGGGCACACACGCAGTCGCTCCCGACGGGTGGGTACCCGTCGAGCGCAGATGGTTCGGCCTCGAGCGGGCCACGATCGCACCCGCATTGGTGGTGGTGGTGTTCGCGGTGCTGTTCGCGGTGGTGACCCCGGCGGTCAACGGGGTGATGACCCACGGTGAAACCGCCCGCGCGGGCGACAGGATCGCACTCGAGGGTGGGGTCGTGTTCTCTCCCGCTGCCGGATGGACGATCGTCGACGGCACCGTGGTCGGGGACGAACCACGCTCCGGCATCGGCAAGACCGCCGAGGTCGACAACGGTGCGGTGGCGTTCTCCGTCCGAACCGCGAAGTGGGACGGTACCCCGAGTTCGCTGCTCGATCAGGTGCGGGAGACGACGGATGCCCTGACCGGGGAGGCCGGCCCCCACGTCGTCGGTGATCCACTGCCAGTCATCACGACGAGCGGTGAACAGGGAGTGATGTCCCGCTACCGCAGTGTCTCCGCCGACGGCGCGATCGCAGCCTTCGTCATCGACGGCACCGGGGTGGAGGTCGTGGTCACCGGCCCGGTCGAGACGACGGGCATCGCGGCGACCGAGGTCGCCGGAATGATCACCAGCATCGCCGCCGACAACCGAGGAGAGCAGTGATGACCGCCTCGCACAGAATCGAGTCGAGCGGTGCGGACGACGCGTTGCTCGCCGCCCGCGACGAGGCGATCCGCAACTCGGGATGGGGTCAGGTCTTCCGTTTCGCTCAGCCGCGCAACCTGGCGTTCTGGGTGTACGTCGTGCTCGTGGCGATCGGAGCCGTCAGCTTCACCCGATACGTGGGAGGCCAGGCTCCGGCCTACGGCGAAGCCCTGATCGTGGCCACTGTCCTGTTCGCGCTGTACTGCGCACTCTTCTGGTGGTTCACCCAGCGCATCGACCGTTACGCGCACCAGTCGTGGAAGCTCATCGTGCTCGCCTTCGTGTGGGGAGCCTTCGCCGCGCCGTGGGCGATGGCGGCGAACGCCAACACCCCCATGCTCGAGATCTGGGGCAAGCTCTTCGGGCAGGCATGGGCGGCGGACTGGGGTGCGGGTCTCACCGCTCCCTTCACCGAGGAGATATCGAAGGGCCTCGGCCTCCTGCTGCTCATCGCGATCGCACCTCGGCTCGTGCGCACCGCGTTCGACGGCTTCGTCCTCGGCGCGTTCATCGGACTCGGATTCCAGATCCTCGAGGACATCCAGTACGCCCTCACGTCCAGTGCTGCGCAGTTCGGTGCGAATCCGGTGGGCAACGCGATGTTCACCATCGTCATGCGGATGACGATGGGTGTCGCGGCGCACATCCTCTACAGCGCAGTGTTCTGCGCCGGCCTGGTGTACTTCCTGGGCCGGCCGGCCGAGCCACGACGGCGTGGACTGGGCCTCGCACTGATGGCAACCGCCATGCTGTTGCACGGCATCTGGGACAACATCGGCGGGATTGCCGGCGGGAACACGGCGCTGATGTTCCTGTTGTGGATCGGCATGATCGCCATCGCGATCGTCGTCGTCACCCGCGTGTTCGCGATGACGGTGCCGCGGGAACGGGCCTTCATGCGCGACGTCCTCGCGCCGGAGGTGGCCACCGGAGTCGTCACCGCCGAAGAGGTCGACACCCTGGCCGGAGACCGGAAGGCACGCCGCTCGTACCGCAAGCGTGGCGGAGGTCGCGCGGAGCGCCGCCAACGTGACCACGTTCTCGAAGCCGTGCACGACCTCGCCGACCAGCTCGCCGAGGCCGGCGGACGCGACACCGGCACCGTCCTCTTCGCGCGGCAGGAGGTCACGCGTCTGCGCGGCTGACCCCGCCCCGGGCAGCCCGGCCCACGCACGGAGTCACTTCGGGGGCCGGGCCCGACTCGCGTTTGACCGGCGCGACGATCGGGCAGACCAACGACTCCAGACCGCGATCGACAGCGCAGGGAGAGACCACGATGACCTCCGTGTCCCGCACGTTCACCGTGACCGCCGCCCCCGAGCCCGCGCTCCGCTATCTGGCCGACTTCTCGCATGCGGAGACGTGGGATCCGGGCACCGTGCGCTGCACCCGCGTCGACGAGGGGCCGGTTCGCGTCGGATCGCGGTGGCACAACGAGTCCAGGATCGCCGGGATCAGCACCGAACTGACCTACACCCTCGAGGAGTGGACCGCCGATCGTGTCGTCCTCGTAGGCCACAACGACACCGCGACGTCAACGGAAACCATCGTCGTCACGCCCGATCCGCGGGGTTCCGAACTGACCTACACCAACGAGGTGGAGATGCGGGGGATGGCGAAACTCGCCTCGCCCGCCGTCAAGGTGGTCTTCGAGAAGATCGGCGTCGACCTGGAGCGGCAGCTCACCGAGGCGCTCGACGCGCTGCCGGGCGACGACGCCTGACGGAACGAGTCGAACGGCGGCGTCACCCGGGTGGCGGGTGACCCAGCCCACCGCGGGTGACCAGTGCGGCCGCGCCGCTACCGCCCGGTTAGACTTTGTGCTGGCAGTGCCCTACGTGCCTGCCCAATTCGATCCTCCAGGGAAGGACCCGACTCCTCGTGTCATCGCAGGTCGATACCGTCACCCATGCCGCCGCGACCCCCGATGTGGACCAGCCCTACCGGGAACTGGGACTCAAGGACGACGAGTACGCCCGCATCCGGGAGATCCTGGGCCGCCGTCCCACCGACGCCGAATTGGCGATGTACTCGGTGATGTGGTCCGAGCACTGCTCGTACAAGTCGTCGAAGGTGCACCTCAAGTACTTCGGCGAGACCACCACCGACGAGATGCGCTCCTCGATGCTCGCCGGCATCGGTGAGAACGCGGGCGTCGTCGACATCGGCGACGGCTGGGCGGTCACCTTCAAGGTCGAATCCCACAACCACCCGTCGTACATCGAGCCGTACCAGGGCGCGGCGACCGGCGTCGGCGGCATCGTCCGCGACATCATGGCGATGGGCGCCCGCCCGATCGCGGTCATGGACCAGCTGCGGTTCGGTGCGGCCGATCACCCCGACACCCGACGCGTCGTCGACGGCGTCGTCCGCGGCGTCGGCGGCTACGGCAACTCCCTCGGTCTGCCGAACGTCGGCGGCGAGACGGTCTTCGACGCGTCCTACCAGGGCAACCCGCTCGTCAACGCGCTCTGCGCGGGCGCGATGCGCGTGGAGGACCTGCACCTGGCTTTCGCGTCCGGCGTCGGCAACAAGATCATCCTGTTCGGTGCCCGCACCGGCCTCGACGGCATCGGCGGCGTGTCCGTGCTCGCCTCGGAGACCTTCGACGAGAGCTCGGGCGGCCGCCCCAAGAAGCTGCCCGCGGTGCAGGTCGGCGACCCGTTCACCGAGAAGGTGCTGATCGAGTGCTGTCTCGACCTGTACCGGGAGAAGCTCGTCGTCGGAATCCAGGACCTCGGCGGCGCCGGGCTGTCCTGCGCGACCTCGGAGCTCGCCGCGGCCGGTGACGGCGGCATGCACATCAACCTCGAGCGCGTCCCCATGCGCGCCACGGGCATGACCGCCGCCGAGGTGCTCTCCAGCGAGTCGCAGGAGCGCATGTGCGCGGTCGTCACCCCCGAGAACGTCGACGCCTTCATGGCCGTGTGCAAGAAGTGGGACGTCCTCGCCACCGTCATCGGCGAGGTCACCGACGGAGAGCACCTCGTCATCGACTGGCACGGCGAGACCGTCGTCGACGCGCCGGCCCGCACCATCGCCCACGAGGGCCCCGTCTACGAGCGTCCCGTCCAGCGCCCCGACAGCCAGGACGAACTGATCGCGAACACCACCGCCGGTCTCACGCGTCCCGAGACCGACGCCGAGCTCGAGGCCACGCTGCTCAAGATGATCGCCTCCCCGGCGCTGTGCAGTCGGAAGTGGATCACCGAGCAGTACGACCGCTACGTGCGCGGCAACACCGTGCTCGCCGAGAACGCGGACGGCGGCGTGGTCCGGATCGACGAGAAGACGGGGCGCGGCATCGCACTGGCCACCGACGCGTCGGGCCGCTACACCGCGCTCGACCCGTACACCGGCGCCCAGCTCGCGCTGGCCGAGGCCTACCGGAACGTCGCCGTCACCGGGGCCACCCCGAAGGCCGTGTCCAACTGCCTCAACTTCGGCTCGCCGGAGGACCCGGGTGTCATGTGGCAGTTCCAGCAGGCCGTGCGCGGCCTCGCCGACGGCTGCGCGCAGCTCGGCATCCCTGTCACCGGTGGCAACGTCAGCTTCTACAACCAGACCGGCTCGACGGCGATCCTCCCGACGCCGGTGGTGGCGGTCCTCGGCGTGATCGACGACGTGCACCGGCGCATCCCGACCGGTCTCGGTCTCGAGCCCGGCGAGACGTTGATCCTGCTCGGCGACACCCGCGACGAGTTCGACGGCTCCATCTGGGCGCAGGTCGAGCACGACCACCTCGGCGGTGTTCCGCCGAAGGTCGACCTGGAGCGTGAGCGGCTGCTCGCCGACATCCTCCTCGCCGGGTCCCGCGACGGGCTGATCTCCGCCGCCCACGACCTGTCCGAGGGCGGCCTCGCGCAGGCCGTCGTCGAGGCCGCGCTGGCCGGCGAAACCGGTTGCCGCATCCTGCTTCCCGAAGGCGCCGACCCGTTCGTGACGCTGTTCTCCGAGTCCGCCGGTCGCGTCCTCGTCGCGGTCCCGCGCACCGAGGAGACCCGTTTCACGGGCATGTGCACCGCCCGTAACCTGCCGTGGGTGCGGATCGGCGTCGTCGACGAGGGCTCCGACTCCGTCGAGGTCCAGGGCCACTTCTCCGTCACTCTCGACACGCTGCGCGCCACCTCCGAGGGAACACTGCCCGCACTGTTTGGATAGCCATGTGACGGGCACCGACACGACACCGGAACCCGGGGCGGACGAGGCAGTGGCCTCGGGGCCCCGGGTTCCGGCTCGTTCGGACGCCGAGTCCCGCGCTTCCGACGGGAAGGACGCTCCCGGTCTGCGCCGCAAGATCGCCCTCTGGTTCGAGGGCGACGACCTGAACCTCCCGTGGTCCTCGGAACGGCTCGCGGAGAAGCACCCGTTCGTCGCGTGGGCGTGGGGCCTGCTCAGTCTCGACTTCACCGGCATCGCGTTCGGCGCCCTGTTCTTCTGCTGGTCGCTGACGCCGTCGCTGCTGCCCCGGGACTGGCTGTACCAGGGGCTGATCGGCGGCATCACCGCCGCCATCGGCTACGCGTTCGGATGCGTCGTCGGCTGGGCCACCCACCGCTACTGGCTGTCCAAGCTCCGCTGGTGGCCGCCGCCGGTGCGGCTGCAGCAGATCACGAAGATCGCGGTACCCGTGCTCTCGTTCGCCGCGGCGCTGATCATGCTCGTGTACTCCGCCGGGTGGCAGCGGGAACTGGCCGCCCTCATGGGTGCCGAGGGCACCACGACGACCGGCTACCTGCGGACCCTCGCTTTGAGCGCAGTCGTTGCGGCGCTGCTCATTTCGCTCTGGCGGGTTCTGCGCGACCTCGTGCTCCTCGTCGCCCGTTACCTGAACAAGTGGCTGCGCGTCCCCCGCTCCGCGGCAGCGCCGATCGGAACCGTCCTCGTGGCGTTCCTCGCCTACACCCTCGTCACCGACGTCCTGTTCAACGGCGTCTACTCCTTCATGAACTCGGCCTTCAGCCTGCAGAACGACGAAACCCGCGCCGAGGTGGTGCGGCCCATGCGCGCCGAACGCTCCGGAAGCCCGGAGTCGTACGCACCGTGGGAGACCCTCGGCTACGAGGGACGCGACTTCGTCTACCGCGGACTGCACGCCGAGCAACTGTCCGAGTACAACAACGGTGCGCCCTCGAAGGAGCCGATCCGGGTCTACGCCGGACTGCAGACGGCCGAGGACGCCGACGCCCGACTCGACATCGTCATCGACGAACTCGAACGTACCGGGGCGTTCCAGCGGAAGGCGCTCGTCGTGATCCCCACGACCGGTACCGGCTGGGTCAATCCGACGGCCGCGAACGCCGTGGAGCTCATGTACAACGGCGACACCGCCCTCGTCGCCAGCCAGTACTCGTACCTGCCCAGTTGGGTGTCGTTTCTCGCGGACCGTGGGAAGGCGGCGGACGCCGGCCGCGCCCTCGTCCACCGCGTGCACGAACGGTGGCTCGAGGAACCCGAGGCGACGCGCCCGAAACTCCTCGTCTACGGCGAATCCCTCGGGACCCAGGCCGGTGAGGGCGCCTTCGACGGGCTCGCCGACATCCGCGACATGGTCGACGGAGTGCTGTGGGTCGGACCACCCAACTCGAACCGGTTGTGGAGCACGCTGGAGGATCGCCGCGACCCGGGCAGCCCCGAAGTTCAACCCGAGTACTCCGACGGACTCGTCGTGCGCTTCGCCGAGGACGCCGCCGCCCTCGCCGCCCAGAAGGGCCCGTGGCTGCACCCACGGGTCCTGTACATCCAGCATCCGTCCGACCCCGTCGTGTGGTGGAGTCCGGATCTGATCTTCAACCGTCCCGACTGGCTGTCCGAGCCGCCCGGCTACGACCGGCTCCCGTCGATGCGCTGGTTCCCGTTCGTCACGTTCTGGCAGGTCGCCGCCGACCTCGCGAACGCGGCGGGGGTCCCCGACGGGCACGGACACAACTACGGGACGACCGTGGTCGACGGCTTCGCCGCGGTCGGCGCCCCCGACGGCTGGACTGCCGCCGACACCGAACGGGTCCGCGCCGCCCTGAACGACATCGCGGACTCCCAGGGCCCCGAGAAGTGACCCCAGGCGACCGCATGAACGGTTCCGTTCAGTCGATCAGATCGACTGAACGGAACCGTTCATGCCGACCGGACGTGGTGGCGGCCGCGTGTGCGGTCGCTCTGGTCGCATGGAACAACGTGGTGTTGCCGAGGCTCGGCCTGGGGGCGCGGGGGAGGGCAGCCGCGAACGGTGTTGCCGCATCCGGGTTGTGCGCGCTTGCCGTCGCCGGGGGTGTTCGAGCGGACGAACTCGGCTGGCGACGATCGGCGACCGGACTCCGGTGGGGGCTCGCGGCGTCGACACTGCCCGCGCTCGCGTACCCGGCCATACTGGCCGTGCCCGAGGTCCGGTCCCGGATGGCGGCCGGAGCGCGCCGCGCCGATCACACCGAATGGGTGTTCGTACACATTCCCATCGGAACGGTGCTTGCCGAGGAACTCGCGTTCCGGTCGGTGCTGTTCGCGCTCTCCCGACGAGCCACGCCGCGCTGGGCGATCGTGGTGGACGCCGTCGCCTTCGGCCTGTGGCACGTCACTCCGGCTCGGCACGCTGGCGATTCGGTACCGGGAACGGTCGCGTTCACCGCGGCGGCATCGCTGCTGTTCGACGCGCTTCGGGCGCGCAGCGGCAGCGTCCTCGCGCCCGCCCTGCTCCACCTGGTCGTCAACGCGGGTGGGGCAGTGGCGGCCGAGACGGCTGCTGGGCGGACAGTGACCGGAAGGTCGGAAGATACCTCGGTGAGTCGAGTTCGACGGGCCATCGATGGCACCGGCTGACGAATGCTGGTTTCCACCGGCTCACATCGGCCGCTTCGAATGATCTTCCGATGCACACGAGGTTGCGCTCGCCGACGTGGGAATCGCCGGCACAGCTGCCGTCGGGCGACACCGCGGGGATGTATCGGGAATGCACATTTCCGGGCATCGAACGGTGCGCATCGGGTATCGCCGGGCCCGTAGCGTCGCACGCGGAAACGGAGGAACACGTGCAGGAGTGGAACCGCGCGATCGACCTGATCGAGCAGCGACTGGAAGGCGACCTCGACATCTCGGACATCGCGAGGGTCGCTCTGACGTCCGAATACCACTTTCGTCGCATGTTCTCGACGCTGGCGGGAATGCCGTTGTCGGAGTATGTCCGTCGTCGTCGATTGACAGTCGCGACGGCCGACGTCCTCGCCGGTGAGCCGGTCGTCGATGTGGCGGTCCGCTTCGGCTACGGCTCGGCTGCCGCGTTCACCCGCGCGTTCAAGTCGATGCACGGGCTGACGCCCGGCCAGGCTCGACAGCCCGGCTCGGTCCTTCGTTCCCAACCCCCGCTGAGATTCCACCTGCGTGTGGAGGGTTCCTGTGTGTGATGTCAAGTCCAGGAGCGTTCGAACACCGGCCCCGTGAACTCGGTGCGGGTCGACGAGGGAAGCGTCGACCCGCACCGATTGTTACCAAATATGCGCAGGTCGCTGCGGCAGTGCGGTCAGGTGGCCCCGTTACGATTGCTGGCGAGAACTGGCCGTCGCTCGGTCACACCACCGTCGGTCAGAGGGAGCAAGTGCAGTGCTACATCTGCGCGTCATCGCGCCGAGTGACCGCTCGACAGAGGTCCTGCGCACGCTGGCCGCCGAACCCGGCGCCACACATATAACGCTCGCGCTCGGTGCCGCTATCGAGCCGCCCGGCGATGTAATCGAGGCGGACGTAGCACGTGCAAGCGCGAATGATGTGCTTGCGGCGTTGACAGCTCTGGACCTGGTGCGGACGGGAAGTATTTCGTTCGAGCCGGCAGGGACCATGCTCTCCCGTGCCGGGGAGCAGGCGGAAGCCGCAGCTCCTACACGTCGGGACGAAGCTGTCGTGTGGGCCCAGCTGCTCAGTCAGGTGCGCGAGGGCGCCCGACTCACGCCCACATTCATGGTGTTTCTGACGATCGCGTTCCTATTGTCAGCGGTGGGTGTGGCGACGGCGTCTCCGATCACCCTGGTCGGCGCGATGGTGGTGGGGCCCGAGTTCCGACCACTGGCGGCGCTGTCGGTTGGCCTGGTCCGCAGAGACATCGGCCTCATACGGAGTGCGACACGCACACTGGTCATCTCGTTCCCGGTCGCGATGATGCTCACCGCACTGGCCACACTGCTGTGGATCCGTCTCGGCTGGATCGGGACAGGTGATGTCGAGAACGCTCGCGTCTTCGACTTCATCTACGAGGTGGGGCCATTCTCGCTGGTGGTGGCGCTCCTGGCGGGGGCGGCAGGCATGCTGGCGCTCGTCACCTACGCCTCCAATGTCCTGGTGGGTGTGTTCATCTCGGTAACGACGGTGCCTGCTGCGGGATTGGCGGTCGCCGCGGCGGTCGCGGGAAAGTGGAACGTAGTACTGAGCTCGCTCGCACAACTCGGCGTCAATCTGATCGGCATCGTGCTCGCCGGCGTGGCGGTGCTGCTGGTGTTGCAGCGGTCCGATCGACGACAGCGCACTCTCACAACCACACCCGAGCGGCGCCACCCAACCTTGCCGCCAGATCAGCCCATCCCCGGGGCGGACGAGCACAAAGGCCAGAACTAGGCGAATCGGGGAACGTGAGTGACTAGCCTGTCGCCCTGGTCTTCTCTCATGGTGCGCCACAGTCGCTTCGCGACCTGGCGCTTGAGGCATCGCATCGCTTCGCGGGAGGTCTTGCCCTCGGCCATCTTGCGCTGGTGGTAGGCGTATCCGTCACTGGTGGGTGTTCGTGCTTGGGTGACGGCGACGATGTGAATCGCCGAGTTCAGGGTGCGGTCGCCGTAGCGGGAGAGCCGGTGTCGTTGGTTGTCGGCGCTGGCGATCTCGACGGGTGCGGTGCCGCTGTAGTTCGCGAACGCGGCCTCGGTCGGGAACCGGTTGGGGTCGCCGGTGCGGGCGAGGATCCGGGCGGCGGTGACGATCCCGACACCGGGGATCTTCAGGAGCTTGGTGCCGCTGGCGGCGAGTTCGGTCTTGATGCGGGCGGTGATGTCCTCGATCTGGAACCGGGCCCGCCGAAGGTCGCCGACGATGTCGAGTGCGACGTTCTTGCGCATCGCGTCCGCCTGAGTCTCCGGCAGGAACGCCTTGAGCTTGCCAGCCGCGTCGTCGGTATCGAACTCGCGTTCCATCCCGCCCGGGAACAGCTCACGCAGCAGGGCGTGCAGCTGGTTAACGAGCCGGCCGTTCTGTTTGACCAGGTCGATCCGCCGTTCGTCGAGGATCCGCAGGACATCGGTGTGCCCTTCCGGGGCGACAGGCCGGAAATCGCCCTGGCTGAACGCCACACACGCCGCGGCGGCCGCATCGATGCGATCGTTCTTCCTTCGCCCACCGCGGGAAAGCTCGCGTACTCGGGCGGTCGCGGTCGACGGGATGTCGACCACCGCCTCGCCGCGGCTGATCAGCCACTGCGTCAGGTGGTGACCGAGTCCGGATGCGTTCTCCACCGCCCAGATTCGGTCGGGCCAGGACTTCGACCAGGTGATGAGCTGGGCGTAGTCGTCGAACGACGACCGGATCCGCACCGATCCGAGGTCCCGGTTGGTGGCTGGGTCGACCGCGGTGGCGGTGTGGGTGGACTTGTGTGGGTCGATGCCGATCACGATCACCTGGCGGGCGCCTTCCGTGCTGGTGGACAGGGGTATCCGCTGTCGGCATTCCGACTTCCGGCCGCCCTCACGGGTGGCGTTCCTGTGTTGAGCCAGGCAGCGAACGGAGCCCGTAGGGAGGCAGAACCCTCTTTGAGCCAACCCTCCGGCCGGCCGGGTGGCAGGAAGCTCCTCGGGCCACCCCCACGGTCTCCTACGGCACGCTACGACCCGTCGGTTCGAACACGACGCCGCTCCGACATACAAGTCGGAAGGAGCGACATGCGTCATCGCATCGTCGACAAGGAGTCGTTCGCGCTGGTCGGCTATCGGACCACGGTTCCGGTCGTCCACGAGGGACCGAATCCGGCGATCGTCGAATTCGAGAAGAGCATCGACGGCGACGCCCGCGCTCTGCTGCTGTCGCTGTCGAACACCGAACCGGCGGGCCCGCTGGCGGTGACGGTGCGGCTGGCCGAGTCGCGTTCCGAAGGAGCCCAGGTCGAGTACTGGCGCGCGGTGGCGACCGCATCCGCCAACTGCGGGGATCTCGCCCGCATCGACGTTCCCGCCGGGTTGTGGGTGGTCTTCGAGGCAGACGGGAAGCTCCCGGAGGCGCTGCAACATCTGTGGGCCGATGCCGCAACCGAATGGTTCCCGGCGAATCCGTACGAATGGATCGAGGGACCGGAGTTGCTGACCGTCCATCCCGACCCGGGCGGAGAGTCCGGCACCGGCGAGCTGTGGCTGCCCATCGCACGAACTCCCTGAGAATCGCGGCCGGTAGGTTGGCGGGCGTGCCTGCACGGAAGAGAATCGACCCTGCCCAGATGCGGGCTGCGGTCACGGCCGTGGGGGAGTGGCTGGCCGACGATGATGCCGCGGCTCCCGCGCGGTCCGAGATCGCGGCCGCGGTGCGGCTCACCGCCCGAACCCTCGAAGACGTCGCTCCGGGCTCGTCGGTCGAGGTGCGGGTGCCGCCGTTCGTGGCGGTGCAGTGCATCGAAGGGCCCCGGCACACGCGGGGCACGCCGCCGAACGTCGTCGAGACCGACGCGCGGACCTGGCTGCAGCTGGTCACCGGGCGCGTCACGTTCGACGCGGCGGTCGCGGCGGGCGCGGTGACGGCGTCGGGGAGCCGGGCGGGCGAGATCGGTCACTGGCTGCCGCTGATGCCCGCGTGATCTGCGGTGTGACGACCACGACCGGGGTGGCACCCGTGGTAGGAGCACCCTCCCGATGCCCGTAGACTGAGCGTGGCCCCCGCACCCACCCCCAAAGGGAGCAACCCCGGTGACTTCAGCCGATCTGTCGGTCAACAGCCCGAATCTTCTCGCACCCGCAGACATGTCCGATCAGGACGAGCAGCCGCCCCGCGAGGAATGTGGCGTCTTCGGTGTCTGGGCTCCGGGCGAGGATGTGGCGAAGCTCACGTACTACGGACTGTACGCGCTGCAGCATCGCGGCCAGGAGGCGGCGGGCATCGCCGTCGCGGACGGCTCCCAGGTGCTGGTGTTCAAGGACCTCGGTCTGGTCAGTCAGGTCTTCGACGAGCAGACCCTCGGCGCGATGCCGGGGCACGTCGCCATCGGACACTGTCGCTACTCGACCACCGGGTCGACCACCTGGGAGAATGCCCAGCCGATCTTCCGTACGACCGCCGCGGGCACGGGCATCGCGCTCGGACACAACGGCAACCTGGTCAACACCGCCGAACTCGCCGAGCGGGCGCGCGCGGAGGGCCTGACGAACGGCAAGCGCCCCGGCGGCGCGACCTCCGACTCCGACATCGTCGGCGCGCTCCTCGCGCACGCCGCGGCCGACCGGACCATCGAGCAGGCCGCGATGGAACTGCTGCCGACCCTGCGCGGCGCGTTCTGCCTCACCTTCATGGACGAGCACACCCTGTACGCGGCGCGCGACCCGCACGGTGTCCGCCCGCTGGTCCTCGGCCGCCTGGACCGTGGCTGGGTGGTGGCGTCCGAGACCGCCGCGCTCGACATCGTCGGTGCCTCGTTCGTCCGCGAGATCGAGCCCGGAGAGCTGCTCGCGATCGACGCGGACGGTGTGCGCTCGTCGCGGTTCGCGAACCCCACGCCGAAGGGCTGCGTGTTCGAGTACGTCTACCTCGCGCGCCCGGACACCGCCATCGCCGGCCGGTCGGTGCACGCCACCCGCGTGGAGATCGGTCGTCGTCTCGCGAAGGAACACCCGATCGACGGCGACCTGGTGATCCCGGTCCCGGAGTCCGGCACCCCGGCCGCGGTCGGTTACGCACAGGGGTCGGGCATCCCGTACGGCCAGGGCCTGATGAAGAACGCGTACGTCGGCCGGACGTTCATCCAGCCGTCGCAGACCATCCGCCAGCTCGGTATCCGGCTCAAGCTGAACCCGCTGCGGGACGTCATCCGCGGCAAGCGGCTGATCGTCGTCGACGACTCCATCGTCCGCGGCAACACGCAGCGTGCGCTGATCCGCATGCTCCGCGAGGCGGGCGCCCTGGAGATCCACGTCCGGATCGCGTCGCCGCCGGTGAAGTGGCCGTGCTTCTACGGCATCGACTTCGCGTCACCTGCCGAGTTGATCGCGAACGGCGCCGGCGGCACCAACCACGAGCCCGGCAACATCGAGGAGATGATCGACGGTGTGCGCCGGTCGATCGGCGCGGACTCCCTCGGCTACATCTCGATCGACGGAATGGTCGCGGCGACGGAACAGCCTGCGTCCCGCCTGTGCATGGCCTGTTTCGACGGCAACTACCCGATCGAGCTCCCGTCGGAGTCGTCCATCGGCAAGAACGTGCTCGAGGGAATGCTCGACCACACCGCGGGTGCCGCGCCGAAGCAGGACAACGACAACGCGAGTGCGCTGAGTCGACCCTGATCGGCGGCGCGAGGTCCCATACTCGTGCCGATGACGTCCGACACCACGTAGAACCCAGGCAGTGCCAGGCGCACTGACGAGATCACAGCTGGAGCTGAGTAACCCGATGACCGACGACCAGAAGCCCCGCGCCGCCGGCGCGTCCTACGCTGCGGCGGGGGTCGACATCGCTGCAGGCGACCGGGCGGTGGAGCTGTTCGCGCCGCTCGCGAAGAAGGCCAGCCGTCCCGAGGTGCTCGGGGGACTGGGCGGATTCGCCGGACTGTTCTCCCTCAAGGGTGGCTACAAGGAGCCGCTGCTGGCGGCGTCCACCGACGGTGTCGGCACGAAGCTGGCTGTCGCGCAGGCCCTCGACAAGCACGACACGGTCGGCCTGGACCTCGTCGCGATGGTCGTGGACGACCTGGTGGTGTGCGGTGCCGAGCCGCTGTTCCTGCAGGACTACATCGCGGTCGGCAAGGTCGTGCCGGAGCGGGTCGCGGAGATCGTCGGCGGCATCGCGCAGGGCTGCATCCTGGCCGGGTGCGCGTTGCTCGGCGGCGAGACGGCCGAGCATCCCGGTGTGATGGCAGACGGCGACTACGACCTCTCCGCCACCGGTGTCGGTGTCGTCGAGGCCGACGCGGTCCTCGGCCCGGACCGGGTGCGCCCCGGCGACGTCGTGATCGCGATGGGGTCGTCGGGTCTGCACTCGAACGGCTACTCGCTGGCCCGCAACGTGCTGCTGGAGATCGACCGGATGTCGCTGACCGGCCACGTCGAGGAGTTCGGCCGCACCCTCGGCGAGGAGCTTCTGGAGCCGACCCGGATCTACGCGAAGGACTGCCTCGCACTGATCGCCGAGACCGACGTGCGGACGTTCTGTCACGTCACCGGCGGTGGGCTGGCGAACAACCTGGCCCGTGTCATGCCGAAGGGCCTCGTCGCCGAGCTGGATCGCGGGACGTGGAGCCCGGCACCGGTGTTCACGATGATCGGCCAGCGTGGCCGCGTCGAGCGCGCCGAGATGGAGGCGACGTTCAACATGGGTGTCGGCATGGTCGCGATCGTCGCGCCCGAGGACGTCGACCGCGCGCTGGCGGTGCTCACCGCCCGCCACATCGACTGCTGGACGCTCGGGACGGTCGCCAAGGCCTCGGACAAGCAGGACGGCGCCGAACTGGTTCGGATGGTGGGCGAGCACCCGCGCTTCTGACCAGATCGAGAACGACGACGAACCGCCCGAATCCCGGAAGGGACTCGGGCGGTTCGTCGTTGTTCAGGTTGCCCGGTCGATCACGACACCGGCAGCGCGTGCGTCAAATGAGGGGAAGCCGGTTGGGGGCTTCCCCTCATTCGTTGCTGCGTAGGTGCGTGTCGCCGACGGCGGGCGTCAGCGACGCCAGTCGTCGCTGTCTTCGTCGTCCCAGCGCGACGCCGCGCCATCCTCGGAGCGCTGGTCGCTGTAGGACCCGCTCCTGTGGGAGTTCGACGGGGTACCCGACAGCTCCCGTTGGAGGCTGTCGAAGTTTGTGGACGGCGAGCTGTACTTGAGCTCGCGTGCAACCTTGGTCTGCTTTGCCTTAGCCCGGCCGCGGCCCATGGCCAACCCCCTCGCGCTTTAAGCGGGGCGGCCTGGGAATTTTTGGCGGCCCCGTTTTGAGTGTGTGTGTCTTCCTGACAGACACTCTAGCCTGAGAAACGGGCGAGCGCTCCTTCCCCTGCCCAGGAGCGGTGTCTGATTCATCTCAGCTGCGCGTGCGGACTCATCTCAGCACGTCGGGAACGGCTCGGACGGTGCCCACACGCATTCCGCCGCCGAGGACCGGAGCGGACGCCAGTTCGGCGAGATCCTCGGTCCACTCGGCCCCGATCCGGTGCAGGATCGCCGCCGTCAACGGCAGTCGCGCCCGATCGCCGCCGTCGTCGATCTTCAGCGCGAAGGAGCGTCCGTCGGGGAGGGCGCCGGCATGCACGCCGTCGGCCCCCGCCTTGCACAGCAGGCCCGGGACGGCCGCCATCAGGCGCTCGTCGTCCAACCCTGTTCCCGACACCTGCCACGGGTGTTCGCGAACGGCGTCGGCGACCCTGCGCTCCGCGCTGCCCGGCTCGGCCGTCACGAGCGCGGAGAAGGCCCGCGCGAGTGCGGTCAGCGACAGCGGCACGATCGGAAGTCCGCAGCCGTCGATCCCGAGCTCGTACTCGTCCTCGCCGGAGAGGTCTGCGATGGTCTCCCGGATCTCCTGCTGCAGGGGGTGGGCCGCCTCCAGGTAGGTGTCGAGTGGCCAGTCGCGGGCGGCGCACACCGACACCATCGCGGCGTGCTTGCCGGAACAGTTCATGAACACCGGACGCGGGCCGCCGCCGAGCGCCAGCACCCGTGCCCGGGCGACGTCGTTCCAGGGCAGGTCGGGCGGGCACCTCAGATCGCGTTCGGTGCGGCCGTTGCGTGCGAGGAGGGACAGAACCCCGGCCACGTGCTCGGGTTCGCCGCTGTGCGACGAGGTGGCCAGCGCCACCTCCCGCGAATCGACGGGAGTGAACCCGTTCCTGAGCATCGCGACGGCCTGCAGCGGCTTGTTCGCGGACCGCGGGTAGATCGGGGTGTTCACCTCGCCGAGGGCGAGGAGGGTCTCACCGGAGGGGTCGAGCACGACCAGCGATCCGCGGTGCACGCACTCGCGGAAACCGGACCGGACGACCTCGACCAGCTCGACGCTCAATACTCCACCCGCACCTTCAACCCGTCGATTCGCCTGCGCGCCTTGTCCTCGACACTAGGCGACAGGCCGGGCTGTTGCGCGAGGAGAATCGCCAGCCGCGCCGGGTCTCGGCCGGTGAACAGGTCACGCACCGTGACGCCGTGTTCCGGGACGTGCACGACGGTGATCGGGTCGCCGGCCTCCACGGGGCCGGGCGTGATCACCTTGAAGTAGGCGCCGGTGTCGCCGCGCTCGGAGAACCGCTTGACCCACTGCGGTTCGGCGGCCCACACGCCGAACGTGCCGCACGGGGTGCGCGGCCCGGTGACCTCGAGTTCGAGGGTGTCCCCGAGCCGCCACCGTTCGCCGATGACGGCGTCGGTGGTGGCGACCCCGCTCACCCGCAGGTTCTCGCCGAACCATCCCGCACCCAGCTCGCGGCCGAGTTCGTCCGCCCAGCGTGCGGCCTCGTCCTCGGAGTACGCGTAGACGGCCTTGAAAGGACCGCCGTGGTACTCGGTGTCGCAGACGCGGTCGCCGTCGAGTCCGTTCGCGTCGACGGTCACCGGCCCGTCGACGGCGCGCTTGTCGATGGCCGTGCGGGTGACCCGTCGTGTCCCCGAATCGCGTTCGGCGAAGAGCCGGCAGACGGCGTCGACGCGGCCCGCCTGTCGGCTCATCGACCGCGCAATCGGTCGACGGCCGCGCGGCCGGGCTGGAACTCCTCGTGGGCGGGCACCGAGTCGGCGTCGATCGCGGCCGCGGTGTTCCCCGCCTCGAGTGTGGTGTCGGCCGGGACGGTGCGCTTGACCAGGGCGAGGGCGATCGGGCCGAGCTCGTGATGGTCGACGACCGTGCCGACGCGGCCGACCGTACGGCCGCCAGCGGTGACGGCGTCGCCGGGGGCGGGCCGGGTGTCGGCGGAGCCGTCCAGATGCAGCAGCACCAGGTGGCGGGGCGGTTTACCGAGATTGTGCACCCGCGCGACGGTCTCCTGGCCGCGGTAGCAGCCCTTGTCCAGGTGGACGGCTCCGTGCTCGGCGACGTCCCCGATCCACCCGACCTCGTGCGGGATGGTGCGATCGTCGGTGTCCACACCGAGGCGCGGCCGCAGCGCCGTGACGCGCAGGGCCTCGTACGCCCACGTGCCGGCGGGCGCGGCCCCCGCGTCCGTCAGGGTCCGCCACCAGTCGCCGAGGCGCTCGCGCGGGACGACCAGGTCCCAGGCGTGCTCGCCCGGCCACGGCATCGAGCGCAGGAAGCCACCGCCCGGCAGCGCGACCGCCTCGTACGTTCCGGGCAGCTCCGCGATGCCGAGTGCCTCGAGGAACCGCGGACGGCGGACGTCGGGGCCGAGCAGCGACAGGACAGCCGTCTCGGGTGCCGGCTTCGGTTCCGCCTTCGCCCAGAACACCATCTTCTGCAGGAACGTCAGCAGGTCCGGTCCGGTCGCGGCCTCGGTGTCGACCCAGGTGGTGCCGTCGAGGTCGGTCAGGACGAAGTGGTGTTCGACGCGGCCGTTCAGGTCGAGGCTGAGGTTCTCGGCGCTGCCGCCGTCGGCGAGGTTCGTCACGTACTGGCTGGAGATGGTGTGCAGCCAGGACAGGCGCTCGTCACCCCCGATGGACAGGACGAACCGGTTCGACCGGTCGACGACGGCGACCGCACGTTCGGCCGTCCGTTGCTCCCGGAGGGGGTCGCCGTAGTGCCAGGCGACGCCCGCATCCGGAGAGTCGTCGGCATTGGGGACGGCCCCGGCTGTGGTGAGAAGTGGACTCGGCGTGGTGCGCACGGACTCGGACACGTCTCCAGTGTAGGAGGGCTCCCGTCTCGGCTCGCCGGGGCGGGCGCGGGGGCCGTCGTAGTGTGGGGACATGGCTGAGCAGGTGCTGGTGACCTTGGACGGTGTGGTGCAGGACGCGAATGCCCCGCTGCTCTGCGCGGACGACCTCGCCGCGGTGCGCGGCGACGGGGCCTTCGAGACGGTCCTCGTCCGTGGCGGGTCGCCGCGCACGATCGAACTGCATCTGACCCGGTTCGCGAATTCCGCGGCGATGCTGGACCTGCCTCGCCCCGACCTGGACGCCTGGCGCGCGGCGGTCGCCGTCGCGGCGGACGAGTGGGGTGTCGAGAGGGAGGGCGCGATGCGCTTGGTGCTCAGCCGGGGGCGCGAGTCGGGTGGCGACCCGACTGCGTACGTCACGGTGGCCCCGATCGCGGATCGGGTGGCTGCCGCGCGCCGGGACGGGGTGTCGGTGTGCACTCTCGAGCGGGGATTCTCGGTGGACGTCGTGCGCACGGCGCCGTGGCTGTTGCTGGGGGCGAAGACGCTGTCGTACGCGACGAACATGGCGGCGGTGCGGTACGCGCAGTCCAAGGGGATGGACGACGTGATCTTCACCAGCAGTGAGGGTCTGGTGCTCGAAGGTCCGCGTTCGACGGTACTGATCGCGCGGGGCCGCACTCTGATCACGCCGCCGGTCGAACACGGCATCCTTCCCGGCACGACCCAGCAGGCGTTGTTCGCGGTGGCCGGCGCACACGCGTTCCGATGTGAGACCGCTGCGCTCAGGCCTGCGGATCTGATTGCGGCGGACGGTGTTTGGCTGCTGTCGAGTGTCACGCTCGCGGCGCGGGTGCACACGCTCGACGGACTGCCGCTGCCGGAGCCGGATGTCGCCGACGAGCTCTCCGGGCTGGTGGATCTCGCCGTCGAGACGGTCGGTGTCGAGGCCGACGCAGCGTGACCCGAATGTGACTCCTCGCACGGTTCGGCTCGGTGGATAGGCGTTTGGGAACTTCTTTACTACTGTCCGTAGTAGACGAAGGCCTGCGGCTCGGTGCTGTGGGGGTTACCTTTTGAACGGACTGCATGTGTCAGCCCACACCTGCAGTGCCGGTAAGCCTGTCCCACGGGCCCGGACCGGGAGTAGACATGGACGCACTCGACGTGTCGCGATGGCAATTCGGAATCACGACGGTCTATCACTTCATTCTCGTCCCGTTGACCATCGGGCTCGCCCCGCTGATCGCGATCATGCAGACGATGTGGGTGATCACGAAGAAGGATCACTGGTACCGACTCACCAAGTTCTTCGGAAAACTCTTCCTGATCAACTTCGCGCTCGGTGTCGCCACCGGCATCGTGCAGGAGTTCCAGTTCGGCATGAACTGGAGCGAGTACTCCCGCTTCGTCGGCGACGTCTTCGGCGCCCCGCTCGCACTCGAGGGTCTGGTGGCCTTCTTCCTCGAGTCCACCTTCCTCGGCCTGTGGATCTTCGGTTGGGGACGCTTGCCGAAACTGGTTCACCTGGCCACCATCTGGCTGGTCGCGATCGGTGTGAACGCGTCGGCGTACTTCATCATCTCCGCCAACTCGTTCATGCAGCACCCGGTCGGTGCCGTCTACAACGAGGAGACCGGCCGTGCCGAGCTGACCAGCATCTGGACGCTGCTGACGAACAACACGACGCTCGCGGCGTTCCCCCACGTCATCGCAGGTGCATTCCTCACCGCCGCGACGTTCGTCGCGGGCATCGCAGGCTGGTGGATGGTCCGGAACATGCGCCGCGCCAAGGCAGCCGAACCCGCCGAGGCCGAGCGGATGGAGACCGAGGCCCGCACCATGTTCCGGCCCGCCGCCCGGCTCGGTCTGTGGGTGATGATCCTCTCCGGTGTCGCGCTGATCTTCACCGGTGACATCCAGGCCAAGCTGATGTTCGAGCAGCAGCCGATGAAGATGGCTTCGGCGGAGTCGTTGTGCCACACCGAAACCGACCCCAGTTTCTCGATTCTCACCATCGGCACCCAGAACAACTGCGACAGCGTCACTCGCGTGATCGAGGTCCCGGGCGTTCTGTCCTACCTCGCCGAGGGCAGTTTCAGCGGCGTCACGCTGCAGGGTGTCGAGGACCTGCAGGTGCAGTACGAGGAACAGTTCGGCCCCGGCAACTACCGCCCCAATCTCTTCGTCACCTACTGGTCGTTCCGCGCGATGATCGGGCTCGCGGCCGGCTCGGCGCTGCTCGCGGTCGTCGGACTGTGGGTCACCCGGGGTGGGCGCGTCCCGGACCAGAAGTGGTACTCGTGGCTCAGCCTGATCGCGATCCCCACCCCGTTCCTCGCCAACAGCGCGGGCTGGATCTTCACCGAGATGGGACGTCAGCCCTGGGTCGTGCACCCGAATCCGACCGGCGTCGACATGATCAGGCTCACCGTCGACCAGGGTGTCTCGAACCACTCGGTGGCCACCGTCTGGACGTCGCTGATCGTGTTCACCCTCCTCTACGCGGCGCTCGGCGTCGTCTGGTTCTGGCTGATCCGGCGCTACACGATCGAAGGACCGCTGCCCCACGACGCCCATCCGCCGGGCGACGAACCCGACGAGCCGGACGACACCGGCAAGCCCGAGCAACTGTCGTTCGCGTACTAGGAGAGGCGACATGGGACTTCAGGAACTCTGGTTCATCCTCATCGCGGTGCTGTTCATCGGCTACTTCGTGCTCGAGGGTTTCGACTTCGGTGTCGGCATGCTCATGCCGGTGCTCGGGCGCAGCAAGAACGGTTCCGCGGACAACGACACCCGGCGTCGTGTCGTGCTCAACACCATCGGCCCGGTCTGGGACGGCAACGAGGTGTGGCTGCTCACGGCCGGCGGCGCGATGTTCGCCGCCTTCCCCGAGTGGTACGCGACGCTGTTCTCCGGCTTCTACCTGCCGCTGCTGCTGATCCTCGTGGCGCTGATCGTGCGCGTGTGTGCGATCGAGTACCGCGGCAAGATCGACGACGCGACCTGGCGGTCGCGATGGGACTGGGGCATCATTCTCGGCTCCTGGGTGCCGGCGATCCTGTGGGGTGTGGCGTTCGCGAACATCGTCCGGGGCGTCGCGATCGACGAGAACCGGCAGGTCGTGTCCGGATTCTTCGACCTGCTGAACCCGTACGCCCTGCTCGGCGGCGCCACCACCGCCATCGTGTTCGCATTGCACGGTGCCGTGTTCATCGCACTCAAGACCGCCGACGAGGTGCACGAGGACGCGGTGAAACTCGCCTCCCGGCTGTCGATTCCGACGGTCGTGATCGCCGGCGCGTTCGTGCTGTGGACCCAGCTCGCCTACGGCAAGGGCTGGACCTGGATCCTGGTCGGCATCGCCGCCGCCGCGCTGCTCGGCGTGGTCGCGCTGACCGCGGTCGCCCGGGAGGGCTGGGCCTTCGTGCTCACCACGGTCGCGGTGATCGGTGCGGTGGTCCTGCTGTTCGCGTCGCTGTACCCGAACGTCATGCCGTCGACGATCTCCGACGACTACAGCCTGACCATCTACAACGCGTCGTCGAGCCCGTACACGCTCAAGGTCATGACCTGGGCGGCAGCGTTCATGACCCCGGTCGTGCTCATGTACCAGGGTTGGACGTACTGGGTGTTCCGCAAGCGCATCTCGACCGCGCACATCCCGCCGTCGATCGGGCTGCCGATCAAGACCAGCTAGATGACGGTCGACACCCCGGCCGCGCCCGCAGCCCGCAGGCGCGGCCCGGTGGATCCCCGGATGTGGCGGTACTCGCGGTCGGCGCGCGGGTACCTGATTCTCACGGTCGTGCTCTCACTGGTGGTCGCGGCAGCGGTGATCGTCTCCGCGGTCATGATCGGCACCGTGCTCGCCGGAGTCATCACCGAGCCCGGCTCCCGAACCGTCGCGCACTGGTCCGGCGAACTCGCCGTCCTCGCAGGCGCGGTCGCGGTGCGGGTGGCGGCGGCCTGGCTGCAGTCGCGGTTCGCTCACCGGTCCGCGTCGCGAGTCATCGGCGAGCTGCGCGCCGAGGTCCTCACGGCGGCGACCGCCCAGGCTCCCCGCGACCTCGACCCCCGGAGGGACGAGACCGCCACGGTTCTCACCCGCGGAATCGAGGGGCTGCGCGCGTACCTCACCGGCTACCTCCCGGCGCTGCTCCTGGCGGTGACGGTCACGCCCCTCACGTTGCTCGTCATCGTCTTCACCGATTTCACGTCGGCGGTGATCGTCGTGATCACCCTGCCCCTGATCCCGATCTTCATGATCCTGATCGGCCTGCTCACCCGTGGCAGGGCCGCCGCGTCACTGCGCACGATGACGGCGCTGTCCGCGCAACTGCTCGACCTCCTCGCCGGACTGCCGACCCTGCGCGCCCTCGGACGCGAGCGTGGACCCCAGGAGCGGGTCCGCACTCTGGGCGACGAGCATCGCCGCACGACGATGGCGTCGCTGCGCATCGCGTTCCTCTCGTCGATGGTGCTCGAACTCCTCGCGACGCTGTCGGTCGCGCTGATCGCGGTCAGCATCGGGCTGCGCCTGGTGTTCGGCGAGATGGGACTCCAGGCGGGCGTGATCGCGCTGGTTCTCGCGCCCGAGGTGTACCTGCCGTTGCGGACGGTCGGTGCGCAGTTCCACGCCGCCGAGGACGGGATGGCCGCTGCGGACAAGGCATTCGGAGTCCTCGACGGCCGCGTCGACGCCCGCCCCCACGGCACCGGGCCGGTGCCCGAGGACGACGTGATCACCCTGCACGGAGTGGGTCTGCGCAGCCGGTCGGGCTGGGCGCCACGAGGTCTCGACCTCACCCTGACGCCAGGGGCGGTGACCGGACTGACCGGCCCCAACGGGGCGGGTAAATCCTCGGTGGTTCAGGTGATCCTCGGACTCGCCGAGCCCGACGAGGGCACCGCGCGGGTCGGCGGCACGGACGTCCGCGACCTCGACCCGCAACTCTGGTGGAAATCGGTGGCGTGGCTCCCGCAGCACCCGGTGCTGATACCGGGGACGCTGCGCGAGAACCTCGAACTGACCGGACCGGTCGACGCCGACCCGGTCAGGATCGACTCCGTCTGCGCGGCAACGGGATTCGACGACGTTCTACGGGAGTCCCCGAACGGGTGGGACACGGTCGTCGGAGCCGGTGGTGTCGGCCTGTCACTGGGACAGCGACAGCGCCTCGCGCTCACCCGCACCCTGCTCACCGAGGCCTCGGTGGTGCTGCTCGACGAACCGACCGCGCATCTCGACGCCGAATCCGAGGCGCGGGTGCTGGCCGCGATCCGGGCCCTCGCCGGGTCCGGGGCGGCGGTACTCCTCATCGGTCACCGTGCGTCGGTGCTCGCCGCTGCCGACACCGTCGTCACCTGCACCGCGGAGGTGGCGGCGTGACACGCGATCCCCTGTACCGCGCGCTCGGGCTGCTGGACCTCTCCCCGCGCCGTGTCCTGTACGCAGTCCTCGCCGGCGTCGCCACCCTCGGCAGTGCACTGGCACTGGCGGCACTGTCCGCCTGGCTGATCACGCGGGCCTGGCAGATGCCGCCGGTCCTCGACCTGACAGTCGCGGTCGTCGCGGTCCGGGCACTCGGCATCTCCCGTGGCCTCTTCCGGTACCTGGAACGCCTCGCCACCCACGACGCCGCGCTCCGCGGCACCGTCTCGGCGCGGGAGAACCTCTACCGCCGTCTCGCGACGGGCGACCCTGCCGCGTCGGCGGGGCTGCGCCGCGGGGACCTGCTGGCCCGCACGGGCGCGGACGTCGACGCGCTCGGCGACGTCGTCATCCGGGCGCTCGTCCCGATGGCCGTCGCCGTGGTGATGGCGTCCGCCGCCGTCGTCGGACTTGCCCTGATCTCACCCGCCGCGGCGCTCGTTCTCGCTGTCGCGCTGGCCGTGTCCGGGGTCCTCGCGCCGATGCTCGCCGCTCGGTCGGCGCGGGTCGCCGCCTCCGCCGGTGCGGCCGCGACGGCCCGCTACGCCGAGACCGCCGTCCTGGCCCTCGACCACGCCGCCGAACTGCGCGTCGCGGGCCGACTCGACGAGATCGTCGAGGCTGCCGACCGGCACGACCGGGACGCGGTCGTCGCGACGGACCGCGCCGCGGTGCCGTCCGCGTTCGCCGACGCCGCGACGCCACTCGCGATCGGCGCGAGCGTCCTCGGCGCGCTGCTCATCGGGATCACGCTGTACGGCCCGGACGGCGGAACCGCGGGCGGGATGACGCCGATGGCTCTCGGCATCCTCGTTCTGCTGCCGCTGTCCGCGTTCGAGGCGACGTCCGCGCTGCCCGCCGCCGCGGTCGCGCTGACCCGCGGCCGGCTCGCGGCCACCCGCATCGTGGAACTCCTCGACCGGGCCGAGCGGCCGCAGCCGGACGGATCCATCCCCGTCCCCGTCCCCGTGCACCTGACCGCCACGGGGCTGCGCAGCGGTTGGCCGGGCGCCGCACCGGGTGCCCTCGTGGAACTCGACCTGCCGCCGGGATCGCGGACCGCCGTCGTCGGCCCGTCTGGTTCGGGCAAGACGACACTGTTGATGACGCTGGCGGGCCTGCTGCCGCCGGCCGAGGGCACCGTCGTCGCGGGCGGAACTCCCTTGAGCGACGTCGACCCCGCGGTGCTGCGCCGCGACGTCGGCTTCTTCGCCGAGGACGCGCACCTGTTCGGCACGTCGGTGCTCGAGAACCTGCGGGTGGCCCGCGGCGATCTCACCGGCGACGACGCGGTGGCGGTGCTGGAGAAGGTCGGGCTGGGGGAGTGGATCGGTTCGCTTCCGGACGGTGTCCACACCACCCTGGACGCGGGTGGGCGGTCCGTCTCCGGTGGTCAGCGGCGCCGCATCCTCCTCGCCCGCGCGCTCGTGTCGCCTGCGCGTGTCCTGCTCCTGGACGAGCCGACCGAACATCTCGACGCCGACGCGGCGTCGAGGATCCTCCACGGGTTGCTGGATCGCGGCGCCGGGCTGGTCGATGCCGGTCGCACCGTTGTCGTGGTGACGCACCACCTGCCGGAAACGGTTGGCGCCGACCGGATCGTCACGGTCGATCGGCCGACGGACCGGAGTGGAAACAGACCAGCCGGAATGGACACGGCACGGTGACGAACGGCGCCGAATCCTGCGGGCCGGGTGCACTACTGGCATAGTCCTCGGTCGGAACTTCGGTCACACGTCCATACGGCTCCGGGAGTTGTTCATGGGAACGTTGGTTCGCCGACTCGTCACCTCGTCCGTGGCGTGCCTCGCGGCTGCGCTCACCATGGCGGCGGGTGGAATCACCGCCGCCGCGCTGCCGATCTATCCGGCATCCGACCCGGATCCCTTCTTCAGCGCCCCGGCAGATTTCGTCGCCGCGCATCAGCCGGGTGACGTGCTCAAGATCAGGCAGATGCCGCCCAACCTGTACTTCCCGGGCAGCGAGGTGTGGGAACTGCTCTTCCGGACAACGGATTCCGAGGGCAAGCCCATCGCGGCGAACACGACGCTCCTGGTGCCCCCGAACTTCGTTCCCGACAGTCCGCTGGTGTCGTATCAGCACATCATCAATGCGCTCGGACACAAGTGCAAGATCGCGACGGAGCTGTACACCACCGACCCGCTCACCCAGATTCGTGAGGCTCCGGGACTGAACATCGCACTGGCTCGCGGCTGGGCGGTCGCCCTGCCCGATCATCTCGGCCCTCGGATGGCCTACGGTGCGGCGAAACTCGGAGGCCAGATCACCCTGGACGGGATCCGCGCCGTGAAGCGCGTGCCGGAACTGCGGGTGGTGAACAGTCCCGTCGGTCTGGGCGGCTACTCCGGAGGCGGCATGGCGACGTCGTGGGCCGCCGCGCTCGCGCCGACCTACGCACCCGAACTCGACATCGTGGGCGCCGCCGAGGGTGGGGCGCCGATGAACCTGGTGAAGATGGCCTCGGCGCTCGGAACGAACCCGCACCCCGCGTTCGGCCTCGCGATGGCCGCTGCGCTCGGCCTCGAACGCGAGTATCCCGACAGGATGAACGTCTCCGGGCAGCTCAACGACAACGGCCGATGGCTCCAGTCGATGATCCGGGACGGCTGCACCAACGAGATCATGTTCTGGGGAGTCGGGCGATCCGCAAGCCAGGTCACCGACAACGTCAACTTCATGGACGACCCGTCCGCGTGGCGGGTGATGGAGGAGAACAGCCTCGAACTGTATCCCGGTGTCCCCACGGTCCCGATCTTCGAGTGGCACAGCCCGACGGACACCCTGGTGCCCGTCGACGCGATCGACAACACCGTGCGCAGGTACTGCGACGCCGGTGTCCCCGTGCAGACGCTCCTCACACCGAGCCCCGATCACCTGTCGGCGGCGGTGCTCGGACTGCCGCAGGCACTCGACTGGCTCGACGGCAGGTTCCGCGGCACACCCGCGCCGTCGACCTGCTGAAACACGGACCGCGAATATTCCGTTGCCGAGGTGAGCGCACCGGCGTACTTTCGGCGGTACACGAGGAAGGAGGTGGTCTGAAGTTGAAGAACTACAGGACGCGTGAGGTGGCTGTCCGCTAGCCAACGACGCTGAAGGGTTCACCAACCGCATCCGCGGCCGGCGAATCCCCGCAGCCACCCGGCCCCCGAGTCTCCCGGCCACGTCCGACCGGGATCAGGACGTTCACGTCCGGCTCGGGGGTCGTCGCATGTCCGAGGCCACCGGCAGGTCGTGGCCCCGTCACGTGAACGCGATGACCTCGTCGCCCCACGTCTCCCGCACCGCCCGGTCCAGATCCGGTGCGGCCCGATCGTGCTTGTCGATCACCAGCGTCGCTCGGTCCCGGTCGTAGGAGTGCCAGTCCGGCTCGCCTGCGGGGCCGTCCGGTCGTCCCGACGTCGCGAACGCGCGCCACCGGTGCTGCATCCGGCCGGAGATCCTGCGCCCGGTGGTCAGCCCGCCGAGGAGATACGTGACGTCCTTCGGGTGATGTGCGATGTTGCCGAACACGTACGGCAACTCGGTGCCGTGCGTGGCGCCGATTCGCAGCAGTTCGAGCATCGGAGTGGCGTAGTCGAACCGGTACAGCCACGTCGGCGCGACGTGACGGTGCGCCTCCACGATCCACAGGGCCGGCAACCGGAAAGCGAAATCCCGTGTCAGACCGAGGCTGTCGCCGACCTTGCCCAATCCCGCATAGGCGGCTTCGATGTGCGCCTCGTCGGGGGGTGCCAGCTCGGGGTGCTCGTGTGCGATCTCCGTGAACATCGACCGGATGACGTCGGGATCGATCGGCATGAGCGGCGACTTCATCATCCGGAACAGCGAACTCTCGTCCCGATTGGTGCCGATCACCAGCGGAACCGGATGGGCGTCGCCGCGGCGGAAGACATCGAGCGGGTGATCGGGCAGCAGCTCGCCGTCCACGATCGGCGCATAGGCGAGGGTGCCAGGATGCTCCTCGGGAATCCGTGCGAACAACTCGTCCGACGCGGGGACCAGGTCGTCGACCGACGCCGACCGCAGCCGGTCCGGATCGCCCGACGCGCCCAGCAGGTCGAGGAACCGGTGCGCGACGGCGGCACCACGGTCCGCGTTGTAGACGGACGTGGCCGGCGAACTCTCGGCGATCGCCCGGTGGAAGAGACCGCGCGCCGCCGGGACGGCCATCAGCGTGGTCACCGCCCCGCCGCCCGCAGACTCACCGAACAGGGTGACCCGACCCGGGTCGCCGCCGAATCGGGTGATGTTGTCCCGCACCCACTCCAGCGCTGCAAGCATGTCGCGCAACGCGACGTTCGAGTCGAATCCGTCGCCGAGCGACGAGAAGTCCACGAATCCGAGCACTCCGATGCGGTAGTTCACCGTCACCACGACGACCCCGCCCGCCGCGAGCGCACGACCGTCGAACAGCGGCTGGCAGGACGCGCCGCGGAAGTAGGCGCCGCCGTGGATCCACACCAGTACCGGCAGGCCTTCGGCGTCCGACGGTGCCCACACGTTCAGCGAGAGGCAGTCCTCGTCCGGTCGGGCGCCCGGCCCCAGGTGGATCGCGGGGTGGCGCGTCTGTGGCGCACACGGGCCGAACACCGAGGCATCGCACACGTCCGTCCACGGCCGAGGGAACTGCGGGGCACGAAACCGCAGGTCACCGGTCGGCGGAGCGGCATACCGGATTCCCTTCCACGACGCCACCGTGCCGTCGTCGACACCCCGCACCGGTCCGTGCGCGGTGTCGACGACCGGGCGTGTCGGGGAGGTGGATGGCATGCGCCGCTCCTGCTGTCACGTCGCGAACGGGGTACACCGAGGACCCTACGGCGTGCGAGCCGGCGACACCCGGACGCGGAGAATCCGGGCGTCGTCGTGGCGGCGTGATGATCGACCCAGGGCGGGCGAACGCCGGGGTGCGGGTGTCAGCCGATGTAGCGGGACAGCCGTGCCGAGATGTGCGGCTTCAGTTCGCCGTCGGCGAGGATGCGTTCCTCGACGTATGCGAGGTCGCCGCCCTCCACGATGCCGTACAGGCGCTTCGCGCCGCCGACCAGGGCGCCGTGCTTGCTGCGGATCACCACGTCGGTGGCGAGCTCCCAGCTGGACTGGGTGAGGGCGGACCCGTAGTACAGCTCGATGACACCGGAGGAGTGGGTCAGGAGCAGTTCGACGGTTTCCTCGTCGACGCTGCCGGGGATTCCGTCGCCGGTGACCCGCCAGTAGCCGCTCTCACGCAGATCGGGGCGGACGTAGTCGCCGTCGGCGTCGAGGACCCAGGACTGGGACTCCCAGCGCAGGTAGTTCCCGCCGTCGTGCGAGACGACGATCTGCTGTCCGAAGCGGTAGTCCCCGGTGTCGGGGTTGTTTCCCTCGCCCTCGCCGCGCCACACGCCGACCAGCGGCAGCAGTGCGAGAAGCTCAGGGTTCAGGTCCGGGCCGAGGCGCAGATTCGCCGTGTCCTCGGGCAGCGGAAGCCCGGGCAGCACGGGGACGTTCAGGCCTGCGGTGTCCTTGGCCCGCTCGATTGCGTCGGCGACGGCCTTGTCGCCGCTCCCACGCTTGATCGTCGGGGCAGGATGCTCGGACTCGGGACCCGACGGCGTACCACCGTCCGAGCTCAGCGGATCGTCGCTGTTCGGATCGAGCGGCTCGCCGCTGTTGCCGGTCGAGCTCACGGCTTGTCGGTGACCAGTCGGTACACGACGTACAACGAGAACCAGGTGATGAGAACGGCTGCGAGAACCAGCAGCACCTCGAAGAAGATGACCACGGGGACAGTTTAGACCGCCCGTCGCATCGCGGCGACGCCGGGATGCCCACCCCGAACGACAGCGACCCCGCACCGGAAGATGCGGGGTCGCCGTCGTTGCCGACGAGGTGGCAGGGCCCTACTTGCTGACGGTGATGTCCACGTTGTGGATGCCGTTGCCCTCGGGGCTGATGGTGCTGTCGCCGTTGCCGGTGCTCGACAGGGCGCGAACGGTCCAGGTGCCGGGTGCGGCGAAGAACCGGAAGTCGCCGGTTCCGGACGCCACGACCTCGGCGGTGAACTCGCCGGTGCCGTCGAGCAGGCGCACGAACGCGCCGCCGACCGGCTGGCCGTCAGCGGCCAGCACGCGACCGGTGATGACTGTCTCCTTCGACGCGTCCACGCCTGCGGGCAGGGTCTGTCCCTGAACGGGTGCTCCACACATGACTATTACGCTCCCAGTTCGATCGGTGCACCGACGAGTGAGCCGTACTCGACCCAGCTGCCGTCGTAGTTCTTGACGTTCTTCTTGCCGAGGATCTCCTGCAGCACGAACCAGGTGTGGCTCGAGCGCTCTCCGATGCGGCAGTACGCGATGGTCTCGCGGCTGTCGTCGAAGCCCTTCTCCGCGTACAGCGACTCGAGGTCCGCGTCCGACTTGAAGGTGCCGTCCTCGTTCGCGGTCGTCGACCACGGGATGTTGATCGCACCCGGGACGTGCCCACGCTGCTGCGCCTGCTCCTGCGGCAGGTGCGCAGGCGCGAGGATCTTGCCGGCGAACTCGTCGGGGGAGCGGACGTCGACGAGGTTCTTCGCGCCGATGGCGTTGATGACCTCGTCACGGAACGCGCGGATCGAGGTGTCGGCCTCTTCGGCCTTGTACTCGGTGACCGGGCGGACGACCTCGTCGCGCGAGAGCGGACGGCCGTCGAGCTCCCACTTCTTGCGGCCACCGTCGATGAGCTTGACGTCCTTGTGGCCGTAGATCTTGAAGTACCAGTACGCGTAGGCGGCGAACCAGTTGTTGTTGCCGCCGTACAGGATCACGGTGTCGTCGTTGGAGACGCCCTTCGCGGAGAGCAACGCCGAGAACTTCTCACGGTCGAGGAAGTCGCGACGGACGCCGTCCTGGAGATCCTTGCGCCAGTCGAGGCGAATGGCGCCCTCGATGTGGCCACCTTCGTAGGCCGAGGTGTCTTCGTCGACCTCGATGAACACCGTGTTCGGTGCATCGAGGTTCTGCTCGGCCCAGTCGACAGAGACCAGGACGTCGGAGCGAGCCATGGGTTTCCTTTCGGGTACGGACTTGCGGGGATGCAGGGATGGGTGGAATCGAGGCCAGGGCCCTCGCGGCTACGCCGCGGAGACCGGATCGGACCGGCGTAAACGGGCCACGAGCGGGTAGATCTGGCAGCCGAGGCAGAAGCCGACGGCGGCGTTGAGCAGTGCCGCGAACAGCGCGAAGCCGGTCGCGACGGTACCGAGCAGTGGCAGACCCGCGAAGAACCCGATCACTCCGACGGTAGCGAAGACGCCGCCGACGAGCTGCGCGAACTTGAGCGGAGCCACGGGTTCACGTTCGGACACCGGCCCGAGTCGCGGCGCGACGGCCAGTGCGAAAAGCCGGCCGTACGGGCTTCGGCGCGGGCCGGCGACAGCACCGATGGCGAACACCACGGCCTGGACCGCGAGCAACAGACCCGCCGCGACGGTGGAGAACACGGAGACCACCAGCACCGCGACCAGGACGGCGGTGGTGATCCAGGCCGCGAACCGGGGTCCCCGGACGTCGACCTGGTCGTTCGGCCGGACACCCGGTACGGGTGCTTCGACATGGGTGGTGTTCGTGGGCATTGCGGAGTGCTCCTGCGCTGGAGGGCCGTGCACAACTGTGACGTGGCGGGGCTTGGGTGATCGGTCACGGGGTCCGCGGCGTCGAGCCGGTGCGAACGGGGTGAGACGTGAGGATCAGCAGCAGGGACAGCAACAACCGCCGAGGCGGCACAGATCGACTGCGCGGCGTCGGGTGAGCAGCAGCTCTGTGGCGGTGTGCACGCCGCGAGCTTACCGGGTTTCCTCTGGATGTGAACCCTCAGGTCGGCAGAGCGGAACCAGTGCCTGCTCGAGGTCGGACGCCGTCGGAACACCCGAGACCCGGAACCGTTGCTCCCCGGCACGGTCGAAGACGAAGGTGGTGGGGAGCGACAGCACACCGAGTTCGCGTGCCAGTGCCGGATTCTCGTCGATGTCGAGCTCGATGTCGACGGGCCGGTCCGCGTCGCGGGGCAGTCGGTCGTCGAGGGTCGCGAGGGTGCCGGCGACGACGCGCCGGACCGCCGCGCACGGTCCGCACCAATCGGCGGAGAAGTGCACGATCGCCGGTCCGGCGGCCGGAATCCCGACCTCGCCCAGCAGCGTTCGACGCGCATCGGCGGCGGGCGCGGTCGTCGTCGCACGGACCTTGCCGGAACGGGATCTGATCAGCACCGCGACCGCGACGGTCGCGACCAGTGCGACGGTGAGGACGACGAGCCCGGTCACGGCGTCGCCATCTCGTCGAGATCGATCACCACGTTGTCCCCCGACCCCTCGATCGCGACCTGCGAGCCCTGTGCGTACACCTTCGTCGGGCGCACCCCGAACGGCAGCTGCCGGACGTCGACCTGCTTGCTGAACAATCCGAGCACCGCCGGTTTGAGCGGTGCCGGAACGGTGAAGTTGGCGCTGCCCTCCGGTCCGAAGTACAGATCGGTCGCGACGATGGTGACGTTGTCGCCGTCGAGTACGAGGTCGGCCGTCACGCTGACAGTCGTGGTCAAGGGGCCGACGGGGACGGTGCCGGTGAGGACGATGCCGCCGCCCGTGCTCATTCCGGACCCCCCGGATCCGCCGGTCCCGTCCGACGGATCGGCGGGCGGGGCGGAGACCTCGAGGTCGGGGATGCCGAGGTAGGCGCCCAGGCTGGTGGCCTCGATCTTGATGCGCCCGTCGATGTGCTCGACGGGAACGGTCCGGACGTCGCCACCGATCAGGTCCGACGCGGAGACCTCGACGCCGTGCAGGTCCGCCTCGACGGACACGTCCCCGAGTTCGTCGCTGGGGACCCCGACCGCCCGGATCTCGATGTGCCGGTACCGGCCTTCCGCGGCCTGCGTGAGGAAGGGGAACCCGGTGATGGTCACCGCCGGGTCGGAGTCCAGGCCGGCGCCTTCCCTCAGACCGCGAGACACCCGGTACTCCGAGTACGCAGCAGCGCCGAAGTCGACCAGCACGGCCGCGGCGATCAGGCACACCACGGTGAGTATCAGTTTGCGCACAACGACCATTGTGACGGACGGCGGAGGCGGGCCGGTCGGGCCGCGTACCGGTGATGCGAGGCTCACATCATCGGCCGACGGGGGTGGCACGCTAGTCTGTACCACGTACTTGGCATCGTTGTCGGCCGTGCTCAGGCACCTTATCGGCAAGAAGGGGAGGCCTGTGTGGAGTTGCTCCTGCTGACCTCCGATCCGAATCCGGAATCGGTCCTACCCTCCCTCGCGCTGCTCGCGCACACAGTTCGGCCGGCACCGACGGAGGTGTCGTCGCTGCTCGATGCGGGTTCCGCCGACATCGCGCTGGTCGACGCCCGGACCGATCTGGCGGCGGCGCGCGGCCTGTGCAGGCTCCTGGGCAGCACCGGATCGGCGATTCCGGTGGTCGCCGTCCTGACCGAGGGTGGGCTCGTCGCCGTGAACTCGGACTGGGGCCTCGACGACATCCTGCTGCCGGGGACGGGACCCGCGGAGCTCGACGCGCGCCTGCGCCTGCTGGTCGGACGCAACGGCGGTGCCGCCACGCCGGAGTCCACGGGCAAGATCACGCTGGGCGAGCTCGTCATCGACGAGGGCACCTACACCGCGCGGCTCCGCGGACGTCCGCTGGACCTCACCTACAAGGAGTTCGAGCTCCTCAAGTACCTCGCGCAGCACGCGGGCCGGGTGTTCACCCGTGCTCAGCTGCTGCAGGAGGTGTGGGGATACGACTTCTTCGGCGGCACCCGCACCGTCGACGTCCACGTGCGACGGCTGCGTGCCAAGCTCGGACCCGAGTACGAGGCACTGATCGGAACCGTCCGCAACGTCGGTTACAAGGCGGTGCGACCGAGCCGCAAGGCCGGCGCCGGTTCCGGTCGTGCGGACGACGACGACTTCGGCGCGGGTGACGACTTCGGCGCCGAGGGTGACAACCCCGACGACACCTCGCTCACGACGACCAACGGCACGGCCCTGTAGATGGCGGCTGTCGCAACGAGCTGGTCGATCCGTCTGACAGCGGACGAGGAGCGGAAGGTACGGGCGCTGTTGTCGCGCGCCGCCACCGTCGACGGCACCGAACCGGTGTCCGAGCAGGCGGTGCACCGGTTGGGAGGCGACTCCACCACCGCTCACCTACTGGCCAGGGCGGATGGCGTGATCGTCGGCTATGCCGGTGTGGAACCCGCCCACGACGGGCACCCCGCCATGGTGGAGGCGGCGGTGGACCCGGATCGTCGGGGGCGCGGCATCGGCCGGGAGATCGTGGCGCAGGCGCTGGACCGTGGCGGCGACGACGCCCGCGTGTGGGCGCACGGCGACCTGCCCGCGGCACGCGCGGTGGCCTCGCGACTCGGACTCGCGCCGGCGCGGGAGCTGCTGCAACTGCGTCGCCGACTCGCCGAGCCGCCGCTGCCGGAGGTCCCCACCTCCGCCGGAGTCACCCTCCGCACGTACGCGGGACCTGCCGACGACGCGGATCTGTTGCGGGTCAACGCGGCGGCCTTCGACTGGCATCCCGAGCAGGGTGGCTGGACGCAGCGGGAGATCGACGAGCGGGTGTCGGAGCCGTGGTTCGACCCCGCGGGACTGTTCGTGGCCGTCGACTCCGACTCCGGTGACATGCTCGGCTTCCACTGGACGAAGGTGCATCCGGAGGCCGACGGTGAGCCCGCGATCGGCGAGGTGTACGTCGTCGCGGTCGACCCGAGCGCCCAGGGGCGCGGCCTCGGGAGGCTGCTGACCGTCGCCGGCTTGCGCTACCTGAGCGACCGCGGGCTCGATGAGGTACTTCTCTATACGGAGGCCGACAACGACGCCGCCCTCCACACCTACCACCGGCTCGCGTTCGAGCGATATCACGTCGACGTCGCGTACGCCCGCCGGGCACACACATACACAGGGGAGGAGGGGTAGAGATGTTCTATTGGCTGTTGAAGTTCGTGCTGGTCGGGCCGTTCATCCGCCTGTACAACCGTCCGAAGGTCGAAGGGGTGGAGAACATCCCGACCTCGGGGCCCGCGATCCTGGCAGGCAACCATCTCTCGATCGCGGACTGGCTGTTCACTCCGCTGTCGTCGCCGCGACGGATCACCTACCTCGCGAAGAGCGAGTACTTCACCACCCCCGGTTTCCGGGGGTTCCTGCAGAAGGCGTTCTACGCGGGATCCGGTCAGGTGCCGATCGACCGTAGTGGCGCTGACGCCGCGAACGCCGCACTCACGACCGCGACCCGTCTCCTCGACGAGGGCAAGCTGGTCGGGCTGTTCCCCGAGGGCACCCGTTCTCCCGACGGTCGCCTCTACAAGGGCAAGACGGGCGCGGCGCGGCTCGCATTGAGCACCGGCATCCCCGTCATCCCCGTCGCGGTCATCGGGACCGACCGGGTCAGCCCGCCCGGGCCGTTCCGCTGGCGGCGATCCCGCGTGCAGGTGAAGTTCGGCAAGCCGCTCGACTTCTCCCGCTTCGAGGGCATGGCCGGCAACCGCTGGGTCGAGCGGACCGTCACCGACGAGATCATGTACGAGCTCATGCAGATGTCGGGCCAGGAGTACGTCGACGTGTACGCCGCGTCGCTGAAGAAGGACGCGCCCGCTCGTGCCGACACGGTCCGTGACTTCCGGGTGCCGGAAACGAAGGCAGGCTGAGCCTCATCTCGTGATCTTCGCCACGATCACGTGGTGCGGCGCAGGGTAGTTGAAGGCGCATCGACTTGTTCACCTCTCGTTCATCCGCTCGGGACCACCTGTCCACCACCTGCCTTTACGTTTCACGGGCAGGGCGGTGGAGTGCTGCCCGAACCTGATGAGTCTCCCGGAGGAAACAGCGTGAACTTCAAGCGCAATGCTGCCGTGCTCGGTGCGGTCGCCGTCGGTGCCATGACCCTGGCTGCCTGTGGAAGCGACAACAACTCGGCCTCGTCGGGAACCTCCGTCAACAGCGCGGCCTCGACCGCCACCTGCGAGGGCAAGGACTCGCTGTCGGCAGCGGGCTCGTCTGCGCAGAAGAACGCGATGGACAACTTCGTCGCCACCTACATCTCGGTGTGCAAGGACAAGGGCACCGACGTCAAGATCGCCTACAACCCCACCGGCTCCGGCGACGGCCGCACGCAGTTCATCGCCAAGCAGGTCGACTTCGCCGGCTCCGACTCCGCCATCAAGGGCGACCAGGCGGTTGCCGCCAAGGAGCGTTGCGCCGGCAACGACGCGTGGAACCTCCCCCTCGTGTTCGGGCCCGTCGCGATCGCCTACAACCTCGACGGTGTCGACACCCTGACCCTCAACGGTGAGGTCATCGCCAAGATCTTCTCCGGCGGAATCACCAAGTGGAACGACCCGGCCATCGCCGCCCTCAACGAGGGTGTGGAGCTGCCCGACGAGGCGATCACCCCGATCGTGCGTTCCGACTCCTCGGGCACCACCGACAACTTCCAGCAGTACCTCACGGTCGCGTCGAACGGCGTGTGGACCAAGGGCGCGGGCTCCGACTTCGTCGGTGGCGTCGGCGAGGGCGCGAAGGGCTCCGCGGGTGTCTCGCAGGCCGTCTCCGGTGCTCCCGGCTCGATCACCTACGTCGAGAAGTCGTTCGCGGACCAGAACAACCTGTCCGTCGCGCAGATCGATTCCGGTGCCGGTGCCGTCGAGCTCACCGACGAGAGCGCTGCGAAGGCCATCGAGGGCGCGACCTTCACGTCCGAGGCCGTCGGCGACATGACGCTGAACCTCGACTCGATCTTCGGTACCAACGAGGCGGGCGCCTACCCGATCGTCCTCGCGACCTACGAGATCGTGTGCTCGGGCGGCTACGACGCCGACACCTCCGCTGCGGTGAAGTCCTTCCTGACCAGTGCCGCCAACGAGGGCCAGGAAGGCCTCGCCGAGCAGGGCTACGTGGGTCTGCCGGGCACCGTGCAGGACAAGCTGAACGCGTCGATCGCCGCTATCGGCTGAGTCGGCCGAACGCTCTATATTCGGAATCAACAGAATGCGAGCGCAGATGAGCGACGCGCCAACTCAGTCGGCGCCCCCCACCCCCGGTCCCGGTGACTCCGGGTCCGGGACGGGGGGCACGCACCGAGCAGCGGAGGCACCGATGCCAACACCGTCTTCCCACGGAAAGACGGTGGTCCGTCCCGGCGACCGGATCTTCACCACTCTGACCACAGGTTCGGCGATCTTCATTTCGGTGCTGATCGCCGCGATCGGTGCCTTCCTGGTGTGGCGAGCCGTTCCCGCGCTCTCCCGCAACGAGGTCAACTTCCTCACCAGCCGTGAGTGGGTCACCACCGACATCAATGCGATGGCCTTCGGTGTGCTCGATCTGCTGCAGGTGACCGTGCTGGTCTCGCTCTTCGCGCTGGCGCTCGCGATGCCGGTCTCACTCGGCATCGCACTGTTCCTCACGCAGTACGCGCCTGCGCGGCTGGGCCGTCCGCTCGCATACGTGATCGACCTGCTGGCCGCGGTCCCGTCGATCGTCTACGGCCTGTGGGGTCTGCTGATCTTCGCGCCGGCGATCAAGCCGTTCGCGGTGTGGCTGAACGAGAACCTCGGCTGGTTCTTCCTGTTCTCGGACGGCTCCGGGTCGATCCAGGGTGGCGGCACGATCTTCACCGCGGGCATCGTGCTCGCGGTGATGATCCTGCCGATCATCACCGCCGTCACCCGCGAGGTGTTCGCGCAGACGCCGGTCTCGCACATCGAGGCGGCGCTCGCGCTCGGCGCGACCAAGTGGGAGGTCGTCAAGACCACGGTCCTGCCGTTCGGCAAGTCCGGTTACATCAGTGGATCGATGCTCGGCCTCGGCCGTGCACTGGGCGAGACGATGGCCCTGTACATGATCCTGCGCACGACCGCGAAGAGCGCGACGTGGTCGCTCTTCGACGGCGGTTCGACCATCGCGTCGAAGATCGCGCTCGGTTACGCCGAGTTCAACAACGACATCCAGGCGGGCGCCTACATCGCGGCCGGTCTGGTCCTGTTCGTGCTGACCTTCGTGGTCAACGCCGCGGCCCGCGCCGCCGTCGCCGGGAAGAAGAGCTGACATGACGACCTCGACAATGGACCGGCCGGTCAAGGCACCCACCTTCCAGGGCGTGAGCGGGCGTCGCCGGGGCACCGACCTCGTCGTGAAGATTCTGGTCACGGCGTCGGTGCTGCTCGCGCTGATTCCGCTGATCTGGGTGCTGTTCACCGTGATCCAGAAGGGCTTCGCGGCGATCACCAGCCCCACCTGGTTCACCAACTCGCTCAACGGGTTGTCCGCCTCGGCCTCCGGTGGCGGCATCTACCACGCCCTGATCGGCACCATCCTGCAGGGCGTGGTGTGCGCGGTGATCTCGATTCCGCTCGGCCTGGCCGTCGCGGTGTACCTGACCGAGTACGCGGGCACCTCGCGGCTCGGCCGGATCACCACCTTCATGGTCGACATCCTGTCCGGTGTCCCGTCGATCGTCGCGGCGCTGTTCATCTACGCGCTGTGGATCGCCACCTTCGGGTTCCCCAAGTCGGCGTTCGCGGTGTCGCTGGCGCTGGTGCTGCTGATGGTCCCGGTCGTGATCCGCAGCACCGAGGAGATGCTGAGAATCGTCCCGCAGGACCTGCGCGAGGCGTCCTACGCGCTCGGTGTGCCGAAGTGGAAGACGATCATGCGCATCGTCGTCCCGACGGCTCTGCCCGGCATCATCACCGGCGTCATGCTCGCCCTCGCCCGAGTGCTCGGTGAGACCGCGCCGCTGCTGATCCTGGTCGGCTACGCACCCTTCATCAACTTCGACCTGTTCAACGGCGAGATGGGCTCGCTGCCCGGCGTCATGGTCGCGGAGATGAACAACCCGACCCCGGCCGGCTCGGACCGCATCTGGGGCGCAGCGCTGACCCTGATCCTGCTGATCGCGGTGCTCAACATCGTCGCGAAGCTGATCGGTCACTTCTCCCGGGTCAGCAAGTGACCCCCTCAAACCTCCGAGTCACCGTCGACAGCCGACTCACCACCATGCAAGGGAGCCACCATGGCGAAGCGTCTTGATCTCAAGGACGTCAACATCTACTACGGCAAGTTCCACGCCGTCGCCGACGTCGGCCTGGCCGTGCCTCCGCGCAATGTGACCGCGTTCATCGGACCGTCCGGTTGCGGCAAGTCCACCGTGCTGCGGTCCATCAACCGCATGCACGAGGTCACGCCCGGTGCCCGGGTGGAGGGGGCGATCCTCCTCGACGGTGAGGACATCTACGGCTCCCAGGTGGATCCGGTCGGCGTGCGCCGCACCATCGGGATGGTGTTCCAGCGTCCGAACCCGTTCCCCACCATGTCCATTCGTGACAACGTCGTCGCCGGGCTGAAGCTGCAGGGCGGGCGCAACAAGAAGGAACTCGACGAGGTCGCCGAGCAGTCCCTGCGTGGGGCGAACCTGTGGAACGAGGTCAAGGACCGCCTCGACAAGCCGGGTGGTGGACTCTCCGGCGGTCAGCAGCAGCGTCTGTGCATCGCCCGCGCGATCGCGGTGTCCCCGGACGTGCTGCTGATGGACGAGCCCTGCTCGGCCCTCGACCCGATCTCCACCCTCGCCATCGAGGATCTGATCACGGAGCTGAAGAAGGACTTCACCATCGTGATCGTCACCCACAACATGCAGCAGGCAGCGCGCGTCAGCGACCAGACCGCCTTCTTCAATCTCGAGGCCACCGGCAAGCCCGGCAAGCTCATCGAGATCGACGACACGGAGAAGATCTTCTCCAACCCGTCGCAGAAGGCGACCGAGGACTACATCTCGGGCCGCTTCGGATAGACGAGCCCCACACCGAAGGCGCTGCCGGTCACCCGTGGCCGGCAGCGCCTTCGTTCGTCCGGACACCGAGGGAGAGACCTCCCGTCCACCGGCCACCCGCGCACCTCCGTGTCCGCCCGCGAGCGCGTCCGGCTACGCTCCGCTCCAACGTCGAATCCGTAGCTTTGTCGGGGGTGGAGAGAATGGGCGTCTACGCGGTGACCGGATCGGCCTCGGGGATGGGTCGAGAAGTGGTGTCGAAGCTGAAAGCGGCGGGGCACACCGTCGTCGGTGTCGACGTGCAGGAGAGTGACGTCGTCGCCGACCTCTCCACACCGAGCGGTCGCCGTCACGCGATCGAGGGTGTGCTCGCAGCAGTGAACGGCCGACTCGACGGTGCCGTGCTCGCCGCCGGGATCGGACCCACCCCGGGCAGGGATCGGGCCCGCCTGATCTTCGAGGTGAACCACCTCGGAGTCGTCGAGCTGCTCGAGGGATGGCGCGAGGCGTTGACCGCATCCGGGGACGCCAAGGTGGTGGTGTTCGGCAGCAACTCCACGACGACGACTCCGCTCGTCCCGCGGCGGACCGTCAGGGCCCTGCTCCGAGGAGACGCCGAGAAGGCGGCGAAGTCGCTTCGCATGTTCGGGAAGGCAGCTCCCTCACTCGCATACGCCGGTTCCAAGATCGCAGCAGGCAGGTGGGTGCGGCGCGCCGCGGTCCGCCCCGAGTGGGCGGGCGCCGGTATCCGGCTCAACGTCCTCGCCCCGGGGGCGATCATGACGCCGTTGCTGGAGAAGCAACTGGCGACGCCGTCGGAGGCGAAGGCGATCCGGGCATTTCCCGTACCCGTGGGTGGGTTCGGCGACGCCGGCCAACTCGCGGACTGGGTGCTGTTCATGCTGTCCGACTCCGCGGCCTTCCTCTGCGGAAGCGTGGTGTTCGTCGACGGCGGGTCCGACGCCTACTTCCGTGCAGACGAGTGGCCACGACCGGTGCCCCTCCGTCGGCTCGTGCCGTACGGGTGGAGGTTCGCCCGGTTCGCGTCACGGCGCTGAACGTCCCGCCTTCTAGGGTGTCGGTATGACTGAGAAGCGCTGGGGCCTCACGGTGCCCCTGACCGGTCCCCTGCCCCAGCAGCGTGACCTGATCGCCGAGCTGCCCGACCTCGGCTACACCGACGTGTGGTCCTCGGAGGTGAACGGGACCGACGCGTTCACACCGCTGGCGCTGGCAAGCGTGTGGGCTCCGCAGCTGCGGCTCGGCACCGCGATCGTCCCCGTCTACACCCGGGGTCCGGCGACCCTGGCGATGTCGGCGGCGACGATGGCGGAGGCTGCGCCGGGACGGTTCGTGCTGGGCATCGGAACCTCGTCGAACGTCATCGTCGAGAAGTGGAACGGGGTGGCGTTCGACGAGCCGTACAAGCGGGCCCGCGACACCCTGCGGTTCCTGAACGCGGCGCTGCGCGGCGAGAAGGTCACCCACGAGTACGACACCTTCGCCGTCGACGGGTTCGCGCCCGCGACGGTCGCGGATCCGCCGCCGCCGGTGCTGTTGGCCGCGCTGCGTCCGTCGATGCTTCGCCTCGCGGGCCGCGAGGGTGACGGCGCGATCGTCAACTGGCTGTCGGCGGACGACGTGCGGACGGTGGTTCCGCACGTGCACGCCGGCGGTGAGGGCAAGGAGATCGTCGCGCGGATCTTCGTTCTCCCCGGTCTCGACGCGGACACCTCCCGGGCCATCGGCCGGCGCATGATCGCGGCGTACATGACCGTGCCCGTCTATCGCGCCTTCCACGAATGGCTCGGGCGCACGGACGAGTTCGCCGGGATGTGGAAGGCGTGGGAGGAGGGGGACCGGAAGGGGGCGCTCGACGCCATCCCGGACAAGGTGGTGGACGAGCTGATCGTGCACGGGTCCGCGGAGCAGTGCCGCGAGCACATCGAGCGGTACGCCGAGGCCGGAGTCACCACGCCCGTCATCGCGCTCACCGCGCCCGGTGATCCGGCGGAGATGGTCCGCGCGCTCGCGCCCCGCTAACGCGAGCCGGTGCAGTTCTCGGTGCGTGTCGCGAGGGGCGCACCGACAACTGCACGGCCGCCGTCAGCCGGGGGCCAGCCGGAGCTCGGCGACGAGGCCGTGGTGGTCGGAGCCTGCGAGGGTGATGCGACGCAGGCCGGTCACCGCGGCGCCCTTCGTGACGATCCGATCGATGCCCGTGACGGCCGGGTACCAGCGGTGCGCGGGCATCGTACGCACGAGTCCGGCGCCGACCTGGTCTGCCGCGTCCTCGTACCCGCCGGTGAGGAGGTCGCGGTACTGGCGCTGCGTCCAGCTCGCGTTGAAATCCCCGGCGACGACGACGTTGTCGCGGTCGGACAGTGCCGACATCTCGGTACCGACACCGCGCAGCTCGGCGGCCCACATCGGTGCGGGGAACAGGTAGGCCGGTGCAGGGTGGACCGCGAGCAACGCCACCGGCTCCGCCAGCCCGACGTCGATCTCGGCGGCGAGATTGGCCGACAGGTACCCGTCGAGGATCCGGGTCCCGGACAGTGGGTGGCGGCTGTAGATCGCGGCACCGAGACCGCCCGGGCCGAGTGGGACGGCGAAACGGTGGGGGAGCAGGTCGTCGAGGCCGGCAGCACGCAGCCCGTCGATCGCCTCGTCCGTCACCTCCTGGACGGTGAGCACATCGACACCGTTGTCGCGGACCGTGGCGGTCAGTTGCGCCGCGTCGGCCCGGCCGATTCGGATGTTCGCCTGCATCACCCGCAGCGCCGGGCCGTCGGCCGACTCGTTCCGGGGACCTGCGGCGTACAGCGGCGCGAGCAGCCACATACCAAGCACGCACACGACGAGGCACGCGGCCTGGGCGGTCCACCGTCCTGCGGCCGCAGCGACGACCGCACCGACGAGGGCGATCACGATCCAGACCGGCGCCCAGCCCGCGAGCAGGACGACGAAGCGATTCTCCACCCGCACCTGGGTGGCCAGTAGCGCTCCGGCACCGACAACGGCGCACGCCGCGGCGAACACGCCCGCAGACCGCCGGTGGACGTCGAGATATCTCACCACCAGATCATCGTCGACGCCGTCGAGCCGGGTGCACGTGCGGGAGACGGACGCGGGCGGTGCCGGATCCGCTCGCAGCGCGGTCCGACACCGCCCGCTGGTGGTCGGTGGGGTCAGTTGATCTCGCCGGTGTCCTCGGGCTCCGACGGCATCTTGCCGGTGACGAGGAAGATGACGCGGCGACCGACCTCGACGGCGTGATCGGCGAACCGCTCGTAGTAGCGGCCGAGGAGGGTGACGTCGACGGCGGCCGCGACGCCGTGCTTCCACTCGCGGTCCATGAGCACGGTGAACAGGTGCCGGTGCAGGTCGTCCATCGCCTCGTCCTCCTCGCGGAGTTTCGCGGCGCGCTCGGGGTCGCGGGTTTCGAGGACTTCCTTCGCCGCGGCGCCGAGGGCGACGGCGAGACGTCCCATCTCCGCGAAGTAGCCGTTGACCTCTTCGGGCAGCACATGGTTCGGATGTCGACGACGCGCGGCCTTCGCGACGTGCAGGGCGAGGGCGCCCATCCGGTCGATGTCGGCGACGATCTGGATACCGCTGACGATCGAGCGGAGATCGCCGGCGACCGGCGCCTGCAGTGCCAGGAGGGCGAAGGCGCGCTCCTCGCATGCGACGCTGAGGTCGGTGATCTGGTCGTGCTCGCCGATCACCTCCTCGGCGAGGGTCAGATCGGCTTGGAGCAGCGACTGGGTCGCCTTCTCCATCGCCGTTCCCGCGAGCCCAGCCATCACGCCGAGCATGTCGGCGAGTTCGGTCATCTGTTCGTTGTAAGCCACGCGCATGAAGGAACAGTCTAATTCTCGCGGTGCGGCAAGTCACCGACACCGGGTGAACACGGCATGAATCGCGGGTGCACGATGACGGCTCCGACCAGGAATTTCGCCACCGAGTGGGTCAGCCGCAGCTGGTGTCGCCCGCGTTGGTGTAGGCGAGGTCGGCGGGCAGCTCCTCGATCGTCTTTCCCGAGATCACGGTCGAGCGCGGCGCGATGGTCGGGTTCAGTTCCGTTCCCACGGACGGGGGCGCGGCGACGAGGCCCTCGAAGTCGGTGCCGAGCACCACGTCGACGATGCCGTCGAGGTCGTCGCTCTCCAGCAGCTGCGCCCCGGGGATGGCCGCGGCGACGGTGGCGGCCTCGGCCTCCTGTCCGGGGCCGAACCGTACGAGGGTCGCGGCGCTGGTCCCGCTGTAGTTGCCGACGCCGTAGATGGAGAAGCCGGACGCGCCGAGGGATTCCGCTGCCTGCGCCGCCACGCCGGTCACCCCGGATGCGTTGGACACCTGGACCGTCACCATCGACGGATCGACGGCCTGCACGGCGGCGGCCGGCGGCCGCGTTGCCGTGGGCGCGGCCTGTGCCGCCTCGGTGGCCACCGGATCCGGGGTCCGCACCTCGCCGGGCAGCGGTTCGTCGTCGATGATCGCCCCGAAGATTGCATCGATGTCGTCGAGACGCGGGATCTCGTTGCCGTACTCGTTCGTGCCCGCCGTCGGGACCGTCAGGAACGTCACCGCGCCCGCGTCCACCTTCTGCAGCGACCGGCCCAACGTCACCAGCGACTTGGTGTCGACGTTCTGCACGAACGTCTCCTTCGTGAAGGCGGAGATGAACCCGTTGAGCTTGCCCGGATCGAACAGCACCTTGTTGGACAGGGCACCACGCAGCAGGGACGACAGGAACACCTGCTGACGCTTGATCCGGCCGTAGTCGCCGTTGCCCTCGGCGTCCACCTTTCGCGCCCGCACGTAGTTCAGTGCGGTGACACCGTCGATGGTCTGCCTGCCCGGCGTGGCGATGACCGTGCCGAGCTCGCCGTCGACCAGGGGCGTGGTGGTGCACACCTCGACGCCGCCGATCTCGTTGACCATGGACTCGAAACCGGAGAAGTCCATGCCGATGAAGTGCCCGATCTTCAGGCCGGACATCTTCTGGATGACCTTCACCAGGCACTTCGGCCCGCCGAGCGCGTACGCCGAGTTCAGTTTGTCGCTGTAACCGCCGGGATTGATCTCGTCGGTGTACTGGGCGGCGGTGTTGTCCCAGGCCTGGCAGCTGGGTAGGTCGACGTCGAGGTCGCGGGGAAAGGACACCGCGACCACGCGGGAACGGTCGGCGGGGATGTTCACCAGGATGACGGTGTCCGAGCGGGCGCCCTCGGCGTCGGCCTCCGTGCCGGCGCCGACCGCGGCGTTCGCGCCCGCCCGGGTGTCGGTGCCGACGATCAGGTACGTCTCGTCGCCGTACTGTCCGCCCGGGTCGACGACGTCCGTGCTGTCCAGGTCGAGCGCGGCGACCTGACTGAAGCCGCTGTCGGTGGCACGCAGGTATCCCCAGACGACACCCGTCATCGCCAGGACCATCACGGCGACGAACGCGGTCGCGGTCCGGCCCATCAGTCGGAGCCGTCTGCGCTTGCGTGCCTTGCTCTCGACCAGCCGGGTGCTCGGCGCGGTCCCCACCTGAGTGGGACCGTCCGGAGTGACCGCGGCGGGTTTCGCGCGGTACATCCAGCTCGTCGCGGACCGTGGCGGGTCCTGGACGGGTGGCGTGAGATCGGTGGCTTCCGGGTCGTCCTCGCGGCCGACGCGCTGCATCAGTTCCGCGACGGAGAGCCGGTCGCTCGGTTCCCCGCGACCACCGCGCGGTGACTGCTCGGGCTCCGGCGGGGTCGGGTCCGCGGGCGGCCCCGACGGTTCGGGGCGCGGCCGGTAGCCGGGGCGGCTCACGTGTGAGAGGGGTCTTTCCCAGGGGGCGCGACCGTCGGGTGCTGAACCCGGCTCGTGATCGTCGCCCAACTGCTGTCCCTTGCTCTCTCGTGTGCCGGCGTCCGTGTCCTGCTCCGGTCCGCGTGTTCCTCGGGTGAGGCTGTCACGGGCGGAGCGGACACGGCTACTCGGTCCCGCCCGGCGGCGGTGCACACATGATACTGATCGAATCTGCGGCGGCCATTCGAGCCGAGCAACCGCAGGTCAGCCGCCCGAATGCATCAGATCGGCGCCCACGGGGACGACGCAGTCGTCGGGGTCGTCGAGCCAGCCGTCGGGGAGCGCGACGGTGCCGGGCGAGCCCTGCCTGCCGCGCGGGCCCTCAGCGTCCTTCGGGAACGGCACGTCGGCGGGCAGCTGGGCGAGGAGCCCGTCGAGTTCGTCGAGCGTCGACACCAACGCCATCGCCACGCGCATGTCCGAGCCGGCCGGGAATCCGCGCAGGTACCAGGCGACGTGCTTGCGCAGTTCGCGCATGCCCTTCCCCTCGCCGTGGTGGGCGGCGAGCAGTTCGGCGTGCCTGCGGATGATCGCGGCGACCTCACCGAGCGTCGGAGGGGTGGGCATCGCCGTGCCGTTCAGCGCCGCGCTCAACTCGGCGAACAGCCACGGCCGTCCGAGACATCCGCGACCGACGACGACGCCGTCGCAGCCCGTCTCCGCCATCATCCGGACGGCGTCCTCGGCGGCGAAGATGTCACCGTTGCCGAGCACCGGGACGTCGGTGACGTGTTCCTTGAGTCGGGCGATCTCGCTCCAGTCGGCGGTCCCCGAGTAACGCTGGGCGGCGGTCCGGGCGTGCAGCGCGACGGCGGCGGCTCCCTCGGCGGCGGCGATCCGCCCGGCGTCGAGGTGGGTGTGGTGCTCGTCGTCGATGCCGATACGCATCTTCACCGTCACGGGGATGTCGGTGCCCTCGGTCGCCTTGACCGCGGCCGCCACGATTCGGCCGAACAGGGTGCGCTTGTACGGGAGCGCCGAGCCGCCGCCCTTGCGGGTGACCTTGGGGACGGGGCAGCCGAAGTTCATGTCGATGTGATCGGCCATGTTCTCGTCGACGATCATCTTGGCGGCCGCGTACGTCGTGTCGGGATCGACCGTGTACAGCTGCAGCGACCGGGGCGTCTCGGTGGGACCGAAGGTCGTCATGTGCAGCGTCGCGGGCTGACGCTCGACGAGCGCGCGCGCCGTGACCATCTCGCAGACGTACAGGCCCGAGGTGCTGCCCGAGCGCTCCAGTTCGAGCTCACGGCACAGCGTGCGGAACGCCACGTTCGTGATGCCCGCCATCGGGGCGAGGACGACGGGGCTGCGCAGCTCGAGCGAGCCGATACGCAGGCTGTGATCAGTGGTCGACATCGATGAACCTTCGAATGAAACGTGCCCGACGCCGAAGTTCGGCGCCGGGCACAGGATAGCCGTTTTCGCTGTGTGGCCGTCCTCACGCGGACCGCTGGCCTGCCGGTCGGTGCGAGCACGGTCACGCCGCGTCGGCGGACAGTGCTCGGGTCAGGACGCGCGCTCTTCGCGCTCCCGCTTGGCCGCCTCGCGGGCGAGTGCGCGGTCGCGCTGTTCCTCGAACCTGGTGGCCTGCACGCCGAGGTCGTCGAGGAAGGTCGACAGGGCCTCCCGCGACGCCTCGCCGGCTGCGGTGAAGTCGGTGCGGTCGAAGATCTTCCACTTGCGCAGCACCGGCATGACGACCTCTTCGAGATGCTGACGTAGGTCGTAGATGCCGTGCTTGGCCATCAGGACGCCGTTGCGGCGGAAGTTCGGCATGCCGGCACCGGGCATCTGGAAATGCGTGAGGACGTCGGTGACCGCCGCGATCGTCTGGTCGGGCGACACGTCGAGTGCCGCCTCGCAGATGTTGCGGTAGAAGATCATGTGCAGGTTCTCGTCGGCCGCGATGCGCGTGAGCATCCGGTCGGCGATGTCGTCGTTGCACGCCTTACCGGTGTTGCGGTGCGAGACACGCGTCGCCAGCTCCTGGAAGGTGACGTACGCGACCGAGTGCAGCAGCCCTTCGGTGTCTCCGGGCGAGGCGTACCCGTTGGTCATGTGGACCATGCGGGCCTCTTCGAGCGCGACCGGGTCGACCCCGCGGGTGACGGTCAGGTAGTCGCGCATCACGATGCCGTGCCGGTTCTCCTCGGCCGTCCAGCGGCCGACCCAGGTACCCCAGGCGCCGTCGCGGGAGAAGTTCTCGGCGATCTCCCGGTGGTACGAGGGGAGGTTGTCCTCGGTGAGCAGATTGGTGATCATCGCCGCCTTGGCGACGGGATCGAGTCGGGACTGCTCCTCCGCCCAGTCCTCGCCTCCCATCGCGGCGAAGTTGCGGCCCTCGTCCCACGGGACGTAGTCGTGCGGGTGCCAATCCTTGGCCATGGACAGGTGGCGGTTGAGGTTGGCTTCGGCCACCGGCTCCAGTTCCTTGAGCAACTCGAGTTGGGTGAGCTCTCTCGCCATTGCTGTGCCTCCAGGTGTCGCGGGTATCGGCTCGTAACAGCCTACGGGACCGTAGGTTGCTCGGACAGGTTTCGAGCAGGTCTCGAACTGGGAATCGTCTGAGAACTTATTCGGCTCGCGGCGCGGCCACCTCGGAATTCGTCCAGGAAACTTCGAGGTCACCGATGGCCGGTACCCGGACAGAATCGGAAGGGGAGTTCGTTCCGTTACATGTCGGCCCTCGGAGTTGGCGGGCGTGGAACGGATCTCGCCGACACCCCGCGTGTGTCGGTCACGGAGCAGCGTCGGTGCGGTTCGCGACGAAGTCCCGGAAACGCCGGGCGGGCGCGGTGAGCGGCCTGCCGAGCGCCCACACCATCCCCACCTCCCGGACGGCGTCCGATCCCCGGATCGGGACGAGGACCACTCCGGTCGCCTCGGGGTCGGCCTCCCTGGTCGGTACCAGCGCGACCCCGAGCCCCGCCGACACCAGTCCCGTCGCGGTCGGGAGTTCGCTCGACTCGAACACGATTCGGGGCGCGAAGCCCGCGCGCTCCGCGGCCTCGTCGAGCAGCCGCCGCATCCCGTAGTTCGGGTGCATCGCGATGAACGGCTCGCCCGCGGCGTCCCGCAGATCGATGTCGCGGCGACCGGCGAGCGCATGTCCGGTCGGCACCGCCAGTGCGAGCTGCTGATGGTCGAGCAGCAGCCAGCCGAGACCGGGTGCGCGCGGCCTCGGGGACACTGCCGCGAGGTCGCTGTGGCCGGTGAGAATCCGGTCGGCGAGATGGCCGGACGCGTCCTGGTGCAGGGCGAACCGGATGCGCGGGGCGGTGCTGTGGAATTCGCGGATCAGGGCGGGCACCAACCAGGAGCCGAGTGAATGCAGGAAGTCGAGCCGGACGGTTCCGTCGGTCGGACTGGTCAGCTCCGCGATGCGGGACTCGGCCGCGTCGAGTTCGTCGAGACCGCGACGGGCGTGCTGGAAGAGAAGCTCGCCGTGTCCGTTGAGGGTGAGCCGGCGACCGTGCCGGTCGAACAGCTGGACGCCCATCTGCTGTTCGAGGGTGGCGAGTCGGCGCGACAGGGTGGGCTGGGCGATCCCGAGAATGTCCGCGGCCGCCGTCACCTGGCCTTCCTCTGCGAGGACGACGAACCAGCGGAGCGCGGCGCTGAGCATATGCAACATTTACATGAGCAAGGCGAGTTTCGCGCATTTTACTGATGAGTGGTGGCGGATCAGGATTGGTCGTGGAGGTTCCATGACACTCGCCACCCACACCGACGTCCGCTCGGAAGCCGAGCCGTACCGCCGCGGTAGCGCCGGCTACACCCGCATCACCCTCGCCCTGTTCCTGGCGGGCCTCGCGGCGTTCGTCTCGATGTACTCGGTGCAGGCGCTGCTTCCCGCCCTCGCCGACGACTACGACGTCGCACCGGCCGCGGCGGCGCTGACGCTGTCGGTCACGACGGGAGTCCTGGCACTGGTCATCGTGCCCGCCAGCGCCCTCTCCGAGCGGTACGGCCGCACTCGCGTGATGGTCGTCTCGGCGGTCGCGTCCTGCACCATCGGATTGCTGTTGCCGCTGAGTCCGACCCTGGAGATCCTGATCGCCGGGCGGGCGCTGCAGGGAGCCACGCTCGCCGGGATCCCCGCGGTGGCGATGGCCTACCTCGCGGAGGAGGTGGACGGCGGCGACCTCGGCGCCGCGATGGGCCGGTACGTCGCGGGCACCACCATCGGCGGTCTGGTCGGGCGGATGATCCCGACCACGCTGCTCGACGTGACGACCTGGCGCTGGGCGATGCAGGCCGCCGCGGTCGCGGCACTGCTGTCCGCGGTCGTGATGATGCGGCTGATGCCCGCGTCCCGACGGTTCCGCCCACAACCGGTGGGTCTGCGCGTGGTGGCGGCGAACCTGGCCGAGCACCTCCGCGACGGGCGACTGCGAATCCTGTTCGCCCTCGCCTTCATCCTCATGGGCGGCTTCGTCTCCGCCTACAACTACCTCGGCTTCCGGCTGCTCGGAGAGCCGTTCCGACTGGCACCCTCGCTGGTCGCGCTGGTCTTCCTGATCTATCTCGCCGGGACGGTGACCTCGTCCACCGCGGGAGTCCTGGCGGACCGCCTCGGCAGGCGATGGGTGTTGCTCGCGGCGTTGGCGTGCAGTGCCGCGGGAATTGCCTGCACGCTCGTGGAGTCGTTGCCGTGGGTGCTCGGCGGGATGGTGCTGTTCACCGCCGGGTTCTTCGCGGCACACTCGGTCGCGAGCGGGTGGGTGGGGTTGCAGGCGACGCGGCACCGAGCCGAGGCGTCGGCGTTGTACCTGTTCGCGTACTACCTCGGATCGAGCGTCGTCGGCGCGGGTGTGGGCGTCGCCTACGGGGCGGTCGGGTGGCCGGGCGCGGTCGGCTGCATCGCGGCGCTGCTCGCGGTCGGACTCGCACTCGCTGCCCGGCTCACGATGCTGTCGAGACGGTGAATCGACTCGCGTACGTCAGCGGCTGTGCTGGGGAGCCGGCTGCTCGTCCCGGTTCGTCATCAGCCCGAGGATGCCGACGGCCGCGACTATCGCCCCTGCGGCGATCGCGACCACGGCGGCGGTGGTCGTTCCCGACGGGAACGCCATGGCCAGCGGTGTGAGCAGGAGTGCTGCGCCCAGGATCACCAGACCCCAGTGGCTCGTGCGGGATTCCGTTGCCATCGCCCAGAGTCCGGCCGAATAGGCGATCATGCCGAGAATCAGGATCGTCGCGGTGATCTGCTCGTCACCGCGGACCGGCACCCACAGGCTCAAGAGCACCAGGGCCACTCCGGTCGCCACGACGAGAATGTCGCGGCGGACCTCCCGGGCGTGCGCGGGGTCTCGCGTCTCCGTGTAGGTGGCGGTGTTGGCGTCGGCGGCATTCACGGTCATGGCGGCCTCCAGGGTTAGAACCTCCGAAGTCCATTCTGATCCCGCCGCGAATGCGCTGTCGACCTGCTTTACCGGATCGTGCACCTGCCGACACCCACGGCGCAGCGCATCCGCCGACCGTTCATGCAGGCAGGGCGCGCAACTTGTCCAGGGTGCGCTGCAGGCCCGCCCGCACCTGGTCGGTGCTGGGAGCGGCGAGGCTGGTGGCGAGGTGGCCACGGCACAGGTCCTCGACGGTGTCGAAGCCGCCAGGAAGGCCGGCGTGGTTGTTCACGATGGTCCGGACCAGACGACCGAGTCCGGCGGCCTGGGACGGGGTGAGCGGCGAGAACTCCTCGTTCTCCAGCGTCCGAAAGGTGGTGTGACCGAGATCGACGTCCGTGGACCGCACGGCCGCGGATTCGACGATGCGCTCGCCGGGACAGGTGCCGGACAGCCTGGCCACATGTCGGGTCGACTGGGTTGCGACGTGGGGAATTCTCATCTCCACTCACCGCCTTTCGGTCCTGTTCAACGGGCTCGTGCGCTGCGCGGAGGGCGTGGTTCGACCACGAAAGCTGTTTATTTGTAGTCGAGTTGGCCGTTTTGCATCGACCACCGCCCTTTCAGTGGTATCAGACCGGGGGCCGTACCGATATTCCAGTCGTCCGATTTTGGTAAAGCGTTACCCAGTCGAGTCCGTGGATTTGGTGATCCGACGCCACTGCCCGCCTGCGATGCAAGCGTGAAAGATGCTGGTCGACATGCTTTCTCGGCGGCCTTCGGCGGACCGTCGGCGGGTGTCGGACGGTGTGCGAAAAGTGACGAGCGACACATCGGACCGCAAATTCGGGGTTAACAAAATGGCGTCCCATCCGACGCATTTCGACGCGCCCACAGCGCTGGGACGCGCTCGGGGGTGCCCCCTTGTCAGGCGCCCGGTGCGGTGCTAGACAGAGGAGGTCGACTTCGACGCTGACGGCTCCGTGGCGCTGTCGGTCCGATTCCCAGATCTCCTCGCGACATCTCGTCGCGGTTTGAGAGTTCAGTTGGGGCCGATCGTCTGGAGGCCGACATGCGCGTCCACATTCACTGCTTGTCCAATCCGCTCGTCGAGTCCGTTCACGGTGCCGGGCGGTGCCGTGTGCGCGGACCCGGCCCGACCATCGCATCGGTGGTCGGCGACGTCGACGCGCGTGGGATCCCCATCCTGAGGGAAGGCCTGAGCGAGGCGATCCGCGGGGCGAATCGAACGGTGATCGTCGACCTCTCCCAAGCTGATTTCGTGTCGATCTCGGGGATGCAGGCGCTCGTCGAGGCTCAGGTCTGCGCGGAACTGCGCGGGCTGGCGATGCTGCTCGTTCCCGACGGACGAAGTTCGCGACGGGTCCTCGAGGTCACGAACGCGGAAGACCGCTTCCGTTGTTTCCCGAGCGTGCGTGCGGCAGTTGCGGCCCGTCGTACCGAGTTGGCGGCTCACGTCGACCTCGATCACGTCCTCGTCCGGTCGCGACGGTACGAGGACATCTGAACCTTCGGGCGCGAGGGACTCTCGTCGGTGCGCGCCCGATGCGAGGGGCCGCCGAAGTTGAGCACTGCTTCGGCGGCCCCACACAGCGGCGAGCCCGGTGACCACGCCTCGGCACGTACGCCGGGAAAACGTAAAACCCCACCAGGCGCAGTGCCTGGTGGGGAGTGGTGCCCCCTCTCGGGCTCGAACCGAGGACCTGCGGATTAAAAGTCCGTAGCTCTACCAACTGAGCTAAAGGGGCAGTGCTGCAGGAGTCTAGTGCGCCCGCGCCCGAGGTCACCACATGACCCCCGGCTGCGCCGGACTCGACGAAACCCGCCGCCGGAGTGGGCCCGGTTGGCTGCGAGCGCGAGCCCGTCGGGTCAGGATTGAGGCCGAGGATCAGGAGGCCCGATGGACTCGACCGGTACGGCGGACGTGCACGTCTCGTGCGCGATCCGCAATCGGCTCTACATCGACGGGGTGCTGGTCGGCAGTGACCTGCCGCTCGAGGAACTCGCGTCGCACCGCACCGAGGAGAACGCCCTGATATGGGTGGATCTTCTCGCTCCGTCGGTCGCGGACGTCGTCGCACTGTCGCCGCTGATCGGCGGGGAAGTGGAGTTGCACCCTCTCGCGATCGAGGGGGTGCTCTCGGGACGTCAGCGGCCGCGTCTGGTTCGGTTTCGCGATCACAGCCTGTTGCACACTCGCTCGGCGCGGTACGACGCCGCGACGGACCGCCTCGACGGCACAGACCTGTCGATCTTCGTGCTTGCCCGCGCGCTCGTCACCGTGCGCGCCGACGACCGCTTCGAGCTCGAGCCGGTCCTGGAGGAGTGGGACGACAACGCGGACCTGCTGACGCACGGTGTCGGCTTCCTGCTGCACACCGTGCTCGACGAGTTGGTGGACGGGTACTTCGCGGTGATCGACTCGCTCGACGACAGGATTCAGAAGCTCGAGGACGAGCTGCTCCTGGGGGCAGGCCGGAAGAACGCGGTGCAGCTTCGGAGTTTCGTGCTGCGTAAGGCGGTGGCACATCTCGGCCGGGTGGTCCTGCCGATGAACGAGGTGTTCAGCGCTCTGCTACGGCAGGGGTCGCACGTCGTTGCCGGCGATCTGGTGCCGTATTACCAGGACGTCTACGACCACACGCTGCGGGCAACGGAGCGGATCGACGGCATGCGGGACACGATCGAGTCGATTCTCGCGACGCATCTTGCGATGCAGGGGAATTCGCTCAACGAGACGATGAAGAAGTTGACGGCCTGGGCCGCGATCATCGCGATTCCGACGGGCGTCACCGGTTATTTCGGGCAGAACATCCCGTTTCCCGGCTTCGGCGATCCGCTCGGATTTTGGCTGAGTGCGGCGCTGCTGCTGGGGCTCGGTTTCGGGCTGTACTGGAGTTTCAAGAGGCGCGACTGGCTCTGAGGATCCGTCCCGAAGGGTGAGTCGAACTCGGGTGCGCACCCCCTGCGGCGCACCCGAGCTCGGGTGAAGCGTACCACTCGGTGTGTTCTACCTCGGGCTCCACCTTACTCGAGGGTAAGAACTATAACATTCGGACTCGGACGTTCGTGTGCACAAATTCCGCTCGGCCGGGGTTAGTGTTGGTCGAGGTCTTCTGTGGCCTGTCGGGGCGGACGGACACGACTTGCAGGTTTCGGAGGCGAGACAAGCTCACATGGCACGTCAACAGGAACGAGCGCGGCGCACCCGCGCGGCGATCGTCGAGGCAGCCGCCGTCGAATTCGCCCGGCGTGGTTACGCAGCGGCGTCGGTCAACACGATCCTCGAGGGGTCACACGCGACCAAGGGCGCGATGTACTTCCACTTCGAGTCGAAGGAAGATCTCGCGCGAGCAGTGCTGTCGGCGGCGCTGGACAGGTACACCGACGCAATAGACCGGTGGAAGCGGGTCGATGCCGATCCCTTCCAGGTGCTGCACGGGATCATCGTCGACCTCGCCGAACGATTCGCCGACGAGGTCATCGTCCAGGCCGAGTTTCGGCTCATCATCGAGCCCGAGTTCTATTCCGACGTCCGTTCCGGTGGAACGCAGGTCTGGGGGCTCACCGCTCACGAACTGGTGCTTCGCGCCCAACGCGTGGGCGATCTGCGGCCGGGCGCCGATCCGGCCGTGTTCAGCCGGGTGCTCGGTGCATGCCTGGCCGGCCAGCGGTACATGCTCGACATGACGACCGACAGCACGGGGCTGCGCGAGCGCTTCGAGGAGTCCTTCGAGGTCCTGCTCGAGGCCATGGCGTCCGAGAGCTGGCTGGAGGAATGGCGACGGAACGGGTGGCAGGACCTCACGCCGCTCGCGCTCGCCGCTGCCGAGGAGATCGCGGCCGAGAAGGTCGAGAACGACGCAAAAACAAGTGATGACCAGTCGATTTGAGTTCTGGGAAAGATGTGTCCTAAGCTATGCGAGCTCCCAACGGAACAGCCGTTGAGGGTACCGGCCGGAGCAATCCGGTGGGCCCCCTTCGTCTAGCGGCCTAGGACGCCGCCCTTTCAAGGCGGTAGCGCGGGTTCGAATCCCGTAGGGGGTACAGATTTGGGAAGTGGCGGGTTCGCCTGCTAGGTTTCAGGTCTGATGAGATGCGAAAGTGTCTCGGAGCAAGGCCCTGTGGCGCAGTTGGTTAGCGCGCCGCCCTGTCACGGCGGAGGTCGCGGGTTCGAGTCCCGTCAGGGTCGCTCTTGCGTGTGAGAGTGATTGTCACACCGAGTGATTGGCATTCGGTTCGGGTGCCGTCCGGCCAGGTAGCTCAGTTGGTACGAGCGTCCGCCTGAAAAGCGGAAGGTCGCCGGTTCGATCCCGGCCCTGGCCACCACGATCGATCACAATCCCCTCCTCGTCCGAGGTGGGGATTTGCTGATTGTCGTCAATGCAAGGCCCTGTGGCGCAGTTGGTTAGCGCGCCGCCCTGTCACGGCGGAGGTCGCGGGTTCGAGTCCCGTCAGGGTCGCCATCGTGCGAGTCGACTTGCACCGAAGATGCCCATCTCGTCACGAGGTGGGCATCTTCTGTTCCGTGGCCCGGAGGGACTCGGTCAACCGCCGGACCTCGTGCCGCAGCTCCTCGATCTGATTCGCCGTCGCCGCCTGCTTGGCGGCGTCCTCCTCCGCCACCTGCTCGACGATCCACGACGCGATGGTCGCGGTCACCACACCGATCAGGCTGATCCCCCCGATCATCAGCGCGGCCGCGATGAGTCGTCCGGTGGTGGTCACCGGCGAGTAGTCGCCGTAGCCGACGGTGGTCACCGTGGTCATCGACCACCACAGCGCCTCGCCGAACGACTTCACGCTCGAATCCGGGTGGCCGCGCTCGGCTTCCAGCATCGCCAGCGACGCCACGTACAGCAGCAGCGTCGAGGTGCAGATGGTGTAGACGAGCACCTTGCCGCGGATCGCGCCGCCGATCGCACGCTGTGCAACCGTCACCATCGCCACCAGCCGCAACAGGCGCAGCGGACGAATCGCCGGAAGCACCACCACCAGGAACTCCAGCAGGTGGTGGAGGAACCAGTGCAGTCGCCGCTCCGCGAGAACCAGCCGGACGACGTAGTCGACGACGAACAGCACCCACGACCCGGTGATCACGGCTTCGCAGACCGCGTGCCACGCGGGGGTCAGGGTCAGCAGCACCTGGCAGCTGTACGCGACGAGGAAGAGGAGGGCCACCCCGGCCATCGGCCACTCGGTTCGGCGCTCCCACGTCTGCTGGTCGACCATTCGGGACACCCTAGTGCCCCCGAACGGCTGGAGGTGCCCTTCGTGCGCGTGGACGCGACGAAGGGCACCTCCAGCCGTTGCGTGGTGGATCAGAGGTCGAATCGGTCGTTGTTCATCACCTTCACCCACGCCGCGACGAAGTCCGCTGCGAACTTGTCCTTCGCGTCGTCGGATGCGTAGACCTCGGCGAGCGACCGGAGGATCGAATTCGACCCGAACACCAGGTCGGCGCCCGTCGCGGTCCACTTGGCCGCGCCCGTGGCGCGGTCGGTGCCCTCGTACACGTTCTCGGCGCCCTCGGATGCCTTCCACACCGTGCCCATGTCGAGCAGGTTCACGAAGAAGTCGTTCGTGAGCGTGCCGGGCCGGTCGGTGAACACACCGTGTGCGGTGCCGCCGACGTTCGCGCCGAGCGCACGCATGCCGCCGACGAGGACGGTCATCTCCGGCGCCGACAGATTCAACATGTAGGCCCGGTCCACCAGCAGCTTCTCCGCCGCGAGCTTCTCGCCGGCGCGGAGGTAGTTGCGGAAGCCGTCGGCGCGCGGCTCGAGGAAGCCGAACGATTCCACGTCGGTGTCCTCCTGGGACGCGTCGGTGCGACCCGGAGCGAACGGCACCGTGATGTCGTGGCCGGCGTCCTTCGCGGCCTTCTCGACGCCCGCCGAGCCGGCCAGCACCACGAGGTCCGCGAACGAGATCTTCTTGCCGCTGGCCTCGAAGTCCTCCCGGACCCGATCGAGGGTGCCGATCACCTCGGCCAGTTCGGCGGGCTGGTTGACCTCCCAGTCCTTCTGGGGGGCCAGCCGGATGCGGCCGCCGTTCGCTCCGCCGCGCATGTCGGTGCCGCGGAAGCTGGCCGCTGCGGCCCACGCGGTGGACACGAGCTGCGCCACGGAGAGTCCGGATTCGAGCACCTTCGCCTTGAGCGCGGCGACGTCCGCGTCGTCGACGAGCGAATGGTCGACCGCGGGAACGGGGTCCTGCCACAGCTGCGGCTCCGCGACCCACGGGCCGAGGTAGCGCGAGACCGGGCCCATGTCGCGGTGCAGGAGCTTGTACCAGGCCTTGGCGAACGCGTCGCTCAGTTCCTCGGGATGCTCGAGCCAGCGTCGGGTGATCTTCTCGTACGTGGGATCCACCCGCATCGACACGTCGGTGACCAGCATCGTCGGGGCGCGTCCCGGCCCACCGAACGGGTCCGGGACGGTGCCGGCGCCCGCGCCGTCCTTCGCCGTGTACTGCCAGGCCCCGGCGGGGCTCTTGGTCAGTTCCCACTCGTAGCCGTAGAGCGTCTCCAGGAAGGTGTTGTCCCACTTCGTCGGGGTGGGCGTCCACACCACCTCGAGCCCACTGGTGATGGCGTCCTTACCGACCCCGGTGCCGTACGAGCTCTTCCAGCCCAGCCCCTGCGCTTCGAGGGGACACCCCTCGGGTTCGGGACCCACCAGGTCGGCGTTGCCGGCGCCGTGGGTCTTGCCGAAGGTGTGGCCGCCGACGATCAGTGCGGCGGTCTCCTCGTCGTTCATCGCCATCCGCGCGAAGGTCTCGCGGATGTCGCGGGCTGCGGCAACGGGATCGGGTTGGCCGTTGGGGCCTTCCGGGTTGACGTAGATCAGGCCCATCTGGACGGCGCCGAGCGGGTTCGCGAGGTCGCGTTCGCCGCTGTAGCGTTCGTCGCCCAGCCAGGTGTCCTCCGGGCCCCAGTACATCTCCTCCGGTTCCCAGATGTCCTCGCGGCCGAACCCGAACCCGAAGGTGGGCAGGCCCATGTGTTCGATGGCGCAGTCGCCTGCGAACACGATCAGGTCGGCCCAGGAGATCTTCTGGCCGTACTTCTGCTTGACCGGCCACAACAGGCGGCGGGCCTTGTCGAGGCTGGCGTTGTCGGGCCAGCTGTTGAGGGGGGCGAAGCGCTGCGCGCCCTCGCCGCCGCCGCCGCGACCGTCCAGGGTGCGGTAGGTGCCGGCCGAATGCCAGCTCATCCGGATGAAGAGCGGGCCGTAGTGGCCGTAGTCGGCGGGCCACCAGTCCTGGGAGCTGGTCATGATCTCGAAGACGTCGCGCTTGAGCGCTTCGACGTCGAGCTTGGCGAATTCCTCGGAGTAGACGAAGTCGGCAGCCAGCGGGCTCGACTTGGGTCCGTTCTTGTCCAGGACCGAGACGTCGACCTGCTCGGGCCACCAGTCCCTGTTCGTGAGCGGGCGGTGGGCCTGCGGGGTGGGGGAGGGGATTACCGGGTTTTCGCTTTCTGACACTTCGCACTTCCTTCCGGATACCGGTGATTGGGCTGTTGTCACGGGTCGAGCGGAGGTGGTGATGACGAGCAGGTGGGGCATACACCCCAGTAGATGACCTCGGCTTCGTCGACGTTGAAGCCGTTGTCGTCCGAGGCGGTCAGGCAGGGTGCCTCACCGACCGAGCAGTCGACGTCCGCGATGGTCCCGCAGGACCTGCAGACGACGTGATGGTGGTTGTCGCCGACCCTCGACTCGTAGCGTGCGACGAATCCCGCGGGCTGGATCCGGCGGACGAGGTGCGCGGCCGTCAGTGCGTGCAGCACGTCGTAGACGGCCTGGCGGGAGACGTCGGGGAGTTCGACGCGGACGGCTGTGTAGATCGACTCGGTGTCGGCGTGGGGGAGGGCGTGCACGGCGCCCATCACGGCGACCCGGGGCCGGGTCGCCCGGAGATCCGCTGCGCGCAGTCGGCCTGCGTAGTCCGGTGTCGGGGACACGTGGTCAATATTGCCCCTACTTTGGAACCAGTCAAGTCTCGGCGGTCGGCGTTTTGTGATTCCGGGCGGAACACATGCACACAATCGACTTTGACAATAGTTTTCATTGCCGATGATAGTCGTCCGCATGACCGCAACTCTTCGGGTCGTCGTACCGGCGATCGCCCTCGCGACCCTGCTGACCGGCTGTGCCGGTTCCACCGACGCCACCCCCGCCGACGAGTCGACCGCTGCGCCGGTCGCTCCGACGGAGGTGTCGACGGCGGCGCCGCGCCTCGCCGTCACCCACGACGGCGGCGTCACGGTTCTCGACGCCTCGAGCCTCGAGCCGGTGGCCGAGTTCGACCTCGACGGCTTCACCCGACTCAATGCGGCGGGCGACGGCCGGCACGTCCTGATCTCCGCCGGATCAGGGTTCCGGGTTCTCGACACGGGAGCGTGGTCGGAGCCGCACGGCGACCACTCCCACCACTACACCGCAGCTCCTGCACTCGCCGACTGGTCCTTCGACGCCGAGAAGCCCGGGCACGTCGTCCGACATGCCGACGTGACGACTCTCTTCGCCGACGGCACCGGTCAGGTCCAGACCTTCGACCCGCACCGGCTGTCGGAGGGGAAGCCCGAGACGGCGATCCATCAGACGCCCGAGGCGCACCACGGCGTTGCGGTCGACCTGGCCGACGGCGGGATGGTCACCACCGTCGGCAACGCGGAATCGCGGAGTGGCGTCGTCGTTCTCGACGCCGACCGCAAGGAGGTCGCTCGCAACGAGCAGTGCCCGGGTGTGCACGGCGAGGCCGCGGCCGCCGACGAGGTGCTCGTGTTCGGCTGCCAGGACGGTGTTCTCGTGGTCCGCGACGGTGTGATCAACAAGATCCAGAGCCCGGACGTGTACGGCCGGATCGGCAACCAGTCCGGCAGCGAGGCCTCTCCGATCGTGCTGGGGGACTACAAGACCGACAAGGACGCGGAACTCGAGCGCCCGCAGCGGGTGATGCTCGTCGACACCGTTGCGAACCGGCTGACGCCGGTCGACCTCGGGACCAGCTACTCGTTCCGATCGTTGGGTCGCGGCCCGCAGGGTGAGGCGCTCGTTCTCGGAACCGACGGCGCCCTCCACGTGATCGACCCCGTCACCGCGACGGTGACGCGGAAGATCGCCGTCGTCGATCCGTGGACCGAGCCGCTGGAGTGGCAGGATCCGCGGCCGACGCTGGCGGTCTCCGGCGCGATCGCGTACGTGACCGAGCCGGCCACCGGTGAACTGCACGCCGTGGACCTGGCCACCGGTGCCGTGACCGCGACCGCTCAGCTCGAGCACACGCCCAACGAGATCACCGCCGCCGCCTGACGTACGCATGCCCGACGGCATGAACGGTTCCGTTCACTCGGTCAGATCGACTGAACGGAACCGTTCATGCCATTGTGCGACGGCGGGAAACGGGTGTGGCCCGGGCTCGTGACGAGCCCGGGCCGCACCCGGTCGTGTCCGTGTCAGCCGACGGGCGCCCAGCTGTCGGGGCCGAAGACCTCGTAGCGGATGGAGTCGGCCGGGACCTGACGGTCGATCAGGGTGTCGCGGATGGAGTGCATGAACGGCAGCGGGCCGCAGAGGTAGACGCGGGTGCCGTCGGCGATCTCGATCTTCGACAGGTCGGTCCGGCCGAGGTGCAGGGTGTCCTGCTCGGTCAGGTCGGCCAGGTCCTCGTACCAGCGGTGCATGGTGGCGGAGGGGATGCGCTCCACCAGTTCGCTGAGCTCGGCGCGGTGGGCGTGGTGATCGGGCGAGCGGTCGGCGTGCAGCACCGACACGTTCCGCTCGGCACCGGTTTCGGCGAGATGGTTGAGCATGCCGATCATCGGCGTGCAGCCGATGCCCGCGGAGATGAGCAGCAGCGGCGCGTCGCCCTCCTCGAGAACGAGATCGCCGAACGGGAGCGACACCTGCAGGGTGTCCCCCTCCACGACGTTCGCGTGCAGGAAGTTCGAGACCTCACCCGCGGGGGCTGCGGCGAGGGAGGGTACGGCCTTGACGGTGATCTGCCACTCGGCGGCGCCGGGAGCGCCGACGAGGCTGTACTGGCGGATCTGCCGGGCGCCGTCGGGCAGGTTGACGGCGACCGAGATGTACTGTCCGGGAAGGTGCTTCGGCAGCGGCTCGCCGGTGGGGGAGGCGAGCACGAAGGACACGGTCTCGGGGGACTGTGTGACCTTGCGCGCGACGGTGACCTCGCGCCACACCTGGCCGTCCTCGACGCCCGAGTCGGCGTAGAGCTTGTGCTCGGCGGCGATGAGGGCATTGGCCATCAGCCAGTACACCTCGTCCCAAGCCGAGGCGACCTCGGGCGTGACCGCTTCGCCGAGGACCTCGACGATGGCGGCGAACAGGTGCGTGTGGACGATCGGGTAGCTGTCGGCCGTGATGCCAAGCGACGCATGCTTGTTCGCGATGCGGGACATGATCGCGTCGGTGGCGTGCGGGTTGTCGCCGACGAGCATGGTGGCGTATGCGGCGACCGCACCGGCAAGAGCCTTCTGCTGCTCGCCCTGCTTCTGGTTGCCGCGGTTGAAGAGGTCGCGCTCGAGCTCCGGGTGCGCGGCGAACAGCTTCTTGTAGAAGAGCGGAGTGATGTCGCCGATGGCCCCTCCGACTGCGGGGAGGGTGGCGATGATGACTTCCTTGGATGCTGCTGAAAGGCTCATGAACCGAAGTTATTTAATTTGCATTTCAGATGCAAGATACTGTGATTCAGGCCACTTTCGAGTCTCGATTGCCTCAGATTTCCGCCGCCAGACGCCGCCTGCTGGTAAATGTTCGCGCCTCTCCGGTGATGGGGTCGACGAAGCTCAGTGACCGTGCCAGCAGCTGAAGCGGATTCGAATAGTCCTCGGGCGCAACGTCGCGGAGTGTCGGATAGAAGTTGTCACCGACGATGGGAACGCCGAGCGAGTTCAGGTGCACACGAAGTTGATGCATCTTGCCGGTCCGGGGCAGCAGTCGGTAGCGGGCGTGTCGATCCCCGGCCTCGATCAACTCGATCACGGTCTCCGCATTGGGTTCCCCCGCGACTTCGACGCAGCGCAGTTCCCCCTCGGGCTTCACGATCCGGCTCCGCACGATCGTCGGCATCGTCAGACGCGGGTCGAATCCCGCGACCGCCTCGTATTCCTTGGTGACGGACCGCTGTGCGAACAACTCCTGGTACGCCCGACGAACCTGCGGTCTGATGGTGAACAGCAGTACGCCGGCCGTCACCCGGTCCAACCGGTGCGCGGGTGTGAGATCCGGCAGGTCCAGATCGCGCCGCAATCGGACGAGGGCCGACTCGACGACGTGCCTGCCGCGCGGGGTGCTCGCCAGGAAATGCGGCTTGTCCACGACCAGGAGGTCCTCGTCGCGATGAAGGACGTCCACCTCGAACGGCACCCGAGGTTCCCGGGCGGGGTCGCGGTACAGGTAGACGAACGTGTGTGCTCGATAACGGGTTTCGGGTGTGATGGGCACACCGGAGCCGTCGACGACCTCGGCTGCCGCGACCTTCTCCCGGAGACGTTCGGCGTCCTCGGGAAATCGGGTGATCAGGTGTTCGAGAACCGTTGCGCAGCCGCTGTCCGCGGGCAGCCGCAACCTCGTCGGGTTGAGGCCGTCACGCACGGGCAACGGGGCGGAGGGCACGGAGCAACGGTAGGCGCACCGGCCCTGCGGTGCGAATTCGCAGTCGTTGACCGGGGTCGGGGGAGCGGCTACCCTCCGGTAGGTTTCTGTGGCGCCGATCACTCCACACTCGGTGCCCGCCGACACGAGGGGGCCGGGTGCGCGGACGGGGGACGGTGGTGGGCGCGGTCGTGACTGCGCTGACGTTGGGGGCCGGGGTCGTCGTGGCTCCGTATGTCGCGGTGGCAGATCCCACAGGCGGTGCGGCCGCGCAGCAATGGCAGGCCACTGCCGACGGGTCGCCACGGCATCCCGGCATCGCGATCGAGTGGGACGTGCCGATCACGATGAGCGACGGCACCGTTCTGCGTGCCAACGTCTACCGCCCGGCCGACCCCTCCGGTCGCGCCGTCGGCGAGAAGCTGCCCACGGTCGTCAACGTGACCCCGTACACGAAGCTCGTCAGCGCGGTCGCCGACGCGGGGCTCTCGCTCCCCGGGGTCGGCGAGAACCTGACCGCCTTCCTCAACGAACTGAACCTCACCGGGACGCCGCTCGACGGGATCTCGGAGCTCACCGGACTGGTCGCGGGCGGCGGCATGAAGGCGTTCGGGGTCAATCGCCCCCTCGTGCAGAGCGGTTACGTGCAGGTCGTCGTCGACGCTCGCGGCACCGGGTTCTCGCAGGGGGTGTGGGACGTGCTCGGCCCGCGGGAGCAGCAGGACAGTGTCGAGATCATCGACTGGGCGAGCGCGCAGTCGTGGTCGGACGGCGCGGTCGGCATGGGTGGCGTGTCCTACTCGGGGATCAACTCGGTGCAGGCCGCAGGTCACCGCCCCGACGCGCTCGAGGCCATCTTCGCGGTCGAGCCGGGCAACGACCTGCTCCGCGACATCGTCGGCACCGGAGGCGGGCTCGGTGTCGGCTTCATGCCGCTGTGGCTGTCGCTGGTGAACGGCACGAAACTCATTCCCAACGCCCAGGATCTGCTGCGGGGACAGATCGATCAGCGGTGGCTCGCGGACCGTCTCGAGAGCCCGGGCACGCTGCTGCCGGAGCTGGCGGAGGCGCTGTCGGCCCCGACGATCGACGGGATCGCCCCGTCCACCCTCGACGTCGCGCAGGACGGTCCGTTCTACCGGGAACGGTTGGCGAAGGTCGACGCCATCGAGGTCCCCACGATGGTGTTCGGTGGTTGGCACGACATCTTCGCCAACAGCGAGCCGCGGATCTACAACGCCATCGACCTGCCGCCGGGCCGGAAACAGCTGGTCATGGGCGACACGTACCACCTGAACCCGGGACAGGGATTCGGAAAGGCGGGTGCCCCACCGCGCATCGACGTCCTGCAACGGGCGTGGTTCGACAAGTGGCTCAAGGGAATCGACAACGGGATCGACGAGTACGGCCCGGTCACACTGTGGCAGCAGGGAGGCGGGTGGACGACGACGGACCAGTTCCCGCGCGCCGGGGTCGAGTACGAACGGTTGTACCTGTCGGCGGCGCCGAGCGGAACCGCCGGCCACAGCGTGCACGACGGCAGCCTGGTGTCCGACGCGCCCGCCGGCAGCACCCGGCTCACGGTCGCTCCCGGCTTGCGCAGCCTCTGCTCCCGCGACGCCGCTCAGGGCACCGCAGGCGCATTCGTCGCGCTCGGCACCGTGTGCACCACGGACTCGCGTACACAGGAGGGCGACGGACTGACGTTCACCAGCGCACCCGTCACCGAGCCGACCGTAGTGTCCGGTCCGATCAACGTGCACCTGAACACCGTGCACGACGGGACGGACGGCTTCTGGGCCGTGACGCTCAACGACGTCGCGCCCGACGGCCGCTCGACGGCGTTGAGCAACGGCGCACTCACGTCGTCGCTGCGCGCGGTCGACGACTCGAAGTCGCAGAAGGCTCCGAACGGCGACTACACGGACGCCCACCATCACCTCACCCTGGACACACGGCAGCCGACGGTTCCCGGTGAGCCGACCGTGCTCGACGTGAACCTGCTCGCGACAGACGCGATCCTCCAGCCCGGTCATCGGCTCCGGGTCGACGTGTACGCGCTCAGTGCCCCTCGGTATCTGCCGCTCGGTCCGATGCGCGCGGACAGTGGGCTCCGCCCTCAGCACCTGCAGTTGGACGAGGCCGCGCCGAGCTTCGTCACCGTGCCCTTCAGTGGTGTCGAACGTTAGGACCCTTTGTGCGAGAACTCCTTCGATTCCGCCACCGGTGCCACTACCACTGGGATAGCGTGCCGCGGACGCCGTTGCCGACGGGCGGCATCGGGTCTGACGAATTGGAGTGAAAAATGGCCTTCGGCTTCATCACCGACCCCTGCCCTCCCGCCGTGGAGGAGGAAGGCAACGGCTCGTCCGCTGACTCGCTGCTGCCGCTGCTCGCGCTGTTGGGCTCCATCACGCTCGGCTTCCAGAGCGGTAGGTGATCAGCGTCGTCTGACGAGCGGGGGCAAACGTCTGTTCGCCCCCGCTCGATCCTCGTTCGGCTCGACATGTTCCTCACGGTGGGTAGGGTCGCGGTCATGGGGAAATGGACTGCTCGTGACATCGCCGACCAGACCGGCCGCACCTATGTGGTGACCGGCGCGAACAGCGGCCTCGGGGCCGTGACGGCCAAGGCGCTCGGCGGGGCGGGCGCCACCGTGATCCTCGCCTGCCGCAGCGTGGACAAGGCCGCCCCGGTGGCCGCGGAGATCGGCGCGAACGCGCAGGTGCGACGACTCGATCTCGCGGACCTGTCCTCGGTGCGTGAGTTCGCCGAGGGAGTCGAGAAGGTCGACGTCCTGGTCAACAATGCCGGCGTGATGGCGGTGCCGAAGTCCACCACCGCCGACGGATTCGAGACCCAGTTCGGAACCAATCACCTCGGACACTTCGCACTCACCGGACTGCTGTTGGACCGCATCACCGATCGCGTGGTGACGATGTCGAGCCTGATGCACCGGATCGGCTCCATCAACCTCGACGACCCGAACTGGCAGCACCGCAGCTACAGCAGGTGGCCCGCGTACGGTCAGTCCAAGCTGGCGAACCTGATGTTCGCGTACGAACTGGATCGCCGCCTCCGCGCGTCCGGGTCCGCGGTGAAATCGCTTGCCGCTCACCCCGGTTATGCGTCCACCGGACTGCAGGGGCACACCCAGTCCGTCTGGGACAGGCTGATGGGCATCGGCAACCTGTTCGCGCAGAGCGCCGAGATGGGTGCTCTTCCCGAGTTGTGGGCGGCAACGTCCCCGTCGGCGGTCTCGGGCAGCTACCTCGGGCCGGACGGGCCCTTCGAGCAGCGCGGGCATCCCAAGACCGTGGGCTCGAGCGGCAGGTCGCAGGACCGGGCTGTCGCCGCGTCGCTCTGGGGACTGTCCGAACGTCTCACCGGTGTCACCTACCGGTTCGGGACGGTGCCGAGCGACGATGACGGGGGCGGCAGCCGGGAGTGATCTCATTCGGTTTGGGCGAGGCGCGCCACCACGCCCCGCACCTACCGTCGTCGCATGGGTGAAGTCATCGGTGCGTTGCTACCGCTCGCGGTCGGTGTGGCGATCTCGCCGATTCCGATCGTCGCCGCCATTCTGATGCTGCTGTCGGCGAATGCGGGCAGCGCCAGCGTCGGATTCGGCATCGGGTGGATCGTCGGGATCGTCGCCGCGACCGGCGTCTTCATCCTCTTGTCGGGTGCGGTCGGCGCATCGGACGAGGACGGTTCGTCCTCGGTGTCGTGGATCAAGGTGGTACTGGGCGTTCTGCTCGTGCTGCTCGCGGCCAAGCAGTGGCGCGATCGCGCCGACACGTCGACTCCGAAGTGGATGCAGGCGATCGATCAGCTGACGCTACCGAAGGCCGCAGGTCTCGGGGTAGTGCTGGCGGCGGTGAACCCGAAGAACCTGCTGTTGTGCGTGTCGGCCGGCGTGACCATCGGCGCGGGCGGCTCGAGTGCGGGAGGGGACGTGATCGCGCTCGTCGTGTTCACGCTGATCGCGGGGTCGACGGTGCTGATCCCGGTGATCGGATACGCGCTCGCGGCCGACCGCCTTCGGGATCCTCTGGCATCGGCGAAGACCTGGTTGCAGGAACAGAACCACGCGGTCATGGCGATCGTGCTGGCGATCATGGGTGCCGTGATGATCGGAAAGGGCCTGGGCGGGTTCTGACCTGCTCCGCCCGTCGGGCGCAAGGCCCGCACGGTGGAGCGCAGTGCGGCCCGGCTGCCGTTCCCGCCGAAGCGGGCCCGGCTCCGGGCCGTCCTGTCGGTTCGTGGGTGCGCGTCAGTCGTCGTCGCCCGTGACGAGGATGGTGACGTCGATGTTGCCGCGAGTGGCGTTCGAGTACGGGCACACCTGGTGGGCCTTGTCGGCGAGTTCCTGAGCCTGTTCGCGCGACAGATTCGGCAGCGTCACCTCGAGGGTTGCCTCGAGACCGAATCCGCCGCCCTCGGTCGGGCCGATGCCGATACGCGCACCGACCGCGGAGTCGGTGACATCGGCGCCGGCCTGGCGGGCCACCAGGCGCAGCGCCGAGTGGTAGCACGCCGCGTAGCCGAGCGCGAACAGCTGTTCGGGGTTGGTGCCGTCGCCGGTCCCGCCCATCTCCGTCGGGATCGCGAAGGTCAGGTCGAGGCGGCCGTCGCTGGTGCGGCCCTGGCCGTTGCGACCGTCGCCGGTGACGAGGGCTTCTGCGGTGTAGACGATGTTCATTCGGTTCTCCTTGTGTGGGTGGAGGGTGTTGCGGAGTCGGGGGACCGGGGGTCCGTTGTGGCTCGCAGGGTGGCGGTGAGGTGCTTGAGCGTCGAGCGGAGAGCGATGAGTTCTTCCGGCGGCATGCCGGCGCACGAGGCGAGGCGTCGGGGGATGGTCCGTGCGGGCTCGCGGAGCTCGCGGCCGTGGTCCGTGAGGTGGATCAGGACGCGCCGCTCGTCGTCCGACTGCCGGCGACGTTCGATGAGTCCGAGTGTCTCCATGCGCTTGAGCAGTGGAGAGAGGGTCCCACTGTCGAGGTCGAGGGCATCGCCGATCTCACGGACTCCGCGACCGTCGCGCTCCCACAACGTCAGCAGCACCAGATACTGCGGATACGTCAGCCCCAGCTCGTCGAGCATCGGACGGTAGGTTGCGGTCATCGCCCGGGATGCGGCATACAGCGCGAAGCACAGCTGCTGGTCGAGGGCGAGTTCGTTGGCCACATCTGAATGGTAGTACGCAGTTTAGTTGTGCACAACTGATATCCGTCTCGGGTCACCCGGTAAGGAGTCCCCACGCCACCGTCAGGTCGTCACGCAGCGCCCGCTTGATCTCCCGGACCTGGTACTGCTCCGTGTCGTGGGACGTCAGCGCGGCCCGCAGCATCGACCGGAATCGCGTCGGCCCCACCCCGAAGGCGACCAGCAGATCCCCCGGACTCGACCCGCCGAACGGAGCCCACCGCACGGCGAAGGTGACCACCGCGACGTCGCCGGGAGGTAGCGCCCGGGACTGCTCGAGGAAGCCGCAGGTGCCGAGCGCCCGCCGCAACCAGTCTGCGTCCAGGTCGCGGGACACGGCCGTCTTCTCGTTCCCCGATGCCGGCCGGTGCTCCGACGCCGGCACGGGCGCGTTCGAGAGGGCGATTTCTGGAAGGGTCATCGGGCTCCAACGGCGAGGGGCGGACGGTGTCGGCGCCCAGTGTCACCGAAGGAACACCCCTCGGGGGCTGTGGTTACACGGGGTTTACCAGCTGTGTCGCCCCGCGTGACACAGGCCCGTCGATCAGCCTGCGGAACCTGCGAGAAGTCCGCAGTCCTCGCGCAGCCAGCGGGTGAACCGGTCGCCGTCCATCTCCGTCGGCTGCAGTCGCGGTAGCGCGTGTCGGTCGTCGCCCGTGACCGCGGGCACCGGCACGCTCGTGCAGGCGATCTCGATGCCGATGTCGCGCACTGCTGCCCGGGCGGTGTCGTCGAACCGGCCGTACGGGTACGAGAATCGGGTCACCGGGCACCCTGCGAGTTCCTCCATTCGGCGGCGGCCCTCACGGATCTGCGCGGCCTGCCGCTCGGGGGCCAGGTCGGTCAGAGAGGGGTGGTCGAGGGTGTGGCTGCCGACGGTGATCAGTGGGTGCGCGGCCAGCTGCGCGAACTGCGCCTCGTCGACCGCCACGCGCGTGGCGGGTGTCGACGTCGGCTGGCCGGCCCAGTCGAGCAGATGGTCGATCGCGTCGTCCTGCTCGGCCGGGTCCAGCACGACGACGGCGTCCCACAGTGCGCGGAAGAGCTTCTGGCGTGAGGTGACCGCGGCGTCGAAGTCGGCGCGCCAACCCCCGATCGCCGCGTCGTCCCCGGGGCGCTCGTCGAGTGTGTAGGTGTGCGGACCGGTGCCGAACGGGAAGGCCAGTGTCTCCGGCAGTGGACCGGACAGCAGGGCGCGTTGCAGTGCGTCCCACCAGAATTCGCGGGTCCGGCCGACGCCGTTGCCGATGACGAAGATCGTCGCCGGAACGCCGTGGCGCTCGAGTGTCGGAAGCGCGGCGGTGAGGTTGTCGAGGTAGCCGTCGTCGAATGTCACCGCGATCCGCCCACCCCCGCGCGTGTACGCGTCGTCGCCGGTGAAGGTGCCGAGGTCGACGGCGGCGCGGGCGAGCACCGCCATGTGTTCGTCGAACGATTGCGGTGTCACGCAGATCGCCCACGGGTCGACGGTCTCCTCGGCGATGCAGTGGTACATCAGGATTCCGCCGCGTCGCCGCAGTCGGCGGGCTCTCGACCGGAGCCCCGCGAGAAGTGCGTCACGTCGTGACATCGGCGCCCTTGCGTGCCGCCACGGCCACGATCACCGGGTACTCGGGGTCGAAGACGTTCAGTTCCTGTCGCTTGAGTTCCCGATCGGCCATGCCGTGCAGGAAGGCGGTCGCCGCCAGCACGTTCCCGTACGCCCGCACCGCGACTCCCTCCGCGGGGAACGGCCCGCCGAACAGTCGGTTCACCGACAGTTCGGTGAACGACCAGTACCAGGTCGAGTTCCACACGGGGTCCGCGATCTGGCTGATGCCGGGAACGGTGCACAGCACGACGCCGCCGGGTTTGAGGATGCGATGCAGTGTGTCGACGGCGGCTTTCGTGTCGAAGATCATCTGCAGTGTCTGCGTGAGGATGATGCAGTCGTAGGTGTCGCTCGGGACGTTCGGCGCGTCTGTGAGGTCGGCGACGAACGTGGCGCCGGCGACATCGGCGACGTGCAGCATGTCCGATCGGGTGACCCCCTCACCGAAGGTCTCGGTGTAGGTTCGCTCGCCGATCTCCAGCACCGTCCCGGTGACGAGATGACGGTGGGTGTCGAGGAACCCCTCGATGTAGAAGCGATCGACGGGCCGGCCCCGCTCGAAGCCGTACTCGCGGCAGATCGGCTCGATCCGGCGCAGGTCCCCGAACCGGACCTTGCCGACGCGGGGCTTCTGCCTGCGGTCGTTGAGCACGCGCAGGACGCGGCGGTAGTTGTCCTCGCCCAGCATCGTGCGGGCAAGGGCGGTCCGCTTTTCCAGCAGCAGCGTCATCGTTCGGTTCATCCTCGTCGTCGCGGGGCACGGGGGAAGCCGACGCTGCCGGTGCCTCGTCGACCACTCGCAGAGGGGCAATCCGGGAGGTGGATGTGCATTCCCAGTGAGTTAGGTGAACCTTACCTTTGTTTGGGTGTCGGCGGGTTGCGTCACCCCGAGCCGTGGCCCGCGACGGCGGGGGCGGCATCGGGCCTTCCGGTCGGGGGAGACACGCCCAGGGGTACCATCGGTGCGGGTTAAACAAGCAGCCCGTTCTGTCGCCGTGTCCGCGGGGTCGAGTCGATGCTGCGTAGCGACGGGGCCCGGCCTTGCAGGAGGAATGACCCATCGATGAGCGTGTTACCCGCGTCCAGTACATCCCCGACCGGGGCGAATGTCGCCTCCAGCCCGGAGGCATTTCGGTGATCGACAGCGACAATGGCGCGAGCCGGTCGGTTGTCCACGGCTCCGACCCGGGCCTCGTGTTCTCCAACCTGGCGCGGATCCTCTACGACGGGGCCGACACGGAGCAGGTGTACGCCGCCATCTGTGTCGCGGCGACGCTTCTCGTTCCGGGCTGTGATCGCGCCAGCGTGATGATGCGGCAGGGAGACGAGTACGTCACGGTGGCGGCGACCGATCCGGTGGCCGCCCGCATCGATCAGCTGGAGCGTGAGCTCGGACAGGGTCCGTGTCTCGACACCATCGAGGAGGCGGCCCCGCAGATCGAGGCGGATCTGCGCGGTGGATCGGCGTGGCCCGAGTTGGCGCGCGTGCTCGTCGAGTCCACCCCGGTTCGCGGTGCGATGGGATTTCGGTTGCTGATCGACGAGCGGAAGGTCGGAGCACTCAATCTGTTCTCCGACCGTCCAGGTGTGTTCGACACCTCCGCGGCGGATCATGCCAGTGTCCTGACCGCGTTCGCGTCGGTCACCGCCACGGCCGCCACCCGTGGCGAGGACATCGCATCGTTGCGCGCCGGCCTGGAGAGCAACAGGGAGATCGGCAAGGCGATCGGGTTGCTGATGGCGGTGGAGGACATTTCCGCGGAGGCGGCCTTCGATGTGCTGCGCCGCACCTCCCAGCAGATGAACCGCAAGGTGACCGATCTGGCGCGGGACCTCGTCGAGGGTCATCACATGCGGCTGGATCGGTGATGCGGTCCTCCGTCCGGCGCGGGCAGCTGCCCGCGCCGCCGAATCTCGCGGCGCCCGCCACTCTCGAGTCGGGTTGCGTCGCATGAGGAGTGTCGAAGACGGTGTGACCCGAACCGAGATCGTGGGAGCCGGACCATCGCCGGTCGGCGTGGTGTCCCTGCTGTTGATCGAGGACGATTTCGGCGATGCCGTGCTGGTCGAGGAGATGGCAGAGGACGCGGCCGTCGACTTCGACATCGTGTGGGCGCGTTCGCTCGACGAGGCCCGGCTCCACCTGGGCGTCGCCAGGCCGGATTGCGTCGTGCTGGATCTGAACCTTCCCGATGCGAGCGGGCTGGACGCACTCGGAGCCGTGCAGCGCTACGCATCGGGCGTGCCCGTCATCGTGATGACAGGGCTGGCCGAGGAAGGCGCGGGGCTGAACGCGGTCGCCGAGGGCGCCCAGGACTACCTCGTCAAGGGGCACGTCGACGGCCAGTTGCTCACCCGCGCCGTGCGGTACGCGATCGAACGCAAGCGCGCCGAGCTGGCCTCGGCGGCACTGCGGGCGAGTGAACACCGCTCCCGGGAGAATGCGCGACTCGAACGCGGACTGCTCCCGGTGCCGCTGCTGCAGAGTGGCCGGGTGGAGGCCGTCACCAGGTACCGGGCGGGCCGGATCGGTGGGCTTCTCGGCGGTGACTTCTTCGACGTGGTCGAGGACGACGAGAGCGGGGACGTGCACGTCCTCATCGGTGACGTCTGCGGCCACGGCGCCGACGAGGCGGCACTGGGAGTTGCACTCCGAATCGCCTGGCGCACTCTGGTTCTCGGTGGTGTCGACGCGGAATCCGCGATGACGACACTGGAGGAACTTCTGGTCGCGGAACGTGCCCGCTCACACATCTTCGCCACGGTGACCAGCGTGCTCCTCCGTGCCGACCGCCGCACCGTGGAGATCGTGCGCGCCGGGCATCCGGGGCTCCTGCTGCGCACGCCCGACGGGGTGCAGTGGTTGGAGGTGGCGGGCGGTCCCGCACTCGGGGTGCGGCGTCGGCGGGGACGCTGGCAGAAGTCGACCGTGGAGATCGACGACCGGACGGCGCTCGTCCTGTTCACCGACGGCCTCTTCGAGGCCAAGGTCGCGCCGGAGGACCGTCTCGGGGAGGAGGGTCTGTTGGCCTATGCGCGCTCCTGCAGCCCGGGTGCCGACGGTGCAGACTTCGTCGACTCGATGATCGGCCATGTGGAGAGCCTCGCGGCACCGTACGGAGGGCTGAGCGACGACGTCGCGGTGCTGCACGTGCGGTGGTCGCGGACGGAGGAGTCGTCATGAAGACCGCGTTGCGTACGTCGCCCGGAACCAAACTGACGGTGCAGGGCTGGTTCAACCTGATCCTGGTGATCATGACGCTGCTCGTGTGCACCGGAGCGGTTATCGGGGCCACGGTGCTCACCCGCAGCTCGCAGATCACGGACGACATCGTGCTGAGGCTGATGCCCGCGCGGGCGGATGCGTACCAACTGCAGGCGGCACTGGTCAACCAGGAGACCGGTGTGCGCGGGTACGCGCTTGCGGGCAACGACTCGTTCCTGGCGCCGTATCAGGAGGGAATGCAGACCCAGGAACGGTCGGCGGCCCGAATCCGCGAACTGCTCGGCGACCGACCGGATCTGATCGCAGATCTCGATGCGGTGGAGGACGCGGCGCAGAGCTGGCGGTCGAGTTTCGCGGAACCCCTGCTCTCGGACCCGGCAGACGGCACCGGTGTCGCCGATCCGGCGCTCTACGACCAGGGAAAGGTCCTCTTCGACCGAGTGCGCACGAGTTTCGATCAGCAGAACCGGCACCTCGACGAGGTGGTGGACGAGGCGCAGCAACAACTCGCAGACACGTGGACGATCCGCAACGCCGTCTTCACCGCACTGGCCGTGGTGTTGGTGCTCGCGGCGGGCGTCTTCGCGGTGCTCGTTCGAGTGGCCGTCACCCGGCCCCTCGCCCGATTGGCGGACACCTCGCGCCTGGTGGCGCAGGGCAACTTCGACCGGAAGGTCGACGCCGGACGTGGACCGGCCGACATTCGTTCGCTCGCAAGCGATATCGAGGGCATGCGCCAGCGGATCGTCACGGAGTTGAGTGTGGTCCGGGAGCGGCAGTCGCAGCTCGAGGAACAGGCTCGGATGCTCGACACCCAGGCTGAGGACCTGCGACGGTCCAATGCCGACCTCGAGCAGTTCGCCTATGTCGCGTCGCACGACCTGCAGGAACCGTTGCGGAAGGTGGCCTCGTTCTGCCAGTTGCTCGAGAAGCGTTACGGCGACGCGCTCGACGACCGGGGCCGCCAGTACATCGACTTCGCGGTCGACGGTGCTCGCCGGATGCAGACGTTGATCAACGATCTGTTGACGTTCTCCCGGGTGGGCCGGGTGGGTGACAACTTCGAACGGCTCGAGCTGGACCGGACCCTCGACAAGGCGACGGCCAATCTCGCGATCGCGATCGAGGACAGCGGCGCCCTGATCGAACGACCCGATCGACTGCCCGAGATCGACGGGGATCCCACCCTCCTGGTGATGCTCTGGCAGAACCTCCTGGGCAACGCGATCAAGTTCGCGAAACCCGGTACCGAGCCGCGGGTGGTCGTCACCGTGGACCGTTCCGATGACCTGTGGCGGGTGTGTGTGCAGGACAACGGAATCGGAGTGTCCGAGGAGTTCTCCGAGAAGATATTCGTCATCTTCCAGCGTCTGCACGCGCGCGAGGCGTACGAGGGAACCGGTATCGGACTGGCGCTGTGCAAGAAGATCGTCGAGTATCACGGTGGCACCATCGAGCTCGATTCCAGCTTCGACGGCGGCTCTCGTTTCTGCTTCACCCTGCCCGCGACCGCAGGAGACCGGTCCGACGAATCCATCGATCACATTGGAGAGACACAATGAGCCCCGCAGGCCAGCCGATCGACGTACTGCTCGTCGAGGACGATCCGGGCGACGTCCTGATGACCCAGGAAGCGTTCGAGTTCAACAAGGTCGGGAACACGCTGCACGTGGTCCGGGACGGGGAACAGGCCCTGGACTTCCTCTACCGCAGGGGCGAGTACGGAGATGCCGTCCGACCCGACCTGATCCTTCTCGACCTCAACCTGCCGAAGTACGACGGCAGGCAGGTTCTCGAGAAGATCAAGTCCGACCCGGAACTGGTGGACATTCCCGTGGTCATCCTCACCACCTCCGGTGCCGAGGAGGACATCGTGCGCAGCTACAAGCTGCACGCGAACGCGTACGTCACGAAGCCGGTGGACCTGGACCAGTTCATCGCGGCGATTCGCCAGATTGACAACTTCTTCGTCCAGGTGGTTAGGCTCCCCAGCCGGCCCTGATCTGCGCGGACCTACCCGTCGTCGAGGCGGGCGCGGATTTCGGCGAGAGTCCTGGTCAGCAGCCGGGAGACGTGGACCTGTGACACGCCGATCTCCCGGGCGATCTCGGACTGGCTCTTCTCCTTGAAGAACCGCAGGATCAGGATCTGCCGCTCGCGGGGCGCGACCTCCTCGAGCAGGGGCCGCAACGTGAGGTAGTGCTCGGACCGTTCGAGTTCGTCGTCCTCCACCCCGAGGGTGTCGGCGAGGGTTGCGGCGGTGTCGTCGCCGTTGTCGAGCGGCGTGTCCAGGGATGCGGGCTGATAGGCACTGCGCGCTGCCAGCGCCTCGATGACCTCGCCCGTGTCGGCGCCGATCTCTGCTGCGATCTCGGCCGCTGTGGGGGAGCGTCCGAGGCGTTGCGCCAGTCCGTCGGTGACCTTGCCGATGCTGACGGTCATGTCCTTGATCCGGCGCGGCACATGGGTAGTCCAGCCGTGGTCACGGAAGTATCGGCGGACCTCACCCATGATGGTCGGGACGGCGAAAGCGGTGAAGCCGCTGCCGCGTTCCGGGTCGAAGCGGTCGATCGCGTGCAGCAACCCTATGTAGGCGACCTGGTTGAGGTCGTCCAGGTCCTCGCCGCGCCCTGCGAATCGCCGGGCAATGTTGCGCGCCAAGGGCATCGCCGCCGCGGTGATCTCGTCGCGGACGGAGGCCGCGTCGGCGCTGTCCGCGGGATGCTGCCGGAGGGTGTCGAACAGTTTGTCGATCAGATCGGTGTCGGCCGACCGAGAGGATTCCGACGGGTGGTCCGACTCGGCCACCGTCATACGGGTTTCCCGATGCTGAGCAGAACGGTGGACCGGCTGGACTGCTCGGAGCCCGCGGGCTCGTCGCGGATTGCCAGCGTGTCCGTGAGGGATTCGAGAATCCGGCGCTCGAGGCTGCCCGGAGCGGGACGCCACTGCGTGATGGTGTGTGCCTCCAGCGCGACCCGGAATTCGTCGTCGACGGCCTGGTAGCGGCAGGCGATCTCGGTATCCGGTGCTGCCGCGTCGATCAGCAGGGTGCACACCTGGTCGACGGCGAGTTTGAGGTCGGCGGACTGGTCGAGCGTGCAGCCGGCCTGCATCGCGACCATCTCGGTGAGAAGCCGGATCACGGGGAGCTGGGAGTGCTGGGCCGGGACGGACAATGTGACGGGAACGGGCTTGACGCCCACTTCCCGTGACGTGTCGGGCTGGGGTGTTGCCTGGGTCACTGGTCAACCTGCTGTTCTCGCTCGGGCAGGGACACCGGGCTTGGCTTCCCGATGTTCCACTGCAACTCGATTTCGGTGCCCCCGTCGCGCGGCTCCACTCGGACGGAGTCGCACAGGGCGCGTATGAGGCGGAGTCCCTGCCCACGACGAGCGGGATTGTGGGCGGACGGGGGCCGCCAGGTACCGCGGTCGACGATCACGATGCTGAGGACACCGTCCTCGGCGCGGTACACGGCGAGAAGGTCGAAGGTGCCCTGCTCGCCGGGTGGGTACGCATGCTCGACGACGTTGGCCAGGGCCTCGTACGTCGCCAGCAGGACATCGGTGGTCCGGTCCGGCGGCCATCCGATCTCGTGGGCGAACTCACCCACCCGGTGCCGCGCCTCCGTCAGGACGGAGGGGTCGGCGTTCACACAGTCGAGGGCCAGCTGTGGATCGCCCTCCGCCGCTCGACGGGGTGATCGTTGCGAGCCCACCCGTTCCATCGTCCTCACACCGTCGACAGGGCTGCTTCGACGGTGGGGAAGACCTCGACGGTGTCGGTCATTCCCACAATTTCCATCGGCCGAGCAGTGTTCGGGCCCTCGGCGACCACCAGGAAGCGAGTACTGCCTTCCGCCTGGTCGGCTGTGCGCATCAGTACGGCCAGCCCGGCCGACGAGAGGAACTTCACGCCGAGGAGATCGGCGACCAGGACGGACGCTCCGCGCATCGCGACGAGCTCGGTCAGCTTCTGCTCGAACGCCGGCGCGGTCACCACGTCGACGTCGCCACTGGCGTGCAGTACCACGACACCTTCGGTGACGTCGACCGTCAGATCGAGGCTCGACACGGGGGAGATCTCGGGGGTGTCCATCTGGCGAACCCTACCGCCGCCGCCCGGGTGCTCGGAGTTCACGGCATGCACGAGGTCACCGTCCGCGGTCGAACCGTCGGGCCCGGGGCCGTCCCCGCCGTCCGGAAATAGGGGACCCCGTAGACGGCGTACATCCCCTTCACGACAGACCTCCGAGCGGTGGACAGTGGTGCCCACGCTGCCTTCGACTGCATCTTTCGACGCTCCCTCGCGCTGATTCGAGTACCACCTGCTGGCACCGACAACCGCCTGGTACCCACGGTGCCGGGGTTTCATACCCGTGTGTCCCGACCCGGTCGGTTGGTCGCCGCCCCTACCCGAATTTTCTGCGAACCAAACGCGTTTTCCCTGGTTGACACTCCGCGGCGGAGTGGCCTAGAAGTTGTCACCACGTTCTAGGTCCGTGGAAATCCGAACTCGGTGGAGGTCGACAATGGTGGAACGAACTGTGCGCAGGAACCGGATCACGCTTCCGCGGGTCGATCGGCTGCGGCCGATCGGCACCGAGTGGGAATGGCAGATGCAGGCGGCGTGCCGGTCGACCGATTCGGCGGTGTTCTTCTCGCCGACCGGCGAAGGGCTGCGTGCACGCAGGGCCCGGGAGTCGAGGGCAAAGGCGGTGTGCGGCGGATGTCCCGTCCGCAAGCCCTGCCTCGAACAGGCCCTGGCCGTCGGGGAGCCCTACGGCGTGTGGGGCGGGCTCGCCGAGTCCGAGCGCCGCGCCGTGGCCGCTGTGTCCGCGTGACGATCGACGCCGACGTGATCGGACTGCGGCCCGATGTATGGCTTCCGGGATTCGGGGGTATCCGTCCCTCAACGCAGCGGCGCCGACGTACGGGCCGCGCGACCGGATCCGAAAGGTGACAGTGATGACAGATCTGTCGAACAACGGCGATCTTCCCCTCGAGACGAGTCTCGATCGCGGCCCGGCATCGGGCCACGCGGTGATGGCGGTCGGCGTTCTGGCGGCCGAGGCCGAGCGGATGCGCATCCGGATGGCCCGCGAGGCTCTCGGAGCCTCTTGAGCACCCACCCCGTCCGAACTCGGAAGTCGGACGCTGCGGGGTTGTTGTCACGAGGCCGTGTTCGTTTCGGCCTTGCCCGGCCGGTGTCGTGAGCCGGCAGTAGAGAAGGAGACGCGACAGTGTTGTCATTGAGCATCATCGGTTGGATCGTCATCGGCGGCCTCGCCGGGTGGATCGGATCCAAGCTGATGGGGACGGATGCACAGCAGGGCATCCTTCTGAACATCGTCGTCGGAATCGTCGGTGGACTGATCGGCGGCTGGGTGTTCGGACTGTTCGGTGCCGATGTGGACAGCGGCGGTTGGATCTTCAGTTTCGTCACCTGCCTCGTCGGCGCGTGCATCCTGCTCTTCTTCGTGAAGCTCGTCAGTGGACGCACGAAGGCGTGACTCTCTGCAATACCGAAGCGAATCATCAACCAGCACAGGAGGATTGACATGAGTGTCGGTGACAAGTTCAGCAACAAGGCAGAGGAACTGAAGGGACGGGCGAAGGAGGCGGCAGGGTCCGCCACCGACAACCAGGACCTCAAGGACGAGGGGAAGGCCGACCAGGCCTCGTCGGCCGCCAAGAAGGGCGTCGAGAAGGTCAAGGACAAGGCCAACAAGGTCGCCGAGAAGATCACCGGAGACGACTGACGCCCCTCCACTTCCCGGCTGACGGTGGCCTTCGTGCGCTCGGTGCGCACGAAGGCCACCTTTTGCCGTTGGGTGACGTGATCATCGGGTCGGTTTGCGCGGGTGGCCGTGTCGGGGCCATCCGCGCACGGCGTGTCGTCCGCCGGCCGGGGAGTCTCGCTGCCCGGCGCCCGGCGTCGCCGCGGATGATCGGAGTGAGCGGGCGTCGCTCGAGCCATCGGGCCGACGACCTGAGCGGGTCCGGGTTTCGGTACGGCCCACGAGAGCAGGCGTGAAACCGCCCTCGACGGCCTGCTCGGGTGTCGCTCGTGGTGCGGAGAGGCCGCCGGCGCACGAGGAGACCGCCGGCGGGCGCGTTCGTCGTCCCCCACAGACGCCGGAACGCGAGCTGCCACCGTTCGAACGAACGGTGGCAGCTCGCGTTCCGACCGGTGATCGACCGGCTGTCTGTCAGCTCTGGAGTTCTGCGGCGCGCTCCCGCGCAGCGTCCAGGGCCTTCTGCGCCTTGCGGCGGGCGCGGCGCCCCAGTACCTCCGCCTGATCGCTTGCAGCGGAGGTCAATTCGCCGCCGCGGTCCCGTGCGATCTCCGCCCACTCGCCACCGCGCTCGCGGGCGAGTTCGGCGAGTTCGTGTCCGCGTGTCCGGGCCTGTTCCGCGAGCTCGGTCCCGTGCTCACGGAGCAGGTCCGCCCATTCCCCGCCGCGTTCGCGAGCGATCTCGAGTGCCTCGCCGCCCCGCTCGCGCGCGACGTCGAGAGCCTCACCTCCGAGCGTGCCGGCCTGACCGGCGGCGGCGTGGGCCCGGTCGGTGACGGCGGAGAGGGTGGCAGACCCGGAGTCGTTGCCCAGGGCCTCGGCGACGCGGTCCTGTGCATGATGAACGGCCCGGCGACCCCGCCAGCCGAGCGACGGTTTGCCCTCGGTGTCCACCGAGGCGATCAGCAGACCGCCGAGCAGCGACAGATTCTTGAAGAACTGCATCTTCTGTGCGGCGCGCTGGCCGGGATCTTCGACGGTCCAGAAGGCGTGGCCGACGACCGTGGTCGGAACGAGGCTGCCTGCGAGTGCCAGCGCCGCCAGCCGGGGCGCCTTGCCGACGGCGAGCAGGGCGCCCGCGCCGACCTGTACCGCGGCGTTGATCCTGACCAGCGTCTCCGGATCGGACGGGACCTTCTCCGACACCGAAGCGGGCAGCTTGTCGGCGGCCTGTTTCGCGACGGCGCTGGCGGCTGGTGCCTTGGCTGCAGGATTTCGCAGCGAGTCGATGCCACCTGCGATGAAGACGGTGGACAGCAGCGGGCGAGCGATTCGGCGGACGATCATCAGTGGCCTCCCAATTCGGTTCCTTGCCGGTCTCCTACCCTTTCAGGAGTTCGGTGAAACGCTCGTGAAGGACCCGGGGCATGTCCCCTGGATGGGCGCGGGTCAGCCCGGCGTCGCGCGACCACCTCGGAGAACTTCTTCCCACCACGGCGTCAGAGGGCTGGGGTCCGGCCAGACAGCAGCGACCCACTCGTCGGTCGGCGGTGGCTGCACGGGGGCGGCCTGTCGAATCTGCGAGCGGGTGACCTGCGCGCGGGCTCCCGGTTTACCGGGCTGCGTGACGACCCTGTTGACGTTCGAATCCACGGTGTGCCTCCTTCGGTGTCGTCGGAGTGCCCCGCCGGCGTCGATGTGAAACGTCCCACTCTGCGGATCGGCGGCGTCGCTGGCCGTGCGGCGCGAGCGCCGACGTCCGAGCAATGGAACGCGGCGGGCGCGTGGACGAACCTCACGTGCGTCGGTGCGGGAGGAATTCCTGCGCTTTCGCCTTGATGCCGGTCTTGACGAAGTCCCAGGAGTTCTCGTCGCCGCCGAGTACCGCCGCCGCGGTGGAGGTGAACTGGTCCCAGGTTGCGTGTGGCGGGATCGGGGGCATGTTCGGGTCGGTGTGAACGTCGAGGACCGTGGGCCGATCGGCGGACAGCGCCCGCTGCCATGCTCCCGAGAGCCGGTCCGGGTCGGTGACGGTGTCGGCGTGCAGACCGAGCCCCGCGGCGAACGATGCATAGTCGACGTCCGGGAGGGTTTGGGATTCAACGAATTTCGGGGAGCCTGACATCGCCCGCATTTCCCACGTGACCTGGTTCAGGTCGTTGTTGTGCAGGATCGCGACGACCAGTCTGGGGTCCTCCCACTGTTTCCAGTAGTGGGAGATGGTGATCAGTTCCGCGAGACCGTTCATCTGCATGGCACCGTCACCGGCGAACGCGATGACCGGGCGCTCCGGATGCGCGAACTTCGCACCGATTCCGTACGGGACGGCGGGACCCATGGTGGCCAGTGTTCCGGACAGCGACCCGCGGATGCCGCCGCGGAACCGCAGTTGCCGGGCGTACCAGTTCGCAGCCGAGCCCGAGTCGGCGGTGACGATGGCGTCGTCGGGGAGTTGGGAAGACAGTTCGGCGAACATCCGCATCGGGTTGACGGGATTCCCGGACAGGTGCGCCTGTCGGTCCATGGTGTCCCACCATCGGGTCACGTTCTTCTCGATCTCGTCACGCCAGCTACGGTCCTCCTTTCGTGCGAGAAGTGGGATCAGCTCGCGCAGAGCAGTTTTCGCGTCGGCGACCAGGTTGACCTCGTTCGGGTAGCGCAGTCCGATCAGGGAGGCGTCGACGTCGATCTGCACTCCGCGGGCCTGCTGGTACTCGGGGAGGAACTGGCTGTACGGGAAGCTCGATCCGATCGTGAGGAGTGTGTCGCAGCCGGCCATCATCTCGTAGCTCGGCCGTGTGCCGAGGAGTCCGATGGCGCCGGTGACCCACGGCAACTCGTCGGACAGCACATCCTTGCCCAGCAGTGCCTTGGCAGCGCCGGTGCCGAGGAGGTCCGCGACCTGGCCGATCTCCTCGTGCGCGCCGCGCGCGCCCTGGCCGACGAGGATCGCGACCCTGTCGCCGGCGTTGAGGACATCTGCGGCCCGGTGCAGCGCGTCGGAGTCCGGGGCGAGTGTGGGCGGGGTGAACCCGACACTCGACGGCACCATCTTCATCTCGTGCGTCGGTGCGGAGTAGTCCTTCATCTCGTGCGTCGGTGCGGAGTAGTCGAGTTCCTGCACATCGGCGGGAACGATCAGCGCGGTGGGCGCATTGCGTGTCAGAGCGGTCCGGATGGCGCGGTCCAGGACATTGGGTAGCTGCTCGGGAACGGAGACCGTGTGCACGTAGTCGCCTGCGACGTCCTTGAACAGGCTGTGCAGGTCGATCTCCTGCTGGTAGGACCCGCCCATTGCGGTGCGCTCGGTCTGCCCGACGATCGCGACCACCGGTACGCGATCGAGTTTGGCGTCGTAGAGACCGTTGAGCAGGTGTACCGCGCCCGGGCCGGAGGTGGCCGCACACACACCCAGTCGGCCGCTGAACTTCGCGTAGCCGACTGCCTCGAACGCGCACATCTCCTCGTGCCGGGCTTGAACGAACTGCGGTTGGTTGTCCGCCCGCGCCCAGGCGGCGAGCAGGCCGCCGATGCCGTCTCCGGCGTAGGCGAACACCCGGTCCACGCCCCAGGTGCGCAGGCGCTCGAGTAGGTGGTCGGCAACGGTCTGACTGGCCATCGACATCCTCCTGATCCGGTGAAACGCGGGTGAGCGACGGCAGGAAAGGAATCGACGTCACCCGTCCGTGGGCGTGCGGGCGTCCGGCGACCCTGGTGGACGACACGGCGAGGCACCCGCGACCCCGGTGGCCGCCACCGAGGTCGCGAGTGCCTCTGTCAGGAACGGGTGTCGATCGAAACAGGGGCGCCGGCGGTCACGGGGTGGGGCGACCGACGTCGCCTCGCCATCCGCCGGATTCTGTTCCGCGTGTCTCGATGTAGTCCTTGAACCTGCGCATGTCGCCCTTCACGCGATGGGACAGGATTCCGAGCTTGTCGGCGACGTTCTCGACGAACCCTTCCGGGTCGACATCCATTTGCGCGGTGACCCGGGTGTGGGTGTCGTCGAGCCGGTGGAAGGTGATCACCCCGGCATGGTCGGGACCGGCATCGGAATGCCATGCCACGCGTTCGTCGGGATGCTGTTCGGAGATGGTTGCATCGAACTCCCGCTGCTGCCCGGCGATGTCGAGCACCCAGTGGGTATGGGTGTCGTCGAGCTGCCGGACCTCACGCACTCCCTCCATGAACTGGGGAAACATCTCGAATTGTGTCCACTGGTCGTAGGCGACGCGGATGGGGACATCGACATCTATGGCTTCGGTTACGGTGCTCATGACCCATCGGGTACCCAGCCACCGCGAGGCCCACACACCCGAGTTTCCGACGACGTGCGTTCGCCGGACGGCAGCGCTCCGCGACGACGACCGACCGGTTTCGCAGCGGTGGTCGGCGGGTAAGCGAATCCGATGTCCGACAACACGAACCCCAGGCAGACATCGGTGGAGGTCGCCCCGCCGGACCCCGACGATCCCCGCAAGGCCGAGAACCCGACGGATCTGACGCGGCGATCCTGGTGGTTCGTCGTGCGCGCCTCCGCCCGAGAGTTCAGCCGCGACCAGTGCACAGATCTGGCGGCCGGACTCACCTACTACGCCGTTCTGTCCCTGTTTCCCGCGCTTCTCGCGCTGGTCGCCCTCCTCGGAGTTTTCGGGAAGGGACAGGAGACGGTCGACGGGGTCCTGGAGATCGTCGCCGACCTGGGTCCGTCCGACGCCGTGGACACCCTGCGCGAGCCGATCCAGCAACTGGTCACCACACCCACAGCCGGATTCGCGCTGGTCCTGGGTCTCGCCGGCGCCCTGTGGTCGGCATCCGGCTACGTGGGTGCGTTCGGTCGCGCGCTGAATCGGATCTACGAGATCGACGAGGGACGCCCGGTCTGGAAGCTGCGTCCCGCGATGTTGTTGGTCACCCTGGTGGCGTTGCTCCTCGTCGGACTGGCCGCACTTATGCTCACGGTCAGCGGTCCCGTCGCCACCGCGGTCGGAGACGCGATCGGCCTGGGTGAGGCCGCCCGAACCGTGTGGAACGTGGTTCGCTGGCCGCTGGTACTGGCCCTCGTCGTCGTCACGATCGCGATCCTCTACTACGCCACCCCGAACGTGCGGCAGCCGAAGTTCCGATGGCTCAGCACCGGAGCCCTCGTCGCGCTCGTCGTGTGGGCGGCGGCGTCCGCCCTGTTCGGCCTGTACGTCGCCAACTTCGGTAGCTACAACAAGACGTACGGTTCGCTCGCCGGCGCCGTGATCTTCCTCCTCTGGCTGTGGATCACCAATCTGGCACTCCTCTTCGGCGCCGAACTCGACTCCGAACTCGAGCGCGGCCGCCAGCTCCAGGCCGGGATCGCGGCGGAAGAGGAGCTTCAGTTGCCGCCCAAGGACACTCGGGTCTCGGAGAAGAACGAGCGGAAGGACGCGGAGGCGGTGGAGGAGGCACGCCGTCTCCGTGAGGGATGAACGCCCACCGGTCGTTCGGATCCACCGAGGTTTCGCGAATTCGAGGTGGGGGCATGACAATCCGGTGACGGACGATGCGGTGACAATCAACGACAGTGGCCGACCCCGGGTGTTGCTGTTCATCGGAGCGGAATCGGAGCTCGCGGAGACGAGGACGTGGGCGACCGGCCTCGGCTTCACGGTGACCGACACGCTGTCCGAGGACGTCGACTGCGCCGTAGTCACCGAGAACGTGCTCGACGGTCTGTGTTCGCCCACGGATGCAGTCACGCGCAGTCGCGCCGAGGAGGCCGGGTTGCCTCTGATCTCCCTGTACAACGCGAAAGGCGTCCTGCACACGCATCCGGGCACGACGGTCACGGGGTATCCGGCAAGCGAGAACCCGGCGATGCACGGACTGCGAATCGTCGACACGACCCTGTGACCGGAGCCTCGGAGCGGCGTTCGGCCACGAACGCCGCAGGGGGCGGCGATCGTGATCGGGCCGGTGGTGCTCGGTGTCTCAGCCGTCGCGTTCGGCGTGGCGGTCGATCACGGCGCGAGCGAGATGGGCGACCTTGAGGTTCATCTGCTGGGAAGTGCGGCGCAGTTGGTCGAATGCCTCGTCGGCGGAGATGTCCTGCGTCGCCATCAACAGGCCGACCGCCTGACCGATCTCCCGGTTGCTTGCCAGGCCGGCCCGCAACGATGCGACGTCCTGGCCTCGAGTGTTGGCGGTGACCGTGACCGACGCGAACGCCGCCAGCACACTGGCGCTGTTTGCCGCCTCGGGGGTGAACGCCCCGGCGGTGTCTGAGAACAGGTTCAGTGCGCCCGCCTTGCGCTGGTCGACGAGGAGCCGAAAGCCCATCGCACCGCGAACCGGAGTCGAATCGAGCAGGGCTTCGGCGAGCTCGGGCCAGGCCGAGCAAGTGCGGAGGTCCGGTTCGATCTGCGGTGTCGCCTCCTCGATGGAATCCAGGCAGGGACCTTGCCCGAGTCGCCGCTCCAGGTCGTCGACCCGCCGCGCGACAGTATCGGTGGCGGCGACGGTGAGATGCTTGTCGCCGTCGCGCAGCATGACGGTGGCCCGGTCACATCCCGGAACCAGCAGGGTCGCCGCAACGCAGATCGCAGCATGCACCTCGGCGGCGTCGCTGCCCTCGTACAGAATTTCCGCCAGGACCGAGAACACCGTCGCGGGATCGGCGTTTGCCGCCGCCGCGCTCCCTCTGCCGGGAGCGGATCGATCGTTGGTCGCCATGGCTCTGCTCCACACTCCGGACGCCCGCGGTTCCGAGAGTCGGCGAGTCCCTGCTGACTTGTGTGCAGCGAGCGGATGTCCGTGCGGTCTCGCCGACCGGGGCGGTGACCGCCCCGGGTTGCGATGCCCGCGCGTCGCGGAGTCGAAACGTCCGCGGGTGTTTGAGGTGCGGTCGAGCGAGGCACCTTACGAGCGGTACCCGGCCCGCGTCGAACATCCGACAGGAGAAGCCCGTGAGCGAACACACGCCCCATACGATCGACTACCCCGGACACACCGCGGAGATGGCCGAGCAACCCCACGACGAGATGCGTGACTACCGAGGACGTGATCTCCTCGCCGGGAAGAAGGCTTTCGTCACCGGGGGCGATTCCGGGATCGGACGAGCGGTGGCCGTGGCATTCGCGAAGGAGGGCGCCGATGTGGCGATCGCGTACCTGGAGGAGGACGCGGACGCGGCGCACACCGCCGAACTGGTCCATGCGGAGGGTCGGGCCTGCCGGACGTACCGCGGCGACCTGGCCGACCCGGAGCTGTGCCGGGAAACCGTCGAGAGGGTGGTCAGCGAGCTCGGCGGCCTCGACATCGTTGTCAACAACGTGGCGTACCAGGCGCCGGTGGACGACTTCCTGGAACTGTCCCCGGAACAGTGGCGGCGAACCTTCGCCGTGAACATCGACAGCTTCTTCCACGTCACCCAGGCGGCCGTGCCCCACCTCGCCGCGGGGTCGGCGGTGATCAACACCGGTTCGGTGAACGGCTTGCGGGGCAACAAGTCACTGATCGACTACTCGGCCACCAAGGGTGCGGTGACGGCCTTGACGTACTCCCTCGCACAAGCCTTGCTCGACCGCGGAATCCGGGTGAACTGTGTGGCCCCGGGCCCGGTGTGGACGCCCCTCATCCCGGCCACGATGGATCGGGAGAAGGTTGCCGATTTCGGAAAGCAGGCCCCCTACGGGCGTGCCGCGCAGCCCGACGAGATCGCTCCGTCGTACGTCTTCTTCGCGGCCGGTCTGATGTCCTCGTACTACTCGGGAGAGGTACTGGCGCCCCTCGGCGGCGAAACGATGCCGGGCTGAGCCTGGTGCAGGGCGGCCGGGCAGTCGGAAGCGCCGTTGGCCCGGCCTCCATGCACGCGCTGAAGAGGAGCCCGAAACCGTGGACGACGGTTTCACCGCGATGGCGTCGTTCGTGTCCACCGGTCGGCCCCCGCATCGAAGCGAACGAGTCCGCGGCGTTCGAAGGCCTCCAGCCAGCCGCGCATCGGCCACCGCTGCCAGCGCCGGTGAAAGAGGGCGGCGTTGCGGAGGATGTCGTCGAGGTGCTCGATCGGTGGATCCGAGACAGGGTGGAACTGATGGAATGCGTCGGCGCCGCCGACCCAGCACACCGGCACCCCCGCAGCCCTGGCGCGCTGCCCGAAGTCGGTGTCCTCTGCACCGTAGCCGCGGTAGTCGGTGCAGAAGCCTCCGATCCGGGTCCACACCCGGGCGGAGACCGCGAACGACAGAGACCAGAACAAGTCGTGGTCGTTGCCCGTCTCGATGGTTCCGTCAGGAGGATCCGGGCGCGCCGGATGCGGGTTCCGGAGTCGGTCGAGGCTCTCCAGCGGGTAGCCGGAGGCAGGTTCGGGAGCCAGGTAGGTGACCGGCCCGCACAGCAGCGCCCGATCGTGCGGTCCCGCTGCGTACGCGGACACGAGACGCGGAAGGGCGAGGCAGTCGACGTCGAGGAAGATCAGTAGATCGTGACCGCGCGCGAGTGCGGCTGCGGCCCCGGCGTTCCTGGCAGCCGCGAGCGGCAAGGGCGGCCGGACGTCGAGGTACTCCACGTGCGCCGGGTGGCCGGTGGCGGTCACGACGGCGGCCACGTCGGGATCGCCCATCGAGACCACGATGTGATCGTCGGGAGGGCGGTCGCTTCGGTCGAGGGCCTCGATGTGGTGGCGCAGATGGTGATGGCGCCCGGCCACGACCGTCACGACTGCGATGTTCATCCGCGTTCCTGCACCTGGTGCAGGACGCTCGCCGCGCGTCGTGCGGCGCAGTCCGTTCCCCAGGCGGCCCAGTGGCCGCCGCCCCGGGCTCGTGCCTGATCGAGGATCGGCGTCCAGGCGTCCGGTGCCGGCCAGCCGTCCAGGGCCACCGCGAACCGGTTCTCGGCGAGCACCCGTGCGGTGGTGGCCTGTTCGTCGTAGGGGCGTGGTTGGGGTATCACCACCGCGGCGCGGCGGGCGGCGGCGATGTCGGCGACCGCGCCCTGTCCCGCGTGGGCGACGACCACGTCGGACGAGATCAACTCCGGCCACGGGTCGTTCGACCATCGGGATCCCGGCAATCCGAGCACCGTCCACTCGTAGTCGCGATGCCTGTGTGCGCACTCGCTGACGTGATCCGCGGTCACGGTGCTTCCTCCGACACCACCGAGAACCAGGACCCGCGGCTGCCCGTGACCGGTCGTTCCGTCGGTCACGGTTCGGCCCGTGAATCTGCTTATCCCTCCGACGAACTCGGTCTTGTGCAGATGCGGTGCGAGCCACGACGGCGAGTAGAGGTGCGGCGGCCAGGCGGCGATGATGCGGTCCGCCACCCGGTACGCGGCCTGGTGTGCCCGGTCACCGCGGTTGCCGGGCATCGCCACGACGATCACGGGCACGCCCATCAGCCGGGCGAACAGCGCCACCTCGACGGACACGTCCACAACGAGGGCGTCCGGGCGGGCGTCGTCGATCCAGCGCGCGATCGTCGCCATCCGCGCCCGCAGGCCCGGGGAGTGGGCAGGTGCCCAGTGCAGGTCGCCGCCCGCCGAGGGGTCGTCGTAGGAGGGGTCGTCGTCCCGGTCGAGCAGTACGTAGTCCGCGAAAGGGGTTTCACCCAGCGGGGGTGTCGAGGACAGCGCGGTGATCGGGATCTCGGTGGCGGCGGCGATGGTCGCCGCCCGAAAATAGTGGCCGCGGCCCTGGTGGTGGATGTAGTACCCGATCATGCCGTCACCTGTCCGCCGTCACGGCGCGCGGACGTGGCGTCTCGCCGGCTGGGTGACTCAGCAGGTCGCGGTAGCACCCGAGGTACGCGGTGAGCATGGACTTCTGCGAGCAGGCGCGTTGGGCCCGGGCGCGGGCGGCGCCGCGAGAGAGGGCCGCCGCTTCGGGAATCGCGGCCGCGAGCGCTGTCACGTCCCCGGGATGGACCAGCCGCCCGCAGTCAGGGGTCAGCACCTCCGGGATACCGCCGCGGGCGAAGGCGGCCACCGGGGTGCCGCAGGCCAGCGCCTCCGCGACCACGAGCCCGTACGGCTCGTCCCATTCCGGTGTCACCAGGGCGACCGCCGAGCGCCCGATCTCCGTGGCCAGGTCGGATTCGACGAGGTGGCCGAGGTAGCGCGCGTCCGGTCCGAGACGAGGGACCAGTGCATCCGCGAAGTAGCGGGGGTCGCTGATCGGCCCGGCGACCACGATGGGGTACCCGGCCAGGCGCGCCGCGTCGATCGCGAGATGGGGTGCCTTCTCCGGTGTGATCCGCCCGGACCAGATGGCCCGATCGCCGCCCTCGCCGAAGGCCCACCGGTCGAGGTCGACGCCGTTGTGGACGACGGTGACGTCGGAAACCACGTGTCGCCAGCTCGCTGCGGTGTGTGCGCTGACCGCCACGAACCGCGGGTGCCGTGGCCGCGTCACGGTCAACGCGGACTCGAGCCACGGCGTCGGTGGGGTGTGCAGTGTGCACAGCATCGGAATCGGCATCGCCGGAGCCATCGCGACCGGTAGGTAGTGCAGGCTGTGGTTGTGGACGACGTCGTAGGTGTCCGACCACGAGCCGGTGAGGTCGATCATCAGTTTCAGGTACGCGTGATGGTCCTCGAGAAAGTTCTCGGCGGGCATCGAGGCGTCGTTGCGGGCACTGGGACCGGGCCGGAACGTCTCGGCATCGTGACGAGCGCATCCGAGCGTGGGATCGGAGCCGTCGCCGGCGAACAGCGTCACCTCGTGGCCGAGTTGCGTGAGACCGCGGGCGAGGTGCCACACATGCGATTCGAGCCCCCCGGCGAACGGTTGTGCGATCGGGCACCGTGGGGAACCGATCAGCAGGATTCGCAACCTGGCCTCGTTCACGAGAGGGCTCGTTCGTAGATTTCGCGGTGGCGCCGAGCCAGCAACCTGCGCTCACGGACACGGTCGGGCCAGGTCGCTCGCCGTGGAGCGGCGGTGACTGCTGTGCGGATCGCCTGCGCGAGCGTCTCGGGGGCGAACGAGGTCTCGTCGAAACCGAAGTCGTGACACGGGTGCTGATCCGAGTAGAACCCGCAGGAGGGGGCGATGACGGCAGTGCCCAGGTCCTGACATGCCTCGAGCCAACCCGAATGGGAGCCGAAACGATAGGGAAGTATCGACGCGGTCAGCGACGACAGGTAGTCCCACAGCTGGTCGTCCGAGTAGTACGGATGGACGCGCACCTCGACGTTGCGCCGATCCCCGTATTCCACGAGCTGTCGCCCGACGTCGGGTGCATACCAGTGGTTGTCCGGTTGAAAGACCTCGTCGTGCAGATCGACTCGCAGACGAACACCGCGCAGTTCCGCGACGGTGCGGGCCGCCACCTCGAGCACCGGCAGCGGGTCCATGTTCGCGCGGATGCTCTTGGCGTGCAGTCCGACGACCCGTTCCGTGCTGTACGGACGTGGCCGGGTGATGCGGTCGCGTTCGACGACGTGTGGGTGCGGCAGGACGGTTGCCGCCCGGTTCCACCGGCGCTCGATCTCGGCCGCTGCCCCCGCGGTCAGGGTCAGCAGACGGTCGGCGGCCGGGACGAGTACATCCAGCAGGTGATCGTGAGCGTCGGGATCACGGTGGTGGGGGTTCCGCAGATCGTGGACCGTGTAGATCAGCGGTTTTCCCCGCAGCGACAGTTCGTGGACGATGTCGCCCATAGTGTCCGGATCGAGTGCGTCGAATCCGAAATGGATGTGGAACACATCGAATTCGCGATGGTGGCGGGCGATCCAGTGTGGGTCGAGCATCAGCGGCGGCCACCATCCGCCCGGAACCGTGCGTCCGTCCGCCGGCACCGGATCGGGCATTCTGACGACGCCGTCGGAGCCGTCGAACGAGGCGAGATGCCGTACGTAGACATGGGATGCGGGAACCGATGCCACACGTAACGACCCGGTCCACACACGAGTGGAACAGTCCTGCACCTTCCGGTGGGCCGGCGATGAAATGTCCACGCGTCACCGTCTTTTCTGTTGAACGCGCTCGAAGATGGGCTCTCTTCCCGAGTCGTCCCGGACGAACCCCGCGGTATGAGCGGTACCCCCGCGAGGCGATTCTCAACCACAGACGGTCCCGACGATGCCACCGCCATTCGTCGAGCCGTCGTGCGGTCTGTTGCTCGGGGTGGGCGGCGTCGCCGTCGGTCGTCACGGCGGAGAGCTCATGTCAGGACGGTGCGTCGGTCACGGCGGACGCGTTGCCCGCGTTGGCGGTTCGCTGCCCCCGATCCGCCAGGCAAGGTAGGCGATCACGCCCACGAGAATCAGTACGCCCCACGCTTCCACGATCGGCTGGGTACCCGCAGCAGCCGATCACGACACTTCTCGTGGACCTTCTGCGTTCGGGACGAGTGAGTCGAGGGCAGCCGGCAGCGCGCCGCCGAACCGCGCCGTGACGCGAGCAGGACAGGGGAACTGCGATCAGGGCACCCGGCGCCGCGGCGTGGACCGGAGTGCATCGACCGCGTCCTGCACGGACGCGCGCAGCTCGGCCCGTGCGAGCACCCCCGTGACATCGAGTGTTCGGGTCACAGCGGCGTTGCCGGGGACCAGCGCCAGCGGGTGCCCGTCCCGCTCTGCGCTCGTGATCGCGTCGAGAAGCACCTCCGCCGCGGAGATGCCGAGGAAGTCGGTGTGTGACAGGTCCACCACCACGGCGGAGGGCTCCTGGTCGAGTGCGCGCCGCAGGACGGTGGCGAGTTCGTTCACCGCGGTGGCGTCGACCGCCCCGACGGCCTCGACCACGGTGACGCCCGGAGAGGTCTGCGACCGAGCGTCCAGGGCGGCGGCAAGGGGCTGATAGTGAAGTGCTCGAATGCGCACGGCTACCTCCAGAAGTTCGAATGCGTGAACTGCTGTCACGGACGACGCCACAGGTGAACGGCTCTCGTCGTGTCGCGGTACACCTGATCCCGGCCTTCCCGTTCGGTCCGGTGTTCATACGTGCGCCCGTCGGGCCTTCGTGTTTCGATGTCCGCGCGCGAGGTCGCAAACATTGAAAACCTGCACGACACAACCGTCGGGTCGCCCTTCGTGAACACGTGAGTGCCTGCCGCTATCGTGTGTGGACACAGGCGCGGCGGGGAATCACCACGGCAGAGCGGGAGCCCGTTCGTGAGCGAAGGGGAGGCGATGGCTGTGAACGGCAGCACGTCGCCCCCGCCGAGGTTGTGCTGGCGGTGAGCAATCCTGATGACGATTCGATCGAGACGATCAGATCCGCACTGACGCGGGCCCTGACATCCGGGGAAGACCCGAGACAGGTGTTGGGCACGGTGTGCCGGGCGTTCGCGCGAATCGTCCCCGCGGACGGGATGTCGGTGGCGATGAGCACCCGGCCCGACAATCGACAGCTCGTCTTCGCCAGTGACAGCGTGTCGGAGCACGTCGAGTTGCTCCAGCACACGCTCGGGGTCGGGCCGTGTGTGGACGCCGTGGTCGAGCGCGCGCCGGTGCTGGTTCCGGACATCGGCGACGCCTCCGGACGGTGGCCGGCGTTGGTCGCGGAATTGTCCGCGCTGCCGGTGTCGGCGATGTTCTCGCTTCCGCTGCGTGCGGGTGCTGCTGTGTTCGGATCACTCGAGTTGTACCGGCGTACGCCGGGAATGCTCGAGAGCGACCAGATCACGGCCGCGTTGCGGATCGGGGACGTGATCGCGGTCGCGCTGCTCGCCCTGGCGACCGCCGACGGGGGCAGCGAGGTCGATCCGCTTCGCCTCGCCGGCCGCGGGGACGGCGCACGGTCAAGCGACGCACTGCACCAGGCCACCGGGATGTTGATGGCGCACTACCGGATACCGGCGGGATCGGCGCTGGCGCGGCTGCGCGGGTACGCCTACGCGAACGGCAGACTGGCCCACGACGTCGCCCGCGATCTGACCACCCGGCGCCTGCGGGTCGAGGACATCGACCTGTGACCGAGACCGGTGAGAACTCGTCCCGTGACGGCCGGTGCCGGTCGCGCGCCGTCGTGGGCGATGACAGCGCCGCAGAAGACTACGCTGGAGCCAGAAGGTCCGAGCCCTCACTCCGCACAACACCGACAGGTAGGAGGAATCAGGTGCCTTCGAGTGCCGAGCGTGAAGAACTGCTGCTGCAGGCCCTGGTCGACATGGCCGACACGCTCGTCGACGACTACGACGTCGCCGAGCTGCTGCATCTCCTGGTCAACCACTGCGTCGACCTGGTCGGTGCCGCCGCTGCCGGCCTGATGCTCTCCGACCAGCGAGGCAGCCTGCAGGTGCTCGCGTCCTCGACCGAGCAGACACGGCTGCTCGAACTGTTCCAGATCCAGGTCGACGAAGGCCCGTGTCTGGACGCATACGCCACCGGGGAGACGGTCACCGCAGTTGACCTGACCGAGGTGGGCGAGCGCTGGCCGACCTTCGCCGCCGTCGCGCTCGACCAGGGCTTCCGGTCGGTGCACGCCGTGCCGCTGCGGCTGCGCAAGGAGACGATCGGGGCGTTGAACCTGTTCGGCGACCGTCCCGGGCCACTGGGCGACCGTGAACTGAAGGTGGCGCGCGCGCTGGCCGATACCGCCACCATCGGCATCCTGCACGAGCGCGCGTTGCGCCGGGCCGAGGTGCTCACCGAACAACTCCAGAGCGCGTTGAACCAGCGCGTGACGATCGAGCAGGCCAAAGGCATCCTGGCGCAGGCAGGCAACCTCGACATGGGCCAGGCGTTCGAAATCCTTCGCGGTCACAGTCGAAACACCAACACCCGGCTCTCGTTAATCGCCCACGATCTCGTCACCGGCGAGGTGTCACCGGCACAGCTCTTCGACGCCGCGGCCGCCAGGTCCCGCCGCTCGCCCGAACCGCTCGCCTGACGAAGCCGAGGCGCATCGCGTCGACCGTCGGCTCGTGGCGACGCGTCGGCAGACAGTGCAGCAGCTGCCGGCGTCGTCGTGCCGCGCGAATTCCCGGTCCTCCCGGCACAGTCCGGGAACGTGTTTGGCGACGGCGGATTCGGGCACCCGACGGTCGTAGCCGACCGGGAGGAGCAGCACCGTGAAAGCGATCGTGTGGCACGACATCGGAGACATCCGACTCGACGACGTCGACGTCCCGAAGATCCAGGAGCCGACCGACGCGATCATTCGCCTGACCACCAGCGCGATCTGTGGAACCGACCTGCACCTGGTGCGGGGGACCATGGCGGGCATGAAATCCGGCACCGTTGTCGGTCACGAGGGTGTCGGCGTCATCGAGGAGGTCGGAGAGGCGGTCCGTGGGTTCTCGCCGGGGGAGCGGGTGGTGGTCTGCTCGACCATCGCGTGCGGTACCTGTTCCTACTGCCGGGCCGGGTACTTCGCGCAATGTGACAACGCCAACCCGAACGGCCGCCAGGCGGGTACCAGCTTTTTCGGCGGTCCCGAGGCCACCGGCGCCGTCGACGGCCTGCAGGCCGAGTACGCCCGCATCCCGTACGCGGCCACCACTCTGGTGAAGGTCCCCGACGCCGTGAGCGACGAGCAGGCCGTGATGGCGTCCGACGTACTCCCCACGGGATGGTTCGGTGCGCGCCTGGCGCAGGTCACCCAGGGAGACACTGTCCTCGTCCTCGGTGCGGGTGTCGTCGGTCAGTGCGCGATCGCGTCCGCGAAACGCCAGGGCGCGGCGCGGGTGCTGGTGGTCGACGGCCTCGAGGACCGACTCGCCATCGCCAGGACGCAGAACGCGGAACCCATCGACTTCAACCGCGAAGACCCGGTCGAGACCGTGCGGGAGCTCACCGGCGGCATCGGCGTCGACCGGGTGATCGACGCCGTGGGCGTGGACGCCCAACGCCCGACCGACGGACCGGGTGCCGAGGCCCTGCCCGCGTCGGGCGAGGTGTTCGACGCCGAACGAGAGAAGGCAGCACCGGACGCCAACCCCGATGGTGACGTGTGGGTGCCGGGCAATGCCCCGAGTCTGCCGCTGCGTTGGGCGACGCGGGCGGTCGCCAAGGCCGGCACGATCGGCATCATCGGTGTGTATCCGCCGCCGTTCGACGCTTTCCCGATCGGGGAGATGATGGGGCGCAACCTCACCGTGCAGGCGGGTAACTGCAACCACCGTCGCTACATTCCGCGCCTGCTCGCGATGATCGCGGCCGGTTCGCTCGATCCCACGGCATGGATCACCCAACAGCGCGAGCCGACCGCGGCACTCGATGCCTACAAGCAGTTCGACACGCGCCAACAGGGATGGCTCAAAACCGTCCTCGACGTGTCCTGACTCTCGGCGCCGGCCGGTGTCGGTGCACGGTTTCGGTGTGCTCACGGATGGGTGGGCATCAAAGTCGGGAGGAGCCCTCGATGGGTGAACGGGACGCGATCGCCGACCCGTGGGGTCGGCGGACGCCGTACGGGCGTGGTGGCAGCTGGCCTCGCCGCGTGGACTGTCGGCTGAACGACGGACTCACCGAGGCGGACGTCGACAGATGGGTGCAGTCGGCGTCGATACTCCACTCCAACGGCGACGCGTTGGACATCGCGGTCCGTGACAACGGCATCGTCGGTGTGCGGGGCCGCGCGGACGATCGCGTCAATCGAGGCCGCCTCGGCCCGAAGGACCTGTTCGGATGGCAGGCGAATGCATCGGCGGATCGACTGACGCGGCCGCTCGTCCGAATCGACGACCGGCTCGTCGAAACGGATTGGGACACCGCGATGGACCGCGTCGTTGCGCGCAGTCGATCACTGCTCGACGAGCACGGGCCGAGCGCCATCGGCTTCTACACGTCGGGGCAGCTGTTCCTGGAGGAGTACTACACGCTCGGTGCGATCGCCCACGGAGCCATCGGAACCAATCACGTCGACGGCAACACCCGGCTGTGCACGGCGACGGCGGCCGAAGCGCTCAAGGAATCGTTCGGCTGCGACGGTCAGCCGGGTTCGTATACCGACATCGACCACGCGGACGTGGTCGCACTGTTCGGCCACAACGTGGCGGAGACCCAGACCGTGCTGTGGGAACGCATCCTCGATCGTCTCGCCGGCGAGCATCCACCGAAGCTGCTGTGCGTCGATCCGCGTCCGACCGTGGTGGCGCGTCACGCCGACGTGCACCTCGCACCGCTGCCGGGGACGAACCTTGCGGTGATGAACGCGTTGCTGCACGAGGTGATCCGCAACGACTGGACGGATCGGCGCTACATCGACGAGCACACCGTCGGGTTCGACGACCTGCGCGCGCTCGTCGAGAACCACTCGCCCGAGCGGGTCGCCGCACAGTGCGGTATCGAGGCCGACGAACTGCGGCGGGCGGCCCGTCTGCTCGGCAACGCGACCGCGCTGGTCTCCACGGTCCTGCAGGGCTTCTACCAGGCGAACCAGGCCACCGCGGCTGCAGTGCAGGTGAACAACCTGCACCTGATCCGCGGCATGCTCGGACGGCCCGGCTGTGGGGTCCTGCAGATGAACGGCCAACCGACCGCGCAGAACACCCGCGAGTGCGGCGCGGACGGCGATCTGGCGGGATTCCGGAACTGGGCGAACGACGAGCACGTCGGCGAACTCGCGGCACTGTGGAACCTCGACGTCGAGCGCATCCCCCACTTCGCGCCGCCGACGCACGCGATGCAGATGTTCCGGTACGCAGAGCAGGGCACACTGCGCATGCTGTGGGTCAGCGCCACCAACCCCGCTGTCTCCCTTCCGGAGCTGCACCGCATCCGTGACATTCTCGGGCAGTCGCGACTGTTCCTCGTCGTTCAGGACATCTTCCGGACCGAGACGGCGGAGTTCGCCGACGTCGTGCTGCCCGCGGCCACGTGGGGTGAGAAGCAGGGCACCTTCACCAATGTGGATCGCACCGTGCACCTGTCGGACAAGGCCGTCGATCCGCCCGGGCAGGCTCGCCCGGATCTCGACATCTTCCTCGACTACGCCCGCCGCATGGACTTCCGGGACCGCGACGGCGCACCGTTTCCTCCGTGGCACGACGCCGAATCCGCGTTCGAGGCATGGAAGCGGTGCAGCGCCGGACGGCCCTGCGACTACACCGGAATGACCTACGACCGGCTTCGGGGTGGCAGCGGTATCCAATGGCCTTGCACCGCAGATCATCCCGACGGCACCGAACGTCTCTACGTGGACGGCGACTTCGCGAGTGCCCCGGACCGCTGCGAGACCTACGGAAAGGACCTCGTCACCGGTGCGCCGATGGAACCCGACGAGTATCGGGCACTGAACCCGGCGGGGAAGGCGATGATCAAGGCCGCCGAGTACGTTGCACCGCACGAGCAGCCGTCGGTCGAGTTCCCCCTCGCGCTGATCACCGGCCGCACGCTCTATCACCTCCACACCCGGACGAAGACCGGACGCGTCCGGCAGCTCACCGCCGCTGCGCCCGAGGTGTGGGTGGAGGTTTCGCAGGCGGACGCGCACGTTCTCCGCCTCGTCGAGGGCGATCGGGTCCGGGTGACGTCGCCGCGTGGATCGTTGACGGCGAAGGCCCGGATCACCGACATCCGCCCCGGCGTCGTGTTCGTGCCCTTCCACTATGGGTATTGGGACAGTGGCCCCGGGGACGAGGGACACGAGCGAGCGGCGAACGAGCTGACCGTCACGGACTGGGATCCGGCGTCCAAGCAACCGATCTTCAAGACGGCAGCGGCTCGCCTGACACGGCTCGGGAGTTCGGACGGTCCGTCCGCGGCGCCGACCACGACGGCCTCCGCTCCGGTGACCCCCGGCGCACTGCCAACGGTGGGAGGGCCCGACGCGACGGTCCGAGAGACGGTACCGGCCGAGACATCCTCCGGCCGTGACGGCGAGAGGGGGCAGCACCAGTGAAGATCGACCTCGCGCTGCGCGAGCTGCACCGATCCGAGCAGGGATTGTCCCGCGAACTGTCCACGTTGGCCGACCGTCATCCGACCGACCACGAGATCTTCCACATCGCCCGCGACATCGCGGTCTGGTCGGACGAGAACGTCGTCCTGCTCGCGGACGCAGGCCGCCGATACGGACTCGACCTGTCGCACCAGCCGCGCACGGAAGCGGTGACGGCGCGCGTGCTGTCGACGGCGGCGGGCCTGCTGCGTCGTCGGTCGGAGCCGTCGCTACTCCTGTTGGCCGATCTCCGGCACCTGCATCGCACGGCGGTGGGGGTGTCACTCGACTGGGAACTGCTCGCCCAGGGCGCCCAGGCGGTCACGGACCCGGACCTCGTGGAGTTGTGCGCCGCCTGTCACCCGCAGACGCTGCGCCAGGCGAAGTGGGCCAACGCCATGCTCAAGGTGCTCGCACCGCAGGCCCTCGCCTCCTGATCCTCCGGACGCCGGTCGCCACCCGAACTCGGGGGCACACGCGAAGAACAATGCCCGCGAAGGGATTCCGCGCCGGTCGCCGACTCCACGTGGGACCACCACGCAGGCGGCAGGCGAGCCTTCGGGCCTCATCCGACGCGGTCGGGGTCGCTCACCGCGGCGGTCAGGGCTGTCGCGAACAGGCTCCACCCCAGGTACGGGACGAGCAGACCCGCCGCAACACGATCTCGACGGGCCAGATCGGCGATCTCGGCGGCGACGAGAGCGTCGAGGCATGCGGTCAGTGTCAGGGATGCCCGCCTGTTGCGGAGCCCGAAGAAGGTCGGTGACCACGCCGCATTGCAGATCAACTGCGCCCCGTGCAGGGCCCACGTCCGGGCGGGGGTCGGGTGTCGGGCCATCCGCCATCCGGTCACACCGATGCCGATGTAGAGGATCGTCCACACCGGACCGAACGCCGAAGCGGGAGGAGCCCACCCGGGCCGGCGCAGGCGGTCGTAGACCTGCGGAGCCCTGCGGCTGCCCGCCGCTCCGATGACCGCGGCGGCCACGGGCGGTCCGGCCGCCATCAGCACGGTGGTCAGAGGTCCTCGTGTTCGCGGCATCGATTCGGTCACGTGGCTACTCCTGAGCTCGAGTCGTCGTGCACGGGTTCCCCCGATCCCGGTGACACAAACACGCGGCGAACCCGTCCGTCCACAGTGTGTGTCGGGCAACGGATTACGTGGAGCCCGTGGGGCGGATGCTCACGCCCGGGTTGCGGCGCCGCCGGCCGGAATCACGGCGCGAAAGCGCGGAGGGTGACGTCGACGAGCGCATCGGCGTACTCGGGGGTCAACGGCCCGGAGCGGTGCAGCCAGCGTTGCTGCAGCGGGGCGTACAGGACCTCGAGTACCAGGTCGAGATCGGCGCCTTCGTCGAGTTGGCCTGCCCGTTGGGCGCTGAGCAGTCGCTGTTTCTTGGCGTCATCGAGGGGCCCGGCCAGCTTCTCCCGGTACAGGGTGGCCAGGTCGGGGTCCTCGGCGATCTGGGAGTTCAGTGCCCGCAACGGGGCCTCGAAGGCGGGGTCGGCGAACTCGGCGACGGTCGCCCGCATCACCGTCTTGAGATCGGCCTCCAGGTCTCCCGTGTCGGGCAGCCGGATACCGTCCGCGCCCTCGCTCAGGGCGAGAAAGGAGTCGAACACGACCGCGCCCTTGGACGGCCACCAGCGGTAGATGGTCTGCTTTCCGACTCCGGCGCGCGCAGCGATGGCCTCGATCGTGACCTTCGCGTACCCGACGTCGGAGACCAGCTCGCGGGTGGCGGTGAGCACGGCCTGGCGGGAACGCTCGCTCCGGCGTGCGGGATTCGGGGTTCTGGTGTCGGGCACGACGCGATCATACCCGGGAGACGAGACGGAACGGTTCGTCTTGACACCTCCGTGCCTAGTGCGCATACTCGAACTCGCGAGACGGACCGTCTCGTCTCATTTCAGGGAGGGGATGTCATGACCAATGCCCGAGCGTGGTTCGTCACGGGTGCGTCGAGAGGTCTGGGCAGGGCCTACGTCGAGGCGGCGCTCGACGCCGGAGACTGCGTCGTCGCAGCCGCCCGCGACGCCGGTCCACTCGCCGCCCTGGCCGCCGAACACCCGGATCGTCTCGTCCTGCTGACACTCGATGTCTGCGACCGTGCGGCCGTGCGCGAGGCGGTGGACCGGGCCGCTGCCGCGTTCGGCCGGCTCGACGTCGTCGTCAACAACGCCGGAGCGATGCTGTTCGGAATGGTCGAGGAGGCCACCGAGGAGCAGATCCGCGCACAGTTCGAGGTCAACTTCTTCGGTGCGGTGTGGGTCGCCCAGGCGGTGATTCCGCATCTCCGGGCGCAGGGATTCGGGCGCATCCTGCAGGTGACGACCATGGGAACGGGGGGAGGGGTCGCCGCGGCAGGGTTCTACGCGGCGAGCAAGAGCGCACTGGACTCGGTGAGCCAGGCCTTGGCGATGGAGGTGGCGCCGTTCGGGATCACGGTCACGATCGTCCAGCCCGGCGGGTACGGCACCGAACTGTTCACCCGCGGAACCACCGCGACCGAGCCGCGTCCGGAGTACGAGTCGCTGCGCGCCCAGCTCGCGGAGATGTGGGGGGAGGACGCCGGGCCCGATCCGAGCACGGCCGCCCCGGTGATCATGGACCTCGTGGAACTGCCCGAGCCGCCACTGCACCTGATCGTCGGCTCGGACTCCTACGACATGGTTCAGCAGATGAACGCCGCGCGCACAACGGAGTACCGGCAGTGGGAGCACCTCAGCCGCCGGGCTCCGGGCTGACCACCCCGGTCGCCGCTCGGCCCTCGGTGCCCGGGGTCAGTGGCGGCCGGGCAGGTCGACTTCGGCGGGCGTCTTGTCGGTGCGCAGTCCTTTGAACGCGGGGTGGCGGAGACTGCCTCCGACGTACTCGCGGTACTCGACGTCGCAGACGTACCTCGGGGTCGTCCAGTGGGCGCCGCGGGCCTCGCGCGCAGGGGGTCCGATGTCGAGGGGGCTGGTCCGTCGTTCGATTCTCTCGAGCAGGGCGCGCAGTTCGCGTCGGGCGGTGGCGGTGTAGCCGGTGCCCACCCGGCCGATGTAACGCAGTGCGCGAACACCTTTCGCGTCGTCGTCCGGGTCGTCGTAGGCGCCGAGCAGGAGTGCGCCGATTCCGCCGGCCGCTGCGCCGGAGCCGTCCACCCAGCCGACGATCACGCCCTCCGTGTTGGCGCGGAGCGGGTGCTTGATCCAGGTCGGAGATCGCCTGCCCGGCTGGTAGGGGGAGTCGACGCGCTTGGCGACGACTCCCTCGAGGCCGTGCTCGCGGGCGAGGTCGAGCATGCGTTCACCGGTGACGTCGGTGAAGGACGGCGGCACCTGCACGCGCGGCCCGGTGATGTCGAGGCTGTCGAGTCGTTCGCGGCGTTCGCGGTAGGGCAGTGCGGTGGTGCCGTCGCCCGCCAGGGCGAGAACGTCGAACAGATACAGCGTCACCGGAACCTCGCGGAGCAGGGCGGTGGTGGGTTTGCGGACGTGCATACGGCGTTGGAGTCGACCGAACGACGGCCTGCCTCCGGCGTCGACCGCGACGATCTCGCCGTCGAGAACAGCGTCACGGCCGGCGAGCGAGTCGAGCAGCGGTTCGATCAGCTCGGGGTAGGAGTCGGTGACGTCGTTGCCGTTGCGGCTGACGATCCGGCACGTGCCGCCCCCGAGCTGCACGATCGCCCGGGCCCCGTCCCACTTGAGTTCCCACGCCCAACCCGCGCCGGTGGGTAGTTCGCCGAGCGTGGCCAGCATCGGTGTGGGTGCCGTCGGTGCGGAGGGCATGGTTCGAGTGTGCTCCCGGTGTGGCCGTTCGGCACCTGGTCGGACAACTGTGGCCGCCGCGAGGGGTGGACGCGCTCCCGTCCGCGGAAAGCCGCCTGTTAGGTTTATGACGACATGTCGTCACAAAGAAGGAGACAGTGCCGATGCCGGCGAGGGCGTGCGAAGTGAAGGCCCAGACGACTCCGATCTCGAGGCGGCGCGTTGCGCTGTCGGTCATCGTCTGCGCAGCCGCATCCATGGCGGTGGTCGCATCGGCGCAGTTGGCCGTCGGCTGGCAGGGAGCGACCAGCTCGGTGGTGTTGCTCAACCTGGGATACGCGGCCCAGTTCGCCGGAATGGTGCAGGTGTTGGCCATTCCGCTCGCCCGGGCCGGCAAGCACCTCACCGGGCTCGCCCTGGCGTCGTTCGTCGCGGGTATGTTCCTGCCGATGATGTACGGCCATGCCGCTCGGCACGACATTCTCAGCGACCTGTACCTCGTGAACGTGCTGCTCGTCCTCGTCCTCGCGGTGGCCACCACGCGCGCGGCGGCGGCCGCCTGTCGTGGGGCGAGTGCTTGACCAGCCACACCGATGTTCTCGGCGCGGTGCACCTCACGACACAACGAATCGTTGCCGTCGAACTGCAGCGCCTCGCGCGGCGCATCGATCTCTCGGCGCAGCAGATCGATGCCGTCGCTGCCGCACTCGAACACGTCTCGACGAGTTTGATCGTCGACCGAATCGCATCGTGGCAGGGTGACCCTGACGTCGTGGCCGAGCTTTTCGGCCAGGGCACCCCGACGAGCGCGGAGGACCGGCGATGCCCAAACTGACAGCCGGGTCCACCCTGGCAGAGCACAAGGCCGCCACCCGCGAGGCAATGCTCGACGCCTTCGCGGTCGAACTGCACGAGAGACCGTGGCAGGACCTCAAGTTGCAGACGATCGCGGAGACGGTGGGTGTCGCCCGCACCGCGGTGTACAACTATTTTCCGGACAAGACCACACTCCTTCTCGCGTGGTCCGAACGCCAGATGACGCGATTCATGGCGCTGGCCGAGCGCGAACTCGCCGATCGCACCGACCCCGTCGACCGATTGCAGGTTCTCGTCAAACTCGTCCTCATCGAGTTCTCACTGCAACGTGGAGTGACCGTCTCGGTTGCATCGATGCTTCCGCCGGAGGACCGTCAACAGTTCTTCGCCCATCTCGAACCCCTGGCCGAACTCGTCGAGGACCTCCTGCTGGACGGCATCGACCAGGGTGTGTTCGCCGACGCGGATCCTGCCGCCACCCGGCAGCTGATCATGGCCTGCCTCGATTCCCAGAGGCCGGACCTGGTGGCCGGCGGTCGGGTGGAGGTATCCGTCGCCAACACCGTGCCGTTCATCCTGCGTGCACTCGGAATGCCCGTCCCGCCCAAGCACTGAATCGTCCGGGTGGCCGTGCCGGCGGGTGGCGGCGGCCTTGCCTCAGTTGAGGATCTCGCCGCGCTCGCTCGAGAGAATCGTCGTCAGCCGTTCCCTCCAGGTCTGAAGCTCTTCGGGCGTCAGCCGCGTCCACTCGGTGATCTCCCGGACGATGCGCAGTGGGGCACTGCTGCGGTACGACCGAGTGGGATTGCCGGGGAACTTCTTGTCGGTGACGTTCGGATCGTTGTCGAAATCGCCGGTGGGCTCCACTTCGTAGACTCGCGGCACGGCGTCACCGGTCGAGAGTTCTGCTGCGATCTGTGCCGCGAGACCGGCCCCGTCGACGAGGGCGGTGAAATAGATGTGGTTCATGACGATCTCGGGTCGGTAGTTCGAGGGGCGGCCCGCGGTGAGGAACTCACCCACGCGCAGGTCCGCGATCGTGCCATGGAAGAACGGTCCCTCGTCGAGCAGTCCGGTCACCGGGTCATCCTCTCGTCACGTCCCGGACCATCATCCCTCCACCGAAATCGTCGTGTGGGACGCGGCTTCAGTTGTTGCAGGAACGGGTGACGGTTTCGTGGATGTCGAGATGTGCGGTCAGGGCGGTGCGACGCGCGTCGACCGCTGCTCGGACGGACGGGTGCGTGTCGAAGTGACCGGTCATGCCCGTCGCGGTGAGTGCTCGGTGCGACGGCGGGGGCGGCGGGACGAGGAGCATCGCCAGTCCGTGCCGGCAGGCATCGTCTTGAGCCTCCGCGAGGGCCTGGACTCCGCAGATGGCGAGGAAGTCGAGACGTGAGAGGTCGACGATCAGCGTGCGGCCGGTCGCGTCCCTGATCGCACGTTCAATTGCCTGTTCGAATGCCGGCAGCACCGTGATGTCGAGGTCACCGCTCACCGAGGCGACGGTCGGGCCGCGGGCACCGGCGATCCGGCGGCGGCTGGGACTGGTGCCGCTCTCGATCAGCGGCTGGTCGAGTCGGTGAACGTCGATACGCATCGGGGATCTCCGTGGTGGGGAGGCGGGTGCTCCGGTGTGAAGCGGCCGAGCGGGGGCAGGTCGATCGATGGACGGATCTCGACGCGGTCATGTGTCCAACGCTGGAGGGCGGAACACGGAGAAGGCGTTGGCCGTCGTCATGCGGCGGTGCTGCGGTGCACCTCGGCACCCGGCGGTCCGTCCGAGTTCTCGGCCGGGAGGCGACGGGCGCTCGTGGTGGCGCATCCCGGACACTGCACGGGCGTGGTGGTGACCCATCCGTTGGTGCGTGCGAACGCTTCGGCGGTCGCGCGGTCACCGGCCGCGTGGAGTTGGTGATCGCAGTGGCTGCACCGAATGATCCAGCGGTACGGGGATCCGGGGTCGGTGTGCATCGTCGTGCCGTCCTTGTTCGTGATGTGGATCCGCCAGTCCTGCAGGGTGTCCGGGATCGGTGCGGACGATCGTCCCGCCTGTCGGTGTGCGTGGAGCGGTGGCAACGGTCGGCGTCGGCCGTGTCGGTTTCCTCTGTCCGGTGGGCATCGGTCCTGTTCGTGTCGGCCCCGCTCGCGGCGCCCGGATCATCAGACCGGCGAGGAGGATGCAGGCCGCCGTGCCGAGGGCGACGAGTGCGGCGAGCAGGAGCGAGCCGATGGCGGCGGCCGCCACCACGCCGACCGGAAAGGTCGAGGAGAGGGCGATCGTGGGTACGAAGTGCGGGCGCTGTTCGCCGTGCGTGTCGTGTGCGGAGGGGTAGCGCTGGAGAGTCATGAGATCCGTCCCGCTGTAAGCAGAATCGACGACTGTCGTGTGGAACACGAGACCTTCCGCGTCGGTGCTCATGATGGGTCACCTCCCGTCGGGAGAACGGGGCACGGGGTCAGGCGGTGATCGCCTCGTGGTCGCTCGTTGCGGTGTTGACGGCGATCCTGCGTGGCTTTGCTCGCTCGGCGACCGGGATCGTCAGCCGAAGCACCCCGTCCTTGTAGGTGGCCTCGATCCGGGCGCTGTCGAGGTTGTCGCCGAGGAACAGTTGCCGACTGAACACCCCGCGGGGGCGCTCGGCGACGATCATCTCGAGTCCGTCGTCGCGAGGCGGCCGTTCGGCGTGCACGGTGACGGTGTTGTGTTCGACGTCGAGGTTCAGGGAGTCGGCTCGGACACCGGGTAGGTCGAACTCGACGACGAAGTCGTCGCCCTCACGCCAGGCGTCCATCGGCATGGCAGCCGGTCGCGCCATGGTTCCCAGGGCCTGCTGGGTCCAGCGGTCGAGGTCGCGGAACGGGTCGGTGCGCATCAACATTGTCATCACCTCCGGGAGCCCTTCCTCGTGGCTTGTTCTTCTGCTGATATCTGTCTCGGCAAGCGCATTATCTGCATTGCCGGACATAGATTTCTTATACCACCACTGCTAGGCTGAGGCAACGGTACGAGTAGGGAACGAGGATTCGATGACGAAGAGCCCATCCGGGGAAGCACCGACGGGGCGTTCACAGCGCGGGGTGTACGGCATCTCGGTGGCCTCGGAACTCTCCGGCGTGGGGCAGCAGGCGCTCCGGTTGTACGAGAGCAAGGGCCTGCTTACGCCGGTTCGCACCGCGGGAGGCACTCGCCGCTACAGCGAGGACGACATCGCGAGATTGCGGCAGATCACCGATCTACTCGCAGAAGGTGTCAACCTTGCTGCCGTGGAACGGATTCTGGCCCTGCAAACCGGGGCCGGCCTGCTGGAGTCCACGAACGCGCAACTGACCTCCGACAACGCCAAACTCCGATCCGACAACGATCGGTTGAGAACCGACAACGCGCAACTACGGCGAGAACGCTCCGACGGGGGAGGACGTCGACGAGACGCCAGTTGACGCGCTGATCCGTTCAGCGCCCAGCTCCGAGCGCGGCTCGACGGTGCGTTTCCGCTGCCGCTCCGCCGGGGAGGTGTGAAGGCCGGCGACGCTGGGCATTCGATCACCATGACCGGTGAAGGACGAGACCGTCGAGGCGCGATGACCGGAGGTCGGTTGCTCGCGGACGTCGGGAATGCGCAATGGGACGAGCTGACCGGGGAGGTCGCCGAGCTGGTCCTGTCGCCCGATCCCGCCCACGACGACTACGTGTCAGTGCTCGAATGGGTGGTCACGACCACCGCGGATGTCATCGCCTCCGCGATGGGGCAGGAGACGGGACCCGCCGAGTTCGCGATCCATGTGATGAATCCTGACGGATCCGCGGTCCCCGCGGAGACCCTGCCGGGACCTGCGGGGAGTGTGTGGGCGGCTGTGCTCGACGTCCTCGACGGTGAACCCGAGCAGATGCACCGGCATCTCGAGTCGGTGGCCCAGTCCACGAAACGCGAGGAACAGGCGCAGGTGCTGCTCGACTCGGTGGTCTGGCTCGACCGCGTCCTGACCGTTTCGGCACCCGACGACCTGAGCGCTCTCCCCGGCTGAACCCATGGAGCCGGACCTGATCGGCAGATCTCACGGAAACAGTCGCGGGGAAGGGGCCGACAGGGTGTTGTGCCCGTCTTTTCCGGGCCCGCCGTGATCATGTCCGACAGTGCGGTTGAGCCGCCGGTTGCACATCCCGGTCACGTCGACGGCGGTAGGCTGCACCCAGACACAGCCCGTGCGACCAGCGCCTTCCGGTCGAACCTGTAGGGCGGAGGTGCGACGATCGACAATCCACACCGGCCCGCGCCTCGGCCGTTGCACGAGTTGACCCGCCGCCTCGACGGCGCTGGTCGCCTCGCCGGTCCCGGCGACGTCGTGGTCACCGGAATCTGTCAGGATTCACGGCGAGTCCAGCCAGGCGATCTGTACGTGGCGCTGCCGGGACGACGACATCACGGCGCGCAGTTCACCGCCGAAGCGGTCTCGCGTGGCGCCGTAGCCATGTTGTCCGACAGAATCTCGGCTGTCCTGCCCACGGTGGTCGTGCGCGAGCCCCGCCGGGTGCTCGGACCGCTCGCGGCGTGGATTCACGGCAACCCGTCGGCGACCCTCGAGGTGTACGGCGTCACGGGAACCAACGGGAAGACCAGCACCGCCTACCTCCTGGATGCGGGTCTGCGCACAGCGGGAGTGCCGACCGGGCTGATCACCGGGGTCGGCATCCGGGGAGACGGGCGTGCTCGTCCGGCGACCAGAACGACGCCGGAGGCGTGCGAACTACAGCAGACGCTCGCCACCTTCGTCGAGACACGTCTCGCCGCCGTGGCCATGGAGGTATCCAGTCACGGTCTCGCGTTGAATCGCGTCGACGGCACCGACTTTCGGGTCGGGGTGTTCACCAACCTCGCCCGCGATCATCTCGACTTCCACACCGACATGGACACGTACTTCGCGGCGAAGGCCAGGCTGTTCGCGCCGGGACGGTGTGGAGCTGCCGCGATCGGCATCGACGACGACTTCGGGCGCCGACTCGCCGCCACCGCCCTCGTTCCCCACCTGACGTTCTCCACGGCGACAACGGCAGCGGACATCTGTGCGAGCGGGATCCACGCCGACGAGAGCGGTACCTCCTTCACGCTGCACGGAGTGGGACCGGCCAGGACTGTGCGGCTGCGACTCCTCGGCGCGCACCAGGTCGACAACGCGCTCGCCGCGCTGACGGCGCTCGCGGTGCGAGGTGGCATCGAGTTGGACGCGGTCATCGAGGGCATCGAGCACCTGTCCGCCGTACCCGGCCGTCTCGAGAGGGTCGACGCCGGTCAGCCCTTCCTCGCGTTCGTCGACTACATGCACAACACCGCGGGGCAGCGGCGGCTGTTCCCCTACCTTCGGTCCCTGAGTCGCGGACACCTCATCGCCGTCGTCGGGGCGACCGGTGGTCGTGATCCCGGCAAACGCGGCCCCCTCGGCTCGACCGCAGCCACGTTCGCCGACACCGTCATCGTCACCGACGAAAGCCCTCATTCGGACGACGCGGCGCAGTTGCGCGAGGACGTCGCGCAGGGAGCCCGAAGTGCGGGCAACACAGAGGTTCTCGTCATCGAAGATCGTGGCGCCGCGATCGCCGCGGCGGTCGCCTGCGCCGCGCCCGGCGACGTGGTGGTGATCGCCGGCCGGGGACACGACCGCGCCCAGACCTTCGGCGGGCACGAACGCATCTTCGACGACCGGGTGGTCCTGCGAAGAGCCTTGGCACAACTCGTCGGTTCGAAGAATGCCGCCGTGAGTGAACGCTTTCGAGTCGGCCCCGGACGGCGCCGACCACGGTGACCGTGTCACACGTTCGCGGTGACGATCATTCTTCCTTCCCGGCGTGTCAACGCGGTATCGGACACGGAGACTTGCTGATTGACGGCGCTCAGATGATCCCGAGTTTCATGTTGATCGGCCAGGACACGGGGCGTGTCGACATGGGGTCACCCCACAGGGCGGCGAGGTCCGCGGCGAACGCGTGCAATATCTCGGACTTGCCCGCCTCGTTGACCCGCCGGACAGCGGACCACGTCGAGATGTAGCCGAGTACCTGGCCCAGGTTCCAGTTCTTGGTGATCTGCATGCGAGGGGCGGGGTACTCCTCGAAGGGGAAGTCGATGTCGGCATAGCCGTTGTCGACGAGCGCGCGTTCCGGTGGCCAGTACGGGCCGATCTCGTGGTGGTAGAAGTGATCGAACCGATCGGCGAGGTCGGAGTCGAACTGCATCACTCCGTAGCTGACCAGGGCGAGGACGGCGTTGTCGGCGGCGATCCGCCTGACCTCGGAGTAGAACGCGGGACGGTCGAACCAGTGGGCGGCCTGGGCCGCGGTGATCAGGGAGGCACTGCGCTCGGGCACGGGCAAGTTCTCCGCCGGTGCCTGCACGTAACGGATTCGCTCGTGCGGCAGGGCGTTCTCGATCTGCTCCGCGCTGGGATCGACGCCGATCGTCGTGTCGAAGTAGGGCGCGAGCTGTGCCGTCAGCTGCCCGTTCCCGCATCCGACGTCGACGGCGAGAGCCGCGGACGGAGCCAGGGAGGCCAGGAACATCGCGAGCCGTTCCGAGTACTCGGGGCGAAACAGCGCATATGCCGAGCCGCCTCGGTCGAACCAGTTCGTGGTGGCCGTGCCGCCAGGCGTGGGTACGAGTGCGTTCCGCTCCTGCTCGATGCGGCGGGCATCGCGAACCCGCTCCCCGAAACCCTGCTGTTCCAAAGCACCTGCTGTGTCGGCCAGGACGCGGCGGAGGGGATGGCCGATCTCCTTCTCCAACTGCACGATTGCTGCGAAGGTGGCCTCCCAGTGCGGTTCGAGCTGTTCGACGAGTGTGCGTCCGACGTCGGTGAGCTCGAGGCCGCTCCTGCGGGCGTCGGAGAGCGTCGTCCGCTCGACGAGACCGTCCGCGACCATGAGTCCGACGGTCTGACTGATCGCCCCCTGCGTGACGTGTGAGCGGGTGGTGATGTCGGTGACGGTCGTCGCGCCTGCGTTCATCGCCCGCAGTACCGGCGTGTAGCGCGGGCGGTACGACACGCCCAGCGAGGCGTAGGCATCCTCGGCGCCCCGGTCGACGAGTTCGCCGACGTACCGGAGCAGCTCGCCGAGTCCGGGGGAGGGGAGTATCTGCATGCCGACCACATTACATTAGCGCTAATGCAATTCCTGCCGGGTCGCAGCCAGGAGCTCGCGCAGTGCGGCTTCCTGGAATGTCCGTGCCTCTGGCCCGAGGCGGGGGCTTACCGAAGCGTGCCGCGATGGACTGCTCGAACGTCTCGACCGGCCGGTAGCCGGCCTCGAGTAGCCGGCGGCCGGCGTCGACCTTGGACAGCCACGTCCCGTGGCGATGCCGGACCAGCGCGCGGCAGGCTCCGAGGACCGCGTCATCGGCTCCGGCTGCAGGTCGATCGTCGGCCTGGCTGGGCAGCGCCATCCACCAGTTCAGCGAGTCGACCAGTAGGCTCCGGAGCTCCGCCGGGCGAGCGACCCTGCCGCGTACGCCCCGGCGAACTGCGTACCGAGCACCCCCCAGGCAGTCTCCACGACGGCGTCGAGGTACGGCTCGACGTCGATGTCCGGCACCGCTCCATCATCCCCGCCGACGACGTTGTCGGCGGGGATGATGGAGTTGGGGGAACGAACGTTGCCGACGGTGGAGGTTGTCACGGTCCTCACCCGTCGCGTCGGGAAGTAGGGTACGAATCGTGATTCGTCGACTCAACCACGCGGTCCTGTTCGTGTCGGACCTGCAGCGCAGCCTCGCGTTCTATCGCGATGTGCTCGGCTTCCGTCCGCTGCCGGGAGGGTTTGCCGGGGCGGCGTTTCTGCAGGCCGCGGGGTCTGCCAACGACCACGACCTCGGCCTGTTCCAGAGTCCCGGCGGCCCGGGGGTACGTAGGCCTGGCGACGTCGGTCTCTATCACCTGGCCTGGGAGGTCGGGACGCTCACCGAGCTCGGGGAGATGGCCGAGAGACTGGTTGCCGCAGACGCGCTGACCGGGGCGAGCAACCACGGCTCGACCAAGGCGCTGTACGCCCGCGACCCCGACGGCATCGAGTTCGAGGTGTGCTGGCTGGTTCCCGACGACCGGGTCGAGGAGGAGCTGGTGCCGGGGATGCCGCCGACCAGGCCGCTGGACATCGCCGCGGAGATCGATCGCTACGGCGCCGACACACTCGGTGGCCCGCGGACCGACCCGGCCGTGTGGCAGCGGCTCTTCGCGGACCGATGAGGGTGCCGGGCCGACGCTGGATCAGTCGAGCGAAGACCGACGCCATTCGCAGGGTCCTGCCCGTGGCGGCGCCCACCCGTCATCCGATCGGCTCCGCGTGATCGAGCGGGGTGAACGAACGCAATCCGCTGGCAAAGCGACGTGTGGCCTCAAAGGCCAAGTCGCGAAACACCTCTGGCGCGCCAGGCGCGACGACTTGCTTCAGCGGCTCGAGGTGCCACTCATTGCGTAATGGCTGATCAGAGTCGGACGAATGCTCAAATATCTCGTTGCGAACCGCGAACCGGTTGGTAACCTCCGGGATTGGGAACGCGGCCGGGGTGGGCTGCGCAAGTGCCCGCCTGAACACCGAATGGTGAAGCGAAGGGGATATCAGTGAATCGCGTCGTCGAGGAGTTCTCGGTGACCGACGCCGAGTCGGGTCCGTACGGAATCTCCGCGGGCGCCGACGGCGCGCTCTGGCTCACCCTGGTCCACAGCGGCGAGATCGCCCGCATGACCGTCGACGGTGTTGTCGAGCGGTACCCGGCTGGGAGTCGACCAACCATCATCGCCGCGGGTGTGGACGAGGCGTTGTGGTTCACCCGATCGGGTGATGATCACATCGGGCGCATCACCACCGGCGGGGTCATGTCGGAGTTCGCATTGCCTTCGGGCAGCGGACCGTTCGGGATGTGCGCCGGGCCGGACGAGACTATGTGGTTCACCGAGATGAACACCGACAGGATTGGCCGGATCACTCCCGAGGGCCGGATCGTGCGCTTCGAACTCCCCGTGCGGGACGCATTCCCGTCCATGGTCGTGTGCGGTCCCGACGACGCCTTGTGGTTCACCCTCAACCAGGCCAACGCCATCGGGCGAACCGACCTCGACGGCAAGACCACGCTGTATCCGGTTCCCGGCCCGGGTGCGCCGGTGGGCATCACACCGAATGCGACCTTCCCACACCGGCATCCGAACCACACGGCATCACCGTCGGCCCTGACGGCGGGGTGTGGACAGCGCTGGAAACCGGCGCAGTCGCCCGTATCGCGCCATAGCCACGGCAACCGACTCCTGCACTCACCAACGACGACTCCAGCCCGCCACACCGCGCAGGAATGTCGCTTGTCGCACTTTCTGCGGGGACGGCCCCATCCTCGCGGGCGAACTGTGACCTGAGAAAAGGTCCATCACCACGCCGAAGCCGGTAGACCAGGGGACCGGCCCGAACTCTTCGACAACGTTACGTCGGACGGCCCGTGACGGCGCACGATCTCAGACCGGGGCGGCGGCGAACACCTCGACGAGGCTCCCGCAGAAGTCGGGAAGGTCGTCGGGTTTGCGGCTCGAGACCAGCACACTCGGCGCCTCTCGGCACACCACAACCGACTCGTCGATCCACTGTGCGCCTGCATTGCGCAGATCCGTCCGCAGGCTGGGCCACGACGTCACGGTCCGCCCACGCACCACATCGGCCTCCACCAGCGTCCACGGCCCGTGGCAGATCACGGCGACAGGTTTGCCCGCATCGAAGAAGCCCCGCACGAATTCGACCGCCGCGGTATCCGCCCGAAGGAAGTCGGGGTTGGCGACCCCGCCGGGCAGCACCAGCGCATCGAACCCGTCGACGGTGCTGTCCGCGACCACCTCGTCCACCTGGAAGGTGTCGCCGCGGTCGAGATGCTCGAATGCCTGCACCCGCCCCGGTTTCGTGGACACCAGCGTGGGGGATCCGCCAGCCTCCGATACCGCCTCCCACGGCTTGGTCAGTTCCACCTGCTCGACGCCTTCCGGTGCCACAAGGAATGCCACCCGCCTGCCCTGCAATTTTCCGGTCATCATCGCTCCTCTCGCTGTCCTTGTGCGGCTACCCGACCGGTCACCGACGCAAACCTGACCACACTGGGCGGTTCGATAAGGGCGGGCAGCAGGATCCGCTCAAGAGCCTTGACTCGAAGGGCGACCACCCGGACCCGCTCGAGTCTGGATTCCGATGCGTCGGGGACAGCCATTCCGGCGTGCAGGCCGCTGCGGAGGTAGTCCAGAACCTCGCCGTCGAGGCGTTCTCCGGGCACGACGGCGGGAATGCCGGGCGGATACGGCGTCAGTTGTTCGGCGGCGATCCTGCCCACCGCGGTCTGCGGGCACCATCTCGGCCGGCCCGAAGAACGCCTCCCCAGGCATCATCTCGGAATCGAGTTGCAACTCCTCCGGCGTCGGCAGGTCCACCACCGGTACGGTCGCGAAAGATGCTGCTGCGGTGCTCAACTCGGACAGTGGCGGATGCGCCGGTCCCGGTGACGTCTATCAGGACCTGCATCAGGTCCAGGTCGTGGGAGGCCTCCCTCCCGCGCAGCCTGTCCTCCGAGCGCCGTCAGTCCGTCGATCTGGTCGACGCGGTCGCGGGTTCGGCGGGCGAGGCTCAGGGAAACAGTCGCTCGTTCACCTTCGAGGAGATTCGCCTCGTCGGTGACAACCGGGTGATCGTCCGGTACATCTGGCACCTCGTCGAAGGAGACAACAAGTACGCGTTCGACATCGACCTACCCGGGGTGCGCGCCCATCGCCTCGAAGTCTTCGATGATCCCCGCGCGATCACCGCAGCTCGCAGCGTCGGCGCTAAGCCCTTCCGTCAGCCGGTGTTCCAGAATCCGGAGGTGATTGACGGGGTGAGCTGGGTCAAGTTCGGTGCGGCTGGATAAGACACAGGTTCTGGGAACCGTTAGGCGCCGTGGAGGCAGTCGCCTAACGGTTTCCGGCAGGACAGTGGTGGAGTAGATCCCGCTATCTCTCGTGGGTGCTCACTGCGGTTGTTCAGCCCACACTGGATGCCGGCTGTTGGTGTCACGCACCCAGGTCTGGACTTCGCCGTTGACGAGGGCTGCGTCGGTGAGCCAGTAGGTTTCGTCGGGTGCCCATCCGGCGATGACGCTCGCGGTGTCGGCATCGACGTCGACTACGGTCCCCGCTGCGGCCAGGTACCCCGCCGCAGTCAGGTGGAGGCCGGCGTAGTCGCCGGCGACTCGTGTCCAGTCGGGGATGACCCATCGTCCCGATCGCCCCGTGGTCAGACGCCAGTCCTCGCCGTTCTGCGCGGTGACCTCGAGAGGGAACCGCCGGCATAGTTCTGCCCACGCCTGCGGTCCGGCGATCTCGTAGACCTTCGCGCCGGCCGAGATGGTCACGTGTCGCGTGACGGCCCGCTCCCATCCCATGCTGTCCTCGACGAACCACAACCCGGCCGGGGTTCCGTCGGAGAGCAGCCGCGTCGAAGACTGGGTTGGAGGTGTCGACCACCACCCGGAAAAGCTTGTGCCCGGGTCACGCGTGGACCGTTCTTCGTTCTCGAGGGTGCGCTCGCGCCAGAGACGAAGCCGGCCTGCTGCTGTCGACTCATCAGGGTCAGGACTGTCGTCACCCCATGTCCACACCGACCACTGGTCAGGCAACACGGTCGGTGTGGTCCACCACTGCGAATGGGGTGATCGGGCGAGGTGCTCGCCGACCCTTTGGAGCTCACGACGCACGGGCTCGGTTGCAGTGAGGACGTCCACACCGTCCGGTTCCTCCCAGTACATAGCCGTGTCCACCGCTTGCGCCAGAGCCGAGCGGAGTCCGACGGGCGTGACGTCGGGAAGCGTCATCCCGAACAGGCGGTGTGCCACCTCATCTGGTGCGACAACCGCTCGCCACACATCGTCTGCACCACCTCCGCCTGCCCTGTACGTCATCCGGCCATCGTCTCGACCTGAAGTAAGGTGACGCGCTGCCCGCACCACCGCGTAGTGCAGGGAATCACTGCCTAGTTCGACCGCACGCGCTTCCTCTGCCTCCAACGCGAAATCGAGCAGCAATCGACGCCCACGCGCGCCCGCCACCAGCCAGTCCGCTGTACTCACGTGGTCGACACCCCAGTCCGTCGGTCAATCACCAGTGATGCCGATGTATCCGCTGTTCCCGCTCCAGGTAGGTGAATGCGGCGTGGACCAGTGCTCGCCCAGAGTAGCCAAAGGCCCACACGACGAGTTCGTGCATCAGATGAAATTGGTCACCTCTTCAGGCCGATAAGTACGGCTATGGCATCGACCCAGGTTCACGGTGTGCGGCGAATGCCCGGCAGACTTGGGCACCCGTCCTGCGCGGTGCCGTCGTTCCGACCCTGAGAATCGAGGCAACCAAGCACCAGCACGGCTGGCGGGGACGGAAGCGCCGCGGGTGGCCCCCGGCTCGTCAGGTGTGTGCCATCTGCCAGGCGGCGCTCTGCTGGTTGGCGATCTCGACGAGTCGCTCGAGTCCGAAGTTGATGTCGAGCAGGTGGGTGTCGAACAGTGGTAGTTCGTTGACGGCCTGCGGGACGGTCATCTGGATGCGGTAGCGGTGGAATCCATCCGGCTCGACACACTGCCCCGTGCCCCGGCCCTTACCTGTGGTCCACGTCGAGGTCGACGTGGGGAGCGGTTCCGGGAAGGTTGTGTAGTCCATCAGGACCGAGATGATGCCGAACGAGTACGGCGCACTCGGTACGGTCGCCCCGACCGGGCCGGCGTTGCCACTGAGGACAGCGGGGTCGGTACAGGCGACCTGATAGCCGGGGCCGGTCGGTAGGCCCAGCCGAGCGGTGATCAGGTCGTAGGAGCTGTTGCCGAAGAGGGAGGGAAGGCCGATCAGGTCGGTGGAGTAGGCGGTGACGCAACCGGATTCGCCCTGTGTTGTGCACAGGGGGATGTTCGTGAAGTCGCCGCCCGCGGTGCTTCCGCGTGCTGTTGTGACGTTGCCGCCCATGAGGAAGGCCCCGACCATCTGTTCGCGGAGTTGGGGATTGGGATCGATCTGCTCGCGGATGAGTTTTCGGAGCATCATCGTGCCCTGGGAGTGTCCGATGAAGATGACCCCGCGCCCGTGGTTGTCGTGGGCGAGGTAGTCGTTCCAGGCGGCGAGGACGTCGCTGTAGGCGAGATCGATCGGGCCTTCCAGACCGGCCAGGGCGGCGGGCAGGCCGAGCAGGGGAACCTGCCGGTAGACGGGCGCGAACACTCGACATATGTCCGCGAAGCGGGCCGCCTGGAATCGGGCGATCGATTCGACTTCCGGCGAGGCGAGGAGGTCGGCGTTGAGGGCGACCTGGTTGCTCACCGTGGGATAGACGTAGAAGCAGTCGACCGGCTTGTCCTTCTCCGAAACACGCGCACGAACCGCGGTTGTCTGGCCGGTGAGCTGGTCGGTGGTGTCCGAGGGCAGATCGCATGGGTCGGAGGGGGCGTCGGGGTTGCACAGCCACTCCGTCGTGCGGGCGGCCGGGTCTGCCGCGGCCACGCCGGGGAGGCCGATGCCGAGGACCGCGGCCCCGATCGCGACGGCGAGCGCTCCGACGAGCCCGGCCCGTGCCCCCGATCCGGCTGTCTGTCGAGTGTTGTTCCATGTCAGTCCCACGGCCACGAGCCCTCCCCGAGTGTGTGCCGCCAACTACAGCGGATAGTGTGAGGCACACCATACAAATAATCGGCAGTGCTGACTATCGGTTTGGCGCAATAAACTCGGGTCGGCGCCACGAGACACTGGGAAGGCAGGCAATGTGAACGAGCCGTTGGTTCCGGCGTCGGTGGCGGAACACCCTGGATGCGTACTGCTCAAGCTCGGGCAGGTCGCATTCCGGCTCACCGAACAGCGGCTGGGAGAACTCGGCTTGAGGACTCGGCACTACACGCTGCTCAAGGTCCTTGCAGCGGACGGACCCCTGTCGCAGCTGGAGCTCGGTCGGCGAACGAGAATCGACGCGACCACGATCGTGGCCACCGTCGACGACCTGGAGAAGGCTGGTCTCGCGACCCGCACCCGCGACAAGGCCGATCGCCGCCGATGGTCGGTCGCGCTCACCGATGAGGGATCAGCGACGGTCGTCCACGCTGATGCGCTGATCGAGCGACTCGGCGAAGAAATGTTCGCCGATCTGAACGAGTGGCAGGCCTACGACCTCGCCGCTCTCCTCGGAGCGCTGAACGCCGGCACCGCGCTCGCGAGCCTGCTCGACGGGGTGCGCGGCTGAGCGGAAGGAGAGTCCTCGTCGGCAGCGACCAGTCAAAGAATGCTGGATGGTTCGCATGACGTCAGGAAATTTCCTCTCAATGTTGCACGCGGCAGTGCTATGCCCGTCGCAGCCGACACACAACGGCGCTCTGAGATGACGTTGAGCCAGGCGGCTGAGAACTCGCAAGCCGCGCGCGTGACCACGCACGATCAGCACGACACCGAAAGGCCGCAGCGTGCAACCGATTTCGGCGGCCATAAGCAGATGGTGACGAATTCGTGCATCAGATGGAATCGTCATCTTTTCAGCCGGTAACGACAGCTACGCCATCGGCGCAGGTCAGGGCCGGCCCACAGCGGGAACGGGGCCAACCAGACAATGCCGGCGCTTCGGGTGTAACGTCGTCCTCTTCGCCTTCGGGCGGAGTCAGTGGAGTGATAATAGATGTCTGAACACAAGCAGTTGCAGCCCCCGGACTATCACCGATGCATGGAAACGGTCTTCCAATCGCCAACCGCCTGTCGGGAACTACTGCACAGACTGGCGAACACGACCGAGGCGGATCTGCGGTCGAAGTGGTCACCGTGGAAGGACCAGGACCCTCCGCCGTACGGTCCGAAAGTGAAAGACCAAGTCCCGGCCGAGGTGCGGCTGCTGATGGCCGAAGCCGACCTGGCAGGCGAGCGGGCCATGCATCGCAGCCTGTGGGGCGAACTTCACGAGCTCATGGGCACCTGCGGGCCGATCGGGACGAGCACCGCCGAACTCATCATCGACATACGAATGACACTCACCCGTCTGCGCAACCGCATCGCGGAACTCGAAGGGACAGTCGCCGACGACGGCACCTCGGGAGTGTGAGTGCGATGCCTGCGGACCGAACTCCCACCGAACTGGCCGAACTGATTCGCGCGGACACCAGCATCGATCTGACTGCAGTTCAACAGCATCTGGCACCGGTCATCGACGGCACCGCCGTATCGGCTCCGGATCGAGTCAAGACGATTCGGGCTCCGAGCATCGAGCTCGATGACGTGACCGTCACGATCTCGGCGTGGTACACCGATCCGTCGTACCTGGGCACGCTCGACCGAACCGCCGGAACCAGGTTGATCCAGCTGGCGATCAACGCACGCCCCAACGATCCATGGATCAACGGAGGCCCTCCGCCCCCGGTCGAGCTGCCTCACCGGGAGCAAATCGCCTGGGCCCGGGTCGTGCTCGGGGGACTGGCCGACTACGCGTACCGGATCCTCACCGACATGGGGATGCTCCGGGACCGGCCAGGGTTCTTCATCGTGCTCGTCGACCGGAACGGGATGCCGCGGCTCGCGCCGAGCGACTTCGCGTGGCGGCTCGTCAGCGGCGCGCGCCGCGCGTACCCGGAGAAGCTGGTTCCCGAGGATCCGGATCTGCTCCGTTACCTGCGCCAGAACGGTGACCTGATCAACGTGGACCGCGTCGCTCACCCGCAGGCGTCACCGCCGGCGGTCTGGGCGCAGGAGTTCGTCTCCCACCTGACCGCGACCATCGCGGACGAGCTCGGGCGTCTGGGAAACAGTCCGTGGTTCACGTTCGAGGAGATCCGCCTGATCGGAGACAACCAGGTCATCGTCCGGTACACCTGGCACCTCGCCGAAGGCGACAAGAAGTACGGGTTCGACATCGACCTCCCCGGAGTCCGGGCCAACAGTCTCGAGGCCTTCGATGATCCCCGCGCGATCACCGCAGCTCGCAGCGTCGGTGCCACCCCATTCAATCAGCCGGTGTTCCGGGAACCGGAGGTGATTGACGGGGTGAGCTGGGTCAAGTTCGGTGCGGCTGGATGAGACACGGGTCTGGGAACCGTTAGGCGACGTGAAGGCAGTCAGTCGCCTAACGGTTCCCAGAAGGGCAGTCCTGGAGAGGATTCCGCCATCTGTCGTGGGTGCTACGAGAGTTCAGGCAACGGCTTGGTCGGCTCGGAGTGCGGCGACCGCGTTCTGCACGGTGGGGAAGCGTCGGAACCGCTCGAGCAGGCCAGTCACGGCCAGGATGCGCGATGCGGGATAGCTGGGAACGAGGAGCAACCCCCGATGTTGCAGGTCGGAGTGGATCTGCACGTCTGCCAGGGCCAGTGCCGAACGCATGCCGAGGAAGTTGGTACGGGTCATGTCGACGATGAGGGCGTTGTCGGTGTTGTCGACGGCGTCGGCGAGCGCGGTGGTGAACTCGGCGCGGACCGATTCGTCGACGTCATCGGTGATGGCGGCGACCGCGATCTGTCCGCCTGATTCGCGTGCTGTCCAGGAGCCGAGTCCGACGGCGAGCGGTGCGTAGTGAAGTACTCGGATAAGCATGGCGGACCCCTGTCGGGCGCCAACTGTGAACCCTGGACACAGCCAACTGGTCAGGTCTCCGTGGGTGGAACCGGCCGATCGACGAGCATGTCCATCGGACTCGGCCCAGGATCGAACCTACTCTCATGCGTACCAGAGTCTGGATGAATCACAACCCGGCGGCCGCCTCAACGGCGCACCGTGAGCGGCTCATCGTCTCGGTCCACGCCCGTGCTGCGGCTGGGAACCGGGGCTTCGTGCATCAGATGAAACTCGTCATCTTTCTGAACCGATAACAGCTGTTGCGACATTTCAGACTTTGGCAACTCGCACGAATGATCGCGCCCACGGCCCGCCGATGCCGCGGCCTGCCAACGCCGCGAGTGTCGATGCCGTCGGCGGATCGCCGGCGCCTGGTCGGGGCTCGAGCGACTGTGCGACGTCCCTCCGCCAACTAATAGGTGACCATCCGCCAACTACGGTGACCGTTCCCACCTACTTTTCGGCGCCTGCTACAGTGGCGGCCATGCAGCGCGCATATTTCTGGTTTACGAGGCCGGCCCCGGGTGGGTCGGTCGGCGTAGACGCGCGCTGACACTTCCACCCCGAGCCGGATCACGACCGGCTCGCGGGATGCATTCAGTCTCCTGGGTCGGCCACCTTCGACAGCCACCACGAACAGGACGACGATGACTCTCTTGACCGACACCGCTCGCGATCTCGACGATCAGCGGACCATTTCGATCTCCCCGCTCGCCGCACCGCGCGAGATCCGCGCCGAGCATCCCGCCGAGGACGGCGTCGCGGCGACCGTCCGCGCAGGCCGCGGCGCGACCGTGGACATTCTGACCGGCGCCGACGACCGGCTCATGGTCGTCGTCGGACCGTGCTCGGTGCACGACACCGAGGCCGCACTCGACTACGCCCGGCGCCTGGCCGCGAAGGCGGAGGAGCACCGCGACAACCTGCACGTCGTGATGCGGGTCTACTTCGAGAAGCCGCGCACCACCCTCGGGTGGAAGGGCCTGATCAACGATCCGCACCTGGACGGCACCTTCGACATCAACACCGGCCTGCGTCGCGGCCGCAAGCTGCTCGTCGACATCACCGAACTGGGACTGCCCGTCGGGTGCGAGTTCCTCGACCCGATCACTCCGCAGTACATCGCGGATCTGGTCAGCTACGGCTCGATCGGTGCGCGTACCGCGGCCAGCCAGGTGCACCGGCAGTTGTGCAGCGCGCTGTCGATGCCGGTCGGAATCAAGAACTCCACCGAGGGTGACGTGCAGGTCGCAGTCGACGGCACCCGCGCGGCAGGCGCCAGCCACGTGTTCCCCGGCACCGACCTCGACGGGCACTCGGCGTTGATTCGCACGGTCGGCAACCCCGACTGCCACGTCATCCTGCGCGGCAGCAGTGCGGGCCCGAACTACGATCGCGCGTCCGTCGCGGACACCCTTGCGCGCCTTGCGAAGTCGGGTCTGCCGGAGCGGGTCGTCATCGACGCGAGCCACGGCAACAGCCAGAAGAACCACGAGCGCCAGGTCGACGTCGTCACCGACATCGCCTCCCGGATCGAGGAAGGTGAGCAGGGTGTCGTCGGCATCATGCTGGAGAGCTTCATCGAGGCGGGCCGGCAGGATCTGACGCTGGGCAAGGCGGACGAGCTGACCTACGGGCAGTCGATCACCGATGCCTGCATCGACTGGAACACCACTGCCGCACAGCTGGACCGGCTCGCCGCGGCAGTCAGCGCACGCCGCGCGTCCGGAACTGCACGCTGATCCGCGGCCCGGTGGGGCGGGTGGTCTTCGGGACGGCGTGCTCCCACGTCCGTTGGCAGGACCCGCCCATGACGACGAGGTCGCCGTGGCCGAGGGCGAACTTGACGACCTCGCCGCCACGGCGATGCCGTGCATCGGTGTCGCGGGGCCTCAGTGTGAGCGGCCGGGCGGCGCCGAGCGAGAGGATCGCGACCATCGTGTCCTCGGTGGCGCTGCGGCCGATGGTGTCGCCGTGCCAGGCGACGCTGTCGTTCCCGTCCCGGTACAGGCACAACCCTGCCGTGGCGAACGGCTCGCCGAGTTCGCGACGGTAGTACGTGGTCAGCGCGTCCCGGGCTTCGTCGAGCAGCGGGTCGGGCAGCGTCGCCGCCTCGTCGTAGAACGCGACCAGGCGCGGTACGTCCACGACCCGGTCGTACATCTGCCGGCGTTCCGCCCGCCACGCCGCACCGTCGGCGAGACGGGTGAACAGCGCGTCCGAGCCGGTCAGCCACCCGGGGAGGACGTCGACCCATGCCCCGGCCGTGAGGTGGCGTCGCCGCACCGACCCGGCCAGCGGCGCGAACCGGGTGCCGGCGGACGGGTCGTCGAACAACGACGACTGCAGGCCCAGCTCCATGCCATGATCGTACGCGAACGTCGAACATGTGTTCGTATCGATGTGGTCGCATTGTCCGCGGGGCGTAACGTCCGAGGCGGCACGAACGACTGTCCAGGTGAATCACACTCGACTGGGGAGGAACGGGACATGGGTTCTGCGGCAGACGCACTGGAGTGGATCCGCGAGGGATACCTGGCGGGAGATCCTGTGGCATCGGCGCTCTTCGTGGGGGCGTCCTTCATCACGATGCCGCTGCAGTTGATCGCGGTGTTGTTCGGTCAGCCTTTCTGAGCAGGGCCGGTTCGGCGGCGCGTTGCCAGGATCGCCGTAGCGGTCGCCGCGATCGTCCGGTCGTCGGCGGCCGTCAACCGGGTCAAGGCCTCGTGCGCTGCGTTTCCGGGAATCTCGGCCAGCGCCTGCGTGATTCGCAGGCGGACGGAGTTCGCGTCGGTGCCGTCGAACGCGTCCTGCAGGGCGGTGACGATGTCCTCGGCCGACGTCGACACCTCCGTCAGTTGGCCCAGCACCTCCGCGGCTTCCACGTCGCGGCGCCCCTCGAAGATCATCGCGAGGAGGAGCGGGACCGCATCGACGCTTCCGCGTGAGCCGAGAGCGAGGGCGGCGCGGTCGCGCGTCGTGTCGTCCGCGTCGCCCAACACCCGTCGCAAGGCCGCCGACGCGTCTGCGGTCGGCACCGAGGCGATCGCGGTGACCGCCCGACGCCGCACCACGACGTCGGGCGAATCGAGTCCGGCCTCCAGCGCCGCCACGCCGTGCCCGGGTGTCCGCGCGAGCGACCACTGCAACGCACCCGCGACGTTGAGATCGTCTTCCGCCAGCACCGCTGCCGCCAGCGCGTCGACGGGAAGCGTCGCCGAATCGTCGTGCGACAGGATCGCCTGCTGCCGGCGCGCCCCGAACTCGGATTCGAGGCCGCGCAGCAGCGTGACCATCCGGAGCACGTCACTCCATGCGGCCGGAACGGACGCGTCGACCCGCTCCAGCTTGGTGAGCAGTTCCTGCTCGGCGGCGATCCGCTGCCGGGTCAGCCGGATGAGATCGCCGACCAGGTCCGCCGGCGCGAACCCGGGCTCGTCGAGCGCACGACGCGCCTCGTCGAGCGACAACCCGAGCGTGCGCAGGCTCTCGACGTGGAACAGGCGGCGGATGTCCTCGTCGGAGTACTCGCGGTACCCGCCCGAGGTGCGCCCGGTCGGGCTCACCAGGCCCAGTCGGTCGTAGTGGCGCAACATCCGGGCGCTGACGCCCGAACGTTGCGCCACCTCGCCGATCAGCATCCGTCACCCCCGGACCCGCCCTGACCACCCGGCCCGGTGATCGCGACCCGCGTCGCGTGCTCCACGGAATCGGCGAAACCGCTGTCGGGGTCGTCGTAGAGCTGCGTCGTGGCCTCGGCGTGCGCTCGGACGGCCGGGTCGGTGCTGGACGCGGCTGCATCGAGCGCGGGCAGCACGGACTCTCCGAGTCCGACGAGGGCGCGGCTCAGGCTCAGCCGCATGTCTCGGTCGCCCCGGGCGAGCGCCGTGGCCAGGTCCGCAGCCAGCGCGCCCTCCTCACCCGCCGGGACCAGCGCCACCGCGGCCCGCCAGGCACTGCGGGCGACCTCGTCGTCCCCGTCGTGCAGCAGCGCCGTCACCGGGGTGAACGCCTGACGGTCCCCGATCTTCGACAGCGTGTGCAGGGCCTGACTGCGCGCCTGCGCGGTGTCGGATCGCAGTTCGGCGAGCAGCCGGGGCACGGTGACCTCCGCCGGCATGCGGCACAACGCCCAGGTGAGCATGTCGCGGACGAAGAAGTCCGGTTCGATCGCGCATCGCGCCACCAGGGTCTCGACCAGCGCGGCGTCGCCCTGGGTGCCCGCCGTGAGCGCGGCCCGCAGCCGACCGGACGGGTTGGCGCCCGCCAGTGCGGCCGCGAGCTGGGTGTTCGACTGGGTGTGGCCTGTGGTGTTCATTCGTGAACCACCTCCTTCGACCGACACTCAACGCCCTGTCACTGTGTCAAGGTCAAGCGTCGTTGTCGCGTCGAGCGCGTCACCGTCGCGCCCTGCCGATGTCGTTGCCCGGCGGTACCGTCCGGACATGGGCTACGAATTTCAGGTGACAGTGGATTCGCAACGACCCCACGAGCAGGCGAAATGGTGGGCGCAGACTCTCGGCTGGGAGGTCGAACCGAGCGACGAGGAGATGATTCGCGGTCTGGTCGCGGCAGGCCGCGCTCGCGAGGAGGACACCCTCGTCCACGACGGCGTTCTGGTCTGGAAGGCCGGCGCCGCGCTGCGCGACCCCGAGCATCCCGAGCGGCCACGGTTGCTGTTCCAGCTGGTGCCGGAGGGCAAGACCGTCAAGAACCGGACGCACCTCGACGTCCGGGTCGGCGACGAGGAGCGGCAGGCCGTCGCCGACGCGCTCGTCGAACGCGGCGCGACGGTGCTCCACCACGCCGAGCAGGGGCCGTTCCAGTGGATCACGATGTCCGACCCCGAAGGCAACGAGTTCTGCCTGACCTGACCTGCGGTGCCGCCGGTCCCACGGACCGGCGGCACCGGCCTCAGCGGTACGCGCCGGGCGTCGTTCCGGTCCAGCGTTTGAAGGCCCGGCGGAAGGCGCTCGGCTCCGAGAACCCGAGCCGGGCCGACAACTCGTCCACGGAATCGCCGCGGGCGAGGCCGGAGATCGCCGCGTCGCGCAGCACCTCCTCGCGGAGCTGGTTCAGGGAGGTGCCCTCGTTGCGGAGAAGCCGCCGCAGGTGCGCCGCGCTGATCGAGAGCATCTCCGCGATGTCCTCCGCCGTCGCGACCCTGCCCGCGGAGCCGCGTTCGAGGACCTTGCGGACCTGCGCTGCCGCCGTGCTGTCGTAATCCCGTTCGGAGAACAGCAGATTCGGAGACTCCCGCAGGTACTCCTCCAACGTCTCCTCGGTCTGGATCAGCGGGGCGCGCAGGATGGCGTTGTCGAACTCGATGGATGCATGTTCGGCCGCGAAGCTGACCCGGACGCCGAAGATCGCGTCGTAGCTGCGGGCGAGTGTCGCGTCCGGCTCGGGATGCGGCAGCCGCACCGAGGCCAGCTTGACGCGACGCCCCACCAGCCATGCCGCGAAGCGGTGCAGCAGCATGAGGATGAAGTCGGTCAGCAACTGGTCGGCGGCGAGTGCGATCTCCGGCGGCACCGACCTGTCGCGGTGCGGGATGTCCACGTGGAGAACCGTGGTTTCCGAACCGAATTCGAGATCCAGGCGCGACAGTCCGGGCAGGACCCGGATCACGTCCGCCATCCGTTCCAGTGCGGTGCCGAGGTCGGGGGCGTGGATCAGGGTCAGGCACACCACCCGGAAGGTGCCGCGGGGGACCGGTGCCGCGCCGAGACCGAACAGTTCGTCGTCGGTCAGACGCCAGGCGGCCTGGGTGAAACGCGTGAGCTGCTCGGGAGTGATCCGCCCGGCGTCGTCGCCGAGGACCGACGGCGGAATGCCTGCCGCCGACAACGGGGCCGCCATGTCGAACCCGGCCCCGGCCGCGAGAACGGCGGCACGACGCACGAAGTCGGCCGGAACGGTGCGACCGCTCATCGCCGGATCACCACCGTCCCGCAAGCCCGTGGAGCCGCTCGGCGGCCTCGGCGAGCACCTCGTCCCGCTTGCAGAACGCAAAGCGCACCAGCTGATTCCACGGTTCCTTGTGATCGGCGAACACGCTGACCGGTACCGCCGCCACCCCGACCCGCTCCGGCAGGGCTCGACAGAACTCCAGGGCGTTCGTCGACGTGGTCAGCGGCGAGATGTCCGCGCAGACGAAATACGTTCCCGCACTGTCCCGTACGTCGAACCCTGCCTCGGACAGTGCGCCGCCGAGCACGTCCCGCTTGCGCTGCAGCGCCTCCCGCTGCGCCGTCACCCACGGGATCTCGTGTGTCAGCGCGTACGCCACCGCGGGCTGGAACGGGCCGCCGGCGACGAACGACATGAACTGCTTCGCCGCGCGGACCCCGTCGATCAGTTCGGCCGGCCCGCAGGCCCAGCCCGTCTTCCATCCGGTGACCGCGAACGTCTTCGCCGCGCTCGAGATCGTCACCGTCCGCTCGGCCATCCCGGGCAGCGTCGCGATCGGGGTGTGCGTGCGGCCGTCGAACAGCAGGTGCTCGTACACCTCGTCGCTGAGCACCAGCACGTCGTTGCGCACGGCGATGTCGGCGATCGCCGCCAGCTCGGCATCCGACAGCACCGTCCCGGTCGGATTGTGCGGGGTGTTCACCACGAGCATCCGGGTGCGTGGGCTCACCGCGGCTCGCAGCGCGTCCAGGTCGAGCGCGAAACCCGCCCCGTCGGCCACGAGCGGCACCGTGCGTCGGACACCGCCGGCGAGTGCGACCGCGGCGGCGTAGGAGTCGTAGTACGGCTCGACGAGCACCACCTCCTGGCCCGGTTCGACCAGTCCGAGGAGGGTCGCGCTGATCGCCTCCGTCGCGCCGACGGTCACCAGCACCTCACGGTCGGGGTCGAACTTCTGGCCGTACCGCGCCTCCCGATCCGCGGCGATCGCCGCCCGCAACTCCGGCATGCCGGGACCCGGCGGGTACTGGTTGAGTCCGCCGGCGATCGCGTCCCGTGCCCGTTCCAGCATCGCCGCGGGACCGTCCGTGTCCGGGAACCCCTGCCCGAGGTTGATCGCCCCCGTGCGAACAGCGAGCGCCGTCATCTCGGCGAAGATCGTCGACGTGAACGGGCGGAGTCGTTCCACGGTCTGCTCAGCGGGCATTGCCACAGCTTATCGGCCGTCGTAGCGTCGGCTTCGAGCACTGTGGAGGGCAGCGACGCGCCGTCCGATCCGACGCTGTCACGTTCGGAACAGCTGTCTCGTCCGAGATGTGTACGGCGCCGAGTTTGAAGGCATCAGTCGACGACAGGAGACGTCATGACCCGCATCGCACCCCTGGCCCCGCACGAGGCCGGATCGATCGTTCGCCTCACCTACCGCTTCGCGACCCGTCGGTTCGGGGAGGTGCCCGAACCGTTCGCGGTGCTCGCCCACCACACCAGAGTGCTCGCCGCCGCGGGTGTCGCGGAGACGGCGGCGGAGAAGGCATGCACGGTGCTGCCCGCGGCGGTCCGCGAGATCGCCGTGTACCGGGTCGCCTGGACGGTGGGCTGCTCGTGGTGCGTCGACTTCGGTTCGATGCTGATGCGCCTCGACGGCCTCGATCTCGCCCGCCTCGAGCACATCGCCGACTACGCGACCTCCCCGCTCTACAGCGAGGACGAGCGTGCCGCCATCGCCTACGCCGACGCCATGACCGCAACCCCCACCACCGTCACGGACGATCAGGTCGACGACCTGGTGCGGCGGTTCGGGAAGGACGGCGTGGTAGAGCTGACCTTCCAGATCGGGCTGGAGAATCAGCGCGCCCGGATGTACTCCGCGCTCGGCATCACCGACCAGGGATTCAGTACGGACTCCTGCCGGGTTCCGTGGGCGGAGGGCTCGGTGCCGGACGGGGCGGAAGGGTCGCTCCGGCCCTGACCCCGGTCAGCTTCGCGGGGTTCGCGAAGTCGTAGACGGCCCACACCTTTCCGTCGCGGACGGTGAACCCGGCGACGCGCGCGGGAAAACCGGGATGCGTGGCGTCGCCGGGGGACCCACCCGATATCAGGCCCAGCTCCCCGTTGACCAGGGCCGGCTCCGACGAGCGCATCATCAGCTCGCCGTAGCGCGCGGCCAGGCCGAGGTGGAAGCGCGCGACCTTCTCCGGGCCGACGATGACGTTGACCGCGGTCCGGGTGGTGCCGCCCGCGTCGCCGATCAGGCGGACGTCGGGGTGCAGCGCGTCGACGACGGCCTGCAGGTCGCCGCTCGCGATCGCAGCCACCACCCGCCCGACGGCCTGGTCGTGGTCGGTGTCCCGCGGTGGGGCGGCAGCCGCGGTCACGGCCCGCCGCGCGCGGGAGGCGAGCTGCCTCGATCCTGCCACCGAGGTGCCCAGGACCCCGGCGATATCCCCGAACGGGACGCCGAACCCGTCGTGCAGCACGAATGCCACCCGCTGGTCGGGGCCCAGGGCGTCGAGCACCACCATGGCCGCCATCCGTGCATCCTCGGACCGGACGACGGCGTCCAGCGGTTCGGGCGGTGGCGTTCCGGTCAACGACACCGCCACCGGCTCCGGAAGCCACTGCCCGACATAGCTTTCCCGGCGAACCGCCGCGCTGCGCAGATGGTCGAGGCACAGCCGGCTCACCACGGTGGTCAACCAGGCCCGCAGATTCGTGATCGCGTCGGTGTCGGCCCCGGCCAGGCGCAGCCACGACTCCTGGACCGCGTCCTCCGCGTCGGCGACCGATCCGGTCAGCCGGTACGCGACCGACAGCAGGTGAATGCGATGTGTCTCGAACTCGTCGACGATCGGCACGATCCGATGGTACGTGCGGAGGGATCGGGCACGGTACTGCGCGCCAAGGGAGTTGAAATCACGGCTGCGAGAAACCGTTGCGGGGTGGGGTGGGGGTGCACGTACCGTCGGGTCACGACACGACGCCCGGGGAGGCCATCATGTTCGAGTGTTGCAGCTGTCGCAGCTGATCCTTCTCTGATCGCAACGCCCTTCGCTTCGCACGCCACCCACACCGGTCCGTGAGGATCCGGGTGTTCGTCGTGCGCGCTCACCCACCCGCGGCACGCGGGCCTCACACATCAGGAACACCCTCATGATTCGTCCACGTCTCGCGCGGACTCTCGCGGCTGCGACCGCACTGCTCACGCTCTCGGGACTCGTCGGCGCCTGCTCGTCGTCGGAGACCACCACCACGGCGGACGGGAAGACCGTCCTCCGGTACGAGGGCACCACCGGCCAGGTGCAGTTCGCCGAACTCGCCGAGAACCTCGGCTACTACGAGAAGGTCCAGCTGAACTGGGTCGGCGACAACACCAGTGGGCCCGCCGCGATCCAGAACGCCGCCACCGGGCAGACCGATTTCGGTGGGGCGTTCAACGGCGCCGTGCTCAAACTGGCCGCGGCGAAGTCCCCGGTCACCTCCGTGATCGGCTACTACGGTTCCGACAAGGAGACCTTCAACGGTTACTACGTGCTCGAGGACAGCCCGATCCGCTCCGCGCGCGACCTGATCGGGAAGAAGGTCGGCATGAACACGCTCGGCGCGCATCACGAATTCCTGGTCCGGGAGTGGCTGGCCCGGGAAGGCCTCACGCCCGACGAGATCAAGCAGGTCGAACTCATCGTGGTCCCGCCCGTGAACACCGAACAGGCGCTGCGCCAAGGTCAGATCGACGTCGGCACCCTGGGGAGCGTGTTCCGCGACAAAGCCGTCGAACGCGGGGGCATCCGCGCGCTGTTCACGGACGAGTCGCTGTTCGGCAGCTTCACGTACGGCACCATTCTGCTGCGCGACGATTTCATCGCGCAGAACAAGGAGGCGGTCGCCGACTTCGTCCAGGGCACGGCACGCGCCATCCGGTGGACGCAGACCACACCGCGCGACGAGGTGATCGCCAAGTACAAGGAGATCATCACCGAGCGCGGCCGCGGTGAGACCACCGACCTCGCCGACTACTGGAAGTCCCCGGGCGTCGCGGGCCCGGGCGGAGTGATCACCGATCAGGAGATCCAGACCTGGATCGACTGGCTGGTCCGCAACGGTGAGCTCGAGGAGGGTGCGCTCACCACCTCCGACGTGTACACCAACGAGTTCAACCCCTACTCCAACGGGACGTACCCGTCGGACAGTGGTCCCGACGGCCAGGCACTGGCATCGAAATGACAACGCGGACAGGGACAACAGCGTTCCGAGTCCGGACCTGGATTTGGCGCAACGGCGTGTACGCGCTCGCCGCGACCGCCGCGCTGTCCGGTCTGACCGCGATCGACCACTTCACGAACGAGCTCCACCCGACCACTGCAGGTGCGTTCCCGTCCGGGAGCGGGCCGGCCGACGAGACACCGGAAGGATCGACATGAGCACCACTGCCCTGAACCCCGACCGGGTTCGCGTTCCCAAGCTCCGCTTGGAGAACGTCACGAAAACGTTCGACGTGCGAGGCACCAAGGACACCTTCACCGCGATCGACGACATCGACATCGACGTCGCGGCCGGCGAGTTCCTCGTCCTCGTGGGACCGAGTGGCTGCGGCAAGTCCACGCTGCTGGACCTGCTGGGCGGACTGAGCGAACCCACCTCGGGCCGGATCCTGCTCGACGGCGAGCCCGTCACCGGACCCGGACTCGACCGCGGGATCGTGTTCCAGCAGTATGCGCTGCTGCCGTGGCGGACGGCCCATCACAACATCGAGTTCGGGCTGGAGGCGAAGGGCCTTCCCAGGAACGAGCGCCGCGAGGTCGCCGACCACTACCTCGAACTGGTCGGACTGGCCGGGTTCGGTGACCGTTATCCGCACGAACTCTCCGGCGGCATGAAGCAGCGGGTGGCGATCGCCCGCAGTCTCGCCTTCGATCCGGAGGTGCTGCTGATGGACGAGCCGTTCGCGGCGCTCGACGCGCAGACCCGGGAGTCGTTGCAGGACGAACTGCTCCGCATCTGGAACGCCACCGGCAAGACGATCCTGTTCATCACGCACGGCATCGACGAGGCGATCTATCTCGGGCAGCGGGTCGCCGTCCTGACGTCCCGTCCCGGGCGGGTCAAGACATTCGTCGACATCGACATCGACCGCAGCGGGGAGGACGTCCGGTCCACGGAACAGTTCCGCCGGTACCGGCACCACATCTGGACGCTCCTGCACGGCGAGGTCGAGCGCGCGCAGGTGATCGAGAAGGAGACGGTGCATGTCTAGCGCGCTGATCTCGCCCGATGCTCCCCTTGCCACCCCACCCGCCCTCCCGGAGACGCCGGCGCGGGCGCCCGGGCACCGTGATCCGGGTTCGGTCAAGCGGGCAGGTGCGGCGATCGGTCCCTTCCTCTGGAGGATTGCCAAGCCGCTCGTCGCGATCATCGCCTTCCTCGCGTTGTGGGAGATCGCACCCCGGGTCGGTCTGGTCGACGAGGTGTTCCTGCCCCCGTTCAGTACGGTGATCGGCGCGGTCGTCGACCTGTCCCAGAGCGGTGAGCTGTGGAAGCACGTGTCCGCCAGCCTCTCCCGCGCGCTGATCGGCTTCTCGGTGGCGGTGGCCGTCGCGATCCCCCTCGGCATCGCGATCGCCTGGTACCGGCCGGTGTCGGACTTCCTCAACCCGATCCTCGAACTGTTCCGCAACACCGCTGCGCTGGCGCTGCTCCCGGTGTTCATCCTGATCCTGGGCATCGGTGAAGAGTCGAAGGTCGCGCTGGTGATCTACGCCTGCACCTTCCCGATTCTCCTGAACACGATCTCCGGTGTCCGTACCGTCGACCCGCTGCTGATCAAATCCGCTTCGTCGCTCGGTCTCTCGCCGCTCCGACTGTTCCAGAAGGTCGTCCTGCCCGCCGCGGTCCCCACCATCTTCACCGGTGTCCGCATGGCGGCGGCGTCGTCGATCCTCGTCCTCATCGCCGCCGAGATGGTCGGAGCCAAGGCCGGCCTGGGGTACCTGATCACCGCGTCCCAGTTCAACTTCCAGATCCCGAACATGTACGCGGGCATCGTCGCCATCTCGATCCTCGGTCTGACCATCAACGCGATCCTCGTCCTGATCGAACGTCGACTGTCCCGCTGGCGCGTCTGACGCCAGGCATCCGTCGCTCCCACCACGAAAGCACCTGTCATGTCACAGAATTCCCGGCAGTTCCACCTCAACGCCTTCCTGATGGGCGTCGGTCACCACGAGGCCGCGTGGCGTCACCCGCGCACCGAGGCGCATCGGGTACTCGATGTCGCGCACTTCCAGGAGCTCGGGCGGATCGCCGAACGCGGCAAGCTCGACTCGGTGTTCTTCGCCGACGGGCTTGCCGTCGGACCGCGCATCAAGCACAACGCTCTCGCCGTGTTCGAACCGGTGACGCTGCTGTCCGCGATCGCCGTCGCGACCGAGCGGATCGGCCTGATCGCGACCGCGTCGACCAGCTACAGCGACCCGTACAACCTGGCGCGCAAGTTCACCTCGCTCGATCACATCAGCCGTGGCCGAGCCGGTTGGAACATCGTAACCTCGGCAGGCGCGGACGAGGCCGCCAACTTCGGTGTCGACGGCATCCCCGCGCACCGCGGGCGATACGAGCGGGCCGAGGAGTTCGTCGACGTCACCCTCGCGCTGTGGGACAGCTGGGAGGACGGGGCGGTCGTTCTGGACGAGGAGTCCGGAATCTTCGCCGACCCGGACCGCGTGCACACCGTCGACCACGCGGGCGAACGGTTCCGGGTGAAGGGGCCGCTGAACTCGCCGCGGTCCGCACAGGGCCGGCCGCTGCTGGTGCAGGCCGGGTCGTCCGAGTCCGGGAAGGAATTCGCCGCCCGCTACGCGGAGGCCGTGTTCACGGCGCAACGCACCCTGGCCGAAGGGCAGCAGTTCTACCGCGATCTCAAAGCCCGCGTGGTCGCGCACGGGCGTTCCGCGGACCAGCTGAAGGTGCTGCCGGGCATCGTTCCGTTCATCGCGGACACGCAGGAGGAGGCGGAGGAGTTGGAGCGCTCGTTCACCGACCTCATCTCGCCCGAGTACGCGCTCCGCCAGCTGTCGACGATGCTCGGCGTCGACCTCACCGAGCACGCCCTCGACGCACCGCTCCCGCCGCTGCCCCCGCTCGACGAGATCGAGGGCAACAAGAGCCGGTACCAACTCGTCAAGGATCTCGCCGCGAACGGTGACCTGACGGTGCGGGAACTGATCGGACTGCTCGGGGGCGGTCGCGGTCACCGCACCTTCGCGGGCACGCCCGAGCAGATCGCCGACGAACTGCAGACGTGGTTCGAGAAGGGCGCCGCGGACGGCTTCAACATCATGCCGCCGTACCTTCCCGGTGGACTCGACGACTTCGTCGACCGGGTCGTCCCGATCCTCCAGGAACGTGGACTGTTCCGCACCGAGTACACCACCGACACGCTGCGCGGTCACTACGGGCTCGGAGACCCGGGCAACCGGTTCACGGAAGAGCTCGCCCACGATGTGAGCGCATGACACGGAGTCCGTCGCCGCTCCGGCCGTTCGTCGGCACGGTCTTCGTGCCCGCGGCGATCTTCGGGATCGGTCAGGGAGCGGGCGCCCCGGTCATCGCGCTCGTCGCCCACGACATGGGTGCCTCCCTGGCTGTCTCCGGGCTGATCGTCGCCGCCGTCGGGTTGGGAGCCGTCATCGGCGATCTGCCCGCCGGCCGGCTCGTCGCCGTGTTCGGGGAACGTCGCTCCATCATCGGTGGCAGCCTCCTCGGCGCCGCAGGCGTCCTCGTCGCGCTGCTGTCCACGACGCCGTGGATGCTCGCCGTCGGCGCCGTCATGACGGGTCTCGCGAACGCCGTGTGGGGGCTGGCACGCCAGAGCTATCTCGCGGAGGCCGTCCCGTTGCACGCACGAGCACGCGCGATGTCGGCGTTCGCGGCGATGTGGCGTCTCGGCTTCTTCATCGGGCCGCTGATCGGTGCGGGCACCATCGTCGTCCTCGGCACCCGGGGCGGCTTCGTGGTCCAGTTCGTCGCGATCCTCGTGTCCGGGTGGTTGATGGCGCGGGTCCCCGACATTCCACGGCCGGACATCGAGCCGGGCGCGAAACCCACCCACGTGACGTTGCCTGCCATCGTCACGAGACACCGGCGTCTGCTGTCCACCCTCGGCTCGGGGTCGCTGCTGATGGGGGCCGCGCGCGCCTCTCGCGACGCGGTGCTCCCACTGTGGGCGGTGCACATCGGCCTCGACGCCACCCAGGTCAGCCTGGTGTTCGCGTTGAGTTCGGCCGTCGACCTGCTCTGCTCGTATCCGGCGGGCCGGCTGATGGACCGCTTCGGCAGGAGTTTCGTCGCGGTGCCGTCCCTGCTCGTCCTCGGCATCGCATACGCCGCGATCCCACTGACGGACGACCTGACGTCGTTCGCGGTCGCCGCAGTCGTGCTCGGCGTCGGAAACGGATTCGGCAACGGCGTCATCATGACCCTCGGCGCGGACATCGCCCCACCGGCCACCCGGGCCGAGTTCCTCGCAGCGTGGCGTCTGACGCACGACAGCGGAATGTTCGCCGGACCGCTCGCCATCGGCCTGCTGACGACGACGATCCCGTTGGGCGGAGCCATCTTCGCGCTCGCCGGCTCGGCCGTCGCCGGCGCGGGACTGCTCGCCCGCTACATTCCGCGATACGTACCGTGGCCGCCGCCCGTGGTGCCCGAGACGTCCGGCGAGCGAATCCCGACCCCGACCGTCGACGTCGTCACCGACGCCTAGTTCCGCTCACCCCGCGCACCCAGCCGCGGGGTGAGCAGAATGCGCAGAAGGCGGCTATCGCACGCAACCGCGCGACCCACATGTGGCCTGTCCCACACTTTCTCGAAACCGTGACGCCGCCTCCCGCCGAGGTCGCAGCCACGGACCGAACCGAGAAGGTGGGCAACGATGCTCGTAGCACTGGGCTTCCTGATGGTCGCCACATTCATGTATCTGATCCTGGCGAAACGGGCCACACCCGTCGTCGGTCTGATCCTCGTTCCGGTGGCGTTCGGACTGTTCGCGGGAGCGGGCACCGAGATCGGCGACATGATCATCGACGCGGTCAAGTCCCTCGCACCGACCGCGGCACTGCTGTTCTTCGCGATCATCTTCTTCGGGATCATGATCGACGTCGGACTGTTCGACCCACTGGTGAAACTGATCCTGAAGCTGGTGGGGAACGACCCCGCGAAGCTGGTCGTCGGCACCGCGGTCCTCGCGATGGTCGTCTCCCTCGACGGCGACGGTTCGACGACGTTCATCATCACCACCTCCGCGTTGCTGCCGCTGTACCTGAAGCTCGGCGTGAGTCCCGTCGTCCTGACCGTCGTCGCGGGCCTGGCGAACGGCACGATGAACATCATCCCGTGGGGTGGTCCCACCGTGCGTGCCGCGAGCGCCCTCGGGCTGTCGCCCTCCGACGTGTTCGTCCCGATGATCCCGTCGCTGATCGCGGGTCTCGTCATCGTGTTGTTGTTCTCCGTGCACCTCGGTCTCATGGAGCGTCGCCGGATCGGATCGCTGGTTCTCACGTCCGAGCCGCTGCTCGCCGCGGCCGGTTCACGCGGATGGAGCGTCGGGTCCGGCACCGGCTCCGGAGGTACCGGGTCTGCGGGTGACGGCGGCACCGGTGGCGACTCCGGCGACTCGGGTCGCGGCGAGGTCGGTCAGCTGACCGGCGGACTCGACCCCGACCGCGACACCCTGCGGCCTCGCCTGCTCTGGTTCAACGCGGCACTCACCGTCGCACTGCTCGTCGTCCTCGGCATGGACGTCGTCCCGATCCCGGTGCTGTTCATGATCGCCGCGGGCATCGCCCTCGCCGTCAACTTCCCTCGCGTCGCCGACCAGTCGGCGGCCATCGCCCGGCACTCGTCGAGCATCGTCTCCGTCGTCGCGATGGTGTTCGCCGCCGCGGTGCTGACCGGCGTGTTCCAGGGCACCGGCATGGTCGAGGCGATGGCGACGTGGCTGACCGGGATCATTCCCGACGCCCTCGGTCCGTTCCTGGCCGTCATCACCGGCCTGCTCAGCATCCCGCTCACGTTCTTCATGACGAACGACGCGTTCTACTTCGGGGTGCTGCCGGTGCTCACCGAGACCGCCGCGACGTACGGCATCGAGCCGGTCGAGATGGCGCGGGCGTCGATCACCGGGCAGCCGGTGCACATGCAGAGCCCGCTGGTTCCCGCGATCCTGCTGCTCGTTACCCTGGCCGGCGTCTCCCTCGCCGACCACCACAAGAAGGTGCTGTGGCGGGCGACGATCGTCTCGATCGCGATGCTCGTGGTCGGCGTTCTGCTCGGCCAGATCCCGCTCGGCTGATCCGGTGCCGGTTCCCTGATGTCACACCGGGGTACGTGAAGTGACCACATGTGACATCAGGGAACCGCGCGGGCGGTGCATCGCGGTGCAGACTGGTGACATGACCCGCCGGGAGCGAACGTGAGGCTGCGGACTCAGGTCCTGCTGTTGCAGAGCGGTGTCGTCGCGGTCGCGCTGGGCGTCGGGTTCGGGTTCTTCGCCACCACCACCCAGGACCGCGTCACCGACGAGCACGGGCAGCGTGCACTCGCCATCGCCCGGACCGTCGCCGCCGATCCCGACGTGCGCGCCGATGTCACGCGGTTCGCGGCCGCCGACGACGGGGTCGTCGCCCCGGGAAACGAGGAACTCGCCGTCTCCGCGGTCCAGGAGGCCGCGGAGTCGACGCGCGCCGCGACCGGCGCACTGTTCGTCGTCGTCACGGACGAGAAGGGCCTGCGACTCGCGCATCCGGATCCGGGTCGGCTGGGGCTGCGGGTCAGTACCGACCCGACGGCACTCTCCGGTGCGGAGGTCGTGGTGCGCGAGCGCGGCACCCTCGGCGACTCGGTGCGGGCCAAGGTGCCGGTGCTCGCACCGGACGCCGACGGGGTCGTCGGAGAGGTCAGCGTCGGGATCTCGACCGCGGAGGTCGGCGCAGAACTCTGGTCCGACCTCCGCTGGGCCGCGTTGGTGGTCGCGCTCGCCCTCGGCGCAGGGGTGGTCGGGTCGGCCCTGCTCGCGGCGCGCTGGAAGAAGCTGACCCTCGGGCTGGAGCCGGAACAGCTCGCCCAGCTCGTGCGCGAACAGGAAGCGGTCCTGCACGGAGTGGGGGAGGGGATCGTCGGTGTCGACGCGAACGGGGTGGTCACGGTCGTCAACGCCGACGCCGCGCGGCTGCTCGACCTGCACGGCGGTGTCGGTGACCGGATCGACGAGATCGGATTGACACCAAGGCTTCTCGAGTTGATGACGGACCCCGACGACGAGCCCGTCGCCGCGGCGGCCGGTGATCGCGTGGTGCTGGCGATGGCCAGCCGCGTCGTCCGGGACGGTCACGACCTGGGGACGGTGATGTCGGTGCGGGACCGGACCGACGTACAGAACCTCACCCGCGAACTCGACTCCGTCCAGGCGATCGGGTCTGTCCTGCGGGCGCAGCAGCACGAGTTCGGGAACCGCCTGCACCTGCTGTACGGCCTGCTCTCCCGCGGCGACACCGCGGCTGCCACCGAGTTTCTCGAAGTCCTCGTCGGGTCGGGAGAGGTCGGCGACGAACTCGCCGGGGCAGAGGACGTCGCCGATCCACACCTGCGTGCGTTCCTGATCGCCAAGGCGGCGCACGCGCGGGAACGTGACGTCACCCTGGTTCTCGGCGAGAACACCTGGGCACCTTCACATCTGACATATCCCGTCGACGTCACCACGGTGGTGGGCAACCTCGTCGACAACGCGATCGATGCGGCCACGTCGGCGCCGACCCGGCCCGCGGAGGTGGAGATCGACCTCGTCGAACACGCCGGCACGCTCATCGTCACCGTCGGCGACACCGGACCTGGCCTCGCAGTCGACCCGGAGGAGGTGTTCCGGGAGGGGGTGACCACGAAACCTGCCGGTGACCGGCCCGGCGGTCGGGGTGTCGGGTTGGCGCTCACGCGGCAGCTGGCACGCAGGCACGGTGGCGACGTGGTGATCGGCGACCCGGGCGGGCGGCGCACCGCCGAGAACCCCACCGGAGGGGCACTCTTCGTGGCAACGTTGCCGGGAGTCTGCGAGTCGAACGGAGGGCTGTCGTGACGCAGGTGCGGGTACTCGTCGTCGACGACGACTTCCGGGTGGCGGACCTGCACGCCGGAATCGTCTCGGCGATGGGCGGCTTCGAGGTGGTCGCGGTCGCGGGGACGCTGGCCGCGGCCCGCGACGCGATCCGGTCGAACGACGTCGATCTCGCCCTCGTGGACGTGTACCTCCCGGACGGATCCGGAATCGAACTCGTGCGTGAACTACGCTGTGACGCCTTCATTCTCGGCGCGGCGTCGGAGGGGGCCGCGGTCCGGGACGCGATGACGGCGGGCGCGCTGGTGTACCTCGTCAAACCCTTCGCGGACACCGAACTCGCCCGTCGTCTCGGTGCGTACCTGCACTACCGGCGGACGGTCGCCGACCGCACCCTCGACCAGTCGCGCATCGACAGCGCGCTGGCGGCGCTGCGAGCGGCGCCGAAGGTCGAGGACACCGCTCCTCAACAGTCCGTCACCCGCACCCGCATCGTGGACCTGCTCGCCGAAAGCGATCAGCCACTGTCGGCCGCCGAGGTGGCCGCCGAGATCGGCGTGTCCCGGGCGACCGCCCAGCGATACCTGGCGGCGCTGGTCGCGAAGGGACGCCTGCGGGTGCAGCTGCGCTACGGGGCGACCGGCCGCCCCGAACAGGAGTACACGCCGGTGGCGTGACCCGACTCGGGTGGTGACGAGGCCCGCGCTGCGGTGAAGCACGATTCGACGGAAGTCGTTCGGCCGGGCTCTGCGTCGCCGCCGAGCCACGGTGTGCCCCCGGCGTCGTCAGCGATTAGGTTCGAGACATGCGATTCGGGATGTTCATACCTCAGGGCTGGCGACTCGACCTGACGGGCATCGACCCGTCCGACCAGTGGAACGTCATGAAGGGGCTGACGCTGCGTGCGGAGGCCGGGCCGTGGGAATCGGCGTGGGTGTACGACCACTTCCACACCGTTCCCGCACCCACCGAGGAGGCCACCCACGAGGCGTGGTCGTTGATGTCGGCGCTCGGCGCGGTCACCTCCACGATCCGGCTCGGGCAGATGTGCACCGCCATGAGCTACCGCAATCCCGCCTATCTCGCGAAGGTCGCGGCGACGGTGGACCTGATCTCGGGCGGCCGCGTCGAGATGGGTATCGGCGGCGGTTGGTACGAACACGAGTGGCGCGCCTACGGCTACGGGTTCCCGTCCGCGAGGGAACGGCTCGGTCGGCTCGACGAGGGCGTGCAGATCATGCGGCAGGCGTGGACCGCCGGCAGCGCCACCCTGGACGGGAAGTACTACCAGGTGGACGGCGCCATCGTGCAGCCGAAGCCGCTGCAGGACGGCGGCATCCCGCTGTGGATCGCCGGCGGAGGCGAGAAGGTGACGCTGAGGATCGCCGCGAAGTACGCGCAGTACACCAACTTCGACGGCACCCTCGACGGTTTCACCGGAAAGTCCGACATCCTGCGCGACCACTGCCGGGCCGTCGGCACCGACTTCGACGCCATCACCCGTTCCGCGAACTACAACGTGATCGTCGCGGACACCGAGGCAGAGGTGCAGGACCGGCTCGCCGCCGTCGAGGACAGGATCGCGCAGTACGCGGGGGAGCAGCTCGCCGAGGCGTCGATGGCCGCCTTCCGTGGGATGCCCGGTGTCGGGACGCCCGAACAGGTCGTGTCGAACCTCGCCGCTCTGAAGGAGCGCGGCCTCGCCTACGGCATCTGCTACTTCCCGGAGGCCGCCTACGACACGAGCGGGCTCGAACTCTTCGAACGCGAGGTGATCCCGGCCCTGGCGGACTGATGATCGTCACGGATCTCGCCGGAACCGGGCTGGCACTGACACCTCCCACCCCGTCCGACATCGACCGGATCGCCGAGTTCTGTACGGACCCGGCGATCGGGCGGTGGACAACCATGCCCGTGCCCTATACGAGGTCGGACGCCGAGGTTTTCGTACGCACGGTCGTCCCCTCGGGCTGGGCGGACCGCAGCCCGACCTGGGCGGTGCGACGGACGGGCGACGGGGCGGTCCTCGGGATGATCGGCCTGGGTGCCCGGGACCCGTCCGCGGCCGAGGTGGGATTCTGGCTCGCTCCCGAGGCGCGCGGCGAAGGAATCGTGACACGTGCGCTGAATCTGGTCTGCGACTTCGGTTTCCGGCAGGACACCCTCGCGCTGGGGCGGATCGAATGGCGTGCGTTCGTCGGGAACTCGGCTTCCGCCGAGGTCGCGCGCCGCGTCGGATTCAGATTCGAGGGGATCGCGCGAGCCGGGGGACTGCAGCGCGGAACCCGGATGGACATGTGGGTCGCCGCGCTGCTTCCCGGTGATCCTCGCGAACCCGCCGACGGCTGGCCCTAGCGGATGTCGTTGGCGTCGACGGGGATCTGCTGGTTCTTCGCCCGCGGCACGTCGTCGGCGAGCGGAATCGACTTCGTCAGCAGCTTCCACTCCGCGTTCGGGATCTGCTCGATCGCGCGACGGATCACCTTCGGGTCGCGGGTGCCCCACGCGATCGGCATCGGGCTGACCATCTGCCAGGTGTCGGCCGTCGAGTTCGTCGACCGGTCCGACAGCACCGAGATGGACGGCACCCGCTCGCCGACGTTCGACAGCGAGTGACCGGGCAGGGTGCGGATGTTCCGAGTCACCAGCGCGTAGTGCGGACGGTCCGCGGACGGCTTCGCCGTGTTCACCAGAGCGAGGAGCGTCGCACCCCGGGGCCGCGACACCGCGACGATCGCCGGGACCAGCTCTCCGTTCGCGTACAGGTCCTCCACCGAACCCACCTTGCGGGGCGCCCAGAAGGCCATCCACACCGACGCCACCGCGACGACGATCGCGACCGCACCCACGGCGTACGACCACGGATGGTCCAGCACGATCAGCCACACCCCGATCGCCACGAACAACAGCGCCGTGATGAGTGCCGACCAGCGCAGGCGGCGGACATCGCCCACCGTCTCGTTGGCCGATCTGGCATGGGCGGTGTCCACGGGGAATTCGAAGCGACGCACGGTCCTATTCCTACCCGATCCTCGTCCTAGCCGATCGCCGGGCCGAGGAGATCGTCCGCGTCGGTGATCCGGTACGCGTAGCCCTGCTCGGCCAGGAAGCGCTGCCGATGCGCCGCATACTCCGAGTCGAGGGTGTCCCGGGCGACGACCGAGTAGAAGTGCGCCTGCCCACCGTCGTGCTTCGGACGGAGCAGCCTGCCGAGGCGCTGCGCCTCCTCCTGACGCGAGCCGAACGTGCCCGACACCTGCACCGCCACCGACGCCTCCGGCAGGTCGATGGAGAAGTTCGCGACCTTGCTGACCACGAGGGTCTTGATCTCCCCGGCCCGGAACGCGTCGAACAACTGCTCACGCTCCTTCGTCTTCGTCGACCCCTTGATGACCGGCGCGTCCAGCGCTTCACCGAGCTCGTCCAGCTGGTCGATGTAGGCGCCGATCACCAGGGTCTGCGAGTCGTCGTGCTTCGCCAGGATCGACTTCACCACGGCGTTCTTCGTGCGGGCGGTCGAGCACAGCTTGTACCGCTCCTCCGGTTCCGCCGTCGCGTACGCCATCCGCTCCGCGTCCGTGAGCGTCACCCGCACCTCGATGCACTCGGCGGGCGCGATCCAGCCCTGCGCCTCGATGTCCTTCCACGGCGCGTCGTACCGCTTCGGCCCGATCAGGGAGAACACGTCACCTTCGCGCCCGTCCTCGCGGACCAGGGTCGCGGTGAGCCCGAGTCGGCGTCTCGACTGCAGGTCCGCCGTCATCCGGAACACCGGAGCGGGCAGCAGGTGCACCTCGTCGTAGATCACCAGACCCCAGTCGCGGGAGTCGAACAGCTCCAGGTGCTTGTACTCACCCTTCGTCTTGCGGGTGATCACCTGATACGTCGCGATGGTGACCGGCCGGATCTCCTTCTTCTCGCCGGAGTACTCGCCGATCTCGTCCTCGGTCAGGGAGGTCCGCGCGATCAGCTCCCGCTTCCACTGCCGACCCGCGACCGTGTTCGTCACCAGGATCAGGGTCGTCGCCTTGGCCTTCGCCATCGCGGCGGCACCGACCATCGTCTTGCCCGCGCCGCAGGGCAGCACCACGACGCCGGAGCCGCCCGCCCAGAACGAGTCGGCCGCCATCTCCTGGTAGTCCCGCAGGTGCCAGCCACCGTCCGCCGAACCGGGGAACCGTCCCTCGTAGTCCAGCTCGATGGAGTGTGCCTCGCCGTCGACGTAACCGGCGAGGTCCTCCGCCGGCCAACCGATCTTGAGCAGCATCTGCTTGAGGTGTCCGCGCTCGGACGGGTGCACGACGACCGTGTCCTCGTCGACCTGCGCGCCCAGCATCGGTGCGATCTTCTTGTGCCTGCGCACCTCGGTGAGCACCGCGCGGTCCAGGCTCACCAGCACGAGGCCGTGCGCGGGGTTCTTCACCAGCTGCAGACGGCCGTAGCGGGCGATCGTGTCCACGATGTCCACCAGCAGCGGCTGCGGCACGGCGAACCGTGAATAGGTGACCAACGCGTCGACGACCTGCTCGGCGTCGTGCCCGGCGGCACGTGCGTTCCACAGTGCGAGCGGAGTCACCCGGTAGGTGTGCACGTGCTCGGGCGCGCGTTCGAGTTCCGCGAACGGCGCGATCGCCTGCCGCGCCTCGTTGGCGAGCGGGTGGTCGACCTCGAGCAGCAGAGTCTTGTCGGACTGGACGATGAGCGGTCCGTCGGTCACGTACGCCTCCCTAGCAATGACAACCACTCCATTGTCCACGGCTCGGCAAGGGAGGGTGCCGACGCTGCTCGCCGGGCGGCGACGTGACCCGGCGTCGACGCGTCGCCAAGCCACGAACGAACCGTTCTCGAGGCCGAACTGCAACTGCCGAGGCATTCGCCTCGGCAGTTGCGGAGTGTTTCGAGAATTCGAATCCGTATTTTTCGAGATCCGGAATTCAGCGAGCGGATGCGAAATCTCTCCGAATATCCATCACCTGCACGATCGCCTCGGAAATTCCTGCTCGGTATCCGGCTTCGCGATCGGTGTTCCCGGTCGTCGCGTCGAGTTCGTTTTCCAGTCGGTCCTGGATTCGATCGAGGGCGAGGAGGGTTCTTTTCACGACCGGGCCGTCATTTCTGTTCGAGTGGGTGTAAGGAGCGAACGTCAGGTCCTGTGCACACTCGTCGAGGACGAAGATCCGCGCCGAGGCCAGGGCCGCGTTGCGCCCGCCGACCCGGGGGTTCGGCGGGCCGTCCTCGCCCACGTCCCCGGTGAACTGCCGGAAGAGTGTGTCGAGGACGCGGGACGTCGCCGGGGCAATGGTGTCGGTCTGCACTGATGTACCGCCTGTCAGTGTCGCTTGCGTTTCCGGATGAACTCGCCGGCCTCCGCCGCCCGGTCCCGCTTTTCCGCACGTCTTTCCTTCAGCGTCTGAGTGGGTTTTTTCGGGCTCTTGCGCGAGTTTTTGTCTGCCATTGTCGCTCCTGAATTCGAAGAGGCAATCACCTGGCCCAGACCATACGTCATTTCCCGGAAATATCCAGTCCCGCAGGTGCAGACGGTTCCCGACGCGAAAAACGACGCGACAAGCGATCTCCGTCTCCGGCAGAAGTCACTCGACGAGCGCCACCGACGTCACCCGGTGCAGTGTGAACCGGCGGATCGCGCCGTCGGCGGGGTCGAACGCGTCGAGCTGACCGCCCCCGACGCTGACCGGGTCGACGATCCGCACGGACGCGATGCCCTGCGCGTCGACGTAGCCGATCCGAACGCTCCGGCCCACCTCCACCGCCAGCTGCAGCAGCGCCATCGTCGCCGCGCTTCCGGCCCGGCTGCCGTCCGAGCGGACACCGCCGCCGCGCTGGCTCGTGGCCGCGGCGCGTTCACCCGCACGCAGCTGCCGGACAAGCTGCTCGTACTGCTCCTGGGTGGGCGGCGTGGGAGCACGCCGCGCCGTACGCTCCCGGCGCTTCGGGACCCGCGCGCCCGGTCGGCGCAGATCGACGATCGCGCCGGACGAATCCTCACCCGCGGGCGCGAACCCGGCACCGCGCAGCTTCTCCAGCACGTCGCCCAGTTCGGCCTGCGACACCGCGACAGTCGGCGCCAGCGCCCGCAGCGCCAACGCCTCCGCGACGGGGGAGGCCAGCACCTCCGCCAGCGTCGCCGGGTCGTCGCAACGGACGAACGACCGCGCCACACCCGCCCGCAGCCGTCCGTGCCTGCGTGCGACGTCGTCGATCAGGTAGGTCAGCGCCTGCGGCACCGGCGTCTTCGAATGGGACGCGAACAGGGCGTGCAGCTCGGCGGCGGTACGCCCGGCGTCGAGAGCGCGCCGCACGCTCGTCTCGCCGACGCGGTACACCGTCGCGGCGCCCGCCGACTCGACGTCCGCCACCAGCTGGATCTGCGCCAGCAACTCCGGCACGAGCGGCCCGGGCGCGACCACCGTCAGGTCCGCCTGGACGAGGACGTAGTCGATCGGCTTCGGCAGTGCGGCCGCCATGTCGGCGAGCACCGACTCGGCGGGTCCGTCGTGCAGCAGGCTCCGGCCAGGTGAAGCGATCGCGCCGCGGCCGACGAGCCCGACCGCGGTCGCCTCAGCGAGGGTGTGGCCGATCGCGGACGAACCGAGCCGGACCGACCAGCGGGGCCTGCGCCAGGCAACGAGTGCGGCCACCTCGTCGGGGGTTGCGGCGGCCCCGGTGCCGAGCTCGGCGAGGACGTCGAGGACGAACCGGCGGTCACGCGGTGCGCCGGACGCCCGCACCTCCTCCGACAACGCCGCGATCGGTTTGTCGTTGGGATCGCGCAGGCCGACCGTCCAGGGTCGGCGAGGCAGGTCGATCCAGGTCTGTGCGAGCAGCTGCCACCGGTGTGCGGTGTCCGCGTCGAACCACGAATCGGCGACGACGGTCGGAGCCCAGTAGTCGTCGCCGGTGTCCGAGGCGGGCAGGGGGTCGGGCGCACCGCTGGCGATCAGTCCGGCGCCCGCGAGCAGTTCCAGGACCAGGCCGACCCGGCCGTCGTCGATCCCGACCGCTTTCGCGAGCCGTCGCGACTCCCGGACTCCGAGTCCGCCGGCCTTGAGGGTGGGCGCGGGACTGTCTCCGAGCGCCGCGAGCACCGCCTCGCAGTGCCGGATCAGCTCCAGCGCCTCGCCCGCCGCCGCCGCGTTCACCTCGGCGATCGGCCGTTTGCGGCCGCGCACGGTCGGCGGGGTCAACGCTCCCGGGTCGGTGACGGTCGCGCCGCGCAGCACCTGCCCCACCTGGTGGGGGAGTTCGACCGTCTGCTCGTCCAACCAGACGAGCAGTCCGGACGCGAGCAGCCGCTGTACCGGACGGTCCGGCGAAGTGCCGGGTGCGGCGTCCCGGGTCCGGCCGATCGGGGAGCTCGTGGCGAGGGTGGTGAGCAGTCTGCGCTCGTCCTCGGTGAGCGCGGAGAGCGCGTCGGCGATCTGATCGGCTGTCAGGTCGGTGGTCGCCGGGTCGATCCGCCAGCCGACGGCGTCCCGTGCCGCCGGCGTCACCCGCAGCAGACGCGACCCCCAGACGAGGGCCCGATCCCGGAGCACCGTCAGCGCCCGGTCCACGGCACGGGCCGGCGCGCGCCCGGCGACGAGCTCTCCGAGCCGCTCCCGGCTGACACCGGAGTCGATTCCGCCGTCGCGGGCCAGCAGGCCCACGAGCGTGAGTTCGAGCACGCTCAGGTCGTCCGTCGCGCGCAGGACCGAGGCGCGCTGCTCGGCGCGCGACGCGAGCACCGACAGGTTCGCGGGTGGCGGTACCGCCAGGTCGGGGCGCAGTCGGAGCAGGTCGGCCAGTTCGGCGTCGCTGCGTTCGCCGAGCCAGGTCGCCAGCACGTACGGCTGGTCGGCGGGATCGATGTCGGTCATCGCTTATCAGATTAGAGACCTGGGGTGTACCCGATGACGCGTCGGTGTCAAAATGGCCACGTGGCTAACAATTCGAGCAAGTCCTACGTTGATCCCGGCTGGCCCTCGCACGTCAAGGAGGGTGACCACGCCGTCACCGAACTCTCGTCGACCCGATCCGGTGGCCTGTCCCCGTTCGGTGAGGAGATGGAGTTTCCGCTGCCGGTGTCGGAGCTGCCGTACGCGCACCCCGTCACCGTCGTGAACCGCTGAGCCGTAGGCGGCCGAGTCCCCGGCGTCGTAGCCTGCCGAGCTTCCGGCCGCCGGCCGGACCCGACAACGTCGAAGGCCCCGCACCCAATCAGGGTGCGGGGCCTTCGACTTGTTCGCGCTTGTGCGATCAGCCCTTGGCGAGCTGGGGCAGGTGGGTGGTGAGGAAGTCGATGACCTGCGGGTTGAGCTTGGCCTGCTCGTAGAGGGCCTCGATCTGCGGGTCGACGCCGACCTGTGCCTTCACGGCATCGAACGTGCTGTCGAGCGAGTCGAGGATGTCCGCGGCACCGTCCGTGGTCGGGACACTGGTGACGGACGGGGCCTCCGCGGGGGTCTCGACCTTGGCGGCCGGGGTGCTGCGCTGGGTCGCGCCGCTGGTCAGGCCGAGGCTGGACGAGCAGGAGGGCCATGCGCCCCAGCCCTGCGAGGCGAGAACGCGCTCTGCCACGACGATCTGCTCTTCACGGCTGGCCTGGTTCGCCGTGGCGGCGTACTCGCCACCGCCGTGCGCGTTCCAGGTGCTCGGCGAGAACTGCAAGCCGCCCTGGTAGCCGTTGCCGGTGTTGATGGCCCAGTTGCCGCCGGCCTCGCACTGTGCGAGCCGATCCCAGTCGGAGTCGGGAGCTGCATTGGCTGCGGGGGCCGCGAAGGCCGCGCCCGCTGCGCCGAAGACCGCGGTGGTGACGACGACCTTGGCGGCGTTCTTGCGCGTGTTCGTGGGTTTGCGATGACGTCCAGCGCTCATGGGGAGGTCCTCTCCGCACGCGCCTGCGAGGTCAGCTGTCGGGTTCGGGCTGAGAGGTCGCCCGGCCGTGATCGCTCTGTGATGAGCGTGTCGCGGCTTCACCCCAAGGAAGGCTGCTTGCTCGCCAACCGGTGTCCACTGGGGACGTGGGTCCCCCGTCCTCGTCCCTGGTGTTCTCTGTGGGAATCCGTTCCGCGGGACAAGGTTTGGCGCGGCGGTCCGGACTGGCCGGAACACCGACCGCTGATGACCGTACGTGGCCGATCGCGGTCCGTCACCTCTTCGGTGAACGGCGTGTTTTCCTGCGTTTTTACCGGTTCGACCGGCATTCGAGCTGGTCAGAGGGTTGCAGCTTGGCCGAGACCACCCTGTGACCCAACTGTTATGTGAGGCACATCACATGACTTCGGCGCGGTCGTCCTGCGGGTTCTCCGGACCTCGCGGACGCACGCCACCAGCACGACGACGGCGGTCAGCACGAACAACAGCGGATACACCGACTGGAACAACGGCACGAGCAGATCGGGAGCGGGAACCATGAACAGTCCGATCGCGTAGACCCCGTCCGGGTAACCGTGCGCCCAGGAGAGCAGGGGAGCCGCCAGGGCCACCGGAACGAGCCAGGCCGTCGCGCGGGCCGACCGCAGCGCGCGATCGACCGCCAGGATCAGCAGCGGCACGAACCACACCCAGTGGTGCCCCCAGGAGAACGGTGAGACGGCACACGACGTGAGCCCGACCATCGTCACCGCGAGCAGCTGCCGGCCGCTGCGCTGCGCGAAGTACGCCGCGGCCAACCCGAGCGCCGCCAACGTCAACGCCACCACGAGCCACAACAGGCGGGGCGGTTCGGTCAGGTCCAGCCAGCGTGCCAGCACTCCCGACGCCGACTGGTTCGCCGGCCAGGCGGTCTCGCCGATCCGGGTGGAATGCCAGATCACGCCGGTCCAGTACGACCACGAGTCCGAGAAGATCACCACACAGCCCACCACCACCGTGGCCGCGAACCCGCCGATCGCGGCGAGGGCCGCCCGCCACTGACGGGTCAGCAGGAGATGGACGACGAACAGCGCGGGAGTCAGCTTGACGCCCGCTGCGACTCCGACGCCGAGGCCGCGCAGCCTGCTGCCCTCGGGGCGCCCGAGGTCCCACAGCACCAGAAGCATCAGCAGCAGGTTGACCTGCCCGAGCCAGATCGTGGTCCGCACCGGCTCGAGAGAGGTCGCGGCGACGGTCAGCAACGCCGTTGCGACGTGCAGCGTCCGGTCGGTGCGATAGCCGAGCTGACGCCAGCACAGCAGCACGATCAGGTACAGCGCCACGAAGTTCAGCACGCCGCCGAGCAGAACCGTCATCCCCGGCGAGAACAGCCGCAGCGGGGCGAACAGCACGGCCGAGAACGGGGGATACGTCCACCACATTCCGCCGTGCAGCGCGTGGTCGTACAGGCCGGCGTCGGACCAGACGGTCGCGCCGCCGCTGCGGTAGACCAGCAGGTCGAGCCCGTTCTGGAACAGTCCCCACAGCGGCTGGGCGAACGGCACGACGCGGTCGTGCGCGACGACGACCGCGACGGCGAGCGCTGCGAGGGAACCGAGGAAGAGGGGGTGCGAGGGGAGCGACCGCCCCGCAACCGGGTCGGTGCGGGGCGGAGCGGTCATCCGGCCAGGCCGGACGGTCGGACGGCGTCGACGTCGACGATGTCCTTGCCGAGGGGCATCAGCGAGATCGGGATCATCTTCAGGTTCGCGACGGCGAGCGGGAGCCCGATGATCGTGATCGCCATGGCGACCGCGGTGACCACGTGCCCGATCGCGAGCCAGATGCCACACAGGATCAGCCAGATCACGTTGCCGATCAGCGATCCGACACCGGAGGTCGGTTTCTCCACCACGGTCTTGCCGAACGGCCACAACGCGTACACACCGATGCGGAACGCGGCGATGCCGAACGGGATGGTGATGATCAGGATGCAGCAGATCACGCCGGCCAGGAAGTAGCCGAGCGCCAGCCACAGGCCGCCGAACACCAGCCAGATGATGTTGAGGACGATTCTCATCACGTGTCCTGTCCCCGGGCCCGCCTGCCGGATCGCAGCGCGGAACCGATGCCGAAGAGGAATCCGATGGGGCACAGCAGTGCCGCAAGGTACAGCGCGAGACCGGGCGTGTGGCCGGTCGCGTAGACGACGAAGATCGCGACGACGGCCAGCAGGCCGGCGAAGAACAGGGCGATGCCGATGCGGAACAGCAGCAGCCCGCTCGCGGGCTGGGTGCCGTTCGGCGAGGAGGAGTCGGAGCCGGGAGTTCGAGATGCCACGGGACCACGGTATCGCCACAAACCCGTGTGCTCCGGAGGGGCACGCGGGGGTAGGATGCGTTCATCGCGTCCCACAGTCGGTGGGGCGCGTTCGTTTATGTGGACGATCGACGTGGATGAGCAGGTGACGCGGTGCCTACCGGCAAGGTGAAGTGGTACGACGCTGAAAAGGGCTTCGGCTTCCTCTCCCAGGACGAGGGTGAGGACGTGTACGTCCGCTCGTCCGCGCTGCCCGCGGGAACCGAGAGCCTCAAGGCCGGTCAGCGGGTCGAGTTCGGGATGGCGGCGGGGAAGCGCGGTCCGCAGGCGTTGAGCCTGAAGGTGCTCGACCCGGCTCCCAGCCTTCGACAGGCCGGCAACCGGCGTGACGACGCGGCGCGCAAGCACACCCCCGACGAGCTGCACGGCATGGTCGAGGACATGATCACCCTGCTCGAGGCGAAGGTGCAGCCCGATCTGCGCAAGGGCCGGTACCCGGACCGCAAGACCGCCCAGCGGATTTCCGAGGTGGTCCGGGCGGTCGCGCGCGAGCTCGACAGCTGAGCCGCTCGAACAGACGAGCGACGCCCCCGGTCCGATGACCGGGGGCGTCGCTCGTTGTCGGGGCCGCCGCTACCGCGGGGCGTCACCGGGCGTCCTCCGCCCGAGCGTCACTGCGCGTCGTTGCCTTCCTGCAGGCCGGGCAGCGTCTGCAGCGCCCACACCGGCGCGAAGTCGCGCGAAGACGGCTGCTGGATGATCACCCCGAGCAGCTGCTCGTTCTCGCGGGTCGGCACGGTCACCGAGTAGACCTCGCCCGCCGCGTAGTCGCGGAAGCCCTCGAAGACCTCACCGGTTCGCGGATCGCCGAACTGGACGTTCAGCCGCCACTCGCCTTCGGCCACGTCCTTCGGGAGCGACATCTGCAGCGGCACGCCCGCCGGAACCGGCAGGTACGCGACATCGAGGTCGGCGCAGCGCATCGTGGAGTCGCAGACACCGGCCTGGATGTCGACGGTTTCGCCGTTCGAGAACGCGGTGACGGTCGGCAGCGTCTCCGGGGCGTCGCGCACGAGCATCGTGACGACGGCCGCGAGACCTCCCGCCGCCACCAGTGCGATCACCGCGATCACCGCGAGGATCTTCTTCGTCCGGGCTTGCATGCTCATCGTGTCCGTTTCTCGTTCTCTCGTTCCCCGCCGGGGCCGGCGGGCTCGGTCTCAGCCGGCTCGGGACTCCGTGCCGACGGGGGCTTCCTGGTGTGCGTGTTCGGGGCGTTTGCCGCCGAGGCCAGGGAGCAGGCTCCGGCCGCGGTAGGTGAGGTACGTCTGGGTCAGCCCGATGACGAGGACCACCGAGATGACGGTGAATCCGATCCAGTACTGGGTCGGCAGGAGGATGCCGAGCGTTCCGCCGACGACCCAACTCAACTGAAGCACGGTTTCCGAGCGTCCGAAGCCGGAGGCTATGGATTCCTCGGGCAGGTCCTGCTGCAGCGACGCGTCGAGGGAGACCTTCGCCAGGGCGCTGGCCGCGGACGCGACGAGTGCCGCGAGCGCCGCCGTGAGGAGGCTGTCGGTGACGGCGACGACGATCGCGATGGCGGTCACCGCCGCGGTGCACCGGAGTACGACCAGCGCCGGTCTGCCCAGTTTCAAGCGGGCTCCGGTCGCGTTGCCCGCGAAGTTGCCGAGGCCGGCGGCCGCGCCGACGAGTCCCAGCATCGCGGCCTGCATCCACGGCTCGTGTTCGGTGCGCGACTTCGCGACGAAGGCGATGTAGAGGGTGAGGAATCCGGTGAGGATGCGGATCGTGCCGTTGCCCCACAGACCGGTGATGGTCGCGCGTCCCAGGGGCTGACGTCGCTTGTCCGGGGCGATGGTGTCCTGCTGTTGGCGGGTGATGACCTCGGTGACGGCGTCGTCGCCGTGGTAGGAGAGCGTCGCGGGCACCTCGCCCTCGGTGACCTCGACCCAGGCCGGGATCCGCATGCTCAGGTAGGCGCCCGCGACGGTGATCGCGGCGGTGAACCACAGCACCCCGGTCGAGTGGAACGCGAACGCGATGACGCCCGCGACGCCACCCGCGACGATGGTGCCGCCGATCAGCCCGAACACCGTCAATCGCGAGTTGGTGCGCACCAGGTCGATCTCGGGTGGCAGGACACGGGGAGTCACGGCGCTCTTGAGCACGGAGAACGACTTGCTCAGCACCATCATTCCGAGGGCACACGGGTACAGCGCCCAGCTGTCGAAGTTGAAGACCAGGAGCACCGCGAGCACGGTGCGCAGCGCGAACGAGGACGCCAGCGCGATCCGGCGTCCACGCTGCAACCGGTCGAGGGCGGGGCCGATCAGCGGCGCGATCACCGCGAACGGGGCGATCGTGATCAGCAGGTACAACGCGACCTTCGTCTTGTCCTCTCCGGTCGCGGCGGAGAAGAACAAGGTGTTGGCCAGTGCGACGGCGATCGCGGCGTCGGTGGCGAAGTTCGCCATCACCGCGTAGGTCAGGTGGGTCAGCCCGGACTTGTCGGCGCCGTCCGCGGTCGCGGCGCGCCGGAAGGTGGCGATTCCGCGGTTGGTGAGTTCACGGCTGCGCATCGCGGCGACCCGCGTCACGGTCAGTTTCCGTGGGATCGGTGGTGGCTTCGGTCCACCGGTCCGCGCGGACCGGGTCTGCTCCGTGGGTTGCTCGTCGGGCCCGAACGCCCGCGTGCGGTTGTCGCCGCCTGCCTGTGCACGGCTGTCGGCGTCGGACGACTCGCCGCCGGCAGGGCGGCGGGACGTCGGGTGCAGCGGCGGTAGCGGCTCACGCCGGCCGGTTGTCCGGCGCGACGGCGGGTAGTTCGAGTAACCGGGGTGCACCGATCCACGCCCGGCGTCGGCGGGCTCCCGACCGGGGTCGGGTTCGGAGGGGTGGCGCGGTCCGGTCACGAGTCCAATTCTGTCCTAGTCCGCGGCCCGACAACCAGAGCCCCCGCCGACCGTCGTCGACAGGACTCGGGTGTGCCCCGGTCAGCGTCGGTCACGAGACGAAACGCACATCGAATGTGACGGGGTAGAACTTTCCGGTGATCAGGAAACGGTCGGTCCCCGGGATCGCGGCGATGCCGTTGAGGACGTCCGCGCCTGCCGCCTGCTCGGGCGTCAGCAGCCCCGATGCGTCGATGACCGCCGTCACCGCACCGGTCGCCGGGTCGATGCGGACGATCTCCGAGGTCTGCCATACGTTCGCGTAGACGGCGCCGTCCTCCGTGCACTCGAGTTCGTTGAGTTGGTCGAGCGGGAGACCGTCGAGGGTGACGCGCACCGATCCGGTCGCCTCGAAGCTCTCGCGGTCCCGGAACGTCAGGGTGTCGGAGCCGTTGCTCATCACGAGGCGATCGGGTTGAGCGCACAGGCCCCACCCCTCGCCGTCGTAGCTGACGCGGGAGCGCTCGGCGAGGGTGTCGCGGTCGCGGGCGAAAGCCACGCCTTCCTTCCACGTCAACTGCCATACGGTGTCCCCGGCCACGGTGAGGCCTTCGCCGAACATGTCGCCGGGGAGCGGGACGCGGACCCGTTCGACTCCGGAGTCGAGGTCGCGTGCGCTGATGTACGACCGCCCTTCCAATCCGGTGCCCTCGACGATCTCGCCGTCGGAGATCTCGAATCCCTGGGTGAAGGCGGTGGGATCGTGTGGACGGGTGTCCTGGACCTCCACGCGCAGTCGGGGGGCGGCGTCGGCGGAGCTGCCGAAGGATGTCGGTTCGACGTCGGAGGACCCTGACGAGCAGCCGGCGAGGACGACGGCGGCGGCGAGAGCGACGCCCGCCCGGGCAACGCTCGTGACGGTAACGACCTGTGGGGAATGGGTCACGCGGCCAGCATGACAGCCCGATCGGGTGCACGGGCGGCGCAATGCGGCAAAATGGTGGCGTGCATGTGCAGTCTGCCCCCGAACTCCGCCCGGTACGTCCCCTGCTGGCCGATGCCGTCGAGGTCGCCCGTCAGGCGTTGACCGACCTCGGTGAGGATCGGGTCGGGCCGCATCTCGGTGTGACCGCCGACGACGACACGACGGTGACCCACCGGTTTGCGGCGACGATCCCCGGTTACCACGGCTGGCAGTGGGAGGTCGTCCTCTCCGCTCTGCCCGACACCGATCGGGTGACCGTGAACGAGTCGGCGCTGCTGCCCGGACCCGAGGCCCTGGTCGCCCCCGAGTGGCTGCCGTGGGACCAGCGGGTGCGCGCGGGCGACCTGTCTCCCGGCGACCTGCTCGCGCCGCGTGCCGACGATCCGCGGCTGGTGCCGGGCTACGTCGCGACCGGTGACCCGGTCGTGGACGAGGTGGCGTTCGAGGTCGGTCTGGGACGCAAGCAGGTGATGAGCCTGGAGGGTCGCCTGGAGGCGGCGCAACGGTGGTTCGACGGTGACCACGGCCCCGAGGCGGAGATGGCGAAGGCGGCGCCCTCGACCTGCTCGCTCTGCGGCTTCTACCTTCCGTTGGCCGGATCGCTGCGTGCCGGGTTCGGCGTGTGCGGAAACGAACTGTCCGCCGACGGCCAGGTGGTGCACGCCCAGTTCGGATGCGGCGCGCACTCCGACACCGAGCTCCCCACCGGCGCCGGGACCCCGAAGTTCGACGCGTACGACGACGGCGCGCTCGAGGTCGTGGATCTGCCGACCCGCACCGAGGTGGTCGTGGACGTCGCGGTCAGCGAGCCCGCGGAGGAGACCGAGGCTGCGACGGCCGAAGTCGAGGCAGAGGGTGCGGAGGCCGCGCCGACGGAGGGTGCGGACACGGTGTCCGCCGAGATCGTCGAGGCGGAGTCGACCGGTACCGCCGAGCGGACGTCCTCCGATGCCGTCGACGAGGCCGCCGAGGCCGGGACGGATTCGGCGCCCGCCGAGTGACCGACCCCTTCGGCGCAGACTCACTGCGGGCAGCGACTCTGCTCGCCTGGTCCTCGTCGCCGACGAGGCTGCGCGAGGACGCCGCGACCGAGTCCGATCTGGTCCGTGGCGGCTACCGCGACCGAGTGCTGACCGAGCTGGCGCAGAACGCCGCGGACGCCGCGGCCCGGGCCGGAGTTCCCGGTCGGCTCGACGTCCGGATCGGCCCTGACGGCCTGCACGTCGCGAATGTCGGTGCGCCACTGGACGAATCGGGTGTGCAGGCACTGTCTGCGCTGCGGGTGTCCGGCAAGACGGAGGGCGTCGGGCGGTTCGGGGTGGGGTTCACGGCGGTCCTCGCGATCGGTGACGAGGTCGAGGTGCGCTCGTCGTCCGGCTCGATCGCGTTCTCGGCGGCCAGGACCCGAGCCGAGATCGGCCTGGCCGGTATCGCCGAACCGGAGTCCGGCGTCCCGACGTTGCGCCTGGTCTGGCCGACGGATGCGCGGCCCGCCTCCGGATTCGACACCGAGGTGGTGATCGCACCGCGCCCGGGCGTCGATCTCGACGAGGTGCTGGCGACGATGCGCGCCGAGGCCGCCGACCTTCTTCTGGAACTGCCTGCGCTGCAGTCCGTTCGGATCGGGGACGACGAGTTCGTCCGCGTGGAGCGGGATCTCGGTGGGGGGCTGACCGAGGTCACCGTAGGTGACCGCGTGTGGTGGCAGTTCACGGCGCCGTCCGCGCGCTGGCTGGTGCCGGTGTCGGACGGGTCCGTGCGCCCTGTGGCCGACGACGTACTACGGGCACCGACGCGCACCGACGAGGCGTTGACCCTGCCCGCGCTCGTCGTCGCCTCGGCGGACCTGCAACCGGACCGCAGGCGAGTTCTTCCGGGCGCCGCGATCGCCCATCTCGCCGACGGATACGCGGAATTCGTTGCCTCGCTGCCGGAGTCGCAGCGAACGGCGCTCGTCCCGCTGCCCGGGTTCGCGGCAGGCGCGGTGGACGAGCAACTGCGCGACGCCGTGCTGCGCGAGCTGGTCGACCACCCGTGGCTGCCGGGGGCGAACGGGGACCTCCTCCGTCCCCGCGACGCATCGGTGCTGCCCGGGTCGACCCCGGAACTCACGGATGTCCTCACCGACGCCGTTCCGGGGCTCGTGCGTCCCGAACTGTCAGGCCGGGGCGACGCGCGCGCCCTCGCCGCCGTGGGGGTGCACCGGATCGGTTTGGCGCGCCTCGCGGAACTGCTCGCCGGGCAGGATCGCGCCGCCGAGTGGTGGGGCCGGTTGTACGAGGCTCTGACTCCGCTGGTGGTCGACGCGCTCGCGGTCGAGGAACTGGCGGCGATCCCGGTTCCGTTGGCGGACGGCCGGACGGTCACCGGGCCGCGGACCGTCGTGCTCGGGGAGGGGATCGGCGGCGCAGGGGTCGACTGGGTGCGCCTGGTGCACCCCGCGGCGGCGGATCCGCTGCTCGCACGGCTGGGGGCCACCCAGGTCGGCGCGCTCGACGTGCTGTCCGATCCGGCGCTGCGCGAGCGGATCGATGCGCTGTGGGACGGGGAGGGCGATGCGGACGAACTCGCCGCCGCAGTGCTGCCCCTGGTCGCCGACGCCGCGGCGGGCCCGCTGCCGGGCTGGCTCGGGGGACTGCCGTTGCCGGACCGGTTCGGTGAGCTCCAGGCCGCGGACGAGTTGCTGCTGCCGGGTGCCCCGCTGGCGGACGTGCTGGTGCCGGAGTCGCCGTTCGGAACGGTCGCGGACCGCGTCGTCGAGGTGCACGGTGCCGAGACGTTGCGGGCCCTGGGAGTCGGATGGGGATTCGCGGTACTGCGAGCCGAACTGCCGACCGGCCCCGACCACGACCTCGACGACGAGTCGGACTGGTGGGCAACATTGTCCGACGACCCGGAGCTGCTCGTCGCCGTTCGCGACCTCGACCTGGTCGATCCGGACCGGTGGCCCGACGCGCTGACGTTGCTGGCATCGGACACCGAGACGGCCACGCTGCTCGCCGACCGTGACGGGTACAGCGCCTGGTGGTTGCGCAGGCACGCCCGCGTCGGCGGTGTGCCGTTGTCGGCCTTGCGCTCACCGGACGATCCGACCTTCGAGGGTCTGCTCGATCCCCTCGACCATCCGCACGCCGCCGCGCTGTCGGGGGCGTTGGCGGCGGGTCGGATCGAGCGCACCGAGACGGCGGAGCTGCTGCTCGACCGGCTCGCCGATCCGCAGCGCGCCCCGGCACCCGCGGTGATCGCACGGACACACCGGTTGCTGGCCGAGGCCACCGCCGCCGGAGTGCTCGACCTGGAGGCGCTGTCGCCGCCGACGCGGGTGCGGGCGATCTCCGGCGTCGTGGTGGACGCCGCCGATGCGATCGTCCTGGACCGCGCCTGGACGGTGGGCGTCGTTCCGGCCGACAGGCTGGTCGTGGGAGATCTGGCATCCGCCGGTGCGCTGGCGGATCTGCTCGACGTCGCCCCGGCGTCGGAGGCGGTGCGGGGCGAGGTGCTGGGCGCCGGCCGCGCCGCCGAGTGGGCCCGCGAACCGGGTGCGGTGCTGGCGTCGGTGTCGGCGCGGCGGGCCCTGCCCGCGGGCGAGGTGGTGGTGCACGACGCCTTGACGGTGCGGCTGTCGGGTGCGGTGCGCGGCGATGCCGCGGTGCCGTGGTGGGTGGACGATTCGGGACGCACCCACGTCGACGCCGGGCGACTGGACCCGGGGGTTGCCGGTGCCTGGTAACCCACTGGACCAGGAGGTCCTCGACGAGATGGTGGCCGTGCGCACCCCGTGGCTCACGGACGTCGTCACCGTCGTCACCCACTTCGGGGACACGATCGTCGCCACGGCGATCACGGTGGCGCTCGTGCTCGCGCTGTTGCGCCGCAACCGCCAGGTCGACGCGGTCATGGTCGGCGGCGCGATGGCCAGTGGGTTTCTGCTCATGAGTGGTCTGAAACTGGTGTTCGGCCGGGATCGCCCACCGGTCCCTGTGCGTCTCGTGCACGAGTTCACCCGCTCGTTCCCGTCCGGGCACGCGATGATGTCGGCGATCCTGGTGTGTGTCGTCGGGGCAGTTTTGGTCCGGGTGACGGGTCGGCTGCGTCCGGTCGTGATCGCCGGACTGACCCTGTGGACGTTGGCCATCGGTCTGTCTCGCGTGTACCTGGCGGCGCACTGGTTCACGGACGTGCTGGCGGGTTGGCTGCTCGGGGTCGCCTGGGCTGCGGTGTGGATAGCCGGCTCCGCACGGTTCGGGCGGGCTCGCGGCATTTCAGGGGAATCCGGCGAAACGGTGACGCGATAGCGGCGGACTCTCTACCCTGACCAAGCTGGACGGACGTCCAATACCTGGCCTGGGGAGAAATCCGATGTCGCGACGCACCCATCTGACCCGGACCGCGCTCGCTGCGCTGGTCATAGCGCCGCTGGCGCTCCTCGGCTTCTACATGTGGGCGCTCTGGGATCCGGGCGACACCGTCTCCCGCCTGCCCGTCGCCATCGTCAACGCCGACGCGGGCGCGGACCTCGACGGCACCCGGCTGACGGCAGGTGACGACGTCACGGCAGCACTGGTCGAGAGCGGTGACGTGAACTGGCAGGTGGTCACCCTCGAGGAGGCCACGGACGGCGTGGACGACGGGCGCTACTACTTCTCCGTCGTGATCCCGGAGGACTTCAGCGCCGACATCGCGAGCGCCGCGAGCGGAAACGGTGAGAAGGCCCGCCTGGACGTCGTCTACAACGACCACAACAGCCTGGTCGCCACGCCGGTCGGCGAATCGGTGATGGCCCAGGTCCGTTCGGCGGTCTCGGAGACCATCGGGGAACAGACCGTCGACCAGGTGCTGCTCGGCCTCGGCGACGTCGGGAAGGGCCTGGCCGACGCCGCGGCCGGTGCCCAGCAGCTCAACGACGGCACCGGCGAGGCACTCACCGGGACCACCGAACTGGCCGCGGGCAGTGTCGAACTCTCCGCCGGGCTCGGGGAAGCGCACGCCGGCAGCCTCGAACTCGCCGACGGCACCGGCCAGCTCGCGGCGGGAGCCGCGGAGGCCGCCGCCGGCTCGGGGGAGCTCAGCGACGGGCTGAACCAGCTCGTCGCGGGCACCGACGAGCTCGGCGCCGGCGCCACACAGATCAGCGAGGTCATCGACACCGTCGTCGGGCCGCTGGCGGACGCGATCGTCGCGGCGGGACTGTCCGACGACGAGATCCTCGGCCAGATCCAGCAGCTGCGCGACGGCGCCCGGCAGATCGCCTACGAACTGTCCGACCCGAACGCCGACTACCGCGGCGGACTGGAATCGGCCGCGGCGGGCGCCGCGGAGCTGAACACCGGACTCGGCGAGCTCAGCACCGGAGCGGGTCAGCTCGACGCGGGTGCCAACGAACTCGCGAGCGGTCTCGGCCAGCTCGACGCGGGCGGCGTCCAGCTTCGGGACGGACTCGGTCAGCTGCTCGACGGCGTCGGCCAGCTCGACGCGGGCAGCGCGGAACTCGCGTCCGGTCTCGCCGACGGCGCGCAGCAGGTGCCGCAGTTCACCGACACGGAGCGCGTCACCACCGCGGGAGTGATCTCGTCGCCGGTCACGGTCAGCGAACGCAACATCGCACCCGCGGCCGGTTTCGGGCCCGGGGTCGTGCCTGCCCTGATGTCGGTCCTGCTGTTCCTGATCGGCATCCTCACCTGGTTCGTCGTGCGTCCACCTCGCCGTCCGCACGGACGGGTGCACGAGTCCGTCGTGCGGGAGGGTCTGCGCCGATACCGGGTGCCCGCGGCCGTCACCGTCGCAGCGGCTGCCCTGATGGCGGTGCTGTCGATGACCGTCGCCGATGCGGAACCGCCGAGTGCGCTGGCGCTGTTCGCGGTGCTGCTGCTGGTCGGGGCGGCCGCGGTCGCGACGGCTCGGCTGTTCACCGTCGTGTTCGGCGCGGTGGTCGGCACCTTCGTCGGCCTCGGCGCCCTGATGGTCCAGATCTTCGCATTCGGTGCGGTGTATCCGATCGAGCAGATGCCGGCGCCGCTGCGCTGGCTGCACGATCTGATGCCGTTGACCTACGCCCGCAACGCCATTCGGATGTCGCTCGTCGGGTACTGGGGTCCCCGGTTCTGGCTCGCGATCGCGGTTCTGGTGGTGCTGGTCGTCGGATCGGTTGCCCTGACGATCTGGTGGCGCAGCCGCCATCGCGAGGACGACGACCCGGAACCGTCGGCGGAGCCCGGCGAACTCACCGACCAGTTCCCGGTCTCGGTCCGCTAGCTCAGTCGAGGCCGTGCTGGGCCGTCCTGCTGCCACGGCGGGCGGCCCGGCGCTGCACCAGGTAGAGGGCGGTGCCGACCACACCGAACCCCAGTCCCGCCCAGCACACGGGCAGCGCCGACTCCCAGCGCTCACCGGAGGCCAGCACCGCGACGGTGGCGACCAACCAGGCGGCGGTGCCGATCGCCAGCACCGGCCGGGGATCGGTCAGCCGGGCCGGCAGCAGGGGGTCGTTGCGTGTCTCGCTCACCGACACGACGCTACCGGCACGCGGTGCCGGTCGCTCGTGGCTTAGGCTCCTCTGGCGACCACTGTCGCATGCACACTTTTGGGCCTGAGGACGGGAAGATGTCGGGAACGTCTCGGATACTGGACAACTATTTCAAGATCACCGAGCGTGGATCGACCATGAACAGGGAGGTCCGCGGCGGTCTCGTCACCTTCGTGGCGATGTCCTACATCGTGGTCCTCAACCCGCTGATCCTCGGTAGCTTCTCGGCGGACGACGCCGCGGCCAAGACCGACGTCCTCGGCAACATCCTGCCCGTCACCCAGGTCGCCGCCGTCACCGCGCTCGTCGCCGGCCTGATGAGCATCGTGTTCGGCATCGTCGCGAACTATCCGTTCGGCATCGCCGCCGGCCTCGGCATCAACACCCTCCTCGCCGTCACGATCGCGCCCCAGGTCACCTGGCCGGAGGCGATGGGCCTGGTGGTGATCGACGGCATCATCATCGTCGTCCTCGCGGTCACCGGCTTCCGAACAGCGGTCTTCAACGCCATCCCCGACGCGCTCAAGTCGGCGATCGCGGCCGGCATCGGCATGTTCATCGCGTTCATCGGCTTCGTCGACGCCGGCTTCGTGCGGCGCATCCCGGACGAGGCCGGAACCACCGTTCCGGTCGGCCTCGGCATCGACGGGTCGATCGCGTCGTGGCCGACGGTGGTGTTCGTGTTCGGTGTGCTGCTGATGGGCATCCTGGTCGCGCGCCGCGTGCGCGGCGGACTGCTCATCGGCATCGTGGTGACCACCGTTCTCGCCGCGATCCTGGAGGCGGTCTTCGACATCGGCGCCTCGGCCGGCGTCCACCCGGAGGGCTGGAACCTGACGGTGCCGGGCCTGCCCGACGTCCTGCTGCAGACACCCGACCTGTCGCTCGTCGGCGACGTGAGCCTCGTCGGTGCCTTCACCCGGATCGGCGTGCTGTCCGCGAGCCTGCTGGTGTTCACCCTCGTCCTGGCCAACTTCTTCGACGCCATGGGCACCATGACGGGGCTCGGAAAGGAAGCCGAGCTCACCGACAAGCACGGCACCCTGCCGAACGTCGGCAAGGCGCTGGTCGTCGAGGGCACCGGCGCCATCGTCGGTGGTGCGGCGTCGGCGTCGTCGAACACGGTGTTCGTCGAGTCGGCTTCGGGCATCGCCGAGGGCGCGCGCACCGGGCTCGCGAACGTCGTCACCGGCTTGCTGTTCCTGGGCGCGATGTTCCTGACCCCGCTGTACGGCATCGTGCCGATCGAGGCCGCGGCGCCCGCGCTCGTGGTGGTCGGCGCGCTGATGATCGGTCAGGTCCGCGACATCGACTTCACCAAGTTCGACGTCGCGTTGCCCGCCTTCCTCACGATGGTCGTCATGCCGTTCACGTACTCGATCGCCAACGGCATCGGCGTCGGCTTCATCGCGTGGGTCGTGATCGGCGCGGCGAGCGGCAAGGCGAAGCAGATCCACCCGCTGCTCTGGATCGTCGCCGGCCTGTTCGTCGCGTATTTTGCTGTCGGTCCGATAACTGACGCGATTACCTGAACCAGTTCTCTACCAGTGCCGTATCCTCCGTGAGTGACTTTGGATACCCGCTCACTCGCCAGTGACCTGTCCCTGGCTGTCGTGCGCCTGTCCCGGCACCTTCGAGGGCGGAGGGCGGACTCGCCGGTGTCGTTGACGCAGCTGTCCGCCATCGCCAGCCTCGACGAGCACGGGCCGATGACGCCCGGCGGCCTCGCGGCGAAGGAGCGGGTGCAGCCGCCGTCGATGACCAGGGTGATCGCGTCCCTCGCCGATCTGGGGCTGGTGGCACGGGCGCCGCACCCCACCGACGGCAGGCAGATCATCGTCTCGCTCACCGACTCCGGGCAGGCGCTCCTCGCGGACGAGACCAGCGCCCGCGAGAAGTGGATGACCAGTCAGCTGGCGGGCCTCGACGAGGAACAGCTGGCGGTCCTGAGGAAGTCGGTCGACATCATCAGCGGGCTGGTCACCAACTCGGAGTAACCGAGTAGCGGGGGTGTCACTGGGGGGAACCGGGGGACGGAGAGTGCGGCATCGACGCACTCACAGGGGTGGAATCTCACGAGGTCCGGTGCGGCAAGATGGTCGCGTGGCCGACGTTATCGACATCGACAATCCCGCGGATCCGCGGCTGGACGACTTCCGCGATCTGAACTCCTCGGATCGTCGACCCGACCTGCCCGACGGCAAGGGTCTCGTCATCGCCGAGGGCGTGCTCGTCGCGCAACGACTGCTGTCGTCCCGTTTCGCACCGATCAGCCTGCTCGGGGTCGACCGGCGTCTCGGTGAACTGGCAGACGACCTGCGCGATGTCGACGCCCCCTTCTACCGGACGTCCGCGGAGGTGATGGCCGAAGTGGTGGGCTTCCACCTCAACCGGGGGGTGCTCGCCGCCGCACACCGGGCGCCCGCACTGGATCTCGACGACGTGCTCACCGGCGCGCGCACCGTCGCGGTGCTCGAGGGTGTCAACGACCACGAGAACATCGGTTCGATGTTCCGGAACGCGGCGGGACTCGGCGTGGACGCCGTGCTGTTCGGTGACCGCTGCGCGGACCCGCTGTACCGGCGAGCCGTTCGCGTGTCGATGGGGCATGTGCTCCGAGTTCCGTTCGCGCGCGTGCCGGAATGGCCCCACGGATTGCAGTTGCTGCGGGACAGGGGTTTTCAGCTCATCTCGCTGACTCCGAATCCGAAGGAGCCGACCCTCGCCGAAGCGATGACCGGCGATCGGGTGGCATTGCTGCTCGGTGCGGAGGGCCCCGGACTCTCGGAGTACACGATGCGCAGGACCGATGTCCGCGCTCGCATCCCGATGGCCCCCGGCACCGATTCGCTCAACGTCGCCACCGCCGCGGCGATGGCGTTCTACGAGCGCGTCCGCCTCGGATGAGCGGTCCCGCACTGGTGGTGTCCACCTTCTCCGCGGCCCTGGTCGTGGCCGCGGTGATCGCCTGTGGCGCCGCGATGATCGCGGTCCACCCCCTGCTCGCCGTCGTCGTGAACGTGATCGTCGCGGTCGGTGTGGCGCCGACGCTGTGGCAGTGGCGTGCGGTGCCGGTCTGGCGTTGGGTGGTGTACGGGGCGGCGGCCGGGGTCGCGCTGGGCTGGATCGCGCTGCTCGCCGGCGCGCGCTGACGTCGAGCGTCAGCCCGCGATCCTGCGCCACCAGCGCCGGAGCCCACGCACCTCGGGTCGGCGCGGGGCGGGTGGTTCCTCACCTGCCGAGTACAGGGTGAAACCGCACACCGTCAGATCCGACGCCGACAACTCGCCGTCGGCGGACGCGTGCCCGAATCCCAGCCACTGCAGGTTCGCTGCGTCGGAGAACTCGCCCGGATGGAACGGCAGTGACAACGGGTCCGGGAAGCGATCGAAGGAGCGTGGTGGCGGATGCTCACCCGCCCAGTACGACCGCTCCCACACCAACGGCAGTCCGGTGTTCTCGTGGATGAGCGACGCCGTCGCGCTGAACGAGCGCCGCAACTCGCCGCGTTCCCAGTGCGCGAACGACCCCCACGGCACGCCGCTCTCCGAGCAGACGAGGTAGGTGTGCTCCGATGCCAGCGGCCGAGTCCACGAGCAGTCGATCGTGGACGGCCGCTTCAGCGCGAGGTGCTGGGAGCAGATCACCGTGACGCCGGGATAGGCGCCGACGAACACCTCTCGTTCGCCGGGCGCGGCCGAGAGGTCGAGCGAGCTGGAAGGCAGTGGTACGGCGGTCGTTTCGGGATACAACTGCTGTACCAGGGCGTGTGCGGCGTCGGCATCGGGTGCGGGCCCGGCGCGGAGGACGGAGGCGGGGTCGGGCGCGTCGACGTACCAGATCGTCGATGCTCTCGGACCCACTGGCGTGCACCCCGTTTCCGTCGCAGTCCTACGAGGGTACGACGGCCAACGCGGATTCGTCGTGTGCGCGCCGGGTGTCGTCCGGTGAGGTTGGCGCCGCGGGCACCTCGTCGAGGAACTCGTGGAGGATCGACCACGTGGTCGCGTGGGCCTGTGGCCCGGCGACGAGTCCGAGATGGCTTCCCGGAACCGCCTCGAACCGCACGAGGGGCGAGCCGGTGAGGATCTCGGTGACCGGAGCGACGGCGGCTGCGGGGGCGATCACGTCGGTGGTGCCGCCGACCGCGAGCACCGGGACGGCGATGTCCCCGAGCTCGACGGTGCTCCCGCCGAGGTGGAATCGTCCTGCGGCCAGGTCGTTTCCGAGGATGAGGCGGCTGCACATCTGGTGGAAGAGACGAGCCGGGTAGCCCGGCATCTCCGCCATGAATCGGTCGATGGCCTCCATACGCGCGAGCGATTCCGTGTTGGTGAGGTTGCGGGCCACGAACCACGGCTTGAGCAGTTCCCGATGCGGGGCCGTCACCCGGTACGCCGCCTGGACGACGGGGGCGGGAAGCCCGCCGAGGATTCGGGTGACGGCCGTCAGCGGACGCTCGGTCGTGTAGCGGCCGATCACCCGCAGCGGGCTGATCACCGGGATCCGGGTGTAGTCGATCGGGGTGCCGATCGCCGTGACGGACCGGATCGGCAGGTCGGCATGCGCCGCCGCGGTGAGCAGCGAGATCGTTCCTCCGAGGCTCCAGCCCACGAGGTCGACGCCCCCGCCGCCGTGGAGGTCGCTGACGTGCCGGACCGCGTCGGGGACGATGTCGTCGAACCACGACTCGAACCCGAGGTCGCGGTCGGCGGCCGTCATGGTGCCGTAGTCGAGGAGATACGGCGCGTGGCCGCGGCCGAGCAAGTCGGCGGCGAGGCTCTGCCCGGGGCGCAGGTCGTAGCAGGACGTGGGCACGGCGAGCGGCGGGACCAACAGGATCGGCCGGGCGTCGGTGGCCGGCGCGGGGCCGAAGCGGTGCAGGTCGCGGTGGGGTCCGGCCCGGAGCAGGTCGGAGGCCGTCCGGCGGGCGGGGGAGACGCCGTCGCCGAACGTCAGCGCCCAGGCGTTGCGAGCAGCGGTGCCCAGGTCGTCTCGGGTCGGAAGGCCGGCGGTCAACCGGGCCGGGTCGAGCAGGCGCACTCGCGTCTCCTGTCAGTCCACCAGTAGATGTGACTGGAGGTTACAGCAAGTGCCGGGAGGGGAAACCGAAGGTCACCCGCGACCGCTGCTGCGGACGCCGAGAAGCACGTCGTCCCAGGACGGGAGGTGCGGCTTGCCGCGCTTGTCCTTGCTGCCCTGGTGCTGCGGGGCCTGGCGGGGCGGGTGCTCGTCGCCCTCGGCGTCGTTCACCCTGTCGTCGGCCTGCTCGGGAGTCGGCTCCGGGTCCACGTCGACGATCTCCGCGGCCTCGTCGGCCGTCGCCGGCCGGGACTCGAGGTCGAGGTCGCGGTCGTCGGTGTCCTCGGGTTCGTCCGCGGGAGGCGCGTCGAGTGCGAGCGGTGCGAGCCCCCGCAGCGGGCGGCCGAAGTCGGGATCGAGGAGATCCTTCGCCGCCGCGTCGAGGGACGTGATCGTGCCGCCGTGCGAGTCCGGCTGGTACCGCCAGTGCGCCGCGTTGCGGGTGCGTCCCGCCTGCCACTGCAACTGTGCGACCCAGTGGCCGTCCTCGTCGCGCCAGGCGTCCCAGTCGGCGTCGTCGAGTTCGTGCCCACGGGCGCGGAACGCCATCGCCACGATCTCCGCGAGGGTCTCCACCGTCGGTCCGTTCTCGCGGATCGGATGCCCGCCCTGGGCCATCGAGGCCGCACGGGCGCGCTCGAGGAGCACCGGGTGCGCGAATCGTTCCACCCGCTTGAGGGAGACGGCCGCTTCCTCGGCGACCTGCTCGACCGTGGCTCCGGCGCGAATGCGGGCCTGGATTTCCCGAGGGCGCAACTGGCTTTCGGTCTCGATCTCGATCTGCCCGAACCGGGCGATGTCGCCGCGAGACGCGGCGCGCAGCTTGTCGTCGGCAGGGATCCGGAACCGTTCTCCGGTCTCGGAGTCGGCACACACCACGTGCGATCCGCCGGGCTCGAGTCCGATCACCGAGAGTTCTCGCACCTTGTCCTCCTCGCCGCGACATTGCCCGGGGCCGACTGTAACCAACCGCAGCGGCGTGGCGGCGGCGACACGCCAAGCCGGGAGTGGTCGACCGGCAGGGGCCGGGTTATAGTCTCTAGTTCTCCTTGAGGGTTGGTATCGGGAGAACGCCGTGCCGGATGCCTCGTGGCGATAGGATCGACGCGACGAGCCGACCTCCGTGGTGGCGGAGTCGGTACCCCTTCGGGACGGTTCGCGGCGAGGGCTGAGCGATGGTCGACAGCGGTTCCCAGAACGACGTGACCGAGGACGCCGGGCGCGCCCGATCTCCCGCGCGTCGTGCGTTCGACGCCTTCGCGGCCCTGCTCGACGGCCCGCTCACCGGACTTGCGCCGTGGATCGTGCTCGCCGTGTTCGAGGGGCCGGGCCGGTTGGAGGAAGCGGCCGGCGCCGCGCTCGCCCTGTCGGTGCTGTTCCTCGTCGTCGATCGGATACGTGGACGGTCGCTGAAACTTCTCGGCGTCCTCGACGTCGTCTTCTTCGGGACACTGATGGTCGTGCACTTCGTGCTCGACGACGCGGGCCAGGAGTGGATGGAGACCTGGATCGGGGAGATCGCCAACATCACCCTCTTCCTCGTCGCGGCCGGATCCATTCTCGCGCGGGTCCCGTTCACCATCCAGTACGCGCGCGAGGAGGTGGACGAGGAGTACTGGCACACGCCGAGATTCCTGCGCGTCAACTACGTGATCACCGGTGCATGGGCCCTCGCGTTCCTGGTGGCGGCGGTCGCCGGGTTCGTCGGTGACGCGATACTCCACGACAGCGACGACATCTGGACGGGCTGGGTGATCCAGACCGCGGCAATGCTGTGCGCACTCCAGTTCACCCAGTGGTATCCGGACGTCGTGGAGGCCGCGGCCGCGGTCGAGGAGGGGGACCCCACGGCCACGGTGCCGGGAATCGCGGAACTACTCGGCCCGCTCGCCACCTGGCTCGTGCCGATCGGCATCATCACTCTTGCGATGGACGGCGGGCCGACTTGGCTCGGCATCGCCTTCATCGTGGTCGGCATCGGCACCAACTCGGTGCTGCGACGGAACGAGCAGACGACGGACACGACAGAGGAGAAGGCTTCGTCATGACCAACGTGAACGACGTCGACATCCGCCACCTGCGGCGGGCCGTCGCGCTGGCGGTCGAGACCGGGGACGCCGGGAACCGCCCCTTCGGCGCGGTCGTCGTGGACGCGGCGGGGGAGATCGTCACGGAGGGCGCGAACTCGGTCGCGACGTCCGGCGACGTCACCGAGCACGCGGAACTCGACGCGATCACCACCGCCTGCTCCGAAGGGAACGCCGACCGTCTGGTCGGCGGGGTCGTGTACGCGTCCGGTGAGCCGTGCCCGATGTGTGCGGCGGCGATGGTGTGGGCCGGGGTCGGCCGGGTCGTCTTCGCGGCGGCCGCCGCGGATTTCGGAGCGATCCTCACGGGCGGACCGCGGTTCTCGCTGAGCTGCGCCGACGTCGTCGCGTCCGCCGGTACGGGAGTCGAGGTCAGCGGTCCGCACCTCGGCGAGGAGGCCCTGGGCCCGTTCCACAGATATGTCGCCGAGGAGCACGTTCGGGCCTGACGAGAAGGTGGTCGCCGATGCCCGTCCCCTCTGGAGTCCGGAGCGAACGTCAGTCGAAGCGCATCGCCTCGTCGTCGAGGCGTCCGTGCCGGAGCGTGACTGCGTCGTGCAGGTAGCTCATCCCGAGCCGCCACGGCGCCCGCGACCCCGCCTTCGGGAACAGGTGCAACGACCGCTGCACGTACCCGGCCTCGAAGTCGAGCAGCGGGCGGGTGGTGACGGTGGGGTCGTCGTTCACCGGCACACACATCGACTCCCCGTTCCGGTCCATCCGGGCCAGGAGGCGGCAGAAGTACTCGGCGACGAGGTCAGCCTTCAGCGTCCACGACGCGTTGGTGTAGCCGATGGTGAAGACGAAGTTTGGGACGCCGCCGAGCATCATGCCCTTGTAGGCGAGGGTGTCCGGCAGTGACACCGGGCTGCCGTCGACCGCGAGGTCGACGCCGCCGAAGGCGAGCAGATTGAGTCCCGTCGCGGTGACGATCACGTCCGCGTCGAGTTCGGCGCCGGATTCGAGCACCAGCCCGGTCTCGGTGAAACGCGTGATCCGGTCGGTCACGATCGACGCGGTACCGCGTCGGATGGCGCGGAACAGGTCGCCGTCGGGGACCAGGCACATCCGCTGGTCCCACGGGTCGTAGCGCGGCGTGAAATGGGTGTCGATGTCGTAGCCGGCGGGCAGTTGCCGTTCCTGCGCCTTCCGCAGGAACTTCTTGACCAGCGCCGGTTGCCGCTGGCTGAGCTGGTACGTGGTGATCGAGAACGCGACGTTCTTCGCGCGGGCGATCCGGTACGCGATTCGCGGGCCGACGAGGCGCCGCATCCGGTTGATCGCCCTGTCCCGCGACGGCAACGACGCGATGTACGTCGGCGAGCGCTGCACCATCGTGACGTGCTCGGCATCGGCGGCGAGCGACGGAACCAGGGTCACGGCGGTGGCGCCGCTGCCGATCACGACGACCTTCTTCCCTGCCGTGTCGAGGCCGTCGGGCCAGTGCTGGGGGTGCACGACGGTGCCGCGGAACGATCCGATGCCCTCGAATTCCGGGGTGAACCCCTCGTCGTACCGGTAGTAGCCGGTGCACGCGTACAGGAACCGGCTGGTGAGGGTGACGGTGTCGTCACCGCGGCGGGCGGTGACGGTCCACCGGCGTTCCGTCGTCGACCACGCCGCGTGAACGACCTTGTGCCCGTATCTGATTCGACGGTCGATCCCGGCGTCAGCGGCGGTGTCGCGGACGTAGTCGAGGATGGCGGGCCCGTCGGCGATGGCCTGGTCCCCGGTCCACGGACGGAAGCGGTAGCCGAGCGTCTGCATGTCGGAGTCGGACCGCACGCCGGGATACCGGAACAGGTCCCAGGTGCCGCCGAGGGTGTCCCGCGACTCGAGGATCGCGTAGCTCCGGCCGGGAAACGCTTCCTGCAGATGGTGTGCGGCACCGATCCCGGACAGGCCGGCGCCGACGATCAGCACGTCGACGTGCTCGGGTGCGGAGGTGTTCACACCCCCATCCTCCTACGCTGCGGATTCCGCAGGGGCGGATTGGTGGTCAGGGATCGACAGGCCACGCACACGCGAGCGGCCCCCGGCGAACGCCGGGGGCCGCGTCGCGCTGATCCGTGTGTCAGAGCTGGCCGACGACCCAGTCGATGCTCTTGGTGAGCGCGGTGACGTCGTCCGGGTCGATCGCCGGGAACATGCCCACGCGCAGCTGGTTGCGGCCCAGCTTGCGGTACGGCTCGGTGTCGACGATGCCGTTGGCGCGCAGGATCTTCGCGACCGCTGCCGCGTCGACGTCGTCGTTGAAGTCGATCGTGCCGACGACCTGCGAACGCAGGGCCGGATCGGCGACGAACGGGGTGGCGAACTCGGACGCCTCGGCCCATTCGTACAGCCGCGACGACGAGTCCTTCGTGCGCGCCGTGGTCCACTCCAGGCCGCCGTTGCCGTTCATCCACTCGATCTGGTTGGCGAACATCAGCAGGGTGGCCAGGGCGGGGGTGTTGTACGTCTGGTCCTTGGTGGAGTTGTCGACCGCGATCGGCAGCGACAGGAAGTCCGGGGTCCAGCGGCCGGAGTCCTTGATCTCGGCGACGCGCTCGAGCGCGGCCGGGCTCATCAGCGCGATCCACAGGCCGCCGTCCGCGGCGAACGACTTCTGCGGAGCGAAGTAGTAGGCGTCGGCGTCGGTGATGTTGACCGGAAGGCCGCCCGCGCCCGACGTCGCGTCGATGGCGATGAGGGCGTTCTCCGACCCGGCCGGGCGGGACACGGGGACCGCGACACCGGTGGAGGTCTCGTTGTGGGCCCAGCCGATGAGGTCGACCGAGGGGTCGGCGACGATCTCGGGCGCGCTGCCCGGATCGGCGGAGACGACCACCGGGTCGCCGATGAACGGGTTGCCCTTGGCGACCGAGGCGAACTTCGACGAGAACTCACCGTAGGTGAAGTGCTGTGACCGCTCGCGGATCAGGCCGAACGCGGCGGCGTCCCAGAAGGCAGTGGAGCCACCGTTGCCGAGGACGACCTCGTAGCCGTCGGGCAGCGAGAACAGCTCACGCAGGCCGGAGCGCACGCGGCCGACGACGTCCTTGACCGGCTTCTGCCGGTGGCTGGTGCCGAACACGGAGGCGCCGACATCGACGAGCGACTGCAGCTGCTCGGGACGGACCTTGGAGGGTCCGCAACCGAAACGGCCGTCGACGGGCTTGAGGTCGGCGGGGATGATCGGGGTGCTCATCGAGTGTCCTTTGTGCGTTGATGGTGACGAGGCAGGAGAGAAGTTAGCGAGCGACCTTGTCCCAGCCGGCGACGGACTCGGGGGTCCGCGGCTCGGGTCCGGTGTAGATGGCGGCCGGGCGGACCAGCTTGCCGAGGCGCTTCTGCTCGAGGATGTGCGCACACCAGCCGGCCGTGCGGCCACAGGTGAACATCGCGGGCATCATCGCGGCCGGGACCTCGGCGAAGTCGAGGATGACGGCGGCCCAGAACTCGACGTTCGTCTCGATGGCGCGATCGGGGCGGCGCTCGCGCAGCTCGGCGAGGGCGGCCTGCTCCAGGGCGGCGGCGACCTCGTAGCGCGGCGCGTTCAGGCGCTTGGCGGTGTTGCGCAGCACCCGGGCCCGCGGATCCTCCGCGCGGTACACGCGGTGCCCGAAGCCCATCAGCTTCTCCTTGCGGTCGAGGATGCCCTTGACGAGTGCGCGGGCGTCGCCGGTGCGTTCGGTCTCCTCGATCATCGGGAGCACGCGGGCGGGCGCGCCGCCGTGCAGCGGGCCCGACATCGCGCCGACGGCGCCGGACAGCGAGGCCGCGACGTCGGCGCCGGTGGAGGCGATGACGCGCGCGGTGAAGGTGGAGGCGTTCATGCCGTGCTCGGCCGCCGACACCCAGTACGCGTCGATGGCGGCGACGTGCGCCGGATCGGGCTCGCCCTTCCAGCGGACCATGAACCGCTCGGTGACGGTCTTCGCCTCGTCGATGCGCTTCTGCGGCACCGCGGGCTGGTAGATGCCACGCGCGGACTGCGCGACATAGGACAGCGCCATGACGGCGGCCCGGGCGAGGTTCTCGCGGGCGGTCTCGTCGTCGATGTCGAGGAGCGGCTCGAAGCCCCAGATCGGGGCGAGCATCGCGAGGCCGGCCTGCACGTCGACGCGGACGTCGCCGGTGTGGATGGGCAGCGGGAACGGCTCGGCCGGGGGCAGGCCCTGGCCGAACTCGCCGTCGACGAGCAGTGCCCACACGTCGCCGAAGGTCACGCCCTTCTCGACGAGGTCCTCGATGTCGACACCGCGGTAGCGCAGTGCGCCGCCGTCCTTGTCGGGTTCGGCGATGTCACTGGTGAAGGCGACGACGCCCTCCAGGCCGCTGACGAATCCTTCGGGTACTGCCGCGCTCGGTGCCATGTCTCGTGGATTCTCCTCATCCGAGTGCCGCCGGTACGGGCCGCACTAGCCGTCTCGTCGGTCACACGTGCGTGGGGTGCGGCACGTGTCGGCCGCGGTCACCCGAACTCTATCCCGTTGGGCGTCGCCGGTGAGCAGGGCATACCCGGGAGTAACGTGTTCCGCTGTGCCGTCCGATGTCGAAGAACCCGACGACCTGGGCGCGGGGAATCCCGTCGACCTGGCCGCGATGCGCGTCGCGTACGCGGTCCAGGAGTCGAATTCTCCTGTGCCGGAACTGAACTTGGACGTGGCGACGGTGGCCGACGGCTGGCTCCCGCTCCTGCAGCGGTGGATCGACCAGGCCAGGGCAGCGGGGACGTCCGAGCCGAACGCGATGGTCCTCGCGACCGTGGACGAGGGCGGCAGGCCGGCCTCGCGCACGGTGCTGTGCAAGGGCCTGTCCGAGGAGGGGCTCGTCTTCTACACGAACTACGGGTCGAACAAGGGCCGCCAGCTGGAGCGGTTCCCGTATGCGTCGGCGACCTTCGCGTGGACGGAGTTCGCCCACCAGGTGACGGTGCGGGGAGAGGTGTCGCGGGTACCGGGGGAGGTCACCGACGCCTACTGGCGGACGCGGCCGCGTGGCTCCCAGCTCGGTGCGTGGGCGTCCGACCAGTCGGCGCCGATCGAGTCCCGCTCCGCGCTCGACGCGCAGCTGGCGGAGATCACCGAGCGGTTCGCCGAGCTTCCCGAGGTGCCGCGGCCGCCCGGCTGGGGTGGATTCCTGCTCCGGCCGAACACCGTCGAGTTCTGGCAGGGGCGGGCGAATCGCATGCACAACCGGGTGATCGTCACCCGCGGCGACGACGGATGGTCGGCGCGGCGGCTCCAGCCGTGACTGGTAGAACTCCTCGGTGACCCGAACGAGGCGGGAGTCGCCGCCACCCGCGACCGTGCGCAAGCGGCGTCTGCTCGCCGATGTCACACCGCTGCGCGAACCCCACTACCGGCGCCTGTGGACGGCGGGCGTCGTCACGGTCATCGGCGCGCAGCTCAGTGTCGTCGCGGTACCGCAGCAGATCTACGAGATCACCCGCAGTTCCGCCTACGTCGGGCTGACGGGCGTCTTCGGGCTGGTGCCGCTGGTGGTGTTCGGACTGTGGGGCGGCGCGCTCGCGGACGTGATGGATCGGCGCAGGCTGATCACGATCACCACGCTCGGCATGATCGTGACGTCGGTGCTGTTCTGGATCCAGGCGGCGCTCGGTGTGAACAACGTGTGGCTCGTCCTCGGGCTGTTCTCACTCCAGCAGGCGTTCTTCGCGGTGAACCAGCCGACGCGGGCGGCGATCATCCCGAGACTGGTGCCCGGCGAGCAGTTGCCCGCCGCGAACTCCCTGAACATGACGGTCGTGCAGTTCGGTGCCATCGCCGGACCGCTGCTCGCGGGGGTGCTGATCCCGTCGATCGGCCTCGCGAGCCTGTACCTCATCGACTCGATCGCCCTGTTCGCGACACTGTGGGCGGTGATCCGGCTGCCGGCGATCCCCCCGACCGGGCCGACGACCAGAGCCGGGCTGCGGTCGGTGCTCGACGGATTCGCGTACCTGTCCACCCAGAAGGTGCTGCTCGCGTCGTTCGTGGTCGACATCATCGCGATGGTGTTCGGAATGAGCCGCGCGCTGTTCCCGGAAATCGCGCACGAGACGTTCGGGGATCCCGCGTCGGGTGGCACCGCACTCGGGCTGCTGTTCGCCGCGATGTCGGTGGGCGCCGTGCTCGGGGGCGTGTTCTCGGGATGGCTGCCGCACGTGCGGCGGCAGGGTCTCGCGGTGATCGTGTGCATCGTGCTGTGGGGGCTGGCGATGGTCGGATTCGGCGTCGCGGTCGGTCTCGCCGACCCGGATTCCGGGCCGTTGCTGCTGTGGGTGGCGCTCGGGTTCCTCGCCTTCGGCGGCGCCGTCGACATGGTGTCCGCGGCCTTCCGGTCCACGATGCTGCAACAGGTCGCGCCGGACGACATGCGCGGTCGGTTGCAGGGCGTGTTCATCGTGGTCGTCGCGGGCGGCCCGCGGGTCGGGGACGTTCTGCACGGCGCCGCGGCCTTCGCGTTCGGGACGGCCGCGGCCGCGGCGGGCGGCGGTGTCCTCGTCGTCATCGGTGTGGCGGTGTCGTGTCTGGTGTTCCCGGCGTTCCTGCGGTACCGCGTGGGCCGGAGCATGTGACGTCGCTCGCCGACGCACGAGAGTGCTTGCGCGGTTGTGAGATTCGGGGACACTGGTTGCCATGCGTGTTCCGGTGTACGAGATCGAGTTCGGTGATCATCGAGCGGACGTGGTGGCCCGCGGCGCCGGTTTGAGAAGTCTCACGAAGGCGGGACGCGCCCTCACCGAGCCGTGGTCCGCGGAGTCGGATTCGGGGGATGCGGTGCCGACCGATCCGCCACTGTCGGCGGGACTGGTGCTGGCGCCGTGGCCCAATCGGATCCGGGACGGGAAGTTCTGGTTCGACGGAGTGGAACACCAGCTCGCGCTCACCGAACCGGAACGGGACAACGCCATCCACGGCCTCGTCCGCCGAGACGACTGGCAACTCGTCGACCACCGCGCCCATCGCGTCGAGCAGACCATCAGGGTCGGCCTGCACAAGGGCTGGCCGTACCCGCTTCAGCTGACGGTCGTCCACGAACTGGGGCCGGTCGGGCTGACGGTCACCCACACGGCGGTCAACGTCGGCGCGGCCCCCGCCCCGTTCGGGCTCGGAGTGCACGCGTTCCTGCGGGTCGGGGACGTCCCCCTCGACGAGTGCACGCTGCGACTGACCGCGGGTACCCGGCTGCCGCTCGATCCGGTGCGGATGCTGCCGAAGGGTCCGTCGCGGACGGTCGCGGGCACCGAGTTCGACTTCACCTCGCCCCGCGGTCTCGCGGGCGTCCGATTGGACACGCCGTTCAGCTCGATGGTTCCGGACCACGACGGCCGCGCGAGGCACGAACTGCGGGCACCCGACGGGACCGGGACCGTGTTGTGGACGGATCGGTCGTTCGGGTGGCTGCAGGTGTTCACCGCGGACCCGGGGCTCGGGCACGGGTTCCCCGGCCGCGGGCGGGCGCTCGCCGTCGAACCGATGACGTGTCCACCCGATGCGTTCAACTCCGGAATCGACCAGATCGTGCTCGCGCCGGGGCAGGAGTGGACCGGCCGGTGGGGCATTACGGCCGTGTGAAGGTGGCAGGGCAATCGCCAGGTCAGCGGATTTCGTTACGGCTCGACCGGGCGAAACAGCGACCCACCCTGGGCGGGCTCGGGAGACTGCGACTAGGTTCTCTTATCGACTGACATTTGCAACTCGCAAAGCCTCGAGTTTGAGAGGGATCCTCCGTGCCCGCTGTCGATGACACCACGCCCACGCTCAGCTACCCGGGTGGCGCACACTCGATGTCGATTGCCGAAGCCACCGAAGGCAACGACGGTATCGAGCTGGGCAAGCTCCTTTCCGCGACGGGGTACACCACCCTCGATCCCGGATTCGTCAACACCGCCTCCACCAAGTCGGCGATCACCTACATCGACGGCGACAAGGGCATCCTGCGTTACCGCGGGTACCCGATCGAGCAGCTGGCGGAGAACTCCACCTTCATCGAGGTCAGCTACCTGCTGATCTACGGTGAGCTCCCCACCACCGACGAGCTCGCCGCGTTCACCACCCGCATCCAGCGCCACACGCTTCTGCACGAGGACCTCAAGCGGTTCTTCGACGGCTTCCCGCGCAACGCACACCCGATGCCGGTGCTGTCCTCCGCGGTCAACGCGCTGTCGGCGTACTACCAGGACTCCCTGGACCCGGACGATCCGGAGCAGGTCGAGCTGTCCACGACCCGCCTGCTGGCGAAGCTGCCGACGATCGCGGCCTACGCGTACAAGAAGTCGGTCGGCCAGCCGTTCCTCTACCCGGACAACTCGCTGTCGCTGGTCGAGAACTTCCTGCGGATGACCTTCGGTTTCCCGGCCGAGCCGTACGCGGTGGACCCGGAGATCGCCAAGGCCCTCGACATGCTGCTGATCCTGCACGCCGATCACGAGCAGAACTGCTCGACGTCGACGGTCCGCATGGTCGGTTCCTCGGACGCCAACCTGTTCACCTCGGTCTCCGCCGGCATCAACGCACTGTGGGGCCCGCTGCACGGTGGCGCCAACCAGGCCGTGCTGGAGATGCTCGACGAGATCAAGGCGAACGGCGGCGACGTCAAGGAGTTCGTCCGCAAGGTCAAGAACAAGGAAGACGGCGTGAAGCTCATGGGCTTCGGGCACCGCGTCTACCGCAACTACGACCCGCGCGCCGCGCTGGTCAAGAAGGCCGCCGACACCATCCTCGCGAAGCTGGGTGGCGACGACGAGCTCCTCCAGATCGCGAAGGCGCTCGAGGAGACCGCGCTCACCGACGAGTACTTCATCGAGCGCAAGCTGTACCCGAACGTGGACTTCTACACGGGTCTGATCTACCGCGCGATGGGCTTCCCGACGCGCATGTTCACCGTCCTGTTCGCGATGGGCCGGCTTCCCGGCTGGATCGCGCACTGGCGTGAGATGCACGAGGATCCGGCCACCAAGATCGGCCGTCCTCGCCAGATCTACACCGGCTACACCGAACGCAACTACGTCGACCTGGGGAACCGGTAACCATGAGCAACGCACCCGAGATCGAGCCCTGGGAGGGCCCCGCGCCCACCGAACTGGTCATCGAGGACGTCGCCGTCGGTGACGGCGCCGAGGCGACCCCCGGCTCGAAGGTCGAGGTGAACTACCACGGCGTCGAGCTCGAGAGCGGCGAGGTGTTCGACTCGTCCTTCCTTCGTGGCGAGTCCATCACCTTCCCGCTCGCCGGCCTGATCGCCGGCTGGCAGGAGGGCATCCCCGGCATGAAGGTCGGTGGCCGCCGCAAGCTGGTCATCCCGCCGGAGCTCGCCTACGGCCCGGCCGGATCCGGCCACCAGCTGTCCGGCAAGACGCTGATCTTCGTCATCGACCTGCTCGACGTCGTGGTGCCGCCGCCCGTTCCCGAGGTCGAACCGGCCACCGGTCCGGCGCCCACCGAGCTGGTCGTCGAGGACATCACCATCGGCGACGGCGCCGAGGCGCAGCCGGGCGGGGTCGTGGACGTGCACTACCACGGCGTCGAGTACGACACGAACGCCGTGTTCGACTCGTCCTTCCAGCGTGGCGACTCGGTGAAGTTCCCGCTTCCCCGACTGATCCCCGGTTGGCAGGAGGGCATCCCCGGTATGAAGGTCGGTGGCCGCCGCAAGCTGACGGTCCCGCCGGAGCTCGCCTACGGTGCCGCCGGCTCGGGTCACCCGCTCGGAGGCAAGACGCTCGTCTTCATCATCGACCTGCTCGGCACCAACTGAGCCTGCTCGATCACGAACACGATCAGGGCCCGCACCGCTTCGGCGGTGCGGGCCCTGACTGCTTCCGGGGTCGTTTCTCCGGCGCCGCCGTCCGGGTTTCAGGGGCGGGACGGGAACTCGAACACGAGGCGGGCGCCGCCGAGGTCGCTGTCCTCGAACCAGGCTCGGCCGCCGTGCAACTGGGCCTGCTGGGCGACGAGTGCCAGACCCAGCCCCGACCCGCCGGCGGCGGCACCGGCACCGCGCTGGAACCGTTCGAAGACGATCTCGCGCTCGGCATCCGGAATTCCGCGGCCGTCGTCGTCGACGGTGAGCCGCACGGTGTCACCGGACCGATGGTGCACGGCCAGCCGGACGGTGCTCGCCCGGCCGTGCCGAACGGCGTTGGAGATCGCGTTGTCGACGGCCAGCCGCAACCCGACCCCGATGCCGTTGACGACGACCGAGCGGTCGGCGTCGACCCCGACGATCAGGTCGGGGTGCTGACGCTGCGCGTCGCCTGCGGCGGCATCACAGATCTCGACGAGGTCGGTGGGTGCGTGGTCCTTGTCGCTGGACAGCTCACCGGATGCGAGACGTTCCAGCGCCGCCAGCGTCGACTCCACCCGGCCCTGGGTGCGGGCGAGATCGGTGAGGATCTCCGCTCGCTCGCCGGAATCGAGTTCCAGGGTGGACAGCACTTCGATGTCGGTGCGCATCGCCGTCAGCGGGGTCCGCAGCTCGTGGGCGGACGCGGCGGCGAAGTCGCGCGCGGTGTCCAGCGCGGCCTCCGTCTGGCGCTGCGCGTCGGTGATGCGGTCGAGCATCGAGTCGATCGCCTCGGCCAGTTCCTCGGCCTCCCGCACCCCCGACACCGTCACCGCCTGCGGGGTGCCGTCGGCGATCTGATGGGTGAGCTGAACGATCGGGCGCACCGCGCGGCCACCGAACAGCCAGCCGAGCCCGGTCGCGCCCGCGACGGCGACCAGACCGGCGATCATCACCCACTGCCGCTGGTCGGTGGTGATGTCGTCGGCCTCCGATGCCGGCACGGCCAGCGACATCCACAGCGGCGCGTTCGGTATCGCGGTGGTGCTGACCCGGTAGTCCGTGCCGTCGACGGTCACCGACTCGGCGCCCAGCCCGACCTCGGGCATCGTGGTCGGGGTGCTCACCATGACGTCACCGGTGTTCGAGTTGCGGATGGTGATGGCGAACGCGTTGGTGTCGCCGAATCGCGGCAGGAAGGACGCGGCCTCCGCGGCGTTGGCGATCAGCACCTGGGCGGCGGTGTCGAGTCGCCGGTCCAGTTGCGACATGTTGTTCCAGGAGATGGCGACCGAGATGAAGATGCCGAGCAGCGCGACGACGATGGTTGCGCCCAGCGCCGCCGCAGCCGCCACCCGGGCCCGCAGGGAGTACGAGCGTCGCCGACGGGGCGTGGGGGCGGAACGTGACCGCCTGGCGAACCGTCGCCGGCCTTCCGTCACGAGGGGTCCCGCAGCACGAACCCGACGCCGCGGACGGTCTGCAGGATGCGTGGGTGGCCGTGCGCTTCGAGCTTGCGGCGCAGGTACCCGACGAACACGTCGACGACATTCGTGTCGGCGACGAAGTCGTAGCCCCACACCAGTTCGAGGAGGCGTTCGCGACTCAGTACGACGCCCTGGTTGCGGACGAGCACCGCGAGCAGTTCGAACTCCCGCTTCGTCAGTTCGACCTCGTGGCCGTCGATGGTCGCCCGCCTGCCCGGCAGGTCGACGCCGAGTGCTCCGACGACGGTCGTGCCGGGGGAGGACGGCGTGGGAGCAGGGGTTGCGCGGCGCCGCAGCATCGCGTTGATCCGGGCCACCAGCTCGGCGAGCACGAACGGCTTGACCAGGTAGTCGTCGGCGCCCGCCTCGAGTCCGGCCACCCGGTCGTCGACCGAGGAGCGCGCGCTGAGCACACAGATCGGTACCTCGTTGCCCATGGCGCGCAGAGCGGTCACGACGCTGGCGCCGTCGAGGACGGGCATGTTCATGTCGAGTACCACTGCGTCGGGGGCCCGCTCGGCGACAACCGACAGCGCCTCGGCGCCGTTGGTGGCGGTGAGAATGGTGAACCCGGACAGGCGCAGCCCCCGGTGCAGGGACGAGAGCACGTCCTCGTCGTCGTCGACGACGAGGACGGTGGCGGTGGAAGCTGTGTCGGTCACCTCGTCATTGTGCCTGGCGTGGTCAGTGCACTTCGGGACCGAGGAGCTTCGTGAGTGCGTCGAGGACGGCGGGGTCCTCGATGGTCGAGGGCACTGCGTAGTCCTCGTGGTCGGCGATCTGCCGCATCGTCTTGCGGAGGATCTTCCCCGAGCGGGTCTTCGGCAGCGCCTGCACGACGGTGACGTCGCGGAACGTGGCGACGGCGCCGATCTGGTCACGCACCATCGCCACCAGTTCGGTGCGCAGCACCTCGTGGTCGATCGTCGCGCCGGCCTTGAGCACCACGTACCCGCTGGGCCGCTGCCCCTTGAGATCGTCCTTGATCCCCACGACGGCACATTCCGCGACTGCCGCGTGCTGCGCGACGACGGCCTCCATCGCGCCCGTGGAGAGCCGGTGCCCGGCGACGTTGATGACGTCGTCGCTACGCCCGAGGACGAAGACGTAGCCGTCGGCGTCGACGTAACCGGAGTCGCCGGTGAGGTAGTGGCCGGGGAACGTCGACAGGTACGACTTCACGTACCGGTCCTCGTCCCGCCACAGGCCGGCGAGGGTGCCGGGCGGCAGCGGCAGCGTGATGACGATGTTGCCCTCGGTGCCCGGCGCGACCTCGGTGCCCGCGGCGTCGACGATCTGCACCCGGTAGCCCGGCACCGCCACGGTCGGCGAGCCCGCCTTGATCGGCATCGGTTCGAGGCCACGCAGGTTGGCGCAGATCGCCCATCCGGTCTCGGTCTGCCACCAGTGGTCGACGACCGGGACGCCGAGCTCGGCGGTCGCCCACTCGTAGGTGTCCGGGTCCAGCCGCTCACCGGCCGCGAACAGCGTGGTCAGGGTCGAGATGTCGTACTTGGCGAGTTCCGCGGCGTCCGGGTCCTCCTTGCGGATGGCGCGGATCGCGGTCGGCGCGGTGAACAGGGCACGCACCGCGTGCTGCTCGATGACCCGCCAGAAGGCGCCGGCATCGGGGGTACCGACGGGCTTGCCCTCGTACAGGACGGTGGTGGCGCCCACGAGAAGCGGGGCGTAGACGATGTACGAGTGCCCGACGACCCATCCGACGTCGGATGCGGTCCACATGACCTGCCCGGCACCGATGTCGTAGATGTTGCGCATCGACCAGGTCAGGGCGACCGCGTGGCCGCCGTTGTCGCGGACGACGCCCTTCGGCTTCCCCGTGGTTCCGGACGTGTAGAGGATGTAGAGGGGGTCGGTCGCGGCGACGGACACGCACCCGGCGGGGTCGGCGGCTGCGGCGGCCTCGTCCCAGTCCAGCCAGCCCGCGTGGTCGGCCGCGCTCCCGGGGATCTGTTCCCGGTTCTTGACGATGATCGTGCCGGGTGCGTTGTCGGTGAGGCCGAGCGCACGGTCCACGATCGGGAGGTACTCGATGGTCCGGCCCGGTTCGAGGCCGCCCGACGCCGTCACGAGCGCCTTCGGCTGGGCGTCGTCGATGCGGGCGGCCAGCTCGGCGGCGGCGAACCCGCCGAACACCACCGAGTGGACGGCGCCGATCCGGGCGCAGGCCAGCATGGCGATCGCTGCTTCCGGGATCATCGGCATGTAGATCACGACCCGGTCGCCCGCCGAAATGCCCTGTGCGGTGAGTACTCCCGCGAACCGGGCGACCTCGGCCAGCAGCTCCGCGTAGGTGTAGGTGCGGGTGGTGCCGAGCATGGCGGAGTCGTAGATCAACGCGGCCTGGTCGCCGCGTCCCGACACGACGTGCCGGTCGAGGGCGTTGTAGCAGGTGTTGAGGGTCGCGTCGGGGTACCAGCGGTACGCAGGCGCGGCGGAGTCGTCGAGGGCGCGGGTCGGTGCGTGGTCCCAGTCGATCACCTCGGCGGCGTGAAGCCAGAACGACTCCGGATCGGTGACGCTCTCTGCGAAAGCGTCCGCGTAGGCGCCGTTCCCGTGCCCGGCTGACGTCATCGACTCGTGTCCTCTCGTTGCGCACCATGCACTGTCGCGTCACGTGTGACGCGCACTACACCCTATTCGATCCGCCCGTCGCGAGCCCGGCCTCACCCGGCCGTGCGCCGGACGGCACCGTGCCGTCGCCGAACGGCGCCCCACCCCCCGGCTGAAGGTGGCCTTCGTGCGGTTGATGCGAGTGAAGGTCACCTTCTGCCGGGAGGCGCCTTGGGTGGTGTGGCTGAAGGTGGCCTTCGTGCGGCTGATGCGAGTGAAGGTCACCTTCAGCCGGGAGGGGTGGGGGTGGGCGCGGCGGATCTAGGGTGGGGACATGACGCTGCTCGCAGAGGACCTGTTGTTGCTGCTGCTCGACGACGAGACGGGGAAGCCGTTGGTGGACGGTTCGGTGCTGCCCCGGGCGCTGGCCGGTGCGGTGCTGCTCGACCTCTCCCTCGACGCCGTCGTCGAACCGGCGGACGGCAGCGGCGCCGTGAAGAAGGGGCGGCTGATCCTTCGCGACCGCACCGCTCCGCTGGACCCGATCCTCGCGCACGCGGTGGCGCAGCTGCGTGGGTCCAAGCCACTGAAGCCGGTCGCCGCGATCGAGAAGCTCGGCAAGAACCTCCGGGAGGCGGTGCTGGGCCGCATCGTCGAGCGCGGCTGGGTGCACGAGGCGAAGGGCAAGGTCCTCGGTATCTTCCCGACGAAGACGTGGCCGGCGGTGGACGCCTCGCACGAGCGGGTGGTGCGCGACAGGTTGCGGTCGGTCCTGGTGGACGGTGCGACACCCGACCAGCGGACCGCCGCGCTGATCTCGTTGCTGTCCGCGGTCGATGCGGCGCCGAAGCTGTTCCCGGACGTGTCGAAGAAGGTTGTCCGCAAGCGCGCCAAGGAGATTGCGAAGGGTGACTGGTCCGGGGAGGCGGTGCGGCATGCGGTCGATGCGGTCAACGCCGCCGTGATCGCAGTGGTCGTCGTCCCGTCGGTCGCAGCCGGAGGCAGCTGACCGACGGGACGGGTCCACGTCCGGGGGCGGTCACGACCACGTGTACATGACCGGTTGGCGTGGATTGACACCCCACCGCACGGTCGACGAGCAGATCTGTTCCTTCACGAACGCGGCGACGCGCCCGCCGAGAACGGTCCGCTGCGGACGATCCGAGTGGTCGGTGCGCTGGACGACGCCGCATCGCCTCCCCAGGCTGATGGACCGGGTGAGGAACCTGGGGTGGACGTCCTTCGGGGTCTGGCCCCGCAGTCCCCGAAGGATCGTGTCCGCGGCGTGGGCTCCGAGGGGAATCGCCGCCTGGCAACTCATGCGCAGCGGCATGCCGTCGATCGAGACCGCGTCTCCGGCGCCGACGATGTTCGGCGCTGCCGGGCAGGTGAGGGTTCGATCCACCGTCAACCGGCCCGCCGCGTCCGCCGGCAGGCCACTGGTCCGCGCGAGTGCGGGCACGGCGGATGCCGCCGCGACGACGGTACATTCCGAGGCCACGGATCGTCCGTCGGCGAGTTCGACCTTCCCCTCCGCGATGTACGTCGCCGCAGTGCCTTCCAGGACCTCGACCGAGAGCGATTCGAGGGCGCGGAGGATCTTCGCCCGGGCCTTCTCGTGGAGATCGCCCGCGACGGGTCGATCCGAGATGAGCGTGACCGACACGTGCGGACGTTGTTCGGCCAGTTCGGCGGCGGTCTCGATGCCCGTCAACCCGCCGCCGATCACGACGACCGGAGCGCCGGGAGGCACGGCGGCCGCGCGCTGCCGTAGCGCCTCGGCGGACTCGTACTCGGCGATGTCGAAGGCGTGTTCGGATGCCCCGCCGATGCGATCGAGGCGAGAACCGCTCCCGACGGCGTAGATCAGGTGGTCGTACGACAGCCGTCGGTCGTCGTCGAGTCGGATCCCTCCGGTGGAGGCCTCGACCGATTCGACGGCGCCGATCACCAACTGTGCCTGCGGATGCAGCACCGTCGTCAGCGGGACGACGGCGGTGTGGTTTCCGGCGGCGAGCTGGTGCAGTCGGATCCGCTCGACGAAGTCCGCCCGAGGATTGACCACTGTCACCCGGGTTTCCGGGGCTTTCGACAGCAGCCGGTTCGCTGCGACGACTCCCGCGTAACCCGCTCCTGCCACCACTACGTGTGCACTCATGACCCGCCCCTCCGAGATGTGGTTGTGGTTCCTCCGCTTGCCGACGGTAGAAGCCGCGAGCACATAACTCCAATGCATTCGGATCATCGTGTCGATGCGTTTAGGCTATGACGATGACGCTGGACCAGTTGAGGTGCTTCGTGGCGGTCGCGCGATCAGGGCATTTCACGCGCGCGGCCGACGGCCTCGGGATCGCACAGCCGTCCCTCAGCCGCCAGGTCGCTGCGCTGGAGCGGGACGTGGGTGCCCGGCTCTTCGATCGCACCCCCGGAGCCGTCACCCTCTCGGCCGCGGGCGAGACGCTCCTGCCGGTTGCCGTGCGGATGCTCGAGGACCGCGACGCCGCCTACCGGCGGATCGAGGAACTGACCGGCCTCGCGCGTGGGCGACTCCGGATCGGTGCCACGCCGAGCCTGTGCACGAGTCTGATCCCGGATGTGATCGAGCGATACCACGACGCTCACCCCGGTGTGGACCTCCACATCACCGAGGCCGGATCAGGCACTCTCACAGAGAGTTTGGCGCAGGGTGAGCTCGATCTCGCTCTGGTCATCGCCGAGCGTGCCGTGCGTAACCCGGCCCTGGACCTGATCCCGCTGCTGAGCGAGGAACTGGTGGTCGTGTCCTCCGCGGATCGTCCGGCGCTGACCCGCCGCCGCGCGGTCACCCTGTCCGAGGTCGCGGGGCATGCGCTGGTGCTGTGCCACGACGGGTACGACCTGCGCGTCGCCCTCGACCGCGCGTTCCAGGACGCGGGGCTGCAACCCCACATCGTCGTCGAGGGCGCCGAACTCGATGCGGTGCTGAGGTTCGTCGCCCGCGGGATCGGTGTGACCGTCGCGCCCGTGACCGCGACGCTGCACTATCCGGGTTTGCGTGCGACCCGTCTCACGTCCCCCGGACTGACTCGCACCATCGGCCTGGCGCGCCGAGGAGGCATCGACCCCAGTCATGCGGCGGTGGCGTTCCATTCGGTGCTGCGGGAGTGCGTCGTCGAGTCGGCCGAGGGCACGACCGGATTGACCCTGCGGATCCCGGACGGCGCCTTCGGGCGTACCGGTCGCCGGTCGGGTCGACCACACGACCGTCCGTGACGCGGCGGCAGGTCCGCCCGCGGGTCACGTCGGAGGTTCGAGAAGCTGCTCCTCCTCGGACCGGATCGCGACCTGCAGGCAGCCGAGCATCACCACCGACAGCCCGAACCCGGCGAGCGCGCCGAGTTGCTCCTGGGCGAACAGGAAGACCTGCGTCACCAGGAGGCTCACGATGATCGACACCCGGAGCACGCGCAGTGCCCGGAGGTACGGTCCGCGCCACAGGAACCACACGCCGAGGAGCGCGAGTGCGCCGGACACGGCGCTCGACACCTGGACCAGCAGATCGGACAGGTCGTCGACGACTCCCTCGTTCTCCGCGAGCATCGCGATCGCGACCGAGGCCACAGCGACCAGGGCCTGGATCACGAACAGCGCCACCACGATGCGCCGCACGACGCGATGCCCGAGGACGCGATCCGTGCGGCGGGCGACGTCTCCGCGCAGATGCGAGAACCGTGTCTCGACGGTGCTCGTCGGCACCTGCCGTGCGAGGAGGGCGGAGCGCAGGGAGGCGGCCACATCGACATACCGGGCGTCGCGGACCCCGTCGAGCACCGCGAGCACGTGCCGACGCCGGATGCCGTCGAGATGGCCGAGAGCGAGGTCGGTGACCGCGTCCGCTCCGATGGCCACCCGGCGCGTGTCCGGGAGCCCGGCCCGGGAGATCGCGACGCGGGCAACCAGCCAGAACAGGACGAAGACGACGTAGATCATCGCGATCGCCGGGCGGAAGAAGTAGTTCACGTCGGAGGTGACGAACTTGCCGATCTCGTCGACGAACAGGCCGAATCCGATGCCGCCGATCAGCGACGAGACCAGTCGGGCCCTGCTGCCCTCGGTGAGCGCGAGGGCGGCGAGTGCCACCGCCATCAGCAGCCCGCCCCACAGGACGTGCGCGATGTGCAGTGTGCCCCCGCCGATCTGGGGATAGCCGGAAGCCGCCAGATAGGCGCGGGTGACGAGAACCGTGGCGATCGCGGCGAGGAGGAAGAGCTCGAAACGGGCGAGGGCCGCCGAGTCGTGCTCGCGACCGCTGGCGCTCACCGCGGAACTCCGAGTGTCCGATAGCGGTCGGTGCGGGCGGCGAGTCTGTCGCCGGAGGGAACGGTGACGAGTGTGTGCAGCTCGCGTGCGATGGCGTCGCCGACCCGGACGGAGAACGCGACGGGCTCGTCGGCGGCGTCCGGGTTCTCCGGAATGATCGCGTCGATCACGCCGTCCCGCAGCAGGTCCAGGGATCGGATGCCCTGGGCCTGCGCCATGTCCGGGGCGTGGGCGGTGTCTCGGTGCACGATCGCGCTGGCGCCCTCCGGGGGAAGTGGTGCGAGCCAACCGTTCTGGGCGCACAGGACCCGGTCCGCGGGGAGCAGGGCCAACGCGCCGCCGCCGGTGCCCTGGCCGAGCAGCACCGACACCGTCGGGGTGTCGAGGGTGACGAGATCGGCCAGACAGCGGGCGATCTCGGGGGCGAGGCCACGTTCCTCGGCCTCCTTCGACAGCGACGCGCCGAGGGTGTCGATCACCGTCACCAGTGGAATGCCGAGCTCGTCGGCGAGCTTCATGGCCCTTCGGGCCTCGCGCAGGGCGCCCGGTCCCATCGTGTTCTGCGGGGACTGCCCGCTGCGATCCTGGCCGAACAGCACACACGGTTGACCGCCGAAGCGGGCCAGCGAGATCAGTACGGTCTTGTCGGTCTCGCCCTGCCCGGTTCCGGACAGCGGCACCTGATCGGTGGCGGCGTGCTGCAACAGGCGGCGGATGCCGGGCCGGTCCGGGCGCCGCGACGACGTCACCGACTGCCACGCCGGGACGTCGGGGAGCGCGGCGGTGTCGGCGGGTCCTCCGGTCCACGGCTCCCGTTCGCCGGTGAGCACCAGCAACGCGCGGGTCAGCAGGTCGCGAAGCAGTTCCGGCGCGACGACGCCGTCGATCACGCCGTTCGCGTAGAGGTTCTCCGACGTCTGCACCCCCTCCGGGAAGCTCTCGCCGTAGAGGGCCTGGTAGACCCGGGGGCCGAGGAAGCCGACGAGCGCACCGGGTTCGGCGACGGTGACGTGGCCGAGCGATCCCCAGGAGGCGAACACCCCGCCCGTGGTGGGGTGACGCAGGTACACCAGGTAGGGCAGTTTCGCGGCCTTGTGCACGGTGACCGCGGCGGCGATCTTGACCATCTGCACGAAGGCGAGGGTGCCCTCCTGCATCCGGGTACCGCCGGAGGTGGGCGAGGCGAGCAGCGGCAGACGTTCGGCGGTGGCGCGCTCGATCGCGGTGACGACGCGTTCCGCCGCCGCCACCCCGATCGAGCCCGCGAGGAAACCGAATTCACACGCGATCACCGCGACGCGGCGGCCCGCGATGGTGCCTTCGCCGGTGATCACCGATTCGTCGAGTCCGGTGCGCTCGCGGGCGCGGTCGAGGTCGGCGCGGTAGGCGGGACCGACCGGGACCTCGACCGGCGCGACGTCCCAGGACCGGTGACTGCCCGGGTCGAGGACGAGGTCGAGGATCTCCTGGGCCGACAGCTTCGGTGCCATGCCGAGGAGCCTATTTCACGCTCGCCCGAACGCCTCCCGCCACGACACGGTCGCGCCGACCCGCAGAATCGAACGCTGGTACACCTTCGCGGCGACGGTCGCTGCCACGACGGTCGCGGCGAGCATGATCGCGACGGTCGCGACGATCTGCATCGGCGACGCGACACCGGCGGCGATGCGCAGCGGCATCAGGATCGCCGAGAACGGCGGAATCCAGCTGAGCACGGAACTCACGGTGCCGTCGGGGTCGCCGACCGCGGAGAACGCGGAGAAGAACATCGCCATGATGACCAGCATCAGCGGCATCGAGGTGGAGTTGACGTCCTCCTGCCGGGAGACCATCGACCCGGCGGCCGCGTAGAGGGCGGCGAAGAACACGAACCCGAGAACGAACCAGGCGAGGGTGCTCGCGAGGACGGCGAGGGCGGTGCCGGTGACCGTCAGGACACCGGTGGCGAGGCCGGCGCCGACACCGGCGATGCCGTACGCCGTGAGCTGCACGAGCCCGACCGCGCCGATACCGAGGATCTTGCCCCACAGCAGGTGCAGTGGCCGCACCGTCGACAGCAGGAGTTCCACCACGCGGCTCGACTTCTCCTCGACGACGCCCATCGCGACGGCCATGCCGAACCCGAGGATCTGCATGTACAGCAGGAACACCGCGGTGACGGACAGCGCGATCCGCTGACTCTGTTCGGGGTCCGGGGGGTCGATCGCGTCGACGGTGACGACGGCGGCGGAGGTCGCGGCGGAGAGCTGCGCGACGTCGACGCCCTGCGCGTCGAGTGCCTGCTGCTGCGCCTGTCCGGCGACGGCGACGTCGAGCACGGTGCGAAGCCCGCCGTCGACGTCCTTCTCGGCGATCGCGACGGCGGATCCGTCGGCGGCGGGGACGAGGGCGACGTCGAGGTCGCCTGACTCGACGCGCTCGCGAGCGGCCTGCTCGTCGGCGACGGAGACGACCTCGATCGGCGTGCCGAGCTGCTCGCCGGTCGATTCCAACGTTGCGCCGAGGGACTGGTCGCCGACGAGGCCGACGGTGGAGGTGTCGACGTCGTCGCCGCCGGAGAAGATGGAGTAGCCGACGATGCCACCGACGATCGCGACGAGGATGATCAGGTTGCTGATCAGGAAGCTGCGCTTGTGGACCTGGGTGCGGAACTCGCGGCGGGCGACGAGGGCGACGGCGCGGGTCGCGCCGACGTCGGGCCGATCGGGATGCGCGCGGTCCGTGGTGGCGGTGCTCATGCGGTCACGACCTCTCGGAACAGTTCGGTGAGGGTGGGCCGGTTGACGGAGAACTCGTGCACCGGACCGGTTTTCAGGGCGGCGGCGAGCACGTCCTGGTCGCTGGCGTCGTCGCTCAGTTCCAGGACGGTGCGGCCTTCGCCGTGCGAGACGGTGTGCACCCCGTGCAGGTGGTCGGCCCAGCCGGACGGCGCTTCGGGGGCGTGCACGACCAGCCGCGGCCGGCCGCGGCCTCGCAGTTCGTCGACGGTGCCGACGGCCTTCATCCGACCGCCGGCGATGATGCCGACCCGATCGCAGAGCCGTTGCACGAGGTCGAGCTGGTGGCTGGAGAAGACGACGGGGACGCCGGTGGCCGCCTTCTCGGCGAGCACCTCGCTCATGACGTCGACCGCGACGGGGTCGAGGCCGGAGAACGGCTCGTCGAGTACGAGGACCGCGGGGTCGTGGACGAGTGCGGCGGCGAGCTGGACGCGCTGCTGGTTGCCGAGGCTGAGGGAGTCGACGGCGTCCCCGGCCCGTCCGGCGATGCCGAGACGTTCGGTCCACCGGGTGACCGCGGCGGCGGCGTCGCGACGCGAGAGTCCGTGCAGTTCGGCGAGATACGCGAGCTGATCGCCGACCTTCATCTTCGGGTACAGGCCCCGTTCCTCGGGCATGTAGCCGATGGTGCGGCGGACGTCGAGGTCGACGGGGCGGCCGCCGAGCAGCACCTGCCCGGAGTCGGCGGACAGCACCCCGAGGGCGATCCGCATCGTGGTGGTCTTGCCGGCGCCGTTCGAGCCGACGAATCCGAAGATCTCGCCGGGACGGACCTCGAAGCTCAGGTCGTCGAGGGCGACGACGTCGCCGTAGCGTTTCGAGATGTGCTCGATGGCAAGGATGTTCGAACTCACGGCGCCTCCAGGCGATCGTTGTTGGTCGTCGGGTGTGACTGCTCGTCGGTGGGGTGTGGATCGGGATAGGGGTCGGGCCGACTCCACGCGAGGATCATGGTGGGGGAGCAGCCGCCGATCAGGAGGGTGGTGATGGTGAGCAACCCGCCCGTGTACGCCATCGTGGTGTGGTTGCCGTCGGTGAGACTGCTGCCGATGATCAGGTAGGCGACCGGGACCATCACCAGCCACTGGGTGATGCTCAGGCCGACGGACCGTGCGGCGTTGCGCTGCTGTATCTCCCATTCGTCGAGTGCCTCGCTGGGGGCGTCGCCGAGCTGCCCCGACACGATCGACAGCGCGATCCAGATCGGGAAGAACACGAGGCAGGCAGGCAACCACAGCAGCGGGCCCCGCTCGAAGAAGTGGCAGAGGACGCCGACGGTGAGCATGAGGACGAAGGTGACGCCGAGCGCGACGACGAGGATCCGGCGCCGGGCACGGGTGCGCCACCGCGGGAGCATCTTCTCGGTCTTCTCGGATCTGACGAGAAAGCGGCGCGCGCGGTGTTGCTGGTAGCGCTCGAAGACGGTCTGCTCAGGCATGTCGGTCGGCTCCTTCCGCGCGGGTGTGCCGGTAGTACTCGGTCGAGAGCGGGGTGAACGCACTGCGGGAGAACACCGCCTCGACGGGCAGCCCGAACACCTCGCAGATCCGCAGTGCCAGGTCGAGGCTGGGGTAGTGGTCGCCGCGTTCGAGCGCGCCGACCGTCTGCGGGTTCACCTCGATCAGCGCGGCGAGTTCGGCCCGGCTCATCGACCGTTCTGCCCGCAGCACCGCGATGCGGTTGAAGATGGGGCGTGACTCACCCCGCCGTACGGGACTCATGCATCAAAGTGTTGTGAAAACCCAACGCTTCGTCAAGTTGTTCGGGATAGGCAGAGGTCATCGACTCGTGCCGAAGAGCTACGACAGCCTGTAGTAAAGTTCGGTTCGTGCGTGCCGCGACCGCGACCGGGGTCGTCGCCCCCGTTCGGGGCGGCGCACTCGCCGGTGCCACGGTCTCGCTGTCGGTCGCCGCTCACGGCGCCGCAGGCGGAGGCGTCCCGACCAGCTCCACCCTGATCGTTCTCACCGGGCTCGCGGCGATCCTCGCCTCGTGCGCGAGCGTCGTCCCCGCCCTCCGTCGCGGCACCGTCGCTGCCGTGGGGGTGCTGTCCGTGGGTCAGGTCCTCGGTCACCTCGCACTCTCGCTCGAGACCCACCACACGGTGACCGTGACCGCCGGAATGGCGGCCGCCCACGCCGCCGCGGTGACGGTGTGCGCGATGCTGGTCGGTGCCGCCGACGGGGTCGGAACCGCGGTCTGCGCCGCACTGCGCGCGGTGACGGCCGGACGGCCGGCGCATCCCGAACCGTTCGCACCCGTCCGACTCCGCCCCGCGGGGCGTCCGTCCCGGCCACTGGCCGAGATCCTCTGCCGTACCGGTCTGTCCCTGCGGGGTCCGCCGGTTCTCGTCCGCTCCTGACCATTCGCGTGCCACCCATCCGGCGGCACGTCGCTGCCGTGCGCGCAGCGGACCGAGAACCAACCCGAGAAGGACAACCGAATCATGATGACGACGAACCGTATTCGACGTTCACTGCTCGCCGCAGCGGCGACGGTCGGCCTGGCCGCAGCCGTCGTGGGATGCTCCGCCGACACCGACCGCGCCGACGCCGCGAGCTCCGTGACCCTGACCGACTCGTGGGCGAAGGCAGCCGACGGCGGCATGACCGCCGCGTTCGGCACGCTGGTCAACGACGGGGACACGCCGATCACCCTCACCGCGGCCGGTGCCGACGTCGCCGGACGGGTCGAACTGCACGAGATGGCACCCGACGGCGCCGGCTCGATGTCGATGCGGCAGAAGGAAGGCGGATTCGAGGTGCCCGCGCACGGCGAACGGGTCCTCGAACCGGGTGGGGAACACGTGATGCTGATGGACGTGACGACCCCGCTTCGGGCCGGGGACGCGCTCGCGCTGACGCTCACCTTCGCCGACGGCAGCTCCACCGCGGTGGAGGTTCCCATCCGCGACTTCGCCGGGGCACAGGAGAACTACTCGGAACACACCGGTGAGTGAGATCAGCCGTCGTCGACTGCTCGGCGGCGGCGCTCTGGCGGCAGGTGGCGTGGCACTCGGCTGGGGTGCGGCGACCGTCACGGACAGTCCCGCGTCGGCGGCGTCACCGGCCACGGTCCCGTTCCACGGCGACCGTCAGGCCGGGATCGCGACACCCCCGCCCGCACACACCACCTTCGTCGGTCTGGATCTCCGTCCCGGCGTCGATCGCGACGCCCTGATCCGGTTGATGCGGGTGTGGACCGACGACGCGGCCCGGCTGACGGCCGGTCGTCGCGCCCTCGCCGACACGGAACCCGAACTGGCGGCGGTTCCGGCCCGGCTCACCGTCACGATCGGGTTCGGTCCCGGCGTGTTCGCCGCGGCGGGCCGCGAGCACCTGCGTCCCACGTGGCTGTCACCGTTGCCGCCGTTCGACGTCGACCGACTCGAATCGCGGTGGAGTGACGGTGATCTGCTGCTCCAGGTCGGTTCGGACGACCCGGTCGCGGTGGCGCACGCGCTCCGCGTTCTGCTCAAGGGTGCCCGCGGCGCCGCGACCGTACGCTGGTCGCAGCAGGGGTTCCGGCGGGCTCGGGGCAGCGAACCCGAGGGCACCACGATGCGGAACCTGATGGGGCAGGTCGACGGCACCGTGAACCCGGCGGCGGGCACCCACGACTTCGACTCGCTCGTGTGGGTCGACGACGGGTCCTGGCTCGACGGCGGCACCTCGGTGGTGATCCGGCGCATTCGGCTGCACCTGGACGAGTGGGACGAGCTGGACCGGCCGGGGCGCGAGATCGTGATGGGCCGCAGGCTGTCCGACGGTGCGCCGCTGACCGGCGAATCGGAGCACGACGAACCCGACTTCGGTGCCGTCGGGCCGGGCGGCATCACCGTGATCGCCCCGAATTCGCACATCGCCCTGTCCCGTTCGCTGGATCGGTCGGAGCGGTTTCATCGTCGTTCGTACAACTACGACGAGGCGCCGGGAGGGGATGCGGTGTCCGACTCCGGTCTGGTGTTCGTCAGCTACCAGGCCGACCCGGTACGCCAGTTCGTGCCCGTCCAACAACGCCTGTCGGACGACGACCTGTTCAACACCTGGTCCACACCGATCGGGTCGGCGGTGTTCGCGATTCCGCCGGGGTGCCGTGAGGGCGGGTATCCGGGTCAGCGCCTGTTCGAGTAGGTCGCCACGTGCCTGTGCGCGGGTTCGGTAGCGGGAGCTACCGAACCCGCGCACAGGTGCCGGAGGCGCGTCACTGCTCGAGCAGTTGCCCGTTCTCCATCCGCCACCGGCGGGTGCTGCGCACGGTGTCCAGCATCCGCCGGTCGTGGGTGACCAGCAGCAGCGTGCCGGTGTACGACTCCATCGCCTGTTCCAGCTGTTCGATCGCCGGCAGGTCGAGGTGGTTGGTCGGCTCGTCGAGGACCAGCAGGTTCACCCCGCGGGCCTGCAACAGGGCGAGGGCGGCGCGGGTGCGTTCGCCCGGGGACAGTGAGTTCGCCGGACGCAGCACGTGGTGACCCTTGAGTCCGAACTTCGCGAGCAGGGTGCGGACGTCCGCGTCCGGCCAGTCCGGCACCTGTGCCCCGAACGCCACCGCGAGGGGCTCGCCGCCCTCGAACAATCCGCGCGCCTGATCCACCTCGCCGACCGCCACGCCGGAGCCGAGCGATGCGCTGCCCTCGTCGGGGGCGACGCGGCCGAGCAGCACCGCCAGCAGCGTCGACTTGCCGGAGCCGTTCGGCCCCGTGACGAGAATGCGGTCGCCCCAGTCGATCTGGGTGTGGATCGGGCCGAGCCGGAAGGTTTCACGCTGAACGACGGCACCGGACAGTGTCGCGACGACCGCGCCGCTGCGCGGCGCGTCGGCGATCTCCATCCGCAGCTCCCACTCCTTGCGGGGCTCCTCCACGACGTCGAGGCGTTCGATGCGGCGTTGCGTCTGACGGGCTTTCGCGGCCTGCTTCTCCGTGGACTCGGCGCGTGCCTTGCGTCCCATCTTGTCGGAGTCGGCGCCCTTCGCCTTGCGGCGGTTGTTGCGGACGCCGTGTTCGAGCCAGTTGCGTTGCATCTGTGCGCGGGCCTCGAGGCCGGACAGTGTGTCGGCGTACTCCTCGTACCGTTCCCTGGCATGCCTGCGGGCCACCGCACGTTCCGCCAGATACGACTCGTAGCCGCCGTCGTACACCGCGATCTGCTGCTGGGCGAGATCGAGTTCGACGATGCCGGTCACGGTGCGCGCCAGGAACTCCCGATCATGGCTGACGACCACGACACCGGCGCGCGTCTCGGCGACGAACCGTTCCAGCCGGGCCAGCCCGTCGAGGTCGAGGTCGTTGGTCGGCTCGTCGAGCAGCAGCACGTCGTACCTGGAGAGCAGCAGCGCGGCCAGCCCGACGCGGGCGGCCTGCCCGCCGGAGAGGGCGGTCATCTCCGCGTCGAGCCCGGAGGTCAGGCCCAGGTCGTCGAGGACCTGCCCGGCTCGCTCCTGCAGATCGGCCCCGCCGAGCGCGAGCCACCGCTCCAGTGCCTGCGAGTAGCGGTCGTCGCCGCCCGGCTCCTCGAGCGTCGCCGCCGCCTCGTTCATCTCGGATTCCGCGGCGGTGACGCCCGTCCGCCGGCCGAGGTAGTCCTCGACGGTCTCGCCGGGGACCCGCTCCGGCTCCTGGACGAGGTGACCGACCGTCGCATCCGGGGGGCTCGTCGACACGGTGCCCGAGGTGTCCGCGGTGGTGTCGCCGGAGAGGATGGACAGCAGCGTCGACTTGCCGGCCCCGTTGGCTCCGACCAGGCCGATCACGTCTCCCGGGCCGACGACGAGGTCGAGTCCGGTGAACAGGGTGCGCTCGCCGCGGGCGGCGGAGACGTCGTCGGCGTGGAGGGTGGCGCTCATGAGGCGATTGTCTCAGTCGGGATTCCGGGAGCCCGCGGCGGGAACAACGGCCGTGGCGATGTGGTTGGAGGAGGTCATGACATCTGTGAACCCGGTCCCGAACGTGACGCTCAGCGACGGCAACACCATTCCGCAGGTGGGGTTCGGGGTGTGGCAGGTTCCCGACGACGAGTCGTACACCGCGGTCACCAGCGCCCTGAGCATCGGTTACCGCAGCATCGACACCGCCGCCATCTACGGCAACGAGGTCGGTACGGGCCGCGCCATCGCCTCCTCGGGTGTTCCGCGTGACGAGCTCTTCGTCACCACCAAACTGTGGAACAGTGCCTCCACCCCGTGGACCCGCGACGCCGTGTTCTTCGAGTTCGAGGCGTCCCTCGACCGCCTCGGCCTCGACTACCTCGACCTCTACCTGATCCACTGGCCCCGCCCCGTGCGGGACGACTACCGCACGATCTGGCGGGCCTTCACGGAGCTGAAGGCCGACGGCCGGGTCCGCTCCATCGGCGTGTCCAACTTCCAGCCCGAGCAGCTGCGCACGATCATCGACGACACCGGCGTCACCCCTGTGCTCAACCAGGTGGAGCTGCACCCGGACTTCGCGCAGTCCGAGCTCCGCGCGGTGCACGCCGAACTCGGCATCGCGACCGAGGCGTGGTCGCCGCTCGGACAGGGCCAGGGACTGCTCGACGATCCGGTGCTCGCGCGCATCGCGGAGAAGCACCAGCGCGCGACCGCGCAGATCGTGCTGCGGTGGCACCTGCAGCTCGGCAACATCGCGATCCCGAAGTCGGTCACGCCGCATCGGATCAGGCAGAACCTCGACGTCTTCGGTTTCGAACTCGACGCCGACGACCTCGCGGCCATCGCGGCGCTCGACGCCGGCAACCGGCTCGGTGGCGACCCCGCCACGTTCGACTGGAACTGACTTCGACGGTTGGTTGCCGGGACGAACACGAGTGCGTGTCCCGGCGACCACCGGTGTCGCCACCATTCGGCGGTGAGTGCACGGACATTGCACAAATCCCGCACGAGCCCCGAATCGGATGAACTGGACAGACCTCCAAGTCGTTCGTGATGCGAAGATTCCCTTACGACATCTCGAGCCGTGCGCGCCCTCCGGAGCGCGTGTCGCAGGCTCGGGCGGACGAGGTGGTGGGAATGCAGACGAAGACCGGCTCAACGGCAGCAACACCCAAGGCGGAGGTGGTGGCGCGGGCGCCGTTGCCGACCGTGGTGCGCACCGTCCCGCCACCGGGAACTCCCACGCGTGGCGGGCTCGTGCGGCCGACCAGGCCGAGTGCGGCGGTACCGCCTTCGACCTGGGCACTGGTGCCGGGGTCCCTCTTCGCGAACGGCCGGTACCGACTCCTCGAGCGATGCGGCGGTACCGCCGACACCGCGTTCTGGCGTGCGCACGACACCGTCCTGGCCCGTGACGTCGCGCTCACGGTGATCGACGTGGGCGGTGACGACAGCGCCGACGCGTTGTTCGACCGGACGATGTGGTTGTGCCGAACCCGCGGCGATGCCGTCGCCGTCGTCCTCGACATGTTCGAACGAGACGGCCGGGCGGTTGTCGTCGCGCAGTGGAAGCAGAGCCACGCACTCGGGCTCGTCCGCGTCGGCAGGCCAACGTCGGCGGCGGCTGCCCTCGACCCCCTCGCTCGGACGGTCGCCGATGCGCACCGTGACGGCGCGGTGGTCGCGGTCGATCATCCGAACCGGGTGCGGGTCGGGTCGGACGGCGTCGCCTTCCTGGCCTTTCCCGGTGTCCCGGCCACGGCCACCGCGAGAGGCGATGTGCGCGGGCTCGGCAATGCCTTGAGCGAGTTGCTCACCGGTATCCACCATGTCGGCGACGCCCGCCCGCTGTCGCCGGCGGCGCTGCGCCCCGACGTGCCCGAGGCGTTGTCGGCGTTGGTGGTGGGATCGGTGGTGAGCGATGCCGCCGCTCCGGTTGGGCAGCCGGTCACCGGCACCGCCGAGCAGTTCGTGGCCGGACTCGCCGCCGTCTCTCCCGCGGACGGTCCGTCGTACGCCGCCGACCCGGACGACGAGGACTCGGCGTCGACGTCCTGGCCGACATGGGCGCCGATCGTCGCCGGCGGCGCACTGATCGCGGTCCTGGCGACGATCGGGTGGTTCGTCGGGGTGTCGCTGGTCTGACGCGGCGGCGGGTGTCCCCGCACGCGTGACAGCGGGCACGTCCGGCATTCCCGCGGCCGACTCGGGTTATCGTGGAGCAAATCCGGGTCGGTGTGGGTGGGGGCGGGGTGGACGGTGAGAATCGCGGCGCGCTGACGCAGCGCTTCGCGGGCGGTGTCAGCATGGTCGGGTCGGCCGGCCTCGAGATGTTGTCGGGAATGTGCCGGTTCCGGTCGGACGATCCCGACAACTTCGCTGCGACGATGATCTCGGTGGACCTGGGGTCGGTCCGGGTGAATCGCCTGCGATCGACGGCCGCGATCGGTATCCGGGCGGCGAGCCAGATCGGCGACGTGATGTCGGGTTTCCTGGCCGTCGCGTGTGTGCGGTCGGGCTCCGTCGTCGTGGAACAGGACCACCGTCTGCACGCCGCACGGACGGGCGACGTCGTCTGCGTGGACTTCGGCCGCGGCCTGGTCCTCGAGATCGCCGACGGCACCGAGCTCGTCTTCGTCTACCTCCCTCGCGCCGCGGTGCTCGCGCGGTACTTCGACCCGGGGCGCCTGGCCGGCGCGGTGCTGTCCCGCTCCGTGGCAGGGGAGGCGCTGGCCGGGGTGCTCGACCCGCTCGTCTCCCGCGGTGCCGCCGTCGAAGACGTGGCACTGGTCGAGCACGCCGTCGTGGACCTCGCCCTGGCGGTACTGCGGGAGGCATGTCCGGTCGACACCGCGCCGGAACCGGCCGGGCTGCGGGCGCGGGTGTACGAGTACATCGAGAGACATTTCACCGACCCGACGCTCAGCGTGGAACGGGTTGCCGCCGGAGTGAACGTCAGCACCCGCTATCTGCACAAGCTGATGGAATCGGAACTCGAGTCGGTGTACGGAGTGATCCGCCGTCGTCGGGTCCGCCGCGGCGTGGACCTGCTCGTCGACCCCGATCTCGCCGACCTGTCGATCGGCCAGATCGCCCGCCGCAGCGGATTCGCGGGGCTGAGTCAGTTCGGACGCGCGGTGCGCGACGTCACCGGGAGGTCGCCGCGGGAGATTCGGCGGCAGAGTCTCGGTCGGTCCTGAGGAGCCCGCGGGACACCGGACCTACAGCCGGCAGCGGGCCGCCTCGATCCACCACCGGCACCCACAGCGTTCCGCCAGTTCGAGGGCCGCTTCGAAGTGCGCTGCGGCATCGTCCGGCCGACCCAGGAGCAGCGCGAGATCGCCGAGCACGGTGTCGACCGGCCCCATCGTGAACGAACCGGTGTCGGCGCCGCCCAGCTGTCCCGAGTACTGCGCCAGCTGCGGATAGATTTCCGCGGCCTCCTCGCCCGCCCCCAGCGCCGCCACCGCGATGCCGCGCTGTGTCAGCAGGAACCCGTGGAAGAAGTCGGATCGGACCGGCCGCAGACCCACGCGCAGGGGCGGTGCCTCGGCGGCCTTGCCGTTGGCGACGAGCGCGATGGTGAGCGGATCGACCACGACGTCCGGCGCCTCGGTGTCGAGCGACCGGACGAGTCCCTCGACCTCGCCCGCCCGGCCCTGCGTCACCCGCAGCGAGAACAGGGCGAGGAGCAGGATTCCGTCGGCGTCGATCTCGCCGTGCGCACTGAACTCACGGTGCGCCCGCAGGTACATCTGCTCGGCCGCGTCGAGCTCGCCGGACGTGTGCGCGAGCATCCCGTGCACCATCGAGTTCGAGGCCTGCGCCTGCTTCCACCCGTACCGCCGCGCCAACGTCTCGTTGTGCTCGAGGTGGCGTCTGCCCGTGTCGAAATCGCCACGCGTGCAAGCAATCTGCAGGGCCGAATAGTTTCCGATCAGCGCGAAGGCCGCGCGGTCCTCGTCCTCGCCGATGGTGATCATCTCGGCCCCGATCGCAGCCCGGACGTCCGTGGGCAGCGCGCCGTGCCGCAGTGCGAGTCGGGAGTTCAGCGCCAGTCCCAGCAGTGTCGGATCGCCGAGCCGACGGGCGATGGCCTCGGCCTCGACCCCGGCGGCCTCGGTCCGGGCGTCGTCCTCGCCGTACACCTCGTCCACGAGGATCACCAGCAGCCGGCACCGCTGCTCGTCGGTCAGGTCCGGCAGCGTCAACGCGCGCTCGATCGCCGCGACGACGCGGGTGTCGATCAGGCCGTACGGCCGGTTGATCCACGGCGTCGGTGTGTCCCACGCGGTCAGCGACCGCACCACCAGGTCGTCCCGCCCCGACTCCTCGGCCACCGACAGGGCACGGTCGCGAGTCTCCCGAGCCGGTGCCGCAGCCCCGTTCACGAGATGGCTGCGCCCGAGGCGGGCGAGCGCATCGACCCGCTCGTCGACGTCGCCGCCGCCGGGCAGTCGGTCCATCGCGGTCAGTGCCTGCTCGTAGTGCACGGCCGCCGCGTCGTGCGCGAAACGGGCCTCCGCCTGGTGGGCCGCGTCGAGAGCGTGGTCCGCGGCGCGGCGGGCGGTTCCCGACGACAACGCGGCGCCGAAGTGGTACGCCAACGCCGACGCGTCCTGCGGATGGACCTTGTCCACCGCCTCGGCGACGCGGAGATGCCAGCGCGCTCGGCGAACCTGGGACAGGTCACCGAGGAGGACCTCGCGGACGAGCGCATGGGTGAACCGCACGGTCGACGGGTCCGGTTCGTCGAGCAGCCCGGCGACGACACCCGCCTCCACCGCGTCCAGTGCCTCGTCCTCGTCCAGCTCCACGGCTCGCAGGAGGACCTCGACATCGGCCTGCCTGCCGATCACCGCGATCAGCCGCAGCACCGACACCGCCACCTCGGGGAGCCGCGCGAACCGCCTGCGCAACACGTCTCGTACGCCGTCGGGCACCTCGGACGTCGCGACGAGCTCGCCCTCGCTGCCCAGCAGGCGCGCACTCTCGCGCAGGTAGAACGGGTTGCCGCCGGTCCGCTCGGTCAGGGCGCGCACCGTCGCGTCGTCGGCGTCCGAGCCCGTCACGGCCCGCACCAACTCGGCTGCGTCCGCCGTGGACAGTCCGTCGAGGCGAATCCGCTCCGGCGTCAGCGGTGCGAGCGTCGCGAGTGCGGACTCGAGGTTCGCGTCGGTCTCGTCCGGCCGGTATGCCGCCACCAGCAGCATCGGCACCGACTCCGCGACCCGGATCAACAGCGTCAGGGTCTCCGTGTCGGCGCGATGCAGGTCGTCGAGGAACACCGCCACCGGCCGCTCCCGGTGTGCGAGGAGGAGGTAGTCGGTGACGGCGCGGTGCAACAGGAAGCGGCCGCGTGCGGACGACGACGTACCCTCGGTCGCGGCCAGCGAGGCCGCCATCGCCGCGTCGTCGAGCAGCGGAGCCAGCGTGGGTGCGAGGGGGCCGGGATCGACTCCGGACGCGAGTGCGCGCAGGACCTCCACCCAGGCCCACGCGGGTGGCGCGCCCTCTGCTTCGGGGCATCGTCCGATGATCACCCGGGTGCTGTCGAGTTCGGTGCGGAAGCGAAGCAGCAGTTCGGTTTTCCCGCCGCCCGCCTCGGCCGAGACGAGCGCGACCCGGGCCCGGTCCGAGGTGCCGGACGCGACCGTGAGCAGTGCGTCGAGTTCGGTGCGCCTGCCGACGAACAACCGGTCGGTGGGGTGCGAAGTCGCTGGGGCGTGGGTCACGTCGGGAGCCGTGAGAGCCATGGCGCCGGTGGTGTGCGGCCGCGCCTGCGGCAGCCGCTGGGCCAGGAGATCCGACTCCAGTTGCTGCAGCGCCGCACCGGGGTCGAGACCCAGTTCGTCCGCGAGGATCCCGCGTGCCCGGCGCAGCGCGGCGAGCGCGTCGGCCTGCCTGCCGCTCGCGTGCAGCGCCACGGCGAGCAGTCGCCAACTCTCCTCGCGCAACGGGTGCGATCGCGTCAACGCCCCTGCCTCCGCGACCGCGCCCGCCGGATCGCCCGTGTCGAGCATCGCCGCCGCCAGTCGCTCGTGCGCGACGAGGCGCAGTTCGTCGAGCCGCGCCACCTCGGGTGCCGCCCAGTCGTGGGACGCGAACTCGGCGTACGCCGTCCCACGCCACAGCCCCAGCGACTCCTCGAGCAGGCGGCGCCGTTCCCGGGGAGGCTGCGCGTCGGCGGCGCGCACCAGCGATTCGAAGCGCCACGCGTCCACATCCTGCGGACCGAGCGCGAGGCAGTACCCGGGGGCCTTGCTGACCAGCACCGATGCCGCCGCTCGAGGCGCCCGCCCGGGTTCGAGCGCGCGACGCAGGTTCGACACGTACGCCTGAAGTGCGCCCAGCGCCCGCGGCGGAGGTTCGCCGTGCCACAGATCGTCGATGAGCCGATCCACGGACACCACCGAGCCGCGGGCGATCAGCAGCAGCGCCAGGACGCCACGCTGGCGCGGACCCCCGAGGTCGAGTGCCGAGACCCCTGTTCCCGCATCCAGTGGGCATTCCGCATCCAGCGAGCCCAACACCCGTATGCGCACCGCACAAGGGTAGGTGGCTGCGGGTCGTCGTGCGGTCCAAGTCGGATCCAAGAGCGTCACAAGTGCGCCGGGTGATCGTGACTCACGTCAGCGAAACCGAGAGCAGGAGGCACGACATGAGCACACTCACCTCGACCGGCCGGCCGGACACCGGGGACATGATCCTCGCCCACAACATCTTCCGGCACGCGTTCGGCAGCCTGCCGGACCTGATCCGCGCCGTCCCCGACGGCGACGTCGCGCGTGCCCGGCGACTCGTCGAGTTCCAGACCGAGATCGCCACCGGACTGCACCATCACCACACCGGTGAGGACGAGTTGATGTGGCCGCTGCTGCTCGAACGCGCCCCCACCGACCATGCGCTGGTGCTCAGGATGGAGGAGCAGCACGAGCGGATCGGTGAGTTGCTGGATCGAGCCACCGCCCGCGCCGCCGCGTTCGAGACCTCGGCCTCGCGCGCTGACGGCGAGGCGTGGGCCGGCACCGTGTCCGCCCTGTTCACGGAGCTCGACGGGCACCTGCGTGAGGAGGAGACGCACATCCTCCCGCTGGCCGAGGCGAACATGACGGTGGCCGAATGGGAGCTGCTCGGCGAGCGGGGACGGGGGTCGGTCCCGGCCGACAGGCAGCTGATCCTGCTCGGTTTCCTGTTGCTCGGTGCGACACCGGAACAGCGCACCCGCGTGCTCTCCGAGGTGCCGCTGGGGGCGCGGCTCGCGTGGCGACTGGTCGGCAGGCGGGCCTTCGCGAAGGAGTACCGCGAGATCTTCGGCCGCCCGCCGGCGTGACGATCAGCCGACGGGCAGCCCGGCGAGGTACGCGAGGAGCTCGGACGCCGCCGCCCGTCCGCCGCGATTGGCGCCGATGGTGCTGGCGGACGGACCGTAGCCGAGCAGGTGCACACGGGGGTCGGCGGCGACCTGGGTGGCAAGCCGACCGGACATGGTGATGCCGCCGCCCGGCCCACGCAGGCGCAGCGGGGCGAGATGATCGAGGGAACTGCGAAAACCCGTGCACCACAGGATGACGTCGACGTGTCGGCCACGGCCGTCCGCCCACCGCACTCCGTCCGGGACGATCTCGGTGAACATCGGCAACCGGTCCAGGACGCCGCGCTCACGGGCTGCCCGCAGCGCCGGAGTCAGCGGCAGCCCCGTCACCGACACCACCGATCCGGGCGGGAGCCCGCGTCGTACCCGATCCTCGACGAGGGCGACGGCGGCGCGGCCCTCCTCCGGCGTGAACGGGGTCTCCCGGAACTCCGGCGGCCGTCGGGTGACCCATGTGGTGGTCGTGACCCGGGAGATCTCGTCGAGCAGCTGGACCGCCGAGATGCCGCCGCCGACCACCAGGACGTGCTTGCCCTCGAACTCGTCCGCGGTGCGATAGTCGCGGGTGTGCAGCATCGTGCCGCCGAACGACTCGGCGCCGGGATAGCGGGGCACGAACGGCCGCTCCCAGGTGCCGGTCGCGTTGACGATGCCGCGGGCGGTCACGCCGCCCGTGTCGGTCTCGATGCTCAGCGGACCGGACCCGGCACCGTGATCGCACACGACCCGGACGTGAACAGGACGACGAATCGGCAGGTCGAAGCGCTTCTCGTACTCGGCGTAGTAGCGCGGTACCACCTCGGACGCGGGCACTTCGTCGGGTGGTGACCCGTCCAGGACGTCGGTCATCGGCATGCCGGGCAGGTCGTGAACCCGGTTGACCGTCGTCAGGGTCAGCGACGGCCACCGGAACTGCCAGGCACCGCCGGGGCCGGGCGCGTGATCGAGCACGGCGAAGTCGGCGCCGGCCCGGCGCAGGTGATAGCCGGCGGACAACCCGGCCTGGCCGGAGCCGATCACGGCGACATCGACAATTTGCTGCACAGTGGCAACCCCTCCGGTCGAAACGGTACGGTCACCATCATGATCGGGACCAGCCGTGACGGCGATGTGGTGACCATCGAGTTGCAGCGCGAGGATCGACGGAACGCGCTGAACACGGAACTGTGTGTCCTGTTGCGGGACGCCGTCGACGAGGCGGTCGCGGACGGGGCGCGCGTGATCGTGCTCACCGGGCAGGGCCGGGCGTTCTGCGCCGGCGCCGACCTGTCGGGCGACGTCTACGCGGACGGATTCACGGACACGCTGCTGGAGATGCTGCACTCCATCGACGCGGCGCCGATTCCGGTGATCGCCGCGATCAACGGTCCCGCCGTCGGCGCGGGCACCCAGCTGGCGATCGCGTCGGACCTGCGCGTCGTCACGCCCGACGCCTTCTTCGCGATTCCGGCCGTGAAGCTCGGAATCTCCGTGGACTCCTGGACGGTCAAGCGGCTGGCGTCGCTGGTCGGCGGCGGTCCCGCGCGCACGATCCTGCTCGGCGCGGAGCAGCTCTCCGCGACGGAGGCCTACACCTTCGGCCTGGCGAACAAGATCGGTGATCTCGCCGCCGCGCAGGAGTGGGCCAAGCGCATCGCCGCGCTGGCACCGCTGTCGCTGCGACACCTCAAGATGGTCTTCAACGACGACGGAACGCAGGACGAACCGCCGCAGGACCAGCTCGACGCGCTGCACGCCGCGTGGTCGAGCGAGGACATGCTGGAGGCCTCGCGTGCGCGCCAGGAGAAGCGCACCCCCACGTTCCGGGGGCGCTGAGGTGCGGGTGCGGGCGGCGCTCGCCGCTGCCATCGCCGGCGCCGCCGCCGCGACGCTGGTGCGGGCGGCCTGGGGAATCCCCGGCCAGATCGGCGCCTCCGCGGCTGCGATCGCGCCGCGCGCGGCGAGGTCGGTCCGGTACCAGGACAACAGGTTTCACAACACCGAGCCGAGCACTCAGGTGGTTCGCTCCGAGGACTCGAGTCTCCTGTCGTCGGTGCTGACCCGGCGCAAGCTCGGCCGGCCGACTCATCCCATCCCGCTCGCGACGCCGCTGGCACCGGCGGAGGCCGCCGAACTCGCCGTCACCTGGTACGGGCACTCCAGCGCGATCATCGAGGTGGACGGGCACCGGGTGCTCACCGATCCCGTGTGGAGCCATCGGGTTTCGCCGTCGCCGATGATCGGCCCGGCGCGACTGCATCCGACGCCGGTGGAGGTCACCGCGCTGCCGCCGGTGGACGCGATTCTCATCTCCCACGACCACTACGACCACCTCGACCGCGCCACGGCCGTCGCGCTGCTGCGCACCCAGACCGCGCCGTTCGTGGTGCCGACGGGAATCGGTGCGCACCTGCGGCATTGGGGTGTCCCGGAGGAGCGGATCGTCGAGCTGGACTGGGACGAGCAGGCCACGGTCGGATCCCTGGTTCTCACGTGTACCGAGGCCAGGCACTTCTCGGGTCGCGGTCTGCGCCGCAACACGACGCTGTGGTCGTCCTGGGCGGTGCGGGGGCCGCACCACGCGGTGTTCTTCGGCGGTGACACGGGCTACACGCCACGGTTCGCCGAGATCGGTTCGCGGCACGGCCCGTTCGACCTGACGTTGCTGCCGGTCGGCGCCTACGACGAACACTGGCCGGACGTACACCTGAACCCGGAGGAAGCGGTCCGCATGCACGCCGACCTCGAACTCGGGGATCCGACGGCCGGTGTGCTCGTCCCGGTGCACTGGGCCACCTTCAACCTGGCGTTCCATCCCTGGGCGGAGCCCATCGTGCGGCTCAACGCGGCGGCCGACGCGGCCGGAACCTGTGTGCGCGTGCCGATGCCGGGACAGCGCATCGACGTCCTCCGGCCGAGCTCCCAACGTCCTTGGTGGCTCCGCCTGGCCTGAGGTCCCGTCTCGATTCGCCGTCGGGTCACCTCGCGTCCGATCGCGTCCCCGCTGCGTTGTCGCCGTCCCGGCACAACCGCGGTCTCGACGCCTCCGTCGCAGCGGAGCGGAGCCCGCGGAGCGACCCCGGGTGCCCTGCCGGACGACGCCTGTCCGGCCAGGTGCGTCCGACTGGAACCGAGAGGCACACCCTAGTCTGAAAGGCATGGCCAACGACGAGGTCCACCCGGTCGGGACGCTGCGTGCCGACGACGTGGACGTACGAACCGGACTGACCGACGAGCAGGTCGCCCGGCGCCGCGCGGACGGCAAGACGAACGACGTTCCGGGGCGGGCGAGCCGGTCCGTCAAGGAGATCGTCCGGGCGAACGTGTTCACCCGGATCAACGCGATCCTCGGGGTCCTGCTGGTGATCGTGCTCGCGACCGGGTCGGTCATCGACGGCATGTTCGGGCTGCTGATCATCGCGAACAGCGCGATCGGCATCATCCAGGAGACCCGGGCCAAGCGGACACTCGACAAGCTGGCGATCGTCAGCCAGTCGCAGCCCGTGGTGCGTCGCGCCGGAACGGCGACCGCCGTGGCCCCGAGCGAGGTCGTCCTCGACGACGTCATCGAGCTCGGTGCGGGCGACCAGATCGTCGTCGACGGGGAAGTCGTCGAGGGGGAGCTGCTCGAGATCGACGAGTCGCTGCTCACCGGTGAGGCCGATCCGGTGCACAAGCAGCCCGGTGACCAGGTGCTGTCGGGCAGCTTCGTCGCCTCCGGCAGCGGCGCGTACCGGGCCACGAAGGTCGGCCGCGACGCCTACGCCGCCAAACTCGCCGCGGAGGCCAGCAAGTTCACCCTGGTCCACTCGGAACTGCGCAGCGGTGTCGACAAGATCCTCAAGGTCATCACCTACATGATGATCCCGGCGGGTGCGTTGATCATCTACAACCAGCTGTTCGTCAGCGAGCAGGATCTCGGGGGCGCGCTCAACGGCATGGTCGCGGCGCTGGTGCCGATGGTTCCGGAGGGCCTGGTGCTGATGACCTCGCTGGCGTTCGCGGTCGGCGTCATCCGGCTGGGGCGCAGGCAGTGCCTGGTGCAGGAGCTTCCCGCAATCGAGGGGCTGGCCCGCGTCGACGTCGTCTGCGCCGACAAGACGGGCACACTCACCGAGAACGGCATGCGGCTGTCCGAGCTGCGGCTCCTCACACCCGATGATCCGGCGGGCGCGCAGACCCGGCTGGAGGCCGCACTGGCATCGCTCGCCGGTGACGATCCGCGACCGAACGCCAGCGTTCTGGCCATCGCCGAGGCGTACGGGAACGATCCGGGATGGTCGGCGACCGGCATCGCGCCGTTCTCCTCGGCCAAGAAGTGGAGCGGAATCTCGTACGGCGCCAACGGGAACTGGGTGCTCGGCGCCCCCGACGTCCTCCTCGACCCCGCGTCGGAGGCGGCCCGTACCGCGGAGGAGATCGGCGCCACGGGCCTGCGGGTGCTGCTTCTCGGCGAGTGCGACGTCGCGGTGGACGCCGCTGCCGCACCGGGGCGGGTGACGCCTCGCGCACTGGTCGTCCTCGAACAACGGGTGCGTCCCGATGCCGCCGACACCCTCGCCTACTTCGCCGAGCAGAAGGTCGAGGTCAAGGTCATCTCCGGCGACAACGCGGTGTCGGTGGGCGCCGTCGCCGGATCGCTCGGCCTGCCCGGAGGCGACCACGCCGTCGATGCCCGTGAACTGCCCGAGAATCGGGACGAGCTCGCCGACGTCCTCGCCGAGAAGACGACCTTCGGCCGGGTGCGGCCGGACCAGAAACGCGCGATGGTCGGTGCACTGCAGTCCCGCGGGCACACCGTCGCGATGACCGGCGACGGCGTCAACGACGTCCTCGCGCTCAAGGACGCCGACATCGGGGTGTCGATGGGGTCGGGCAGCCCCGCGACGCGGGCCGTCGCTCAGATCGTGCTGCTGGACAACAAGTTCGCGACCCTCCCGTACGTGGTCGGCGAGGGACGCCGGGTGATCGGCAACATCGAACGGGTCTCCAACCTGTTTCTCACCAAGACCGTGTACTCGGTCCTGCTGGCCCTGCTCGTCGGACTGTCCGGTGTCGCGTCCGAGCTGTTCGACTTCGAGCCGATGCCGTATCCGTTCCTGCCCCGCCACGTCACCATCGCGGCGTGGTTCACGATCGGCATCCCGGCGTTCATCCTGTCGCTGGCACCGAACAACGAGCGTGCCCGTACCGGCTTCGTGGCGCGGGTGATGCGGTTCGCGATCCCCTCGGGACTGGTCATCGGTGTCGCGACCTTCGTCTCGTACGCACTGGTCTACGCCGGCCCGGAACAGACCGAGACCCAGCAGATCCAAGCGGGCACCACGGCGCTGATCACGCTCATCACGATCGCTCTGTGGGTGCTGGCCATCGTCGCCCGGCCGTACGTGTGGTGGAAGATCATCCTGCTCGCCGGGTCTGTCGCCGGCTACGTGGTGCTCTTCTCCGTCCCGTTCTGCCGGGAGTTCTTCAAACTGGACCCCTCGAACGTGGGCGCGACCACCACCGCCTTCGTCTGCGGCGGGGTCGGCATCGTGCTCGTCGAGCTCGGCTGGTGGGTGTCGGGCCGTCTGCACGGGGAGAAGCGGCAACTCTTCTCCCTGCCCGACGGACCGGGCGAGGAGTCCCGTACCGGCGTGTCCTGATCCACAGCCCGCCGACGGCCGGCGTTGTGGCGACCGTCAGGGAAAGCTGTGAGACTGGGCGTGGGGACTGACCCCGCTGAGAGGAGAGCCATGAGCTTGGTCAACACGTTGAAGGACCTGTTCGGCAAGGGGCAGAAGTACGCCGCCGAGAACGCAGACAAGGTCGAGGACGCCATCACGAAGGCGGGCGACTTCGTCGACGAGAAGACCGGCGGCAAGTACGCGCAGCACATCGACAAGGCGCAGGACGCGGCGCGGAAGGCCATCCCGAAGGACGGGCCCGCCGGCGGCACCAAGTAGGAACAGACCCGACCTCGTCACCGCACAGGAGCCGCTATGCCGGATGGTTCGTCGTCCCCGGTTCGCCGCGTTGAGTTGCTCTTCGACAGGGACTGCGGCTTCTGTGTCTGGTGCGCGGGGTGGCTGGAGCGGCTCGACCGCCGCGGGCGGGTCACCGCCACCCCGCTGCAGAAGCCCGGGGCCGTCGAGCATTTCGGCGTGAGCATGGACGAGGCCCTCGAACAGGCGTGGGCGCTCGACGCGTCCGGCCGCCGATATGCCGGTGCCGGAGCCGTCAACGCCGCACTGTCCGGCGTGCTCGGTACCCGGATTCCGCTGTGGGTGTACGGCGTCCCCGGCATCCGGCAGGCTCAGGACGCGCTGTACCGGCTCGTCGCCCGTAACCGGCACCGCCTGCCCGGCCGGGGCGGCAGCTGCGCAATCGGGTGAAATGAGCGTCGCCGGCCTGCTGCTCGTGTTGGTCGCGGCCGTGGTGGTCGCCGGCTTCGCCAAGCGGCTCGGCTTCCAGGTGCCGCTCGTACTGGTCACCGTCGGCGCCGCGGCATCGTTCGTGCCCGGCGTGCCGACCCTGGTGATACCGCCCGACGTCATCCTCGGAGTCGTACTTCCGCCACTGTTGTACTCGGCAGCACTCGACTACTCGTTCAACACCTTTCAGCGCAACATCCGGTCGATCCTGCGGCTCGGGATCGGCATGGTGATCGTCACCGCCGTCGCCGTCGGGGTGTTCGCGAACTGGCTGGTGCCGGAACTGACCCTCGGCGCAGCCCTGGTGCTCGGCGCGGTGGTCGCGCCTCCGGACGCGGTCGCCGCGGTCTCGGTCGGTCGCCGACTCGGCCTGCCCGAGCGGATGATGGCGATCCTCAAGGGAGAGAGCCTCGTCAACGACGCGGCCGCGTTGACACTGTTCACGCTCTCCGTCGCCGCGGTCACGGGTACCCGCATCTCCATCGACTCGCCGATCCTGTACTTCGGTTACGAGATCGTCGGCGGCGTCGGCGTCGGTCTCGTCCTCGCCCGGATCGTTCGTGCCGTGCGGGCCAGGATCTCGGACTCGGCGCTGGAGACCGTGCTCGGCCTGATCCTGCCTTTCGTGGCGTACCTCGCGGCCGAGGAGATCCACGCCTCCGGTGTCCTGGCCGTCGTCGCCGCCGGGTTCGTGCTGGGACGCAACGCCGGTGACGAATCGGTGAGCACCCGCATCCAGGAGCGGTCGGTGTGGCCGACGATCGACCTGGTTCTCGAGACGTTCGTGTTCGCCTACATCGGCTTGCAGTTCAAGACGGTCATCGACACCGTCAGAGCCGACGGTCTCCCCGTCCACCACGTCTTCGGCTACGGTTTCGCCGTTCTCGCGCTGGTGATCCTCATCCGCCCGGCGTGGATCTTCCTCAACGCCGCCCGACGCCGCGTGGTCTCGCGGTTCACCGGGCGCGCGCGGGAGGCGCTCACCTGGCGTCAGAACCTGGTGATCTCGTGGGCGGGCATGCGCGGCGTCGTGACGCTGGCGGCGGCAGCCGGCGTGCCGCTGGCCGTGCAGTCGGGAGAACCGTTCCCCGGACGTGGGGTGATCCAGGCGGTCGCGTTCACGGTCGCCGTCGGGACCCTGCTGATCCAGGGGTCGACGCTGTCGACGCTCATCCGCTTCCTCGACGTCGCCGACCCGGACGAGGAACTGCGTGACGCGGAGCAGGTCGCGGTTGCCCGGCGGATCTCGAAGGAGGCCGCCGAGGGTGTGCTCGCCGACATGCTGCGGAACCAGCCCGACGGCGTGCGGGATTCGGACGTCGCGGAGCTCGTGGAACGGGTCCGCCGCTCGACGCAGGCGCGGCTGGCCGCGGAACACGCGGACGACGTGGGCGAGCACGAGTCGGAGGCGTTGCGGCTCGGCGCGCAGTTCAACCGACTCCGCGGTGACGTCCTCAAGGCGCAGCGCCGGGCGCTGATCGAGGCGAGGGACGGAGGAGAACTGGACGACGAGGTGCTGCGCAGGATTCTCGCCGAACTCGACCTCGAGGAGGCTGCCGCGGAGGCCCGGATACGACGACAGCGGTGGTGATGGGCTACTCCCAGCGTTGCGCGGCGAATCAGCCTTTGGGGAGGTAGCCGAGATTCGACGATTCTCGCCGACGATGGCTGATCGAGAACATCATCTTTCGGAAGGATGGATGGGCGGATGGTGCGCGGGAGCGGCTGCTGTGAGCGCGGCTCACCCCTTCCTCGGCCAGGGTTCGCCAGGTGGCCATGGATCGGGCAGGTCGAAGAAGTGGTTCGCGGGTATCGGCGGGCTTGATTCACTCAATGAGTTGCCACTGAAGGCGACTGTTACAGCGGGGAAGCCGACTACCGCCGGGAGTGGATGTCGCGGGTTCGGATGCCGCCACAATGTGACTTCGGCTCGATGTGCGTTCTCGGGCATGAGCTGATTGACCAGTAGGACTCCGGAGACGTTCAGGCAAAGCCAATTCGGCGGAGCTCCGAAATACCCGTCGGCCTGCCGTGAAGCGGGAGTTAGCGTCTCACCCCCTTCAGTCTCGACGAGTTCAAAAACTTCTCGGCCATAGAGCGCGTTCGTACTGTGCCAGCGGTCGGGATCGAAGCTGTATGTGCCGACTGCAATGATGAAGGGTGCCTCCATGTCGCCATAGGCGTGATGCTTGTTTGCGAGTGCTGCGCGGATTGCGGGGGCGTCGTCGACGAAGGTGGCCTCGGAGGCTGCAAATACACCGATGGCTCGGTCGCTGGGTTTGCCACGCACCTCGGGACTCTTGGGGATTGCCTTGAACGTCACAGACCATTGTTCATGTTCCCATGTCCATTGAGGCGCATGCGCATAGTCGACATAGTCGTCTGGGTTCAAGCTGGCAAGCCACGTCTTCAGTTCGCCAGTAAGCCGTTTCGTGGGAGGAGCGGTCAGACCTTCTCGAAGCCGCACGACGCCCAGTATGAAGTTGGGGTCTCCGAGCTTGTCCACATAGTCGAAGAGGCTGGCGCGCCGCTTTGCAGCGGACTTCGCCTGTGAGTTGGTGCCAGGAGCGATAGCTTCGAGGTACAGAGATGTGCCGTCGCGTTCGGCGTAGAAGTCGGGGCGTCGTGAAGTTCCGGGAATCTCGGGGTGAATGATGATGGTGAAGCCGGCACGGCGAAGGCACTCGTGGAGGTACAGCTCAAGGAATGCGCTGCGGAACTGATCATCGTCGCAGGATCGAAAGCGCTGACACAGGTCGTGGTATTCATCATCGTTGCTGATGGCGTCGGCCCAGGTCTGCATCAGTTGTCGGGGATGCTTCCAGAAATCTCCCGCTACCCGGTTATAGAACTCATAAGTAGACTCGTGGTGGAGTTTCGGTGTTCCATCTGTACGGGCCGTTGTCGAGAAGATGGGATCCCTGGCGGCGGACGGCATGGTCGCAGTTTGCCATATGCCCGAAAGAGCCCGTTGAGCTGATGATGCCTGGCTTGGCGCTCAGGTGTCGGGGTCGATCCGAAAGGTATCAGCACCTCGGGTCAGTGTGGCGCTTGATCGTGTGCAATACGTGAGTTCTCGGGCAGTGTCGTCAGGTACTGGCCGCCTGCAAGCCCTGGAGTCCAGGGCGGTTGTCCGCCTGACACCGTCGTGGAACTCCGCGCCGCGCACAGGTAGTCGACCGCCGCCCGCGGGAAGTCTGTCGTATTGCCGAGTTTGACGTGTGTATAGGTATTGAGGTGAGGCCACAACGTGTTCCGAACAGGTACGCGAAATGCTCGACAGTCTTGTTCAAGACTCCAGCGCGTCGTTCGGTCGCTATCACCGAATGGCCCGGCCGATTGCGCTGGCGATTCTGCGTCAGGGGTGATCAGCCTTGTGTCGATGGTCGTGGACTCGTTCCCGTTGCACGTACAGCGGTGGTGACCCCCCGACCGGGTCACCACCGCTGTCACTCGTGTTCCGTTATGCGACCTGCAGGTCCAGCTCGCCTTCGGCGACGTCGACCGTCACCCGCGCGCCCTCGGCGATCAGATCGTCGATCAGCATGTCGGCGATCCGGTCGTCGACCACCCGCTGGATCGAGCGGCGCAGCGGCCGGGCCCCGAACTCGGGCTGGTGCCCGTGCTCGGCGATCCAGTCGACGGCGGCGTCGCTGAACGTGATCCCGATACCCTTGTCCGCCAGCCGCTTCCGGCTGTCGTCCAGCATCAGGTCGGTGATCCGGTGCAGCTGGCCGGTGTCGAGCTTGCGGAAGACCACGATCTCGTCGATCCGGTTCAGGAACTCCGGACGCATCGACTCGCGCAGCCGGGCCATCACCTTGTCACGCAACGGCTTCTCCGTGGCGGCGTCGTCGGTGACGAAGCCCAGCGCACCACCCTTGCTCGAGATCAGGTCCGAGCCCAGGTTGCTGGTCATGATCACCACGGTGTTCGTGAAGTCCACCGTGCGGCCGTGACCGTCGGTCAGCCGTCCGTCGTCGAGCACCTGCAACAGGGTGTTGAACAGGTCCGGATGGGCCTTCTCCACCTCGTCGAGCAGGATCACCGAGTACGGATTGCGCCGCACCTGCTCGGTCAGCTGACCGGCCTCGTCGTAGCCGACGTAGCCGGGAGGCGCACCGAGCAGCCGGGACACGGTGTGCCGTTCGCCGAACTCGCTCATGTCGAATCGGATCATCTTGTTCTCGTCACCGAACAGATTCGCCGCCAACGCCTTCGCGAGTTCCGTCTTGCCGACACCGGTCGGTCCGAGGAACAGGAAGCTGCCCGCGGGCCGGTTCGGGTCGCCCATGCCGGTCCGGCTGCGCCGCACCGCCCGAGCGACCGCACGCACGGCGTCGTCCTGGCCGACGACCCGCTTGTGCAGCTCGTCCTCCAGGGTCCGCAGGCGGTCCTTCTCCTCCTGCGTCATCTGGCTCGCCGGGATGCCGGTGGCGCGGGAGACGACCTCGGCGATCATCTCCGACGTCACGATCGGGGTGTCCGGGGAGGTGACGTCCGTGTCCGTCCCGCTGTGCGCGGCGCCGTCGATCCGCTTCTGCAGCGCCGTGATCCGGTCGCGCAGCGCCGAGGCCTTCTCGTAGTCCTCGTCGGTGACGGCCTTCTCCTTCTCCGCCTCCAGGCGCGCGAGTTCCGCACGCAGGGACTCGGTGTCGACCTTCGGCGACCGCAGCGACAGTCGTGCCCCGGCCTGGTCGATCAGGTCGATCGCCTTGTCCGGCAGGAACCGGTCACCGATGTAGCGGTGCGACAGTTCCACGGCGGCAACGATCGCGTCGTCGTCGTAGCGGACCCCGTGATGCTCCTCGTACCGGTCCTTGAGTCCGGTCAGGATGGTGATCGCGTCGTCCGTGCTCGGCTCGTCCACGATCACCGGCTGGAACCGACGCTCCAGGGCCGGGTCCTTCTCGATGTGCTTGCGGTACTCGTCGAGCGTCGTCGCGCCGACGACGTGCAGGTCACCGCGCGCCAGCTTCGGCTTGAGGATGTTGCCGGCGTCCATCGCGCCGTCCGCACCCGCGCCTGCTCCGGCGATGGTGTGGATCTCGTCGATGAACACGACGAGTTCGTCCTTCTGCGAGGTGATCTCGTCGACCAGCTTCGTCAGTCGCTCCTCGAAGTCGCCGCGGTACCGGGTGCCGGACACCAGCGAGGACATCTCCAGCTGGACGACGCGCTTGCCGACCAGGCGGTCCGGGACGTCGCCGTCGACGATCCGTTGCGCGAGCCCCTCGACGATCGCGGTCTTGCCGACGCCGGCCTCACCGATCAGCACCGGGTTGTTCTTGGTGCGGCGGGACAGGATCTCGACGGTCTGCTCGATCTCCAGGGCACGGCCGATCACCGGGTCGATCTCACCGGTGCGGGCGCGCTCGGTCAGGTCGACGCCGTACTGGTCGAGGGTCGGGGTCGCGGTGGCCGATTCGGGTTCGGCGTCGGGGCCGGCCTGCAGCGCACGCTGCAGTGACTCCGGGGTGACGCCCTTCTCGGCGAGCAGCCGGCCGACCGCGTGGTCGCGGTCCGCGGCGAGAGCCACGAACAGGTGCTCCGGATCGATGTAGGTGGAGCCGAACGCGCGGGCGAGCTGATGCGCTTCGAGCAGCGCGGTCTTGAGCGCCGCACTCAGCGCGGGCACCGCGAACGCGTTGGCCGGGGCGCTGCCCTGCGGCAACCGCGCCTCGGCGGCCTCGGCGACCGCGGCCGGATCCGCGCCGGCTCGGCGCATCAGACCGGCGACGGGCTCCTGCTCGGCCATTACGCGAACGACGTGCAACGCGTCGAGTTCGGAGTCGCCGCGCCCCGCTGCGTAGCGGGCAGCCCCGTTCACGAGCTCCTGGGTGGATCGGCTCATGAGTCGGCTGATGTCGATGCGGCCGGGACCCTGCGGTCCGAAGTATGCAGGCATTGACGAGCCTCCTGAAAGTTGAGTGGTTCTGACTCAACTAACGTGTCTGAATCGCGATCAATTCCCGCAGACGTTCACCGTCCTGTGATCTACACCACCTCCCACTCTCCCTCGGGTGAGGGGAACCCGCAGCCGGTCGGACCGAGCGAGGGTTCCCCTCACCGGGAGGTGTGACGGTGCGCGCTGCCGTAGCGTTGGCGCATGACCGCGTCCCGCCCCCTCGACCGGCTCCGCGAACTGTGTCTCGCACTCCCGGAGGCAACCGAGAGGGTCAGCCACGGCGAGCCGTCGTGGTTCGTCCGCAAGGCGCCGCAGTTCGTCAGCTACGCCGACCACCACCACGACGACAGCCTCTGCTTCTGGGCGGCGGCGCCTCCCGGAGCGCAGCAGGACTGGATCTCCCGCGATCCCGAACGGTTCTTCTCACCGCCCTACGTCGGTGGACGCGGATGGATCGGCGTTCGCCTGGACGTCGGCCCCGGTGGGGCGCCGAGTGAGGAGGACTGGCGCGACATCGAGGACATCGTCGAGGACGCGTACCGGGCGGTGGCGCCCGCAACCCTCGTCGCCCGGCTCGACGCCGCGCGATGACCGGCACCTCGATCGTCATCGTCGGGCTGCTCGTCGCCGTCGTCGTGCTGGGCGCGCTCGTACTGAGTTCCCGCACCCGTCGCACCCTGACCACCCCCGAGGAACGCGCCGTCCACGCCACCCTGCACACCGCGTCGCTCGCCGCCCGGTCGTTCCGGCGCGGACTGGACGCCGCATCCGCCGCGGAGGCCGCGCCCCACCTCGCGCTGCTCACCTCCGCCGACGCGCTCGCCCTCGCCGACGAGACCGGCGCGCTGCTGGCGTGGCACGGCCCGCACGACGCCCTCACCCCGCGATTCACCGCCGCCGCGCTCGTGGTTGCCGACACCGGGAGACGGGAACTGATCGTGGACCCGGCACCGGGTGTCCGCGCACTGGTCGTGCAGCCGGTCGTCCTCGACGACACCGGGGTCGTCGCCGTCATGGGTGTGCTGACCGCCGCCGTCCCCGGACCGGGCATCCTCGGCGCGATCACCGAGGTCGCGCGTTACGCGGCCGGTCAGATCGAACTCGCCGAACTCGACGCCTCCCGGGCCCGCCTCGACCGCGCCGAGGTCCGCGCCCTGCGCGCGCAGATCAGCCCGCACTTCATCTACAACGCGCTCAACACGGTCGCCTCGTTCGTCCGCACCGATCCCGCGCGCGCCCGCGAACTGATCCTCGAGTTCGCGGACTTCACACGGTACTCCTTCCGGTCGGCCGGCGAATACACCGTCCTGTCGGACGAACTCCGCAACATCGACCGCTACCTGACACTCGAACGGGCACGCTTCGGCAGTGCGCTCGAGGTGCGACTGCAGGTCGCTCCCGAGGTGCTCGGCGTGGTGCTGCCGTTCCTCGCACTGCAGCCGCTGGTGGAGAACGCCGTCCGGCACGGGCTGTCGGGACAGGCGAAGGGAACGGTCACCATCGTCGCCGCCGACGAGGGCGCCGACTGTGTCATCAGCGTCGAGGACGACGGCGTCGGCATGGACCCGGAACTGCTGCGCTCCGGTTCCCTCGACGCCGTCGAGGAACGCTCCGGCGGACCGAGCGCGAAGGAGTCCGCGCACGTCGGCCTCGCCAACGTCGACGACAGACTGCGGGCCGCGTTCGGCGACGACTACGGCCTCGTCGTCGAGACCGCCCCCGGCGCCGGAACCCGGGTCAGCATGCGGGTGCCGAAGTTCCGTCCCGGAATCCGCGTCTGACCCGGGAGGCCGGCACGGCGCCGTGGCACGATGTAGCCGTTGTGACACAGATTCCCGATGGGGCCACCGCCGCCCCGCTGACCGTGCTGGCCGTCGACGACGAGCGCCCGGCGCTCGACGAACTGGCCTACCTGTTGCGTGCCCAGACAGACGTCGGCGAGATCCTCACCGCCGGTGACGCCACCACCGCCCTGCGGGTGATCAAGAGCCGGCTCGGCGGCACCGAGGGAGCTCCGATCGACGCGGTGTTCCTCGACATCAACATGCCGGGTCTCGACGGTCTCGAACTCGCCGGGGTCCTCGCGGCCTTCGCGGTCCGCCCGGCGATCGTGTTCGTGACAGCCCACGACGACCGAGCGGTCGACGCGTTCGACCTGGGCGCCGTCGACTACCTGCTCAAGCCGCTCCGGGAGAAGCGACTCGCGGAATCCGTCCGGCGCATCCGCGCGGCTCGCCGGGCCGACGTCGCCACCGAACCGGCGGCACCCGAGCCCGACGCGGGCCCCGCCGACGAGGTGATCCCGGTGGAGCTCGGCGGCGTCACCACACTCGTGCACCGTTCCGACATCGCCTGGGTCGAAGCCGAGGGTGACTACGCCCGGCTGCACACTGCCACCGGATCGCACCTGGTGCGCATCCCCATCTCCGCGCTCGAATCGCGCTGGCAGTCGGCGGGCTTCCTTCGGGTGCATCGCTCGTACCTGGTGGCGTTGCCGCTGGTCACCGGTATCCGCAGCGTGGGGACGGGCACCGTCGTGTGCCTGCGCGTCGGTGATCGGGCGCCGGTCACGGAACTGCCCGTCAGCCGCAGGCACACCCGTGAACTGAAGGACCGCCTCGTGCGGGCACCGCGGCAGAACTGGACGACGCGATGACCAACCCCCGCTCCGGCCAGTCCCGGCAGCGGGAACGTGTCGTGCTGGCGCACCGCCGCGGTGCCCGGACCGTTCGAACGCGGGTCGAGGTCCAGGAGCAGACGCAGGTCGGTGAAGCGATGGTCCGTGGACTCGTGCGGGCTCAGCTCGGGCTGGCACTGCGCGTCGCCGCCGTTGTCGTGTCGACGGCGTTCGCGATCCCGCTGCTGTTCGTCGCCTTCCCCGCGCTCGGTGACACCACGGTGGCGGGGGTGCGGCTGTCGTGGCTGGTGCTCGGCGTGGCGGCCTATCCGGCGCTCTACCTGGCGGGCCGGATCTACATTCGCCTCGCCGAGCGCACCGAACAGGAATTCGTCGACCTGACCGACGACTGACGAAGGCGGGGTGAGGCACAGTGGGACAACCGATCCCACCGGTGACGGTCGTCGCGCTGATCGCTGCCGCACTCGCGACGGTCGTGATCGGCTTCTACGGGGTGCGTCTGGCGCGCACCACCTCCGACTTCCTCGTCGCGTCCCGGAGCGTCGGGCCGCGGTGGAACGCGGCGGCCATCTCCGGTGAGTACCTGTCGGCAGCATCCTTCCTCGGTGTCGCGGGGCTGATCGCGAAGTACGGCGCGGACGCCCTGTGGTACCCCGTCGGATTCACCGCCGGGTACCTCGGGCTGCTGCTGTTCGTGGCCGCGCCGCTGCGCCGCTCGGGTGCGTACACGGTGCCCGATTTCGCCGAGTTCCGGCTCGGCAGCACGCGATTGCGTCAGCTTGCGATGGTCGTCGTGGCCGTGATCTGCGTGCTGTACATCGTGCCGCAGTTCCAGGGCGCGGGTCTGGCGCTCGGCATTCTGCTCGGCCTGCCCGCGTGGGTGGGTGCGGTGGTCGTCGCAGCCATCGTCATCGCCACCGTCGTCGGGGGCGGCATGCGGTCCATCACGTTCGTGCAGGCGTTCCAGTACTGGCTGAAGCTCACCGCGGTGGCGGTGCCCGCGCTCGTGCTCGCCGTCCACTTCTTCGGAACCGCCAGTGATCTCGGGACACCCGCCCCGCCGACGGTGGGGGAGCGGACCACCGTCGACGTCACCACCGACGTCGTCGTCCAGGTGTCGGAGCCGCTGCCGGTGAGGGTCACCGGCACCCTCGACGGACGTCCGGTGGACGGGCCCGTCACGATGGCGGTCGGCGAGCACGAGCTCGGCGCGGGCACCGCGCTGGTCCTCGACGCGGGCGCGCCGGTGCCGGTGGTCGCGGGTGCACCGCCGTCCGGTGAGCAGTGGCTCGAACCGGGCTGGGGTGTCGGCGGCACGCACCCGCTCTATCAGGTGTACTCGCTGATCATCGGGATCTTCCTCGGCACCATGGGACTGCCGCACGTGCTGGTCCGCTTCTACACCAACCCCGACGGCCGGGCGGCGCGGCGGACCGCGCTGGTCGTCATCGGACTGGTCGGTGGCTTCTACCTGTTCCCCACGCTGCTCGGCGTGTTCGCCCGCCTGTGGGTACCGCAGCTGCTCATCACCGGCACCTCCGACGCGGCCGTGCTGCTGTTGCCGGGATCGGTGGTCTCGGGTGTGGGGGGACAGTTGCTGGCTGCCCTGGTCGCGGCCGGCGCGATTGCCGCGTTCCTGGCCACGTCGTCCGGACTGCTGGTGAGCGTCGCCGGCGTGCTGAGCACCGACGTCCTGCGAGGACGGGTCCGCGACTTCCGGGTCGCAGCGGTCGTAGCGGGCCTGGTTCCCCTCGGGCTGGCGCTGACGGTGACGTCGATCGACCTGTCCCGCACGGTGGGGTTGGTGTTCGCGGTCGCCGCGTCGACCCTGTGCCCCCTGTTGGTTCTGGGCATCTGGTGGCGCGGACTCACCGCACCCGGAGCGGCCGCGGGTCTGATCGTCGGCGGTGTCGGTTCGGGAGCGGCGGCCCTCGTCACCGGTCTCGGTGGTGCCCCGGAGCGGGTGTGGGGCGGCTGGGCGGCGGTCGTCGTGGGCTATCCGGCGGCGGTGACCGTGCCGCTGGCGTTCCTGGTCATGGTCGTGGTCAGTCGTGCGACGCGCTCCCGCGTCCCCGCGGACGTGGGTCGCACGTTCACCCAGATGCACGCGCCCGAGCGCATCGGCGTCGGTCGCGACCGCGAGCGCGACCTGTAGGCAGCTCCGCTGCCCGTGCGCGAGTTTGGTGGTCAGAGCTACCGAACTCGAGCACAGGCGCGGAGCGCCGCACACCGTTCGTCGCGCCGGATCGACCGTCCGGCGCGCGATCCGACACCTCGGCGTGTGACTGCCGTCACCCACTATTGCTGTGACGTGCATCTCATTAACGTCTGTGACCTGCCGGTTCTCACAGCCGGCCCCACCGACCGAGGAGTCCGAAGTGACCACAGCAGACCTGAGTCCGGGGGCGGTGCCGTCGCGGCGCACCCCGGACGCGCAGGCCTTCATCGAGATGCAGGCGAGCCCTGAATTTCAGGATCTGCGACGCAGGCTGCGCCGCTTCGTCTTCCCGATGACGGCGATCTTCCTCACCTGGTACGCCCTCTACGTGCTGCTGGCGACATACGCGTCCGACTTCATGGCGACGAAGGTGTTCGGCAACGTCAACCTCGGCATCATCCTCGGCCTCGGTCAGTTCGTGACGACGTTCGTCATCACGGGCCTGTACGTGAAGTTCGCGAATCGCGAACTCGATCCCCGCGCCGCGGCCATCCGCGAGGAACTGGAAGGACCGGCGCAGTGACCACGATCCTCGCCCAGGGCAGCTCGGGTGTCGGCAACCCCGCACTGAACATCGCCATCTTCGTGGCGTTCGTCGTCATCACGATGGGCATCGTGATCCGAGCGAGCCGGACCACCAAGAAGGCCTCCGACTTCTACACCGGCGGCGGCCAGTTCACCGGCCCTCAGAACGGCTTCGCCATCGCCGGCGACTACCTGTCCGCGGCGTCGTTCCTCGGCATCGCCGGCGCCATCGCCGTCTACGGCTACGACGGCTTCCTGTACTCGATCGGCTTCCTGGTGGCCTGGCTGGTGGCTCTGCTGCTGGTCGCCGAGATGCTGCGCAACACCGGTCGGTTCACGATGGCCGACGTGCTGAGCTTCCGGCTCAAGCAGCGGCCGGTCCGCATGGCCGCCGCGCTGTCCACGCTCGTCGTCTCGCTGTTCTACCTGCTCGCCCAGATGGCCGGTGCCGGTGGACTCGTCGCGCTGCTGCTCGACATCCACGACAAGGCCGGGCAGGCGATCGTCGTCGCCGTCGTCGGTGTGCTGATGATCGTGTACGTCCTCGTCGGCGGCATGAAGGGCACCACCTATGTGCAGATGGTCAAGGCCGTCCTGCTCATCGCCGGTGCCGGCGTCATGTTCGTCCTGGTGCTGTTCGCGGTACGCGGCAACTTCTCCCAGCTGCTCTCCGATGCGCAGAACATGGTCACCAACTCGACGAACGAGGCGGTCGCCGGTCGTGACGTGCTCGCCCCCGGAGCCAAGTACGGCCTGACGTCGATGTCGCAGCTCGACTTCATCTCCCTCGGCATCGCGTTGGTGCTCGGCACCGCGGGCCTGCCGCACGTGCTGATGCGCTTCTACACGGTCCCCACCGCGAAGGAGGCCCGCCGCTCGGTGACCTGGGCGATCGGCCTGATCGGCGCGTTCTACCTGTTCACCCTGGTCCTCGGCTACGGCGCCGCCCGCATGGTCGGACCCGACAAGATCCTCGCCGCCCCCGGCAAGGAGAACGCAGCCGCACCGCTGCTCGCATTCGAACTCGGTGGCACCCTGTTCCTGTCGATCATCTCCGCCGTCGCCTTCGCCACGATTCTCGCGGTCGTCGCCGGCCTCGCGATCACCGCCTCGGCCTCCTTCGCCCACGACATCTACGCGAGCGTCGTCAAGCGCGGAAACGCGACCGAGGAGCAGCAGGTCAAGGTCTCGCGCATCACCGTTGTGGTGATCGGTGTCGCCGCGATCGTGCTCGGCATCCTCGCGATGGGGCAGAACATCGCCTTCCTGGTGGCGCTGGCGTTCGCTGTCGCCGCCTCGGCGAACCTGCCGACCCTGCTCTACTCGCTGTTCTGGAAGAACTTCAACACCACCGGCGCCCTGTGGAGCATCTACGGCGGTCTGATCAGCTGCCTGGTCCTGATCGTGTTCTCCCCGGCCGTCTCCGGTGCGACGTCGTCGATGTTCCCGGACAGCGACTTCTCCTGGTTCCCGCTGTCCAACCCGGGCATCGTCTCCATCCCGCTGGCGTTCCTGCTCGGCATCGCAGGCACCTACGTCGGACGCCGCAAGCTGGAGGATCCGGCGAAGCAGGCCGAGATGGAGGTCCGTTCCCTCACCGGTGTCGGTGTGGAGAAGGCCGTCGCCCACTAGGGCGTGTCTCGCGATCCACAGGCGCGCAACGCACAACCCCCACCGGGGCTCGGCCCCACGTAGCGTCCCGCACCCGGTTCCCTCGCCGGGTGCGGGACGCTACGCCGTGCGGTCGATACTATGCGCGCATGGCAAAGCTGAAGGTCTCGGTCGTGGTTCCCCTGGCCCCGGAGGTCGCATGGGAAAAGGCAAGCGATCTGGCGGAATTCGACAAGTGGCTCTCGATTCACGAAGCCTGGCGCGGCGACCTGCCCGCGGAGCTGTCGGCGGGCACCACCGCAGAATCGGTGGTGACGGTCAAGGGGTTGCGCAACCGGGTCCGCTGGACGATCACCGACTACGCGCCGCCGCAGAAGCTGGCTCTCAAGGGTGACGGCAAGGGCGGGGTGAAGATCGGGCTGGTGCTGTCGGTGACGCCGAAGGGCACGGGCGCCGAGGTCGGATTGAACATCGACCTCGGCGGCGCGCCCCTGTTCGGACCCATCGGCGCCGGTGTCGCCCGCGCACTGAAGGGCGACATCGAATCCTCACTGAAGACCTTCGTGGCCGTCTACGGGTGACGGCCGGCTGATCCGTCAGCGTCGTTCGCGCACCACCATCAGCGGTCGCTCGGTGCGGTGCAGGAGCGCCCGGCTCGTCGATCCGAGCAACATGCCGCGGAACCCTCCGCGGCCGTGGCTGCCCACGACGACGAGTTGGGCCTCCGCGGACCGGGCCGCCAGCTGATCGACGGCGTTGTCCTGCACCACGACTCGGGTCACCGCGACGTCGGGGAAGCGTTCCTGCATTCCGGCGAGGCCCTCGGCCAGCGACGCCTCCTCGCTCTCGGCGACCGCCGACCAGGGCAGGGACTCGACCGCGACCGGCAGGGTGTCGAAGTCGATGTCGCTCCAGGCGTGCACCGCGACCAGAGGAACTCGGCGTTGCGACGCCTCGACGAACGCCGCCTCGATGGCGGGCACACTGTTGGCCGACCCGTCGACGCCGACCACGACCGGCTCGTCCACAGCGGGGAGTTCCGCGGAGGGCACGACCACCACCGGGCAGCGTGCGTGGGTGACGACTGCGGAGGTCACCGATCCGAGGAGGGCACTGCGGATCGCGCCGCGTCCCCTGGTGCCGAGGACGATCATGCGGGCCTGCTCGGACAGGTCGAGCAACAGTGGAATCGGCGGGCTCTTGTGCAGTGCCATCTCGACGTCGACCCCGGGGGCGGACTCCTCGGCGAGGGTCTTCGCAGCGGTCAGGATCCGGCGTGACTCGGCATCGAGGTCGTCGAAGAAGGTCTGCGACGTCACCAGCATGCCGCCGGGTACGACCGGGGGCGCCTGGGCGGACACCAGTCGCAGCGGGGCGCCGTGGCCGGCCGCGGTTCGGGCGGCCCAGACGGTGGCCGCATTCGAGGTGTCCGATCCGTCGACGCCCACCACGACGGGGGGATTGATGGTCACTGATCCTCCTCGGCGGAACACTTCGGGTGGGCGGTCCACCGCGGTTCCGCAACCTCCAGCATGGACCAACTCGGCGGCGATCGGGAGGGTCCAAGGTCCCCGGCGGGTGTGATTCGGGAAACCAGCTCTCGGTTAATGCGATTGACGCCTGCGAGACGCGGAAGGCCGGGTGTCTCGGTGACTACTCGAGGATCGGGGTGTCGATCGAGTCGACCAGCCAGGTCTGCGCGAGGGCGTCGAGGGTGCCGTCCTCGTAGAGCGCGTCCACGGCCGCCGATGCGCACGGGGTCAGTGGACTGTTCTTCTCCAGTACCAGCCCGAAGAACTCGGTGACGGTGTTGGGCCGCGGGAACTGCCCGACGAGAACGCTTTTCGGCAGATCCGACTCGGTGATCTGGAATCCGGTCGGTATGTCCACGACCAGTGCGTCGATCCGCCCGTCGGCGAGCGCGACCTTGGCGTCCTCGTTGGTCTCGAACGCGACGGCCTCCTGCTGTGGGCGGATGGTTCCTTCGATCGCGGCCAGGCTGGTCGATTCGATCTGGGCGCCGAGCCGGAATCCGGTCAGGTCGTTGAGGTTGCGCGAGGCCGCGGCGGGGGAGCCTTCCATTGCGACGATCGCCTGCGTGACCGCATAGTACGGGGACGAGAAGTCGACGGATTCGCGGCGGTCGCCGACGATCGTCACCTGGTTGATGTCGAAGTCGAAGTCCTTGGGTCCCGGCGCGATCGCCTCGGACCACGGCACCCGGACGAACGAGATCCGATCCGGGGTGTAGCCCAGGCGCTGGGCGACGGTCCGCGCAACCGAACCCTCGAAACCCTTTCCGTTGGAAGGGTCGTCGTCGACGAACCAGGGCGCGTAGGCGGGGGAGTCGGTTGCGATGGTGAGAGTTCCCGGTGAATGGGTCAGTCCACTGTCGGGGCCACAGTGTCCGATCGAGGCCGTCGACGGGAGTTTCGTGTACGCGCTCGGTGTCGTCGACGGCGCGGCCGCGGGGTCCGAGGCGGCGTCCGGAGTGGAGCATCCGGCGAGCACCATCACCGCGCTCAAGGTGAGCGGCAGAAGGATGACGGGGGCCGGTCCGGAACGAGGCACCCGGACATAGTGCCCGTGACCCGGCGTAGTGGCAACAGGGGGCGGCCGCGTGCGACCACGGTGAACGCGGCGATCGGGCGACGTGTCACCCGCCGTGTCGGGCGCGGAGTCGACGTTCACGGCGGGATACTCGGGGGAGGGTGCGGGAGGTGAGAGCCATGAGCGACGGCGCCGAGGGCAGAGGCGACGCTGTCCTCACCACGTACCGGTACCTGAGGCTGGCCACCGTCGTCCTGGTGGTGTCCCTCGCGACCGCGATCCTGCTGGCGACCGCGAGATCGGGTTGCTGGCGGAACTCGATCAGCGCGTTCTACTACTCGTCGGTGGGGGATGTCTTCGTCGCCGTCCTGTGTGCGCTCGGTGTCGGCCTGATCGTCTACAAGGGCAGTTCGGACACCGAGGACGTGCTGTTGAACCTGGCCGGCTTCCTGGCGTTCGTCGTCGCGGTCGTTCCCGCGGCGCCGCCGTCGCGGGGCGAGTGCGGGTGGACGGTTACCGCAGCGGCCGACGGCATGCCCGACAGTGTCCGCGACAGCGTGTGGGCGATCCTGATCGCGGGCGCCGTCGCCGAGATCGCGGCGCTGGTGATCGCCCGGCGGACGGGGGCCGACCGGTCGCTGCGCCCGGTGGCCCGTGCGGTGCGGATCCTCGGTTGGGTGATCGTGGTGGCGGGCCTGCTCGTGTTCGTGTTCGCGCCGGACCTGTTCGCGCGGCACGCACACACGGTGGCGGCGACGCTGGTGTTCGCGGGGGTCATCGGCGTGGCGATCGCCAGTGCCGTCTCGGCGGCGTACACGCCGGACGGGGCTCGCTATGCCCGGCTTTATCGGGTTGTCGCGACCGCGATGATGGCCACGTTGGTCGCTGTCGTCGTCGTGCACCTCGCGTTCCCCGACTGGGGGCATCTCGTGATCGTCACCGAGGCCCTGCTCATCGTGGAGTTCGCCGCGTTCTGGATCGTCCAGACGGTCGAGCTGTGGAACGTCGTCGACCGGACCGACCTGTACGAGGGTGGTGACGCGCCGCGCATGCTGTAGGGCGACGGCGGGCGGGATGCGATTCCGGGTGTGCCCTCGGCAGGATTCGAACCTGCGACACCGGCTTTAGGAGAGCCGTGCTCTATCCCCTGAGCTACGAGGGCGTCGGGTTCCGGACACGCGTGTCCGTCCCCGCTGCACTAGGCAGTGTAGCGGGGGGGTGTCGGGCGGGCGCTGTCGCGGCCTCGCCGAGATCACGAATGAAACAGTCTTGACGAAGTTGTATCAGATGGTATGTTAACGATAATTCCGCAGGTGGTAGAGGTGTGAGCACGGGGGGTGTCCGCACCGGAGGCCTGCGACAGTTGTTGGTGTGCCGATCGTTTCGCTCACCGGGGGATCCATCTGAGGAGGGGGCGGTATGCCTCGCAATTACGTCGATCTCGACGAGAGCCGGCTCGACGGGCGTCCGCGGCTGACGACGGACCGCACGCGCATCACCATCACCGCCACCCGCAAGCGGTGGATCCGCAAGAACCCGGACCTCACCGACGCGCTCGACTTCTGGTCGTTCGCCGGTGCCGCCGCGAACGTCGCGATGCAGATCGGCTGGCCCGAGGTCGCGTACGGGGTGATGGAGAGCAAGGTCGAATCCGGGGCTCTCATGCACCACCCCTGGAAGCGGGCCCGCACCACCACCCAGTACCTCGCCGTCGCGATCCTCGGCACCGACGCCGAGCGTCACGCCTACCGGGAGGCGGTCAACGGGGCGCACCGGCACGTCCGGTCCGACGAGAACAGCCCCGTCGCCTACAACGCGTTCAACCGTGAACTGCAGATGTGGGTCGCGGCGTGCCTGTACATCGGGTTCGAGGACTCGCACCAACTGCTGCACGGCATCCTCCCGCCCGACGAACTCGAGCACTTCTACCAGAAGGCCTCGACGCTGGGCACCACGCTGCAGGTCACCGAGGAGATGTGGCCGGCGACCCGCGCCGACTTCGAGGTGTACTGGAACACGGCCTGTGAGCGCGTCGAGTTCGACGACCGCACAAAACAATTCGTCAACGATCTCGTCGACCTCCGGATGATCGCCTGGCCGCTGCGCTTCCAGTTCCGAAACCTGCTGAGATTCCTGACGATCGGCTTCCTGCCTCCGCTGTTCCGGGAGAAGCTCGACCTCGAGTGGACCGAGGACGACAGGCGACGGTTCGAGCACCTGTTCATCTTCGTCGCGTTCGTCAACCGGTTCCTGCCGCGGTTCGTCCGGCACGGGGGCAGCTACGTCCTCATGCGGGACCTGCGCCGGCGGATCAACAAGGGCACCAAGCTGATCTGATGCCCGCGCTCGACGACGGACTCGGGCCGGGAACACTGCTGTGGGAGTTCCTCGGTGACCGCCGCTTCCTGCTGACGTTGCCGCGGGCCGTGTCCCTGCAGATGCTGCACCCGTCCATCTCCGGTGCGATCCGGGAGCACTCCACCACCCCGAAACGGGTCTGGGAGCACGAGCGGCACACCGTTCCAATGCTCACCGGCATCGCGTATGCCGACCGCGACCTGTCCTCGCTGATCCGGTACGGACACGAGCGGGTGAAGGGCACCGACGATCACGGTCGGCGGTATCACGCTCTGAACCCGGAACTGTTCCACTTTCAGCACGCCACCTATGTGGACACGCTGTTCACGATGGTCGAGACGTTCATCCGGCCGTTGACACCCGCCGAGCGGGAACGGCTGTACGAGGAGTGCTCGATCTGGTACCGCAGATACGGCATCTCCGCCCGAGCGATGCCCGCCACGTGGACCGACTTCCAGGACTACTTCGCCGACGCGTGCGCGGGGCTGCGCCTCGGCCGCGACGGCGAGTTCTTCCGTGAACAACTCCTCCGGCCGGACTCCTGGGTGGTCCGCTGGATGCCTGCCGGTGTGGTCCGGGAACTGCTGCACCCGACGGCGCGGGAACTGTTCGGGGTGCAGGGGTCCGATCGCGCTGCGCTCGCCGCCTACGTGGGGTGGCGCAAGGTGATCGCCGCCCGCGGACCCGAGCACCGCTACGTCGACGTGGCTCGGCGCGCGTTGTTCCCGAGGACTCAGGAACCGCGGACCTCCGCCGTCCCGCGATGAAATCCCTTGTGGTCGTAGAGATAGGTGACGACCCCGCCGAGCAGCAGGCCGATCGCGAGCCCGATCCCCGTCATCGCGACGGAGTGGGTGAGGCCCGCCGCGCCGCCCTGCCCGAAGTACAGCAGGCTGCGAATCCCGATGTACACCTGGTGCATCGGCTCGAACGTCGCGAGCCAGCCGAAGAACGGCGGCGTCGCCTCGATCGGGATCGTGCCGCCTGCGGACGGGAGTCCGAGCACGACGAACACGATCAGGTTGACGATCATCCCGATGCTGCCGAACACGGCCAGTACCGACAGTGCCGTGATCCCGACGGCGGCGATCGCGAACACGCCGTACATCCACAGGCCGAGGGCGTTCGGCAGTGGCATGCCCAACAGATGTGAAATGCCCACGTACAACCCGGACACGAGCAGGGCGAGGATCACCATGATCCCCCACTTGACCGCGAGGGTGTGCAGACGCGAGATCTCCACCTTCGGGTTGTGTACGTAGCGCGGACCGAACTCGGTGGGTGCGAAGCCGAGCATTCCGTCGACGAGGGTGTTCACCACCATCGCGCCGGTGAAGCCGGCGAGGATCACCAGCAGCGCGTAGTAGAACGCGGACAGCCCGTTTCCGGTGCCGTCGGGCAGCGGCTTGTGCGCCACGGTCAGTACGTCGATCGGGGTGGCCAGGGTCAGCCTCGCCGCGCCCGGGACGGGTGTCTCGCCTACCGCGGCGGCGACCTGCCCGGACAATTGGGTGCCGACCTTCTCGTTCACCGCCGCGAGGGCAGGATCGGTGATGGCCGAGGTGAGGGCGGCCGCGAAGGTGCCGGCGCGAGGGTTGGTGAAGACAGTGATCACCGGCTTCTCGACGTCACCGGGGACCACGCTCGACTCGGCGAGGATCGTCAGTCTCTTGGTGAAGTCCGAGGGGATGACGATCGCCCCGTAGACCTCGGCCGAATCGAGCATCTGCTGGGCACTGGCGATGCCGACCTGTTTCAGATCGATCTTGTCGGACGGGACGCCCTCGACGAGGCCGGCGACGATCTGGTCGCCGATGTTCTGCCGGGTGTCGGACCCGGGCGGCACGTCGCCCTCGTCCTGGTTCACCACGGCGATGGGGAAGTCCCGCAGGTTGCCCTTCGGGTCCAGGATTCCGCCGAGGTAGAGCGCCGCGAGCAGCGACATCAGCAGTGACACCGCGGTGATCGGCGCCAGCCAGAACATCGGGGTGCGGAGCTTGGCGGTCCGGGCGTCCGGGGTCCGGGGAGGCGTGTTCACGTCAGCCTTTCGGGTCAGGACTCGTGTCGAATCGGGGAGCGTTGAGGCCGATGTCGTCGAGGTCGTGCAGCACGTCGGCGACGGCGTCGAGCTCGTCGTCGGTCAGACCGTCACGCACCGACAGCGCCACCTCTCGTCCCGGGCGCGTTCGGCGGCGGGCACATCGCCCAGTCGCGCGCTCAGTTCGGCGAGGTACCCCCACGCTGCCGAACGTTCGGCGACCGGGGCGCCGGGGTGACGGGCGAGGGCCCCGGACAACAGTCGATGCGCTTGCGACTCGACGCCGTGCGAATCCGCCATGACGACGGCGTTCTCCAGGGCCCGCGCGAGTGGTCCACCGCCCGCGGACACCCAGTCGACGCGGTCGTCGACGGCCCGGGGCGTCTCGTCCGGAGTCGCGGGTCGGCGACTGACGCGAATCCAGTTGCCGTCGGGGTCGACGACGCTGAATCCGCTCAGGCCGGCGTTGTTGGCGCGCTGCCGCGGCCGTGTGATGCGAGGGAGCCCGCTGAGCGGAATCCGGCCGTACCTCGCGGTGAGCCCCCGGGTGAACAGGCGGTGCAGCGGTTCGGTGTCGTCGACGACGACGCCACACGTGCCGTGGTTGTCGTCCGGGTCGAGATTCTCGAGGCCGTAGTAGTGGAGCGCCACGCCACCGCGGCCGAGCGCGAGATACGGGTTCGGTCGCGCTTGCCGGTAGGTGACGGAAAGTCCGAGGGCGGTCCAGAATTCCGCAGTCCGGTCGATGTCGGCGCACGGGAGCATCGCCACCATCCGGGCGTCGAGTGCTGGTGTGTCCACCACGGGGACGCTACCGCTTACGGCACGCGGAACCCGGGCGACGAGGCGGGCCCGGAACGAAGTCACCCCCGGCCCGTCGGAGTGATCCGACAGACCGGGGGTGAGGGGTGTGACGTGCTATCCGGCGGTGACCGGTTCGTCCACCTTGCCGGAGGGGGTCAGCTCCTTGCGGAGCTTCTCGCCCTCGACGTCGACGTTCGGCAGGATCTTGTCGAGCCACTTCGGCAGCCACCATGCCTTGTCGCCGAGCAGCGACATGAGCGCCGGGATGATCACCATCCGGACGATGAAGGCGTCGAAGAACACGGCGGCCGCGAGTGCGAAGCCGATCGACTTGATGAACGCGTTGTCCTCGAGCATGAAGGCACCGAACACCGAGATCATGATCAGCGCGGCCGCGCCGACGACACGGGCGCCGTGGCTGAAGCCGATCGTCATGGCCTTCTTGGCGGTCGCCCCGTGCACGTACTCCTCCCGCATCCGGGTCACCAGGAACACCTGGTAGTCCATCGCGAGACCGAACACCACGCCGATCAGGAAGATGGGCATGAAGCTGACCAGCGGCTGCGGGTTGGCGATCAGGCCGCCCCAGCCCTCCTGGAAGATCGCGACCGTCGCGCCGAAGGTGGCGGCGACACTGAGCAGGAAGCCGAGTGCCGCGGTCAGCGGCACCAGGATCGAGCGGAACACGAGCATCAGCAGGATGAACGCGAGGCCGACGACGATGACCAGGTACGGGATCAGTGCGCTCAGCAGGCGATCGGAGATGTCGGTCTCGAGCGCGGTCTGACCGGTGACGCCGAAGCTCACACCGATCTCCTCGTTCAGACCGACCTCGCTGTCCCGGATCGACTGCATCAGGTCGACCGTCTTCTCGTCGGTCGGGCCGCTGCCGGGTGTGACGAGGATCTGGGCGGTGTCTCCGGCGGGGTTCATGCCCACGATCTGGGCGTTGGCGACGTCGTCCTGCTCGCTGATCGACCGGACGACGGTGCCGAACGCCTCCTGCTCGGGGACGGTCGCGTCCTGCGCGTCGACGACGACGATCAGCGGAGCATTGCGGCCGGGGCCGAATGCGCCGGAGACGAGGTCGTACGCCTGGCGGGAGCTGGTTGCCGGGTCGCCGCTCGCCTCACTGGGCAGGGCCAGCTTCAGTCCGGCCGCGGGTGCGGCGAACAGGCCGAGGATCACGATGCCGGCGACGAGCGGGATCAGCGGCTTGCGGGCCACCCAGCCGGCGTAGCGCGACGCGGGGCCGGGCTTGGCGTCCTCCGCCTCGGGATCCGGCGCCTTGACGAACGGGATGCGCCCGGCGAACGCCTTCTTCCCGAGCAGCCCCAGGAAGGCGGGCAGGAAGGTCAGTGCGACGAGCACCGCGATCAGCACCGCGAAGCCGGCGGCCATACCCATGTCACTGAGGAACTTGATGCCGACGACCCGCAGCGCGACGAGCGCGATGATGACGGTCAGACCGGCGAACACGACGGCCGATCCGGCCGTGCCGACCGCTCGGCCGGCGGCTTCCTCCCGGTTTCCGGTGACACTGACCTCGTGGCGGAACCGCGACACGATGAACAGTGAGTAGTCGATGGCGACGGCCAGGCCGATCATCACGGCGAGGGTCGGGGTCATCGAGCCGAGCTCGGTGAAGCCGGTCGCGACGGTGATGCCGAGGCTGCCGATGCCGACGCCGATGATCGCGGACAGCAGCGGCAGGCCCGCGGCGACGAGCGAGCCGAAGGTCAGTACGAGTACGACCGCGGCCACGGCCATGCCCATCAGCTCGGCGGTGCCGCCGGGGGCTTCCTGCAGTTGGGCGGCGCTGCCGCTGATCTGGACGGTCAGGCCGGCGTCTCGGGCGGGTTGCGCCGCGGCCTCGATCTGGTCCACCAGTTCGGCGTTCACGTTGGTGAAGTCACCGGAGAACGGCACCTCGACGTAGCCGACGGTCTTGTCGGGGCTCAGCGGTGAAAGTGCTGCCGCGTCGGCCGTCGCCTGGTCCAGGGGCTTGCCGGTCTGTTCGGCCTGTGCCGTCGCCATCTGCGTCATCTGCCCGTCGGCGACGACCGGGTTCACCAGTGCGCCCGCGGCCTCCTCGGGCGCCGCGGCGGTGGCCGGATCGGCCTTCGCGGCGGGTTCGACGAGTTCGATGCCGCGAATCCCGGCCAGCGTCGCGTCCATCGCGGCCTGGTTCTCGGGGGTGTCGAGTGTCTGGCCCTCGGGTGCGGCGAACACGTACCGCGCCGAGATGGAGTTGAACGGGTCCTTGCCGTCGGACGGGAAGCGCTCCGCCATCAGGTCCTGCGCTTTCTGCGCGGGAGTCCCCGGGATGGAGAACGAGTCGTTGGTCGGGCCGGACAGTGTCGCCGCGCCGACGCCCATGAGGACGAGCAGCGCGAGCCACAGCGAGAGAACAGTGCCCTTGCGCCGGTAGGCGAACTTGCCGATCCGGTACAGATAGGTGGCCATGGGGGACCCTTCGTGTTGCGGGTGTGCAGGGTTTTCGGGAGCGCTGGTCGGGGTGGTTACGGTTCGGACGATCCGGGGGTTGCCGTGGACCGTGACGGTGCAGGCTGCGGGATGCCGTTGCGCAGCATCTGGAACGCCTCGTGAACGATCGATGCCGGAGTCGGGTGCCCGGTGTCGCCGTGGATGAACAGTTCGATGGCGGCCTTGCATGCCGCACCGGCGGTCATCTGCAGCAGGTTCGGGTAGAGGTCGGTGTCGATGTCGGTGCCGGTGCGGTCGGCGATCGCCTCACCGAGGATCCGGCCCACTCGACCCTCCAGTTGGAGCTTGCGGGCGAGCAGGGCGGGGCTGGACTCGATCAGCGCCATCTCGGCCACCAGTTCGTCGAGGTCCCGGACGGGGTCGGTGAGCACCGACTGGACCACCGCTTCCAGCGAGTCCCAGATCGGCTCGCCCTCCGGTCGTTCGGCCAACCGGGCGACCCAGGTGGTGACGTCCGCCTCGAGGCGGTAGAGGACCGCGTCCTCCTTCGAGGCGAAGTAGTTGTGGAAGGTCCGGGTGGACACGCCGGCCTCGGAGGCAATCGCCTCGGCCGTCACGACATCGAGACCGGCCGGCTTGGCGAGCCGCATCGCGGCATCGCTGAGCGCGAGGCGGGTGGCGGCCTTCTTCTGATCTCGAAGGCTTGGTTGCACGGTCACGACTCAACGGTACGGAATTTGCACTCGCCTGCAAACTTGCAGTGCAATGCAATTATTGTTCCGTGTGCCACATCGGAACCCCGAGCGTGACGTGAGTCACCCGCGGAAAACAGGCGCTGCCGGTCACTGATCGTGCTCGGCACGGTCCTACGGATTCGGTGCCGTGATGCGTAATGTCCTACGAAGCTGTCCCCCTCTTCGAATGGAGTGTCCGAGTGCGCATCGGAACGCAGATCACCTACAGCGGCGGGTTCGCCGAGACCGTTGCCGAGGTAGCCGACCTCGAGCGCGCCGGGCTCGACATCGTGTTCATGGCGGAGGCCTATTCCTTCGACGCCGTCAGCCAGCTCGGCTACCTCGCGGCGAAGACGACCACCCTCAAGCTCGCATCGGGAATCTTCCAGATCTACACCCGCACGCCGTCGCTGATGGCGATGACCGCGGCCGGTCTGGACTTCGTTTCGGACGGCCGGTTCGTGCTCGGTCTGGGGGCGTCCGGGCCGCAGGTCATCGAGGGTTTCCACGGTGTCCGCTACGACGCGCCGATCGGCCGCACCCGCGAGCTCGTCGACATCTGCCGCCAGGTGTGGCGTCGCGAGAAGGTGCAGTACGACGGCAAGTACTACCAGATCCCGCTTCCCGCCGACAAGGGAACCGGTCTCGGCAAGCCGCTGAAGATCATCAATCACCCTGTGCGCGAGAAGATCCCGATCGTCATCGCGGCGCTCGGTCCGAAGAACGTCGCGCTGACCGCCGAGATCGCCGAAGGCTGGCAGCCGATCTTCTTCCACCCCGAGCGTGCCGGCGACGTGTGGGGCGAGGCGATCGCCGCGGGCAAGGCCAAGCGCGACGCGTCCCTCGGTGACCTCGAGATCTACGCGGGCCCCGCGCTCGCCATCGGCGACGACGTCGACCACATGCTCGACTGGATCAAGCCGCACCTCGCGCTGTACATAGGCGGCATGGGCGCCCGCGGCAAGAACTTCTACAACGACCTCGCCTGCCGCTACGGCTACGAGGCCGAAGCGAAGACCATCCAGGACCTGTACCTGGACGGCAAGAAGCAGGAAGCCGCCGCGGCGGTCCCGGACGAGCTGGTGCGCGCGATCTCCCTGATCGGCCCGGAAGGATACGTCCGGGAGCGCGTCGCCGCGTTCAAGGAGGCGGGCGCGACGACGCTCACCGTCAACGCGATCGCCCCCGACTCGGCCGGTCGCGTCGCGCAGATCGAGAAGCTGCGGGCGATCATCGACGCGTGAGTCCGCGCCGGGTGCGCGAGGATGTCGGAACGTCGCCTCGATCGCGATGCGCCGGCCCGCGCGCACCCGGCCGACGCTCGCGGTCGGGTCAGTCGGGCTTGCGCCTGCCGAGCAGCCAGCCGGCGATCCATCCGATTGCGAACACGACCAGCAGGACCAGCCAGAGCGCGGCGTCGATCGTGAGCCACGCCAGCGAGATGCTGGTCGTCGCCGTGTTCTGGAAGATGAAGATCACGGCCAGCACCACCAGCACCAGTGCCAGCCAGCGTCCCGGCGTCATCCGGGAGAGCACCGGGTTCCTGTGCGTCGTCGAATCGGCCATCACACGCTCCTTGCTGGACGCGCGCAACCGGATCGGGTTGCACTGTCAACAGTAGGATTCGCCGGCGCGATCCGCCAGGTGACACTCGCGGCGGGCACCGACGTGACGGACATGATGCCGACACGGGGACCTTCGACCCACGCGGACCGGGCCGGAAGCGGACACAATGGGCGGGACAGCGTAGTCGGTCGATATGAGGAGCAGCATGAGTTCAAGCAAGCCCGTCGTGGTGGGAGTGGACGGATCAGATGCGGCGTCGACCGCAGTGGTGTGGGCCGCCCGGACGGCTGTGGCCCGTAAGCTCCCGCTGCTGCTGGTCTCCGTGGTCCACGTGCCCGCCTACTACTACAGCGAGCCCTACCTGGTCCGAGGCTACGGCGACGACCTGAAGAACGCCGGGCGCGCGCACCTCGACAGCGCGGCGGTTCTCGCGCGGGAGGCGGTCGACGACGCAGGCCTGGAGATCGACACCAAACTGCACGAGGGACGGATCGCGGAGGTGCTGCTGCAGTACGCGCCCGGTGCGTCGATGATCGCGCTCGGCAGCCGTGGGCTCGGCGAGTTCAGTGGAGCCCTCCTCGGATCGGTGGCCCGCGCCGTCGCGTCCCACTCGACGACACCGGTCGCGGTCGTCCGCGGCCGCACCCTCGACGGCCACGCCCCGACCGAGGGGCCGGTCGTCGTCGGCATCGACGGCTCGGAGATCAGCGCGGCTGCAACGAAAGTCGCGTTCCAGGAGGCATCCGCCCGTAACGCGCAGCTCGTTGCGGTGAACGTGTGGAGCGACGTGTCGGTGCAGCCGTCGCTCGGCGCGACCGAGGACGACCCGCACTGGAGCGCGATCCAGGCGGCGGAGGAGGCGGTGCTCTCCGAGCAGCTCGCCGGTCTGATCGAGCAGTACCCGGACGTTCCGGTGCAGCGCGTCGTGCGGCGCGACCGGCCGGTGCGGGTGCTCAGTGAATTCTCCGAGCAGGCACAGCTTCTCGTCGTCGGCAGCCGCGGTCGCGGCGGGTTCCGTGGCATGCTCCTCGGCTCCACGAGCGCGGCGCTGATGAGCACGGCGGACTGCCCGGTGCTGATCGTCCGCCCGGCGGAGACGTCCTAGCCGCCACAACCCGTGACGTACTCGGGGCCGGTGCCCGGCGGCACCGGCCCCGAGTCGCGTCCGTCAGCCGAACTCGTCGAGTCCACCCCTGCGCAGCTGCGCCCACACGTCGGCGGGATGCACGCCGCGGCGAACGGCGTCGTTCTCGATCAGTACGCCGAGCAGTACCGAGTTCAGGAACGCGAGCGCGTCGGGATCGTGCCGCGCGGACTTCGCCTCCGCCCACGCGGTCACGTTGCCGCGCTTGGCCGCCGCCGCCATCGTCAGCGCCGTCTCGAACAGTGCACCGGTGTCGGTGCTCGGTGGCACCCGGTCGGTGTCGTCCTCGATCGCCGTCATCGAACCGCCACCTTTCCGCGTGCGGCGGCCCGGGCCAGCGCCCGGTCCCGCGCCTCCTCGAACCGTTCCGCGTCGGCACGCAGCCCGTTCAGCAGGTCGTCGAGGTCCTCGCGCAGGGTCTCCGCCTCGCCGCTGAAATCGTTGCGTTCGAACACCTTCCAGGTTCTCAGTACCGGCAGCACGACGTCGTCGAGGTGCTGTCGGAGGTCGTAGATGCCACCCTTGGCGATCAGCACGGCGTTGCGCCGGAACTGCGGCATGGTCGCACCGGGCATCTGGAAGTTGTCGAGGATCTTCACGATGGCCCGCATCGCCTGGGCCGGCGCGAGGTCGAGGGCGGCTCCGGTGATGTTGCGGTAGAACATCATGTGCAGGTTCTCGTCCGCTGCGACGCGGGCGAGCATACGATCGGCGATCGGGTCGCCGCAGGCCCTGCCGGTGTTCCGGTGGGAGACCCGGGTGGCGAGTTCCTGGAAGGTCACGTAGGTGACCGCGTCGAGCAGGCCCTCCTGCAGGTCGGGGTGGAACCCGGCCGTCATGTGGGTCATCCGGGCGTTCTCCAGTGCCACCGGATCGACTCCGCGCGTGACGACGAGGTAGTCCCGCATCACGACGGAGTGCTTGTTCTCCTCGGCGGTCCACCGGCCGATCCAGGTCCCCCAGGCGCCGTCGCGGGAGAAGTTCTCGGCGATCACCCGGTGATAGGACGGCAGGTTGTCCTCGGTCAGCAGGTTGGTGATCATGGCGGCCTTCGCGACCTCGCCGAGCCGTGACTGCGCAGGATCCCAGTCGACGCCGCCGAGGGCGGCGAAGTTGCGGCCGTCGTCCCACGGCACGTAATCGTGCGGGTGCCAGTCCTTCGCCATCGACAGGTGCCGGTGCACGTTCTCCTCGGCGACCGGTTCGAGTTCGCGGAGGAGTTCGAGCTGGGTCAGTTCACGCGTCACAGTCGATCCCCGTTCGCCGAGCGGTGTGGGGTACCACCGAGGGATGGCACCGCCACAGCCTCACCGAAGGGGGGACCCGGTCGATAGGGCCGAAGGTCCCGATGTGCTGGGATCGGTACATGCCGACACGCCTGTACCTCGTCGACGACCACGAGATCGTCCGCCGTGGCCTGGTGGACCTGCTCGGTGCCGCGCCCGACCTCATCGTCGTGGGGGAGGCGTCGAGCGTTGCCGAGGCCCTCGCGTCCGTACCCGCGGACGGAGTGGACGTCGCGGTGCTCGACGTCCGGCTTCCGGACGGCTCGGGGGTCGAGCTGTGCCGTGAGCTGCGGTCCCGGATGCCGGGGCTGCGCTGCCTGATGCTGACCTCGTACTCGGACGACGAAGCCCTGTTCGACGCGGTGATGGCCGGGGCGTCGGGCTACCTGCTCAAGCAGATCCTCGGCATCGACCTGATCGAGGCGGTCCGCACGGTCGCGGCCGGCGGCTCGCTGCTCGACGACCGCGAGACCGCCGCCGTGCTCGCGCGGATTCGAGCGCAGCGGAACCAGTCCGGACTCGTCGAGGAGCTCACCGATCAGGAGCGGGCGGTGTTCGAGCTGATCGGTGAGGGCCTGACGAATCGGGAGATCGGTGCCCGGATGCACCTGGCGGAGAAGACCGTGAAGAACTACGTCTCGCGCCTGCTGGCGAAGCTGGGGATGCAGCGCCGCACGCAGGCGGCGGTGCTGGCGACCGAGCTGAAGGGCAAGCCCGACGCGAAGCGGTGAGGACCGTCACCCGGCCTCGGGCAGGTGGTGACGCAGCAGGATGCCGAGCTGGGTGCGGGCGTCGTCGAACGGCTCGCTCGATTCGAGTGCGCGGGACTGCAGGATGGCGCCCTCGACGGCGGAGAGCAGCAGACCCGCCGTCGATCGGGCGGCGCCGCCCTCGACGCCGGCCGCGGCGAGGCCGGAGGCGAGCCGGTCGGTCCATTCGGTGAAGGCCTGGCCTGCCGCGGCCTGCACTGCGGTGTCCGGTTCGTCGAGTGCCGCGGCCATCATGAACGAGCCCAGGCGGTACTCGCTGGTCTCGAGTGGCTCGCGCCAGAACGCGAAGAGGTCGTCGAGCCACGTCTCGATCGACGCGGTGGACGGCAGCGCGTCGGCCATGGTGGCGAGGTGTGAGTGCACGAGTCTGGAGACGATTCTGGTCGCCGTCTCCACGAGCTGACCCTTCCCTCCGGGAAAGTGCTGGTAGAGCGAGTTCCGTGAGGCATTGCTGCGCTTGAGCAGCTCGGACAGGCCCGCCGCGTGGACCCCCAGCTCCTGCACCGTCGTGATGGTGGTGGAGAGCAGGCGGGCGCGTGGTCGTGCCGTGGTCATCCGAGAGCTCCCAGTGTTCGTCGCCGGAAATGTTGTGTGGACCGATCGGTTCATGTTAGACACACATCAACACGTGAACCGATCGGTTCACATGGAGAGGATGTCATGGCAGCGCAGATCGCCACCGCAAGTCCAGTCACCAACACCGCCCTCCTCGGGTTGGGGGTGTACCGCCCGAGGCGCGTCGTTCCCAACTCCGAGATCGTCGACCGGATCGACTCCTCCGACGAGTGGATCAGGACCCGATCCGGCATCACGGCCAGGCACTGGGCCGACGCCGACGAGTCGATCGTCTCGATGAGCGTCGCGGCCGCCGACGCCGCGCTCCGCGCGGCCGGTCTCGCCGCGGACCAGATCGACGCCGTCGTGCTCGCCACGTCGTCCCAGATGGTGCTCGGGCCCTCGGCCGGCGCCGTGGTCGCGACCGAACTCGGCATGCACGACACCGCCGCGTACGACGTCTCGGCGGGCTGCGCCGGATTCTGTTACGCGCTCGGCAACGCCGCGAGCCTCGTCCGCGCGGGCCAGGCCCGCCACGTCCTGGTGATCGGCGTGGAGCGGCTGTCCGACCTGCTCGACCAGTCCGATCGCACCTGCGCGTTCATCTTCGCCGACGGCGCGGGCGCCGTCGTCGTCGGACCGTCCGACGTCGAGGGCATCGGGCCGGTCGCGTGGGGCTCCGACGGCAGCCAGACGGCCGCGATCAAGCAGGACAAGGACTTCATGACGTTCTTCAACGAGGTCGCCGCGGTCTCGGACGGCGCTCCGCTCCCGGAGCGGCCGTACATCCGGATGAACGGGCCCGCCGTCTTCCGCTGGGCGGTCACGTTCCTGGAGAAGGCGTGCCGGGCCGCGCTCGAGAAGGCCGGCGTGGCCGCCGAGGATCTCGACGCCTTCGTGCCGCACCAGGCGAACAGCCGGATCACCGACGCCCTGATTCGCACCCTCGACCTGCCCGAGCGGGTCGTCGTCGCGCGCGACATCGTCGAATCGGGAAACACCAGCGCCGCGTCGATCCCCATGGCGATGGAGCAGATCATCCGATCGGGCGCGTCCAAGCCGGGCGACACGGCGCTGCTGCTCGGCTTCGGCGCCGGCCTGGCCTACGCCGGTCAGGTCGTCACTCTGCCGCCGATCGGCTGACGCGCCGGGCGGGTGCCCTCAGCCGAGCGGCACCCGCCAGGTGATCGTGGTGCCGGAGCCCGGTGCAGACTCGACATCGAACCGGCCGCCGCAGGCCGCGGCCCGTTTGCCGAGATTGGCGAGCCCGCTCCGGGACTCGGTGCCCGACATTCCGACGCCGTCGTCGGCGACCGTCACCGTGAAGTCCTCGCCCGCGGACACGGTCACCGTGATCGAGCTTGCGCCCGAGTGTCGTCGCGCATTCGAAAGGCACTCGCGCAGAACGGCTTCCGCGTGCGCTGCGATGGCCTCCGAGGCGAGGGTGTCGATCGGGCCGGAGAACTGCACCGACGGTGTGACATCCGCCGTGAGCTCGCCGATCACGTCCAGCAGCCGTCGGCGCAGTCCGGCCGGGGCGGTGGACTCGGCGGACTGCAGATCGAAGATCGTGGTCCGGATCTCGCGGACCGTCCGGTCGAGCTGCTCGACGGCGTGGGTCAACACCTCGGAGGTGCGTCCGTGCGCGGCGCCGAGCACCGACTGCAGACTCATCCCGGTGGCGAACAGCCGTTGGATGACGTTGTCGTGGAGGTCGCGGGCGATGCGATCGCGATCGGCGAAGACGTCCAGCAGCCGCTGCTGATGCTGCTGGTGGGCGAACTCGAGGGCCACCGCAGCCAGGTCCGCCATCGACGCCAGCCGTTGCAACTCGTCCGGGTCCCATTCCCGGTCGTCGGCGTGGGAAGCGACGACCAGCGCGCCCTGGACGTGTTGCGGGCCCGCCACCGGCAGCGTCGCGGTCCGGGCCGCACCGGCGCTGAGCTCGGCGAAGTCGACGTCCTGCCCCACGGCGACGTCGGGATCGGTGGTGGCGGAGACGACGCTCGTGCCACCCAGCGTGTCGACGATGGTGACGGTGTCGGCGGAACTGAGTTCCCGAGTTCGCCGCACCAGCAGGTCCAACGTCTCCGGCACCGATCCGCCCACCAGGAGTCGTGAGGTGATCGACGACATCGCCGTCAGCCAGCGTTCCCGCACCAGGGACTGCTCGAACAGGCGGGCGTTGTCGATGGCGAGCGCCGCGGACTCGGCGAGCACCGTGAGGATCGTCTGGTCCTCGTCGGTGAACTCGGGTCCGCCCCGCTTCTCGGTGAGATAGATGCTGCCGAACGCCTGCCCGCGGACGATGATCGGCATGCCGAGGAAGCTGTGCATCGGGGGATGGTTCGGCGGGAACCCGACCGATGCGGCATGCGTGGCGAGCTCGCGGATGCGCACCGGCCGCGGATCGTTGATCAGCAGGCCGAGCAACCCTCGTCCCTCGGGGAGGTGGCCCATCGACGCCCGGGTCGTCGAGTCGATCCCCTCGTACACGAACTCGGACAGCCCGCCACCGGGTGCCCTCACCCCGAGGGCGCCGTAGCGGGCACCGAGCAGGTCGGTCGCGGCACCGACGATCCGCTGCAGGATGGTGTCGAGATCCAGATCCGCACCGACGACCAGGACGGCCTCGAGGAGGTCGCGCAGGGTGTCCGGCGAGGTCACCGCCTCGCCGAGCCGACGGTGCACCGTCTCGAGCAGTTCGTTCAGGCCGGAAGCGGGATCGTCGACCATGCCCGCAGCCTACTGCGGGTACGGCCGCACCCCGGGATCGGGTGGTCAGCGGGCAGCGAGGTGGCGTGGACGCGGTGCATCCGCGGCGAACGGCTCTCGAAGGCGGTTCTCGACGCTGTTGAAGACGACGAAGATGTTGGCGCGTTCGAGCGGACTGATGTTGCCGCTCGAGGCGTGCAGCACGTTGCTGTCGAACACCGTCATCGCCCCGGCAGGCCCGGTGATCACGTCGATGCCGTGCGCGGCGACGAGTTCGGCGACCGCGGATTCGGACGGGGTGCCGATCCGGGGCGTCGTCGTCACCAGGGACTCGTGATGGTGGTCGGGCGGAGTCGCGCCGCGGCACTGGACGAAGACCCGCTGGCTGCCCGGCACGATCATCAACGGACCGTTGTACGTCTCGTTGGCGGTCAACGAGATCGAGGCGCTCACCGCCCGCGGGGCGGGCATCCCGTCCTCCGCGTGCCAGGTCTCGAAATCCGAATGCCAGTAGAAGGCGCCGCCGACGAATCCCGGTTTGTGGTTCAGGCGGCTCTGATGGACGTACACCTCGCTCCCGAGAATCCTGCGGGCCAGGTGGGCCGCGCCGGACTCCTCGACCGCGTCGGCGACGATCGTGCTGAGGTTCATGATGTCGAAGACGGACCGGACCGCCTCTCCCGTCTCCTCCCGGACCGTCCGCTCGTCGTCGCGAAGGTCCGGGTCGTGCTCGATTCGGTCGATCTCCGCCAGGCACCTCGCGGCGGTGTCGGGGGAGATCGCTCCGGCGCGGTGCAGATACCCGCGCGAGCCGAAGCCGAGGATCTCCGGATCGGCGTCGGAACCCCAGATCACGGGGTCGGGACGGTCGAGCAGGCCCGGCGTGTGGAGGACACGGGTCGGATACCGGTCGATCGGATCATGCATCGGCACCGACTCCTTCGAGCTCCGAGACTCCCTCCGTGGGCGGGACCGACAGCGGGTACACGCCGTTCTCGTCGTGCACCTCGCGACCGGTGACCGGGGGGTTGAAGACGCAGAGCATGCGCATCTGCGTGACGGGCTCGACGCGGTGCCGCTCGTGCCCGTCGAGCAGGTACATGGTGCCGGGCCGCAGTTCGTGCACCTCGCCGGTCTCCAGGTCGGTGAGGATCCCGTCGCCCTCGATCAGCCACACCGCCTCGACGTGGTTCGCGTAGTGGAACTCGTTGACCGAGCCGGGCGCGATGGTGGTCTCGTGGAACGAGAACCCGACGCGGTCGTCGGCGAGGACGATGCGCTTGGAACGCCAGTTGCCGTCGGCGCTCGTCACGTCGCGGTCGGTGTCGGTGATGTCCTCGGTGGTACGTACGATCATGCGTATTCTCCTCTCACGCACACACTTTGGCGGTCGCCTCGGCCAGGATGCTCAGACCGTGGTTCAGCTCGTCGTGGGTGATGGTCAGCGGGGGAAGCAGTTTCACGACCTCGTCGGAGGGGCCGGAGGTCTCGGCGAGCAGTCCCTCGTCGAAGGCGAGGCCGCACACCTTCACCGCCTTGCCCGGATCGTCGAAGACCAGTCCCTGGACCATGCCGCGTCCGCGGGTGCTGACGCCGTCGAACGAGTCCGAGAGGTTCGCGAAGATCTCGCCGATGCGCCGGCCCTTCGCGGCCGTGGAGACCTGCAGTCGGTCGTCGGCCCAGTACTGCTCGAGTGCGGCGGTGGCGGTGACGAAGGCGGGGTTGTTGCCGCGGAAGGTGCCGTTGTGTTCGCCGGGGGACCAGACGTCGAGTTCGGGTTTGAACAGGGTCAGGGCCATGGGGAGGCCGTAGCCGCCGATGGATTTGGAGAGGGTGACGATGTCGGGGGTGATGCCGGCGATCTCGAAGGAGAAGAAGGGGCCGGTGCGGCCGCAGCCCATCTGGACGTCGTCGACGATGAGGAGGATGCCGCGGGAGGAGCAGAGGTCGGCGAGGGCGCGGAGCCATTCGGGGCGGGCGACGTTGACGCCGCCTTCGCCCTGGACGGTTTCGACGATGACGGCGGCGGGTCGGTTGATGCCGCTGCCGGAGTCGTCGAGGACGCGTTCGAACCAGTGGAAGTCGGGGGTTTCGCCGTCGAAGTAGTTGTCGAACGGCATGGGGGTGGAGTGGACGAGGGGGATGCCGGCGCCTGCGCGTTTCATGGAGTTGCCGGTGACGGACAGTGAGCCGAGGGTCATGCCGTGGAAGGCGTTGGTGAAGTTGACGACGGATTCGCGGCCGGTGACCTTGCGGGCGAGTTTGAGTGCGGCTTCGACGGCGTTGGTGCCGGTGGGTCCGGGGAACTGGACTTTGTAGTCGAGTCGGCGGGGTGCGAGGACGAGGGCGTCGAAGGTTTCGAGGAAGCGTCGTTTGGCGGCCGTGTGCATGTCGAGGCCGTGGGTGATGCCGTCGCTGTCGAGGTAGTCGATGAGGGCGCGTTTGAGGACGGGGTTGTTGTGTCCGTAGTTGAGTGCGCCTGCGCCTGCGAAGAAGTCGAGGTAGTCGCGGCCGTCTTCGGTGCGGAGCCAGGATCCTTTGGCGGAGGTGAAGACGGTGGGCCAGGATCTGCTGTAGCTGCGGACCTCGGATTCGCGTTCGGTGAAGATGTCGGTGTCCGGAGTGGTGGAGGTCAGGATGGTCATCAGTGTCCGTTCTCGTGAATCGGGCCGACCGTGTACAGGTCCTCGGCGGCGTGGCCGTCCGGAAAGTGGTTCTCGGAGAACAAGGGTCGAGCATAGATGTCGGTGTTTCGCCTGCTCGCCAACGCCGTGAACATCGCAAGTGACGCCGGGTTGTCGGCGGTGATCGTGGTTTCCAGGAATCGCACGGCGAAAGGTGTTGCCCGGCAGACGATGTGGTCCAGCATCGCGACCCCCACGCCGCGCCCCCGGGCCGTGGCGTCGACCGCCACCTGCCAGACGAAGAGCGTGTCCGGGGATTCGGGCCGGACGAATCCGGTCGCGAACCCGGCGACCCCGGTGCCGACCTCGGCCACCACCGAGGTGGCGGCGAAGTCCCGGCACCACATCAGGTAAGCGTATCCGGAATTCAGGTCGAGGACGCCGGTGTCCTTCGCGATCCGCCACATGTGGCCCGCGTCGGAGAGGCGGGGGCGGCGCAGGAACACCGGGTCGTCGGGAAGTTGTGCGGTGTCGTGCGGTGCGGTGTCGAATCCGGATGTGACGCGGTCGCGAACAGGGTGGTCGACGAGCTCGGGCACGAAAGCTCCTTCGGCTGTCCCGGGGACGGCGCATCCGTCCCCGGCGGCTGGTGAACTCCACCCTGCCCGAGCGATGTTGAGCTGATCCTGCCGACTGTTTTGCGATCCTGTTACGGCGACCGTCAGGTCTGTAACCGAGGCAGTCGCAGGGTGAAGCGCGCGCCGCCACCCGGGCGTTCGCCACACGTCACCGTGCCGCCGTGCGCGGCGACCGTCTCCGCGACCAGCGCCAACCCGAGTCCGGTGCCGGACCCGCCCGCGGTTCGGCGAGCGGGACGACCGGTGGTGAACCGCTCGAAGATCCGCTCCCGATCCTCCGGGGCCACTCCCGGACCGGCGTCGTCGACGTCGATCGCGACGAACCCGCCGTCCCGGCGCACGCTCACGGCGACGAGCCCGCCGCCGTGCCGGTCGGCGTTGTCCATCAGATTCACCAGCGCCCGCTCGAGGGACAGCTTGCGGGCCGCGACCCGGTCGTCCGCGGTCACCGACAGCAGGTCCGCCGACCGCTTCGACCGGGTGAGGGTGTGGCTCAACAGCGTCTCGACCGACACCGGTTCGAGGTCGCCGGGGTGCAGCCCCGCCTCCGACCGCGCGAGGGCGAGCAGGTCGTCGAGCAGTCTGCGTGTGTGGTCGAGTTCGGCGCTGATCAGGTCGAGTGCCCGCACCGACCGCGCGGGCAGGTCCGGGCGTTGGCGCTCCAGGACGGACACGCTGGTGACCAGGGTGGTCAGGGGTGTACGCAGTTCGTGGCTGACGTCCCCGAAGAATCGGCGTTCGTGGTCGATTCGACGCTGCAGGGAGTCGACCATCGCGTTGAACGAGGTGGTGATGGTGTCGAGATCCCGGTCCTGCGACCGGGCCAGCCGGGTGTCGAGGTCGCCGCCGGAGATCCGGGCGGCGGCACCCGCCAGTTCGTGCAGGGGCCGCAGTACCCGGCGGCTGGCCCAGAACCCCATCGCCGCTCCCGCCGCCGTGGTCACCAGCGCCGACGAGATCAGGGTGATGCGGAGGATGCGCAGCGTCGACTTCAACTCGGCCACCGGTGACAACTCGTAGAGGATGTCACCCGCGTCGTTGAGGACCATCCGGGTGCCGATGAACGGATGCCCGGCGATGGTGACGTACATGGTCGAGTTGCCGGCCTCCGGGTCCGAGGCCCGCAGTTCCTGCGGGATCACCGCCGCGTCGGCGTGCGGGTCGGACGCCGACCACGTCCCGTCCCGATCCAGGAACATCGTCGTGTCGACCGGCAGGTCGACGGCCTGCAACACCTCGTCGGGCGCGGAATCGGACGCGTAGAGCACACTGCGGATGAAGTCGGCGTGGCTCGCGGTCTGCCGTTCCGCGGACCGCTCCCGCTGTCCGACCAGGTACTCGTTGCTGATGGCGAAGACCGCCGTGGACAGCACCAGGGAGAGCAGCGCCGCGCCGAGCGCGAACGTCAGGATCACCCGGCCGCGCAGCCCGAGGCGGTCCCGCAACGACCGGACCGTGGGAACCCTAGCGCGGAGCATCGAATCGGTAGCCGAGTCCCCGCACGGTGACCACGATTCGTGGATCCGACGAGTCCCGCTCGATCTTCGTGCGCAGCCGCCGCACGTGGACGTCCACGATCCGCTCGTCGCCGAAGAATCCGCGATCCCACACCCGCTCGAGCAGTACTGCGCGACTGAGGACCATTCCCGGCGACTGGGCGAGTTCGCACAGCAGTCGGAACTCGGTGAGGGTCAGGTGTACCTGTTTGTCGCCACGCCGGACCACACCGCCTGCGGGGGAGAGCACCAGGGGGTCCTCCGGGACGTCGTCGAGGACGATGTCGGCCGGTGTGCTCGACTCACCCGGCCCCCCGGCCCGGCGCCGCAGTGCCCGCATCCGGGCGGTGATCTCCTTGATCTCGAACGGCTTGGTCACGTAGTCGTCGGCGCCGGCCTCGAGCGCCGCCACCACGTCGTGTGTGTCGTCGCGTGCGCTGACCACGATGATCGGGACGTCGTGGTCGCGGCGGACCTGGCGGATGCAGGTGAACCCGTCCATGTCCCCGAGCATGAGATCGACGATCATCACGTCGGGCGGACCAGACCGTTTGAGGTGGTCGAGGGCGATCTCCGCGTCTTCGGCCTCGTCGACCTCGTAGCCCTCGTCCTCCAGTGCCATTCGGAGTGCTGCGCGCACTCGGTCGTCGTCCTCGACGATCAGCAGAGTTGCACCCATGCGCCCCATACTGGCAAACCGCGACCCGACGGTCCGTCGCCGGACTATCGGACCCAGCCGAAGGCGCTCGTGACGGCCGCGACGGCGGAGGGGACGGCGTCGCTCTTGTCGGGCGCCAGATCGTGGCCCTTGCCTTCGACGAGGAGGAGGGTGTGCGGTGCGGTGATCAGGTCCGTCGCCGCGCGCATCTCGTCGGGGCTGCCGAACGGGTCCCGGGTGCCGTGGACGAACACACACGGACACCGGAGGGCGGGCAGGTGTTCGGTGCGGGCGCGGTCCGGCTTGCCCGGGGGATGCAGCGGGTACGAGAACAGCACCAGCCCGTCACACATCTCGGGGCGCTCGGCCGCGAGCATCGACGACTGCCGGCCCCCGTACGAGTGACCGGCGAGAAGCAGTGGCGCAGCGGACAGTTCGCGCACCGCAGCGGCGGCAGCGGCGATGCCGTCGCGGTCCTGTCCCGCGGTCGACGGACTCGGTGGGCCCTTGGGGCGGCGCTGCCGGAACGGCAGGTCGTATCGCAGTACCAGCACTCCTGCGGCGGCGAACTCGGCGGCGGCGCGGCGCAGAATCGCGGCGTCACGGTTGCCTCCCGCGCCGTGGGTCAGCACCATGGACCCGATCGGCTCGCCCGCCGGCCGGTGCAGGTCGCCGACGACGCCGTCGCGCTCGAACAACTCGCCCATACCTGAAGAACCTACGCGATCGGCCGGCGGATCCCGTGCCGCGCGATACCCGGTCCCCGCCTATTTGGCGACGGTCAGCAGGAACGCCACGTCCTCGACGGCCTCGACGCGGTGTCGCGACGCCGGGATGACGAGGAGGTCGCCCGTCGAACCCTTCCACGAGTCCTCCCCGGCGATCAGCGTCAACGTGCCGGTCAGCACCTGCAGCGTCGCCTCGCCCGGCGAGTCGTGCTCGGCGAGTTGCTCGCCGGCGGTGAGTGCGACCACGGTCTGCCGCAGGCTGCGCTGGTGGCCGCCGTAGATCGTTTGTGAACTGCGGCCGCTGGTGGCGGTTCTCGCCAGCTTGAGCTGTTGTCGCGCAAGTGCGGTCAGCGACTTCTTGTCCATGGGCGTGCCTCTCGCTGGGCCAGACCGGATCGTCAACGTCGTGCCCCTGCAGTATGGCCCACTCGGCGCGTCCCGGCGCCGCACTTGCCGAACCGGGTCGTGCCGACTACGGCTTCGCCGGCGCGAACGAGGTGAGTTGGGGCGCGGTGTACGCCGCACGAAGCCGCTCGTAGCGGTAGCGGTTGTAGGCAAGCGGTTCGAGGAGTGCCCACTTCGGTAGATGCCTGCGTCCCGCGCGGATCATCGCGGTGTAGACCCGGAACTCCAACGCCCGTCGCGAATTCCACTCGACGCCCAGCAGTTCGCGCATGCGGGGATGTGCGGCTGCCTCGGCGCAGACTCGCGCCGGCCGCGAGAGCAACGGGATGGCGACACGCCAGAGCGGGGTGACGAGCACGTGCAGCCAGTGTGGACCGAACAGCGTCGGGACGGGCATCGCGTCGAAGCTCCCGTTCGCCCACTGGAGGAAGTCGTTGTCGGCGAGTTCGGTGGTGGCCACCGATTCGTAGTACTCCTCCATCTCGGCGACGGTCGCGGGGACGGCGGCCTGGTCGCTGTTGAGGTCGTAGTCGCTCATCGCCAGGATCGTCCGGTAGACGACCTCACGCTGTTCGGCGTCGAGTTGCTTGCCGTAGGTGGAGACGTAGCCGGTGTAGAAGACGAGCAGGCTGCTGGTCCCGACCCACTTCCACAGTGCGGGTTTGAGTGCGCTGTATCGCTCGCCCTCGAAGTTGCCCCTGCCCTTGCCGCGGACCTGGCCGTGCATGTCCTTGAGACGTGCCGCGGTGGCCCTGCGGTCGTTCTCGTCGCCGAACAGCATGAGCGGACCCCACAGGTAGCTGCGGATCCCGCGATTGGTGAAGTTCTCGGCGAACCGTCCGCTGGCGTCGACGGCGGCCGCGACCTCTCGGTAGGCGACCTGGTCGAGGGCGAGCCTGCCGTACAGGCCGAAGGCGAGCGGCATGCCCATCCACCACCGGACGTCGGCGGCGAGTTCGTGGTGGGGTTGGCCGGGCTGCCACGGGGGAGTCGTCGACGGTGTGGCGTCGGCGCTCGCGGTTGGCTGGACTACGGAGCGGCTCATGGTGTCCCCCTCGATACCGAATTCTGAAAACGCCTGTAGTCAGATTAGCAGCGAGGTCATTCTGATCACATGCGTATTCAGATTGTTCTCGGGGCCCGGAGCCGTCCCGGCTGCGACAGGCTCAGGAACGGGTGAAGATGACGAACCGGAAGCGAGCACCGTCGCGGCTCGAGACCAGCCATTCGCCGGAGTCGGCGACGACCCACTCGGGGCCGAGGGTGGGAGCGAACGCATCCCCGTCGACGTCGAGGTCGATCTCCGTCACGGCGACGCGGTCGGCGCGCCCGAGTGCCGCGGCGTAGACCTCGCCGCCACCGATCACCCACACCTCGCCCTCGCCGGCGGTCCGCAGCGCGTCGTCCAGCGAGTGCACGACCTCGGCGCCCTCCGCCGACCAGTCGGTGTCGCGGGTGACGACGATGTTGCGGCGATCGGACAGCGGCCGGAACCGGGGCGGCAGCGAATCCCAGGTGCGCCTGCCCATGATCACCGGATGCCCGGTGGTGACGTTCTTGAAGTGCGCGGTGTCCTCGGGGATCCGCCACGGGATCGCATTGTCGCGCCCGATGACGCCGTTGTTCGCCTGGGCCCAGATCAGACCGAGCATGAGAGGTTGTCTCCTGAATTCTGTGGCGCCGCGGATTCGACAGGCATTCCCTACACCGCGACCGGTGCCTTGATGCCGGGGTGGTGCCGGTAGCCGATGATCTCGACGTCCTCGAAGGTGTAGTCGAAGATCGAGTCCCGCTTGTGCAGCGTCAGCGTCGGGTACGGGAACGGCTCGCGAGACAACTGCTCGGTGACCTGGTCGACGTGGTTGTCGTAGACGTGGCAGTCGCCGCCCGTCCAGATGAACTCGCCCACCTCGAGGCCCGTCTGCTGCGCCACCATGTGGGTGAGCAGCGCGTAGCTGGCGATGTTGAACGGCACGCCGAGGAACAGGTCGGCGCTGCGCTGGTACAGCTGGCAGCTGAGCCGGCCGTCGGCGACGTAGAACTGGAAGAAGGCGTGGCACGGCTGCAGCGCCATCGCGTCGAGCTCGGCGACGTTCCAGGACGAGACGATCATCCGACGCGAGTCCGGGTTGGTCCTGAGGGTCTCGACGACCTTGGTGATCTGGTCGATGTGCTCGCCGTCCGGCGTCGGCCAGGACCGCCACTGCACGCCGTAGACCGGGCCGAGCTCGCCGTCCGCGTCGGCCCACTCGTCCCAGATGGTGACGCCGTGCTCGCGCAGCCAGCCGACGTTGGAGTCGCCGCGCAGGAACCACAGCAACTCGTAGACGATCGACTTGAGGTGCACCTTCTTGGTGGTGACCAGGGGAAATCCCTCGCGCAGGTCGAAGCGCATCTGGTGGCCGAACACGCTGCGGGTGCCGGTGCCGGTGCGGTCCGCCTTGGGGGTCCCGGTCTCCATGACCAGCCGCAGCAGGTCCTCGTACGGGGTGTGCACGGGGGCGGGCGTCGGGGAAGTCACGACCGCCAGTCTAGGACCTGCCGGGCTGACGATAGCCTCGCGGCATGCGTGAACTCCTCGTGATCGGCGTCGGTGCCGGCGACCCCGACCAGGTGACGGTGCAGGCGATCAAGGCGATGAACCGGGCCGAGGTGTTCTTCGTCATCGGCAAGGGGGAGCAGAAGCAGGACCTCGTCGACCTGCGCACCGGCATCCTCGACGAGCACGTGCGCGGCGACCACCGCATCGTCGACATCGTCGATCCGCCGCGGGATCGCACACCGTCCGACTACGAGGGTGTGGTCGACGACTGGCACGACCGCCGAGCCCGGGTGTTCGAGGAGGCGTTCTCGGCCGTCGACGGCGTCGGCGCGATCCTCGTGTGGGGTGACCCGTCGCTGTACGACAGCACCCTGCGGATCGTCGAGCGGGTGCTCGGCCGCGGTGTCGTCGACTTCGAGTACACGGTGATCCCCGGCGTGACCAGTGTGTCGTCGCTGGCCGCGCAACACCGCATCGTGCTGAACCGGATCGGTGAACCCGTGCTGACCACCACCGGCCGCCGACTGCGGGGGGAAGGCCTCCCGGACGGTGTCCGAGACGCGGTGGTCATGCTCGACGCCGAGAACGGTTTCACCACCCTGAGCGGAGACTGGGACATCTGGTGGGGTGCCTACCTCGGCACGCCCGACGAGACCCTGATCTCCGGTGACCTGCGGACGGTGGAGGACGAGATCGTCCGGACCCGCGCAGACCTGCGCGAACGCAAGGGCTGGATCATGGACACCTACCTGATCCGCAGGCGCTGACCCGCGGTCGCACATCGGACCGGTGGCTGCGGGAAGTGCTCGCGACGGAACAGTCCCACGGTCACTCGAACCTGCCGTCACACGCGCGCCCGACCACTGCAGAACGGGAGGACGCGGTGTCCGCCGCGATCAGGGGGTGACGATGGCGAACGCCGGGTCTGCGTCGTCGGTGAGTTCCACGATCCTCGTGATGGCCGTCGCATCGCCGTCCATGGTGATCGCATCGGTTCCGGATCCGGCCAGCAGTCCGAGCAACTGTGTCTTCGTGAGCTCCACGAGAAGGTCTGCCGGGTCCGATCGCGTTGTCGGATGGTGGATCAGCACGCCGTGCGACAATTCCATGCGGTAGGTCTCGTCCACGTCGGTGAAGTGCCAGCGGATGGTTGCCGTCACGTCCCAGGCTCGCGGACCGTCGACACGGATCGCGATGCTGTCGAAGATCTGTGTGATGGTGAGCGCGGTGGCCATCCCGGCCGCGCTGACCTCGGCCGGATGCGTCGGACCGTTGACCTCGCTGGCGCCGACGAGGAAGTTGTTCCGCCATGTCGCGCATTCGGAGCCGTAGCCGAGTCGGGTCAGCACGTCGGTGAGCACCTCCTTCGCGCCGTCGTGATCCGGATCGGCGAACACCGCATGGCTCGCGAGTTCGGCGGCGAAACGCAGGTCGCCTTCCTCGGCGAACTCTCGTGCTCGTGCGACGGCGGCGTCGATCCCGCCGATCGCGCGGACGTAGCGGGCGCCTGCCGCCTCCGGGGGGTGCTGCCACAGGTGCGCAGGGTTGCCGTCGTACCAGCCGAGGTAGCGCTGGTAGATCGCCTTGACGTTGTGGCTGACCGAGCCGTAGTAGCCGTGGGTGTGCCATGCGGCGTCCAGTGCGGGCGGCATGGGGAAGTCCTCGGCGATCTCGGTGCCCACCTGCCCTTGGTTGAGGCGGCGCAGCGTCTGGTCGTGGAGGTAGGCGTACAGGTCGCGCTGTTCGGTGAGGTACTGGATCAGCTCGTCGGTGCCCCAGGTCGGCCAGTGGTGCGAAGCGAACGCCACGTCCGAGTCGTAGGCGAACATCTCGATCGCCTCGGCGAGGTACCTCGACCAGTTGCGTGCGTCGCGCACCTCGGCGCCGCGCAGTGTGAGCAGATTGTGCAGGTTGTGGGTCGCGTTCTCGGCCAGGCAGAGCGCGCGGTGGTCGGGGAAGTAGAAGTTCATCTCCGACGGAGCTTCTGTACCGGGCGTCACCTGGAACACCATGCGGACGCCGTCGAAGGTCTCCTCCTGGCCGGTGTGGGTGATGTCGAGTGTGGGTGCGAGCAGCCCCACTGTTCCGGTCGACGTGCTGGGTCCGAGGCCCGCGCCCAGGGTGCCGGTTGCGCCGACGGGCAGGACGACGCCGGTGTGGTACATCCCGCGCCGCAGCATCGCGCCGCCGGCGTAGACGTTCTCCGAGACCGCGTGCTCGAGGAAGTGCTCGGGAGCGATGATCGGCACGGTGGTGTCGGCGTCGACGACGCCGAGGACGCCACCGAAGTGGTCGATGTGGGAGTGGGTGTAGATGACGGCGGTCACCGGGCGGTCGCCGCGATGCTCGCGGTACAGGGAGAGGCCGGCGGCGGCGCACTCCGCGGAGACCAGCGGGTCGATCACGATCACTCCGGTGTCGCCTTCGACGAGCGTCATGTTGGACAGGTCGTAACCGCGGATCTGATAGATCCCGCCGGTGACCTCGAACAGTCCGTGGATCGCAGTCAGTTGTGCTTGGCGCCAGAGACTCGGGTTGACCGTGTCGGGACAGTCGCCGGCGGTCGCGGCAGCGAAGCCCGCGGCGTCGTAGACGAGCTTGCCGTCGTCAGCGTGGATCTGTGCCGGTTCGAGGACAGCGACGAGACCGCGATTGGCGTTGTGGAAATCAGTGCGATCGGCAAAATCGGCGGGCATCGGAGCGCTCCTCGCAGAGACGGTTGTCGGGCACCGCTGATTCCAGCGACGACGCCAGTCTGCTGATTCGGCAGTTCCTTCGGCATCACCCGTCCCAGGTGAAATCAACGGCGACTGCACCTGCACCTGATGCCGTCGCCACGGCGGGCCTGCGCGCTCGACGGCGGTTCGCGTCCCGACACCGCGCGCGAGGGCCGAAGGCGCCTACCCTTGTGGGCATGCCCGAACTGCCCGAGGTGGAGGCCCTGGCCCAGTTCCTGCGCGACCACGCCGTGGGGGCGGTGATCGGCCGGGTGGACGTGGCGGCGTTGAGCGTCCTCAAGACGTTCGATCCGCCGATCGACGTGCTCGCCGGTCGCGACATCACCGGCGCCGCCCGGTTCGGTAAACACCTCGGACTGCGCTGCGGCCAGGAGGACGGCCTGTGGCTGATCACCCACCTGTCCCGGGCCGGGTGGCTGCGCTGGCAGGACAATCCGAGCCAGACCCCGCCCAAGCCGGGCAAGGGACCGCTCGCGCTTCGTCTGCACCTGTTCGCGCCCGACGGCACCACCCCGGCGATCGACCTGACCGAGGCGGGCACGCAGAAACGGCTCGCGGTGTGGCTGGTGCGGATGCCTGCGGAGGTCCCGGGCATCGCCAAACTCGGACCCGACGCGCTCGGCGTCACCGAGCCGGTGTTCGCGGAACTGCTCGCGAAGTCGTCACAGCGCATCAAGACCGTGCTCACCGACCAGGCTGCGCTCGCCGGCATCGGCAACGCCTATTCCGACGAGATCCTGCACGAGGCGAAACTGTCGCCCTTCGCGACCGCGAACAAGCTGACCGACGACCAGGTTTCGACGCTGCACGCCGTGATGCGGTCGGTGCTCTCCGACGCGGTCACCCGCTCGGTCGGCCAGGACGCCGCCAGGCTCAAGGGTGAGAAGCGGTCGGGCATGCGAGTGCACGCCCGCACGGGGCTGCCGTGCCCGGTGTGTGGGGACACGGTGCGTGAGGTGTCCTTCGCGGACCGTTCCTTCCAGTACTGCCCCACCTGCCAGACCGGCGGGAAGATCCTCGCCGACCGGCGCATGTCGAAGCTGCTGAAGTAGCGACCCCGTCACCGGCGGTGCCGGTAGCCGATCCAGGCGCGCCGCTTGTCGCCGTCGGGATCGCTCACCACCCGTGGCCGAGTGTCGATGACGAGGGTGTCGCGACGCTCCGTGTCGTACGTGGGCCAGCCGTCCCGGGGACGTCCGTGGCGCGCGAAGTGCAACCAGTGCGACTGGACGGTGTTCGTCACCGCGCGCAGCCCGCTTCGGCCGCCGAGCGCGGTGACGTAGTCCCCGAGCCGATGATCGATCGAGCCGAACACCGCGAACAGCTCGGAGGCGTGGGTTGCCCCGAACCCCGTCCAGCGCAGCAGGTTCGGCGCGAAGTCGTAGCGGTACGAATAGGTGGGTGCGGTGCCGGAATGTCCCTGCGCGACGAGCACCGACGGTTCCCAGAACGAGATGTCGCCGCCGAGCTGGACGGCCTCGCGCCGGTCGGGGTAACGCGGATACGCCGTGAGAACACGTGATTTCACGACGGGGTCCGTCTCGGCGAACATCTTCTCGATCCGGACCCGGTCGGTGGGAATGATGTCGAGGAACCGCGGGAAAATCGTTCCTTCGTGCGAGTTCGTGCCGATGATCAACGGGACGGGATGGGAACGTCCGGATGCGAAGGCGTCGAGCGGATGCGAGGGCAGCAGGTCGCCGTCGACCGTCGGTGCGAACGCCCTGGTTCCGGGTTCCTCGTCGGCGCCGCGCGCGGCGAGCGCGTCCCCGATGCGGACGAACCGGTCGGGGGGCATCGTGGAGAGCGCCCGTACCGGGTCGCGCTCGCCGAGCATCTCGAGGAACTCCTCGGCCCACGCCTTGGCGCGGCTCGGGCCGTATGTCGATGCGGCAGGTGGGCTCTGGGCGATCGCCTGCCGGAACAGTCCGGCGGCCACCGGGACGCACATCAGGGTGGTGACGGCATTCCCGCCCGCCGACTCACCGAACAGTGTGACGTTGCCGGGGTCGCCGCCGAAGGCCGCGATGTTGCGCTGCACCCATTGCAGGGCGGCGATCTGGTCGCGCAGCCCCAGATTGGAGTCGAACCGGCGGTCGGCGGTGGAGTGTCCGGAGAAGTCGAGGTACCCGAGAGCGCCGACCCGGTAGTTGAGCGACACGTACACGACGCCGCCACGCCGGACGAGGGAACTGCCACGGTACAGCGGGGTGGTCGCGGATCCGGAGCTGTAGGCCCCGCCGTGGATGAACACCATCACCGGCCGGGGTTCCGCGCCGGGAGTCGCAGGCGCGGCGACGTTCAGAACCAGGCAGCTCTCGCCGATCCGCTTCTTCTGGGCCTCGCCGCCACTCTGGGGTGCCGAGAGGCCGAACCGCGTGGCGTCACGCACCCCGGACCACGGGGTCACCGGGCACGGTGCCCGCAGTCGGAGGTCCCCGACGGGTGGAGCGGCGTAGGGGATTCCGCGCCACGTTCGCAGACCGTGCATCTCGCATCCGGCCACGGCGCCGTCGGTGGTGTGGACGACGAGCGGATCATCCACGCCGCGCCTCCAGCAGGCGCAACCAGAACTCGGACACCGTCGGGTAGGCGGGGACCGCGTGCCACAGCGTGCCGAGCGGCACCGAGCCCGCCACCGCGACGGTGGCGGCGTGCAGCTGATCCGCCACCTCCGTGCCCACGAAGGTGGCCCCGAGCAGGGTGTCGCGGGCTCGGTCGATCACGAGCTTCGCGTGACCCGTGAAGTCGTCCCGCGCCAGCGACGACCCGGCGACGGCGATGTCGACCTCGACGGTCTCGACGTCGAATCCCTCGGCGCGCGCCGCGGTCTCGGTTCGGCCGACCGAGGCGACCTCCGGGGTCGTGAAAACCACCTGGGGGACGGCCGTCCGGTCCGAGACCGCGGCGTACCGGGCGTCGTCGAGTGGCCGGGACTCGGCGCGCGCCGCGATGACGTCACCGCACACCCGGGCGTGGTACTTGCCCATGTGGGTCAGTGGAGTCCGCCCGCTGACGTCCCCGACGGCGTACAACCAGTTCCCGTCCACGCCCGTCACCGTGAGCCGGTCGTCGGTGCCGACGGTGTCCAGGCCGACGGTGTCGAGGCCGAGTGCCGCGGTTGCAGGTCGGCGTCCAGCGGCGACGATCACCTCGTCGACCGTCAACTCGGCGCCCCCCTCGAGGGTCAGTGTGACGGCGCCGCCGTGAATTCGCCCGATCCCGGAATCCCGCGGGGAGTCCCGCTGGACCGTGCTCGCCGTGGTGTGGGTGAGCACGGTCGCGCCGCGGTCGCGCAGTCCCGCCGCGACGGCCTCGCTCGCGAACGGCTCGGCGGAGGCGAGGAGTCGGGAACCGCGGACGAGCAGCGTCACCTCGGTGCCGAAGTCGAGCAACCAGTTCGCGGCCTCGCAGGCGACGACTCCGCCGCCGATGATCGCGACCCGGCCGGGAACCTCCTCCAGGTTGGTCGCGTCCCGCGACGTCCAGGGCAGGGCCTCCCGCAGTCCTGGCGTCGGGGGGACGGTCGCCGTCGATCCGGTCGCGAGGACCACGGCGTGCCGGGCCCGCACCGTGCGGGTCCCGTCCGTGCCGGACACCTCGACGACGCGTTCCCCCGCCAGCCGCGCCGACCCCCGGATCACGTCGATCCCGATGTCGGACGCCCATGTCACCTGACCCGCATCGGAGCGGTGCGACGTGAACGAGTCGCGGCGCCGCAGGACCGCCGGGACGTCGAGCGAGCGGTCGCCGACCGCCTCCTGCACTCCGGGCATCGCACGCGCAGCCCCGAGGACCGTGCCCGGTCGCAGCAGCGCCTTGCTGGGCATACACGCCCAGTAGGAGCACTCGCCGCCGAGCAGTTCGTGTTCGACGATCACCGCGGTGCGGTCGGATCCTGCGATCGCGTACTGTGCCGCGTTCTCACCGGCGGGACCGCCGCCGATCACCACGACGTCGTACTCGCTGTCCGCCGCCGCAGGGGCGTTGGTGGGAGCCATGCGACCACCGTAGAGCGGAAGGCGCTCGCGCGCCGCTATTGCAGGTACCCCTCCACCTGCGTGGCGGGGCTGACCGGCACCTCGTCCGCGGGCAGCCCGGAGTCGATACGGGCGCGACGCTGCCGGAGCAGGTCCCAGCACTGGTCCAGGGTCTGCTCGAGTGCGGTGAGTTGCGCCTGTTCGGTGGCGGGGTCGAGGTCACCGGATTCGGTTCTCGCGCGCAAGGCGTGCTCCGCGTCGACGAGTTCGCGGATGCGGGCCAGAATGTCCTGTTCGCTCATCGGTGGACTCCACTCGTGTCGGATCGGACGGCGGGTCTGACCGCTTCACCCTATGCCGGGTCGTCCCAGCCGTGCGCGGTGATGCCGTGAGCGGCGAGCACGGCCGTCGTACGCGCGCGCAGTCCGCGATCCTTCGAGACCAGGGACAGGGTGTAGCGATCGCCCAGCCGGCACAGGTACGCGGACAGCCGGTTCGCCGATGCCGCGAGCTGCCGGGGATCGATCCCGGGGTGTACGGCGCGGGCCGCGATCGCGTCGGCGCTCGCGCCGCCGAGGTCGGCGAGCCCGGCGGGGATGGTCCCGATGTTCGAGCAGAGTACGTCGCGCTCGCCGGGATCGGGGGCGAGGCGGTGTGCGATCCGGTCGGGAACGAGCTGGAGCAGTTCCGGCGGGAACCCGGCCGGACTGGACATCGGTGGACGCAGGTAGGCCTCGCGCAGGAGGGTTCGCGTGACGGCGGGAGTGTCGGTGGGCCGAACCGTCAACTCCGTCATGTCGATCTCGTTCGAGCCGCCGTTCGCGGCGGTTCGCCGGCTCACCGGCACGCTGACCTGCACGGCCGTGTCGTGCCGCCCGGCAATCGCCGCCACCACGGCCACCAGCAGCGAATTGGGGGTGCCGCCGGTGCGGGCCGCTTCGGTGTCCCAGCGCTCGGCGTCCACGTCGACGATCAGTGTCTCCGGCACCTGTGCGCGCTTTTGGTAGCTCTGGCTACCAAAAGCGCGCACAGGTGCGGAGCGCAGTTCGGCACGGCGGGACGGATGCAGGGCCAGTCCGGCGACTGCGCGAAGCGTGCGGGCACCGACAACGGTGATCATGCGGACCGCGTCGTGCACGTCGTCGAGGAACGGGTGGGCCGGGTCGGGCGCCGGGGGCAGTGCGGTGCCCGACATCGCGGCGGCCAGGATCGCCGCGAGCCCGTGCGCGTCGGTGATCACGTGCGAGCACACGAGGGACACCACCGTCCCGCCGCCGCGCAGCCGGGCCGCCGCGATCCGCCAGCCCGCGCCCTGGGTGGGGTCGACGTTGCGCGAGGCGACGTCGTCCGCCCACTCGACCGTCGCGTCGCGGTCGATCGGCTGTGACGCCCACTCCACTGGCCAGGGCTCGGCTCCGGGCCTCCGGCGCGGCCGTGCGCCGGGGACGCCGGGCCGAACGACGGTGTGGGACAGGGGTCCTCGTGCCAGCGCCTCGTGCACCTGGACGAGCTCGGCAGGGTCGACGTCGCCGCCACGCCACACGCCCTGCATCACGACCGGGGTTCCGTAGCCGCGGTGGGTCCGCAGGAACATCTCGTCGACCACGCTCAGGCGCGATGCGCGGGGCCGGGTCACGCGAGCGGTCCGCTCAGGCCGGGTCGACGAAGTTGGCGGAGCGCTTCGCCATTCCCGCGGCGACGGCTTCGAGCTGGTTCGGCGATCCCATCAGGGACACCTGGAGTTCGCTCTCCAACAGCAGTGCGGACGCCGGATCGTCACCCGCCCACGTCTCGTCGTAGAGGCGCTTGGCGGCCTGGACCGCGTGCGGCGACTTCCCGGCGATCTCGCGGGCCAGTTCGAGCGCCGCCAAGAGCGGATCCTCGACCGCGCGGGTCACGAGGCCGAGGGCGTGCGCTTCGGTGCCGGACAGGATGCGTCCGGTGAAGGTCAGCTCCTTCGCGACGTCGATGCCGACCAGGCGCGGCAGGCTCTGGGTGATCCCCATGTCGGGGACGAGACCCCACTTGACCTCCATGACCGACAGCTTCGCGTCCGGGGAGGCGTATCGGATGTCGGCGCCGAGCGCGATCTGGAGGCCGCCACCGAAGCAGTTGCCCGTGATCGCGGCGATCACGGGCGCCGGGACGCGGCTCCAGTCGACTGACACCCGCTGCGCGAGATTGGCGAGGTGCCCGTCTTCCCGCGCGAGCAGCTCGCTGGGGCCGCCGCCCTCGCCGAGGCTGGAGATGTCGAGGCCGGAGCAGAAGCTCTTCCCGTCGCCGTGCACGACGACGGCACGTACCCGACGGTCGTGTGCGAGCCGGTCCGCGGCATCGACGATGGCATCGAACATCGCCCGGTCCAGCGCGTTGTGCTTCTCGGCCCGGTCGAGTGTGACGGTGGCGACGCCGGCGTCGTCGATGTCGATGCGAATCCTGTGCTCGCTCATGGGTTTCGGCTCTCCTCGGGTGTCTCGGCCGTCGTCGGCGCGTGCCCACGCGTGTCGGGAGCGACTGTACAAGACTCCGACGCCCGCGATCGCGGGGCGAGCCTCGCCCCGAGTGCGGACAGAACTCACAGACCGTCCACAGAAAGTGGGCGCATACTGGAGATTCAACAGCCGCTGACCAGCGAAGTCGGCGTTCGAGTTCGTCGTGGAGAGTCGTCATGACCCCGAGTACACAGTGGACCACCTGGGGAAGCGAGATCGAGGTCCGGGTCACCGAGTGGGCCGCGCTCGGCGAGGCCGCCGAGATCGTGAAATCGGCGCTGGAGCGGGCGCGTGACGTCTGTGACCTGGGCCGGGGCGACGCCGAGATCCACGAGGTCAATCAGGCGCAGGGCACGCCGATCCGGGTGAGTCCCGAACTGGGCGGTCTGATCAGAGCTGCACTGTGGGCCGCACGGATGACCGGCGGTGCGGTCTCCCCGCTCGCGGTCGAGAACGTCGACGGCGTGCTCCCGCCCGAGACCGAGCCGTCCTTCACCGACATCCGCGTCGACGGGGACACCGTGTTCGCCCCGTTCGGCGCCTTCCTCGACCTGACCGACCCCGCGAAGTCCATCGCCGCGCACCGGGCCGCCCGGCGTGCCGCGGACGCCCTCGAATGTGGGGTGTGTGTGCGGATCGGGACGTCGGCGCCGGTCCTCGGCGGTGTCGACGTCGTCGCGACATGGGGACACTGCCCGATCGGCGGCTGGCAGGTGGATCTGGCGGGCCCGCCGGTGGCGGCCGACGAGCAGGTCGAGGTCCGGGCGGGTGGCGCGATGGCCACGGTGCGGACCGAGGCGGGGATCGTCGAATCGGGGCTGGACAGCGTGACCGTTGCCGCCGCCGACGGCCTCCTGGCGTACGCGTCCGCGGCCGCCGCGCTCGGGCAGGGTGTCGCGGCGTTGCGCTGGCTGACCGAGCGTGATCTCGCCGCGCGCGTCGTCTATCGTCGCGGCAGCATCCGGGCCACCGACGCCTGGCTGCACCTGCCGCCGCACGACCACGCGGCGTGAGACACGGCGCTCGGAAAAGGCGAGATCCAAGAGGTTTTCCGGTGCCATCGCGCTCGGCGGCGCCCGTGCACAGGGTCGTGGCGATTCCGGAGGACTGGGCCGCTCGCACGAAAAGGACCGGCCCCCAACGACACCACGCGTCGATGGGGGCCGGCGGTGAAGCGGTGGAGCCTAGCTGGAGCCGAACAGTCCGGAAGCAGAGCCGTTTCCGTCGCCCGGGTCACCCGGCTCGACGGGTGCTGCGCCCACGGTGACGACCTTGGTGAGGGTGGTCGCGTTTCCGCCCGAGGTCACGTCGGCGGTCAGGGTGTGGGTGCCCTCGGCCGGCGTCCAGGTGCACGTGGCGGTGCCGCTGGCGTCGGCGTTCGCGGTGCAGATCGTCTCGGCGCCGTTCTTGAGGACGACGTGCGAGTTCGCGTCCGCCCCGACGACCGCGACGGTCGTCGGGAAGCCCGCCTTCGGGTTCGTCGGATCGATGACGATGTTCGCGTTGCCGGCCGGCGGTGCGGTGACCGTCACGGTGACGGGCGCCGAGGCGGGGGACGGCCCGACGGCGTTCGTTGCGACGGCCGTGACGGTCAGCGTGCCGGTCGTGGTCGTGATGATGCTGCAATGGAAGTCTCCGGCCGGGCCGGCCGTCGCCGTGCAGGTCTTGTCGCCCGCGGTGACCTTGACGCTCGAGTCCGGTTCCGCGTTGCCGGTGACCGAGATCCAGTTGCCGGCGATGACGGAGGTCGGGGTGACGGTGACGCTCGTCGGTGCGGCGGGCGGAGCCGGTGCGGCTGCGACGATCCCGGTCTGGGCGGCCGAGACCGATGCCGCGCGAACGGAATCGCCGAGGTACTTGGCCGTGAGGGCGAACGTCGATCCGCCCTCTCCGGCGGCGGGCGTCCACGAGTAGACGGCGGTGCCGTTCGACACGTTGCCCGTGCCGAGGACGGTGCCGTTGTTCGCGAACTCGACCGCACCGGTCGCGGCGACGGGGACCGTCGCCGTCAGGGTGGTGGCGCGGTTCGCCTGCGGTGCGGGGTTGACGCCGAGGGTGGTCTGGGTGGCGTCCTTGGTCACCGACACGTTGGGTCCGGTGTTGGTGTTGGTCGAGCCGAGACCCTGGTTGGCGTTCACTCCCGCGCCTGTGGTCAGGGGGGTGTCACGGGCGCAGTCCGCGCCGACGACGTACTGGACGCTGTAGCTGATGTTGCGGTCGACGGCACTGCGGATCCAGGAGCCGTTCATGCTCACCGTGGTCGCGTCGGGGTTGGTGGTTCCGACACCGTTGCCGTTGACTCGCGAGGAGTCCGGGACGTAGGCCAGGCAGGCCGGGTGGATGTCCTTGAGCGCGCTGATGGTCGGCGCGAGTCCACCGTTCCAGCGGATGTTGTTCGTGACGGTGATCGTCTCGCCCGGGGCCGGTGTGCCGTTGCTGATCGTTCGGTTGAAGGTCCACTGGCCGGAGTTCGCGGACTGGGACACCGGTGCGGCGGCCGCTTCGGTGACGCCGAATGCGGCGGCGAACCCCACGGCCACGATCGCCGTACCGGTGCCTGCTGCGAGCCGTCGCAAGTTGCTGTTTCTCGACACTGTCGAACTCCTCCTCGGGTACCCGGGTCGTTAGCTGGACAAATGTCCAGATCAGTGCTGACCTGGGGTACGGTACGGCATCGACGGCCCTGTGACCGGAGATTTGCCGGACCTGCCCGAGAACGGGCGGAGTCTGCGCTCAGACCGCGCGGCCCCGGTGGCCGCGGTACCACCGGACGAGGGTGTCCGTGGACGAATCGCCCTGCTGCGCGGGTGCTTCCGGAGCGGTGAGCACCGGTTCGAGTTCGAGTGCCTGTGCTTTGCCGAGCTCGACGCCCCACTGGTCGAACGAGTCGATGCCGAACACCACGCCCTCGACGAACACCTGGTGCTCGTACAGGGCGATCAGCTGACCGAGGACCGACGGGGTGATCTTGGGCGCGAGGATCGTCGTGGACGGCCTGTTGCCCGGCATCACCTTGTGCGGCACCAGTTCCGGGGCGGTGCCCTCCGCGGCGATCTCCTCGGCGGTCTTGCCGAAGGCGAGCACCTTCGTCTGCGCGAACAGGTTGCTCATCAACACGTCGTGCATCGATCCGGTGCCGTCGATCGTCGCGAGGTCGTCGGTGGGTTCGGCGAACCCGATGAAATCGGCGGGCGCGAGCCGGGTGCCCTGGTGGAGCAGCTGATAGAAGGCGTGCTGGCCGTTGGTGCCCGGCTCACCCCAGAAGATCTCACCCGTCGGGGTGGTGACCGGGCTGCCGTCCGCTCGGACCGACTTGCCGTTGGACTCCATGGTCAGCTGCTGCAGATAGGCGGCGAACCGGCCGAGGTCGTTCGAATACGGCAGCACCGCACGGGAATCCGATTCGAAGAAGCTCGAGTACCACAGCCCGATCATGCCGAGCAGGACCGGGGCGTTCGACTCGAGCGGCTGTTCGGCGAAGTGCCGGTCCACGGTGTGGAAACCGGTGAGGAACTCGCCGAACGCCTCCCGGCCGATCACGCACATCAGCGACAGACCGATCGCGGAGTCGACCGAGTAGCGGCCGCCGACCCAGTCCCAGAAACCGAACATGTGCGCCGTGTCGATACCGAACGCGGCGACTCGTTCCTCGTTGGTGGACACCGCGACGAAGTGCTTCGCGACGGCGTCCTCGCCGAGCGCGCCGACGAGCCAGCGGCGCGCGGCGGTGGCGTTGGTGAGCGTCTCCAGAGTGGAGAAGGTCTTCGACGCGACGATGAACAGCGTCGTGGCCGGGTCGAGGCCGGCGAGCTTGCCGACCAGGTCGGCGGGGTCAACGTTCGAGACGAACCGCGCGGTGATCCCGCTGTCGACGTAGTGGCGCAGCGCGCGGAAGGCCATGACCGGGCCGAGATCGGACCCGCCGATGCCGATGTTGAGGACCGTGGTGATGCGCTCGCCGGTGGCGCCGCGCCACTCGCCGGACCGGAGCCGGTCGGTGAAGTCACCCATCTGGTCGAGCACGGCGTGCACGTCGGAGACGACGTCCTGGCCGTCGACGGTGAGGCTCGCGTCCCGGGGCAGCCGCAACGCGGTGTGCAGCACCGCCCGGTCCTCGGACGTGTTGACGTGCTCGCCGCGCAGCATCGCGTCCCGGCGCTCCTCGACACCTGCGACCCGCGCCACCTCGACGAGGAGCCGCATCGTCTCCCGATCCACCCGGTGCTTGCTGTAGTCGATGTACAGGTCACCGGCGGTGACGGTGAGCTCGCGTCCACGGGCGGGGTCCTCGGAGAACAGCTCCCGCAGGTGCTGCGTGCCCACCACGTCGTGGTGGGCACGCAGCTTCTGCCAGGCGGAGGTCGTGGTGATGTCGAAGCTCATGCCTCGACCCTAATCGCAGCCGTGCACGACCGCTGGAGTGCCGAGTACGAATTCGATCGAGCGTTCAGTTGAGGGCGACCAGCTCGTGGAGGGTCCGGCCGCGGCGCACGTCGGTGACACCGTCGCGAACCACGGACAGCTCGAACGACGATTGGAAGCGGAAGTAGCCGGGATGCCCGACGAACCGGTGCGCGAGGGGCCGTACCAGGCGGGTCCGGGCGACGGGTACGTCGTCGAGGAGGTCGTGCGCGTGCACCACCTCCTCGACGTCCAGTCGCAACGACAGGAGGTCGGGAACCTCGAGGGTCAGCCACTCGGGCCGGGTGCGCCCGGCCCGGTCGTCGAAGACCGGTGGCCCCTCGGTCAGCACGACCTTGCCGGTGCTCGACACCACCTCACCCCGGTGCGCGAGCATCAGCGGTTGGCTCCGGTGCCTGCCCTGCTTCTCCTGCGTCAGGACGGACGCGAACAGCAGCGAGTAGTCGTCGTCGTACAGGCGTCCCCAGTGCCAGTGGTCGATCACCTTCGTCATGTCGCCGAATCCCCAGTTGTGGTCGGCGTAGCCGCGGCCCGAGACGTCGGTGCGGACGCCGTCGACGGTGACGCTTCCCGTCACCGCGGCGCGCGGGGCGCCGACACACCATCCGAACACCTCGGTGTTGCCGAAGCGGGTCTCGCCGCCGCCGGGCATCCAGCTGGGAAGCTCGTTGACGAACGTCAGGTCGAGGGTGATGCCGTCCTCGGAGACGTACACGCGGTGGACCGGCAGCCCGCCGTCGGGGAATTCGGCATGTGCGTGGTTGCCCCCGATCCGTACGTCGCACTTGCGGATCGACGCGCTCGCCTGCGACCGCGGGTACCGCCTGCGCACCTGCCTGCGGGTGCCGTCCGGCTGATAGACCAGGATCTCGACGTTGGGCCGGGCCACCAGCGCCGGCTCCTCGGGGCGGCGCATGTTGAGGAACGCGATGACGGTGCGTCCGTCCGCGAGCGTGGCGTCGAAGTACCAGTGCTCGAACGCCAGGTTCCGCGGCACCGGGTGCGCGGCGTTGTGCCGGGGCAGCACGGTCGTGAGGACGTCGTCCTCGCCGTCCAGACCGTTCCAGGCCTCGGTGATCTCCAGATCCGTTCCCGCGCTGGGGGACATGGGCGTGTTCCTCTCGGTGACGGTCATCGGGTCACAGGCCCGTGTACCCGATGTGGACGGTCTTCTCCTCGGTGTCGGCCTCGATGCCGGACCGCCCGAGCTCGCGGCCGATGCCGCTGCCGCCACGGCCGCCCCAGGGCAGCGCCGGATCCGGCACGCCCCAGCCGTTCACCCACACCATGCCGACGCGCAGCTTCTCGATGACGGAGTGGACGCGGGAGATGTCGGAGGAGTAGATCATCGCGTTGAGGCCGAACTCGGTGGCGTTCGCCAGGGCCACCGCCTCCTCGGTGGTTCTGAAGGTCATCACCGTCGCGACGGGGCCGAAGATCTCCTCGCGGGCGATGGTGAGGTCGTTGTGACCACGGAAGACGGTGGGCTGCACGAACAGTCCGGGTCCGTCGAGGCGGTTTCCGCCGGTGACGAGGTCGGCGCCCTCGGCGCGACCCTTCTCGATGTACCCCATCACCCGGTCCAACTGCTTCTGGTTGACGATCGTGCCCATCGTGCTGGCCTCGTCGAAGGGATCGCCGATGACGGCCTGCTCGGCGAAGGCGACGAGGCCGTCGACGACCTGGTCGGCGATGGACTCGTGCACGATGACCCGCGTGCCCGCGGCGCACACCTGGCCCTGGTGGTAGAAGTTGCCCATCGCGATCCACGGCAGCGCCTCCTCCAGGTTCGCGTCCGGGAAGATCAGCTGCGGCGACTTGCCACCGAGTTCGAGCGTCACCTTGCGGAAGGTGCTGCCCGCGTGGCTCTGGATGCCGCGGCCGACGGCCGGGCTGCCGGTGAACGAGACCTTGTCGACGCCGCCGTGTCCGGCCAAGGCCGCACCCGCGACGGAGCCGAGGCCGGTGACGACGTTGACCACACCGTCCGGGAGCCCGGCTTCGGTCAGCAGGTCCGCGAGATGCAGCGTGGACAGGGAGGCGTCCTCGGCCGGCTTGACGACCGCGGTGTTGCCCGCTGCGAGCGCGGGCGCGAGCTTCCAGGCCGCGATGACGGCGGGGTTGTTCCACGGCGTGATCGCCGCGACGACACCGAGCGGCTGACGCATGGTGAAGCCGAACCGCTTCTGCGGTCCGATGTCGCACAGGGACGCGGACTGCCCCGTCAGCTTGTCCGACCATCCGGCGAAGTGCCGGAACACCGCCGCGGTGGCGGGGATGTCGCCGGCGACGGAATCCTTGTAGAGCTTGCCCATCTCGACGGCTTCGAGTGCGGCGAGTGTTTCGGCGTCCCGCTCGATGAGGTCCGCGGCGCGGTTCAGGATCCTGCCCCGCTCGGCTGCGGGCAGACGCGACCACTCGCCGTTCTCGAACTGAGCGCGGGCCGCGGCGACCGCGTCGTCGACGTCCTGCGCGGAGCCCGCGGCCAGCTCGGCGACGACCTCGCCGGTGGCCGGGTCGGTGGAGGTGAACGCCTCGGTGCCCGCGCCCGCGGTGACGCGGCCACCGATCCGGTGTGCCGGAGCGGGCAGGGTGAACTCGGGGGTGTTGCGCACGGTGGTGGTCATCGGCAGTCCTCTCGGTCGGCTCGAGCGGTGGTGTCGGGAGTGCGAGACGAGCTGTGGTGCAGGGCGTTCGGTCTGTCAGGGGACACGGAAGTGCCGACGCAGGTCACGCCAGGAGGCGTCGTAGTCGGACTGCCGGTGATCGGACGCGTGTGCGAAGTCGGTGACGTGCAACGGTCGGCGCGTCTCGAACATGAACGGCAGCGACCCGTCCAGCTTCTGGGGTGTCAGGTCCGCCGCGACCGCGAGCTCGTAGGTCTCGGCGTCGGGTCCGTGCGGCGCCCACATGTTGTGCAGACTCGCGCCGCCGGGAACGAACCCTTCGGCCTTCGCGTCGTGGACGCCGGTGACCAGGCCCATGAACTCGGTCATCGTGTTGCGGTGGAAATACGGTGGACGGAAGGAGTGTTCGATGACGTTCCAGCGCGGCGGGAACACCACGACGTCGACGTTCGCGACGCCGGGCCGCTCCGACGGCGAACTCAGCAGCGTGAAGATCGACGGGTCGGGGTGGTCCCAGGTCACCGAACTCATCACGTGGAACCGCGCGGTGTCGTACTTGTACACACCGTGGGTGCCGTGCCAGGCGACGACGTCGAGCGGGGAGTGGTCCAATTCCGTCGCCCACAGGTGGCCGCCGAACTTGCGGACCAACTCGACGGTCTCGTCCCGGTCCTCGTACGCGGCAACGGGATACACGAAGTCGCGCGGGTGGGCGAGACCGTTGGCCCCGATCGGCCCGAGTTCCGGCAGGGCGAGGTAGGCGCCGTAGTTCTCCAGGACGTAGCCGCGGGCGGTGCCGTCCGGCACCACGACGCGGAAGCCGACGGCCCGGCCGACGACCGCGATCTCGCCTGGTGCGACGTCGAGGATCCCTACCTCGCTGTGGATTCGGAGCGTCCCCGACTGCGGGACGATCAGCAGTTCACCGTCGAGATCGAAGAAGTAGCGCGAGTCCATCGACAGGTTGCAGTGGTAGGTGTGGATCGCGATGCCGGACTGTTCGACGACGTCGCCGTTGGCGGCGAGGGTGTAGAGCCCGTCGAGGAAGTCGGTGCCGGGTGCGGGGTCCGGCATCGGGTTCCACCGCAACCGGTTGACGTCGAGGACACCGTCGGTGAGCGGAGCGGACCGCAGGTGCCCGTCGTCGATGCGTCGGAACGCGCCGTGCCGCGCCGACGGCAGGATCCGGTACGCCCAGGTGCGCCGGTTGTGCACGCGCGACTCGGTGAATGCCGTCGCGGAGAGTTGTTCGGCGTACAGGCCGTGCGGGGCACGCTGCGGCCCGTTCTGGCCCCACGGCAGCGTGCCCGGGACCGCTTCGCTGTGGTGCTCGTTGCCGAAGCCGTGCAGGTACGCGAGCCCGGTCGTCGCGGTCATCGGCGCAGCCCGCCGTGCGCGTCGAATTCGGCCTGCCTGCCCGCCATCTGCGCGCGGTACCAGCTCTCCCGGTGCCGCGTGGTGATCCGCTCCCACAACCGGTTCACGCGTGGTGAGAGTCGTCGCGCGTACTCCGCGACCGTCAGCAGCGGCCACCGCGCGATCACCAGCAGGATGCCGGGGAACGGGGACGGCATGTCGTGCTTGGCGCGGGTCACCGGGCTCATGAACAGGGTGGTGTAGGCCGCATACATGGCGTGCGTGTACCGGGCGCGCAGGCGTTCGAGGCCACGCTGGTCGGGGCGTGGTGCGAAGGCCGCGGGGAACGACTCGATGAGCTCGCGTCCGGGATCGCCCGCGTCGTGGCTGCGCGAGCACACCACCATCGCGTTCAGCCGCATCGAGTCGGCGATGGTCTCCGGGAACAGGGAGATGTCGACGCCCAGCAGGTGGCCCATGTACTTCTGGAAGTGCAGCAGTGCGTTCATGTCCGAGCGACTGGTGTGGATGCCGACGAGCCGCAGCGCCAGTGCGGGTACGGTGCTGCCGCCGAGCAGGGTGAGCATCTGGTAGCCCTGGCTGATCGGGTACCCCCACCGCGGGGTGTCCCACTCGGGGTGCCCGTCGACCTTGCGGCGCACCGCCACGTGCATCACCCGCACCCGCATTGCGGTGGCGCGCCCGGCCGATCCCGGTGTGAGCAGAGCGCCCGGTTCCGAGACGTCGATCCAGAACCTGGAGGTCTCGAGGTACCGGCGCAGAGCGTTGTCGCCGGCGTAGCCGCCCGCCAGCGACAGCGGCGTCGCGACCGCGGCCTCCGTGTACATCTCCAGGGTGATGCCGCCCGCAACCGCGAACAGCATCGTGCCCCACCGCCGCCACACCGACGCGCCTCGTTCGACGAGTTCCGGGTCCACCCAGTCCGGGACGGTCTCGAACTCGTCGAACAGCGCCCGCATGGACGCGGGTGGATTCTCGATCGAGCCGAGACCCTGGGTCAGTGCCCGGTCCAGGAGCGCCCGCCCGGCCTTGGTGTCGGCCTGGTAGACCTCGTCGACGAAGTCCTCCGCGAGCGGGTCGCCGTGGAAGAGGCTCTCGCAGAAGCGTTCCGCGACGTCGTCGGGTGGGAACAGCTCGGTTCGCAGGGTGCGGCGCAGCACCCGCTCGGTGCGTCGGACACCGGGCTGTTCGCGGGTCTCCCAGTACCGGAATCCGGTCGGGCATCGGCGGTCGCCGCGCGGGTACGCGGGAACCGCGCCGTCCCGGTCGGTCGTGGGCTGGATGGCCATGATGTGTTCTCCCCCAGGATGTCGATGAGGATCGGTCGTCGGGTGGGTCACGCGGCGAGCGCGTGACCCGCCAGCCAGGTGCGGACCTCTCCGGTGACGTGCGAGACGCCGTGCGGTTGGTCGACGAGATAGTGGTTCAGCTCGGGCACTTCGACGAGGGTCGCGGGTGCGTTGGTGAGCGCGGCGTACATCGCGCGGGACTCGGATGCGAACGCGGCCTGGTCACCGAGCAGCGGCATCACCAGCGTCGGGCAGGTGACGCCGGGGAGGTTGCGCAGGGCGTCGGCGTTGCTGTGGTCGATGCTCCAGGTGCTCAGCCAGCTGCGTACGGTGACGAAACGGGCCAGCCCACCGGCGGCGGTGTTGGCGCGAGCCGGGTCGCCGTACATGCTGCCCGGGGCGCGATCGCTCGGGTCCAGGGTGACGTCCACGAACCGGGGGTCCGCGACGGTCCGGTGGACGACGAAGCCGTGATCCGAGTCGCCGGACCGGTTCAGCTCGGCGAGCCGTTCCAGTGCGAAGGCGTCGATGCGGCGCATCCGGTCGAGCTGGGCCCGGCGGTACTCCAGCACCCAGTCACGGTCAAGCGGCGTGGTGCGGCCGGGCGCGTACAGGTCCAGGCCGGCGTCGAGCCGATCCGGCTCGGATTCGTCGAGTGGGGTGGGGTCGATCCAGTGTCGCAGCACCCGCGCCCGGCCGGGGTGGGCGCCGATCAGCATCAGTGCGTCGGCAGGGGGCAGGTCCGCGTCCGCGAATCCGGTGGGGTCACCCGCGGGAGTGTGCGTGACACTGCGGTTCTCGGCGATGTCCTGGTAGAACGCGGCCAGCGAGCCGCCGCCACTGAACCCGAGGAGGACGACGCGCTCGAAGCCGAGGCGGTCTTTCATCCACCGCACGGCGGCGCCGACGTCGAGCGCGGCGCGTTCCATGATCAGCGCCGGTTCGTTGGACGTGTAGCGGGTGTTGACGCCGAGCGCCGGAATGCCGGCCTCGGCGAACCCGCGAAGCAGGAAGTGGGACAGGAAATCCGACGCCGGATGCATCATCACGACCCCGATCGAGCGGTCGCAGTCGAGGGGTGCGACGAGGTTCGCGTGCAGGGTGGGGTAGTGGCGGGACAGGCCGGAGTGCATCTCGACGCGCCCGTCGCGGGCGGGCTCGTACGGGATGCGCTGGAACTGGTCGACGATCACGGTCACACCTTCCGGAAGGACGGTAGAACACGGTGGGCGGCGCGCTGACAGGCAAACCGTACCGTACTCGATGGTATGGAGGAGGGCTTTCGGCGTGGGCGGACGGGTGTCACCACGATCAGCGGGGCGCTGCGCCCGCCGCTTCCCGGCACATCTGCACCGTCGCCGCCCGCAGCCCCGGGTACTCCAGGCACGGAAGGTTGCGCGAGCCCCGCACCGACCTCGGATCGTCCGGCGCGACACTGCAATACAAACCCGGTGGTGTCGGGACCGTGTCCGTTTCGGTCGGCGGGCGGCGCTCCGACGCGGGCAGGAAGCCGGTCGTGCACGGTGGCGGATCGTTGAGCTGCGCGAGGAAGAAGGTGTTCTGGCCCGGATCGTCCGCGTTGACCAGTCCCGCGCTCTGGGTCGACGCGATGATCGGAGGATAGAGAACCAGCAGCTGCTCGATCGCGGGGTTGTACACCTGCGCGACCTGCGCGACGCTCGTCAGGTTGGCGAGAAGCACGGGCAGGGTCGGGCGCAGTCGCTCGATCAGGGCCCGGACCTCGTCGGCCGCGGGGGTTCCGTTCGTGAGCAACGACCGCACCGACGGGTCCACGGCCGCGACCTCGCCGGTGACCGACGACAGCGAGGATGCCCACGACCGGATCGCGTCGCTGCTCGCCGCCAGCGGGTCGAGGACGGGCGCGGCGTCGGTGACCAACGCGGCGAGCGGATCACGATCCGCCGCGGCGGCCTCGGCCAGGTCGCCGGTCGAGGTCACCAGGTCGGCGAGGGCGGGTCCGGAACCGTTCACCGCGGTGAAGGATTCGTCCAGCACCCGCCGGAGCGCCTCCGGGTCCACCGAGGACAACGCCGCGTACAGCAGGTCCAGGGTGGTGCCGATTCGCTGGGGTACCGACGTCCGTTCGCGGGGGATCACCGATCCGTCCGCCAGGAACGGGTCGCCCGCCGACGCGGGGATCAGATCGACGAACTGCTCGCCGATCGCGGACATGCTGTGGGCCTCCGCGTCGACGTCCGCAGGCACCGGGACATCCGAGTCGAGGGACAGGACGGCGCGGGCGCCGCCGGGGACGGCATCGAGGTCGGTGACCCGTCCGATCTCCGTACCGCGATAGGTGACGTTGGCCTGCGGGTACAGGCCCGCGCCGTCCGGAAGCTCCAGTGTGACCTCGTACCGGCCGACCCCTGCCTGCTGCGGCAGTTGGGCGTACCGCACCGCCACCACCGCGACCGCGATCAGCCCGACGAGTCCGAACACCGTCAGGCGCAGGCGAAGTGAACGGGTCACGGTGTGCCTCCCGGGGCCGGGGCGGGAAAGAGCAGGCGCCCGAGATCGGGCAGGACGCCCGCCGTCGTGGTCGCGGTGGCGGGTGCGAGGGCGCCGACCGCGCCCTCCGGTCCGGCGAGCCTGCCCTGCAGCGGGGTTCCCAGGAGCAGGGCCCGGTCCAGGGTGGCGGCCCGCAGGTCGAGGGTCACCTCGCCGTTGGCGTAGTCGCCGCGGACCGCGTTCCGGTAGGTGTCGATCGGGAACGGGTAGGTGAGCACGTATCGCAGCGACTCGGTCAGCGACGGGCCCGAGTCGGCCAGTGTCCGCAGAACCGGTTGCAGGGAGCGCAGGTTCGCGGTCAGGTCGTCGCCGGTGCTCGTCACCACGGCGGACGCGGAATCGCCGAGACGGCCGAGCGAGTCGAGGGCGCGAACGAGGTCCGCGCGGCGGGTCGCGATGGTGTCCAGGGCGGGCGTGATCCCGTCGATCGCGCGGACCACGTCGTCGCGTTGCGCCGCGACCTCCACGGCGAGCGCGTCCAGTCCGTCGATGGTCCGCGTGATGTCGGACTTCTGGTCGTCGAGGGCGGCGAGCATGGTGTCGAGCCGGGCGAGCAGGCGACGCACCGTGTCCTCGCGGCCACCGAGAGCCGCGTTCACCTCGCCCATGATCTCCTGTACCTGTGCCAGACCGCTGCCGCCCAGCACCAGGGACAGGGACGACAGGGTCTCCTCGGTGGTCGGGTAGGCGCCGGTCCTGTCGAGGGTGATGCGGGACCCGTCGGTGAGCCGGCCGGTGGGTGGTTCGTCGGCGGGCGCGGACAACTCGACATGTGTCGATCCGAGAAGACTGGTCTGACCGATCCGCGCAGTCGCGTTGGCGGGCAGGTCGACGTCGCCGTTCAGGCCGACGGTGAGAACGGCGTGGCCGGGGCCCAGCCCGATGTCGGTGACCGAGCCGACGGTCACGTCGTCCACCATCACCCGCGAGTTCGGGGTGATGGTGGAGACGTCGGGCAGTTCGACGGTGACGGTGATCGCGTCGTCCCCGCGACCCTCGGTGGCGGGCAGCGCCAGCGACTCCACGCCCCGCCAGCCGCAGCCGGACACGACAACGGTCACGGCGAGCAGTGCCGCGGCCGCCGCGCCCCTCATCGTGGTTCCCCGCTCTGCACGACCTGCCCGGGCAGGGCGGTCACGCCGCGCGTCGGGTTGGCCTGCAGGGGAAGGTAGTCCACGGCGAGGGTCGCGAGGACCGGGCCGAGGTACTGCACGCACAACTCCGCGCCGCGCTGCGCGTCCACCTGTTCGGCGGCGGCGAGCGCCGAGCAGACGAAGTCGACGGGGTTGGCGAAGTTGTTCGGCGCCAGCGCGGACACCACGGCGTTCTGCGCCGGCTGGTAGATGTTGCTCATGTTCGCGAGCGCGGTCGGCGCGACGTGCAGGATCTGCGCGATGCCGTCCCGCTGGGCCGCGAGGTTCGCGAGCACGCCCGACAGTTGTTCGCCGGTGGTGCCGACCGCGTCCCGGTTGTCCCGGACGAATCGGGTCACGTTCCCGACGGCGGAGTCGAGGGTCGTGATCGCCGACCCGATCGTGTCGGTGTTCGAACCGAGCACGTCCGAGACCGTGGCCATTCGATTGTTGAACTCCACGATCTGCTGATCGCTGCGCGAGAGCGCCGAGACGAACACCTGCAGGTTGCGGACCGTGGCGAACAGGTCGGTGCGGCCGTCCGACAGGATGCGCATGGCGTCGGAGAGCTGGATCAGTGTGGAGTGCAGGTCCGCACCCTGCCCGTCGAGGGTGGCGTCCAGGGCGTCCACGAGTTCTCCCGCGGGACCGGCCGGGGAATCGTTCTGTGCGGCCGCGCCGTTCCCTCCCTCCGGTCCCAGAGCGGTGGCGAGCCGGTTCAGCTGTTCGGTCATCCGGTCCCATTCGACGGGAACCGCGGTGCGCGACAGCGGGATCGACGCGCCGTCGTCCAGCCTGTCCCCGTCCGTGTAGGCGGGAGTCAACTGCACGAATCGCGCGGCGACCAGGCTCTGCGAGACGATGATCGCGTCCGCCTCCGCCGGAATGGGTTGCGAGCGTTCGACCCGCATCCGCACCAGGTTCGCCGCCGGGCCCGGCTCGATCGACTCCACCCGGCCGACGGTGACGCCCATGACGCGGACGTCGTCGCCGGGATACAGGCCTGTGGTGCTGGTGAACTCGGCGGTCACGACGATCGACGTCGCCCGCGGCACGACGACGTAGGAGACCGCGAGCAGCGCGGCGAGGGCGACGCCGATGACGAGCCAGGTGCGTCCGATCCGGCGGCCGGGGCTCTCGGCGGTGGTCCCGTTCATGGGCACTCCGTTCACGGCGGCGTCCCGTTCAGGGCGGACAGGGGATTGACGGTGCTGTTGTCACCCGGCGCCGGGCCCATGCCGAGCGCGGCCCGCACGAACGGGGCGATGAGCTGGCCGGGGATCAGATTCTGGATGTACGAGTTGAAGAACGGGCCACTCGACACCGCCTCTCCGAGTTCGGTGATGTACGGACCGAGCCGCTCGATCGCGGAGGCGATGGACTCCCGATTGGACTGCAGCACGGCGAGAACCGACTGCAGCGACGCGAGTGTGGGCGCGAGTTGCTCCTCGTTGTCGGCGACCAGTCCGTCCAGGTGCCGTGACAGGGCGGTGACGTTGTCGAACAGGGCATCGAGCACGGCGCGGCGGTCCTCCAGCTCGCCGAGCACCGACGTGGCGTCGGTGAGCAGACCGTCGATCCGGCCGCTGCGCTCCGCGAGCAACGCGGTGACCGTCTCCGCGGACCCGAGCAGGTCGCGCAGCGAGTCGTCCCGCTCCGCGACCGCCGCGGACAGTCGCCCCACCCCGTCCACCGCCGCCTGGACGTCGTCGGGGACGCGCCGCAACGTGGACGTCAGCACTCGCATCGACTCGGCGAGCTGGTCGGAGTCGATGCGCTCGGAACGGTCGGTGAGGTCCCCGAGGACCTCGGGCAACTGGTACGGCGACGTGGTCGAGTCGGTGCCGATCGTGGCACCCGGCCGCAGCTGCCCGTCGCCGGAGGGCGTGACGCGAAGGTTCCTGGCGCCCAGAACCGTTGCGGTCGCGATGTCGACGCGGGTGTGTTCTCCCAGCCGGACCGGCGCGTCGACCGTGAACGACACCGCGACCGCGGCGCCGTCGATGTCGATTCTCGTGACCCGTCCCGCGTCGACACCGGCGATGCGAACCGCTGCGCCGACCCGAAGGCCGCCGGTGTCGAGGAACAGCGCCCGGTACCCGGCGGCCGTGGACACGATCGGCAGCGAGCGCACCTGCAGTGCCGCGAGGACGACCGCGAGCACCACCACCGTGCCGATGACGCCGAGCCGGAACACGTCGCGGCGGGCGTAGCGTTCCATCATCGCGGTGCACACCTCCCCGTCGGCTGCCCGAAGAGGGGAGTGGTGACGTCGGCGCCGTCGGGTCCTGTGTACTTGACCTTCATCGCGCACAGGTAGTAGTTGAAGAAGTTGCCGTATACACCGAGGCGGCTCAGCGCCGCATAGGTGTCCGGGAGTCGGGACAGCACGCTGTCGAGGGTGCCGCGGCCGCTGTCGAGTTGCGCGGCCGTGCGGCCGAGCTCGACGGCCGTGCCCTGCAGCGGGGCCCGCGCCTCGTCCATCAGCGCCGCGACGTCGGCGGCGGCGGTGTCGATGTGGTCGAGCGCCGAACCCCAGGTCTGCCGTTCCTCCGCGAGACCGCGGGACAGGTCGGCGGCCCGGTCGAGCGCGACGGCGAGGGTGTCGCGACGGTCGGCGAGTGCGGTGACCGTCGTGTCGAGGTTGTCGATCACGCGTCCGATCACGACGTCGCGGTCGGCGAGGGTGGTGGTGATCGAGGCGGTGTGCGCGAGAACGGATTCGACCGTGCCGTCCTGCCCCTGGAGGAGCGCGATCAACTCGCCCGACAGGGCGTTCACCTCCTCGGGGGCGAGCACCCCGAAGAGTGGGGTGAAGCCGCCGAGGAGTTCGTCCAGGTCCAGTGCGGGGGAGGTTCGATCGACGGGGAGTGTGTCGCCCGCACCGAGGGGGCGTACGCCCGATCCGGGCGAGACGTCGAGATACCGGTCGCCGACCAGGTTCTGGTAGCGGACGGCAGCGGATGCGTCGTCGGTGATCAGTGCGGCGGTGTCGACCGTGAACTCGACGAGCGCGGTGCCCTCCGGGGTGATCGAGACGTCGCCGACGCGACCGGACTCGACCCCGTAGATGCGGACGGGGTCCCCGGAACGCAGCCCGGACACGTCGGTGAACTGTGCCCGGTATCCGGTCGTCGGCTGGAAACGGAACTCGCCGAACACGACCACCAGACCCGCTGTCACCGCCAGCATCACCGCGGTGAACAGTGCGACACCCGCCGCGCGGCCCGTCATCGCGCGCCCCCCGGTGGTTGTGGCGGCGCCGACGCCGGCGGCTGTGGCATCAGTATCGAGAACATCGTTCCGGGGTCGATCGTCGGTTCGGTCCGGTCGTGCGCGAAGACGTCCGCGCCGGTGTTCGCCGCCACGTACGGTGTCGGCACCTCGTCGAGGGTCACCTGGGGAAGCGCCCCACACCGCGGGCCGCCCGTGGCCCGCACCTCCGGCAGATCGTCCGGATAGCGGTAGGCATCGACTCCCCACACGACGGTGCTGTTGAGCAGCATGGTGCGGCCGTTGCCGCCGGAGACCTTCTCGGCGCCGAGGCGGGCCACGTCCGCACCCTGGATGAAACAGGTCAGTCCCGGCGAGTACTCGTCGAGCAGCGCCGTCGTCGGCCGCAACGACGTGAGCGACTCGGCGAGCGCCGGGGTGTTCCCGGACAGTACCGGCGCACCGACATCCGCGAGACCGGTCGCCGCGACCAGCAGCGCGTCGAGCGAATCCCGTTGCGCGACGACGGTGTCGGCGGTGATCGTCAGGGATCGAGCCGAGGCGAGAAGGTCCGGTGTCGAGTCGCCGAGGGTGTCGGCGACCTGCGCGCCGGCACGCAGATCGGCCCCGAGGGCGCCGAGCGTCGGTTCGAGCGCGGCGAGCACCGCCTCCAGGTCGTCGAGTGCGGACCCGAGCGACTCGCCCTGACCGCGCAGCGCGGTGGCCGTCGCGGTGAGGGTGGCCTGGAGCCGGTCCGGCTGCACGACCGTCAGGATCCGATGCAGGCGGTCGAGGATCGAATTCGTCTCGGCGGTAACCGAGTTCGCCGGGATCACCGCCCCGTCCGCGATCGGCTGCGCGTCGGCCACCGGCATCGCCGGATCGGTGAGGGTGACCTGTTTCGACCCGAAGACGGTGGTGGCGGCGACGTCCGCGCCGACGCCGGCCGGAACACCGCCCGCCGCGTCCTCGGACAGTTCCACGTGAATCACCGCCAGATCGTTCTCCTGCCTGACGTCCGCGACCCGGCCGACCTCGACGCCGTGGTACTTCACCAGCGAGCCGGTCTGGAGCAGCAGTCCCGCCCGATCGGACTGCACCTCGATCCGTACCGGGCTCCCACTCAGCCGCCCCGTGTACGCCAGGTAGGTCGCCGCGGTGAGCCCGGCCAACAGCGCGGCGAGGGCGAGCGCCGCGAGCCTGGTGGCGATCACGCGGCGAGGTGCACGGCGCGGGCGCTGCCGTACAGGGCCAGGGCGACCGCGAGGGTCACCGTCACGACGGCGATCAGCGACAGCCGTACGGCACGTCCGGTGGCGGTGCCGACGCCCGCGGGCCCGCCGGTCGCGTGATAGCCGTAATACGTGTGGATCAGCATCACCACGAACGCCATCACGATCACCTGCACGAACGACCAGAGCACGTCCGCGGGCACGAGGAACGTCGAGAAGTAGTGGTCGTACACGCCTCCCGACTGTCCGAGGACCAGCACCGTGGTCAGCCGGCTGGCCACGAACGACGTCACCAGGGCCACCGCGTAGAGCGGGACGACGGTCGCCATCCCGGCGAGCAGTCGGGTGCCGACCAGGTACGGGACGGACCGGACCGCCATCACCTCGAGCGCGTCGATCTCCTCGCTGATCCGCATCGCGCCGAGCTGGGCGGTGGTGCCCGCGCCGATCGTCGCGGCCAGCCCGATGCCCGCCGTCACCGGGCACACCACCCGGACGTTCAGATAGGCGGAGAGGAACCCGGTCAGGGCCTCGATTCCGATGTCGCCGAGCGAGTTGTAGCCCTGCACCGCTACCGTCGCGCCCGCGAAGAGTGTGATGAACCCGATGATGACGACACTGCCGCCGACCGCGGCGAGCAGGCCCGTGCCGAGCCCGACCTCGGCGATCGCGCGCAGCGTCTCGGGGCGATACCGGCGCAGCGCCTTCCCGGTGGAGGCGATCGCGGTGCCGAAGAAGAGTGCGCGATGGCCGAATCGGTCGACGCCGCGCAGGGCCGAGCGGTACCCCCGCCTGACGCGGTGCGTGGCCCGTCCGGTCAGGATGCTCGTCATGGAACCACCTCCTCGAAGAGCCCTCGGGTGTCGTCAGGGAGCGCTGAGTGCCAGCCCGATCGACGTCAGCAACATGTTCACCAGGAACAGGGCGACGAACGCGAACACGACCGTCTCGTTGACGGCCTGTCCGACGCTCTTCGGTCCGCCGGTCACCGACAGCCCCCGGTAGCAGGCGATCAGTCCGGCGACCGCACCGAAGACCGCGGCCTTCACCTGGGAGAGAAGGAGTTCCGGCAGCCCGACGAGCAGGGTGAGGCCCTGGACGTAGGCGCCCGGGTTCACGTCCTGGACGTACACGGAGAAGAAGAACCCGCCGACGAGGCCGATCGCGCAGACCGCACCGTTGAGCAGCATCGCGATCACCGTCGCTGCGAGAACCCGCGGCACGATCAGCCGGTGCACCGGGTCGATGCCGAGCACCTCCATCGCGTCGATCTCCTCGCGGATCGTGCGCGACCCCAGATCCGCCGTGATCGCGGTCGCGGCGGCGCCCGCGACGACGAGAACCGTGACGAGCGGCCCGATCTGGGTGATGGTTCCCAGTCCGGCGCCCGCGCCCGAGAGGTCGCTCGCGCCGATCTCGCCGAGCAGCGAGTTCAACGTGAACACCACGAGGACGGTGAACGGAATGGACATCACGATCGTCGGCAGCAGCGCCACCCGGATCGTCGCCCAGCACTGGTCCAGGAACTCGGCCCACTGGAACGGCTTGCGCCGCAGCGCGACCGCGGTGTCCACGGCCAGTGCGTAGAACTCGCCGACGGTGGAGACGGCGCCGCGAACGGAGCCGGGCGCGAGGGGCGCGCTCACGAGACCACCCGGTAGCGCAGCATCATCTCGTGGTCCTCGTGGTCGAGGATGTGACAGTGCCACATGTAGCCCTGCAGGTCCGATGTGGCCGTGGCCGGGTGTCCGTGCGTGGACCGGCCGGCAACCCCGGGCGGCGTCGCGGGGCGGGAGAACGGGGCGTCGGGATCGAAGCCCAGTTCGTCGGCGGTGGGGAACCGGACGAGGATCCGCGTGACGGTGCCGCGGTCCGCTCGCACGGTGTCCTTCCATCCGGCCTCCCACGGCGCGGGCGGCAACAGCGGCCCGGCGAGGAACGGCTCGGGATCGGGTGTCCACTTGACGCCCAGCGGCGGCTGGACGTGCGCGGCCTGCAGTTCCAGGGTCCGCAGCGGCTGCCTGCCGAGGATGCGGAACATCACCAGGTGCAGGTGGATCGGATGTGGATCGTCGGTGACGTTGACGATGTTCCACTGCTCGACGGTCCCGGCCTTCGGCATCTCGATGTCCGGGTCGGTGTAGCGGAGGTTGTTGAGCGCCATGTAGGCGGGTGGAACCCGCAGGGCGTAGGGCTGGCTGACCGAGACCGTCCGGACGGCCGTCGGGGTGGGCAGCGGGGGAAGGGGTTTCGGGGCGCGGCCCCCGCCCCCGCCGCGCAGGGTGCTCGGCACCGGACCCGTGAATCCGCGCGCCGAGCCGACGGTGAACCGGCAGAACAGCGGCATGGCCACCGCGCCGAGCATCGCCGCCTGGAACGGTGGCGCCTCGTCGTTGCACAGCAGGACCTCGGCGTCGACCCCGGAGAAGTCGACGAGCAGGTCGTACCGCTCACCCGGTGCCATCCGGATCGCGTTCGTCGGGACCGGGGCGTCGAGCAGACCACCGTCGTTGCCGATGACCCAGAACTGCATGCGGTTGCTGAAGTGCAGATTCCACACGCTGTAGGAGGTGGCGTTGAGTGCCCGGAACCGGTACAGCCCGCGCGCGACCGGGATGTCGGGCCACACGGTTCCGTTGACGAGACCGACGTCGCCGACCGCGCCGCCCTCCCACGATCCCTCGGGCACGACCGGCGTCGACCGCAGGCTCATCTGCCCGTCCTCGCGGAAGATCTTCTCCTGCAGGATCAACGGCATCTCGAACTCGCCCGCAGGCAGGCCGAGCGGATTGTCGGGGGTTCCGGTGTCGAAGCGGTCACGCAGCAGGTACGTGCCGGCGAGTCCGGCGTAGGCGTTCGCGCGGGTGATGCCCATTGCGTGGTCGTGGTACCAGAACTGCCCTGCTTCCTGACGATTCGGGAAGCGGTAGGTCAGCGACCGGCCCTGGTGGACGAGTTGTTCGGCGTGGCCGTCGCTGTCGGGTGGTGTCTTGCCGCCGTGCAGGTGGACCACGATCGGCGGCGCGGTCCGGTACGCCTCGTCGGCGCCGTGCAGGGTGGTGTCGATGTCCCGGGCGAACGGGTGCGAGGTGAGACGGTTGGTCACCGTCAGCTCGACCGTGTCGTCGGCCTGAGCCTCGATGGTGGGACCCGAGTAGGTCGGCGTCGCGGAGTCGAGGTGATACGCGAACGTGTCCGCCGGGGCGTGATCGGGGTGGAAGCGGTGGCGGGCGTTGACAGCGGACAGGGACAGCCGGGTCCCCGTGACAACCGCGGGCTTCTCGCCGGTGCTCGCGAACGGAGCCATCGGCGGGGAGTGGAAGAGAAGCGGGTTGTCGAAGGAGGTGGCACGGGCCGACTCCCGCGCAAGGCCCTGCCCGGCACCGAACCCGACGGTGGCGGACCAGCCCATTCCGGCGGTGGCTGCGCCGCCGACTCCGAGAGCGCGCAACAGCGTGCGCCGGTCCATGAAATGCTCGCTCACCGTGCACCCCCCCGTCTCGGTATGGGCAGTGACCGTACCACACCGTATGGTACGGTCAAGTGTCTGAAATGATGCTGGAAGAGGTCACTTTCGCGACGGCGAGGAGAAGGTCATGACGGCGAGACGGACCGCGTCCCGGGGCGCCCGATCGGCGGGCGGATCCGGTTCCGGAGCCCGCTCGTCCAGGCTGTCGGTGGACGACTGGATCGAGGCCGCCTTCGACCTGCTGGTCCGCGACGGTGTCACGGGCGTGAAGATCACCCGCCTCTGCGAAGACCTCGGAGTCACCAAGGGGAGCTTCTACTGGCACTTCACCGACATCGACCACCTGATGACGGCCGTCGCCGACCGCTGGTGCGCCATCCAGAACGAGACGCTGCTCGCGCTCAAGGAAACCACCTCCATCCCGGGAGACCAGCGGCTCGAGGCGATGGCCGCGCAATTGATGTCGCAGCGCGGCTGGGCGGTCGAGGTCGCGGTCCGGGACTGGGCCCGCACCGACGCGCAGGTCGCAGATTCCGTTGCACGACTGGACAACCAGGTGTTCGACGTTGTTCAGAGCACCCTTCTCGATCTCGGGTTCGATGCAGAGGAGGCACGCCTGCGCAGCGGTGTCCTGGTCTACGCCGGCGTCGGCTTCCTGCACGCGCGTGGCCACCTGCCCGACCCGACCATCGACGAGGTGCGGCAGGTGTTCGCGTTGCTCACCAGCCGCGACTGACCCGGAAACTTTCTTTCTGCGATTCGGGAACCTTTCCGTCGTCCGGTGCATCTCACTGTCGAGAAGAGCAGAACCCCGGCAAGCACCCGACACGAAGGACGACACCGTGAGCAACCAGTACACCGACGCAGACCGTGCCGAGTACGAAGCCGACATCGACGCCATCGCCACCGACCCCACGCTGTCGCCGGAGGAGAAGTCCGAGGCGCTGACCGATCGCTACGAGGAGGAGCTGGACGCGATCGATGCGAGCTTCGCCGACGGTACGGACACCGCGACCACGGGGAACGCACCCGCGACCGAGTCCGTCGACGAGGGCGCCGCGACCGACTCGGTCACCGAGGCGGCGCCCACCGATGCTGCCGAGACGAGTGCCGCCACAGAAGGTGAGGCCGTGGTCGCGGACGGCGCAGAGCCCGCCGGCGCCGCGTCGGCACCCACCTACTACTCGCCGCGCGACGTCGACGCCGACGGGAACGTCGACGTCGTCTACTCGACCGTCGACGGCGTCGACACGGTCACCCATCTCGACGACGACGGCAACGTCACCCTCACCGAACGGGACGTCGACGGCAACGGCACCTACGAAGAGGCCTGGACCGGGGTGCGCGAGGACGGCACCGTCCGCGTGGCGGAGGACCGGGACGACGACGGAGACGTCGATCTGGCCACCTTCATCGATCCCGAGACCGGAAATCCCGTGCGTCAGGACGTCATCGACGGATCGCAGATCACCGAGACCCTCCTCGACACGGACGGTGACGGCGCACCGGACACCCACCTGATCGACACCGACGGCGACGGACGCTTCGACACCGTCGAACTCGACACCGACGCCGACGGACTCGTCAACGAGATCCTCGAGGACACCGACGGCGACGGCGCCTTCGACGTCTACACCGCCGACGCCGACAGCAACGGTGACCTGGAGACCTACGTCACCGCCGACGAGGCGCCCGAAGGCCTGGGCAACGTCAGCACCTACGAGAGCAACTTCCCGGCGGACGATCACTACCAGGACCAGATGTAGGCAACTGCTGGCTCGTGCGCGGTTCGCGTTCCACGATCTGCGGACCGCGCACTTAGGGTCTGCTAACGTGCGGCGACCGTTCTGACCTTGGGGAGTCGTGACATGTCCGGACACATCAGCCGACGCCGGCTGCTCGGTGCCGCTGCGCTGGGCGCCGCTGCGCCGCTGCTGCTGCGCAGCGGCATCTCGGCGCAGCCGACCGGGGGACCGCCGCCGTTCGTTCCGCCGCGCGGCCACGACCAACCGTCCATCCCCGGTATCCAGGTGTTCTCGTACCGGTCGCCGGAACTCGAACGCTTCGTCGACCCGCTTCCGATCCTGCCCACGCAGGCCGCGACCGGGACGCTCACCGCCGGGTACGCGCTGCACCGGTTCCATCGCGACCTGCCGCCCGCGCCGAGTTGGGGGTTCGGCGGCGTCACCCACCTCGGTCCGGTGCTCGAGGCCCGCGCCGGCGAGCCGTCCGAGATGACGTTCGTCAACGACCTGCGCACCCACGTCCTCGCCGCCGACATCGACACCACCCTGCACGGCGCCCTGCCGATCGACCGGACCAGCCCGCCTCTGGTGGTGCACCTGCACGGCGCCCCCAACCGGCCGGAGTACGACGGCTACCCAACGGTCCCGATCCGGCCCGGTCAGAGCGTCGACATGAGCTTCGGGACCGGGATGGAGGCGACGACGCTCTGGTACCACGACCACTCGATGGGCACCACGAGGCTGTCGATGTTCGCGGGCCTCGCCGCGCCCTACCTGATCCGCGACGAGTGGGACACCGGGCGTCCCGACAACCCGATCGGTCTGCCGGCGGGCGACCACGAGATCCCACTGATCATCTGCGACAAGCTCTTCCACCCCGACGGCCGGCTCCGCTACGACAACACCCCGACCGTCCAGCAGGGGCACTGGGCAGGCGGGTTGTGCGGAGACGTCATGGTCGTCAACGGTGCCGCGTGGCCGTACCTCGACGTCGACCGCGGCACGTACCGGTTCCGGATCGTCAACGCCGGCCAGCTCAACGACTACCGGCTGTCGCTGTCGAATCGGATGCCGTTCACCGTGATCGGCAGCGACGGCGGCCTGCTGGACGAGCCGGTGCAGGTCGTCGAGATCGACATCGCGCCGGCCGAACGCTACGACATCCTGATCGACTTCTCCCCGATGCCGAGCGGCACCACCGTCGACCTGCTCAACTCGATGCAGATCTCGATCGCCGGGCAGGCCAACGGCGCGCACATGATCCCCGACGTCATGCGGTTCCGGGTCGGGGGCAAGGGCAGGACGGTTGCGCCGGTGGCGCTGCGCGGACCGGAACTGCGCTCGGAACTGCCCGTCGTCGAGAAGCCCGACGTGACACGCACGATCACCATGGGGGTCACGGCGAACCCGAACAACCTCACGTTCCTCGGCGTGCTGCACATGAACCTGAACAACCTGAACTTCCACGACGAGGACTTCGACAAGCCGGTGCAGGGCACCGTCGAGCAGTGGGATCTGGTCAACGCCGACGCCACGTTCCAGGTGCACTCGATCCACCTGCACCTCATCCAGTTCCGGGTGATCGGACGTCAGGACTACGACAAGGTCCGCTACCTCGCGGAGAACCCGCCGCCGCTGCTCGGCACCCGGTGGACGCCGTCCGCCGAGCGCTACGTCACCGGACCGATGCAACCGCCGGCTCCGTACGAGACGGGGTGGAAGGACACCGTCCGCTGCCCCCCGAACCAGATCACCCGCATCGCCGTCCGGTGGCCCACGGCGGAGGAACTCGGCTTCGACCCCGACGCGCCGTTCACCGCACCGGACGGCAGCACCCAGCAGGGGTACGTCTGGCACTGCCACCTCACCGACCACGAGGACAACGAGATGATGCAGCGGCTGCGCATCGTCGCGCCGGACGGGGCGGGCACGGACGTACCGAGCACTCCGCACACGCCTGGGCAGACCGGTCAACACCGCGCAGGTCCGCACGAGGCTGTTCCGCCCGCGGCGGTCGGTCACGCGGGGCATCACTGACGGGCCGTGCGCCGCCGGCACCTGTGCGCACTTCTGGTAGCGGGAGCTACCAGAAGTGCGCACAGGGCACGACGTGCCTACGATGGATAAGGCTGGCGGGCGCTGAGATTCAGGTCGACGCGCACCGGCCGGCCGATCTGTGGGAACGCCCGTTGCGCGCAGTCGGTGCGTTCGCAGATCTTGCATCCGGCGCCGATCGGATCTGGCGACATCTGCTGGTCGAGTCGCAGTCCTCGGGAGTACACGAGCCGGTCGGCGTGGGTGATGTCGCAGCCCAATCCGATCGCGAAGCTCCGCCTCGCGGTGCCGTACGGACGGGGGTCGTCGTCGGTGGTGCGGGCGATCCACAGGTACGTCCGGCCGTCGGGCATCTGTGCGACCTGGGTGAGAATCCGTCCGGGCATTCCGAACGCGTCGTGCACCACCCACAGCGGGCAGCTGCCACCGATCCGCGAGAAGTGGAACGCGGTGGCGGACTGTCGTTTCGAGATGTTGCCGGCGCGGTCGGTGCGGACGAAGAAGAACGGGACGCCGCGCCGGGTCGGGCGTTGCATTGTCGAGAGCCGGTGACAGACCGTCTCGAATCCCACCTCGAACTGCAGCGCCAGCATCTCGATGTCGTAGTGCAACCGCTCCGCGGCGTCGAGGAACAGGGTGTACGGCAGCAGCAGTGCCCCGGCGAAGTAGTTCGCGAGTCCGATCTTCGCCAACTCGCGGGAGCCCTCTCCGAGACCGGTGGCGGACTCGACGAGCGCGTCGACCGTGGCCGACTGGGTAAGGAAGGCGAGTTGGGTGGCGATCTGGAAGGCCCGCTGCCCCGGCGTCAGGTGCCTCGAGAGGGTCAGGATGCGGTTCCCCTCGTCGTAGGAACGCTTCGGCCCGGGTCGATCCGGCGGATCGGTGCGCAACCGGACGACGATGTCGTGCTCCGATTCGAGCAACGCCGTCAGCTGGTTGTCCAGGCATCCGGGCCGTAGGCCGCTCTCCGTGAACAATCGCTCGGCGGCGTCGTCGAGCTCGGCGATGTGATTGTGCCTGTCGTAGAAGAAGTCTCGGACCTCCTCGAACGGCATGGGCACGGACGGCTCGGACGTCGCCTCCGACGGCGCGGACAGGGAGACGCTGTACTGCTCCAGCCGTTCGGTCGCGGCCAGCAGCCTGCGGTTGACAGCGACCAGGGCGGTGCCGATCTCCGGCATTCGCGCGACCAGTTCGTCCACCGCGGCCGCGCTGGGAGTACTCGTCCCGACCGCTCGGAGCACGTCGTGGAGATCGGCCGCCAGTCTCGCGTCCTGGTCGGCCGCGAAGAACTGCGGGTCGAGGTCGAAAGTGGCGTTGAGTTTCAGCAGGACCGGCACCGTCAGGGGCCGCTGGTCGTTCTCCAACTGATTGACGTAGCTCGCCGAGAGATCGAGCGTGCGGGCCAGCTCCAACTGCGTCAGGCCCCGTTCCTCCCGCAGTCGGCGCAGTCGCGGTCCGCCGTAGATCTTCTGCATCGTGAGGTCCTTCGGGTCGAGGCCTTCAGGCCGCCCACGAATGCACACGCCCGAACAAGTCCCGTCGCCACGTCTCGAGTCCGGGCACGGCGACACCTCGATCGGGTACGCACACCCAGTCCACGAGGCGGCACACCGCCGGGTACGGCGTACCCGGCGCAGCGGGCAGGTCTTCGGACTCGCAGGCGCTCGCCGGTGAGGCGAACCTACTGGCCGTCGCTTCCCGGACTCGCGTCCAGTGCTGGTGACGGCGGTCGTTCCTGCATACCGCTGCGGGACAGTTCCGGATTCACACCGGATTCCCTCTCGTGCCCGTGAGGACACTTCGACGCCGCCAGATCTTCGAGCCCGACCGAGGCGGCGAACCAACTGCACCGTCGATTCTAGAGGCCTGGGATCGTGGGGTCAGACGCCGGACCTGCGAACTCGGGCGTCGGGTTGCCGGTCGGCTTTCTGACCTCGCCTGGTCAGGTCGAGCGCGATCACACGATGGCGTTCAGGATCTCGTCGGTGGCGACCCGGGTGCATCGACCGGTAGCTCCGGGCCGGCTGGATCCGGTGATCGAAACCTTGTCGGTGTCGGTCATGTCGGCAGCGTACGGCCCGCCAACGGGCAGTGAAAAGGTTCGATACTGCGGAGTTCAGTGGCGTGAATTCGCCTGTTCTGCAAAGTGTGTGGGGTCGGTCCGGTCCGGTTCGCAGCATTCGCAGAATTCGCCGACACACACCACCGAATTACGCAGGTTCAGTCTCTTCCCGTCGCTGCGTGTCCTCCATACGCTGCGAGTATCGCCTCGCCGATCGGTCGTTGTTCGGCCGAGTTCCAATACCAGGCGCCGACACAATCGGAGGACATCATCGTGAAGACGCATCCCGTTCGCACCTACCGCTCCGCCGAGGACTTCCCGCGCAGCGAGCACCTCGCGTGGAAGATCGCAGAGGTCGCGACCGACTCCGTCGAGGTGCCCGCGGACACCGCCGAGATGATCGTCAACCGGATCATCGACAACGCTGCCGTCGCCGCAGCGTCCGTGACCCGCCGCCCGGTCGCCAACGCGCGGGCGCAGGCGCAGTCGCATCCGTACAGCCGGTCATCGTCGGAGGCGCACGGATCGACTGTGTTCGGCGTCGGCGGCACGTTCTCCCCCGAGTGGGCAGCGTGGGCCAACGGCGTCGCGGTGCGTGAGCTCGACTTCCACGACACCTTCCTGGCCGCCGAGTACTCGCACCCGGGCGACAACATCCCGTCGATCCTCGCGGTCGCGCAGCACACGGGCCGCACCGGCAACGACCTGATCCGCGGTCTCGCCACCGGCTACGAGATCCAGGTCGACCTGGTCCGCGCCATCTGCCTGCACGAGCACAAGATCGACCACGTCGCGCACCTCGGCCCCTCCGCGGCCGCCGGTATCGGCACCCTGTTGGGCCTCGACACCGAGACCGTCTACCAGGCGATCGGTCAGGCACTGCACACCACCACCGCCACCCGTCAGTCGCGCAAGGGCGAGATCTCCAGCTGGAAGGCATACGCTCCGGCCTTCGCCGGCAAGATGGCCGTCGAGGCCGTGGACCGTGCGATGCGCGGCGAGGGCGCCCCGTCCCCGATCTGGGAGGGCGAGGACGGTGTCATCGCCTGGCTGCTCGGTGGCCCGAAGGCGGAGTACAACGTCCCGCTGCCCGGCCCGGGCGAGGCCAAGCGCGGCATCCTCGACACCTACACCAAGGAGCACTCGGCCGAGTACCAGAGCCAGGCCCCGATCGACCTGGCGTTTCGCCTGCGCGAGCGGGTCGGCGACCTGAGCCAGATCGCGTCGATCGTCCTGCACACCAGCCACCACACCCACTACGTGATCGGCACCGGCTCGAACGATCCGCAGAAGTTCGACCCCAAGGCGTCGCGCGAGACCCTCGACCACTCGATCATGTACATCTTCGCGGTCGCGCTGCAGGACGGCACCTGGCACCACGAGCGGTCCTACTCTCCGGAGCGGGCGCAGCGTCCCGACACCATCGAGTTGTGGCAGAAGATCTCCACCGCCGAGGACGCGGAGTGGACCCGCCGCTACCACTCCACCGACCCGAACGAGAAGGCCTTCGGTGCCCGCGCCGAGGTCACCCTCAAGAGCGGTGAGGTCATCGTCGACGAGCTCGCCGTCGCCGACGCGCACCCGCTCGGCGCTCGCCCGTTCGCCCGCGACCAGTACATCGCGAAGTTCCGCACCCTCGCGAAGGGCGTCGTCGCATCGGCCGAGCAGGACCGCTTCCTCGACGCCGCGCAGCGCACCCCCGAGCTGAAGGCCGGCGAGCTGAACCAGCTCACCTTCACCGTGTCGGACGAGGTGCTCGGCCGCGCGCCGAAGTCCCCCAAGGGCCTCTTCTGATGACCGGACTCATCGCCGCCGCGACCTCCGCGGCCGACAAGCGTGCCGCCTTCCGGGCGAGCCTGACGTCGGAGGGCATCACCCGCCTGCCGGGCGCGATCAATCCTCTCACGGCGAAGCTCGTCCAGGAGATCGGCTTCGAGGGCGTCTACGTCTCCGGCGGCGCCTTCTCCGCCGGCCTCGGTCTGCCCGACATCGGACTGACCACCCTCACCGAGGTCACGGCGCACAGCGCCCAGATCGCCGGCGTCACAGACCTTCCCGTTCTGGTCGACGCCGACACCGGATTCGGTGAGCCGATGTCCGCGGCCCGCACCGTCCTCGCCTTCGAGGACGCGGGCATCGCGGGTCTGCACCTCGAGGACCAGGTCAACCCGAAGCGGTGCGGCCATCTCGACGGCAAGGCAATCGTGCCGACCGACGAGATGGTGCGCCGTCTGCGGGCCGCGGTGACGGCCCGGCGCGACCCGAACTTCGTGATCTGCGCCCGCACCGACGCCGCCGGCATCGACGGTATCGACGCGGCCATCGAGCGGGCGAAGGCGTACGCCGACGCCGGGGCCGACATGATCTTCACCGAGGCGCTGCACACCGAGGCCGACTTCGAGAAGTTCCGCGGCGCAGTGGACATCCCGCTGCTCGCGAACATGACGGAATTCGGCAAGTCGCAGCTCATTCCGGCACAGACGCTGCAGAACATCGGCTACAACGCCGTGATCTACCCGGTCACCACCCTCCGTCTCGCGATGGGGGCGATCGAAGCCGGGCTGCGCGAGATCCACGCGAAGGGTACGCAGGAAGGTCTCGTCGATCAGATGCAGACCCGATCGCGGCTGTACGCACTGCTCGAGTACGAGCGCTACAACGAATTCGATTCCGGAGTCTTCAACTTCACGCTCGGAGGGAACCAATGACCACAGCAGTCCCGACGATCTACAAAGGTCTGGCCGGTGTCGTCGTCGACACCACCGCGATCTCGAAGGTGGTGCCCGAGACCAACTCCCTGACCTACCGCGGCTACGCGGTGCAGGACCTCGCCGAGCACTGCAGCTTCGAGCAGGTCGCATTCCTGCTGTGGAACGGTGAGCTTCCGACCGAGACCGAACTCGAACAGTTCACCCAGCAGGAGCGGGCCAACCGCCGCGCCGACCGGTCGCTGCTGTCTTTGGTGGCGAAGATGCCGGACAGCTGCCACCCGATGGACGTGGTGCGCACGGCCATCAGCTACCTCGGTGCCGAGGACCCACAAGAGTGGGACAACGACGCGAAGGCCAACCGGGAGAAGTCGCTTCGGATGATGGCGGTGCTGCCGACCATCGTCGCAGCTGATCATCGCCGGCGGCACGGCCAGGATCCCATCGCGCCGGACAGCAGCCTCGGCTTCGCCGAGAACTTCCTGAACATGTGCTTCGGGAAGGTGCCGGACAAGGAGATCGTCAAGGCCTTCGAGGTCTCGCTGATTCTGTACGCGGAGCACAGCTTCAACGCCTCCACCTTCGCGGCGCGGGTCGTCACCTCCACCCTCTCGGACATCTACAGCGCAGTCACTGCCGCCATCGGCACCCTGAAGGGTCCGCTGCACGGTGGTGCCAACGAGGCGGTCATGCACGACATGGTCGAAATCGGCGAGCCAGAGAACGCCGAGGAGTGGATGCGAGACAAGCTTGCCCGCAAGGAGAAGGTGATGGGCTTCGGTCACCGAGTCTACAAGAACGGTGACTCCCGGGTTCCGACGATGCGCAAGGCGTTCCTCGACGTCGCCGAGCACACCGGCGGTGACAAGTGGGTCGAGATGTACGAGCTCCTCGAGCGCACCATGAACGACGCCACCGGTATCAAGCCGAACCTCGACTTCCCGACGGGACCGGCGTATTACCTGATGGGCTTCGACATCGAGGTGTTCACCCCGATCTTCGTGATGAGCCGCATCACCGGATGGACGGCCCACATCATCGAACAGGGTGAGTCGAACGCGCTCATCCGGCCGCTCAGCGAGTACACCGGCGTGCCCCAGCGCGCGGTGGGCGTCTGAGCGCCGGGCAGCGAGCCGGTGTGGGGCGGACCGAACCGATGTCCGAGACCCTCGCCGCTGCAGCGAAATACATGGACGATCACCTGTGGACGAGGTCCGCGCTCACCCTGCGTGATCGCAGGCGGCTGATCGCGCACGCCGTGGCGAGATCAGCACCGTCCCCGGGGATCGCCGGCGCGATCGTGCTGGTGTTCCAGCACACCGATGCCTGTCCCGCGTGGCACGACGCGGTCGGGATCACCACCGACGAACTCGCGGTGGTGCTGCGGGAGACTTCGATATCTGCAGATCGCTTTGGAGCAGCGCTCAAGATGGCGGGGAGAAGGTTTGTTGGACAGGGTTCGTCAAGGCGGTAGCTACTCGGACAACTCACGTCGCAGAAGTTCGGCCCCGGCGGCGAGCGCGACCATCTTGGCTCGTGCGACGCGTCGTCCGAGTGGCGCCATACCGCAATTGGTGCTCGGGTAGAGCTTGTCTGCGTCGACGAACGGGAGCGCGCGGCGAAGGGTTGCCGCTATCTCCTCGGGCGTCTCGATGGTGTTGCTCGCAACGTCGATCGCTCCCAGCATGACCTTCTTGCCCCGAAGCAGTTCGATCAGGTCGACGGGCACCCGCGAGTTGTGGCTCTCCAGCGAGACCATGTCGATGGACGACTGCTGCAACAGCGGGAACGACTCCTCGTACTGGCGCCACTCCGCCCCGAGCGTCGCCTTCCAGTCGGTGTTGGCCTTGATGCCGTAGCCGTAACAGATGTGAACAACGGTCTCGCAGCTCAGCCCTTCGGTCGCACGCTCGAGCGCCGCGACGCCCCAGTCCTTCAGTTCGTCGAAGAACACGTTGAACGCGGGCTCGTCGATCTGGATGATGTCGACGCCGGCCGCTTCCAAGTCCTGTGCCTCTTGGTTCAGGATGGTCGCGAACTCCCATGCGAGCTTTTCGCGGCTCTTGTAGTGGGCGTCATAGAGCGTGTCGATCATTGTCATGGGACCGGGCAGGGCCCATTTGATCGGCTGGTCGGTCGCTGTTCGAAGATGCGCCGCATCTGCTGCGAACACCGGCTTTTCGCGGCTCACCGCGCCGACAACCGTCGGGACGCTCGCGTCGTAGCGGTTTCGAATTCGAACGGTCTCACGCCTGTCGAAGTCGACGCCGGTGAGGTGCTCGATGAAGGTGGTCACGAAGTGCTGACGCGTCTGTTCGCCATCGCTGACGATGTCGAGTCCGGCACGACGCTGCTCATGCGCTGCGAGCGTCTGGGCGTCGAGTTTACCTTCGCGCAGTTCGTCGTCTCGCAACTTCCAGGGCGACCAGAGCTGCTCCGGCTCCGAAAGCCATGAGGGCTTGGGCAGACTACCGACGATCGAGGTGGGAAGAAGTGTGTTCATCTCTGGTACCTATCGGTCTCGCAGTGTCAGGCGGATTGCTTGGTGGCCCACCGTTCGAGAACAGCGCCATACGGTTTCATCAGATTCATCTCGATGAACTTTCCCTGCGTGGTCGCGAGCTGGGTGCGCTCGACACGGTCGTAGCTCACCTGCGGAAGCGAGTAGTTGCCGTTGTCGAGACTCGGCTGGTACACCTCCGACGCCGCGGTGTTCGCGTTGTAGATCTCGGGGCGGTAGATCTTCTGAAACGTCTCCATCGTCGCGATCGTTCCCGCGAGCGCGAGGAACGAATAGTCGTTCACCAGGTCACCGCGGTGGTAGAAGGCCAATGGAGCGACGGACCCCTGAGGCATGAAACAGCGAACGCCGAGCCCCATCTTCCCGAAGTACTCATCGGTGAGCGATTTCTCGTCTGCCACATACTCCACCCCGAGAATCGGGTGGAAGTTCGTGAGCCGGGTGTACGTCCTGGACGTCGACACGCTGATGCAGATGACCGGTGGCTGCGAGAACCGTTCCCGGTACTCGTCCGATTCGAGAAAACGCTGAAAGACCTGCCCGTGCAGATCGCCGAAGTCGCTGGGGATTCCCGTCGTTTGGTGCCCCGGGAGCCGAACGCTGAAATCGTAGTCGCGAATGTACGAGGAGAAGTTGTTTCCTACGATGCCCTCCGTGCGGGCGCCCGTGGTGGTGTCGACGATGTCGACGTCGAGCACCTCGATCACAGGGAAGGCCGCGTCATCCCCGACCGACGCGAGATGCAGGTCCACCGAGACGATGTCGAGTTCGAGTGCATAGCGGGCGCCGCGCGGATTGTCCCAGTGCACCAACTCGTTGACACGGGTGTTCATCATCGTCACCGCGTTGCGCAGATTTTGTCGGCGGTTCTCGCCGCGTGCGAGATTCGCGAAGTTCGTCGTGGCGCGGGAGTTGGTCGACGGGGTGTAGTCCTCATTGAAGCGCGTAGTGCCGATGCTGAAAACGCAGTCGTTCGTCATACTGACCAGCTGCCCCAATCGTGTGCGGTGAGTGCAGCGACAAGCGCGTCACCGCACGGTTCACTGCCTGAGATTTCGCTGCACTTCAACCGGGTATCCCGGTGGTCCAGGGCCGAACTGTCAGGCCGAGAACACCCGGGAGGCGATTATTCGAAGTGGCGTGGGTGTCAGTGTAAGTAGACCCGGAGCCATAGGCTAATTGCCGAATGCGATGGCTGAACATAGCCAGTGCCTATGTCAGCAGATCGACTCCGAACCCCGAAACGACGTCGCGCATCTCCGCCACGAATCGCTGAGCCTGGTCGGTCAAGGACACCGCGGCATGACCGATCCAACCGATCTCGATGCGCTCGTCCACGTCGAGCGGCACAGCGACGATGGACGGATCGAGATCGTCCGAGACGATGCCGGTGGAGATGGTGTACCCACCCAGGCCGATCATGAGGTTGAAGATGGTCGCTCGATCGCTCACCCGGATGTCCTGCTTCGACGACCGGGTGGAGAGGATCTCTTCAGCGAGGTAGAAGGAGTTGTTCACGCCCTGGTCGAACGTGAGCCGGGGCAGGTCTTCGAGATCACTCAGCGTCACACTCTGTCGCCGTGCGAGAGAGTTCGTGCGGGCGATGAAGATGTGTGGCGACGCCAGAAACAGAGGCGTGAAGACCAACCCTGCTTCGCGAATCAGCTTGTTGATCACGTTTGCGTTGAACTCGTTGCGATAGAGCACACCGAGTTCGCTTCGCAGTGTGCGAACGTCCTCGATGATGTCCCACGTGCGGGTCTCTCGAAGACTGAACGAATACTCTGCGGCCTCGGACGCCTTCACCATGCGGGCGAAGGCGTCGACGACGAACGAGTAGTGCTGAGTTGACACGGCCAGGAGCCGGCGGGAGGGCCCGCGGCCCAGATACCGCTGTTCCAGGAGTTCCGCTTGCTCGACCACCTGGCGCGCGTAGCCGAGAAATTCCGCCCCGTCCTCGGTGAGCGTCACCCCACGGGTCGAGCGAACGAAGAGCATGCGCCCCACGCGACTTTCGAGGTCTTTCAGCGCGGCCGACAGGGTCGGTTGCGCGACGTAGAGAAGATCCGCCGCGGCACTGATGGATCCTTCGGCGGCCACCTCCACGAAATACCGCAACTGCTGAAGGGTGATTCCCCGCACCGATCCGACGAAGTCCCGTGCCATGGCAAGAAACCTAACGCACCTGTACATCTCGCCGAGCCGCGGACGTTCGGTGTGTCGTCCACGGGTGCGCGGCGACGACCGGCTCGAGGCCGCCCCGACGATGACAGAACCCGCTTCGTGGAGCCACGAATCCGCACCCGGGAACTGTCGAATCGACCGACCACGAAGGTCGCGCCGTGTCCCCGTTGCTACAGTCGACCGGTCCGATGGGGGAATCCGGTGTGAATCCGGAACTGACGCGCAACGGTGAGGGTGTGAGCCCGAGTCCGAATGCCTGCCGGACGCGGCGTCGCCACGACGCCGGCAATGTGCCGACGGGCTCCGCGGAAGAGCCCCAACGAGAAGGACTGTCACCGTGCCCCGCTGGTTCCGAACCGTCCCCGTGCTCGCGTGTTCCACTCTCCTACTCGCCGGCTGCGGCGGGCCCGACACATCGGACGCTGGTGCTGTGCCGGACCTGGCGGACGTGGGTGCGACGACGTATCCCCTCACGATCGAGAACTGCGGCGAGCAGGTCACCTTCGACGGGCCGCCCCAACGTGTCGTGTCGCTGTACCAGAGTTCGACCGAGATCCTGCTGTCCCTCGGACTCGCGGACCGGATGGTGGGTACGTCCACCTGGTTCGATCCGGTCCTGCCCGCACTGACCGAAGCGAACGCGCAGGTGCCGCGGTTGGCGGACAACGATCCATCACTCGAGACCGTGCTCGGTACCGAACCTGACCTGGTGACGTCGGCGAGCGCGCACACATTCACGCCCGGTGTGGTCGCGGAGCGGGCGCGTTTCACGGAACTGGGTGTGCCGACGTATCAATCGCCGTCGGTCTGCGTCGACGCCACCGTCAGCGGCGAGACGGTCACCCGCAACGCGCCGCTGACGATCGACACGCTGTACCAGGAGATCCGGGAGCTCGCGGCAATCTTCGACGTGCGTGACCGTGGTGCAGAACTCGTCGCCGAACTCGAAGGTCGGATGGCGTCCGCGGCAACCCTGGCCGCAGAGTCCGTGCCCGACGGCGAATCACCGACGATCGCGTTCTGGTTCTCCGGGGTCGACACCCCGTACATGGCCGGATGTTGCTCGGCGCCAGGACTGTACGCTGCCGAGACCGGAACCACGAATGTCTTCGCCGGCGCCCGCGACGACTGGCCGGAGGTGAGCTGGGAGACGGTTGCCGACAAGGACCCCGACGTTCTGGTGCTCGGCGATCTGAGTCGGAAGCGTATCGAGGGGGATGCACTGGACACGAAGATCGCCTTCCTGGAATCGAATCCGGTGACGAGTCAGCTGACTGCCGTCCGTGACAAGCGCTACGTGGTCCTCACCGGATCCGAGCTCGACCCCGGCATTCGGGAGGTCGACGCAGTCGAGAAGCTCGCAGACGGACTGCAGTCCTTCGGTCGATGACGGTGGTGCGGTGACGGGTGCTCCAGGTGCCCGTCACCGCATTACAGCGCGGAGCGCGCGTCGATATTTCACCGTGGGGATTCCGTCTTCGATCGTCACCTGTGCCCGAACCCCGTACACGTGCTCGACCAGTTCCTCGGTGACGACCTCGGCCGGTGTACCCGTCGCGACGATCGACCCTCGTGCCAGCACCACGACGCGATCGCAGAACATCGCAGCCAGGTTGAGATCGTGCAGCGCGATGTAGCTCGTCATCGGCAGCTCGTACACCAGCGCGAGCAGGTCGAGCTGGTGGGAGATGTCGAGGTGGTTGGTCGGTTCGTCGAGCAGCAGTTCGTCCGGCTCCTGCGCCAGCGCTCGGGCGATCTGGACGCGTTGTCGCTCACCGCCGGACAGCGTGTGCCACCGCCGGTACCGGTGGTCGAGCATTCCGGTGTGCCGTAGTGCCATCTCGACGGCGATCTCGTCTACTGCGTCGTCTCCGCCGAACGCGCCCCGATGCGGAATGCGGCCCAGCCGAACGACGTCGAGGACGGAGACGTCCACCTCGGTGTCGGCGTGCTGCTCGACCGTGGCGACCCGTCGCGCGACCTGACGGCGACGCATCGACCGGATGTCGATGCCGTCGAGCAGAACGTGGCCCGCGTCCGGTTTGTGGACTCCGGCGAGGACCCCGAGCAGGGACGACTTCCCGGACCCGTTCGGGCCGAGCAGTCCGATGGTCTCGCCCGGCGACGGTTCGACCGTCACGCCGTCGAGAACGAGGTTGCCGCCTCGGCTCCAGCCGATGTGCTTGGCGTGCAGGGGCATCAGCTGGTTCTCCGCATTCGGAAGAGAATGAGCGCGAACGCCGGGACACCGATCAGTGCGGTGACGACACCGACCGGGATCTCCTGCGGCGCGAACAGGGTTCGGGCGACCGCGTCCACCCACACCATGAAGATCGCACCGACGAGCGCGGTCGCCGGCAGCAGCCGTCCGTGTCGCGGACCGACCAGGAAGCGTGCCGCGTGCGGCAGTACCAGGCCGACGAAACCGATCGCACCGGCCGCGCTCACCAATGCGGCGGTGATCAGGGCGGTGACCGTCAACAGCAGGATCCGGATCTTGCGTACCGAGACCCCGAGCGATGCCGCGGCGGAGTTGCCGAACGTGAACGCGTCGAGTGACGACGCCACCAGCAGGCACGCGACGATGCCGAACAGTGTGACGGCGCCGCACAGCACGACGTCGGTCCAGTCGGCGCCGCTCAGCGAGCCGAGCAGCCAGAACAGGACACCGCGGGTCTGCTCGGCGTCCGCGGAGGACATCACGATGAACGAGGTGAGCGCGGAGAAGAGTTGGGTACCCGCGACACCTGCGAGGATCACTTTCGCCGTCCCGCCACCGGCGCCTGCGGCGAGCGCGACAACCGCGACGAACGCCACCACCGCACCGACGAAGGCGCCCGTCGACAGCGACAGCAGGCCGCCGCCAACACCGAGGACCGCCACCATCACCGCGCCGGTCGAGGCGCCCGAGGAGATGCCGAGCACGAACGGGTCGGCGAGCGGGTTCCGCAGCAACGACTGCATGATCGCGCCGCACAGCGCGAGACCCGCGCCGCACACCGCGGCGAGGAGGGTTCGCGGCAGTCGCAGCTCCCAGACGATCCCGTTCTGCAGCGGGGTGAGACCGGAGGTGCCGATGCCCCAGTGTTCGAGGATCACCGCGTACACGTCACGGACGGACAGGTTTGCCGGTCCGATCGTGACGGTGACCGCGATCGACACCAGCAGCAGGACCAGTCCGCCGACGACGACCCCGGCGAAGAGGGAGGTCGACTCGGTCCGCGGCGCCCTGGCGGGCGCAGCACCGGACGAACCGGGCGCCGCGTCCAACGCGGTGGCGGGGGTGGTCACGGCTTCGGCGTGGCGGGGTTCCCCTGCTGCGGTGCAGCAAGATTCCACTGCTGCAGCGCGGCCGCCACCTTCTCCACGCCGTCGACGGTGCGGATGGTGGGGTTCATGTCCGCGCCGTTCACGACGATGTAGCGCTTGTCGCGCACGGCGGGCATCTGCGACGTCACCGGGTTCGACTCGAGGAATGCGATCTTGCTCTCGAGCGCGTCCCCGTCGATGCTGCGGCGGCTCAGGTCGCCGAGGACCAGTGCGGTGGGGTTGCGGTCGGCGACCGTCTCCCAGCTCACCTGCGGCCACTCGTCGGTGGTGTCCGCGAAGACGTTCTCCGCGCCGACCGAGTTGGCGATCACGCCGGAGGATCCGCAGCAGCCTGCCACGTACGGGGTGTTGGTGTCGGCGAACCAGAACGCCAGCGAGACGCCGGTCGCGTCGACCGACTCCGACGCCGCCTCGTAGCGGTTCCGGAGTTCCGTGACGAACTCCTCGCCGCGCTCGCGGACGTCGAAGATCGCCGCGAGCTCACGGATCTCCTGGTAGACGCTGTCGAGGGTGTACGGCGTGGTTCGGGCACCGTCGGCGTTCGAGGCCGACGACACGTCGCCGCTGCAGCCGTTGTCGGTGGGTGACAGGTAGGTCTGCAGGCCGAGCTGCTCGTACTGGTCGCGGCCACCCGTGCCGCCGTCGCCGATGGACGACCCGAACGACGCCGTGACGAAGTCGGGTTCGGCGTCGAGAACGACCTCGAGGGACGGCTTCTTGTCGGCCAGACGCGGCACCGATTCGTTCGCGGCGGCGAGGTTGTCGCGGACGGGATCGGTCCAGGTGGCGGTGCCGACCATGCGGTCGGCGAGACCGAGCGAGAGCAGGATCTCGGTGGACGCCTGGTTGAGCGAGACGACCCGCTCGGGCGCGGCGCCGACGGTGACGGTGCGGCCGCAGTTCTCGATGGTCACCGGATAGTTCCCGGTGCCCGAGGCAGGTGTGTCGGCCGCCTCGGTGGTGTCGGAACTGCCGCATCCGGCGAGGACGAGTGCCGCGGCGGCGAGGACGGTGGTACAGCGGAACGCTGACGTGCGCATGACGGGGACTTCCTGGTCCAGGGCCCGTTCGCGGGGCCGGTGGTGTACCTGACCCGAGCGGACGAGCGATCGGACTCGTACCCCGGGGACGGGGCACTCACCGTTGCGCGTCAGTTCCGGATTCGCACCGGATTCCCTCGCCGATCGGTGCCGCAGAGCGGCCGTCGCACACCGTACACCGCCGTCGCGGCGTCCGGTTCGTCCAGGTTGTCAGCGTCCGAGCGGACCGCGTCCGAGGCGCAGCAGCAGCATCGCGAGGGTGTGACCCTCCTGGCCGAGTTCGCTGAACCGCTCGAGCACCTTCATCTCCCGGTTGTGCACGAGGCGCGGGCCGCCGGAGGCCATGCGGGTGCGGCCGATGATCTGGGAGACCTCGCTGCGTCGCTTCACTGCAGCGAGGATCTCGGCGTCGAGCCGGTCGATCTCCTTGCGGAGTTCCTCGATCTCGGCCTCACTGGCCGGCAAGTCGGTGTCGTGCTGAGGGGGGAGTGCGTCGCCCATCGGTTCTCCTGGTCTCGGTGTCCGGATCGTCGTCGGTCCCGCCGGTCTTGCGTCCGATCCAGGCCCTCTCACGAAGACGCCCCGGATCCGAGTTCGGACCGCGGGGCTCGTGGATGTGTCAGGCCACGGGCACCGGAGTCCGGTACCCGTAGAAAAATCGCCAGGCGAGGCGTTGGTCGGCGCTGAACACCAGCTCATTTTGCCACGCGCGGCGTCGACGCTCGCCGAGCGGGTCGACGGGCCGCGGCCGCGCCACCCGCTGTCGGTGGACGGCGGTAGCGTAGACAGGCGATGAACACCTTTTCCGCAGCACAGCACGCCGGCATCCGCAGCACCACGGCAGACCTCCTGGACGGATTGAATCCGCAGCAGCACGAGGCTGTCGTGCACACGGGGTCGCCACTGCTGATCGTCGCAGGCGCAGGCTCCGGCAAGACCGCCGTCCTCACCAGGCGGATCGCCTACCTGCTCGCGGAACGGGACGTCAACCCCGGCCAGGTGCTCGCCATCACCTTCACCAACAAGGCCGCGGCCGAGATGCGGGAACGCGTTGCGCAACTGGTCGGGCCGCGCGCGAACAGCATGTGGGTCTCGACGTTCCACTCGACCTGTGTCCGGATCCTGCGCATGCAGGCGGCGTTGTTGCCGGGCCTCAACTCGAACTTCACGATCTACGACGCCGACGACTCGCGCCGGCTGCTGACGATGATCTCGAAGGATCTCGAGATCGACCAGAAGAAGTACTCGGCGCGGCTGCTCGCCACCAACATCTCGAACCTCAAGAACGAGCTGATCGGTCCGGAGGAGGCGGCCGCGAACGCCGACCGCGAGACCAACGAGGTGGTCCGGCTGGTCGCGCAGGTGTACGGGCACTACCAGGCGCGGCTGCGGGCGGCGAACGCCCTCGACTTCGACGACCTCATCGGCGAGACCGTTGCCCTGCTGCAGCAGCATCCGCAGGTCGCCGAGTACTACCGGCGCCGCTTCCGGCACGTCCTCGTCGACGAGTACCAGGACACCAACCACGCCCAGTACGTGCTGGTGAACACACTCGTCGGGCAGGAGGGGGACGCGGTACCGCCGTCGGAGCTGTGCGTCGTCGGTGACGCCGACCAGTCCATCTACGCGTTCCGCGGGGCGACGATCCGCAACATCGAGGAGTTCGAGCGCGACTACCCGCAGGCCCGCACCATCCTGCTCGAACAGAACTACCGCTCGACGCAGAACATCCTGTCCGCGGCGAACTCGGTGATCTCCCGGAACACCGGCCGGCGGGACAAGAAGCTGTGGACCGCGTCGGGCGAGGGCGACCTCATCGTCGGGTACGTCGCCGACAACGAGCACGACGAGGCGTCGTTCGTCGCGTCGGAGATCGACCGGCTCGTCGACGCGGGCGACGCCAAGTTCGGTGACGTCGCCGTCTTCTATCGGACGAACAACTCGTCCCGTGCCCTCGAAGAGGTGTTCATCCGTCTCGGCCTGCCGTACAAGGTGGTCGGTGGCGTTCGCTTCTACGAGCGCAAGGAGGTGCGCGACATCGTCGCGTACCTGCGGGTGCTGGCGAACCCCGACGACACCGTGAGCCTGCGTCGCATCCTCAACACGCCCCGCCGCGGTATCGGCGACCGCGCCGAGGCGTGCGTGGCGGTGCACGCGGAGCAGCGCGGAATCGGATTCGCCGCCGCTCTCCGCGATGCCGCCGACGGCAGGGTCGCATTGCTGAACACGCGATCGCAGAACGCCATCGCCGCGTTCACCGAGATGATGGACGAGCTCCGGGCGGGCATGCAGCCCGACGACACGGGCCTGATCGACATCGGCGATGTCGCCGAAGCGGTTCTCGACCGGACCCGGTACCGTGCCGAGCTGGAGGCGAGCAGCGACCCGCAGGACGGTGCCCGACTCGACAACCTCAACGAACTCGTCAGCGTCGCACGCGAATTCAGTTCGGACGCCCGCAACGCGGCCGGTCTGGACACCGACATCGACGAGGCGCTCGAGGGTGCGCTCGCCGCGGCAGGAGAGGACGACCCGGCACTCGGTGACGGCGAACCCGACCCCGGTTCGCTCGCCGCGTTCCTGGAACGGGTGTCCCTCGTCGCCGACTCGGACCAACTACCGGACAACGGCGACGGCGTCGTCACCCTCATGACGCTGCACACCGCGAAGGGCCTGGAGTTCCCCGTCGTGTTCGTCACCGGCTGGGAGGACGGCCAGTTCCCGCACATGCGGGCGCTCGGCGATCCGGCGGAGCTGTCGGAGGAGCGGCGACTGGCGTACGTCGGCATCACGCGCGCCCGGCAGCGGCTGTACGTGACGCGGGCCGTCCTGCGGTCCGCGTGGGGTCAGCCGATCACCAACCCGGAATCCCGATTCCTGCAGGAGATCCCGCAGCACCTCATCGACTGGCGCCGGGAGGATCCCGGGCCGGGCATGGGCGGCGCGATCGGCGGCGGACGATTCCGCGGCGGCCAGGGCTACGGAGGCGGCTACGGCAACGGCGGCTACGGCGGCGGTTTCCGGGATCGTGAGAAGGCGGAGTCGACCCCGAGTTTCGGTGCCGCTCGGCCGCGCAACAACCACCTCGCGCTCGCCGTCGGCGACCGGGTCAGTCACGACAAGTACGGTCTCGGCACGGTGCTGGAGACGAAGGGCGCAGGCACGACCGCCACGGTCACCGTCGACTTCGGATCGGCGGGCAAGGTGCGCCTGATGCTCATCGGCGGTGTCCCCATGGTCAAGCTCTGACCCGACCCGACCCGACCCCTGCCGCTGCCCCGCCGTTCCGGCTGAAGGTGGCCTTCGTGCGGTTGAGCAGGGTGAAGGTGACCTTCAGCCGGCGTTGAGTTGGCCGGGGGTTGTCGGGCTGAAGGTGGCCTTCGTGCGGTTGAGTGAGGTGAAGGTGGCCTTCGGCCGGTTGGGTTGGTCGGCGCCGGGAGGAGATCAGGAGCGGACGTGGACGTCGGGGCGGGGACGGGACGCGGCGAGGGCGTGGTGCGCCCGCAACTCCGACAGCACGCGAGCAGGCTCCTCCGTCAGCTGTCGTGGAATCACCGAGTAGACGACTATTCCACAGCTCTGCAGTCGGGCCCGTCGCTTCACCGTCGCCGCGTAGTCGTCAGCGCGCAGATGCCAGTTCAGCGAGTCGATTTCCCAGGCCATGGCGACATCGTCGAACCAACCGTCGGGGCGGGCGATGAACCGTCCGTCGGCGGCGTGGATCGAGGGGTTGAACAGCATGTCGGGCAGGCCCGAGGCCGCGGCGACCTCGCGTGCCCGCGCCTCCGCAACAGAGTGGACGTTCGCGGCCACTTCGTCGAGAACGATTCGTGGCAGAGCTGATCCTCTTCGGCTGCCCGCCTCCAGCTCACGAGACAGCGCAGCCGGCTGGATCCGTTCCCGTTGGACCACTTCCGACACCAGTGCGCGCACCGCGTCCAGCGAGCGCAGGCGCCGCGCGACGTCCAGAGTCGCCCGTGCCGGTGGTGCGCAGGCGAAATCGTTGCGGTACAACGGCTCCGGCAGCCGGGTTGTCCGCTCCACGAGAACGAACCCGGTCGACACCCGTTGCCGGTGGTGCGGGACGAGCACGTGTACCTCACCGGTCGTCCCCGCCCCGAAGCCGTGTTCGTGCAGCGCCGCGCGGCCCGTGAGCAGGGCCTCGGGGCCGCAGTAGAGCAGCGCGGCCGCTGAGCGTTGCTGCGGTGTCGGCTGCCCGTTGTGCATGAGCACAACCCCGGGCAGCAGGCGTTGCCACGGTCCGTCGGCTGTGCAGCGCTGCGAGATCGCCGACCCCGAGATTCCCTCGGCGCTGAGATCTGCCACTCGGACCACCCCGTGAGGGCTGGCGCGCCTGATGTCGTCGAGCCGCCCGGCCCATTCACCTCGTCGCATGCCGGGATCGTGCCGGATGTCCCGCACCCGTTCCCCTGTCCCGAAAGGGCTTTCGCCCGCGCCTGTGGACAGGTTTCGGACCTGTGGATGAACGGCTGAAGGTGGCCTTCATGCGCGTGACCGAGACGATGGTGGCCTTCAGCCGTTGGGCGGCGGACGGGGGCGGACGGCTGAAGGTGGCCTTCGTTCGCATCAGCGAGATGGAGGCCACCTTCAGCCGGAAGGGGGGGCGGGAGGGGTGTCAGCCGCCGGGGGTGACGATGCCGTGGTCGAAGGCGTAGACGATGGCGGCCGCGCGGTCGCGGAGGTCGAGTTTGACGAAGATGTGCCCCACGTGCGACTTGACCGTCACCTCGGAGATGCCGAGCTCCGCCGCGATTTCCGTGTTGGACCGTCCGCGGCCGATCAGGGCCAGCACCTCGGCTTCCCGCGCCGTCAGCTCCGACGTCCGGCCGGCGCCACCCGGCACCGGGGCCGCCGCGCGATAGGTGGTCAGCACCCGACCCGTCACCGCCGGATCCAGCCACGACCCGCCCGCCGCGACGGTCCGCACGCCGCGGATCAGTTCCTCGGCGGGGGAGTCCTTGAGGATGAACCCGGCGGCGCCCGCCCGCAGCGCCCCCGACAGCAGTTCGTCGTCGTCGAAGGTGGTGAGCACGAGCACCGGGGGATGCGCGTCGCCGCCGCGCAGTTCACGAGTGGCGGTGATGCCGTCCATCCGTTTCATCCGCAGGTCCATCAGCACCACGTCCGGTGCGTGCTCGCGTACGGCCGCCCGGACCTCGGAGCCGTCCGCGCATTCGCCTGCGATGACGAAGCCGTCCTTGCGACGCAGAATCCGTCGCAACCCCGACCGCACCAGTTCCTGGTCGTCGACGAGTAGCACCCGAACGTCCGTTGTCATGTCGTCCTCGGCATCTTGCGGATCAGGCCGAGGGCACAACTGCTGCCGGGCAACGGCATTCGGGCGTGGACCCGCCACCCGCCGGGAGACGGTCCGGCCTGCAGGTCGCCGCCGAGCAGGGCGACCCGTTCCCGCATGCCGCGAAGTCCGCTTCCGGTGGCCCGTTCGGGTGATGTCGCTCGGCCGCGGACGGGATTGCGGACATCGACCGTGACGGTGTCCGCGTCGATCGACACCAGGACATCGGCGCCGAGCCCCGGCGCGTGCTTGACGACGTTGGCGAGCGACTCCTGGGAGATCCGGTAGATCCCGAGACCGGTGGCGGCGGTGATCGCCGCCGGGTCGCCGCGTAACTCGTACCGAACCGGCAGGCCGGCGCGGCAGTAGTCCTCCACCAGTTCGGGGACGTCGCCGATCCCCGGTTCCGGCTGGGCGCCGGAGGATCCGGCACCGAGCAGGCCCACCGTGCGGCGGATGTCGGCCATCGCCTGCCTGCCGAGCCGCTCGGCGTCGGTGAGGGCGTCGATGGCCTCGTCGACGTCGCGGTCCTGTTCGAGCTCGCGCCGCGCCGCCGTCAGGTGCAGCAGCGTGACACTGAGCGAGTGCGCGATCACGTCGTGCACCTCCCGTGCGATACGTTGCCGTTCGGCGACCGCGGACTGCTCGGCCTGCACGACACGGGCCTGCCGTTCCTGCTGCAGCAGTCGCAGCTGGATCTGCATGAGCCGCCCGATGACCCAGCCGAGAGCGATCGCGAGGACGTACCAGGCCGCGGAACCGTCGAGACGGCCCGCGGCGGCGAACACGAGCGGGACCGCCATCGCGACACCCGTCAAGGTCAGGCTCAGTGCCAGCCCCGATGTCGCGGCGACCTCGCCGGCCATCATCGCCAGCAGGAGGGGTGCGAGGTCGAATTCGGTCGGCGGCGGGTCGAGCATCAGAAGCGCGGTCGCGACGATGACGACGGCGGCGAGTGCCGGTCGGGGTACCAGCGCGCCGGGACGGACGATGTCCGCGACCATCGGGGCGATCGCGACGACGGCGCCGACCAGCAGCGGCCATCCGGGTGGGACGAACGCGTCGCGCTGCGCGACGGCGACCACGGCGATCATTCCGGTGGCGATGTGTGCGAACACCGGGACGGACAACGGGTAGTCGTACCCGCTGGCGGCGAGTCGCTGCCTGAAGAACCGCGTGATCGGCACAGGGTCAGACTAGGCGCGCCCGAGTGGCCCCGCATCCACCCGGCAGCGGAGCCCGTCTCCTACCGGGGTAGGAGACGAAGTCCCTCCCGTGGCACGGCGACGGCGCACCCGCCCGTTCGTAGCGTTGACGTCAGGTGGTTCGCCGACGAGATGCCCTGGGGGTGACGAGATGTCCTGGACCGAGTTTCGAGCGCGACGGCAGGTGCTCGAGGACGTGCTGTTCCGAGCCGAGACCGACCCGACGGTGGTGCGCAGGCTCGCCGACGTACCGGGAGCCCGGCGCCACTTCACCTCGCCCGACGAGATCCTGCTCGCCCTGCAACACCGGTGGAGCGAGCACCTGGCGGCGCTGCTCGACCAGGCGGTCGAGGACGGCACGACGCCCCGCGACGCCTGGCTGCGGCTCGCGGCCGAGCAACCCGCACTGCGCGCCGCACTGAACGCCGGTGCCGAGACGTCGGCCGCGCTGCGTCGTCAACAGGCAGGCGAGCAGGCGATGGCCGACGCGCACCTGACCGGTCGGGCGACGGCCGGAGCGCGGGCGTGAATGCCGGGGAGGCGACCGTGGAGCTGGTCGACGTGGTGCGCGAGTACCGGATCGGTGGCCAGCCCGTGCGCGCACTCGACGGGGTCGGCCTGACGCTCGCGGCGGGTGAGTTCGTCTCGATCGTCGGACCGTCGGGTGCCGGCAAGAGCACCCTGCTGCACCTGCTCGGCGCCCTGGACCGCCCGGACAGCGGGTCTATCCGGTTCCGCGGCACCGAGATCGGCAGCCTCGACGACGGAGCGCAGGCCGAGTTCCGTTTGCGGCAGGTCGGTTTCGTGTTCCAGTTCTTCAACCTGATCCCGACGATGTCGGCGTGGGAGAACGTCGCGGTGCCGCGGCTGCTGGCCGGACAGCGTCTCGGGCAGGCCAGGACGGACGCGCTGGCTCTGCTCGACCGGGTCGGACTCGCGGACCGAGCCGAGCACCGGCCGGCGGAACTGTCCGGCGGTCAGATGCAGCGTGTCGCGGTGGCGCGGGCACTGATCATGGACCCGGTGCTGGTGCTGGCGGACGAACCGACCGGCAACCTCGACAGCGCGACCGGTGCGTCGGTGCTCGCCCTGCTCGCCGACGTCGCGCACGAGCCGGGTCGCGGCCGGACCGTGGTGATGGTGACCCACGACCAGGACGCGGCCGAGAGCACGGACCGGGTGATCGGGCTGCGCGACGGCACCGTCGGGGAGGACCGGGCAGCGGTGGCCGTCGGCGGTGTGCGGTGACCGCTGCCGCGCTGTCGCGGGTGCGGGTGCTGAACCTGCGGGAGATGCGGGTGCATCCGGGACGCACGGTGATGACGTTGTCGGTCGTCGCGACGGCCGCGTGCCTGCTGGTCGCGGTGTTCGGCATAGCCGGGTCGGTCACCGGGTCCGCGGACCGGCTCGTGTCGGGGATCGGCGGCAACGCCGACCTCGAGGTCTCCGGCGTCACCGACAGCGGGTTCGACGAGTCGCTGGTCCCGGTCGTCGCGGGCGTGCCCGGGGTCGAGACGGCGGCGCCGATGCTGCGGGCCGCTGCCGGTCCCGACCGGATCCTGCTGCTCGGTGCGGACGGCCGGACGGCGGGTCTGGGCAGCGAGCTGCAGGGGGCGATCGCGCCCGCGGCGGGCGCACTCGCCGCCACTCCCGGCGGTGTGGCGGTGGGCCCCGGGACGGGTCTGTCGGCCGGGGAGCGGGTGGACCTCGGCGCTGGGTCGGCGACCGTGGCCGCGGTCCTCGCGCCGGACACCGAGCGACTCTCCGCGGGGCGGTTCGCGGTCGCGCCGCTGGCGACGGCACAGGCGCTGACGGGCCGACCAAACCGGATCGACTCGATCCTGGTGGTCGCCGCACCGGGAGTCGACACCGCGCAGCTCCGCGCCGACATCTCCACGGCGGTGGCGGGCCGGGCGATCGTCGCCGAGCCGAGCGTTCGGGCCGCCCAGTCCGGCGGTGGGATCGCGGTGATGCGCGCCCTCACCCTGTCCGCGGCGTCGGGGGCACTGGTGGTGGCGGGATTCCTGATCTACACGGTGACGGGGATGGCGGTCGCGGCGCGTCGGCCGACCATCTCCCTGCTGCGGGCGCTCGGGGGCAGGCAGCGGATGATCGTCCGCGACCTGCTGATCGAATCGGCGCTGCTCGGTGCGGTCGCCGGGCTGATCGGCAGCGCGCTCGGCGTGCTGGTGGGACGGGCCGCGATCGGGTCCCTGCCCGCCGCGCTGCTGCAGGGCTTCGAGGCCGACACCGAATACCTGTTGCCCGGCTACGCGATTCCGGTCGCGATCACGGCGTGCGTGGCGGCGTCGGTGGCCGCGGCCGCCCTCGCGGCCCGGCAGGTGCACGCGGTGTCCCCCGTCGAGGCACTGGTTCCGCTGGAGGCGTCCGCGGCGGGCACGGTTCGTCCGGCCCTGCGGGTCGCGGCCCTCGCCGGCGGTGTCGCCGCTGCTGCAGCGGCGTTCGCCGTCGCCACGTCGGATGCGGGCCGGATGTCGGTTCTCGCGATCGCGTTGACGACGGTCGCCCAGGTGCTGGTGTGCCTGGCGGCGGCGCCGTGGCTGGTGCGAGCCACCTCGACCGTGGCCCGGGTGTTCGGTGCGCCGGGTGCGCTGGCCGCCGCGACCCTCGAGCGGGCGCCGCGCCGCGTGTGGGCGACGTTGATGACGGTGCTCGTCGGGATCTCGATGACGGTGTCGACGATGGGCACGAACTCGAACGTGATCGACTCGGCGACAGCGAGTTTCGCCTCGCTCGGTGAGGTCGACGCCTACGTCGGCCCGTCGGACCCGGGCGTCTTCCCCACCGCCCCGATCCTGCCGCCGGAGGTGGAGTCCGCGGTTCTCTCCGTTCCCGGCGTCGCTGGCGTCGGGTCCGGACAGATGGCCTTCGCATCCCTCGGCGACTCTCGGGTGATGCTCACCGGCATCGAGGCCGGCAGCACCGCGCCGCCGGTCCGCTCACTCACCGACGACACGCTCGCCCGGCTGCTCGCCGGCGACGGTGTGGCGGTGTCCCGGGACGTCGCCCGCGCGCTCGGATTGCAGTCGGGTGACCATGTGGACCTCCCCACGCCCACCGGTGTGCACTCGGTCGAGGTGCTGCAGGTGGTGCCGTTCTTCTCCGCGACCTCCGGTGTCGTCGCGCTGTCGATGACGCAGCTGCGGCAGTGGTACGAGCGACCCGGGTCGACGATCCTCGGCGTGCAGTTCGAGCCGGGAGCGGATCCGTCCGCGGTCCTGGCCGGACTGCGCGCGGTGGTGCCCGACGGGATGCACGTGTACTCGGGCGCCGAGAGTGTGAGTGCCGTGGAGGCGTCGGTGCGTGGCGCCACCGTGCTCATCGCGGCGATGGCGTGGATCGTCGTGGTCGTCGCAGCGGTGGCCCTGCTGAACACGCTGACGCTGTCGGTGCTCGAGCGGCGGCGCGAGATCGGTGTGGTGCGCGCGATGGGGGCGTCGCGGCGGTTCGTGTCGCGGTCGGTGCTGGCGGAGGCCGCGGCGATCGGCCTGGTCGGCGGCGGGCTCGGCGCCCTGTTCGGGGCGGTGAACCAGTACGTGAACTCGCTCGCCATGACCGGCGTGCTCGGGGTGGACGTGCGTTACGACGTCGGACCGGTCCTGTTGTTGTTCACCGCGGCGGCGACCGCGCTGGCGATGGTCGGGGCGATCGTGCCCGCAGTGCAGGCGTCCCGGCGGACGGTGGTCGCGGCGATCGCCGCGGACTGAGAGGTGGTGCGGGTCAGTCGCGTTCGATGCCGAGGCTGATGCCGCGGGTGGCGAGCCACGGGATCGGGTCGATCTTGTTGACGCCGCCGATGTGGACCTCGAAGTGCAGGTGCGGGCCGGTGGAGAAGCCGCGGTTGCCCATGCGGGCGATCTGGTCGCCTGCCATCACCTGCTGTCCGACGGACACGAGCGACGAGTCGATGTGTCCGTACACGGTGATGGTGCCGTCGGCGTGCTGCAGGCGAACCCACATCCCGAAGCCCGATGCCGGTCCGGAGTCGATGACGACGCCGTCTGCGACCGCGTAGATCGGGGTGCCGATCGCGTTGGCGATGTCGACGCCTGCGTGCAGTTCGCCCCACCGGGCGCCGAAGCCGGAGGTGTAGGTACCCAGCGCGGGAAGTGCGAACAGCGGGCGGCGTGCGGCGAGATCGCGGGCTGCCCGCTCCTCGCTCAGTCGCTGCCCCTTCGCGAGGAGGTTCGAGAACTGGGTCAGGTCGGCGGGGTCCGCGACGTTGAGCACCTGCGGCGCCTGCGGCGAGTCCGTGGAGTTCGCGGCGAACTGCGCGGCCTGCGGCTCCGCGGTCGGCGCGATGGTGGACGCGTCGTCGGCGGCCGCGAGGGTGAACTCGGGCGCGGTGTCGGGACCGTCGCCCGCGGCCTGGCCGGCGGCGACGACGGCGCCTGCGGCGACTGCCACGACAGCGGCGCGGCCCTTCAGGGCGGTGGGCGGGGTGGGGATGCGGTGCGCTCCACCGCGGCGAGCGGGAGCTGCGACATTCGCATCGTCGGACGAGGGGAGGTCCGTGGTGTTCGCGTGCGGGGGGTACTCGGGAAGGGCGGGGACGATCGACGTGGGTCCGTCGGGAATCTCGTCGTAGCCGTGGCGAGTGTCGCGATGGTTCGTATTCGGTTTGTTCATGGAGCCGTGGGTCTCGAAACGTGATGACCCGGTGTAACGCGGAGCCGAGTACTGCGGATGTGAAGGTGTGCTCGCGTCGTCCTCCGCCAGCCGATCCCGGCGTCTACTCGGGTTCTGGCGCGGTGTGACGGTCTGAGCTGCGAAGTTTCCGGCATACGAGGTGTCCGGTACTGGGACTGTGCCGTAACTGCGAGTCGTGGAGGGCGCGCGGTGCCTGGACAACCTGCCGTCCTCCGTTCGTGACCCGTCTGTGACTTTGACTCCGGTGACGGTAACGAAACGGCCGCAACAGCCGCAACCTCTGGGTGCATACCGCTGATCATTGTGAGATGCATCACAAATGCATAACGGGCAAATCCGGCATCATGTGTCGCCGCCCACAACCGGGCCGGATCCCGGCTAGCGTCGAGCGCCGTGCCCACCCCACCGCGCCCGGACCTCGACGACCCGGCACCGAATCCCACCCGGCCCGCCGCGGTTGCCGTCGCCGTCGCACTCGCGGGAGCGCTGCTGCTCGTCGTGGCGCCGGTGCTCGAGATCGTGGGCCCGAACGCCGGATCCGCTGTCGGAGCAGCCCTCGTGGTGACGCTCGCGTGCTCCGCGTTGCCGTCGTTGCTCGCGCTCGCTGCGCTCGTCGGCCGCGCCGCGGCAGTCGCGGGTGCCCTCCTCGCGGGTGCGGGTGCGGCGGCACTCGGAATGGTCGTACTCGACCTCGCACTGTGGACCGACTCCATCGACGCCAACCGTCTCGACCTGTTCCGGCCGTTGACGGCCGCCCAACTCGACGCCGGCCCGGGTGCCGTCGCAGTCCTCGTCGGTCACCTGCTCGCGGTCGTCGCGGGTGTGATCGGGTTGATGTCCGTCGCCCGAGCCGCGCAGGCCGACGGCTACGGGCTCGGGGAGGACCCCGAGTTCGACGGCACACCGGTCGCCAGGCGGATCGGGGCCGTGCTCGCCGTCGGCGCGGTCGGTGCCGCGCTGCTCCTCTGCGCTGGATCGCTCGGGGCGCCGTGGGCCACGACCGATCCTCTGCTGGTCGTGCATTCGCTACTCGGGTCGAACGCACCGACGGCGATCGGCGTCGTCACCGTGGCACTCGCCGTGCTGATCGTGGTCGCCGCGGCGCTCGCCTCCGTGTCCACGTCGGTCGCGGCCGCCGCGGTCGTGGGTGCGGCGCTCGGCGCGCTCGGGTTGTTCGGTTCCCGGGTCGCGGCCGGACTCCTCGCCGAGGGGCTGTCCGTCACGGCCGCGTCCGTGGTGTCCGCCGCTGCCGCACTCGTGCTCGTCGTGGCCGGCGCCGCGATGCCCTGGGCGGCCCGGGCGCGTGCCGCATCCGGCCGCCCCACCCGTGACACCCGCGCCGCCGCACGCGGTCGCGCAGGGCAGGCGCGGTGGCACGCGGCGGCCGGGGTCACGTGCATCGCGTCGGGTGTGCTCGCCGTGGCCGGGTCGCTGTTTCCCGTGCTTACCGTCCCGGACGGCGGCGACCGCCCCGACATTCTCTTCACGCGCGTCACGCTCGTCTCGGGTGCACTTCTGGTCGTGGCGGGGACGGCGTTGCTGCTGCCCGCGTTCGCGGCCACGGTCCGCCCGGCCGTGGGTGTCCTGTGGGCGGCCCACTTCGCCGCGGTCACGGCGGTACTGCAGTCGGTGGTGATCGCGGTCGACGTCCCCGGGGTGGGGATCGGCGCCGGGGCGGTCCTGCTCGGGCTGTCCGCACTGGGCGCCGTCGCTACGGGAGCACTGTGCTGGCACGCGGGCTCGGTCGAACGCGATCTCGCGGAGGTGCCCGCCGATACGGGCCCGCGCCGGGAGGTCCTGCTCGTCGGCGTCCCCGCGGCGGTGGTCTCCGCGGTGGCGCTGGCTCTGCCGCTGTACACCGGACCCGGTTATGCACCCGAAATGCTGACCGAGTGGCCGTGGGGATGGGACACGTGGGGCAGGGGAGTACTCGCGGTGACGCTCGTCGTGACGGTCGTCGTCGTGTCGCGGGCCCGTCCGGAGCGCGCAGCGGTGGGGGCGGTGGGCGCCGCGACGTCGATGGGCGTATACCTGATCGGGTGGCCGCTGACCAACGGTCGGATCGTCGACTCGGCTATCGGACAGGGAACGTGGGCTGCAATCATTGGTGTGGCGCTGTTCGCGGTGACCGCCGTCGTGGCGGTTCGGCCCATACGGCCGTGACCTGCAGGGTGCCGCATCGGAGTCCGTGACATATGCCACATAGCACCAAGGCGAGGGCTGCGTCACGGAATCAACTAGATATTGTCCCGGACGGACCCGCTCCTACCCCTCGAGCGGGCGTTAACGCAGACGAGACGGTGAGCAGATGGATCTCTTCGAATACCAGGCGAAGGAACTCTTCGCCAAGCACGATGTGCCGACGTCGGCCGGCCGTGTGACCGACACTGTCGCCGGTGCCCGCGAGATCGCCGAGGAAATCGGCAAGCCCGTGATGGTCAAGGCGCAGGTGAAGGTCGGCGGCCGCGGCAAGGCGGGCGGCGTCAAGTACGCGGCCACCGCCGACGATGCGCAGACCCACGCCGAGAACATCCTCGGCCTCGACATCAAGGGTCACGTCGTCAAGAAGCTCCTCGTCGCCGAGGCGAGCGAGATCGCGGAGGAGTACTACATCTCCTTCCTGCTGGACCGCACCAACCGCACCTACCTGGCCATGTGCTCGGTCGAGGGTGGCATGGAGATCGAAGAGGTCGCCGCCACCAAGCCGGAGCGTCTCGCGAAGATCGCCGTCGACGCCGTCAAGGGTGTCGACCTCGCGTTCGCGCGTGAGATCGCGGAGAAGGGCCACCTGCCCGCCGAGGTCCTCGACGCCGCTGCCGTGACCATCCAGAAGCTGTGGGAGGTCTTCGTCAAGGAAGACGCTCTCCTCGTGGAGGTCAACCCCCTCGTCCGCACCCCGGACGACCAGATCCTCGCCCTCGACGGCAAGGTCACCCTCGACGCGAACGCCGATTTCCGTCAGTCCGGGCACGCGGAGTTCGAGGACAAGGACGCCACGGACCCGCTCGAGCTCAAGGCCAAGGAGAACGACCTCAACTACGTCAAGCTCGACGGCGAGGTCGGCATCATCGGTAACGGCGCCGGTCTGGTCATGTCGACCCTCGACGTCGTCGCGTACGCAGGCGAGAAGCACGGCAACGTCAAGCCTGCCAACTTCCTCGACATCGGTGGTGGCGCCTCCGCCGCCGTCATGGCCGCCGGCCTCGATGTCATCCTGAACGACGCCCAGGTCAAGAGCGTCTTCGTGAACGTATTCGGCGGCATCACCGCCTGTGACGCGGTCGCCAACGGTATCGTCGGTGCACTGGAGACCCTGGGTGACGAGGCCAACAAGCCGCTCGTCGTCCGCCTCGACGGAAACAACGTCGACGAGGGCCGCCGCATCCTCGCCGAGGCCAACCACCCGCTGGTCACGGTCGTCGCCACCATGGACGAGGCCGCCGACAAGGCCGCCGAACTCGCGTTCGCAGCGAAGTAAGGGACTAGAAACAATGGCTATCTTCCTCACCAAGGACTCCAAGGTCATCGTCCAGGGCATCACCGGCGGCGAGGGCACCAAGCACACCGCGCTGATGCTCAAGGCCGGCACCCAGGTCGTCGGCGGCGTCAACGCCCGCAAGGCCGGCACCACCGTGTCGCACACCGACAAGGACGGCAACCCCGTCGAGCTGCCCGTCTTCGCTTCCGTTGCCGAGGCGATGGAGAAGACCGGTGCGGACGTCTCGATCGCGTTCGTTCCGCCGGCGTTCTCGAAGGACGCCATCGTCGAGGCCATCGACGCCGAGATCCCGCTCCTCGTGGTCATCACCGAGGGCATCCCGGTGCAGGACTCCGCCTACGCGTGGGCCTACAACGTCGAGAAGGGCAACAAGACCCGCATCATCGGCCCCAACTGCCCCGGCATCATCACCCCGGGCGAGGCGCTGGTCGGCATCACCCCGGCGAACATCGCGGGCAAGGGCCCGGTCGGCCTCGTCTCGAAGTCCGGCACCCTGACCTACCAGATGATGTTCGAGCTGCGCGAGTACGGCTTCTCGACCGCCATCGGCATCGGCGGCGACCCGGTCATCGGCACCACCCACATCGACGCCATCGAGGCGTTCGAGAAGGACCCCGAGACCAAGCTCATCGTCATGATCGGCGAGATCGGCGGCGACGCCGAGGAGCGTGCGGCCGACTACATCAAGGCCAACGTCACCAAGCCGGTCGTCGGCTACGTCGCGGGCTTCACCGCTCCCGAGGGCAAGACCATGGGCCACGCCGGCGCCATCGTCTCCGGTTCCTCGGGCACCGCGCAGGCGAAGAAGGACGCCCTCGAGGCCGCAGGCGTCAAGGTCGGCAAGACGCCGTCCGAGACCGCTGCCCTCGCACGGGAGATCCTCCAGAGCCTCACCGTGGGCGCGTAACACCCTCAGCTCACGCCGACGGGCACCTGCATTATGCAGGTGCCCGTCGGCGTTTGCGGGTCCGGACGGTGGCGGCACACTCGCACCACGCGTCACCCGCTCGGGGCCCCGGGTGTGCGCTAGCGTTGGAGGAGCCGACCGTGCGTGAGCCACCACATGCAGTGGTGCCGACGACGATCCAGAGACCGATTCCGAGGAGCCGACGATGACGTACCCGCCCACAGGACCCGGCTATCCGTCCCCGGGCCCATCGGGCCCGGGCCAGCCGCCCTCCGCATCGAGCACCGGTGGCGGCGGCCGTCTGGCGGACAAGCCGCTCCCGTACCTGTTGTCGATCGCAGTCCTCGTGCTCGGCATCGCGGGCTTCCTGTTCGGGTTCGCCCCGTACGTGAAGGCCGTCGGCTTCACCGGAGCCACCGCGACGATGAGTTCCTTCAAGGCGGGCCTGCCCGTCATCGGTCTGGCGCTGCTGCTGATCGGTGGGCTCCTGGCGGGGGTGTCCCTGTTGGCGGGGCAGGCACAGCAGGCGCCTGCGGCCGTGACCTCGCTCGTCGGATTCGTGGTCGGCCTGTTCTTTCTGTTCAACCTCACCGAGGGATCGAGCCTCGCGTGGGGTGGCGTCCTCGGTCTCGTCATCGCGTTCGTGCAGGCTGCACTGGCGGTCACACTGTTGCTGTTCACCGTCGGCGTTCTCCAGCCGCCCGCCCGGCGCTACGCCGACTACCAGCCGCAGCCTCCCGGCGTTCCCGGCTACGGTCAGCAGCCCGGCTATGCACCCGGTTTCGGTCAGGCCCCGCCGCCCGCTCAGCCCGGCTACGGCCAGCCGCCTGCCGGTTACGCGGCGCCGAACCCGTACTCTCCGCCGCAGCAGCCGTATGCGCCTCCGCAGCAGTACGGTCAGCAGCAGTACGGTCAGCAGCAGTACGGTCAGGCACCCCAGTACGGTCAGCAGCAGTACGGTCAGGCCCCTCAGTACGGTGAGCCACAGCAGTACGGCGAGTCACAGCAGTACGGCCAGGGCCCGTCCGCCCAGCCATCTTCCTCCCAGTCCTCGTCTTCGGCGCCCGCGTCCCCGGCAACGCCCGAGTCGCCGGCCGGGCCGTCCTCGTCGACGCCGACCCAGGCGTTCGGCGTCGACAAGCCGGAACGGACCGACGACTGACACCGCCGCGATGAACTCCGTGCTCAGCCGAGGCGGCGCCCGTCCCGACGGGAGGCGACGCCCGCTCCGAACGCCCAACTCCGGCCTCTCCGGTCGGCCGAGCCCGACCCCGGAGCAGGTTCGGGCACTACTCGGTGTGGCGCTCCGGCCCGCGCTGCTCGCGCTCGTCGTCATCGCGACGTGCATGGTCGTGACCCTCGTCGCCGCGAACAGCGATCTCACCGGGACCAGCGGCTCCATCGCAGCGGGATGGCTTGCGCTGCACCAGGTTCCGATCACCATCGGTGGCGCTTCCCTCGGTGCGCTACCACTGCTGCCGACGTTGGTGATGATCGCCGCCGTCGCCCGCGGTTGCTCCCGGGTCGTGACCGCCTCGACGCCGAGGCACGAGTGCTGGTGGGTGGTGGGAGCCGCGGTCGCGGGGCCCGTCGTCGTCACCGCGATCGCACTGGCCGTTGTCGCAGACGCGTCCTCGGTGATCCCGCTGTCCTCGCCGAACACCCTCGCCGCACTGGCGTGGGTGATCGCCGTGCACCTGATCGGCGCGGGAATCGGCATCGGAATCCGCCTGTGGCGTCCGATCGTCACCCTCCTCGGCGTACCGGACTGGGTGCTCGCGGCCGCACGGCCCGCCGCCCGGTCGGGGATGGCGCTGCTCGCCACCGGCGCAGCGATCACGGTGGCGTCGCTGCTCGCGTCGTGGTCCACGGTCGGGATGCTCGTCGAGGCGGGGGACGGGTTCATGGGTGGACTCGGACTGACCGTCCTCTCGATTCTCTATCTGCCGAACGTCGTGATCGGCGCGACGGCGGTGCTCGTCGGATCGTCGGTCCAGGTCGGATCGGCGTCGGTCAGCCTCTTCGACGTGGTCGGGGGACCGGTTCCGGCGCTGCCCGTCCTCGGGGCACTGCCCGAGCAGGCAGGCGGCGACGGGTGGCTTGCCGGGCTGGTCGTGCCCGCCGCGGTCGGCGTGATGTTCGGTCGCGAGTGCGCGCGCCGCGCGGCCTCGCCGCTGTCCGCCGTTCAGACGGCGCTGGTCGGTGCGGCCGCCGTCGCAACCGTCTTCGCGCTGCTCGGGTTCGTGTCCGGTGGAGCCATCGGTTCGTTCGGGACCCTCGGCGTCGACCTGCTCACCTTCGTCGGCGCCACCTTCGGATGGCTCGCGGTCTTCGGGTCTGCTGCCGCGGCGCTCACCCGCCGGCGCGCCGCGCCGGAGGAGGCGGCGGCGTCACCGCGGCGTGCCCCGATGCCGCCGGCGGCGACCGCCGAGCTGCCCGCTGCCGCCGAGACAGTGCCCCGGCCCGACCGCGGCGACACCGCCGTGATCGACGCCGAGGTGCTCGACGACGGACATCAGGCCCTGCCCGCCCCCGACTCCGAGCCGTCCACCGTCGTCGACGCCGAGCAGTCCACGATCGTCGATGCCGAGGTCGTCGTGGACGCCGAGGAGGTCGACGACGGCGTGTCTCAGGTCACAGACGCCGACGCGCAGTCCGACCTCCCCGACAGTCGCCGGACCAGCAACGACTAGTCTGATCGCGTGCCGACGGACGCAGCCGTCGGTGGCGCCGAAGGTTTCAGGTCGGCGGTGCCGAAGGTCCCCCGACCGGATTCGTCCGGTCGATGCCTACGAGGAGTAGAGCGCTGACTGCCCCGCACGTGTTCCGGCCCGCCCCCGATGCTCCGGCTCGGGTCGTGGTTCTCGCTTCCGGTACCGGGAGCCTGCTGCAGTCCCTGCTCGCCGCGGCCGAGGCCGACTACCCGGCGCGCATCGTCGCGGTAGGCGTCGACCGCGAGTGCGCCGCGACCGGGCACGCCGAGGCGGCGGGGGTGCCCGCGTTCACGGTCGCGCTGCGCGCTCACCCCGACCGTGCCGCGTGGGACGCCGCGCTGACCGAGGCGGTCGCCGCGCACGAGCCCGACCTGGTGGTCTCGGCCGGATTCATGAAGATTCTCGGACCGGCGTTCATGGGCCGCTTCGGTGGCCGCATCGTCAACACCCATCCCGCGTTGCTGCCGTCCTTTCCCGGCGCCCACGCCGTCCGCGACGCGCTCGCGTACGGGGTGAAGGTCACCGGGTCGACGGTCCATCTCGTCGACGAGGGAGTCGACACCGGGCCCGTGCTCGCCCAGGAAGCGGTCGCCGTCCTCGACGACGACGACGAGGCGACGCTGCACGAGCGCATCAAGACCGTGGAACGGCGACTGCTGGTGGAGGTTCTCGCCGCCGTCGCCACCCGAGGAGTTGTATCCGATGGACGAAAGGCCGTGATCCCGAAGTGACCGAACGTAAGGCACTGCGCCGCGCACTGGTGAGCGTGTACGACAAGACCGGCCTGGTGGAACTCGCCACCGGCCTGCACGAGGCCGGTGTCGAACTGGTCTCCACCGGATCCACCGCTGCGAAGATCGCCGAGGCGGGCATCCCGGTGACGCCGGTCGAGTCGCTGACCGGATTCCCCGAATGCCTCGAGGGCCGCGTCAAGACCCTGCACCCCCGCGTTCACGCCGGTGTCCTCGCGGACACCCGCAAGCCCGACCACCTCGCCCAGCTGGAGGAACTCGGCATCGAGGCGTTCCAGCTCGTCGTCGTGAACCTCTACCCGTTCACGCAGACCGTCGCCTCCGGTGCCACGCCCGACGAGTGCGTCGAGCAGATCGACATCGGCGGCCCGTCGATGGTGCGTGCCGCGGCGAAGAACCATCCGTCGGTCGCCGTCGTCGTGGACCCGGCGAAGTACGCCGACGTGCTGTCCGCGGCTGCCGCGGGCGGGTTCACCCTCGGGGAGCGCACGGCGCTGGCGGCCCAGGCGTTCCAGCACACGGCGTCCTACGACGTCGCGGTCGCGTCCTGGATGACGTCCACCCTGGTCGAGAGCGACGTGCAGTTTCCGGAGTGGGCGGGCGCCAGCTGGGACCGTTCCGCGGTGCTCCGGTACGGGGAGAACCCGCACCAGGCCGCCGCCCTGTACGTGAACCCGGCCGCGCCCTCGGGTCTCGCGCAGGCGAAGCAGCTGCACGGCAAGGAGATGTCGTACAACAACTACACGGACGGTGACGCCGCCTGGCGTGCCGCTCACGACTTCGCGGAGCCGGCCGTCGCGATCATCAAGCACGCCAACCCGTGCGGCATCGCGGTCGGCGCGGACATCGCCGAGGCGCACCGCAAGGCCCACGCCTGTGATCCGGTGAGTGCGTTCGGAGGCGTCATCGCCGCGAACCGTGAGATCAGTGTCGAGATGGCGGAGCAGGTCGCGGAGATCTTCACCGAGGTCGTCATCGCGCCGTCCTATGCGCCGGGCGCCGTCGAGGTGCTCGCCCGCAAGAAGAACGTCCGGGTGCTCGAGGCGGTCGCGCCGACGGAGACCGGGATCGAGCTGCGCCCGATCTCGGGTGGCGCGCTGTTGCAGGAGCGTGACGTCCTCGACGCCGAGGGCGACGACCCGAAGAACTGGACCCTCGCGGTCGGTGAGCCCGCGGACGAGGAGACCCTCAAGGATCTCGAGTTCGCTTGGCGTGCTTGCCGTTCCGTCAAGTCGAACGCCATCCTGCTCGCCTCGGGAGGCGCCTCGGTCGGTGTCGGCATGGGTCAGGTCAACCGCGTCGACTCCGCGCACCTGGCCGTGAACCGTGCCGGTGACCGGGTCGCCGGTTCGGTCGCGGCATCCGACGCGTTCTTCCCGTTCCCCGACGGCTTCCAGGTGCTCGCGAACGCGGGCGTCAAGGCCGTCGTGCAGCCGGGCGGATCCGTTCGCGACAACGAGGTGATCGAGGCCGCTCGCGCGGCGGGCGTCACCATGTACCTGACCGGGGCTCGCCACTTCGCGCACTGACGGATCGGTCTCGTTCGGGAGGCGTGTGCTCGGCTCGTGCCGGGTGCGCGCCTTCCGGCGTTTCCGGGGGCGTGTCCCGGGGCCGTCGGGTCAGGCGGCGGTGCCGGAGATGACGATTCGTGCCGCACCGCGGTCGAGCAGTTCGCGGGCGAGGTCGGTGGCTGCGGCCCGCTGATCGGCGTCGGTGTGCGACAGATCGAGCGTGACGGCATGGCCGGTCAGGTCGACGGGGACGTCGGCGAGCGGACTCGTCCGGGACAACTGGTTGAAGCGAAGTTTCATGTGGAGCTCCTCGGCTCGGTGCCTGCGTATCGCAGTGTGTCGACGCAGTGTGTTCTGCAGGTTTCGTGGTGACGACGGTCCGGGAAAACATCCGGGAAAAAGAAAAGGCACCCGGGCCGGTGGCCGTGGGTGCCGAGAGGTCGAACCGTGTCGTCAGGACGATTCTCGGCGTATGGCGAAAATGTGGAAGCGCCACATGGTGGGTACGACTGCTGCGTGCGCAATCATGTCGGGCGGTTCCTTTCTCGCTCGGGGGCTGGTTAGCCGAGAACCTTACAGCATCGCCGAGACGCCACGCACCTCGTTTACCCGCGGCTGCTCGGTCGCGCTCGTCCGGCGCCGGCCACACCGGCGTTTCCGGACGCGACGCCGCTCCGCCGTCCATCGGTGTCACACCGTCGTGCAACCGCCGATCCTCGTGCCCCGCACGGCTTTCCGGCGACCCGGGTGACCGCCACCGGGTCGGGCGCATACCGTGCACCGTCACCGCATCAGCGGCGGAAGGTGCCCAGCCAGGCGTCGAACGCGGAGCCGAACTCGTCGGAGAACGGCAGGTCCTCGATGTAGTCGGCGCCCGTCGAGGTACGTTGCCCGATCTCCTTGAGAACGTGGTTGGCGGTCGTCATCCGGACCGAGGTCACCGTGGCGGTCGACATCGCGGCGTCGAGGGCGTCGACGTCGTCGCAGTCCACCTGGATGTCGCGGGCCGAACAGCTGGTCAGGACCGGGAGGCCGGCGGGCAGTTCGGAGGCGAGCGTCCGCGGATCGAGGGCGTCCTCCTCGGCCAGGGTCTTCGCGTTGACCGACACCAGCCCCGCCAGACGCAGCGGCTCGGGTAGGTCGTCGGGGACCGTGCCGTCGCTGCGCAGCGACTCGACCGCGTCCGCGAGTCCGGTGCGCAGCTGGTCGGCCAGCTCCAGCGGCAACTGACCAGCTGCGACCGCGGCGTCCACCTGGCCGGTGATCTGCCGGGTCAGCAGGTCGAGAAGGCGCACGGCGAGCGGCTCGAGCAGGCCGAGACCGATCAGTGCCGGAGTGTCCTCGCGGACCGCGAGGGCCATCGCGACCAGCGCGCCCTCGCTGTGGCCGATCACCAGCAGACGGTCGGCGTCGACGTCGGGCTGGGCGGCGAGGTTGCGCAGGGCGTCGGCCGCGGCGTCGACGAACACCGAGAACCCGAGCCCCGCGACGTCGTCCACGTCGTACGGGCCGAGTCCTGTGACGCCGCTGCCGAGTTTGTCGTATCGCAGGCTCGCGATCCCCGCGTCGGAGAGCGTGTCCGCGAGGTACCGCAGGGTGCCGATCGGGCCGGGCAGCACCGCGCTGTCGCCGTTGCGGTCGGTCGGGCCGCTGCCCGCGAGCAGCAGTGCTGCGGGAACGGGCTGCGTGACACCCTCCGGAAACCGGAGGCTGCCGTGAACCGTGACGTCGCCGCTGGTGAAGGTGATCTCGGAATCGGCCATGGCTGCCAGTCTGTCAGGTGGGGCGATTGTCGGGATCGGCGGTCGCGCACGCTCGACACGGATGCCGAATCGGCCGAAGGCTCGTAGCGTGGAGTGGTGACTGCGCCCACACCCGACACCCGGTCCCCGCGTCCCACCGCCGCGACGGTGGGAGAGCTGCGCGCCACCGGGCACGTCCAGCGTCCCGTCAAGGACGAGATCCGCGACAACCTGCTCGCCGCCCTGCGTGACGGTCGCGACCCGTGGCCGGGGATCGTCGGTTTCGAGGAGACCGTCCTCCCGCAGCTCGAACGCGCCCTGATCGCCGGCCACGACGTGGTGCTGCTCGGTGAACGCGGGCAGGGCAAGACGAGGTTGCTGCGGACGCTTCCGCTGCTCCTCGACGAGTGGACGCCGGTGATCGCCGGCTCCGAGTTGGGCGAGCACCCGTACGAGCCGATCACACCCGCGTCGATCCGCCGCGCCGCCGAACTCGGCGACGACCTGCCCGTCGCGTGGCGGCACCGCGACGAGCGCTACTCGGAGAAGCTCGCGACCCCCGACACCTCGGTCGCGGACCTCGTCGGCGACGTGGACCCGGTCAAGGTGGCGGAGGGCCGCAGCCTCGGCGACCCGGAAACCATCCACTTCGGTCTCGTGCCGCGAGCGCACCGCGGCATCGTCGCGGTGAACGAGTTGCCCGACCTGGCGGAGCGGATCCAGGTGTCGTTGCTGAACGTGATGGAGGAACGCGACATCCAGGTCCGCGGCTACACCCTGCGCCTCCCGCTCGACGTGCTGCTGGTGGCGAGCGCGAACCCGGAGGACTACACGAATCGCGGACGCATCATCACTCCGCTCAAGGACCGGTTCGGCGCCGAGATCCGCACCCACTACCCGCTGGAGATCGAGGACGAGGTGGCGGTCGTCGAGCAGGAGGCGCAGCTGCGCGCCGAGGTGCCTGCACATCTGCTGGAGATCCTGGCCCGGTTCACGCGACTGCTGCGCGAATCGCCGTCCGTCGACCAGCGTTCGGGTGTGTCGGCGCGCTTCGCCGTCGCCGCCGCGGAGACGGTGGGTGCGGCTGCGCTGCATCGCGGCACGATCCTCGGTGAGTCCGAGCCCGCGGCGCGGGTGGTGGACCTCGGGAGCGTGATCGACGTGCTGCGCGGCAAGGTCGAGTTCGAATCCGGCGAGGAGGGCCGGGAGATCGAGGTGCTCGAGCACCTGCTGCGCCGCGCCACCGCGGACACCGCCCGCGATCTGCTCGGCGGAGTCGACCTCGCACCCTTGGTCGACGTGATCGAGGGCGGCACGCCGGTGGTCACGGGTGATCGCGTCACCGCGAAGGACCTGCTCGGCGAACTGCCGGAACTCGACGTCGTGGACGAGCTCGCGGAGCGGCTGGGAGCGCAGACCGTGGGGGCGCGCGCCGCGGCCGTCGAGCTGGCACTCGAGGGGCTCTACCTGGCGCGGCGGGTCGCGAAGGACGCCGACGACGACGGGCAGTTGGTGTACCGCTGATGTACCAGCGCTACGGCCGCTATCACGGGGGACCGGACCCGCTGGCCCCGCCGGTGGACCTCCGCGAGGCACTGGAGGCGATCGGCAACGACGTACTGGAGGGGTCGTCGCCGCGGCGGGCGTTGCGGGAGCTGCTACGCCGAGGTACGTCGTCGATGCGCGGGCTGGACCGCCTCGCCGCGCAGGCGAACCGACGCCGCCGGGAGCTGTTGAACCGCAACAATCTCGGTGGCACCCTCGACGAGGTCAGAGAACTGCTCGACCGTGCCGTGCTCGCCGAGCGCAAGGAGCTGGCCCGTTCTCTCGACGACGACGCCCGGTTCGCGGAGATGCAGCTGGCGGAGTTGCCGCCGTCGACGGCGCAGGCGGTCCGTGACCTGTCCGAGTACCGATGGCGTGATGCGCAGGCGCGCGAGGACTACGAGAAGATCCGGGACCTGCTCGGCCGCGAAATGCTCGACCAGCGCTTCGACGGGATGAAGCAGGCGCTCGAGAACGCGACCGACGAGGACCGGCAGCGGGTCGACGACATGCTCACCGACCTGAACGACCTGCTGGACAAGCACGCTCGCGGCGAGGACACGCCGGAGGACTTCGAGCGGTTCATGGCCGAGCACGGCGACTTCTTCCCGGAGAACCCGAAGGACGTCGACGAGCTGATCGATGCGCTGGCAGCGCGCGCCGCGGCCGCACAGCGACTGCGGAACTCGCTGACTCCCGAGCAGCGAGCCGAGCTGGATGCGTTGGCGCAGCAGGCATTCGGCAGTCCCAGCCTGATGCAACAGTTGGACCGGCTGGACGCGAACCTGCGCTCGGCCCGGCCCGGAGAGGACTGGGACGGCAGCCGCCGGTTCCGTGGCGACGACGGGATGGGGCTGGGGGAGGGCACGTCCGCGCTCGCGGACATCGCCGAACTCGAACAGCTGGGTGAGCAGCTGTCACAGGAGTACGCGGGTGCGCAACTCGACGACATCGACCCGGAGGCCCTGCTGCGTCAACTCGGCCCCGAGGCCGCCGCAGACGCCCGCACCCTCGCCGAACTGGAGAAGGCCCTGCAGCAGCAGGGTTTCCTCGACCGGGGTGCGGACGGCCAGTGGCGTCTGTCGCCGAAGGCGATGCGCAAACTCGGGCAGTCGGCCCTTCAGGACGTCGCGAAGCGGCTGTCGGGGCGTGGCGGTGCCCGCGACACCCGCAGGGCGGGCGCGATGGGCGAACCCACCGGGGCGAGCAGACAGTGGGAGTTCGGCGACACCGAGCCGTGGGACGTGACGCGGACGGTGACGAACGCCGTTCTGCGGGAGTCGTCCTCGGGTCGGCCGAAGGTTCCCGTTCGGTTGCAGGTGACCGACGTCGAGATCGCCGAGACCGAGCAGCGAACCCGTGCCGCGGTCGCCCTGCTCGTCGACACGTCCTTCTCGATGGTGATGGACGGCCGGTGGGTGCCGATGAAGCGCACCGCGCTCGCGCTGAACCATCTGGTGCGCACCCGGTTCCGCGGTGACGACCTGCAGCTGATCGCCTTCGGCAGGCAGGCCCGCACGGTCACCCCGGAGGAACTCGCCGGGTTGGACGGTGCGTGGGACCAGGGTACGAACCTGCATCACGCGCTACTGCTGGCGGGCCGGCACCTGCGCCGCAACCCCAACGCGCAGCCGGTGGTGCTGATCGTCACCGACGGTGAGCCGACCGCGCATCTGGAGCCGGACGGGCGCGCGTTCTTCGACTATCCGCCGCATCCGAAGACGTTGGGGTTGACGGTGCGGGAGCTCGACCACCTGGCGAAGCTCGGCGCCCAGGTGACCATCTTCCGGCTCGGTGACGATCCCGGACTGGCGCGGGTGGTGGACCGGATGGCGCAGCGCGTCGGCGGTCGCGTCGTCGCTCCCGATCTGGACGGGCTGGGCGCCGCGGTGGTCAGCGACTTCATGAGGATGCGCCGCCGGCGCGGGTGAGGATCTCGACACCGTCGTCGGTCACGGCGATGGTGTGCTCGCTGTGCGCCGTGCGGCACCCCGTCGCGCTCCGGAGTGTCCATCCGTCGGGATCGGTGACGAGGCGGTCGGTGTCCGCCATCACCCACGGCTCCAGTGCGAGCAGCAGTCCGGGGCGGAGGACCGGCCCGCGTCCGGGCCGGCCGGTGTTGGGGACGTGCGGATCCTGATGCATCGTCGACCCGATGCCGTGACCCCCGAAGTCGGTGTTGATCGAGTAGCCCGCCTCGTGCAGGACGGTTCCGATGGCGTGGGAGATGTCGCCGATGCGGCCCCCGGGGCCGGCGGCGTCGATTCCCGCCTGCAGCGCGCGCTCGGTCGCGTCGATCATCGCGACGCTCTCCGGAGGCCTCGAGTCGCCCACGACGAAGCTGATGGCGGAGTCGGCGGCCACACCGTCCAGGGACACGGCGAGGTCGAGTGTCAGCAGGTCGCCGTCGGCGAGAGTGTGGTCGTGGGGCATTCCGTGGAGGACGGCGTCGTTGACCGCGGTGCACACGTAGTGGCCGAACGGCCCGCGCCCGAAGGACGGCGCGTAGTCGACGTAGCAGGACCGTGCCCCGGCCTCGGCGATCATCGCCCGGGTCCAGTCGTCGATGTCGAGCAGATTGGTGCCCACTGCGGTCCGGCTCCGCAGCGTCTGCAGGATGTCGCCGACGAGCGCGCCGGTCCGGCGTGCTCGGGCCAGTTCGGCGGTGCTCAGGATCTCGATCATGGAACGTCCTCGTAGTCGTCTGTCCAATAACTATCCCGGTCATATTATCCCGGTACTACAATCGGTTGCATGGTCAGGCTGCCCCTCACTCCCGCGGAGGTCGAACGCGGTCGGTGCCTCGGAGCGTTGCTGCGGCGCGCCCGGGGCGAACGCACGATTCTCGACGTCGCTCTCGACGCGGGCGTGTCGCCGGAGACCCTCCGGAAGATCGAGTCCGGCCGCGTCGCGACACCTGCGTTTCCCACGATCGCCGCGCTCGCCGACGTCCTCGATCTGTCCCTCGACGCGATATGGGCCGAGGTCGGCCGGTCAGCTCGACGTGCCGTACCGCGCGGGCGGGACGCGCCCGAGCGGTCCGCCTCCTAGGCCGCGTCGCCCGCCGGCGCCGATCGATCGGGCCGATCCCTTCGGGACGTTCGGCCGCCGGACTCGGACGGCCGGGTCGTCGCGTCGAACCGCGGGGGCCCCGACGTCGCGGTCGCCGGCGACTCTGCACGGATGCGGGTCGAGGGTGGGGCTTCACGCCCTGCAGTGACCGACGTCCCGTCATAGTCTGAGGAGAAATCAGCGCCGAGAGACGGGAAGCGTCGATGAAGAAGCTGCTGAAATCGCTGTCGGAGAAAGACTTCCGCCTGTACCGGCAAACGAAGCGGGACCGGCTTCGTGACCTGGACGAAGACGAACTGATCGACCTGCACGCTCGGGTTCGAAATGCGCGGAACAAGCACATGACCGTGTATCGACGCGAGGCGGCGTCCGCCGTCACCGACAAGGCCTCGCGCGGGGCGGCTCGCCGCACGACCGGCGGCAATGCAGCTCGGGTCGAGGCGCTCGAGACCGCGCTCGCCCGAGTCAGTCGGCGACTCGGCACCGTCGCCAAGCAGAACGCGGCCGCGCTGAAACAGGAGCGTCTGGATGCTGCACGGTCGGATGCGCCGTCGTTCGCCGGAGCGGGTGTCGACGATCCGGCGGCCGCGAAGATTCCCGGCGGGAATGCGAAGTCGAAGCAGAAGTCCGCGGGACGAAAGAAGCGGGAGGCGTCGGACATCGCCGCGGGGGCGAAGCGGCAGGCCAAGCGCGACAGCCGCTGACGCAGTCGGTCAGGCCAGCAGAGCTGCGACGAGTCCGATCGCGGGGATCGCCACGAGGGTGGTGACCAGGGCGGTGTCGCGGGCGAGAACGACGCCGCGACCGTAGCGGCTCGCGTAGACGAAGACGTTCTGTGCGGTCGGCAGCGTGGAGATCACCACGACGGCGAACAGGTCGTGCCCCTCGAGACCGAGCAGGAAACGTCCCATCAGGTAGGCGAGGACGGGCTGGACGAGCATCTTGAGCACCGACGCCAGCGCGATCTCGCGGCGTGGAGCGACGCCGCGTTGCAGGACCCGGACGCCGTAGAGCGAGATGCCGAACGCGAGAAGGGCACCGGGCACGGAGGCCCCGCCGACGAGTCGGAACGGCTCGGTCAGTGCGGTCGGGGGCGTCCACCCGGAGATCGACACCGCGAGGCCTGCGACGCCCGCGAGGACGATCGGGTTCTTGAACGGCGTCGTCACAGTCTCGATCCACGACCCGCCGCGGGAGCCGGTGGTCAGATCCAGCATCGTCAGCGCTATCGGTGAGTAGACGACGATCTGGAACAGCAGCAACGGTGCCACGAACGACGCGTCCCCGAGCACGAAGACAGCGATCGGGATGCCGAGGTTGGCGGAGTTCACGTAGGACGCGGCGAGTGCCCCGATGGTCGCCTCGGGGACGGGTCGGCGGATCACCGTCCGGGTGAGGACGAAGTACGCGATGCCGACGGCGAAGGCGGTGGCCGATGCCACGGCGAGCGTGGGCGAGAAGATGACCGACAGGTCGGATTTCGCGAGGGTGTCGAACAGCAGTGCCGGGGTCGCGACGAAGAAGACCAGACGGCTGAGCACGAACTCACCGTGCTCGCCGAGGACCCTGGTCCGGCCGAGTGCGTAGCCGATCGCGATGACGACGAAGATGACGGTGAACCCGGCGAGTACACCAGACACCGCGACCTCCTAGGGCGAACAACCCCGACGAGTCTAGTGGGTAGCCGACCTAACGATTTGCGGGCATGCGCCGAGCCCCTCCGGCACCGCCGAAACGGGCCGAAGGGGCTCGGCGAACCGCGAGTTACCGGGACGAGGACACCGGCTCCCCGTCCGGCGGATACGTCCCGTCGGCATACGGGTTCTCCTCGATCCCGGCGCCGAGGTGGCTGGTGACCGGCGCGCCGCGCACCGAGGTCGTGGGAGCGGCGACGGCGGTCACGTCACTTCTCCCCACGGAACGCGGCACCGGACAGGGCGACCGACTCCCGGCCGTCCGGGCCGACCGGAACGTCCCCTTCGATCGTGGTCCGGTAGAGGAGCCGAGTGACGTCGAGATGGTCGAGGTCGGCGGGTGCCAGGTGCGCCGTCGCGCGGTTGTCCCACACCGCGAGGGTTCCGGGGCGCCAGCGGAGCCGAACCGTGTACGCCGAGTTGGTGACCTCCTCGAACAGCAGGTCGAGCAGGCGGTCGCTCTGTGACGGAGACAGCCCGACGATGCGCGCGGTGAAACCGGGCTGGACGAACAGTGCCTTCTCCCCGGTCACCGGATGCACCCGGACCACCGGATGTTCGGTGACGAACGGATTCTCCTGAACCCGGCGGCCGTACTCGCTTGCCGTGTCCCACTGCGGCCGGCGCCCCCCGAAACGGTGCTCGGCGCGTAGCCCGTCGACCAGCTGCCGCAGCGGTTCCGGCAGACCCTCGTACGCCGCGACGAGGTTCGTCCAGCTCGTGTCACCGCCGCGCTCCGGCACGTCGTGGGCGCGGAGGAGCGTCACCGCGGGCGGGTTCACCACGGCGGTCACGTCGGTGTGCCACTGGCTGTCGTACGTGTACTTCTTGCGCCCGAAACGCCGCTCGTACTTGGCGCTGTCGACGGCGAGGATCTCCGGGAATCCCTCCGGGGCCTCGTCGTCGTACGGGTGCGACGGTGTCACGGTGCCGAAGATCCGGGAGAACTCGATCTGCTGGGCGTGGTCGACGAACTGGTCGTGGAAGAACAGCACCTTGTACTTGTGCAGCTTCCGGCGGATCTTCTCGGCGTCGA
>AODO01000005.1 GCA_000341795.1 Rhodococcus triatomae BKS 15-14 | reverse complement strand
CGGGCCGGGTTCGCGCCGCGAACCCGGCCCGACTCGCGTCGGTACCCTCGACACCGATCGCCGCGGACGGCTCGTTCGCGGCCGTTGACCCAGTCGCGGCGGGACGTTCCGCCGATGACCGAAGAGGACTGTGACACAGATGCTCGTTTCTTCTCGTTCCCCGCTCACTCGAGTGATCGCCGTCGGTGCGCTCGCGCTGGTGTCGGCAGGCGTCCTCGCCGGATGCGGCAGTGACGACTCCACGGCGTCGAGCACGCCGACGCTGACGACGGCCGCGGGCTCGGGTTCGCCGACCGCGCCGCCGCTCGCGACGGGCATCGAGGTGCCCGAGTACACGACCCCGTCGGTGGCGGCGACGGCCCCGCCGGAGACCCCGCAGGCCGTGCCGAGCGGCTTCCCCGGCCCGACCGAGGCGCCGCCGATCGACGCCCGCGGACAGGCCTATCTGGACGCGCTGGCGAAGGGTGGGGTCACGCCCGCCGGCACCGGCGACATCGCGATCTCCACCGCGAACTACATCTGCTCGGCACAGGCGAGCGGCGTCGCGAACGAGGAGATCCTCGCGTACGTGACCGGTATGGCCGGTGTCGAGGCAGGGTTGTCGGGTGGGTCGCCGTCCGAGGCCGATGCCGCCCGGATGGCGCAGGTGTACATCGACGCCGCGACCGCGAACTACTGCTCGTAACCGATGGCTGCACGGAAGAGTCGGGGACGGCGCCTGCTCCGGACGTTGCTGGTGCTGATCGTTCTGCTGCTGGTCGCGCTCGTCGCGCTGGTGGCGTGGTTCCTGCTGGCCGGTCGGGTGCCGAAGCCGCCGGTGACGCCGCCGTCTCCGGAGCGGCCGTCGGCGCAGCCGGCGAGCTGTCCGGACGTGCAGGTGGTCGCCATTCCGGGCACGTGGGAGTCGAGTGCAACCGACGACCCGTTCGACCCGACGGCGAATCCGGCCTCGCTGATGCTCAACGTCACCAGGCCGCTGCAGGCCCAGTTCGGTTCGGACCGGGCGCAGGTGTACACGGTGCCGTACGTCGCCCAGTTCTCGAACCCGGTGGCGCTGCCGCCGGACGGTCAGACGTCGTACAACCTCAGTCGTGGTGAGGGCACCGCGAAGGCGACCGAGGTGATGGCGGGTATGCACGCCGAGTGCCCGTTGACGAGCTACGTGCTCACCGGGTTCTCCCAGGGCGCCGTCATCGCCGGAGACCTGGCGGCGAGTATCGGTGCGGGTGACGGGCCGGTCCCGGAGGATCTGCTGCTCGGCGCCGGGCTCATCGCGGACGGTCGCCGGGATCCGGCGGCGGCCGAGAACGTCGGCCCGCCCGTGTCCGGTGTCGGCGCCGAGGTCGCGCTGGCGGGTGTGCGCCTGCCCGGGATCACCATGACCGGCGCGAGGCCCGGCGGCTTCGGTGAGGTCGCGGACCGCGTCGTGCAGATCTGCGCGCCCACGGACGGCATCTGCGATGCCCCCGCGGGCGCCTTCAAACCTGGCAATCTGCTGGGGAGTGCATCTCGTCTGCTGGAGTACGTCAACAATCCTGTGCACGCCATGTACAACAGCTTCAGTGTTGACGGAAACGGCACCACTGCCACCCAGTGGATGACAAACTGGGCAGCCGACAAGGTCCGGTCCGCGCCCACCCCTGCCCATGAGTAACCGAGACTCTGAGCAGGAATATGGGAGGTCGCGTCCAACAGATAGAGTGGACAACCGGCTACCTGTCGATTCAACGCTGCCCGCCACCAGGAGAAGTGATAGATGAGTTCCGCCGACGCGCCCGCGCCGCGCAAGTTCCGGTTCGCAGCCGGTGGCGAGGGCAACGCCGAGGAGGGCGGGGCCCGGCGCTTCGCCAAATTGGCCCAGAAGGCCGAGGAACTCGGATACGACAGCTTCATGATCCCCGACCACGTCGGCAATCAGGTCGGGCCGATCGCGGCCCTCGGTGCACTCGCAGTGGCAACGGACAAGATCCGAATTGGAACTGCGGTGCTGGCCAACGGTTTTCGCCATCCGGCGATCCTCGCGAAGGATGCGACCACGATCGACGTGCTCTCCGGCGGCCGACTCGAGCTCGGTATCGGTGCCGGGTGGATGAAGGACGAGTTCGACCAGGCGGGCATCGAGTACGAACGTCCGGGCGTCCGCATCGCCAAGCTCGAGGAGTCGCTGCAGATTCTCGACACGCTGCTGCGCGGCCAGGAGTGCAACTTCGACGGCGAGTACTACAAGATCTCGGGGCTCAAGGGCAGCCCGCGTCCCCGCCAGGGGCCGCGCCCGCCGATCGCCGTAGGCGGCGGGGGACCGAAGATGCTGGCGCTGGCCGCGAAGTACGCCGACATCGTGTCCGTCGCGCCACCCTCGACGAAGGAAGGCAAGATGCTGCTCTCCGGGATCACGATGGAGGCCACGGCTGCGCGTGTCGAGGCGATTCGTGCGGCTGCCGGTGACCGGTTCGGGGACATCGAGCTGAACTGGACGATCACCGCCGTCATGCCGACCGAGGACCGTGAGGCGATGGCCGAGATGGCGCTCGGGGCGATCTCCAACGGCTATCCGCCGAACATTGAGGCGGACGTCACGCTGACCGCCGCGGACATCCTCGACTCGCCCTACCTGGCGATCGGGACGTACGACGAAATCGCCGATCAGATAAGGAAAGTTCGGGATCGGACGTCGATGTCGTACGTGGGCATCTTCCCGACCCAGATGGAGGCCTTCGCCCCCGTGATCGCCCTGCTCAAGGGTGAATGACAGGCCGGTCTTCTGTAACATCCTGTTGGTTTGGGATGCGAAGCAGTTCGTTACCGATACGAGATCTGCATGTTGCCACTAGACATTGTTTGCATGATTCCCGCGGGAGCATGAGTTGAGGCCCGCCGGTGCAGGAACAGGCGTCGAGGGCTTGCCTTGGAGGAGAAGGTATGAAGAACTTCGATGACTACATCGACGAGAGCGGGCACATCCAGCTGCAGCCCGGGAACACCCTCGTCGACTACGTCGAGCAGCATTCCCGCGAGAATGCCGACGATCTGGCGTACCGGTACATCGACTACTCCACCGCCCGGGACGGCGAGGCTCACGAGCTCACGTGGAACCAGTTCGGTGTCCGCCTGCGTGCCGTGGCCGCCCGACTGCAGCAGGTGACCAAGCCCGGCGACCGCGTCGCCGTGCTCGCGCCCCAGGGCCTCGACTACGTCATCTCCTTCTTCGCCGCCATCCACGCGGGCACCATCGCGGTGCCGCTGTTCGATCCGGACGAGCCTGGTCACACCGATCGGCTGCACGCGGTCCTCGGCGACTGCGAGCCGTCCGCCATCCTCACCGCCACCGATTCCGCTGCCGGTGTCCGCCAGCTGTTCCGGTCGCTGCCCGCCGCGCAGCGGCCCCGCATCATCGCGGTCGACGCCATCCCGGACACCGTCGGCGAGACCTGGGTGAACCCCGAGCCGAAGCTCGAGGACATCGCGTACCTGCAGTACACGTCCGGTTCGACCCGCACCCCGGCAGGCGTGGAGATCACGCACCTCGCGGTCGGCACCAACGCCGTGCAGATGGCGGATGCGATCGGGCTCAGCACCGAGTCGCGCGGCGTGACCTGGCTGCCCCTCTTCCACGACATGGGCCTGCTCACGGTGATCCTGCCCGCGCTGGGCGGCAAGTACATCACCATCATGAGCCCGCGTGCGTTCGTCGCCCGCCCGTACCGCTGGATCAAGGAGTTGGCCGCGGTCTCCGACGGCGCCGGCACCTTCGCCGCGGCCCCGAACTTCGCGTTCGAGCACGCCGCCGCCCGTGGTGTGCCGAAGAACGGTGAGACGCTGGACCTGTCCAACGTCATCGGCCTGATCAACGGCTCCGAGCCCGTCACCACCACCTCGATGCGCAAGTTCAACGAGGCGTTCGCGCCGTACGGGCTGCCGAAGACCGCGATCAAGCCGTCCTACGGCATGGCCGAGGCGACCCTGTTCGTCTCGACCACCGACCAGGCCGACGAGGCCCGCGTCATCTACGTCGACCGTGACCAGCTCAACCAGGGCCGCATGGTCAAGGTCTCCCCGGACGCCCCGAACGCGATCGCACAGGTCTCCTGCGGTCACGTCGCCCGCAGCCAGTGGGCCGCGATCGTCGATCCCGAGACCGGTGCCGAGATGCCCGACGAGCACGTCGGCGAGATCTGGCTGCACGGCAACAACATGGGCCAGGGCTACTGGGGCCGTGACGACGAGACCGCGCAGACCTTCCACAACCGGATCACGTCCCGGCAGCCCGACGGCAAGACCGTGGGTGCGCCCGACGACGCGAACTGGATGCGGACGGGCGACTACGGCGTCTACGTCGACAGCGAGCTGTACATCACCGGCCGTGTCAAGGACCTGGTGATCGTCGACGGCCGCAACCACTACCCGCAGGACCTCGAGTTCTCCGCGCAGGAGGCCAGCACCGCCCTGCGGCCGGGCTTCGTCGCCGCGTTCGCGGTGCCCGCGAACCAGCTGCCCAAGGAGGTCTTCGAGTTCGGGTCGGGCCTGAGCTTCGACCCCGAGGACGGTTCCGAGCAGCTCGTCGTCGTCGCCGAGCGCGCACCCGGTGCGGGCAAGGCCGATCCGGCGCCGATCGCCGACGCGGTCCGCGCCGCGATCTCCGCGCGCCACGGCGTCACCGCCCGTGACGTGCTGCTGGTGCCCGCCGGGTCGATCCCGCGTACCTCCAGCGGCAAGATCGCGCGCCGCGCCTGCAAGGCGGCGTACATCGAGGGCACCCTGCGTGGTGGGTACCAGCAGACAGCGTTCCCGGACAGCGTCTGAGATCGACTACGTCCCCGACGAGACCTCCGACGACGAGTAGCGTGGTGCACTGATGGCTGAGACAGAGATGACGGTCGCGCAGCTGCGCGAATGGCTCCGCAACTGGGTTGCCGGGGTGACCGGGCAGCCGGTGGAGCAGATCTCCGACGATCGCCCCATGGAGGAGTTCGGCCTGTCCTCCCGCGACGCGGTGGCCCTGTCCGGCGAGATCGAGGACCTGCTCGGCATCACGCTGAACGCGACCATCGCCTACCAGCATCCGACGATCGCCTCGCTCGCGACCCGGATCATCGAGGGCGAGCCGGAGCTGCCCGCGGGGACGGACGACGCCTACTACGCGGTCACGGACACCTCGCAGTCCCACGACATCGCCATCGTCGGCATGTCCTCCCGGTTCCCGGGCGCCGGCCACACGCCCGACGAGATGTGGCGGCTGCTGATCGACGGCCGTGACGCCGTCACCGATCTGCCCGAGGGGCGCTGGTCCGAGTTCGCCGCCGATCCGCAGATCGCGGCGGCGATCGAGAAGGCCAACACCAAGGGCGGCTACCTCGACGACGTCAAGGGTTTCGACGCCGAGTTCTTCGCGATGTCTCCGCTGGAGGTTCGCAACGTCGACCCGCAGCAGCGTCTCGCACTCGAGCTGGCGTGGGAGGCACTCGAACACGCCCGCATCCCGGCCAACGAGCTCAAGGGCGAGCAGGTCGGCGTCTTCATCGGCAGCTCCGCGAACGACTACCAGTTGCTCGCGGTCACCGACCCGGTCGAGGCGCACCCGTACGCCCTCACCGGCACGTCGACGTCGATCGTCGCGAACCGGGTCTCGTACTTCTACGACTTCCGCGGTCCGTCCATCGCCCTGGACACCGCATGCTCGTCGTCACTGGTCGCCGTGCACCAGGCGGTCCGCTCGCTGCGGTCCGGTGAGTCCGATCTCGCGCTGGCCGGCGGCGTCAACATGCTCGTCGCGCCCGCCGCGACCCTCGGTTTCGACGAGACCGGCGTACTCACCGAGGACGGCAGGATCAAGGCGTTCTCCTCGGACGCGAACGGCATCGTGCGCGCGGAGGGCGGCGGACTCGTCGCGCTCAAGCGGCTCGAGGACGCCGAACGCGACGGTGACACGGTGCTCGCCGTGATCGCCGGTTCGGCGGTCAACCAGGACGGCCGCTCGAACGGCATGCTCGCCCCGAACCCGGACGCGCAGGCCGACGTGCTGCGCGCCGCCTACCGCGACGCGGGCATCGTGCCGTCGGGTGTGGACTACATCGAGGCGCACGGCACCGGCACCATCCTCGGCGACCCGATCGAGGCGGACGCGCTGGGACGCGTCGTCGGTCGCGGCCGCGACGCCGACAAGCCCGCCCTGCTGGGCTCCGCGAAGACGAACTTCGGGCACCTCGAGTCGGCCGCCGGTGCGGCCGGCCTGATCAAGGTCGTCCTCGCGATGCAGGAGAACAAGCTTCCGCCGTCGCTGAACTACGCGGGACCGAACCCGTACATCGACTTCGACGGCACCCACCTGCAGGTGATCCCGGAGGCCACGGACTGGCCGCGCTACACCGGGCGCGCCGTCGCGGGCGTTTCCGGTTTCGGCTTCGGTGGCACCAACGCGCACGTCGTCGTGCGCGAGTACACCGGCGCCGCCCAGGGTGAGGGGAACCCGGAGTCGGTCCTGCCGGGCGAGGGTTCCCCTCACCCTGAGCAGTTGGACGTCGAGGCCGAAGCCGCGGGCGTGCTCGCCGAGGCTGCCGAGTCGATGGGCCTCGAGTCCGCCACCCTCCCGGGTGAGGGGAACCCCGAGTCGGTCGTACCGGGCGAGGGTTCCCCTCACCCTGAGCTGCCGGTGCTGCTGCCGGTGTCGGCGTCGATGCCGTCGCGCCGCCGCCGCGCCGCGTCCGATCTCGCCGACTGGCTCGAGACCGAGGTGGGCAGCGCCACGCCGCTGGCGGACCTGGCCCGGACGCTGGCCAAGCGCAACCACGGCCGCTCCCGCGCAGTCGTGCTCGCCCACACCCACGCCGAGGCGATCACCGGCCTGCGCGCCGTCGCCGCGGGCAAGCCGGCACAGGGCGTCTTCTCGGCCGACGCGCCTGCGAGCAAGGGTCCCGTCTGGGTGTTCTCCGGCTTCGGGTCGCAGCACCGCAAGATGGCCAAGCAGCTCTACAGCAACAACGCCGTCTTCCGCGCCGCGATCGACCGGGTCGACGAACTGATCGAGTTCGAATCCGGCTACAAGATGGCCGAGAAGTTCCTCGACGACTCCGTCGACTACGACGTCGAGACGTCCCAGGTCGGCATCTTCGCCATCCAGATCGGCCTCGCCGAGCTGCTGCGTCACCACGGCGCCGAGCCCGAGGCCGCCGTCGGTCACTCGATGGGCGAGGCCGCGGCGTCGTACGTCACCGGTGGACTCTCGTTGGAGGACGCCGTCCGCGTCATCACCGCCCGCTCCCGCCTGATGGGCGAGGGCGAATCCGCGCTGGTCGGTGACGACATCCGGCTCATGGCCCTCGTCGAGTACAGCGCCGCCGAGATCGAGGCCGTCCTCGGGGACTTCCCGCACCTCGAGGTCTGCGTGTACGCGGCACCGACGCACACCGTCATCGGTGGCCCGCAGCCCGAGGTCGAGGCGATCGTCGCTCGAGCCGAGGCGGAGGAGAAGCTCGGCCGGATCCTGCAGACCAAGGGCGCCAGCCACACGTCGCAGGTCGATCCGATCCTCGGCGAACTCGCGGCGGAGCTCGCGGGCATCGAACCGCACCCCCTGACGGTCGGGTTGTTCTCGTCCGTCGACAAGGAGACGTTCTACCGCGCCGGCCACGCCCCGATCCATCCGGTGGAGTACTGGACCAAGGGCATGCGCCACAGCGTGTACTTCACGAACGCCGTGCGGATGGCCGTCGCGGCCGGCCACACCACCTTCGTCGAGCTCGCACCCAACCCGGCGACGCTGATGTCGGTGGCGGCCACCGCATTCGACGCCGGACTGCACGATGCGCAGCTGATCCCCACCCTCAAGCGCAAGGAGGACGAGGAGGTCGGCGTCCTCGCGGCACTCGCGCAGCTGTACGTGCACGGACAGCCGGTGAACCTGAGTTCGCTGCTGCCTGCGGGCGGATACGCGAACCCGCCGCGAACGGCCTTCCAGCGCAAGGAGTACTGGCTCGACGTCCAGGTCAGCGCGTCGGGTTCGGGTCGTCCGCCCGGATCGCACGTCTCGCTGCCGGACGGCAGGCACGTCTGGGAGGTCGCTGCCGCCGGTGTCACGGATCTGAACGAGCTGGTGACCACGGCCGCGTCCCAGGTTCTCGCGGATGTGGCTCTGGCCGCGGCGATTCCGCGCGCCGACCTGCCCGCCACGGGCACCCTGACCACGACGCTGAACCCGCACCCGGGCGGCGGTTCCCTCCAGGTGCACGCACAGTCCGGCGGTGCGTTCACGCTGCTCCTGGACGCCGTCGTCACGTCCGGTGAGGCACTGCCCGAGCCGGCCGTCGCGGCTCCGGTCGCGCGGTCGAGCTCGCCGATGGAGGAGCTGCCCGAGGTCGTCGAATCCTTCGGTGACAAGTGGGACCCCAACGGCAGCCAGCTGCTCGAGGATCGGCTGGCGCTGATCGTCGCGGAGTCGATGGGGTACGCCGTCGAGGACCTGCCCGTCGAGATCCCGCTCATCGAGCTGGGTCTGGACTCGCTGATGGCGGTGCGGATCAAGAACCGCGTCGAGTACGAGTTCGACATTCCGCAGCTGCAGCTGCAGGCGGTCAAGGACGCGAACCTACGGGAGGTCGAGAAGTACCTCCGTTACGCCGTCGAGAACCGGGAGGAAGTCGAGGCGCTCGCCGCCGCGCAGCAGGCCGAGAAGGACTCCACCGCACTCGATTCCGTGCTCGACGAGGAGACCACCAGCCCGGTCGCCGAGGCCGAGCAGATCATCGCCGCCGAATCGCCGGACGGCGCCGCCGTCTCCGCCCCGAAGGTCGGCGAGGCATCCGACGAGGAGGTCAACGTCCCGCCGCGCGACGCGGCCGAGCGTCTGACGTTCGCGACGTGGGCGGTCGTGACGGGGAAGTCCGCGAAGGGCATCTTCAACATCCTGCCCGTCCTCGACGACGACACCGCCGAGAAGCTCGCGGCACGGCTCACCGACCGCGCCGGCGGCGAGGTGAGCTTCGACGACGTCCTCGACAGCGAAACCGTCGAGCAGCTCGCCGAGAAGGTGCGCCCGCACCTCGAGGACGAGGGCAAGATCGAAGGTCTCGTGCGCGTGCTGCGCGCCCGGCCCGAAGGATCCACCGCCGTACCGGTTTTCGTGTTCCATCCGGCGGGTGGTTCGACCGTCGCCTACGAGCCGCTGCTCAAGCGCCTGCCCGCCGACACCCCGATGTACGGCTTCGAACGCACCGAGGGACCGCTCGACGTGCGGGCCCGCGAGTACCTGCCCCTCATCAAGGAGATCCAGGGCGACGGCCCGTACGTGCTGTACGGCTGGTCACTCGGTGGCGCCCTGTCCTACGCGGTGGCGACCCTGCTGCGCGCCGAGGGCAAGGACGTCCGCATCGTCGGCCTCATCGACACCGTGATGGCGGGCGAGGAGGTCGAGGACACTCCCGACGAGATCAAGAAGCGGTGGCAGCGGTACGCGGCGTTCGCGAAGAAGACCTACAACGTCGACGCGCCGCTGCCCTACGACATGCTGGCCGCCGCCGAAACCGACGAAGAGCAGATCGAGATCCTGATGAACCTGCTCAAGGTGAGCGGCGCCAAGATCCCGGGCGGCATCATCGAGCACCAGCGCACGTCGTGGCTGGACAACAGGGCACTGCAGACCGTCAAGCCGGGCCGGTACGACGGCCCCGTGGTGCTCTACATGGCGGACAAGTACCACGACGACGCCATCGCGCTCGAGCCCGCGTTCGGGACCCGAACACCCGACGGGGGCTGGGCCAAGGTCGCGTCGGACCTGGAGATCGTCCACGTCGGCGGTGACCACATCCAGATCGTCGACGAACCGTACATCGGGAAGGTGGGGGCCGACCTGACCAAGAAACTGGCCGCCATCGAGGCCGAGAACCGGAGCAACTGAGTGAGCAGCACCACCGCGGACAAGCTGTCCGACCTGAAGGACAAGCTGGAGGCGTCCAAGGCCCCCGGTAACCCGAAGGCCATCGCGCGTCGCAAGGAGAAGGGTCTCCCGACGCCGCGTGAGCGCATCGACATGCTGCTCGATCCCGGCACCTTCGTCGAGACCGGACAGCTGGCCCGGCAGCCCGGCGACGCGTCGAACCCGTACGGCGACGGCGTCGTCACCGGTCACGGACTCGTCGACGGCCGCCCGGTGTGCGTGTTCGCCCACGACCAGACCGTTTTCGGCGGCGCGGCCGGCGAGATCTTCGGCCGCAAGGTCGCGGCGATCGGCGACCTCGCCATCAAGATCGGCTGCCCTGTCGTCGGTATCAACGAGTCGGCCGGCGCCCGCATCCAGGACGCCGTCACCTCGCTCGCCTGGTACGCGGAGATGGGCCGTCGTCAGGAACCGCTGTCGGGCATGTGCCCGCAGATCTCCGTCCTGCTCGGCAAGAACGCGGGCGGCGCCGTGTACGCACCGATCAACACCGACGTCGTCGTCGCCACCGAAGAGTCGTACATGTTCGTCACCGGCCCGGACGTCATCAAGTCCGTCACCGGTGAGGACGTCAGCCTCGACGAGCTCGGCGGCGCCCGGAACCAGGTGGAGTACGGCAACATCCACCACGTCGCGGCCGACGAGAAGGCTGCGTTCGAGTGGGTGCGCCAGTACCTGAGCTACATGCCTTCCAGCTGCACCGAGACGCCGCCGGTCATCAACCCGGGTCTCGAGCCGGAGATCACCGAGGACGACCGGTCGCTGGACGCGTTCATGCCCGACGCCGACAACGCCGGCTACGACATGCACGACGTCCTGCTGAAGATCTTCGACGACGGCGACTTCCTCGAAATCCGCAGCCAGACAGCGCAGAACGTCATCACCGGCTTCGCCCGCGTCGACGGTCGCCCGGTCGGTGTCGTCGCCAACCAGCCGTTGCACCTGTCCGGTGCACTCGACGCCCAGGCGTCCGACAAGGCCGCGCACTTCGTCCGTGTGTGCGACGCCTACAGCATTCCGCTGGTGTTCGTCGTCGACACCCCCGGCTTCCTCGTCGGCGTGGACCAGGAGAAGGTCGGCGTCATCAAGCGCGGTGGCCGGTTCCTGTTCTCGTACGTCGAGGCGACCGTCCCGAAGGTGACCGTCGTGGTGCGCAAGTCGTACGGCGGCGGGTACGCGGTGATGGGCTCGAAGCAGCTCGGCGCCGACGTGAACCTGGCGTGGCCGACCGCGCGCATCGCGGTGATGGGTGCCGAGGGCGCCGTGAACGTCATCGGCCGCAAGCAGATCGAACAGGCCGGTGAGAACGCGGCCGCCGTCCGGGCGCAGCTGATCAACTTCTACAACGAGCACGTCGCTACGCCGTACATCGCGGCCGAGCGTGGCTACGTGGACGCCGTCATCGACCCGTCCGCCACCCGCCTGGAGATCCGCAAGGCGCTGACGCTGCTCCGCGACAAGACGATCTACAAGAACCCCCGCAAGCATCACTTGATGCCGCTCTGACCTCCTTCCGGCTTTCTTCCTGAATGGCCCATTCGTTCGGTTCAACCGAACGAATGGGCCATTCAGGAATTGTGGGGTGAGGTGGGGTCAGTCGGGTGCGCGCAGGCGCACGGCCGGCCGGGGACGCGATCGGGCGAGTTCGTAGCTCTGGCGAAGCTGGTGCAGGACACGCCCCGGTTCGTCCCGGATCGTGCGCGGCAGGTGCGTGACGACGATGATCCCGTGACTCTGCATGTGCTCCCGCCGCACCAGTGTGGCTTCGTGATCCGGGATTGTGAAGTGGTGGCGCAGTGAGTCGATCTCCCAGGCCATCGCGACGTCGTCGATCCAGCCGTCGGTTGCCGCGATGAAGCTCCCGTCATGGGTTTCGATCACTCCGTTGTGCACCATCGCCGGAAGCTCGCTCTGCTGGTAGAGCTTCTGGGCCTTCACCTCTTCGACGGAGTGGGCGCCGTCCGCCAGCTCGCGTAGTACTGATCGCGGGAGTGCCGAACCGTGGCTCGAGCCTTCGGCCAGTTCGATTGCCAGCTCTTCCACAGATGTTTCGCGCCGCTGGACGACACCGCTCAGGAGTGCTCGACACTCGTCGCGTCTCCGAACTCTCCGAGTCGCGTCGAGCAGTGCTCGGGTGATCGGCGCACACCGAAGTGTTCCTCGGACAACGGGTTCGGGTGGACGCCACGTTCGTTCCGCGGTGACGAAGGCAGTCGATGCCCGCTTGGTTCCTGCGGGGATCAGCAGGTGAACCTCGGACATCGATGTCGACCGGCGGTGGCCGTGCGCCGCGAGCGCCGCGTGTCCGGTCAGCATGCTGCCGGGGCCGCCGTACATCAAGGCGGCGGTGGAGCGTTCGAGCTGGGTCGGGAATCCGTTGTGCAGGAGCACCAGTCCGGGGAGGATGCGCTGCCACGTTCCACCCTGTAGGCAGCGGGCCGAGATCGTGGAGGGCGCCACACCGAGTTCCTTGAGCGTGTGAGATCGGATCACACCGTTCACGGCGTGACCGTGAAGGGCAGCGAGATCGTCGGCCCAGGTTCCTCGTCGCATGTGGTGAGCGTGCAATGGCGCTCGGACGTCGTGGTCCGTGGCGGCGTCGAAATCCCACAGCCTGTGGATGAAACTCGCTCTGTGGACAAACGTGTGGCCCACGAACCTGAATGGCCCATTCGGGCGGTTGAACCGAACGAATGGGCCATTCAGGAGGAAACAGCGGGGTTAGGGGTAGACGCGCATCATGCCGGGGCTCCAGAAGCCGGACCGCGTCACCTCGTCGGTGTCGATGGTCGCCGCGGTGGCGTCGGAGTAGTGACGGGTGTAGCGCTCCAGGGCTCCCCAGTCGCGGCCCCAGTCGTCACGAAGGTACGTCGGGACGGTGGACGCCTCGGCGATCATCTCGGTCCAGCCGAGCGGGCCGCCGTTCTCGCCGGCCTGCCAGGTGTCGGTCGAGCTGACGGCGAGCGGGCGGTCCGGCAGGATCCGGAAGCCCGGGACCTCGGCGACGCCGTAGCGGTGGTCGAACGGACGCTGGCACGGGAACTGCAGTCCCACAGCCCAGTCCAGCAGCACCGGCTGCTCGGATCCGATGTAGTCGTTCAGCGTCTGCAGCTGCGGAACCCGGGGCGGGGTGAACGCGAGCCACTGGTCGCCGGTGAGGTTCGGATCGTTGGCGACGACGCGGACGGTGTCCGTGTCGGCGGGCAGTTCGTCGAGCGGGATGCGCAGGTTCCGCCACGACGGCGCCGGCCCGGTGTCCTTGGGCAGGTAGTTGCCGAGGACGGTGACGGTGCCGTCGGCTTCGCGGCGGCCGTATTCCAGGCGCAGCGACTGACCGTAGGTGACCTCGCCGTCCTTGCTCTCGGACCAGATGCGGCCGGCGGCGGAGACGACGACGAGCGGGGACGCATCGCTGCGCGGGGGCAGCTGGTACCAGCTCGACGTCAGGTACGCGGGCTCCTGCACACCGGACTGGTAGCTGCCGAGTACGGGAGTGGTCGCCGGGTCGAGGCCGAACGGCAGCTTCACCGTGGAGCCGTTGACGCCGCGGGCGCCGGTGCCGCCCTCGGTTCCGGCGCTGGCGCCGTCGACGAAGGACGGGCCGACCGACTGGCCGTCCGTGTTGGCTTGTCCGGGTTTGACTTCGGTGTAGTCCGCGGACAGGTCGGACGGCACGCCGTTGGGGCTGAATCCGACGGGTTCGTCGCCGCCGAGGGGGTCCGCGGCGGAGCCGGGGAGGGGCTGCAGCCGGCCGGCGTTCGCATCCTCTTCGGTCAGGACGTAGTCGGCGAGACCACACGGGGACCCGGTGACGGCGTCGATGTTCGAGCGTGTCAGGGAGTACGCCGGATACTGCGAGACCGCGCCCTTGACCAGCGACAGCACTTCGAAGATCACCATGAGGGCCGCGACGACGGTCAGCGGGATCGCGGCGAGCGCCTTGATGCGTCGCCCCCGCTTGCCGGACGCCCTGACCTCCTTGCCGATGAAGTCCTCACGGAAGTACTGCCAGCCGACGAGGACGATCGCCGCCAGGAAGAAGGCGAGCATGACGCTGTTCACCTGGACGCCGGCGAGCGAGATCGTCTTGTCGAACCACGGGATGCCGTAGCTGGAGACGTACCACCAGCCGTTGATGCCGGAGAACGAGAAGGCCAGCACCAGAAGCAGTCCCGCGGCGAACATCGTGCGATTGCGTCGCGACCGCAGCGCGGTCGCGGACACCGCGACCGCGGTGAGCGCGGCGAGGGAGCCTGCGATGCCCGCGTACGCACCGAAGTGGTGGGTCCACTTGGTGGGGTTGAACATCATGAAGAAGATGGTTCCGAACACGACACCGAGCAGCCGCCACGACGGCCCGACGGCGGCGCCCGGTACGCGCTTGCGACGCAGCAGCACGAACAGCGTGGTGAACAGGCACAGGATCATCACCAGGAACGCGAAGCGGCGCGAGACCGAGCCGTCCACCGTCTGCACGAACAGGTAGTAGTAGCGCAGGAACTCCTGGTACCAGCTCATGTTGGGGCCGATGAGCGTGCGTACTCGGGTGGCTTCGCGGACACCGGCGAACGTCTGGTCGGCGAACACGGCCACGAGGACGACGGCGCCGGAGGCGAGCAGGGGGGCGACGAGCGCCCACGTCCCGACGCTGCGGTGCCGGCGAACCAGGATTCGGACCATCGGGCGGGCGCCGGCGAGCAGTGCCGCGACGCACATGAGGCCGGTGGGCGCCGCGCCGAGGGAGAACGCGGCGATCATGATCGCGATCGCGGCGGGCAGCAGGCGCCCGGTGGCGATGGACCGCTCGACGGAGCACCACGTCAGGAGGGCGCCGAGGGCGACGATCGGCTCGGGGCGCAGTCCGTTGTTGTAGGGCAGCCAGAACGCGAGGAACACGAGGCCGCCGGTCCACACCGCGGCCTGGTTGAGCCGGACGGCACGGCCGAGGCGCGGGATCACCTCACGGCTGATGACGAACCAGCACAGGATGCCGGCGATCAGGGCGGGCAGGCGCATCCAGGGGCTGGCGGTGGAGATCTTCGCCATCGCGGCGAGGACGTCGTAGTACCAGCCGAACGGTGCTTCGGGGACACCGAACCAGCGGAAGTAGTTCGCCATGTATCCGGAGTGCTCGGACACGCGGGCCATCGTCAGCAGGTAGCCGTCGTCGGAGGTGTTGGCGCCGACGAAGTGCCAGAGCGCGAGGACGCCGACGATGACGCCGTCGAGGGGACGCAGTCGCCACCAGTGGCTGGGGAAGAACCTGCGGGCGGTGCGGCCGTCGATTCCGTCGAGTCGGTGCAGCGCCACCAGCGAGGCGATGGTGAGCAGGATCGCGAACACCATGGCGAGGAGCTTGAAGACGGTGGGCGTCGAGGAGAAGCGGGAGTCGATGTTCGCGTTCAGCGACAGGTCCGCGGCCGACGCGCTGTCGGGCAGGTCGGTGTAGACGCCGACCACCTGGGGCCGGAGATCGCCGGTGAGGGTGCCGGTGACGGGGTTGCCGTCGACGCTCAGACCTTCGAAGGTCGCGGTGGTGCTGTTGATGTCGGAGGTGACGGTGATCGCCGTGCACCGGCCGGATTCGACGTCGGCGCGCGGTGCGCTGGCGACGACGACGTTGCGGTCGAGGACGTCGACGCCGGAGTCGGTGACGCGGACGAGGAGCGCGTTGAGCGGTGCTCCGCTGCCCTGCGGCGGTGCCGTCCCGAGGAGGAGTCCGCCGCTCGCCGGGAGGTCGGCGACGAGCCGGCACGGGATCGACGCGGTGAGGTCGATCGGAACCTGCGCCACCAGGGGTGCGTCGACGCTGGCGACGGTGCCGCCCTGGGGCCAGTTCAGAGCCGACGCCGTCTGCTTGACCGGCAGGAACGGGGTCGCGAGGGCGAGAACGAATCCCAACAGTCCGGTAATGATCGCGATCATTCGAACGGTTCGGTACTGAGTGCGCAGGTCGGGAACAGGAGCAGGCGCGGTGTCTGTCAGGGCGTCGGGCACGAGTGTCGATGGTAGGCGAGCGACCTGAGAGGTCGGCACCACATCGGAAACGCGGCGCCGGGAGCGCCCGTGGCCTCGCGTTATGCCTGCGCGAGGCCGCCGGGCGTCACCTCGCCGCGATCGGGGCCGGCGACCACAGACCGGACCGTGTCACCGTTTCGATGCCGACCTCGGCAGTCGTCGCCGACGGGTCGATCGGCTCGTAGCGCTCCAGCGAGCCCCAGTCCCGCGCCCAGTCGTCGTTCAGGTAGCTCGGCATCGTCTGCGCGACCAACAGCAGGTCCACCCAGCCGAGCGGGCCGCCGCCGAAGGCGTCCTGCCAGGCGTTGGTCGAGTCCGCGCCGACGCGATCGGGCAGGATGCGGAACTCGGGGACCTCCGCGATGCCGTACCGGTGGTCGAACGGGCGCTGGCAGGGGAACGACAGGCCGACGGACCAGTCGAGGAGCACGGGCGCCTGCGATCCGACGACAGCCTGCAACGTCCGCATCTCGGGCAGACGCGGCGGCGTGACGGCCAGCCACTGCTTGGGAGTGAGGTCGTCGTCGACGGCGACGAGCCGGACCGCGTCGGCGTCGGCGGGAATCAGATCCATCGGGATACGCAGGTTCCGCCAGGACGGCGACGGTCCGATGTCGATCGGGGCGACGGCGCCCCGGACGTCGACCTCTCCGCCGGGCAGTCGGGTGCCGTACTCGACGCGCAACTCCTGGCCGTCCGTGACGATCCCGTCGGGGTCGACGTAGCGGATGCGGCCCGCCGCGGTGACGACGAGCAGCGGGGTGGCGTCGGAGCGTTCGGGCAGCGCGAACCAGCCGGTGGTCAGGGCGGCGGGGCCGTCCGCGCCCCAGCTGCCGAGGACCGGGGTGGTTGCCGGGTCCAGACCGAACGGCAACGCCACGGAGCTGCCGTTGACGCCGGTCGCGCCGGTGCCGCCGCCGGTGCCCGCCGAGGTGCTGGTCGTCGTCGCCGACTGATCGGTGGGTTCGATGCTGTTCGCGCCGCCGGGGGCGGCGTTCTCCTCGTCGGCCGTGAGGTCGAGCGGAACACCGTTCGGGGTGAAGCCGACGTTCTCGTCCGCACCGAGCGGATCGGCCCCCGGCTCGAGCGGGGTGAGCATCCCGGCATTCGCGTCGGGTTCGATCAGCACGTCGTTCGCGAGGGCGCAGGTGTCGCCGGTGAGGGTGTCGACATTCGATCGCGCGATCGAGTACGCGGGGTACTGCCCGACCGCGGCCTTGGCGAGTGAGAGCACCTCGACCAGCACGATGAACGCCGCGGCCAGCGTCAGCGGTGACGCGACCAGGGTCCGAAGGCCGGGCCGGACGGGCTGCTCGGGCTCGCGGTACGGCTCGCGCAGGTGCTGCCAGCCCGCATACAGCAGGACCAGCACCGCCAGCACGAGGAATGCGGTGGAGAACGGCTTCCCGCTGATCGACGGCGGCTTGTCCCACCACGGGATCCCGTAGCTGGACACGTACCACCAGCCGTTCGAGCCGGTGAACGCCAACGCCAGCAGGAACAGGACACCGGACGCGAACAGTGCGCGATTCCGGCTCGAGCGGGCCGTCGCGGCGGCGAGCCCGACCGCGGTGAGCGCCGCGATGGAGCCGGCGAGACCCGCGTACACGCCGAAGTGGTGCGTCCACTTCGTCGGGGTGGCCATCATCAGCAGCAGCGACACGAAGACGATGCCGAGGATGCGACGCGACGGCCCGGCGGCGGTACCGGGGATCCGCCCGCGCCCGCGGAGCAGCAGCATCGCGCACACGATCAGGCAGAGCACCATCGCGAACACACCGAATCGGCGGGCGAGGGAGCCGTCGGGTGAGATGTTGAGCAGCGCCTCGTATCGCTGGTACTCGCCGAACCACGAGACGTTCGGCCCGATCGCGGTGCGGACCCGCGTCGCTTCCATCACGGTCGCGACCGTCTGGTCGGCGAAGATCACCACCAGCACCACCGTGCCCGCGGCGAGGACGGGTGCCAGCAGCGGCAGGACCCCGACGACGCGCGCCCGCGCGACGACGAGGTTCACCAGCGGGCGGAGGCTGACGATCAGGGCGGCGACCGCGATGACACCGGTCGGCCCGGCGGCGAGGGAGAACGCGGCGATCAGCACGCCGGCGGCGGCGGGCAGCACTCGGCCGGTGGCGATGGCCCGCTCGATGGAGCACCACGTCAGCAGCGCGCCGAGCGCGATGATCGGCTCGGGACGCAGCCCGTTGTTGTAGGGCAGCCAGAACGACAGGAACACCAGGCCGGCGGTCCACACGGCGATCCGGTTGAGCCGGACGGCGCGGCCGAGGCGCGGGATCACCTCACGGCTGATGACGAGCCAGCACAGGATGCCGGCGACGAGGGACGGCAGCCGCATCCAGGTGCTGGCGGTGCCGACCTTCGCCATCGCGGCGAGGACGTCGTAGTACCACCCGAAGGGTGCTTCCGAGACGCCGAACCAGCGGTAGTAGTTGGCCATGTAGCCGGAGTGCTCGGACGCGCGGGCCATTGTGAGGAGGTAGCCGTCGTCGGAGGTGTTGGCGCCGATGAAGTGCCACAGCACCAGGGTGCCGATGACGACCGCGTCGACGGGCCCGAATCGCAGCCAGTGCCGGGGCAGGAAGCGGCGGGCACGGCGGCCGTCGGTGAGATCGAGGCGGTGCAACGCGACCAGCGAGGCCAGCGTGGCGAGGACGCCGACGACCATTGCCAGCACCTTGAACACGGTGGGGCTGGACGAGAACCGCGAGTCGGGTTCGGCGCGCACCTCGAACCCGGCGGGCGCCGGCCCCTGCAGGTCGGTGAAGATGCCGACCATCTGGGGGCGGTGATCGCCGGTGAGTTCGGCGGTGGTGCGTGCCGTCGCGGTGTCCTCGCCGTCGGAGAGCCCGGCGAACGAGGCGGTCGTGTGGTCCGCGTCGGAGTGGACGACGAGTGCGCTGCATCCTCCGAGGTCGGCCAGGGGTGCCGAGACGAGCCGACCGCCGCGCAGGTCGACGGCGACGGTGCGTTCCGCGTCCCCTCCGACGGTGACGGCGAGCCCGTCCTCGGCGGCGCCGGGGGCGTTGGTCGGGACGGTCGAGACGACGGTCCGGTCTCCGTCGCCGGCGAGGTCGCTGAACACCGGGCACGGGATGTGGATGTCGAGGGTGAGCGGCTCGTACGTCACGAGTGGTGCCTCGACGCCGGTGAGCTCACCGTTCTGCGGCCAGGACACGCTCGCGGACTGCTGCGAGACGGGCAGCAGCGGCGTCACGACGGCCAGCAGGAACCCGAGAAGGCCGGTGACGACCGCGATCAGCCGCGCGGTCCGCGGAGCCGAACGGTCGGGGGCCGGCTGTGCGTTGGCGGCGGGGGCGTCGGACTCGGCAGGCACATCGGACTCGGCAGACACAAGCGTCGATCGTATGGGATGCGGTGCCGGTGGGTCGCGAGGCGACGTGCGCGGGGGTGTGAGCACCCACCGACGGTGCGCGAGGGCTGCACCGCCGGCGGGCGACGACCGGCACGGCTCGTGTGCCGAGGGGAATTACACCCTCCGCCGGCCGGATCCCGAAAGATGTGCGCCCGAATATAGGGGGCGATGCGGGGGCCGTAGGGGATTCGGCTTCCCCTGGGTCGCCCCCCGGCACGCCCCCGGATCCGGGCGTGGGCAGTGCGCTATCGCACGACGGGCCGGACGTCCCACACCCAGACGTCGTCGACGCGCCGTGGTTCGGCATCGAGCAGCGCCTGGACCGTGCGGCGCAGTGCGCGCTGGTTGTCGCCGTTCGGGAGCACGACGACATCCGCCCGCCAGTACCGGAGGTCGGCGTGTGCCTGGGCGCGCATCTGCTGCGTCACCTCCGGAACGGTTCCGGACTTCTGGACGGCACCGAGCAGCAGCGCCGTGGGCCGGTCCTCGGGTCCGTACTTGGCCTTCTTCTCCGGTCCGACCGGTCCGACGAAGTAGCCGCCGGCGAGCGGGAAGCCGAAGTCGGCTTCGACCTGCCAGGTGAGCGCCCGGGCGTCCTCGGGCCGGGGGAGGGGGACGGTGACGACGGAGCCGTCGTCCACGTACGACCGCCAGGTGCCGTCCGCGAAGAAGTCCGGTGCCGCGGCCCGCTGCACCGCCGTCAACGGCAGCGGAATCAGCGGGACGAGCGCCAGGGCGAAGGCGACTGCCCAGGGCACCCGGGTGGCCTTCTCCCGGATCGCGCGGTCGACGGTCAGGGCCAGCAGCAGGGCGATCGCGGGGATCGCACCCATCGCGAAACGGGTTTCGAGGACCGACTCGAACAGCGGCAGCCGTTCCAGCCACGACCAGGGCAGGTCCACGCCGGTGCCGTCGCGACCGATGGTCAGTTCCGCGCCCAGCGACACCACGCACATGACGACGACGGTGACGGCCGCGGCGCGGGCGAGGGCGAGGCGGCGCAGCCAGATCGCGGACGCGAGCGCCACGACCAGCAGCGGCCAGCCGAAGTAGGAGTTCTCCTCGGTGCCGTTGATCGCGACGTTCTGGCCCGGGCTGACGCGGCCTCCGACGGACTGGCGGGGGAACTGAAGGAGCGCCTTGAGGTCGTTGCCCATCGGGCCGTGGTCGATGAACCGATAGCTCTGTGGTCCGAAGAACTGCCACCACAGTGGTCCCGCGGTGAGCAGCAGGGCGATGGCGGCGGCGAGCAGCAGCGGCCGGGTCGCGTTGCGAACGGCGGTCAGCGCGAACCTCGGCCGGGAGGCGAAGTACGCCAGGGTGAACACGGCGAACGTGACCGCGGTGATGAGCAGCGGCTCCTCGCCGAGCGCGATCTGCACGGCGACCAGCAGGCCGAGCACGACCCCGGTGCGAATCCCGTCGCCGCGAGCGAGACGGATGACGCACGCGAGGATCAGCGGCAGCAGCGGCAGCACGACGAAGTTGGGGTGGCCGTTGGCGTGGGAGATCAGCGCGGGCGCGAATCCACAGAACACGCCGCCGATCGCCGCCGCGACCCTGGACTGGACGGCGTACCGGCCGAGGAACCAGTACCAGGCGTACGCGGTGGAGGCGAGCCCGAAGGTCAGCACCAGCGTCCACGTCACCGTGGGGCCGAACAACAGCGTGACCGGCGCGAGTGGGACGGACACCCCGAACATGGAGGTGTTGGCCATCAGGTTCACGCCCTGCGGATAGTTCTGCAGCAGCGTGCCGAGGGGATTGTCGAAGTGGGTGATCGAGTGCGCGGCGAGCGCGAAGAACCATTCCCACATGCGCTGGTCCTGGCCGCTGCCGGTCAGGTACCCGGTTGCGGGCTGTCGCCACTGATTGCCCATGACGTACACGGCGAGGACGGTGAACCCGAGGGCGGCGATCGCGTCGGAACGCTGGATGCGGAAGCGCCGGAGCCGCGTGGCGGACCTGGGTGTCGCGACGCCGAGTGGCGTCGTTCCCGCAGCTGTCGCCGTGTCCACCACCGTGCCTGTGCTCTCCGCCGACATCCACGCTCCTCCCCGGTCGGGTCCGTCACCCGACGCACGACATCGGGCCACCGTACCGACCGAACCTGGCAGTCTGCGCGACGAGCATCCCGGCGAACGGTGTCCGCGGCGACCCGGTCCGTGGCGCCGCACGTCACGAGGGTGTGCGTCACACACCGCGACGTGACCCTTCAAGGCAGTGCAGCCTTGCCTTATCGTCCCGAGGATGACTCTCACCCGCCTTCTCACCGCGGCCTGCGGAGCCGGACTCGCGTTGGGTGCCGCCGCCCCCGTCTCGGCCACGCCCGTCCCCGAGGCATCCGAGCGGATCGTGTTCGTCGTTCCGGGCCAGTACCTCGGGGCGATTCCGTACCAGCCGCTGGTGGCGTCGCTGGCCCTGCAGGGTTACCGGGCGCAGGCCCTCGACCTGCCCGGATTCGACCTCGACGCCGACGCGCGGGCGATCGGCGCGGCCGTCGACGCCGCGGTCGCCGCGCACCCGGACGCCGAGATCTCCCTCGTCTCGCACAGCATCGGCGGCACCAGTACGCGGCACTACCTCAAGAACCTCGGCGGCGCCGAGCACGTGGACACCTACGTCGCGTTCGGTACCGCACAGTACGGCTCGCCCGGCGCATGCGGGCAGCCCGTCGGTGCCGAGGTGTGCCCGGGTACCGATTTCATGACCGCGCTCAACGCCGGCGACGACACTCCCGGCGACACCGCCTACTACGGCATCCGCAGCGCACGGGAATGGGCGGACGGCCGCCTCGACGGCGGGCAGTGCCGGATGACCCCGACACCCACCGCGGTCGACGGCGGTACCGACCACTTCTTCGAACCGGTCAACCTGCACGTGTGGGCGCAGGTGTCGGCGGCGCTCGACGGCCGCTGCGAGGGGGAGTACGTCGACGACCCGGACGGCGCGTTCACAGCCGAGCAGACGTTGTTCCCGAACGGGCGCTGATCTTCCGGGGCCGTCCTCGCGTGCCCGGCGTTATGCTGCCTGGCGCCGCACCGCCCGGGTCGGTGGGGGGCGAAGGGGGAGCATCGCAATGGCCGGTCGTCGCAGCCGCGGACGCCTCACCCAGGTGCTCGACCGGGTGCCGCTGCAGCCGCCGTGGACGGTCCCGGAATTCCTGGGCTGGCTTGCCGAGGACACCGGGCGGGACATCGCACTGAGTCCCTGGGCCGGTGCGATCACCGAACCCGGCACCAGGTGCGGACTGCTGCTCGGTGGGCCGACCCGGTTCGTGATCCGTTACGACGCCAGCCGGTCCGTCCGGCACCAGCGCCAGCAGATCTTCCACGAGGTCGGACACATCCTGTGCCGGCATCCGGGCGAAGCGTTCCGGCCGACCGAGGGGACGCTCACCGAAGGGCTCAGCCTCGACGGCATCGAATACATGATGCGGCGCACCACCTTCGACTCGCCGACGGAGGCGGAGGCCGAACTGGTGGGGACGCACCTGGCCGTGCTCAGCCGAGGCCCGATCGAACTCGACGCGCACGGCGAACTGCACCGGATCGCGTCGACCTTCGACGCCCTCCGATGAGCCGTCCCCTGCTCGACACCGTCGCGACGTCGTCGCTGCCCGTGTGGCTGACCACACCGATGCTCGCGATCCTGGCGGTGGTGGTCGTCGGCCGCGTCGCCGTCGTGCGGGAACGTCAGGTGGATCGCCAGACGACGTGGCTGTTGTTCTGGTGGATGTGCGCGGCACTGCTGCGCGAGGGATGGCTACAGGCACGAATCGTCGACGCGACGCCGCTGACCGTCTCGGATCTGCGGTTGCTCACGCACGCCGCAGCGATGCTCGGCGCGGGATCGTTGTTCCTCGTGGTCCGCGCACTCGGCAGCGTGCGGCGGCTGCGGGGTGGCTCGATCGCCGTGGTGTACGCGCTGATCGTCGCCGAAGTGGTGGCGATGGCGTGGTTGAGCCTGCCGGCGCGGGAGGCGGGTGTCGCCGTCGAAGACCTCCACGACTGGCGGACCGCCGCCTATCTCGTCCTGTACTCGGTGCACATGCCCGTCGCGATCGGATTCGCCGCGATCACCTGCATACACGTCTTCTATCGCGGAGATCAGTTGCACCGCACCAGGTTCTGGGCTGCTCTCGTTCTCGTCGCCGGCACCGTGTCCGCGTTCGACCACCTGTCGAGGTCGGTCTACGGCGTTCTGCTCGGCATGGACAGGACCAACGCCTTCACGCACTGGCGCAGCGAGTCGAACGACGTCCTGTTCCTCCCGGCGGCAACGCTCGCGGCCCTCACCGTGTGCGTACCCGTCGCGGTCGCGCTGCGGTCGCGGCTGTCGAACGACCCGTCGGCGGTGGTCGTCGGCAGGCTCACCCCGCTGTGGAAGGACCTGTCGGCGGCGCTGCCCTCGGTGTCCTTGCAGGCCGCGACCAGTGCGCTGCCGACGGCGGCGGAACGGGAACACCGCATGCGCATCGAGTGCGAGGACGCCCTGTACATCCTGCTCGCCCACATGGGGTCCGAGGAACGGGCGGAGGAGGTCGATCCGGCGGACCGGTGCGTCGCCGTCACCCGTGCCCTCGAACGTCACCTGGCGGGCGAGCGACCGGTCCGGCCCGAGGAGACCCCGGCCTGGTTGGCCGACGAGGACGAGTTGCTGCTGCTCGCCGACGCATGGTCGACGCGGCCCGTCACCGTCGGACTCGTCTGACCCCGCGGTCAGCTCGGGTCGTCCACGGCGGAGCGGTTCACCTCGTCGATGAGGAGTTCGAGGTCGTCGCGGGACAGGTCGACGGCGCGGGCCGCGAAATGCTGCAGACCGCGGTCCCGGACCGCGGTCCACAACCGCAGCCGCTGATCGATGTCGATGTCCCGGCCACCCGACAGCCGCAGGTAGTCGCGGTCCACACCGAACACGTCGCACAGGGCGTCCGCGACGGCGGTGGGCAATGCGTCGACCTCACCGCATCGTGCGGCGTCCAGGAGATCCGGGGACACCGCTGTGCCGCTGTGTTCGGTTGCCATCGCGGCGACCGCGACGGTCGTCGGTTCCGGTTCGTCGCGGCGGTGGAAGTACGCGAACAGGCGGTCGAGCTTCTGCCGCAGGCTCGGGGAGTGGTGGGTCATCCGGCCGTCTCCTGTCGGGCGCGCCACCGTGCCAGGTAGCGCTGCTGCGTCGGGGGGTCGACGTCGTCGGCGCGTCCGGTCAGCCACCGCAGGTAGCGCAGTTCGTCGGCGTCCTGGGCGGTCGGCGGCCGCGGGGTGCGGTCGAGATAGTCGCCGAGCAGCATCTCCACCACCGGGTCGCCCGGCGGGCTCCCGGCAGCCGCTCCGGCCTCGGTCGGGGTCATCCGCCGTTCGAGCTGCACGGTCAGCCAGGTGCGCATGACTCGGTCGACGAGCAGGTCGAACCGCTCGTTCACCCGGCCCAGTTCGGCGGCGAGCGGGTCGCCGTGGTGGTCGGAGGCGAGACGCTCGTAGCGTTTGGCCAGGTCGGACAGGTCGCCGACGATCGCGAGGGAGAGGGTCACCGAGTCGGCGTCCGCGTCGACGCCTCCGGGCGGGGGGACGTCTTCGACCGGGACGGGCGTGCCTCCGGTGAGTACTCGCGCGGCCGAGCCGTCGGTCCAGCGCAGAGCGACGTCGAGGCGTCGCAGCGTGCGTGCGCTCGGCTCGGGAATCTGGGCCTTCTCGATCTTCCCCGTCGTCACGTCGGACGGTCCGCCGGCGGTCTTGACCTGATCCAGGGTCAGGTTGAGCTGTCTGCGTCGCTCGCCGACGGCGCGCGCCAGATTCTCGATCCCGTTCCCTTCCATCGCGTCGACCCTAGTGGTCAGAGGGGTGTTCGGCGTCGCCGCACCAGTCGAGGCCGCCCCTCGCGGTTGCGTGTCCACCCGTCTCGGCCCTCCGTACCTTCGCTACTACTTGGCTTGTTTTTGGCGTTGTTTTTGCCCTAGAGTGTGCCACGGAATCGGGACGCCCTCGCTGTCCCGTCCGGGACCTCGCCGCCCACCGGGTCGGTGAGGAGGGGGCGGCCGGATCTCGATGGTCGAGCAGGGGGGTCTCGATCACGACTTCCGGTCGCTCCGTTCCGCCCGCCGATGAGTTCTGCCCCGGTTTCCTGTCTGTATCGAGCGACGCGTGTGTACGCGACGGGCGAGACGAGGGAGAGTGGAGATGACCGCATTGCTCACGGAGACGGGTGGGGGCATGACCGACAGTGCAGTTCGAGACGAGTTCACTCCGCAGGCCGAGAAGTACAGACGCGAACTGCTCGCGCACTGTTACCGGATGTCCGGGTCGGTGCACGAGGCGGAGGATCTCGTACAGGAGACGTACCTCAAGGCGTGGCGGGCCTACGACAAGTTCGAGGGACGGTCCTCGCTGCGCACCTGGCTGTATCGGATCGCGACCACGACCTGCCTGACCGCGCTGGAGACCAAGGGGCGCCGGCCGCTGCCGACCGGCCTCGGGGCTCCGAGTTCCGACCCGTCCGCCGACCTCGTGACCCGCGAGGAGGTGCCGTGGCTCGAACCGATTCCCGACGAGATGCTCGGCACCGCTGCCGCCGATCCCGCTGTCGTCGCGACGTCGCGGGACAGTTTGCGCCTCGCGCTGATCGCGGCCCTGCAGTTCCTGCCGCCGAAGCAGCGGGCGGTCCTCATCCTGCGGGAGGTGCTCGCCTGGCCCGCTGCCGACGTCGCGTCGCTCCTCGACACCAGCACCGCCGCGGTGAACAGCGCGCTGCAGCGGGCGCGGGCACAGATCGCGCAGGCCGCCCCCAGCGAGGACGCGGTGCTCGAACCCGTCGGCCCGGAGCAGCGCGCCGTGCTCGACAAGTACATGGCGGCGTTCGAGAACTACGACTTCGCCTCGCTCACCGAACTGCTCACCCAGGACGCGGTCTGGGAGATGCCGCCGTTCGACGGCTGGTACCAGGGGCCCGCCGCCATCCGCACTCTCATCGAGACCAACTGTCCCGCAGGCGGTCCCGGTGACATGCGGTTGGTGCCGACCGTGTCGAACGGGCAGCCGGCGTTCGGCCTGTACATGCGCGAGGGGGACGGTGTACATCGGGCGTTCCAGTTGCAGGTGCTCTCGCTCGGCCCGTCCGGCGTCGGTCACGTCACCGTCTTCTTCGACCTCACGCTCTTCGAGAAGTTCGGGCTGCCTGCGGTTCTCGACGGCTCGACCGCGCCGTCGCTGCCATGACGCTCGGCGTTCTGCCGGTCACCGATCCGCTCGCCCTGCTCGGGGCGGCCGTTCGGTACACGGATCTGAACCTGCGGGCGGTGCGCCCTGACGATCTCTCTCGGCCGACGCCCTGTTCGCAATGGAACCTGGCGGAGTTGCTGCGGCACATGGACGAGTCCCTCGCCGTCCTGGAGGAGGCCGTGCTGGATCGGAGCGTGCTGTTGCGCCCCGTCGACCACAGTGCCCTCGCCGCCGATCCCGCTGCGGCGCTCCGGGAACGGGCCTGCCGGATGCTGCGCAGTTGGGAGCGGGACGCCGCGTCGGGCGGCGTTCGGGTGGGTGACGCGATGCTCCCCGTCGAGATCGCTGCTGCTGCAGGTGCTCTCGACGTCGCGGTGCACGGCTGGGACGTCGGCAGGGCGCTGGGCCGGGCCCGTCCCGTTCCCGCGGATCTCGCTGCCGAGTTGGAGGTCTGCGCGGCGCTGTTCGTGTCCGATGCCGACCGGCCCGCGCGGTTCGGTCCGCCGCTGCCGGTACCGCCGTGGGCAGGGCCGGGGGAACGGCTGCTCGCCCTGCTCGGCCGCGACGGGAACCTGTGACCGCGGTCGGGTGGCTCCGTCCCCGGGCGCGAACGGGGTGAGGGGCGTCGAGTCGTGAACCCGTCTCGAGGACGGACCGGCCCCCTCGCCTCCGGCCACGACCTCCGATGTGACGCACAGACGTGATTCGAAGGCCGAGCGATGAGTTTCCGGCCGGTGGGTGGTCTACCTGAGCAACGACTTCACACCGTGTGAAGCGCCCGACTCGAGGAGCCAGCCATGACCGCACATCAGATCGTCGCCCCGTCCGCCGGCGCCGCGGAGGTGTCGTCCACCGCCCGCCGAGCCGGGCTCGTCGTCACCGTTCTGGTGGTCGCCTTCCTGCTGTTCGACGCCGTCATCCACCTCGCGAACATCGAGTCCGTCCGGGATTCGATGGCCGAGTACGGTTTTCCGGACTACGCCCCGTTCGTGATGGGCGTCGTCATGCTGGTGTGCCTTGCGCTGTACCTGATCCCGGCCACGGCGATCCTCGGTGCGGTGCTGCTGACCGGTTACCTCGGCGGCGCCGTCGCCTGCAACATCCTCACCGAGCAGCCGCTGGTGAGCACGATTCTGTTCCCGATCTACGTCGGCATCTTCGTCTGGGGCGGTCTCTACCTGCGCGACGCGAAGGTCCGCGAGGTCATGCCCCTCACCCGCCGCTGACCCATCCGGCTGAAGGCCACCTTCGTGCGGTTGATCCGCGTGAACGTGGCCTTCAGCCGTGTGGCTGGTGCACCCTGTCGGAGGATGGGGGATAGGGAGGGTTCCGGAGGGAAAATCTCAGGGTCGAGATCAGGGCGTCACCCGATGTGCCGACCACGCCCCGACGCGCAAGGTGGAGGCATGACATTCGACAGCAACGCCCCCAAGCCCTTCGCCCGCTCCTCCTCGCAGCGCATGGTCGGTGGTGTCTGCGGCGGCATCGCCGAGTACTTCGGCGTCGACGCCAACCTGGTGCGCGCCGGAGCCGTTCTGGCCGCCTTCGTCACCGGCGGCACGGCAGCCCTGGTGTACCTCGCCCTGTGGATGCTGCTTCCCGCCTGACGAACTCGTCCTCGTGGGCGGAGCTCACGCGGTGCGTCGCGAAGCCGGCGCGGTCATCCGGCGCCAGATCCGGGCGGCCGCGGTCTGAGCGGACAGCACGACCTGGGTGTCGTGGATGACCGCGACCGGACCGAAAACCGATAGTGCGGACGCTGATTCGGTTCGGTCGACGGGTCCGATCGGGACGGCGACGCAGCTGAAGCCCGACAGGCACTTCTCCCGTCCGTACGAGACCCGCAACTCGCGAACCCGGTCGAGATCGGGTGCGCCCCCGGCGGAGCCTCCGCCGACGGCGAGCAGTGCCGCACCGATCGTCGACGACCGCGCAGGCAATCGTCCCCCGACGTGCGACCGGACCGCGGGCATCAGCTCCCCGCCCACCTTCTCGAGGTAGACGACCTCGGGACCGTCGAGGACACCCAGGTGCACGATGCACCCGGTCTGCCGGTGCAGCCAGTGCAGACTCGGCAGCGCCGCCCGCCGCAGCGAGTTCTGCTGCGCGGCGACCGCCCCGAGCTCGATCATGCGCATCCCGAGCTGGTAGTCCATGCCCTCCCGATGCACCCAGCGCAGTGCGACCAGCTGTTCCAGCGCGCGGTGGACCGACGACCGCGGCAGCCCCGTGACCGCGACGATCTGCGACAGGTTCAGGCGTCTGTCGCCGGTGAACGCCCCGAGGATCAGGGCCGCCCGCGGCAGCGACCCGGTCGTTCCCCCGCCGGCAGGGTGCTGTGACATCCGTTCCTCCTGGTCCGCAGATCGTCGTCGGGGCCGGCGTGACCGGCCCTGCACGTGCACGAGCCACGGACCGACGGATCCGACGTGTCCACTGTCGCCGATGCCGACGCGTCCCGGGGGGAATGTTTCCGGACACCGGGAACCGGCCTGTCAGCCGTGTCACAGCGCACGCTGTACTGGCGTGCATGCGCAACCTCATCACTTACACGCCGGGCGCGATGCTCACCGGTCGTCGTGCCGTGGTCACCGGGGGTGCCCACGGCATCGGCGCCGCGATCGCGCGGGCCTTCGCCGCCCACGGCGCCGACGTGCTCGTCGCCGACGTCGAACCGCTCGGCCCGCTGGAGTTCGACCCCGCGGCGGGCGGTGCGATCGCCGGGCTCGAATGGGACGTGTGCGCGTCGCCCTGCCCGCCCGAACTCGTCGACCACCGCCCGGACGTCCTGGTCAACAACGTCGGTCACTACCTGCGGCCGCCGCACACCTTCGCGACGAACACGCCGTCGCTGTGGGACGACCTGCACGAGATCAACTTCGCGCACGTCCTGCGTCTGACGCAGGCGCTGCTGCCCGGGATGACCGAGCGCGGTCGAGGTTCGATCGTCAATCTGACGACGGTCGAGGCGCACCGGGCGATTCCCGGGCACAGCGTGTACTCCGCGTACAAGGCCGCGCTGACCCAGTTCACGAGTTCGCTGGCCGCGGAGGTGGGTCCGGCCGGCATCCGGGTCAACGCGATCGCACCGGATCTCGTGGAAACCGTGCAGGTGCCCTACGCGTCGCTGGTGCCCGAGGAGGACCGGGAGTTGTGGCCGACCTGGTCGCCGCTCGGCGGGCCGGGCACGCCCGAGGACGTCGCGGGTGCCGCGCTGTTCCTCGCCTCCGATCTCTCGCGGTTCGTCACCGGCGGCACCATCCACGTCGACGGCGGCACCCACTCGTCCGGGGGCTGGGTTCCGCGCCGCTCCGGCGGCTGGACGAACCGCCCCCGCAATCCCTGATCACCCCGACCGAAAGGTACTCATGAAGATCCTCGTCATCGGCGGCACCGGCATGATCGGTGCACACGCCGCCCTCCTGCTGCGTGAACACGGCGACGACGTCACCGTCGCCGGGCGCGGACCGGTCACCGACGAATCGCCGGTCGCCGGCTTCCCTCTGCTGGAGGGCGACTACACGGTCCCCTCGTTCACCCGTGAGCAACTGTCCGCGTTCGACGCCGTCGTCTTCGCCGCCGGTCAGGATCCGCGCCACCGCACCGCCGCCGACAGCGACGACGAGGCGTTCTGGGCGGCCACGCAGAGCGTCGGCGTTCCGCGTTTCGCCGAACTCGTCAAGCAGTCCGGCGTGGGCCGGTTCGTACAGGTGGGCAGCTACTACCACCACGTGCGCCCCGACATCGCGACGACGAATCCGTATGTGGCGGCGCGGAAAGCCGCGGACGAGGGTGCTCGCGCTCTGGCCGACGAGTCCTTCGCGGTGTGCACTCTGAATCCGCCGTCGATCATCGGTGTCGTGCCGGGCGCCTCGACCCGCCGCTATCGTCGGATGGTCGCGTGGGCCGCGGGCCGCGAGCCGGGCATCCCCGACTTCGCACCGGTCGGCGGGACCAACTACATGTCCGCGCGCTCGCTGGCGCAGGCGATTCGTGGGGCCGTGCACGGTGGTGAAGCCGGCAGGGCGTACCTCATCGGAGATCAGAACCTGGAGTACCGGCAGTTCTTCCAGCTGATGGTCGACGCGGCCGGTGGTGATCGGGAGATCGTCGCGCGGGACGAACAACATCCGCTGCTCTCGGACGCGGCGATCGTCCAGGGGCGCGGCAACACGCTGGCGTACGAACCCGACGCGGAGGAGACGAGACTGCTCGGCTACGACCGAAACGACTGCGCGCGTGCGGTCGCGGAGCTCGTCGAAGCCGTCGTCGCCTCCGTCTGACCGCCGCACCTGTGCGCGCTCTTGGTAGCCCCCACTACCAAGAGCGCGCACAGGCGCGGAGCGCACTACCTCCGGGTGACGACGGTGAACGGACCGACCTCGGTGACCGTGAACCGCGGGTCGTCGAACAGCGCCTTGTCGAACTCGACGGTGTAGCGCTTGACGTTCGGGTCGTTCGGGTAGACGTCCGCGGCCAGCCGCAGGGTGTACGCATCGTCGGTGGATCGGAACACGAACACATCCGGTGCACGCCAGGGTGATTCGTCCATCGCCGCGAGCAGCTCGTCGGGTGAGGTCGTCTCCGTCCACGCCTCGATCGCGGCGGCGCGCTCCTCGAACTGCGCCATCGGGTTCGCGTAGTGCGAGGTCAGCCCCTGGAATCCGAAGTACGGGTAGAACGACAGGAAGCTCGTGTCCGCGGTGAGGACGACGGTGTCCGAGCGCGGTCCGGGGCGCTGCGCGAGGATCTCCGCGTCGACGTCGCCGTAGTACGACGCTGCGCCGGGCGGACGCTGGTCGGCGCGAACGCCGTCCCCGTCGGTGTCGGTGTACGCGGTGGTGATCTCGGGGGCCAGGTGATGCGGGATCGACTGGGCGAACGCGACGGCGCCCAGTGCGCCGATCACGACCGCGCCGATCCTGATCCGGGGGTTGTCGCTGGTCGCGAGGATCAGCCAGTGGGTGAACTCGACGAAGCCGAACACACCTGCCGCGCCGAGCAACACCAGCAGGACCGGTTCGAGCCGGAACGACAGCAGGGTGGTGCCGAGCGCGGTGAACGCCATCGACAGCAGCGCCCACAGGTATACGGCGACGACACCGATGCCCAGGGACTGCGCCCGCCGCGACGACGCCGCACGCGCGACGAGCCACACCGTGCCGAGCAGGCACAGGAGCCCGACGAGGGAGGCGTCGAACATCGGCAACGGCAGCGTCGCACCCGACTCCGGGAGGTAGTGGGTGGCGGTGCCGGAGCCGGCGAGGGAGTGGGTGCGCAGGCCCAGCAGGAACGGCGCCCACACCACGAGGGCGAGCAGCGCGGCGATGACGGCGATCGTCACCAGTTTGAGCAGGGGGCCACGGACGGCGCGCAGGCCGTCGGCGCGGACGGCGATCGCGGCCGCGATCACGGCCATCAGCGTCACCGCGAAGGCGGCGTAGCCGAGATAGAGGGTGTAGAAGGTGGCGGCGAGGCCGAGGAACAGTCCCGTCCCGACGGCGGCGCCCCAGCCTCCGACACCCGGTGCCCGGTGCAACGCCCCCCAGGCCAGGACGAGTACGGGCGGGAGCAGGACGACGAGGACGGCGCTGTACGCCTCGGGGCTCGCGTACGCGACGGCGAGCGCGGTGGTCGCGGTGGCCGCGAGAACGGCGAGGTCGGCGCGAACGAGCTTGGACCACAACACGAGTGCGACGACCGCGGCGACGGCGATGGACGCGATCGCGTACGGCTTGAACGTCTCCCAGCCCTCCATGCCGAGCACGTTCGCGACGCGACCGCCGATCCAGAACCAGCCGGCCGGGTAGAACGACGGCAGGTCGATGTACGTCATGTCGTCGAGTCGGGCGGTGTCCGTCATTCGCGTGAGGAACTCGGTACGGAACTCCTGATCGACGGAGACGCCGTGCAGGTACAGCTTCGTCGCGGCGAGCGGCATCCCGAGGGTGACGGTCACGAAGCCGGACAGCCCCACCCACGACGCGACCGTCGCGACGCGAGATGCCTTGCGGGCGCGCAGCAGCCACACCGACAGTCCGAGCAACGCCAGTGTGGCGACCTGACCGACGGTGGTGAGCGCGCGGGTGACGTTGGAGGAGTTGAACGCGGGCCAGTCGACGACGGCGAAGGCGATCAGTCCGACCGCGGCGACGACCGCCGCCACGACGACGGCCGCCACGGTCTCGACCAGAGTCCCGGCGACCCGGCGGGCGGGTGCGACGGTGTCGGGGGAGACGGTGTCGGTGGCTGTTGTCGTCACGTGTTCGGAGTCTAGGCGCTGCGCACTCGTGCACGTTTCCGGCGGCGTGAGCCACCCGAGGTGAGCCGAGGTGGTGTCCCCGTCGTCAGGCGCCGGGTTCGGTGAGGGTGATCGCGCGGGTGAGCGCCCCCGCCGAGAACGACACGAGGTCGGAGGGGTCGAGATGCGGAGCCCAGTTGTTGGCGATCGTTGCGGCCACGCCCTGCAGTCCGGACAGCAGGAACGGGAGCACGCTCTCGTCGTCGAGTAGTGTCCGCCCCTCCCGTTCGGCGGCCTCGGTGACCGCGCGCAGGACTCCGTGGTCGTAGAGGGCGGCGATCCGGTGGACCTCGTGGAGCGACTCGCGATCCGGGTCGGCATCGCCCTCGGCGTCACGCCAGATCGCCGACATGCGCCCGACCTGGGCCCATCGCCTGGCCGAATCGTCGATGATCGCGGCGAGCAACGCCGCGACCCCGTTGTCCCGCGGTAGCGCGGCGATGCGGTTCATCGACCCGACGATGGCCTCGTTGAGCAGGGCCATGAAGATGTCCTGCTTGTCCGCGAAGTACTGGTAGATCAGTCCGGTGCTCGTTCCGGCGCGTTTGGCGACGGCGCGGATCGTCAGCGCCGAGTAGCCGCCTTCGGCCAGCAGCGCTGCGGCGGCGTCCAGCGTCCGGCGTCGCCGGGCCTCCGCGTCGCCGTAGATCGACCCGGCGTTCGATTCGCTCACCGAACCACCGTACCGACCTCGCCGCGGCGTCGAGCGCCGCACATCCGAACAACAATGAACAACGTTCGATCTAGGATTGAACATTGTTCATTCTGTGGTTAGAGTCACTCGCATGACCGATCGAGCACTGACTCCGACCTCGAACACGAACGCATGGGCGCAGGTCGAGGACATCCGGTGTGCCGCCGAGATCGCAACGGAGGCGGGACGACGGCTGCTCGCCCACCGGGCGGCGCTGGCGGAACCGGACGCGGACCCCACCCGGATCAAGTCCGCCGGCGACCGCCTGAGCCACGACTTCGTCGTCGCCGCACTCGCGGAGCGCTTCCCGGACGATTCGGTGCTCTCCGAGGAGGGCGCCGACGACCGCACGCGCCTGGGCGCCGACCGCGTCTGGATCGTCGACCCGCTCGACGGAACCCGCGAGTTCGGGGAGCGGGGCCGCACCGACTGGGCCGTGCACGTCGCACTCGTCGAACACGGACGGCTGACGGTCGGCGCCGTGGCACTGCCCGCACTCGGCGTCACCCACTCGACCGGCGACGCCCCGTCGGCGCAGGCTCCCCGGCGCCGGGCACCGAGGGCGGTGGTCAGTCGAACGAGGCGTCCCGAGCCCGTCATGGCGATGGCCGCGGCCCTCGACGCCGAACTCGTCGAGATGGGCTCGGCCGGAGCGAAGGCGATGGCGGTGGTCCGCGGCGACGTCGACATCTACGCACACGCCGGTGGCCAGTACGAGTGGGACTCCGCCGCGCCCGTCGCGGTGGCCCGTGCTGCCGGACTTCACGTTTCACGACTCGACGGGTCCGAACTCGCCTACAACCAGGAGAACCCCTGGTTGCCCGATCTACTGATCTGCCGCCCCGAGTGGGCGGACACAGCACTGGAGGTGCTTGCACGATGAGCAGTCCCACCACGGTCGGGACCCTGACCCACCTCGAGAGACTCGAGGCCGAGAGCATCCACATCATGCGCGAGGCCGTCGCGGGGAGCGAGAACCCCGTGATGCTGTACTCGGTCGGCAAGGACAGCGCGGTGATGCTGCACCTGGCCCGCAAGGCGTTCTTCCCGTCCCGGCTACCTTTCCCGCTGCTGCACGTCGACACCACGTGGAAGTTCCGGGAGATGTACAAGCTCCGGGACGAGTCGGCGGCAGCAGGCGATTTCGACCTCCTGGTCCACCGGAATCCCGAGTGCGTCGAGAAGGGCATCAACCCGTTCACCCACGGATCGTCGACCCACACCGACATGTGGAAGACCGAGGGCCTCAAACAGGCCCTCGACCTGCACAGGTTCGACACGGCGTTCGGCGGTGCCCGTCGCGACGAGGAGAAGTCCCGCGCCAAGGAACGCGTCTTCTCGGTCCGCTCAGCGGAGCACCGCTGGGATCCCAAACGTCAGCGGCCCGAACTGTGGCACATGTACAACGTCCGGCGCTCGCCCGGCGAGACGCTGCGCGTCTTCCCGCTGTCGAATTGGACCGAACTCGACGTCTGGGAGTACATCCGGCAGGAGGACATTCCGATCGTCCCGCTCTACTTCGCCGCGAGGCGTCCCGTCGTCGAACGGGACGGCACGCTCATCATGGTCGACGACGACCGAATGCCGTTGCGCCCCGGCGAGGTTCCCGAGATGCGCAGCGTGCGCTTCCGCACGCTCGGCTGCTACCCGCTCACCGGCGCGGTCGAGTCCACCGCCGCCACCCTCACGGACGTCATCCAGGAGATGTTGCTCACCACCACGTCCGAGCGTCAGGGACGAGTGATCGACCACGACAGCAGTGCCTCGATGGAGAAGAAGAAGCAGGAGGGGTACTTCTGATGGCCCACGCATCCGATCTGATCGCCGACGACATCGAGCAGTACCTCGAACGCCACGCGACCAAGTCCATGCTGCGCTTCATCACGTGCGGCAGCGTCGACGACGGCAAGTCCACGCTGATCGGCCGGCTGCTCTACGAATCGAAGCTGGTGTTCGAGGACCAGCTGAGCGCCCTCGAGAGCGATTCGAAGAAGGTCGGCACGCAGGGCGAGGGTCTCGACTTCGCGCTGCTCGTCGACGGTCTCGCCGCCGAGCGGGAACAGGGCATCACCATCGACGTCGCCTACCGGTACTTCACCACCGAACGGCGCAAGTTCGTCGTCGCCGACACCCCGGGGCACGAGCAGTACACCCGCAACATGGTCACCGGTGCCTCGACCGCCGACCTCGCCGTCATCCTCGTCGACGCCCGCAAAGGGGTGCTGACACAGACCCGTCGGCACTCCTACCTCGTCTCGCTGCTGGGTATCCGGCACGTGGTCCTCGCCGTCAACAAGCTCGACCTCGTCGACTACTCGCAGGAGGTCTTCGAGACCATCGTCGCCGAGTACACGGCGTTCGCCGCGGACATCGGACTCGACCGGGTGGTTCCGATTCCCATGTCCGCGTACGTGGGTGACAACCTCACCGACCGCAGCCCGAACACCCCCTGGTATCACGGCCCCACGCTGATCGAGCACCTCGAGACCGTGGAGATCGAGGATGCGGTGCAGACCGCGCCGTTCCGGATGCCGGTGCAGTGGGTGAACCGGCCCGACCTCGACTTCCGTGGCTTCGCGGGTCGGATCGCGAGCGGCGTCGTGCGTCCCGGCGACCGCGTGCGCGCGCTGCCCAGCGGTCGTGAATCGACCGTCGAGCGGATCGTGACGATGGACGGCGATCTCGGCGAGGCCGTGGCCGGACGGTCGGTCACCGTCACCCTCGCCGACGAGATCGACGTCAGCCGGGGCGACGTCCTCGCGGGCGCCGACGCTCTCCCGGGCGTGGCCGATCAGTTCGAGGCGCACCTGGTGTGGATGGGCGAGCACGAGATGCTGCCGGAACGTCCGTACGTCTGCCAGATCGGCACGATGACGGTTCAGGCGCGCATCACCAAGCCGAAGTACAAGGTCAACGTCAACACGCTCGAGCAGACCGCCACCAACACGTTGGCGCTCAACGAGATCGGCGTCTGCAACATCAGCTTCGACAGGCCGGTGCCGTTCGACCCCTACGTGGACAACCGCGACACCGGTGGGTTCGTTCTCGTCGACCGGCTGACCAACACCACCGTCGGTGCGGGCATGATCGCGCACTCGCTGCGCCGATCGGACAACATCCACTGGCAGTCCGTCGACGTGGACGACGAGGCACGTTCGGTGCTGAAGGGCCATCGGCCGCAGATCGTCTGGTTCACCGGACTGTCCGGGTCGGGCAAGTCGACCATCGCGAACGAGCTCGAGCGGCGTCTCCACGGGCTCGGCGCCCACACCTACCTGCTCGACGGCGACAACGTACGGCACGGGCTGAACCGCGACCTCGGCTTCACCGAGGCCGACCGGGTGGAGAACATCCGGCGGGTCACCGAGGTCGCCCGGCTGATGGCCGATGCCGGCCTGATCGTGCTGGCATCGTTCATCTCGCCGTTCCGGGCCGAGCGCGACGCGGCCCGCGAGCTGATCGGCGAGGACCGCTTCTGCGAGGTGTTCGTCGACACCCCGATCGACGTCGCCGAGTCGCGGGATCCGAAGGGGCTCTACAAGAAGGCGCGGCGGGGCGACCTGACGAACTTCACCGGTGTGGACTCCCCGTACGAGCCGCCGGAGCACCCCGAACTGCGAGTCGACACGACCGTGACGAGTCCCGCGGACGCCGCCGGCCTCGTTGTCGAGAACCTCCGCAGTCGGGGAGTCATCTCCTGATCCCTCCCTTCACCCCACCCACACAAGAGGAGCGTGTGCAGTGCCCACCCGAGACGACATCTGTTCGGTGATCGATTCGTACGTCAAGCATCTCGGCGACCACGACGTCGAACAACTCGTGTCGCTGTTCGCAGACGACGCCGTCCAGCACGAGCCGCTGGGGGTGCGGACCTACCGCGGCATCGACGAGATCCGAGCGTTCGACACCGAGAACGCGACGGTGGCGTTCACGGTGAGCCGGTACTCGCCGATCGTCGTCTCCGGCCGATACGCCGCCACGCAGTTGCGCGTGCAGCGAGAGGGCATGCCCGACTTCCTTGCCGGCGATCTGTTCGAGTTCGACGACAACGGCAAGATCCGCTCGCTCAGCGTTGTTCTCGACCCCGAGGCGCGGGTATGACGTCGGGGTCGAGGCCGGTGATGCCCGCCATGCTGGACGGCAAGGTCGTGGTCGTCGCCGGTGTCGGTGAGGGACTCGGCCGGTCGGTTGCGGTGCGCAGCGCCCTCGCCGGTGCCAGGGTCGTCCTGGCCGCCCGCACCGAGTCGCGGCTGACGGAGGTCGCCGACGCGATCGGGGAGTTCGGCGGAACCGCGCTGTGCGTGCCGACGGACCTCACCGACGACGCGTCGATCACGAATCTCGCCGATGCGGCACTCGCCGAGTTCGGACGGGTCGACACGGTGGTGCACAACGCATTCGTGCAGCCGCCACACGAGCGCCTGCTCGACGCCACGATCGAGTCGGTCCGGCAGGGCCTGGACGTCAACCTGCTCGCCTCACTCGATCTGACCCGCACACTCGCTCCAGCCCTGGAGAAGTCCGAGGGGTCGATCGTCGTGATCAACTCGATGGTGCTGCGGAACCAGCTGCCGAACTTCGGTGCCTACCGGGTGCAGAAGGCCGGGCTGCTCGCCCTCGCCCGCAGCCTGTCGGTGGAGCTGGGCCCGCTGGGGGTGCGGGTGAACTCCGTTGCTCCCGGCTACATCTGGGCGCACCGGGTCAAGGCCATGGTTCAGAAGCAGGCCGAGGGGCGCGGCATCGACGCGGCCGAGGTCTACGCCGAGATCGCCGCGGGGACCGACCTGCGCCGGCTTCCGGAACCCGACGACATCGCGAACGCGGTGATCTTCCTGGCCTCCGACCTGGCCCGCGCGATCACCGGGCAGTGCCTGGACGTCAACTGCGGCCACGCCCATCACTGATCCATCTTTCACGAGGATGTGGGAAATGACTCTGCACCACGACGGCATCGGTTCCATCGAGGACCTACACGCGCAGGCCTGTGACGAGACCGGCCTGGACGATTTCGGTGGCGACGACCATCTCGAGGGATTGCAGGTTCTGCTGCACTCGTTCGCGAACGAGGCCGACCTCACCCCGCACGGGCGAGTGATCGCTCGGAAGATGATCGTGTCCGCGCTCAGAGGCCGGCTGATCAGCGAGGCGGAATTCGCGCGTCACCCCGAGCATGTCGATGTTGCCATCGAGCGGCCGATCTTCATGTGCGGGCTGACCCGTACGGGCACCACCGCGCTGCACCGCCTCCTCAGCGCCGACCCCGCCAACCAGGGTGTCGAGATGTGGCTGGCCGAGGCGCCGCAACCCCGTCCCGCCCGCGACACGTGGTCGGAGAACCCAGATTTCGTCCGCTGCGACGCCTTCTACCGGGCGCGTCAGGCGAACGAGGCGGACCTGATGAAGGTGCACTTCATGGGCGCCGAGGAGGTCGAGGAGTGTTGGCGACTGCTCCAGCAGACGATGCTCTCGACCGCGTTCGACACCGTGGCGTACGTGCCGTCGTACACGGAATGGCTGGCGAAGCAGGACTGGACCGACACCTATGCCCGGTACAAGAAGAACCTGCAGCTGATCGGCATGAACGATCGTGATCGCCGTTGGGTTCTCAAGAGCCCGAGCCACGTCTTCGCGATCGACGACATCCTGAAGGTCTTCCCGGATGCGCTGTTCGTCCGGACCTTCCGTGATCCGCACACCTCGATGGCATCGACGTTCAGCCTCGCGGAGCAGGGTGGGCACGGCATGTCGAACGCATTCGACCGCAGAGCAATCGGGCAGACCCAGCTGGATCTGTGGGCGCGTGGGAACGCGAACTTCCAGCAGGCGCGGGCCCGCCACAACCCCGAGCAGTTCATCGACATCGACTACCGGGACTTCGTGGCCGATCCGATCGGGACGGCCGAGAAGGTCTACTCCCAGTTCTCCCTGCCGTTCTCCGACGAGGCGCGCCGCGCGATCGCCATCGCCCACGAGGCCAGTCTCGCCGACCATCGTCGTCCCTCGCACACCTACTCGCTCGACGACTTCGGAATCACCGCGGCCGAGGTCGATGCCAAGTTCGCCACCGTCTGACCCCTCACCTGGACAGGAATCCACCATGAACGCCACCTGGGAAAAGTTCTGCACCGACCTGCTCGACGTCGGAAACATCCTGTCGGACCCCATCGTCCCGCAGGACGAGCTCACACAGGCCGAGGGCGTGCGCTACCTGTCACGCCTGCTGCGCTACGCGACGATCAACTGCGTCGAGTACACCGACCCGCGCTGGCCACAGTTCACGTCGGCGCCGAACCCGAACATGATGACGAAGATCGGCGCCGACAACCCCGACAACATCTACATGCGCGCCAACATCTCCGGCAAGTACATCTACCGGATCACCGGAACCCGGGGCACGATCCCGCTGATCACCTTCGGCTCGCGGGTCAACCGCTACCACATCGACGGCACCATGCTGCAGACCGGTGACCTGCACATCCACGACCTCGAGGTCGACGAGAACGGACGCTTCGAGTTCATCGCGAGCGTGGACGAGCCCGCCGAGGGGGCGTGGCTGCCGCTCGCGCCGGACAGCAACCTCATCTCCGTGCGGCAGACCTACGCGAACCGGCGCGCCGAGGTGCCCGGCGAGCTGTCCATCGAATGCCTCGACCCCGACGGCGAATTCGTTCCGCTCACCGAGGACGAGCTGGGCCGGCGACTGGACCGGGCGATCGGCATGCTGAAGGGCTCGGCCGCCACGTTCCTTGAGTGGTCGCGCGATTTCATGCCGCAGCCCAACGAGATTTTCGACCGCGGGCAGGAGCAGTTCCAGAAGGCCGGCGGCGATCCGACGATCTTCTACTTCCACGGGTACTGGAAGCTCGCCGAGGACGAGGCGTGGGTCATCGAGACCGAGGTCCCCAACTGTGAGTACTACAACTTCGTGCTGCAGAACTTCTGGGTCGAGTCCCTCGACTACCACCGGACGAACATCTACATCAACAACCACACCGCGAAGCTGAACGACGACGGCACGCTGACCATCGTGGTGTCGGCGAAGGACCCCGGCTACGGCAACTGGATCAACACCGACGGCCACGCCGAGGGCACCTGGGCGATGCGCTGGATCAAGGCGGACTCGCATCCGATCCCGACGTCGAAGGTGATCACGCTGTGAAATGGTCGCTGGCGGCGGCAATGATCGACGCCAGGGATCTGTGCGAGCTGGCCCAGGTCGCGGAGGAGGTCGGCTTCGACTCGATCGCCATGCCCGACTCGGTGTTCTACCCGGAAACGGTGTCGGCCGACTACCCGTATTCGCCCGACGGGAAACGCATGTGGGCACCCGAGACCCCGATGCCCGATCCGTTCGTCGCGATGGCGGCGATGGCGGCGGTCACGGAGCGGCTGCGGTTCTACACGAACGTGCTGAAGCTGCCCCTGCGTGATCCGCTGCTGACGGCGAAGCAGATCGCGACGATGGCGGTGATGTCGGGCAACCGGATCGCGGTCGGCGTCGGCCTGTCCTGGATTCCGGAGGAGTTCCGGTTCACCGGCACGCAGATGCGGACCCGTGGCGCGCGCACGGACGAGGCCATCGAGATCATCAGGTCCGTGTGCGGCGGCGGCGGTCCGCAGTGGGTCGAGTTCCACGGGAAACACCACGATTTCGACCGGCTGATGATCAGCCCCGCGCCGGACCTGCCGGTGCCGATCCACGTCGGCGGGCACAGCGAGGCCGGGCTGCGCCGCGCCGCCCGCCTCGCGGACGGCTGGATCTCCGTCAACGTGGGCGCCGGTGAACTGGCGGACACGATCGGACGTCTGCGCGAGTTGCGCAGCGAATACGGCCGCGCGAGGGAACCTTTCGAGATCAACGCCTCGCCGACCGGGGTCCGGGATCTCGACGAATTCCGGGTGCTGGCCGACATCGGGGTCACCGAGTTCCGCGTCTCACCCTGGTATCTCTACGGAACGGATTTCACGAGCCGGACGGCGCGGCTCGACGCGGTCCGTCGATTCGCGGAGGAATTCATCGCAGAGCGTCCCGCCGGCTGACACAGCAGAACGGGAGTTCGCGGCGCGTGCCGCGAACTCCCGTTCCTGGACCGTGGCGATGCTAGATCGGCAGCTTGCGGAAGATCGCCCGGGGGACGTGCCTCAGGACGATCATCACGAACCGCCACGGACCCGGCGTCCACACGATCTCCTTGCCCTTGTCGGACGCAGCCACGGCGAGGGTCGCCACGATGTCCTTGTTCACCGTCAGCGGCGCCTCCTTGACGTGCGCGCTGAACTGGGTGCGGACCATGCCCGGGCGAACGACGGTGACCCTGGGACCGAACGGGGCGAGTGCCTCGCCGAGGCCGAGGTAGAAACCGTCGAGGCCGGCCTTGGTGGAGCCGTAGACGAAGTTGGCGCGCTTGACGCGCTCACCGGCCACCGACGACATCGCGATGATCCGTCCGAAGCCCTGCGCCTTCATCTTCTCGCCGAGCAGCACGCCGACGGAGACGGACGCGGTGTAGTTGACGTTCGCGACCAGGACGGCCTTGCGCTGGTTCTGCCACAGTTCCTCGGAATCGCCGTCGAGGGCGAACGCGACGATCGCGACGTCGACGTCCGACTTCGCGAAGGCCTCGTCGATCACCTTGGGGTGCGACTCGGTGTCGAGCGCGTCGAAGTCGATCAGGTCGACGTCGGTGGCGCCGGCGGCCTTCATCTGGGCGACGGCGTCCTCGCGCAGCGGGTCACCCGGCAGTGCGGCCAGGATCACCCGCATCGGAGCCTTGCGCAGGTACTCGGCGCAGATGGCGAGGCCGATCTCGGAGGTGCCGCCGAGCAGCAGCAGGGTCTGGGGGTTGCCCACAGCGTTGATCATCAGCTCAGTTCCAGTCGTCGGGACATGTCGGAGGCGAAAACGCCTGTGGGGTCGTACTTCCGGCGGGTGGCGAGCCACTCGCCGATACGCGGGTACATCGCGTGGAAGGTCTCGGCGTTGGTCCGGGAGTCCTTCGCCGTGTACAGCCGACCGCCGAATTCGAGGACGCGCTTGTCGAGTTCGGTGACGAACTCGTTGAGGCCGGCCTTGATCGGGAAGTCGACGCAGATGTTCCAGCCGCGCATCGGGAAGCTCAGCGGTGCCTGGTTGCCCTCGCCGAACAGCTTGAACACGTTGAGGAACGAGTAGTGCCCGGAGCGCTGGATGTCGACGATGATCTTCTTGAACTCGTCGACCGCCTCCGGCGGCACCACGAACTGGTACTGCAGGAAACCGTTCGAGCCGTATGCCCGGTTCCACTCCCCGAACAGGTCGAGCGGGTGGTAGAACCCCGTCAGGCTCTGGATCTGGCCGGTGGCGTTCTTCGTCTTCCGGTAGTAGAGCTCGCCGACGATCGTGAAGTCGAACTTGTTCGCGAGGCCGTTCGGGAAGATGTCGGGGAACGTCAGCAGCGGCTTCGCGTCGAAGCGCAGCGGATCCTTCTGCAGCTTCGCCGGGAGCTGGTCCAGCGTGGCGAGCGAGCCGCGGGACACGGCTGCTCGGCCGAGCTTCGGCGGCGCGGAGATCGCGTCGAACCACGCGGACGAGTAGTCGTAGTTGTCCTCGGAGCCGTCGCTGTGCAGTGCGATCGTCTCGTCGAGGCTCTCGGTGCGCACGCTGTCCGCGATGAAGTACGCCGTCTCGGTCGGCGTCATCTTGATCGTGGCCTTGAGGATGATGCCGGTCAGGCCCATCCCGCCGACCGTCGCCCAGAACAACGCACCCTTGGGGTCCTGGCGGCCGCCCTTCGGCGTCAGTGTGCGGACCTTGCCGTCGGCGGTGAGCAGGTCCAGCGACACCACGTGGTTGCCGAAGCTGCCGGCGCTGTGATGGTTCTTGCCGTGGATGTCGGACCCGATCGCGCCACCGATGGTGACCTGACGGGTGCCGGGGAGCACCGGGACCCACAGACCGAAGGGCAGTGCCGCCCGCATCAGCTGGTCCAGGTTCACCCCGGCGTCGACCTCGACGAGGCCGGACTCCCGGTCGATCCGATGGATCTTGTTCAGGGCATTCATGTCGATGACCAGGCCGCCCGCGTTCTGGGCCGGGTCGCCGTAGGAACGGCCGAGGCCGCGGGCGATGACGCCGCGGCGCAGGTGCGATGGCTTGCCCTCGTTCTTCTCCGCGACCTGGGCGACCGCGGCGGCGATCACCTCGACGTCGGAGGTGGAGAGCACCTCCGCGGTGGTGGGCGCGGTGCGCCCCCACCCGGTGAGGGTTCGGGTCTGGGTGGTCAGAGGCCGGGGTGTCGCGGGGACAGCGGGGGCCTCGTCGGCTGTCGTGGACATCGCCACAGAGGTTACCCGTGCGTCACCTGCGCTGCGTCCCCCCGCTCGGTGCCGACCGCGCACCTTGCCCGTGCCGGTGACCGTGTGCCGTCGCGGAAACCGCACGCTCACAGACAGGGGAGTGGCCGGCGACGACACGCTCGGCGACAGCGAGCGGGGGCGTCACCTAACCTCGACGGGTGCCCGAGAACCCCGAACCTCATGTGCCGACGGCTGTCGACCTCCCCCTGAGGGACGAAACCGGTGCCCCCGGTGTCGACCTGAAGACACAGATCCTGCGGTTCGCGGTGACCGGCGGGCTGGCCGCGATCGTGGACTTCGGCCTCTACGTCATCGGCCTGGAGCTGGGGTTGCCGGTGGCGGTGGCGAAGTCGATCAGTTTCGTCGCCGGCACCACCACCGCCTACCTCATCAATCGTCGGTGGACCTTCGCCGCGGAGCCGAGCCGTGCCCGGTTCGTCGCGGTCGTGATCCTGTACGGAATCACGTTCGCGGTGCAGGTCGGGCTGAACCAGATCATGTTCCACACCTTCCCCGACCACTGGTGGAAGGTGCCGCTGGCGTTCTGCATCGCGCAGGGCACCGCGACCGTCATCAACTTCGTGGTCCAGCGGGCGGTCATCTTCAGGATCCGCTGACGGGATCCCGTCGCGATCGGGCACGCGGTCGCGTCGTTGGTCACCGAAACCTGCACATTCGCGACTTCTGCCGTCCCGGCGCGGGAATCTGGTGTTTCATCCTGCGGGGAGGTGGTCCACCGTGTCGCCCGGGCCGCTCTCGACGATTCGAGCTGTCCCGGTCGAACGAACGCGTGTCGACCTTCGAGAATGGGAGTTTCCCCGCATGCGCTCAACCCCGCGCACCGCAGTCCGGTGGGCCGGCCCTGTGCTCGCCGCCGCACTCGTCCTGCCGACGATCGCAGGCACCGCCTCCGCCCAGGAGGGACCCGACGTCGGGCCCGCCGGAACCTCGCTGATGCACGGTGATCTGGCCTCCACGGACTCCACGCCCAACGCCGGGCCGGGGCCGAGCGGGCGGCTCGTCGCGTCGTCGGTGCCGGGCGGCGTCTGCGCGGCCACGTTCATCGGCTCCGACGGCATGCCGGTGTCGCTGTGCACGCAGTACGTCGGCGTGTCGCCGCTCGCCTTCGCGGTCCCGACGGTCAAGCTCTTCGACCCGGTCACGGCCGCGCCGATCGCCTCGATCCAGCTGACCAAGGGCGGGCTGCTCGGCGGCGTCTACGGCTACCTCGACGCCCGCGATCGGGTGGTCGTCGCCGACGGGGCAGGCGTCGTCAACAAGGTCGCGCACCGCCGCGACGCGGGTGGCGGCTGGGAGATGGTCGTCGACGAACGCGTCGACCTGAGTGCCCAGATCCCCGACGCAGACGCGATCACGAGTCTGGCCCCCGACTACGAGGGCGGAATGTGGTTCGTCACGACCAACGGCCTGGTCGGGCTCGTCGCCGCCGACGGTGAGATCACCACCCATCAGCTGCCTGCAGGAGAGAAGCTGACCAACGGGCTGTCCGTCCGTCCCGGGGGCGTCTCGGTGCTGACGACCAAGGCCCTGTACGAGATGCGGGCCGGTGAGGCAGGCCTCGACGTGGTCTGGCGGGCGCCCTACACGGCGGGAACCGTGCGCAAGCCGGGCAACCTCGGGCCCGGTTCCGGCACCACACCGACCTACTTCGGGCCGGGCGGCGACGACTGGGTGGCCATCGTCGACGACGCGATCAAGCCGGAGCTGATCGTCCACCGCTCCGACGACGGGTCCGTGGTGTGCCGGATGCCCGCCTTCGAGACGTCAGGCCAGGGCACGGAGAACTCGCCGATGGCGTGGGGGAACTCCCTCGTCATCCCGAGCACCTACGGATTCGCCTACCCGGAACTGTCGACGTCCGGTCCGAGCGATCCGCCGCAGGCCGAGTTCGTCGGTGGCATGACGCGGATCGACGTGAGCGACAACGGCTGCGAGCGGGTGTGGGAGAGCGACGACCGGATGGCGACCCTGCCGAAGCTGTCGACGGGTGACGGCTTGATCCACGCGCTCGCCTACGGTCCGCTGGGGTCCGGTGGCAGCGTCGGTAGCTCCAGTTCCGGTATCCAGCAGGTCGGTCCCGTCTACTACACCGCGGTCGACTTCGAGACCGGGGAGCGCCGCGCGCAGAACCACGTCGGTGACGCTCCGATCGACGAGCCGACCCAGCTGACCGGCACGATCGCGCCGGACGGCTCGTTGTGGCAGGCGACGTTCGGCAGGATGCTGAAGATCGGGCGCTGACCCACCCGGGCCGCGGGCATCCGACGGCCCGCGTGGCTCCTGTGACGGAGCCGCGCGGGCCGTCGCTGTCCGCCTGCCCATCCGGGCGCAGCCGTCACCCCTGACCGCGCCGCGTCGCTACGGCGTCCCCTCGGCGAGTGCCACGGTCGCCGTTCTCCGCTGGCCGCTCGCGTCGATCCAGCCGATCTCGACGCGGTCGCCGGGCTTGCGGGCGTTCATCTCGACGGTGAGATCGGACTGGGAGCGGATCGGGCGGCCGTCCCAACTCACGATGACGTCCCCTCGAACCACCTCGGCCTGCTCGGCGGGGGAGGCGACACCGACCGCGACGACCTTCGCGCCGTCCTGTGATCGGCCGGCGTCGGTGACGGCGACCCCGAGGAGCGCGGTCGGGCCGACGTGGACGGTCGCGGTGCCGACACCGCTGCGGATCTGATCGGCGATCGCGAGGGCGTCGTCGATGGGCAGCGCGTAGGACTGGATCGGGACCGGTGTCCCGGTCGTCTCCCCGTCGGGGTCCGGGCGCATTCCGGTGTTGCCGGCGGTGCTGATGCCCACCACGCTCCCGAAGGCGTCGACCAGTGGGCCACCGGAATCGCCCGGCCGGATGTCGGCGTCCACCTCGATCATCCCGGTGAGCCGGTTGCGACTGCCGTCGCCGGAGTTCCGGGCGACGACGGATTCGTCCGTGCCGGTCACGAATCCGGGTGCCGACACGGCGACGCCGCGACCCTCGGCGTTGCCGATGGCGGTGACGGGGTCGCGCAGTCGGAGTCCGGCGGACTGGCCGAGGGGGGCGACGGGAAGTCCGGCCGCGCCGCGCAGGCGCAGGACGGCGACGTCACGGAACCGGTCGTAGCCGAGGACGTCGGCGTCGTACCCGGCGCCGTTCGCCATCGCGATCGCGTCGATGTCGTCGGCGCCGTCGACCACGTGGTGATTGGTGAGGACGAGGCCGTCGGGGCTGAGGACGATGCCGGTGCCCGCTGTGGTCAGGGGGCCGGAGGAGGCGGTGAGCGTGACGACGGTCGGGACGATCCGCGCGGACAGTTCGTCGGGGCCGAGTGGGGTCGGCGGCGCCGGAGGTGGGGGCGGGGGTGCGGCGACGGTCGCGGGGACCTGCGAGGGTGTGGGCTGGAGCGGCAACTCGTGACCGGCGAGGAGGACCGCGGCCAGGGCGACGAGGACGAGGAGCGCGTGCAGCACTCGTTGACCGTTCGGTGTGGTCCGGACCGGTGTCGCGCTGTTCATACCCCGCATCCCGCTTCATGCCGAGTGTTGTCCCTCGAAGGTAACGCGTCGGGGCGGGAGCCGTCGGATGATCAGCAAAGCGAATGAGATGTACGTAACTCTGTGTTGCATATAACTCTCGGTACTGGGTAGTTTCCGCTGCGAAAGGTGCGGTGGCATGACGTCGACCGTGGGCCCGGGACGATCGACGGAGGTGAGACGTGCCCGCACTTGCGCGCATGGCGCGACTGCAGTTGGGTGCGCTCGTCCTGGTCGGACTGCTCGGACTGCTCTTCGTCGGCGCACGCTACGTCCGCCTCGACAACCTTCTCGGCTTCGGCCAGTACCGCGTCGTCGCCGACCTCGCCGACTCCGGCGGCATCTTCTCCAACGCCGAGGTGACCTACCGCGGCGTGCCGGTCGGCACCGTGGGCGAACTGCACCTGACCTCGGACGGTGTTCGGGTCGACCTCATGCTCGACCGCGGCGGCCCGGCCATCCCGGCGTCCGCTCGCGCGGTCGTCGCCAACCGGTCCGCGATAGGTGAGCAGTACGTGGACCTGCAGCCCGACAGCGATTCCGGCCCACACCTGTCCGACGGCGACGTCATCGTGCGCGAGCGGACCGAGATCCCGGTACCCGTCGAACAGGTCCTCGCCTCCGCGAACGACCTGGTGCGGACGGTTCCGGTCGACTCGCTGACCACCACCGTGCGCGAACTGGGTCGGGCGTTCGACGGCCGCGGCGACGACCTGCAGACCCTGGTGGACTCCACCATCGACCTGTCGGCGGCCGGGCTCGACGCGCTACCGCAGGCGACCGCCCTCATCCGCGACAGCAGGACGGTGCTGGAGACGCAGGCCGAGCAGGGGTCGGCGATCCGCCGGTTCAGCGAGGACGTGAACCGGATCAGCGAACAGTTGAAGGGCAGCGACGCCGACGTCCGGCGTCTGATCGACACCGGGACGCAGGCGAGCCGGGAGACCGGATCGCTGCTCGACGCCGCGGGCCCGGCCCTGAGCGCGGGCCTCGGCAACCTGTCGCAGGTCACGTCCGCGGTCGCGCCGCGAGCGATGGCACTGAACTACCTGCTGACCTTCCTGCCCGCGCTCGCGGCAGGGGCGGGGTCCGCCGCGCCCGGCGACGGCACCCTCCATCTCGGCCTCCTGCTCGAAACGGACAATCCGCCACCCTGTACCCAGGGTTACGAGGGAACGCGGGCGATCGTCGACCGAATGAAACGGGAGAACCCCGACTTCGACGAATTCCGCGACGAGTTCCCGACGAACTTCGCCGCGAACTGCACGGCTCCGCTGGGCAGTGCCACGGGTGTCCGGTCCGCCAACCGCATCGCCTACGCCGACCCGGCCACGCCGCAGCCGTGGGACGACGATCCCAAGGTGGCACCGGACGCGCTGAACCTCAACCCGGTCGCGACGCAGATGGCGCTGCTGCTCGGCGTCACGCCGAGGTAGCCGGGATGAAGTGAAGCCGCCGGTGCGTGCACCGGCGGCTTCGGGTGACGACGCCCGCCATAACGCCTCTCGGCAAGTGGTCGCTCGAAGCGACGAATTCAATGTGGTACCCGGGGTATGAACCGGACGCCGTCAGGGTGTTCAACGGCGACCGGTGCCGGGTTGTTCCCGGCGGGGCGGACCGGACTCCGGTTCCCTGCGTCACATCCGGTTCGCCTTCGAGGTTCTACAGTGTGGGGCGCCCGACGCATACTTGACATGTTTGTCAGTTTTCGGGTTTGATCGGCAGCACCCGAGCAATACATCCGAATGCATTGCCCTACGACGGCAACCCCCTCGTACCCGAAGGCGAGCACACAATGACCACGAATCCCCTGATCGAGCCCGACCCGGCAGCCACCCCGCGCGGCGCTCTCGACGGTGTCCGGGTCCTCGAGCTCGGCACCTTGATCGCGGGGCCGTACTGCGGTCGCCTGCTCGGCGACATGGGGGCGGACGTCGTGAAGATCGAAGCGCCCGATCGTCCCGATCCGCTGCGGGACTGGGGTCAGGGCGGGCAGAAGCTCTTCTGGCGGGTACACGCCCGCAACAAGCGGTGTGTCAGCCTCGACCTGCGCACCGACGCGGGCCGGAAGATCTTCCTCGAACTGGCCCGCACCGCCGACGTCGTCGTGGAGAGCTTCCGGCCCGGCACTTTGGAACGGTGGGGCATCGGCTACGACGTGCTCGGCGAGGTGAATCCCCGGCTGATCCTGGCCCGCGTCTCCGGCTACGGACAGACCGGGCCCTACGCGGAACGTCCCGGCTACGCATCCGTCGCCGAGGGCATCAGCGGGCTTCGGCACCTCAACGGCTTCCCCGGGCAGGCGCCGCCGCGCATCGCGCTGTCGCTCGGTGACAGTCTCGGCGGGATGTTCGCCTTCCAGGGTGTCCTCGCCGCCCTCTACGCCCGTGAGCACACAGGTCGCGGCCAGGTCGTCGACGCCGCGCTCAGTGAGGCGTCGCTCGCGATCCAGGAGTCGACCGTTCCGGACTATCACAAGGTCGGGCACGTGCGGCAGCCGTCGGGAACCCGTCTGGAGCGGGTGGCGCCGTCGAACATCTACAAGTCCAGCGACGGCCTCTGGGTGATCATCGCCGCGAATCAGGACACCCTGTGGATGCGTCTGGCCGCCGCGATGGGCAGGCCCGAGCTGGGCACCGACCCGCGCTATGCGGACCACACCGCGCGCGGGGATCGGCAGGACGAGCTCGACGAGATGATCGGCGAGTGGGCCGGGCAGTACACCGCCGAGGACCTGGTCGCGATCCTGAACAAGTTCGACGTCGTCACCGGCCCGGTGAACACCGTCGCCGAGGTGATGGTGGACCCGCAGTTCAACGCGCGCGACATGTTCGTCGACCATCTCGATCCGTCGCTGGCGCCGGGTGACGACGGCTACGACCCCGAGCCGGTGAAGGGCGTGGGGATCATCCCGAAGCTCAGCGACACCACGGGTGGCGTCCGCTTCGGTGGCGCCAGCCGGCCGGGCACGCACACCGACGAGGTGCTCGGCGAGGTCCTGGGGTACGACGCCGAGACCCTGGCTCGCCTGCGCGACGCGGGAACGATCGCATGAGCGCCGTCGACATTCGTGAGGTCGGGCCGCGGGACGGGCTGCAGATCGAGGAACCGATCGGAACCGACGCGAAGCTCGAGTTCATCGACGCGCTCGTCGCCACCGGGGTGAAGCGCATCGAGGTGACGTCGTTCGTGTCGCCGCGCGCCGTGCCCTCCCTCGCCGACGCCGAAGCCGTTGCGGCGGAGCTGAAACGCTGGCCGGACGTCGAGTTCTCCGCCCTCGTCGCCGGGATGGGCGGGGTGAAGCGTGCCCTGGCCTCGGGCGTCACCCGGCTCGAGTACGTGGTGTCGGCGTCCGACGGCCACAGCCAGGCCAACGTCGGGCGCAGCAGTGAGGAGTCGATCGCGCTGATCGCACCGATCGCCGAACTCGTACACGAGGCCGGTGGGCACCTCGAGGTGATCGTCGCGATCGCGTTCGACTGTCCGTTCGACGGCCCCACCCCGCCGCAACGTGTTGCGGAGATCGCCGCGCGGGCACTCGAATCCGGTGCCGATGCGCTCGCCGTCGCCGACACCATCGGCACCGCCACCCCGATCCGCGTCACCGACGTCCTGCAGCGGGTGCTCGCCGTCGCACCCGGTGTGGACGTCGGACTGCACCTGCACGACACCCGCGGCCAGGGCCTCGCCAATGCGTGGGCGGCGTACTCGCTCGGAATCCGCCAGTTCGACTCGTCCGTCGGCGGTCTCGGCGGCTGCCCGTTCGCGCCCGGCGCCAGCGGCAACATCGCCACCGAGGAACTGGTCTACATGTTCGAGGACGGCGGTGTCGACACCGGCATCGACATCCACAGGGCCCTCGATGCCGCCCGGTTGATCTCGAGGCATCTCGGAAAGACGCTGCCGAGCGGCCTGCTCGCCGCCGGCGGACCACCGGTTCCCGGCCCCCGGCCCTGATCCGGACTCCGGACAAACGCGAAGCGGCCCGCCCGGAGCCGGGCGGGCCGCCACGTACCGGTTCAGACGGCGGTGGGCCGCCAGGTGGAGACCGCCCAGATCACCACGATGTCGAGGGCGATGATGAGAAGCGACCACCACGGGTAGTAGGGAATCCAGAGGAAATTCGCGATCAGCGAGATCGACGCGACCACGATCGCGGAGATCCTCGCCCACGAGGCGCCGGTGAACAGGGCGAAACCGACCGCCGCGACGACGGCGCCGATCACGATGTGAATCCAGCCCCACGTGGTCAGATCGAACTTGTAGACGTACTCGATACCGACGACGAACACCTCGTCCTCGGCGACGGCGGCGATGCCCTGGAGAAATTGCACGACGCCGACCGTCACCATGATGATTGCGGCGCCGATCGAGGTTCCCTGCGCCCAACCCTGCTTCGTCGATGTTGCTTCGGACATGACCGTCCCTTCCGTGAGGTGATCGATCCTGCACGCGGGCAACCGCCCGGCGAATCCCATTGTCGGGTACACGCCGTGAAATCGCCTGTTATGGGCGGCGTGTCGTGTCTCGGTTGTCCGCCGGGTGTGGGCGGTACCGCGGCAGAACCCCGGCCTCGATCAGCTGCGCCAGAGACGGTGCCGCGGAGTCCTTCTCGGACAGCTGGAATTCCAGCGGTGTCCCGTCCCGTCCGACGGTGGGCCAGTCGACGGCGAGGTCCCGGTCGAGGGGATGCAGGTCCCGGTCCAGGTCAGGGGCGTACTCGATCGAGCACAGGTACATGACGGTCGAGGCGTCCTCCAGCGACAGGATCGCGTGCCCCAGTCCCTCCGACAGGTAGACGGCGCGCCGGTCGACGTCGTCGATGAGGACGGAATCCCACTGCCCGAACGTCGGTGACCCGACCCGCAGGTCGACGATCACGTCCAGGAACGCGCCACGCACGCAGGTGACGTACTTGGCCTGGCCCGGCGGGTTGTCGGTGAAGTGGACACCGCGCAGCACGCCCGCCGCGGACACCGAGCAGTTCGCCTGCGCGAGCTGCAGCGGTTCGCCGACCGCCTCCCGGAACGCGGAGTCCTTGAACCATTCGAGGAACACGCCGCGATCGTCGCCGAACTGGCGCGGCGTGATCTCCCAGGCGCCGGCGATCCTCAGTTCGCGGAACTCCACGTCACCAGTCCCTTCCACGGTCGAGCAGGCCCAGCAGGTAGTCGCCGTAACCGGACTTCACGAGGCCCTCCGCGCGCTGACGCAGCGCGTCGTCGTCGATGAACCCGCGTCGCCATGCGACTTCCTCGGGCACGCCGATCTTCAGTCCCTGTCGTTGTTCGATGGTGCGCACGTAGTTCGACGCGTCCAGCAGGGAGTCGAAGGTGCCGGTGTCGAGCCACGCGGTCCCGCGGGGGAGCACCTCCACCTGCAGGCGGCCGGCCTCCAGATACGCGAGGTTGACGTCGGTGATCTCGTACTCGCCCCGCGCCGAGGGCCGAAGGTCGCGGGCGATGGCGACGACGTCGTTGTCGTAGAAGTACAGACCGGGAACGGCGAACTGCGACTTCGGGGTGACCGGCTTCTCCTCCAGGGACACCGCGCGCCCCGTGTGGTCGAATTCGATGACGCCGTACGCGGACGGGTCGGACACCTGGTACGCGAACACCGCCCCGCCGTCGACGGATTCGAAGCGGCTCAGCCGGCTGCCGATCCCGGGCCCGTAGAAGATGTTGTCGCCCAGCACGAGTGCGACGGTGTCCCCGCCGATGTGGTCGGCGCCGATCACGAACGCCTGCGCCAGGCCGTCCGGCTTCTCCTGCGTCGCGTAGGTGATGGAGACGCCGAACTGGGAGCCGTCGCCCAGCAGTCGGGTGAACTGTGCGGTGTCCTCGGGTGTGGTGACGACGAGGATGTCGCGGATCCCGGCGAGGATCAGAGTGGACAGCGGGTAGTAGATCATCGGTTTGTCGTAGACGGGGACGAGTTGCTTGCTCACCCCGATGGTGATCGGGTGCAGCCGCGACCCCGTGCCGCCGGCCAGAATGATTCCGCGCATGGGGTGCAGTGTTCCACGGCGCGGGCACCGCCTCAGCCCCGTCCCGATTGTCCGATTAGTCGGAAAGTGCCGGTACGATGGCTGCGGTGACCTCCTCACTCGCAGCCGACACGACCTCCGGTGGACTCTTCGACACCGTTGCCGACTGGGCAGTGGACCTGATGGACGCCATCGGCGGACCGGGCGCCGGGATCGCGATCGGTATCGAGAACCTGTTCCCGCCCATCCCCAGCGAGGTGATCCTCCCGCTCGCCGGATTCGCCGCCGCCCGCGGTTCGATGTCCCTGGTGGAAGCCATCGCGTGGACGACGCTCGGCTCGCTGGTCGGCGCTCTCGTCCTCTACGGCATCAGCCGGGCGATCGGCATGGAGCGGCTGTCCCGCATCGTCGACCGCATGCCGATCGTCAGCGTCGAGGACCTGCAGAAGGGGGAACAGTGGTTCCAGAGGCACGGCACCAAGGCCGTGTTCCTGGGCCGGATGGTGCCGCTCGTGCGCAGCGCGATCTCGGTTCCGGCGGGCGTGGCCCGTATGCCGATCTGGGTGTTCGTGCTCTACACCACCCTCGGCAGTCTGATCTGGAACTCGATCTTCATCCTCGCCGGCTACTTCCTCGGCGAGAACTGGTCCGTGGTCGAGAACTACGCGGGGGTGCTGCAGTATGTCGTGATCGGCGTCCTGGTGGGACTCGCGGGCTGGTACGCGGTGAAGAAGGTCGCCGCCCGGTAGTCACTCACCGCGCCGCTTCCGGGCCGGAGCCCGCAGGCCCGCATCGTCCTTGCGGGTGCGGGGCCACACGTACGCGACCACGAGCACGGTGATCATCGAGACGACGCCCGTGACGACGGTGGCCTGCGCGACGCCGTACGAGAAGGCGTCCACGACCGCCGACGTCACCTCGTCCCGGAGCGGCTGCGGCAGCGACGCGATCGCATCGGCGTAGGACGCCGAATTCACCAGCGCGTGCTGGGCGGCGGTGACGTCGTCACCGGACAGGCCTGCCTGCGCAATCGCGTCCTGGCTGTCGTGGACGGTGAACGCCCGCGCCAGGGCCGTGAGAACCGCGACACCGAGCGCGCCACCGACCATGCTCGACATCTTGAAGACACCGGCGGCGGTGCCGGCGAGCGTCTCCGGCACGTCACCGACCGCCGTGTTCGACACCGGGGTCGACAGCATGCCCAGCCCCACGCCGACCACGACCAGGCCGAGCGCGAGCAGCCACAGACCCGAACCTGCCCGCATGGGTGTGAAGACGAACAGTCCGAGCCCGAGCACGAGCAGGCCGAGCAGTACCGGCATCCGCCCGCCACGGGCAGCGTCGAGCCGCCCGCCGATCGGGATGAACGCGAAGATGCCGATCGTCGCAGGCAGCATCAGCAGGCCCGCCTCCACCGCGCTGTACCCGCGGGCGTTCTGCAGCCACAGGACGAGCAGGTATGTCAGACCCGCGTACGCGAGGTTCATCACCAGATTCGCCGTCAGCGCACCGTCGTAGGGGCGCAGCCGGCACAGGGAGAGGTCGACCAGGGGATCGGACACCGTGCGCTCGATCCACACCCACGCGACGGCGAGCACCACCGCCGCCGCGAGAGGCCCGACCACCAGCGGCGACGACCAGCCGACGCCGGGGCCCTCGGTCAGCGCGAACAGCAGCGCGAACACCGCGAGACCGATCGTCGCGAGCCCGAGCCAGTCCACCTTCCGCGTGGCGGACGCATCGGACGACTCCGGCGTGAACGCGTGGATCACCGCGTACGCCCCGAGGCCCAGCGGAATGTTGATCCAGAACAGCCAGGGCCAGCCGACCGTGTCGGTGATGACACCACCGATCGCCGGTGCCACGGCCTGCCCACCCCAGGCGACGGCCTGCCACACGCCGAAGGCCGTCAACAGCGTCTTCCCGGAGAACTGCGGAGGAATCAGTGCGAGCGTCGCCGGAAGGATCAGGGCGGCACCGATTCCCATCAGCGCGCGGCCGAGGATCAGCATCTCGACGTTGCCCGCCAGCGCGGCGACGACGGAGAACCCGGAGAACAGAACGATGCCGAGCAACAGCATGCGGCGTCGGCCGAACACGTCCCCGAACTTGCCCGCTGCGATCACGAGGGAACCCGCGACCAGGCTGAACGCGTTGTTGGCCCAGGCCAGTGCGGAGAGGTCGGCGTGGAAGTCGTCCGCGATCGTCGGGACGGCGACGCCCAGGTCCGCGAACGCGAGCCACACCAGGCCGGCCGCCGTGCAGATCGCTGCGAGCGACACCCAGCGCCGCGGTGACACGGCCGCCTGCATCGAACCGGGCTCGGGCGTCGACTCGGGACGCACACTGCCAGCGCTGTCTGACATGCAGCCCTCCGCTCCGGGGAGTGATGACGCACCGTGTCACAGAATGAAAGCAGAAATCGGTACTGTTCGGCGTCATGAGGCTGCTTGTCACGGGTGGCGCCGGATTCATCGGCGCCAACTTCGTCCACCAGACCGTCGCGGAACGACCCGACGTGACGGTGACGGTCCTCGACGCCCTCACCTACGCGGGAAACCGTGCCTCGCTGGCCGCGGTCGCGGACCGGATCCGGTTCGTACACGGCAACATCACCGATCCGGACCTCGTCGACGGCCTCGTGCGCGACGCGGACGCCGTCGTGCACTTCGCCGCCGAATCCCACAACGACAACTCGCTCGACGACCCGTGGCCGTTCGTGCACACCAACGTCGTCGGCACCTACACACTGCTCGACGCGGTCCGCAGGCACGACGTCCGGTACCACCACATCTCCACCGACGAGGTGTACGGCGACCTCGAGCTCGACGATCCCGCGCGGTTCACCGAGCACACCGCCTACAACCCGTCGAGCCCGTACTCCTCGACGAAGGCCTCGAGTGACCTGCTCGTGCGGGCCTGGGTGCGGTCGTTCGGGGTCCGCGCCACGATCTCCAACTGCTCCAACAACTACGGCCCGTACCAGCACGTGGAGAAGTTCATCCCACGCCAGATCACCAACCTTCTCGACGGCGGTCGCCCCAAGCTGTACGGCGAGGGCCGCAACGTCCGCGACTGGATCCACGTCGACGACCACAACCACGCCGTGTGGGACGTCCTCGATCGGGGGCGGATCGGGCAGACGTATCTGATCGGCGCGGACGGCGAGCACGACAACCGCTCCGTGATCGCGGCACTGCTGGAGATCTTCGGACGTGCCCCCGACGAGTTCGACCACGTCCCCGACCGGCCCGGCCACGACCTGCGGTACGCGATCGACTCGACACTGCTGCGCACCGAACTCGGTTGGCGACCCCGCTACCGGGACTTCCGTGCCGGGTTGGAGGCGACCGTCGAGTGGTACCGCGACAACGAGTCCTGGTGGCGTCCGCGCAAGGCCGCGACGGAGGCGGCGTACGCCCGCGTCGAACGGTCCGGCTAGCCGCCACCGACAGTTCGTCTCCCTGGACGCTGCGGGGTGTGACCGCGTCCGCTACGCTGCACGCGCGGGTGACGTAAACGTCCCTGTGGCACAGTGTTCAACGTCGACACGGTGTTCGCTTACCGCATCGACCGGTGGCCGCTGGGCCCTGGGAAGGATGTCACCATGGCCGGGTCTCATCGCGCGCCCACACGCTGGACGACCGCTCGTCGCGGTGCCGCACTCCACACCGTCGCCGTTGCGGCGACCCTCGGCACCGTCGGCGCCTCCGGAGTCGCGCACGCCGCCCCGCTCGTCGACGCGGTCTGCTCGGAGTACGACGGCGAAACCGTCCTGGCCCCGTGCGACATCAGCGACGACGGCACCTCCTCGGCCAGTGGCGCCGTGACCGCCTCGGCGGCCGCCGCGTCCGAGCCGTACCGGGGCTACGTCGGCATCGGAAGCGTCGGTGACGCACTGAACGACGGCGCGCTCGGCTCGACCAACGTCGGCTCGTCCAACATCGGCTCCTCCAACACCGGGTCGTACAACACGGGCTCGTACAACGACGGGTGGGGCAACACGGGCTCCGAGAACTCGGGTGTCGGGAACGCGGGCTCGTCCAACGACGGCTGGGGCAACAACGGCTCCTCAAACTCCGGTTCCGCGAACGCCGGCTTCGGCAACGACGGCATCGCGAACACCGGGTCCTCCAACAGCGGCGTCGGGAACACCGGCTGGTTCAACGACGGCTGGGGCAACACCGGTTCCGCGAACTCCGGATCGGCCAACACCGGCACCGGCAACGTCGGCTGGGCCAACACGGGATCCGCGAACGGCGGGTTCGCGAACACCGGTGACAACAACCTCGGGTGGGCCAACACCGGCTCCGCCAACGGCGGGTTCGAGAACACGGGTGGCCTGAACCTGGGCTCGTCGAACAGTGGTTGGTTCAACATCGGATACGGCAACACCGGCTGGTTCAACGTCGGCTCCTCCGAGACCGGCGTCGGCAACGTCGGTTCCGTCGACCTCGGTTACGGATCGAACGACGGCGGAGCCTCCGAGGAACTGCCCGCCATCGCCAGGCAGCAACTCGCCGAGTAGACCGCTCGCCCCGACGGCGATTCGCCGCGCACACCGGCGCAGGTGGCTGTACCGTCACGTCCGCAGGGACCGGATTTCACTGAGAGTTCGCTCGAGAGGGAGCACTCCATGAAGACGTTCACGCGGATCACCGGCCGGTCGGCCACGGTCGGGGCGGCGCTCACGGCGCTCGTCCTCTCGGGCGCCGGCCTCGCGCAGGCGGACACCGGATCCGGCGACACGGGGTCACTTCGCCCGGCCGCCGCCGTCCACGCCTGCGCGCCCGTCGGGTTGTCCGATGTCGCGGTCTTCGCGCAGGTCGCGGCGCCGGGAACCGTACTGCCGTGCCGCCAGATCGCGTCGGCGCTCGGGATCGGGTCGTCCGACCTCACCGCGACGGGGTCGTCGGGCGGATCCGGCGCGGGCGGTTCGTCCACCACAGCCAGTGCCGTCGGATCCAACAACGTCGGTGAGAACAACACCGGTTCCTACAACATCGGGCCGTCCAACACCGGATCGAACAACATCGGCTCCTCGAACACGGGTTCCGGGAACGTCGGGTCCGCGAACACCGGCTCGGGCAATGTCGGGTCCGCGAACACGGGTTCCGGGAACGTCGGGTCCGCGAACACCGGCTCCACGAACCTCGGGTCTGCCAACACCGGCTCGTCGAACACCGGGTTCGGCAACTTCGGTTCCCTCGTCGAGGGGTCCGTGCTCACCGGGTTCGGCTCCGTGGCCGTCGGCTCGCTCGGCATCAACTGGAACTGACCGGTGCCATGGGCCGACGGCGGCCTTCATGCGGTTGAAGAAGACGAAGGGGGCCTTCAGCCCAGGGCGGGCGGGGAATCGCCCGCCGCCCGCCGCCTGCTACAGCGGCCGCACCTGCTCCGTGCACACGACGAATTCGCGCTCGCTGTAGACGAATCCGCCCTCCGTGCACTGCTCGACGTCGGTGGCGCCCTCGATCAGGTCGACCGCACGTTCCACACCCGGCACGTGGGTGTCGGCGCAGTCCACCCGCTGGGGTTCGTCGTCACCTCCGTCGGGCACGCTCATGCACCCGCCGATCACCCAGTCGATGTCGAGGCACAGTGCGCCGAGCTCCCTGCCCAGCGCGCTCTCCTCGTAGTACACCTGGTCGGCATCCGACGGGCACTGGGCGTTCTTCTCCGCCTTGGCGATCACCCGGTAGTTGGAATCGGCGCTGCCGCACGACGCTTCGGAGATCGTCGCGGCGTCCATCGTGCCGCCGAGGCGCACGCATTCGCCGATCTCGACGTCGATGTCCACATCGCCGCCGCCGTCGGTACCGACCTGATTGGCCGCTGTCGTCGCCGTGGTCGTCGTGGTGCCACCCGCGGCTGTGGCCGTGCCGTCCACCGTGGAACTGCAACCGACGGCAAGCAACGCTCCAACCACCATCGCGCCCAGCCCGATACGCCGTCTCAGGCCTGCCCACATTTGCTCGCCCACAGGTTCATCCTCGAATTCGCACGCGCGGGGGAGCCCTCCCCGGCCCTCGTCATTGCAGTAGTCGGGTGCAATTGTCGCCGATGCGTGGAATCGACGGTTCACCGGCCTGATCGCCACCCGAGCGGCACCGCCCTGACGGCACGACGTCGTCACGGGCGGTCCCGTGCCCGGCGGAGCACCTCGGGATCGTGCGGGTGGACGAGTGCCGGATGGGGGCGGCCGACCGGGCAGCGTCCTCGGCTCCGCGCCGAAGGTGGCCTTCGTGCCGCTGGATGGGACGAAGGGCGCCGTCACCCGGACGGCGGCACGCGGCCGGAGCCACGGAGCACGCGCCCGGCATCGCCCAGTTGGTACTGTTCACCGCGAACGGCCAGGCACAAGTGGCCAGAACACACGGTTGGGGCGTACTCGATGGAACAGGCATCTGCGGTGGGAGATGCGACGGTGGCACACGATGTCGAGGCTCTGAAGGAGGGGCTCTCCGAGCCCGCTCCGCGCGACCGGCTGGTCGCTCAGCGCGGACTGTTCGCGGCACCGTCGCCGCGGGTCCCGCAGAAGATGTACGTCGAGACCAAGGGCGGCGCGTCCGCCTCCCGGGACGAACTGGTCCTGCGCCAGGGCGCCCACGCGAGCACCAACACCTACTTCGGCCGGTTCGCGGCCAGCTTCTGGCAGCGCTGGACCGCGGTCACGTCGGTCCGCCTCGAGTTGACGTACGCCACCGCCGGCTCCGCCGCCTTCTCGCTGCGTGCCTCCGACGCGCGGGGCCGCAAGCGGCTCGTCGTCCGGGAGGAGGTCGCCGGGTCGGGCACGCTCGTCCTCGACGGCAAGCTGGACCGGTTCGTCGACGGCGGCGCGCTCTGGTTCGACGTGGCCGCGACGGCGGGCGAGCTCACCGTCACCGACGTTCGCTGGACCGTCGAGGCCCCGGAACACCTGCGTCCCGCCGCCGTCGTCATCTGCACGTTCAACCGTGCCGACGACTGCGCGGTCACCGTCGGCACGCTCGCCGCCGACGCGGGCGCGATGGCGGACATCGACGCGGTGTGCATCGTCGACCAGGGCACCGACCAGGTCCAGTCGCGGCCCGCGTTCGCGGACATCGCGGAATCGCTCGGCAGCAAGCTGATCTACCTGACCCAGCCGAATCTCGGTGGTGCCGGCGGCTTCTCCCGCGGCATGCACGAGATCACCTCGGCGCCCGGCTCCGCGCACGCCAACGTCATCCTCATGGACGACGACATCCTCTGCGAGCCCGAGACGGTGCTCCGGATGAACGCGTTCGCGAACATGACGCTCAAGCCGGCCATCGTCGGCGCGCAGATGCTGTCACTGAGCAACCCGCAGATCCTGCACGTCAGCGCCGAGCGGGAAGTGCTCGACGAGATCACGGCGGGCGCCCTCACCCCCGGCGCGATGATGGGCGTCGACCTGGGCAAGAAGAACCAGGAGCGACGCTTCGACGCCGGCTGGAACGGCTGGTGGACCTGCCTGCTCCCTGCCGAGGTCATCGCCGACTGCGGTCTCCCGCTGCCGTTGTTCTTCCAGTGGGACGACATCGAGTACGGCATCCGCGCCCGCTTCGCCGGCCACCCGACCGTCACCCTGCCCAACGCCGGCGTGTGGCACGCGGACTTCCACCTCAAGGACTACGACGACTGGGCCCGCTACTTCAGCATCCGCAACGGCCTGATCGTGTCCGCGATCTACGGTCGCTTCGACGGCACGACCATCGCCAAGTACCTGTTCCGCAAGATCAGCGAGCTGATCGTGTCGATGCAGTACGGGCTGGCCGCGACGTTCATCAAGGCTGCCGAGGACTTCCTGGCGGGGCCGGACTTCCTCCACGACGGTGGACAGTCGGTGCTCGGTGAGATCCGCGAGCTGCGTGCCCGCTATCCGGAGACCGTCGCACGCCCGGCCGTCGAGGTCGGTTCCGAGGCCGACCCGCACACGCAGATGGACGTGTGGAAGTTCGAGCCCGACGAGAGCCGCGAGGGCCTGGTGCTGGCCAAGCGGGCCGTGCAGCAGTTCCTGGGCAAGGTCGACGGACGCCCCGTCACCATTCCCGCGCACTACGCCAGCTGGTGGCACGTGTCGCTGTTCTCCCAGGCCACCGTCACCGACGCGTCCCAGAACGCGGTCCGGGTGCGCCGCCGCGACAAGCAGACCGCACTCGACCTGACCCGGCAGGCGGCGAAGGTGTGCTGGCGGCTCCGCAAGGAGGCGCCGCAGATGAAGGCCACCTACACGGAGGCGCTGCCCAGGATCACGAGCCGCGAGAACTGGACGCGCCTCTACGGCACCGGGGCCTGACTGGGTGTCGCAGACCGCTGAGTCCGCGACAGTACCGCCGCAGCGGTACCGGTCGCGGGTGGCGCGGTCGATTCTCCCGCTCGGCGCGGGCGTCCTCGCGACGCTGATCGCGCTCGCGGGGGCGTGGATCCCGTCGTTCTGGTGGGACGAGGCCGCGACGATCGCCGCCGCCGACCGCACCGTCCCCGAACTGGGTGAACTGCTCGGCAGGATCGACGCCGTCCACGGCGCCTACTACGCGCTGATGCACTACTGGTTCGACCTGGTCGGCATCAGTGAACTCACCGCGCGGCTGCCGAGCGCCGTCGCGATCGGAGTCGGAGCCGCCGCCCTCGTCCAGTTGGCGCGCATCCTCGCCGGCACCCGCTTCGCGGTGGTCGCGGGTGCCGTGTTCATGATCCTGCCGCGGGTCACGTGGGCGGCGACCGAGGCCCGCTCCTACGCGATGGTCGCGGCGGCGGGCGCCGTCACCGGCCTGGTCCTCGTCGTCGCGCTCCGATCCACCCGGCGCCTCTGGTGGCTGCTGTACGCGCTGCTGATCGCGCTGTCGACGGTGCTGTTCCTCTACAGCGCGGTCCTCGTCGCCGCACACGCGGTGACCGTCGCCGTCACACCCGCGCGGCGACGCTGGTGGTTCCTGGTCGCCGCCGCAGGCGCCGGCCTCCTCGCCGCCCCGTTCGCCGTCCTCGCCATCTCCCAGTCCCGTCAGGTGAGGTGGGTGCCACCGCTGGACTCGACGGTCACGCAGACGATCCTCGTCGAACAGTGGTTCCCGGATGCGGTGTGGTTCGCGCTCTGCTGCCTGGTCCTCGTCGTCGCGGGCGCGGTCGCGTCGGTGTGGCGCGGCGACGCGGTCGCGGGCGCGGTGGCAGCCGTCGCGGTGCCGTGGATTCTGGTGCCGATCGCGGCGATCCTCGGCTACTCGGCATTCGCGAGCAACATCTACATCGGGCGGTACCTGATCTTCACCACGCCTGCCGTGGCGTTGCTCGTGGCGCTCGCCGTCGTCCTGCTGTTCCGCTCCCGCGTCGGAGTGGTCGTCGCGGTGCTGGCCCTCACCGCGGCGGCGCTGCCCGCGTACCTCGCGCAGCGGCAGCCGTGGGGGAAGCCGGGCGGCATGGACTACAGCACGATCGCCGACGACGTCGCGGCCCGCGCCGAACCCGGCGACTGCGTGGCGTTCCAGCCGTCGGTGTCGTGGCAGCCGACGTCACTGCGGTCCGTCGAGCAGGCCCGCCCCGACGCGTTCGCCGACCTCGTCGACATCGGATTCGGCGAGCCCGCCGCCAACCTGGTCAGTCTCTGGGATTCGGACGCGCCGCCCGATCTGGTGGCTGCCCGCGCCCGCACCTGCGACGTCGTGTGGGTGGTCACGGACGGCGACCGCGCGACAGCGAGCGAGTACCTGCATCCGGCCAACGTGTGGTGGCAGTTCGCGCCGTTCCGCTTCGTCGACTCGGACCTGTACCGGGCGCTCGCCGCGGAGGGCTTCGTCGTCATCGACCGCGTGCCGGAGAACCACAGCCAACTCGTGCGGATGGAACGGGCCGACTGACGGCGACTCAGACCCAGTAGGAGACGCGGGAGCGGTAGTTGCGCATCGCGACGAGGGCGACGGCCCAGCCGACGACGGTCACCGCGAGCACGATCAGCCAGTGGTAGAGCTGCTGGTCCTCACCGAGCAGCGGCGCCCGCATGATGTCGAGGAAGTGGTAGAGCGGGTTCAGTTCGGCGATCTTGGCGCGATCGGCGTTGCCCGTGCCCTCGAGGGTCTTCTCGGTCCAGATGATCGGCGTCATGAAGAACAGCAACTGCACGACGCTGCCGAGGAGCGGCGCGATGTCGCGGTACCGGGTGGAGAGGATGCCGAACAGCAGTGACACCCAGACCGCGTTGATCGCGATCAGGAACAGCGCCGGGATCGCGGCGATCGCCGTCCAGCTGATCGGCTGCGGGAAGATCGCGAAGATGACGACGTAGATGACGATGTTGTGCGCGAAGAGGATCATCTGCCGCCAGACCAGGCGGTAGACGTGCACACTCAGCGGCGTCGGCAACTGTTTGATCAGGCCCTCGTTGGACATGAACACGTCCGCGCCCTCGAGGATGGACCCGCTGATCAGGTTCCAGATGATGAAGCCGAGGGTGACGTACGGCAGGAACGAGGCGATGTCCATGTCGAACAACGTGCCGTACAGCAGCCCCATCGCCACCGCGGAGACACCGGTCGCGATGGTGATCCAGAACGGGCCGAGGACGGACCGCTTGTACCGCTGCTTGATGTCCTGCCAGCCCAGGTGCAGCCACAGCTCGCGGTGACCGAACCCGTCCCGCAGGTCCTGGAACGCCCGCCGGAACGTCCGGGAATCGGGGGCCGACGACGCCGAGGGTTCGGTGGGTGGTGCAGACACAGGGGACGACACTACCCGCCCGTTTTCCGTGGTCGCCGGACCGTCGTCGACGGTGACGTCACTGCCGCTCAAAGCGTTCCTCTCGGCCGAGTTTGCGAAGACGCACCCAGTCCCGCAGGCCGGCGAGGTCGCGGCGGGTGATCAGGAAGTACCAGCCGAACCGCAGCCACTCCTGCGGCAGCAGCCGCCGCATGCCCGGCTGCGAGAGCAGGTAGCCGCGGTTGCGGTAGGTGAAGAACCGCTTGGTGTCGTTGTCCGGGTACTGCGTGTGCATGCGGCCGCCGAGGATCGGCTTGAACTCGTCGGTGCCGCACGGATGCAGATAGGCGGTGGTCAGGCAGGTGCCGAAGGGCAGACCGGACCGGACCAGGCGGCGATGCACCTCCACCTCGTCGCCGCGCACGAACAGTCGCAGGTCCGGGACTCCGACCGCGTCCACGGCGGCCGCGGAGAACAGGGCGCCGTTGAACAGTGACGCGATCCCGGGCAGCAGGTCGCCGTCGCCCAACTCCGACCGGGTCCGGCGCCACTCCAGGCCGCGGCGCAGCGGGAACGCCAGCTTCTCGGGATCGTCGATGTTGCACACGACCGGGGACACCTCGGCCAGCGCGTTGCGTTCCGCGCACTCCAGCAGCGTCGCCAGCACGTCGGGGCCCTCGGGACGGCCGTCGTCGTCGGCCAGCCACAGCCAGTCCGCGCCCAGCGCCAGCGCGTGCAGCATGCCGAGCGCGAACCCGCCCGCACCGCCGAGGTTGTGCTTCGAGCCGATGTAGGTGGTCGGGATGTCCGCGGACTCGACCAGGTCACGCACCGCGCTCTCGTCGGCGTTGTCGACGACGATCAGGTGGTCCAACGGACGGGTCTGGGTGGTGAGGACCTTCAGCGACTCGGCGAGCAGTTCGCGTCGCCGGTGGGTGACGACGACGCCGACGATCGTGCTCACGCGGTGCCGTTCGCGGACGCCGCGGACTTCTCGCGCTCGAGTTCCTGGATGACGTGCGCGACGTGGTCGCCTGCCTCGTCACCCTCGTAGGCGCGCACGACGTCCTCGATGCCGCCGCTCATCCGGATCTGGCCGTGGTCGATCCACATCGCCCGGTCACACAGCTGCGCGAGGAATTCGTTCGAGTGGGAGGCGAACACGAGGATGCCGGACCGCTCGACCAGTGACTGGAGGCGGGTGCGCGCCTTCTTCATGAAGTCCGCGTCGACGGCGCCGATGCCCTCGTCGAGCAGGAGAATCTCGGGGTCGATGCTGGTCACGACGCCGAGCGCGACGCGGACCCGCATACCGGTCGAGTAGGTGCGCAGCGGCATGTTCAGGTATTCGCCCAGCTCGGTGAAGTCGGCGATCTCGTCGACCTTCGCCAGCATCTGCTTGCGGGTCATGCCCATGAACATGCCGCGGATGATGATGTTCTCGTAGCCGGATATCTCCGGGTCCATGCCGACACCCAGGTCGAACACGGGCGCGACGCGGCCCCGGACGCGGGCGCTGCCGCGTGTGGGCTCGTAGATCCCCGACAGCAGGCGCAGCAGGGTGGACTTGCCTGCGCCGTTGTGCCCGACGAGGCCGACGCGGTCGCCCTGCTTCAGGGACAAGGTGATGTCCTTGAGCGCCTCGACGACCACGACGTCGGAATCGTTCCGGCCGATCGCGCCGCCCGCCTTGCCGAGGAATGCCTTCTTCAGCGAACGCGTCTTGGCGTCGAAGATCGGGAAGTCGACGTATGCGTTGGTGGTCTCGATGCTCACGTGGTCAGTCATGGGCGCCTTTCAAGCGACGTCAGCCGGCCTTCATCGAGCTGACGGCGGCTGGCACGGTGGTCCACCCTACCCGTGGCACCCGTACGCCCTGCGCGTGCTTCTGGTGGTCCGAGCAGCCGGACGCACGCGCAGGGCGGGCCTCGATGTCGCTACAGGTACTGGCCGGTTCCCGGGGGTTGCTGGCCCTGCTGCTGGATCGCCGCGCCGAGCCCGGGCGGCAGTGCGCCCTGACGCATCTGCTCGAGCTGGGCGCGTGCCGCCATCTGCTGCGCGAACAACGCCGTCTGGATGCCGTGGAACAGGCCTTCCAGCCAGCCGACCAGCTGCGCCTGCGCGATCCGCAGCTCTGCGTCCGACGGGACGCTGTCGTCGGTGAACGGCAACGCGAGGCGTTCGAGCTCGTCCCGCAGTTCCGGCGCGAGGCCCTGTTCGAGCTCCTTGATCGACGACTTGTGGATCTCCTTGAGCCGGTTCCGGCTCGCGTCGTCGAGCGGGGCCGCCCGCACCTCCTCGAGGAGCTGCTTGATCATGGTGCCGATCCGCATCACCTTCGCGGGTTGCTCGACCATGTCCGCGAGGGTTTCCTCCCGCTCCTCGGTGGCCTCACCGGCGTCGTCCGGGGTACCGGTTCCGTTGCTCGACGGTTGCGCGGCCTGTTCCCGAGCGGAGTCCGGTGACTCCGACGCCACGGGCCGACCGTCGGGTCCGATCACGACGACGTGCTCATTCTCCGGATGCGTCATGTCTCCATCTTGTCGGTATCGGCCGCGAATCGCTAAAGGGCGGATCGGGGTTCGGTGTCGTGGCTGCTCAGATCCACTGTCGTGGTGTGGAATCCGCCATCCCGATCGCATCGCGTCGAAAACAGGTCTTAGGCTGTCGGTCATGGTTTACGACGTCGCCCGGGTACGGGGACTGATCCCGACCCTGGGAGACGGATGGATCCATCTCGACCCCCAGGCCGGAATGCTGCACCCGGATTCCGTGTCGACCGCGGTGTCGAAGGGATTCCGAGGATCCGGATCCTCGCATGTCGGCAGGCATGTCAGCGCGCGGCGCGCCGCGGCAACACTCGACGCCGCCCGTGAGGCGGTCGCCGACCTCGTCGGGGGTGACCCGGCCGGCGTCGTGCTCGGACCGGACCGCGCGACGCTGCTCGCGTGGCTCGCCGAGGCCCTCAGTTCGCGGCTGGGGCTCGGCACGGGTGTCGTGCTGTCACGGCTCGACGAGGAGGCCAACGTCGCGCCCTGGCTGCGTGTCGCCAACCGGTACGGCGCGCAGGTGCGGTGGGCCGAGGTCGAGATCGACACCTGTGATCTGCCCAGCTGGCAGTTCGCGGAGCTGATCGGTCCGACGACCCGGCTGGTCGCGTTGACGGCGGCGTCCCCGATCGTCGGGTCCGCACCGGACGTCCGCGTCGCGTCGGACCGGATCCACGAGATGGGCGGACTGATGGTGTGCGACGCCATCGCCGCCGCCCCGTACGCGCACGTCGACATCCACGAGCTCGGTGCCGACGTCCTCGCCGTCAGCGGACCCAGCTGGGGTGGCCCGCAGATCGGCGCGCTGGTGTTCCGCGATCCCGGACTGATCGACCGGATCCCGTCGATCTCGCTGAACCCGCACGCGCACGGCCCCGAGCGGCTCGAGATGGGCGGCCACCAGTACGCCCTGCTCGCCGGTCTGACCGCGTCCATCGACTACCTCGCCAACCTCGACGAATCCGCCACCGGGTCCCGTCGCGAGCGGCTGGAGACGTCGATCAGCTCGCTGCAGGACTACCACGACCGCCTGTTCGAGCGGCTCCTCGCGTCGCTGCGCCGCCTCCCGCAGGTGACGTTGATCGGCACCTCGCACAGCCGTGTCCCCGCGATCAGCTTCACCGTCTCCGGGGTCAGCGCGGAGAAGGCGGCCGAGCACTTCGCGGAGCGTCGCATCGGCACCGTCGTCGGGGGCCGGGGCAGTCGCCTGCTGGACTCGCTCGGCGTCAACGAGGAGGGCGGCGCGATCACCGTCGGGCTCGCGCCGTACACCACCCGCAACGAGATCGACCAGCTCGTCCGCGCGGTCGCCGCACTCGGCTGACCCGCCGGCACCGTCACCGCCGTCCCGCATCACCGCCCGTTGTCGGGCTGAAGGTGGCCTTCGTCTCGTTCACGCGCATGAAGGGGGCCTTCGGCCGCGAGCGTGAGTACCCGGCGAATCGGCTGAAGGTGGCCTTCGTCTTGTTCATGCGCACGAAGGCCACCTTCAGCCGGTCACCCGACGGTGAGCACCACCTTGCCGACGGTGTCCGCCGAGTCGAGCAGCTCGTGACCGCGGGCCGCCTCGGTGATCGGCAGCTCCGTGTGCACCACCGGCCGGACGGTCCCGTCCGCCACGAGCGGCCACAGTCGCCGCGTCACCTCCGACACGATCTCGGCCTTGCTGGACCGCCCGGCCTCGGGACGACCACGCAGGCCCGTGGCGAACACGCGGCCCCGCTTGGCGATCAGCTTCCCGAGGTTCAGCTCGCCGACCGCGCCGCCCTGCATGCCGATCACGCACAGCTGTCCGTCGGGCGCGAGGGCGTCGACGTTCCGGCCCAGGTACTTCGCACCCATGTTGTCGAGGATCAGGTCGGCGCCACCCGCGTCGCGGACCGCGGTGACGAAGTCGTCCTCGTGGTAGTTGACGGTGATGGTGGCGCCGAGTTCGCGGCAGGCGGCGAGCTTGTGCTCGGAGCCTGCGGTCACCGCGACGGTGGCGCCGAGCGCGACGGCGACCTGGATGGCGTGGGTGCCGATGCCGCCGCCACCGCCGTGCACGAGCACCAGCTGTCCGCTGCGCATGCCGCCGATCATCACCAGGTTCGACCACACGGTGCACGCGACCTCGGGCAGCGCCGCCGCGGCGACGAGGTCGAGGCCGTCGGGGATGGGCAGCAACTGGTTCGCGGTGACGACCGCCTTCTCCGCGTAGCCGCCGCCGGCGAGGAGCGCGCACACCCGGTCGCCGACCTGCCAGTCCCGCACTCCGTCGCCGAGCGCGGCGATCGTGCCGGAGCATTCGAGCCCGAGGATGTCGCTCGCACCGGGCGGGGGTGGGTAGAGCCCGCGGCGCTGCAGGACGTCGGCGCGATTGACGGCGGTGGCCGCGACGTCGATCAGCACCTGGCCGGGTCCGGGCTCCGGGTCGGGAACCTCGTTCCAGGTGAGGACTTCGGGCCCGCCGGGTGCCGTGATGGTGATCGCATGCATGGGGTCGACGCTATCGGGTTCCGGCCCGACCGGGGATCCACCCGTGTTCGGCGCGCGCAACGGCTACGGTCACGGCGTGACCTATTTCGGGAACATGCAGAACGAGATCTACTTCGCCGGCCTCGGCGGAACCGTGCCGGAACTGCCGATGACCGCGGCGGGGCTGGAAGAACTGGCGCGGGAACGGTTGTCGCCGGAGGCATTCGGATACATCGCCGGAAGCGCGTCCACGGAACGCACCGCGGCAGCGAACCTGGCGGCGTTCGACCGGCACGCCATCGTCCCTCGGATGCTCCGCGGCACCGCGTCCGCCGACGCCCGTGATCTGAGCGTGGAGGTGCTGGGGACCAGGCTCGCGGCGCCCGTGCTGACCGCGCCGATCGGGGTGCTCGAACTCGTGCACCCCGACGCCGAACGGGCCGTGGGCGCCGCCGCCGCGGAACTCGGTGTCGGATCGGTGCTGTCGACGGCGGCGTCCAGCGCCATCGAGGACGTGGCGGCGGTGTCGGGTGAGAACTGGTGGTACCAGCTGTACTGGCCGTCGGACGACGAGGTCGCCGAGTCGCTGGTGCGGCGCGCGACCGCCGCCGGCGCCAAGGCGATCGTCCTCACCGCGGACACACCCGGAATGGGCTGGCGGCCCCGCGACCTCGAACTCGGACACCTGCCCTTCCTGCAGGCGAAGGGCATCGCCAACTACCTGTCCGATCCGGTTTTCCGGTCCCGGCTGGCGACGCCGCCGGAGGAGAGCGTCGAGGCCATGCAGATGGCGGTGCTCACCTGGGTCTCGATGTTCGGCAACCACGCGATCCGCTTGCGTGACGTCGAGCGCCTGGCCCGGTGGACGGATCTGCCGGTCCTGGTCAAGGGGATCGTGCACCCCGACGACGCGCGCGCCGTCGTCGACGCGGGCGCGGCAGGTGTGGTGGTCAGCAACCACGGCGGACGGCAGGTCGACGGTGCGATCGCCGCACTGGACGCGTTGCCCGACGTCGCGGCAGCGGTCGGGGATCGGTCCACCGTCCTTCTCGACTCCGGAATCCGCAGTGGCGCCGACGTCGCCAAGGCACTCGCGCTGGGTGCCGACGCGGTGCTCTACGGGCGACCGTGGGTGTACGGGCTGGGGTTGGCCGGCGCCGACGGTGTGCGGCATTCGCTGCGGATGCTGCTCGCGGATCTCGACGTCACGCTCGGGCTCGCCGGTTTCGCGTCGGTCGCGGAGCTCGACCGCAGCGTTCTCAGGAGCACTCCGACAGGCTGGGGTCTCTAGACTGACGACGTGGAATCAGAGATCGCACAGGCGACGGGTACGGCTCCGCGGTGGCTCGACGACGCGGAGATGCGGGCCTGGCGCGGATTCATCGAGGGCAGCCAACGCCTGATGGAGGTGCTCAACCGGGAGTTGCAGTCCCTGCACGGCATTTCGCTCGCCGACTACCGCATCCTCGTCATGCTGTCCGAGTCGCCCGACGGGTCGGTCCGGATGAGTGAACTCGCCGACGGAATCCTTTCGTCCCGCAGCAGGTTGACCCATCAGATCCGCCGCATGGAGTCGGAGGACCTGGTTTCGCGCAGCACGTGTGTGGAGGACGGACGTGGTGTACTCGCGTTCATCACCCCGTTCGGCAGGCAGAAGCTCGCGGAGGCGGCACCGACCCATGTCCGCGGGGTTCGCAGTTACCTGATCGACCAACTCGACGACAACGAGCTCGCTGCCGTCGCGTCCGTGTTCGAGAAGGTCGACGCCGCCCTCGACGCTCGCCCGACCGTCTGACGCGCACGCCGAATTGGGCCGGGCTCGCCCCGGGCGGCTAGGATTCGCCACGGAAGCGTGGCAGAGCGGCCGAATGCACTCGCCTTGAAAGCGAGCTTGGGTAACACCAACGGGGGTTCAAATCCCTCCGCTTCCGCCAGTGGCCTCTCACCTGTTGTTGCAGGTGGGAGGCCATTTTCGTGCGCAGCTCCGGACGCAGCCTGCCACTGGTGCACCTTCCCGGCGAACGAGTCTCCTCGAGGGCATTCCCCGCTGCTCGAGGTCGTCGTCGAACGGGTCCGTCGCGCGGGCAACTTGTTCTAATGGAACTAGAACAATAGGATGTGTTTGTGCTCATTCGAATCGACCCCGCCTCGCCGACGCCGCTCTTCGAACAGGTTGCGGCGAGCGTGCGGCGCGCCCTCGCCGACGGCACGGTCGGCCCCGGGGACCGGCTGCCCGGCGCTCGGGAGTTGGCCGAATCCCTCGACCTGAACGTGCACACGGTGCTGCGGGGATACCAGCAGCTGCGTGACGAGGGGCTGATCGAACTGCGGCGTGGCCGCGGCGCGGTGGTCGCGGCCGACGCCGGCGGACGCAGCCGGCTCCAGGAGGCGGTTCGCGACGTCGTCGCCGAGGCGCGTCGCGTCGGACTGAGTGCGGCGGAACTGGTGACCCTCGTGAAGAAGGAGATGACATGACCGAACAGACCGTGGTGCCGCAGGTGTCATGGGTCCGTGCGCTGGTCGCGGCGCTGTCGGCGCCGGTGGTGCTCGCCGCGATCGCGCTGGTGCTGTTCGCCACGTGGGCCGCAGACCTGCCGGATCCGATGGCCGTGCACTTCACGCTCGGCGGCAGTGCCGACGGGTTCGCCTCGCAGGCCGCGGCGCGCGCGACCGTGCTCCTGGGTCCCGCGACCGCCGCGCTGCTGGTGACGATCCTGGTGCTGATCACGCGGCGTGACCTGCGGGCCGCCCGAATGGGCGTCGTCCTCGCCTCCGGCATCGGCTCCTTCCTGGCCGTGCTGCCGGCGCTGTTGGCGATACCGCAGCGCGGCGTCGCCGACGCCTCGTCCGTCACCGTGCCCGGCTGGTGGATCGTCGTCGGCGCGGCGATCGCAGCCGTCGCGGCCGTGCTCGCCCACCTGAGCATGCCGTCACCCGGGCCGGCCCTGGCGAGCACCGCGCCCGGCGTCGACGCCGCACGCATCCCGCTCGAGGGCGGGGAGCGGGTCGCATGGTCGGGATCGGCGTCGATGCCGCGGTGGTTCGGCGTCCTCGTCGGCGTGGTCCCGATCGCGGTCGTGGTCGCACTGACGGCGGTCGGGGCGGGCTCGGCGATCCTGCTGCTCGTGGTCGCCGCGATCTCGGGTGCCGTGATGGCGCTCGTTCTCGCCCCGGTCCGCGTCGTCGTCGATCAGCGTGGGCTGTCCGCGCGCGGCGTCTTCCCGGTCAGGCCCGTCCACATCCCTCTCGACGAGGTCGCCGAGGCGCGCGCGGTCACCGTCAAGGTGCTCAACGGGTTCGGCGGCTACGGCTACCGGGTCGGTCCGCGTGGTGTCGGGCTGATCGCCCGGCCGGGCCCTGCGCTGGAGGTCACCCGAGGCGACGGGTCGCGGTTCACCGTCACGGTCGACGGGGCCGACCAGGCCGCGGCGGTGCTCAACAGCCTCGCCGCCCGTGGCCGCGTCTGACTGCGGCACCCGACCGGATTCACCATCGCGGTCGAGTTGGTGGGTACCGGGTCGCCACCACGACCCGACGGACCGATCTGGCGCACGATCGATCACGGAACCCGCACCCTGCGTCCCGGCATGGTGCGGGTTCCGTTGTCCCGAACGGTGATTGCCGCGACCTTCCTCGACGACCGGGTGTGAAACGCGTTCTGGAAGAACGCTTCACAGCGTGACGGTCATGAAGGTGCTGTTCGGGTCGTTCGAGTAGTCCCCGAAGGGCGCGCACTCGACGAACCCGGCCGCGAGGTACAGACGGCGCGCCGGCTCGAAGAACTCCCGACATGCGGTTTCGCCACTTCTGTGCCCCGTCCACCGTCCAACGGCGGGTTGTACCGCGTGCCGCGGTGTGGAAACCGTGATCGCGACGGTGTGCAGCGCCCGAAACGGATGCCGTCGTCCGGTGAACTTCACTACTGTCGCCACGTGATTCCCCTGTGATCGATCGCGTCTCGTGGTCGGTCCGACGTGATTCCTCGCCGATTCGGCTCACCGCACCGGAGCCGCGTCAATCGAAGTGTTCGAGAAGAAAGCCGCTGAGGCGTCGTGTCGGGGGTGCTTCGATGGCGGCACTCCACGCGAGTGCGATGTCCCTGCTGAATTGTTCTCCGGCCAAGGGTAACTCGGTCAACCCTGGAGTCGGACGCTCGTCGTGTGGGAGCAATGCGATTCCGAGCCCGCGGCTGATCAATTCGCGGATCGTCGCGAACTCGGTGACCTCGAACGCGACGTCCGGGGTGAAGCCGGCGTCATTACACCAGGCCTCGGTCAGCTGTCGGAGGTTGTAGCTGGGCGGGTTGGCGATGAACGTCTCGCCGGCGAGATCGGCGAGTCGTGGATGCCGCGCGTCTGCGAGTCGATGTCCGTCGGGCACCACGACCTGGATGCGTTGAGTCCCGATCCGGGCGTGCCTGAGTCGTACGGGTGCGGGAATGACGATCGCCAGATCGAGGGCGCCCGCGAGCAGGTCTGCGCCGAGTGCCGAGCCGTGCGCTTGCTTGAGGAGCACTCGGATACCGGGATGGCGGCGTCGGAACTGCGCGAGCAGATCGGGGACGCGTCCCGTCCCCATGGTCAGCGGAAAGCCGAAACGCACTGTCCCGTGGTCGGGGTCGGCATCTCCGGTCACTTCGTCGATCACCAGATCCAGTTGCCGTAGCGGCTCACGCAGGTGCAGCGCGAGGCGCTGTGCGGCAGCGGTGAGGCGCACGACCCGTCCGTCGTGAATGAGCAGGGGGATGCCCAGTTCCTTCTCCAGGGCGTGAATGCGGCGACTCATCGACGACTGCGGCATGCGCAGTTCCGCTGCGGCGTGGGTCATGTGGCCCTCATGGGCGGCCAGTTCGACCAGAACACGCAGTTGTGGCGCCAGCCGGCTCGACCATTGATTCATATTCGGATCGTATCTGCGCATTCATTCATTGGACGGATCGATTTTAAGCGCGAATCCTGGGTGAACCGACCCTCTGACCCGGGAGCGTGCCACATGAGGAAAACGTCCGATCTCTCGCGAGGTTCCGTCACGGATGCCGACGTCATCGTGATCGGCGGCGGCATCATGTCCGCCACCCTGGGATCGATGCTCGCCGTCCTTCAGCCGGATTGGCGGATCGTGCTGCTGGAACGGGCAACCGGCCTGGCCGCCGAGAGCAGTGGACCCTGGAACAATGCCGGCACCGGGCACTCGGGATTCTGCGAACTGAACTACATGCCGGACCCGGCAGACGGACGCAAGGCGTCGACGATCGCCCGGCAGTTTCACCTGAGCCGCCAGTGGTGGGCCCATCTCGCACGCACGGGCGCGCTGGACCCCAACGCCTTCATTCACACTGCCGCGCACATGGACGTGGTATTCGGCCGACGCGACATCGACTACCTCCGACAGCGATTCGAGACCTTGGCGAACGATCCGATGTTCGATGGATTGGAGTACAGCGAGGACCACGCCGTGGTCGGTGAATGGGCGCCCCTGATCGTCGAGGGGCGGGATCCCGGCGAGCCGATCGCCGCGACCCGGCACCGCGATGGAACGGACATCGACTTCGGTGCACTGACGCGGGAGCTGACCCGTATCGTCACCGACGCCGGCGGCCGGGTACTGCTCGAGCACGACGTGCGCTCGCTGCGCCGATCCCCGGACGGAACGTGGGCGGTCGGCGGAAAGTCGCGCGATGGCAGCTTCGAGCTGCGTGGGCGTCATGTGTTCGTCGGCGCAGGGGGAATGGCACTGGCTCTGCTGCAGCGCGCACGGCTGCCGGAAGTACGCGGATACGCCGTCCTGCCCGTGGGCGCGGCGTTCTTCCGCTGTTCGGAACCGGAGATCGTCGCCCGCCACGAGACGAAGGTGTACGGGCAGGCCGAGATCGGCGCACCACCGATGTCCGTGCCGCACCTCGACAGGCGGTTCATCGACGGGGCGGAGCATCTGCTGTTCGGCCCCTACGCGACCTTCAGCACCAAGCTGCTCAAGAACGGCCGCCTCACCGACTTCTTCGCCACGCTGCGCTGGCACAACCTTCACGTCATCGCGGCGGCCCTCGTCCAGAATCTGTCACTGATGCGCTATCTGGTCACGGAACTCGCGTCCGGCCCCGCGAAGAAGTTCGCCAAGTTGCGTCGCTTCCACCCCGAGGCAGACCCGCGCCAGTGGCAGCTCGTCCCTGCGGGCCAACGTGCGCAACTGGTCACCCCCGACCGCCGCCGCGTCGGCATTCTCCATCAGGGAACCGAGCTCGTCGTCGGCGCCGGCGGGAGCATCTCCGGTCTCCTCGGAGCGTCCCCAGGAGCGTCGACGGCAGTTCCGATCATGCTCGACCTGCTTCGGCAGTGCTTCCCGGACGAATGGCGCACCTCCTGGGCGGAGATCGTCGCCGTAGCCGTACCGGGTCACACGGTCGGGACGAACTGGGATTCCGGCACCGTCGACGACTCGATCACCGCGACCTCTCTCGCGCTGGGACTCGAGACCGCACGCGACCGATGACGCACCTGCCGTGCTGCGGCCGTCGCGTGCGCTGCGTGTCGACCGTGTGATGCTTACGCCATGAGGATTCTCGTGGTGACAGCGGTCGCGCTGGCGGGTGTGGTCGTGATCCGGTGGATTCGAGCCGGTTCGGCCGTGACGCCGCAGGATTGGGCGCGCGACCCGATCGGGCCGGACGATCTCGCCGGCTGAGCGTTCTACGGGGTGTTCAGGTACGTCTCGATCGACTGCTGCACCTTCGGGTTCCCGTTGCCCATGCCGATCAGGCCCCCGATCGTCGCGCCGGTCGGGGCGCCGATGATGCATCCGGCGAGGCTGCCCGGGAACATCGACACGCAGCCGATGCCGAGGCCGACGACCGCACCGATCGCGGTTCCGGCGGCTCCGCCCTGGGCCCAGGCGACGCCGAGCTCGGCGAGCATGTTGTCGAGCGCCTGCTGTTTCGTCGGCGGCGGCGGGGGCGGGGCCGGTTCGGCGAGCGCGGTTCCGGTCCCGGTGAACACGGCAGCGGCGACGAGCGCGGATGCCGCGAGTGTGGCGATCGGCTTCATCGTGGTCCTCTCCTTGCGGACGAAGTACGACTCGGACCGACTGTAGGCGTGTCGGGGCGTCGTCGGCCGTCAACGGCGACACCGTTACCTGTTCGCCGCTTCGGGTGCCCGTTCACGACGCCTCGCGCAGGGTCATTCCGCCGAGCTCGATGACGTACTCGGAGGTGTCGTCGTCGAAGTTCACGGTGTAGGTGGTCGGGTAGTAGCCGGACTCCGCGTACGCCTCCGGTTGTTTCACCGGCTCCGCGACGCTCTGCCTGGTGAGCATCCAATCGCGGGTCATCATCGGCTCGAGGAAGGTGAATGCGCCGTCCCACGATCCGGCCAGGAGGACCTGGTCGAAGAGGTATCCGGGCGCTCCGATCCCGTCTGCGGAGTCGGTCCAGTGCAGGCCCATCCGCTGGACTGTCTGTAGCAGGGGCGGCCCGGGCGGCGGAACGTAGTCGACGGGCATGTAGCGGCCCGGCGGGAGCGTAGACGCCTGCCGCACGAAGTCGAGCGTTGTCGGCTCGATCGCGTCCACCTCGGCTCGATTCAGCAGGTAGAAGTGCATGTCGAAGTGCGGCGCGGTGAACACGCCCGCGGGTTCGTGTCCGTGCGGGTTCCAGTCGACCGTCACCGACTCGAACACCGTCGGAGGTGCATCCGGGGGCAGGTCGAGGTCGAACACCTCCATCGGTGCGTGCATGTCCGTTCCGAGGCCGTCGAGCGCGGTCGCGGACAGCCGGATGCCGATCGCGGCGGGTGTCCCGTCGTCGGCGACGGTGACGTAGGTGTGGCCGGTTCCGTCGCCGACCGGCACGCTCGGACCGGTGAGGACGTGGTCGGTCGGGGCGGCCTCGGAGGGCTCGACGCATGCGCTGGCAAGCGCCGCGCAACCAGCGACGGCGAGTGCCGCGGCGGTGACCCGAACCCGGTAGTGAATGCGCATGATTCACCTCGTCCGATGGTGTGAGTGGCATCACAGTAGCAGTGATCCGTCTGGAGATCTTTTGCTGATAAGGGTTGTGAGCTGCGAGAGTGTGCCGAACGACGATGACGCCCGGGGCGGGTCCCGCGCTGCACCACGAAGGCGGACACGATGAGAATCCTGGCGGCAACGGCCCTGGCGGTGGCAACGACCGCTCTCGTCGCCCCGCACGCGGTCGCGGGTGGCACTCACGCCGCAACGGCAACGGTCGACCACGTCACGATGCTGACGGACCGGCGGGCGGCGGTGTTCGTCGACTCCCCGGCGATGGGCCGCATCGTCCAGGTCCAGGTGCTGCTCCCGGCCGACCGCGACGCCGCACACCCGACGCTGTACCTCCTGGACGGTGTCGGCGGCGGGCAGGAATCCGACGGCCGGGAGAGCGACTGGACCAATCAGACCGATGTCGTCGACTTCTTCGCGGACAAGCCGGTCAACGTCGTGCTCCCGGTCGGCGGCAGCGGTAGCTACTACACCGACTGGCAGAAGCCCGACCCCGCGCTCGGCGTCAACCAGTGGGAGACCTTCCTGACCGAGGAGCTTCCGCCGCTGATCGACTCCGAATTCGACGGCAACGGCGTCAACACCGTCGCGGGGCTGTCGATGGGAGGCGCGGCCGCTCTCAACCTCATCACCCGCAAACCCGAGCTGTACACCGGCGTCGCCTCGTACAGCGGGTGCGCCGACACCACGAGTCCCGAGGCACGCTTCATGGTGCGCCGGTCCGTCGGCTACGTCGACGGCGACGCCGACAACATGTGGGGCAGGGACGACGACCCGGACTGGGCGGCGCACGACCCGATGGCGAACGCGGAAGCATTGCGCGGCAAGGTCGTCTACTCGTCTGTCGGTACGGGGGCGATGGGTGAGCACGAGCGTTTCGACGACCCGGACCTGCCGGTGATCATGCTGCTCGGCGGTACCCTCGAGGCGGCCGCGTACCACTGCACACTCGGGTTCGAGCAGCGACTCGAGGACCTGGGTATCCCCGCCACCTTCGACTACACACCCGGCGGCACCCACACCTGGCCGTACTGGCAGAACGCCCTGCGCACGTCCTGGCCGAGCCTGGCGCGCGCGATGGCCGTGTGACCGTGCGCTGAACCGTGAGGAACGGCAACGAGATTCGGCTCGCCCTGCGGCGGGTCCGATGATCCGATACCGTTGCCGCCGGCGGCTCGTCCGCAACCCGGCGGTGTGCCGCACGAGGTGGGCCCGTGAAGCTACTCGTGACGTTGGTTCTGTCCGTGGTCCTGTGCGCCCTGACGGCCACCCCCGCCGGCGCCCGGGCTGCGTCCGCCAGGCAGGTCGCGACCGTCGACCACGTCACCATGCTCGGCGACCGCCGGGCAGCGCTGTTCGTCCACTCGCCGTCCATGCGGGAGGTTGTTCAGGTTCAGGTGCTGCTGCCTCCCCCCGGCACCGGTCCCCGGCCGACCCTCTACCTTCTCGACGGTGCGGGCGGGGGTGAGGAGTCGAACTACCAGGAGAGCACCTGGACGCAGCGCACCGACGCAGTCCGCTTCTTCTCCGACAAACCCGTCAACGTCGTGCTGCCGGTCGGCGGTACCGGCAGCTACTACACCGACTGGCTGCGCCCCGATCCGAAACTCGGCGTCGACGAGTGGGAGACGTTCCTGACGGAGGAACTGCCGCCGATCGTCGACGCCCGGTTCGACGGCAACGGGATCGACGCGATCGCGGGCCTGTCGATGGGAGCCCACGCCGCACTGAACCTCACCGCCAGGCATCCCGACATGTACGCCGGTGTTGCGGCGTTCAGTGGTTGCGCGGACAACAGCCAGTCGAACTCCCGGCTGTCGGTGCGGGCCACCGTCGCGTGGAAGGGTGGCGACGCCGACAACATGTGGGGCCCGGACGGTGACCCGGCATGGGCGGCGAACGATCCGATGCGCAACGCGGAAGCGTTGCGCGGCAAGCAGATCTACGTGTCCACCGGCAACGGTGTCGCGGGTGCGCTCGACGATCCGACCACCGTCTCCGGCCTCAGCGCGGTGACGCTGGGCGCGGGGCTCGAATCGGCCGCGCTCGCGTGCACCCGCCTGTTCGACGCGCGACTGCGTGAGCTCGGCATTCCCGCGACGTTCCGCTACCGCGACACCGGCACCCACTCCTGGCCGTACTGGGAGCAGGACCTGCACGACGCGTGGCCGACACTGGCACGAGCGCTGGGGGTCTGACCGGCGTCAGGCCTTCAACAGTTCGAGGCCGGCGCTCGTGGCGAACGCGAGGAACGCGTCGTTCTCGTGCGGGTCGCCGATCGTGATCCGCACGCCGTCGGTGCCGTACGCCCGCACCACGACACCTGCGTCCGCACTGGCATCGCCGTAGGTCTGGGACTTCGCGCCCAGCGGCAGCCACACGAAGTTGCCGCCCGATTCGGGCACCTCGTAGCCGGCGGTGATCAGCGCGTCGCGGACCCGCGTCCGCTCCGCCGCCACCTGGTCGGTGCGCGCCAGGAGCTCGTCGGCGGCCGCGAGCGAGGCGATCGCCGCGGACTGCGCGACCGAGTTCACCGCGAACGGAGTGTGCACCTTGCTCAACGCCACGACGATCTCCGGGGCGGCGATCGCATATCCGACCCGCAGTCCCGCCAGTCCGTACGCCTTCGAGAAGGTTCGCAGCACAACGACATTCGATCGGCCCTCGGCGAGTGCGACGCCGTCCGGGATCATCTCGCCGGCATCGGTGCCCGGTCGCACGTACTCGAAGTACGCCTCGTCCAGCGCGACCAGGACGTGCGACGGCACCGTGTCGAGGAAGGACGTGATCTCGGCGGCCGACGACGTCCGCCCGGTCGGATTGTTCGGGTTGCAGAGGAACACCAGCCGCGTCCGGTCGGTCACCGCCGCCGCCATCGCGTCCAGGTCGTGGGCGTGGTCGGCCGTGAGCGGCACCGGCATCGGCGTCGCGCCCGCCACCTGCGTCACCACGGGGTACGCCTCGAAGGACCGCCACGGGAAGATCACCTCGTCGCCGGGTCCCGCGGCGAGCTGCACCAGTTCCTGGCACAGGCTCACCGACCCGCAGCCGACGGCGATCCGCTCGACTCCGACGCCGAGCCGCTCGGACAACGACTCGCGCAGCGCGAGGTTCGTGTTGTCGGGGTAGCGGTTGACTCCGGCAGCGGCCGTCGCGATCGCCGACGCCACCGAGGGCAGCGGCCCCGCGGTGGTCTCGTTGCTCGCCAGCTTGTGGGCGCCGGGGAAGCTCCTCCCCGGCACGTACGAGGGGAAGGTGTCGAGGTCGGGGCGGATGCGTGCGGTCACGAGGCCACAGTAGCGCCGCGCCCCGGGCCGGATCGCGGCGACCTGCGCAAACGGAGTTTTGACCAGCCGTTTTGCAGATCACGGTCGTCCATGTGTAATCTTTCGTCCCGGCGGTTCGAAAGGACCTGAGCCTAGGAAGCGTGCCAGAGCGGCCGAATGGGACTCACTGCTAATGAGTTGTCCTCCTTACAGGGGACCGGAGGTTCAAATCCTCTCGCTTCCGCCATGTCAGTTCGCTGACAGTGCCGGATTTCCGGCACAGCCGGTTCTCCGGCACAATTGAAGAACATGCGCCCGTAGCTCAACGGATAGAGCACTTGACTACGGATCAAGAGGTTAGGGGTTCGAATCCCTTCGGGCGCACCACCGAGATCCCCGTCACCACAAGGTGACGGGGATCTCGTGCATTCGAGGGCGATGCGCCGGACGGCGCCGGCCCGGGGCGCCTCCGTGACGGGAGGCACCCCGGAACGTCAGGCGCGGGCGCGCTTCGCGGCGCCGACCGCGACGTCGACCACGAGGAACCCGAGCAGCGTCCAGCCGAGCAGCGGCACGAACCAGCCGACCGCGACCGCGGCGGCCACGATTGCGACCGCCGCGACCGGACGAGCCTGCCGCAGCGCGCCGCGCAGCGGTGGACGGCCCACCGCCCAGTCGGAGCCGCGGGTGGGACGGCGACGCCACCACATGATGTAGCCGCGCACGATCACCGTCACCAGCGCGACAGACAGCGCGAGCAGGGCGAGCTGGTTGAGGAGCCCGAACAGCACGCCCATGTGCAGCGCGATGCCCCACGTCGTGAGCTTCGCGGCGATCGGCCACGTCGAGAAGTCCAGGACGTCCACGACACGACCCGTTGCGCCGTCCACGGAGACCGAGTCCTGCGCCAGAGCCCACGGCTGCCGGGTCTCGGCGACGGTGAACGCCGTCGCCGTGTCGGCGGGGATCGACGCCTCGACGGCCTCGCTCGCGCCGTTCTCGGCGGCAATCGCGAGCACACCGTCGATCCGGTCGATGTTGCCGTCGACGACGGTCGTGTCGGCGTGGCCGTCGTGTCCGTCGCCGTGTCCCTCGTGCCCGCCGGCGGCTGCGGGAGCGGCGCCGATCGTCTTGTCCAGCACGGGGGTCGTCCACGAGAGCGCGGTCCGCAGTTCGGACACGTTCTCGCCGGCGTACTTCGACCAGGTCAGACCGGTCGCGGACAGGAACACCAGGCCGACCGCGATCCAGATGCCGACGGCGCCGTGCCAGTTCAGGGTGCGGTTGCGGCCCTTCGACGCGCGGTCGACGGTGAGCAGTCGCACCGTGCCGTTGTCGCGGGCGCGCGCCTTCCGGTAGCGGTCCCACCACAGGTAGACGCCGCCGAGGGCGACCACCCACAGCCAGCTCGCGGCGAGCTCGCTGTAGATGCGACCGGGTTCACCGAGGTGCAGGTGACGGTGCAGCTGGGAGATCCAGGTACGCATCGGCAGCGCGCTGCTGCTGCCGTAGACGGCGAGTTCGCCGACCGGCTGCGCCGTCGACGGGTCGACGAACACCGCGAGCCGCTCGGATTCGCCGAGGCTCGGGTCGGTGAACAGGACGCGGGTGGTGTCGCCCTCGTTCGGCGCGGGCCGGACCGCGGAGACGGTCAGATCGGGTCGCACCTCCTGGGCGGCGCGGATCTGCTCGGCCACCGGCTTGGCGGGGCCGGTGTACGCGACGTGCAACTGGTCGCGGTAGACGACCTGTTCGAGCGCGGGGGCGATGGCGTAGAGACCGCCGGTGACGACCGCGATCAGGATGAAGGGAGCCACGAGGATCCCGGCGTAGAAGTGCAGCCGCATCATCAGCGGGCGCGCGGTGTGCCGTCTTCCTGGCGGTGCGGGGTCGGGTGACGGGCCGGTGGCCCGTTCGATGTCGGGTGCGGACATGACTGTTTCTCGATTCTCGATGTGCGGCAGCGCGCGCCGACGACCCGAACCGGGGTCGGGGTGTCGTCGCGCTGCGGCGAGGAAGGCGCCCCGCCCCTGTGCGCGCTTGTGGTAGTTGGAGCTACCGAAAACGCGCACGGGTGGCGAAGCCGCCGAGGTGAAGTGGATGCGCACGCCGACGGCACCGCCACGGCTGTCGTCCGCGGCGGTGGATGTGGGTGCGTCAGACGAGAATCGGTGGTCCGCGGGTCCCGAGGCGTGCCCCGACAAGGAGCCAACGCCGGAGCTGCCGGCGAGCTGCCGGGACGGGCCGGGCCGGGAGGGCAGGAGCCGGGACCGGGGCGAACGGTGTCGGAAGGATCGAACGTAGCGAGGCGACGGCGAGCTGACACCCGCGTCCACCCGCGCGGACGAGGACCGCGGTGACCACGGCGGCGACCGCGTGCGCGGCCAGCATCGCCGGCCCGAGCTGCAGACCGTGGTGCGCCCCGGCGCCGACCGACAGCGTCGCGTGCCCGAGGGCCTGCCCCGCGGCGAGGGCGCCGACCAGGAACAGCAGGTCGTGCCGGCGCGCCCGGGTCGCGGACACCAGTGCGCCCACGGCCGAGCACGCCAGCACGAGCAGGACGACGGAACTCTGCGACGGAGCCATCCCGCCGCCGATCCCGTGCGCGGCGACCGTCAGCGCGCCCGACAGGGAGCCGACGAAGCCGCCGCGCATTCGCGCGAAGGCCGGGCCCCGAGATGTCACGCCGCGAAGACTACAAGCGCGCGGTCACCTGCGCGAATGCCGGGGCGACGGTGGTCGGTCAGGGCACGATCACGGCGCGGCCGCGCAGGGTGCCTGCGGAGAGCCGGCGATACGCCTCGACGCCGTCGTCGAGGGTGAACCGCTCGACGGCGATGTCGAACACGCCCTGGTGCGCGAGGTCGATCAACTCGATCAGTTCGCTGCGCGACCCCCAATACGGCGAGGTGACCGCCGCCTCGTATGGGCTCTGCCCGAATCCGACCTTCGCGTGCGCGACGAAGTCGCCGATCCCGACGATGGTCACGTCCGACGCGACGCCCGCGACTCCCATCGCGATGTCGATCGTCGGCTGGTATCCGACGAAGTCGAGGACCAGCGCGGCACCCTCGGGTCCGGTGATCGCGCGGACGTTCTCGACCGCGGACTTGTCGGACAGCACGGCCTCGTGGGCGCCGACCTCGCGGGCGAACCGCAGCTTCTCGTCGTTGACGTCGAGTGCGACGACCCGGGCCGGGGACAGGTGCCGAAGCAACTGGATGGCGACGTGGCCGAGACCTCCGGTGCCGATCACGACCGCGGTGGAGCCGCCGCGCAGCTTGTGCAGGGACCGCTTGATCGCGTGGTACGGCGTGAGACCCGCGTCGGTGAGGGGCACCGTCGTGACCGGGTCGAGGTCACCGATGGGCACGAGGTGACGCGGCGAGTCGACGATCATGTACTCGGCGAGCGCACCGGGCGAACCCAGGCCGGGCGGGGTGATGCCGAGTTCCGCGGCGCGGGAACAGTAGTTCTCCTCCCCGCGTGCGCAGTGCCAGCAGGTGCCGCACCCCCACGGTCCGTACACCACGACGTTGGTACCGATGTCGATGCCGGACACCCCGGCACCGACCTCGACGACGGTGCCTGCACCCTCGTGGCCCAGGGTCAGCGGCAGTCCGTAGACGTACTGGTCCTCGGGCAGATTCATGATGAAGTCGTCCGAGTGGCAGACGCCGGCCGCGGTGACCTTCAGGAGGACCTCGCCGGGACCCGGTGACGGCTTCTCGATCTCCGTCACCTCGGGTTCGGCGCCGATGGTGGTGTACTGGATGGCCTTCATGCCACGCACCTTCCCGCGGTCGCGCCGGGCCGGAGGTCGGCCGGGGGGTGCGAGGCCGCTGCTGGGTACGCCTTGGACGCTAGCCCGCGCCGGTGGCGACTACAACGCGAGCGGCGCGGCGGCGGTTACCAGCTGCAGCCGCACGTCCCGGTCAGCGATTGCACCTGGTAGCAGTCCCCGCAGGTGGTGACGAGTTCGCGCCGCCTGCTGCGGTCTCGCTTCTGCGCCTTGGCCCGTGCCAGCACCACGCTGGGCGCGAGCGTCGCGATGCCGCCGTCGGCGGGCAGATCGACCGCGCCGAAGTGCCGGTAGCAGCTCAGGCGTTCCTCGGCGGCGTGCTGCTCGAGGTCGTCGGGGGCGAAGCCGTAGGTCGCGGCGACGGACTTCGCGTAGCCCTCGCCGACGGTGCCGTTGACGCTGATGCACAGCGACGACAGCAGCGGCTCGCCTCGGCCGGCGCATTCCGCGCCGACACGGCTGAGGGTCTTGCCGATCCAGTTCTGCAGGAGGTTTCGGGTACGGACACCGGAACGTTCCTGAATTTCGTCCGCGAGTTCCTGGTAGGTGACGGTGCGCTGATAGGTGCCCGCCACCTCGATCAGGACTCGGCGGGCTTCGGCTGACCAGATCTCCTGATTGTCGGCCATCGAATTCCTCCTGGTGCTGTCATCCGATCAGCGTCATTCTGTGACCAAGGTGTTATCCCGTGGAGGGGTTTCGTCATTCCCGGCCGCAGATGGCGGCGATGGTTCAGAATGCCGCGGCCGGTGGGCGACGCGGCCGGCGTGACACGGCACCTCGGCTGCTGATCGGCGCGGCGTCGCTTACCGTAGACAGGTGACCAATCCAGCACAGCGCGACGACACCGTGTGGCCGGCGGTTCTCACGTGGCGGGCGCACAATGCCCCTCGAATGGAGTCGGTGCGAGTGCAATTGGTGGGCAACCGGATCAAAGCGTCCGGACGCATCATCGGCGGCGAGTGCGCCGACCACCCCGCCTTCAGTGCGTCCTACGATCTCGTCACCGACGAGGCCGGCGTGACGCGTCGGTTGTCGGTGCGGACCAGCCTCGCCTCCGGCGAGCGGCACGTCTCGATCAGCCGGGACGCCGAGGGCTACTGGATGGTCGAGGACGGCACGAACCACCACCGGTCCGGTTTCGGGGGAGCGCTGGACGTCGACGTCGTTCTCAGCCCGTTCTTCAACACGCTGCCGATCCGCCGGTTCGGAATGCAGCACAACGCCGAGAACCATCAGGTTCCGGTCGTGTACGTGTACCTGCCCGACCTCAGTGTCCGGGCGGCGGAACTGACGTACAGCTCCGGGCCCGACGGCATCCACGTGCTCTCGCCGGTGTCGAGTTCGACGATCTCCGTCGACGGCCAGGGATTCCTCCTCGACTATCCCGGTCTCGCCGAACGGATCTGACGCGCCCCCGGCTCAGAGTGCGCGGATCACTCCGCCGCGGCGGCCCGCGTCTCGCAGCGCCTGTGGCCAGCCGGGTGCACCGATCGCGGCATCGCTGATCTCCCAGCGGTCGAGGTTGTCGTACCGGCCGCGCGCGGCGTGCCCGGCCTCGACGAGCGCTTCGGTGCCGCCGGTCTCGGCCAGGACCCGGCGCGCCTCGGTGAGCAGGGCCAGTGCCTCGTCCAGGGCCACGGTCAACGCCTGCGCATTCGCCTCGCACATCGCGCGAACCAGTGCCGGTGCGGTGCCCGCGACGCGGGTGCCGTCCCGGTAGGAGCCGGCTGCCAACGCGAGCGCGAGGTCGCCGCCCGCCGCCGCGGTGACCGCCAGCGCCTCGGCGAGCAGGTGCGGCAGGTGGGAGATCCGGGCGACCGCGGAGTCGTGCTCGTCGGCGCCCGCCGGGACGACGACGGAGCCGCAGTCGAGGGCGAGGCGCGCGACCCGCGTCCAGTCGTCGGGGTCGGTGTCGTCCTCCGCGGCGACCACCCACACCGCTCCGCGGAACAGGTCGACGTCACCGGCGGGCCAGCCGGACTCGGCGGTGCCCGCCATCGGATGGCCGCCGACGAACCGGTCGGCCAGCCCGTGCCTGCGGACGGCGGCGAGCACCGAGCCCTTCACGCTGACCACGTCGGTCAGGGTGCAGTCGGGGGCGTACTCGCCGATCCGGTCGAGGACGGAATCGAGGGCGGGCTCCGGGACTGCGATCACCACGATCGCGTCCTGGTCGCGGGCGCGTACGAGGGCGGCCCGCAGGTCGGTGTCCGCGTCGTACCCGTCGTCGCGGGCCTGCTCGGCGGATTCCGCCGAGCGGTTCCAGCCCCACGCCGGACGGCCCGCCGCGGCCGCCGCTCGCAGCAGGGAACCGCCGATCAGGCCGAGCCCGAGGACGCACACCGGAGGAGCACTCGATTCAGCCGACACCCCGATAGGTTGGCACATTTGCCCCGCTGAACTTCATGTCGGGGGCACGTGCGGACTACGGTTGCCGCATGGCTGCTCAACGCGCGGGGAACAATGCCTCGTCCGACCGGTTCGACGACCTCGACGGCGTAGGTGTTGCAGTGGTTCTCGACGACGGGAAATGGAAGTGCACCGCGCTGAGTGCGGCGTCGCTGACCAGCCTCGAGCAGGCCGAGAAGGAACTTCTCGAGATGCGCGCGTCGGGCGCCGTGTTCGGTCTCCTCGACATCGACGAGGAGTTCTTCGTCATCCTGCGTCCCGCGCCGACGGGAACCCGATTGCTGCTGTCGGACGCGACGATGGCATTGGAGTACGACATCGCCGCCGACGTCCTCGAGGCGCTGAACATCGAGACCCCCGACATCGATGCGGACGAGCTCGACGACATCGAGCCCTGGGAAGAGGGCGACCTGTCGGTGCTGTCGGACCTCGGACTGCCCGAGCCGGTGCTCGGCGTGATCCTCGCGGAGACCGACCTGTATCCCGACGAGCAGTTGACCATGATCGCGCAGCGTCTCGGGTTCGGTTCCGAGCTGACAGCCGTGCTCGACGCGCCGCTGCGGTGACGTCGCCGCTCGCCCGCGACGAGGCGATGGTGCGCGCCGCCCTCGACGCGGCGCGTGACGCCAGCCCGGCCGACGTCCCCGTCGGCGCGGTCGTCTTCGACGCCGAGGGGCGGGAGCTGGCGCGGGCAGCGAACGCCCGCGAGGCGTCCGGGGATCCCACCGCACACGCCGAGGTGCTGGCGCTGCGGCAGGCGGCTGCCGTACACGGCGACGGCTGGCGACTGGAGGGCGCGACGCTGGCGGTGACGCTGGAGCCGTGCACGATGTGCGCGGGGGCCTTGGTGCTGGCGCGGGTGTCGCGGGTGGTGTTCGGGGCGTGGGAGCCGAAGACCGGGGCGGTCGGCTCGCTGTGGGACGTGGTCCGGGACCGGCGGCTCACGCATCGCCCGCAGGTGCGCGGCGGGGTCCTCGAAGCCGACTGCGCCGCCCTGCTCGACGACTTCTTCCGGACCCACCGACTCGCGCCACCCCAGGGTGAGGGGAACCCTCACTCGGTCTGACCAGGGATGGGTTCCCCTCACCCGAGCGGTTTCTGCAGGTTGAGGCGCGATTTCGTCCCCCGGGGGCGTTCGGGTACTGTTTCCCGCGGTGGCGTGTCCGAGCGGCCGAAGGTGCAGCACTCGAAATGCTGTGTACGGTAACCCCGTACCGAGGGTTCAAATCCCTCCGCCACCGCCAAAGCTCCCCACCTGTGTACGCAGGTGGGGAGCTTTTTTCTGTGTGTCCCTCGTTCGGACCGATTTCTCCGGTCCGGGGACGGGAGGCGGGCCGATCTGGTAACCATGTGCCGGTGATGAAGGCTTCGATCGTGATTTCGCTCGCAGGCGCGGCGGTGTTGGCATTGGCCGGGTGCTCGTCGGACGACTCGTCGGCTGCGCCGACCGAGGACAGTCTGCGCGCCACCCTGGACACCCAGTACGGGCGGTTGCAGAAGGGGCAGTACGCCGAGGACTACGACACCCTGTCCCAGCGGTGCCAGGACAAGTTCACCCGCGAGGATTACGCGGAGGCCGCGTCCCTGGCGTACGCGGGCCGGGACTTCTCCGGTCCGCAGGAACTCGCCATCACCATGGACGGCGACTCGGCCACCGTGATCGCGACGTCCTTCGACGGCAAGGGCAACAAGTCGCCGATGACGTGGCGTTTCGTCGAAGGCGAATGGAAGTTCGACAACTGCTGATCCGGCCGTCCCGGATTCTGGAAGCCCCACGACCTTGAAGTGTCAACTATCGTGGCGGTCATGACCAAGCGCTGGTGGATCATCGGGGGAATCGTCGCGCTCGTGGTGGTGGCAGTGGTTGCCGGACCGTGGGTGTACGGGAACTGGATCGCCGAGGACGACGCGCCGGCCGCGTCCGTGTCCACCGAGGGCGCACAGGCCGCCGAGGGTGACATCGACGGCCAGTGGTCGGTGGTGCCGGGGACCGCCCCCAACGCCACCGCGGCCGGCTACACGGTGCACGAGATCCTCAACGGGGCCAGCGTCACCGTCGTCGGCTCGACCGGCGACGTCGACGGCTCGGCGACCGTGCAGGACGGCAAGCTCACCGCAGGCGAGGTCACCGTCGAGGTCGCGACGATCAAGACGGACAACGGGCGCCGCGACGGCCAGTTCACCGGCAACGTGATGAACACCGCCGAGTTCCCGACCGCGACGTTCACGATCGACGCCCCCGTCGACCTGACGTCGGTACCGACCGACGGCACCACGGGCACGGTCGCCGCGACCGGCACCCTCACGCTGAAGGGCACCGCGCGGCCGGTCACCGTGGACGTCGAGGTCCTGCGTTCCGGAAGCGACCTCATCGCCTCCGGCGCCATCCCCGTCACCTGGACGGACTACGGCGTGACGCCGCCGTCGCTGGGCTTCGTCACCGTCGATCCCTCCGGCACCGTCGACTTCCTCGTCAGCCTCCAGAAGAGCTAGCCGCCCTCTCGTCGCCCGCGTCTCTGCCCGGGCCGAAGGGCATGAACGGAACCGTTCAGTCGAACAGATCGACTGAACGGTTCCGTTCATGCGGCCGGCGTGGCTCGGGCGTCCGGGGTCGGCGGGGTTCGGGGCGCCCAGCCGGGCGGACCGAACACGTAGCCGAACTTGTCCCGCCAGGTGTCGGCGGCGGCGACGTCGCGGCCGATGGCCGCGTACTCGTGACCCTGCAGCGTGAGGATGTTGTACGTCCCGACCGGCTTCGTCAGCCCGTAGGTTGGTCGGTGCGTCTCCTCCTGGAAGGTGCCGAACATCCGGTCCCAGACGATGAAGATCCCGGCGTAGTTCCGGTCCAGGTACTCGGGGTCGCAGCCGTGGTGGACCCGGTGGTGCGACGGGGTGTTGAGGACGAACTCGATCGGCCGGGGCAGTCGGTCGATGTGCTCGGTGTGCACGAAGAACTGGTAGACGAGGTTCACGGAGAACCCGACGAACACCATCCACGGCGGAATTCCGATCAGCGGCAACGGGATCCACATGACGATCTCGCCGCTGTTGTTCCACTTCTGGCGCAGCGCGGTCGCGAAGTTGAAGTACTCGCTCGAGTGGTGGGCCTGATGGGTCGCCCACACGACCCGCACCCGGTGCGCGATGCGGTGGTACCAGTAGAAGAGGAAGTCGACGCCGACGATCAGGATCACCCACGTGTACCAGGCGTTCGCCGGCAGGTGCCAGGGCGCGAGATACGCGTAGATCGCCGCGTAGGCGACCAGCGCCAGGGCCTTCCACGCGGCACTGGTCGCGACGGACACCAGACCCATCGAGATGCTCGCCCGTGCGTCGCGCTGCTCGTAGCCACCCTCGGGTGGGTGCGCGCGCCCGTGGTCGTCGATCTCCGGGCCGCCGAGATGCCGCGCCGCGACCCACTCGATGACGAGGAAGAGCACGAAGAACGGGATCGCGAGAGCGACTGGGTCGCGCAGCGGCGGCGGCAGGGTGTTCCACAGGTCGGGCAGAGCGAGCATGTAAGCAGTGTGGACCGGCCCGAGGCCATCGATCCGGCGTTCCGCCGAACCCGGTGTCCGGCTACGCCGGTGCCAGCGCGGGACTGCCGGTCAGCAAGCCGCGACGCGCGAGGATCGGGCGAACGCCCTCACCGAACCAGTACGCCTCCTCGACGTGCGGATACCCGGACAGGACGAACTCGTCGATGCCGGCCGCGTGGTACTCCGCGATACGGTCCGCGACCTCGGTGTGGCTGCCGACGAGTGCCGTTCCGGCGCCGCCGCGGACCAGCCCGATCCCGGCCCACAGGTTCGGGGCGATCTCCAGGTCGGCGATGCTGCCTGCGTGCAGCGCGGTCATCCGCCGCTGCCCCTCGGACTCCGCGTTCGCGAAGCGGGCCGCGGTGGCGGCGACCGCGTCGGGATCGAGGCCGGCGAGCATCTTCTCGGTCACCGCCCACGCCTCCGCCGACGTGTCGCGGGTGATGACGTGCAGGCGGATGCCGAAGCGGATGCTGCGGCCGGCCCGCTCGGCGTGCTCGCGCACCGCGGCGATCTTCGCGGCGACGGCAGCCGGCGGTTCGCCCCAGGTGAGGTAGACGTCCGCGTGCGCGCCCGCGACGGGGAGCGCGGCGGCAGAGGACCCGCCGAAGTACAACGGCGGCACGGGATTTGGCGGTGCGGAGGTGGTGGCACCCGCGAGGGTGTAGTGCTCGCCGGTGAAGTCGAACGGTTCGTCGGCCCAGGTGCCGCGCAGCGCCTGCATGAATTCGGCGGTCCGGGCGTAGCGCTGGTCCTTGTTCAGCCAGTCGCCGAACTGCTGCTGCTCGATGGAGTCGCCACCGGTCACCACGTTGAGCAGGAGGCGCCCGCCCGACAGTCGCTGGAAGCTCGACGCCATCTGCGCGGCCAGGGTCGGGGAGATGGCGCCGGGCCGGAATGCGACGAGGAACTTGAGTCGCGTCGTCAACGGGATCAGGGCGGCGGTGGTCAGCCACGCGTCCTCGCAGTGGGTGCCGGTCGGGGTGAGGACGCCGGTGAATCCCGCGGCCTCGGCGGCCCGCGCGACCTGCGTCAGGTAGTCGAGGGTGGGGGCGCGTTCGCCGGCGGTGCGCGGGTCGGCGTTCGAGGAGTTCGAGTTGTCCACGATGCCGCGGCCGTCGCCGGCGGTGGGCAGGAACCAGTGCAGATCGACGCTCATGGGGTCTCCGGACTGAAGGGTGCGGTGTGCCGCGGATGCGGTGAGGAAGGCGGGGCGGGCCGCTACCGACAGAGCGCACCGGCCACACGCAGGAGATCGACGTGGCGTCGAACCGTGAGCGTGAGCAGACCGGACATGCGTCCAGGTTCTCAGTGACCCGCGGATGCTGTCAATCCGGTCGTGGCGTGACTGTTGGCGATTCCATACCACCGTGATAGGAATTGGCGCGGAAGCTCCGACCGGGGCCGGACGAGGGAGTGATCGGTGCACATCAGCGCGAAGGTCGACTACGCCGTGCGCACCCTCGTCGAACTCGCGGGAGCCGAGAGTCCGCCCGTGAAGGCCGAGTACCTTGCCACCGCTCAGGCCATTCCGCACAAGTTCCTCGAGGCCGTCCTCGGAGACCTGCGGCGCGCCGAGCTCGTGCAGAGCCGTCGCGGGCCGGACGGCGGCTACTGGCTCGCCCGGCCGGCGGAGCAGATCGCCGTCGCCGACGTCATCCGTTCGGTGGAGGGCCCGCTCGCCTCGGTGCGCGGGGAGCGTCCGGAGGAGGTCGAGTACGACGGCCCCGCGAAGCCGTTGCGGGACGTGTGGATCGCCGTTCGCGTCAACCTGCGCGCGGTGCTCGAGGAGGTGACCGTCGCGGACATCGCGTCGGGGACGCTGCCGGAGTTCGTCGGCCGGCTCACCGCCGACCCGGAGGCCTGGCAACGCCGCTGACGTTCGCCGCGGCGAGGTCGTGAACCGAAGTCACGACCGGCAACAGGTCGGCAAACAGCCTGGTTGGTAGCCTCGGTCACTATGCTGTACTCACTGCTGCGGACATACCTGCGGCCGTACCGGGCCGACCTCGCTGGTGTGATCGCACTGCAGTTGATCTCCACGATGGCGTCGCTGTATCTGCCGACCCTCAACGCCAGGATCATCGACGACGGTGTCACGAAAGGTGACACGAGCGTCGTCCTGTCCACCGGCGGCGTCATGCTGCTCATCACCGGCCTCCAGATCGCCTGCAGCATCGGCGCCGTGTACTTCGGCGCCCGCGCGGCCATGGGTCTCGGCCGCGACCTGCGTGCCGCCGTGATGTACAAGGTCGGCGACTTCTCGTCCCGGGAGGTCGGGCTCTTCGGCGCGCCGTCGCTGATCACCCGGAACACCAACGACGTCCAGCAGATCCAGATGGTCGTCGTCATCTCGTGCACCATCCTCGTCGCGGCGCCCATCATGTGCATCGGTGGCGTGGTCATGTCGATCCAGCAGTCGCACGGCCTGGCATGGGTGCTGGCCGTCGCGGTTCCGGTGCTGGCGTTGACCATGTTCCTGATCGTCCGGAAGATGGTTCCCGAGTTCCGGTCCATGCAGGTGCGGATCGACGCGATCAACAGGGTGCTGCGCGAACAGATCACCGGCATCCGGGTGGTCCGGGCGTTCGTCCGGGAACGCGACGAGGTGCAGCGGTTCGCCGACACCAACGACCAGCTCGTCTCCGTCGCGTTGCGGGTCGGCCGGCTGATGGCGGTCATGAGCCCCGCCGTCCTGATGATCGCCAACCTGACCAGCATCTCCGTGCTCTGGCTCGGTGCTCACCTCATCGACCAGGGGACGATGGAGATCGGCGCGCTCACCGCCGTGCTGACGTACATCATGCAGATCCTGATGTCGGTGATGATGGTCACCGTGATGACGGTGCTGCTGCCGCGCGCCTCGGTCTGTGCGGAACGGCTCACCGAGGTCCTCGACACCGAGCCGTCCGTCGCGGAACCCGCCCGCGAACTCGAGTCGTGGCGTGCCCGCGGCATCGTCGAGATGCGGAACGTGTCCTTCTCCTTCCCAGGCGCCGACGAACCGGTGCTGCGGGACGTCAACTTCCTCGCCGAACCCGGCATGACGACCGCGATCATCGGTGGAACCGGTTCGGGCAAGTCCACGCTGCTCAACCTGATCCCGCGGTTGCTCGACGCCACCGAAGGGCAGGTGCAGGTCGGCGCCGCCGATGTCCGGTACGTCGACTCGACCCGCCTGCGCAACTCGATCGGCCTCGTCCCGCAGAAGGCCTTCCTGTTCTCCGGCACCATCGCCACCAACCTGCGGTACGGCAACCCCGACGCCACCGACGCGCAGCTGTGGCGGGCGCTGGAGGTCGCGCAGGCCGCCGACTTCGTCAAGACGGCCCCCGCCGGACTCGACACACCCGTCGCGCAGGGCGGCGCCAACCTCTCGGGCGGTCAGCGGCAGCGCATCGCGATCGCCCGCGCCCTCGTCCGCAACGCGGAGATCTACCTGTTCGACGACTCGTTCTCCGCACTCGACCTCGGCACCGATGCCCGGTTGCGCGCCGCGCTGCGGCCCGTCACCCGCGATGCCTGCGTCATCGTCGTGGCGCAACGGGTGTCGAGCATCATGGACGCCGACCAGATCCTGGTCCTCGACGACGGTCGGCTCGTCGGCATCGGCACACACGAGCGGCTGCTCGAGACCTGCCCGACCTACGCCGAGATCGTCGCATCCCAGTTCACCGTCGAGGAGGCGTCGTGACCATGCCCGGCGGTGCGACCGCGATCCCCGGCAAGAAGGCCATCGACTTCTTCCCCTCGCTTCGCCGACTGATCCGCCGGCTTCGGCCGCACCGGTTCCAGGTGGGCGTCGTCATGCTGCTCGCCACGCTCAGTGTGGTGTTCAGCGTCGCCAGCCCGAAGATCATGGGCCACGCGACGAACATCATCTTCGACGGCATGATCGGCCGGCAGCTGCCGGAGGGCCTGACCAAGGACCAGGCCGTCGAGGCGCTGCGCGCCCAGGGCCAGAACACGTTCGCCGACATGGTGTCGGGCATGAACGTCGTCCCCGGCAGCGGCATCGACTGGACGGCGCTCGGCGAGGTCCTCGTGCTGGTTCTCGTCCTGTTCGTGCTCGCGTCCGGATTCGCGTGGCTGCAGGCGTACCTGCTGAACAACATCGTGCAGGGCACGGTCCGGCAGCTGCGCGCCGACGTCGAGGCGAAGCTGCACCGGCTCCCGTTGCGCTACTTCGACACCACCCAGCGCGGTGAGGTGCTCTCTCGGGTCACCAACGACATCGACAACGTCTCCCAGACGGTCAGTCAGACCGTGAATCAGCTGCTCACCGCAGTGCTGACGGTGATCGGCATCCTGGGGATGATGCTGTGGATCTCGCCACTGCTCTCGCTGATCGCGATCCTGACGGTGCCCGCGTCGATCGCGGTGACGACGTTCGTCGCGAAGCGGTCCCAGAAGCACTTCGTCGCGCAGTGGCAGTCCACCGGTCTCCTCAACGCGCACATCGAGGAGACCTACACCGGCCACGACATCGTCCAGGCGTTCGGCAGGCAGGACGCCGTGCGGGCCACGTTCGACGAGCGCAACGGCAAGCTCTACGACTCGGGGTTCAAGGCGCAGTTCATCTCCGGTCTCATCCAGCCGGCCGTCATGTTCCTCGGCAACCTGAACTACGTCGCGATCGCGGTCATCGGCGGTATGAGGGTCGCGTCCGGCTCGATGAGCCTCGGTGACGTGCAGGCGTTCATCCAGTACTCGCGGCAGTTCACGCAGCCGATCACGCAGGTCAGCTCGATGATGAACCTGATGCAGTCGGGTGTCGCGTCCGCCGAGCGGGTCTTCGAACTCCTCGACGAGGACGAGCAGGCCCCCGATCCGGAGCCCGCGGCGACGCCGGCGACGAACCGTGGCCTGGTCGAGTTCCAGGACGTGTCCTTCCGCTACAAGGAGGACACGCCGCTGATCGACGACATGAACCTCATCGTGCGGCCCGGCCAGATGATCGCGATCGTCGGTCCCACCGGTGCAGGCAAGACGACGCTGGTGAACCTGGTCATGCGGTTCTACGAGGTGGACGCGGGACGCATCCTGCTCGACGGTGTCGACATCTCGACGATGACGCGGGACGACCTGCGCTCCCGAATGGGCATGGTGCTGCAGGACACCTGGCTGTTCGGCGGCACCATCCGCGACAACATCGCCTACGGCCGCCCCGGCGCCACCGAGGACGAGATCGTCGCCGCTGCGCGGGTCAGCCACGTCGACCGGTTCGTGCGGACCCTCCCCAAGGGCTACGACACCGTCATCGACGAGGAAGGCAACAATATCAGCGCCGGCGAGAAGCAGCTCATCACCATCGCGCGCGCGTTCCTGTCGGATCCGTCGATCCTCATCCTCGACGAGGCGACCAGCTCCGTCGACACGCGCACCGAGGTGCTCGTCCAGCATGCGACCGCGGCGTTGCGCAGCGACCGGACCAGCTTCGTCATCGCGCACCGGCTCTCCACGGTCCGCGATGCCGACGTGATCCTGGTGATGAAGGACGGGCAGATCGTCGAGCAGGGTTCGCACAACAGGTTGCTGGAGATGGACGGCGTCTACGCGGAGCTGTACCACAGCCAGTTCGCCGGACCGGCCCAGGTGCAGGCGTGACCGGGCCTGCTTGGATGGACGGCGTGAGCAGCAACGACGACGCACCGGTCCCTGCGCCGAACGACCCGTTCTTCACGGTCGGGACCCGGATCCCCGGGCAGCTCGGGCGCACCGGCACCATCCACACCCCGCACGGTGACATCCGGACGCCCGCGTTCATCGCGGTCGGCACCAACGCGACGGTGAAGGCGGTGCTGCCGGAGACGATCCGCGAGGCGGGTGCGCAGGCGGTCCTCGCCAACGCGTACCACCTGTACCTGCAGCCGGGGCCGGACGTCGTCGACGAGGCGGGCGGTCTCGGCCGGTTCATGAACTGGTCCGGACCGACGTTCACGGACAGCGGCGGATTCCAGGTGATGTCCCTCGGGGTCGGTTTCAAGAAGGTGCTCGCGATGGAGGCCGTCGGGGTGCAGTCCGACGATGTCATCGCGCAGGGCAAGGAACGTCTCGCGCACGTCGACGACGACGGCGTGACGTTCAAGTCGCATCGCGACGGTTCACGTCACCGGTTCACGCCGGAGGTGTCGATGGGCATCCAGCATCAGCTCGGCGCCGACATCATCTTCGCGTTCGACGAGCTCACGACGCTGTTCAACACGCGCGCCTACCAGGAGGAGTCGGTGCAGCGGACGCAGGCGTGGGCGGTGCGGTGCATCGCCGAGCACGAACGCCTGACCGCCGAGCGTCGGCACCGGCCGTACCAGGCGCTGTTCGGCGTCGTCCAGGGTGCGCAGTACGAGGACCTGCGGCGTGAGGCGTGTCGCGGGCTGGAGTCGATCGTCGGGGAGACCGGACGCGGCTTCGACGGCTACGGCATCGGCGGCGCGCTGGAGAAGCAGAACCTGGGCACCATCGTCCGCTGGTGCAACGAGGAACTGCCCGAGCACAAGCCGCGGCACCTGCTGGGCATCAGCGAGCCGGACGACCTGTTCACCGCGATCGAGAACGGCGCCGACACCTTCGACTGCGTGAACCCGTCACGGGTGGCGCGCAACGCGGCGATCTACACCGAGAACGGCAGGTTCAACATCAACACCAGCCGTTTCCGGCGCGACTTCAACCCGATCGACGAGCACTGCGACTGCTACACGTGCCGGAACTACTCGCGCGCATACATCCATCACCTGTTCAAGGCGAAGGAGATGCTGGCGTCCACGCTGGCGACGATCCACAACGAGCGGTTCACCATCCGACTGGTCGACCGGATCCGGGACAGCATCGACGGCGGATACTTCGACGACCTCCGCGACCGGACGCTGAGCTCCTTCTACGCCACTGCCCGCGCCTGACCCGACACCCTCCGCCCTCCGGCTGAAGGTGGCCTTGGTCTCGTCAGGTCGTGTGAAGGTGGCCTTCGGTCGGGCGTGGGGTGTTGCCGGCTGATGGCTGAAGGTGGCCTTGGTCTCGTCAGGCCGAGTGACGGCCACCTTCAGCCGCGGTGGGGGTGATGTCAGGACGCGACGACGTACGTCGGTTCGTGCTTCTTCACGTACGCGATGACGCGGTAGGTGATCGGCATGACCAGCACCTCGACGAGGGTCTTCCACAGGAACCCGACGAGCAGGTAGTTGAAGAAGTCGTCCCAGGTGCTGATGCCGATCGCCCCGGCGGCGATCGCGCAGAAGATCAGGGTGTCCGCAAACTCGCCCACGACGGTCGAGCCGATCAGGCGCGCCCACAGGTGCTTCTCCTTGGTGCGCTCCTTGATGGTCACCATGACCAGCGAGTTCAGCATCTGCCCGACGAGATAACCGGCGAGACCCGCCAGGAGGAGTCGCGGGTACACGCCGACGACCGCGTGCAGCGCCTCCTGGTTCTCGTAGAACTCCGCCGACGGCAGTTCCAGCAGGAGCCAGAAGCAGGCAGACGCCAGGATCAGCGCCCCGAAGCCCAGGTAGATCGCGCGGCGGGTCGCCTTGAAGCCGTACACCTCGCTGAGCACGTCACCGAGGACGTACGCGAGGGGGAACAGGAAGAACCCGCCGTCCGTGATGATCGGCAGGATCTGCAGCGGGCCGATGCTGACGTCGAGGTCGGCGAAGAACGCGACGCCCTTCGTGGCGCAGATGTTGGAGATGAGCAACACCGCCGTGAACAGCGCGACGAACGTCGGGTAGTACCCCCGCGCGACGTGCGCGAAGGTGGCGGGTGCGGGCTGTTCGACGTGGTCTGTAGCTGTCACGACGGCCATCCAAGCACCGAAACGGCGTC
>AODO01000004.1 GCA_000341795.1 Rhodococcus triatomae BKS 15-14 | reverse complement strand
CACGGGACCGGGGCGAGGTGTCTGGCGGAGCAGTCACCCGTGCAGCGCGCCCTACTTGAGCATGCTCCCGGCATCGACGGTCAGCGGAAGGCCCGTGACGTAACGGGATTCGTCCGAAGCGAGGAACAGGACCGCGTTGCTGATGTCCTCGGGTTCGACCCACCCGATGGGGAGCACGTGCATGAACTGGGCCGCGACCTTCAGGTCCTCCGGCCCGGGATTCTCCAGATCGGGGCGGAACATCTTCATGGTGCCCTCGTGCATGAACATCGGAGTGTTCACGTTGGTGGGGTGCACCGAGTTGACGCGAATGAAATGCTGCCCCAGCTCGACGGCGAAGGTGCGCATCAGTCCGACCACGCCGTGCTTCGCGGCGATGTACGGGCCGGTGTGTGCGTACGGCTTCAGCCCACCCACGGAACTGGTCAGGATGATCGAACCGCCGTTGCCGCCTGCGATGAGGTGGGGGACGCCTGCCTTCACCGACTTCCACACTCCGGAGAGGTTGATGTCGATCATCTCCTGCCAGTCGAACTCGGCAGTCTGATCGAGGGTTTCGCCGCCGTTGCCGATGCCGGCGTTGGCGACGACGACGTCGAGTCGCCCCAACTGCTCGACGCCGCTGTCCACCGCGGACTTGAGCGCGTCGTAGTCGCGGACATCGACCTCCGCGGTCACGATGCGACGATCCAGTCCCTTCACCAGCTCCGCGGTTTCGGCGAGGTCCTCCGGCGTCGCTCCGTCGATCTTCGCGTCACGCCTGATGGGTTTGCAGATGTCGATCGCGATGATGTCCGCACCTTCCTGCGCCATGCGCACGGCGTGGCTGCGTCCCTGCCCCCGCGCCGCGCCCGTGATGAACGCGACCTTGCCTTCGAGCCGTCCTGTCATGTGATCACCTCGTCTTGTCGGTACATCCGGCGTTCGCCGTGATGTGGTTTCCGGTTCCGGTCAGGCCGGCGTGAACTCGATGTGAAGCTCGGTGAGACCGCGCAGCAGGAAGGTGGGCTCGTAGGCGTACCGGCGCGCGCCGACCGGACCGTGCTCGATTTCGCTGATCGAGAGGTCTCGCGTCCTGTCCAGCAGGCGGTTCATGGTGACGTGTCCCTCGACCCGGGCCAGCGGAGCGCCGGCGCAGGTGTGCAGTCCGCGCCCGAACGCGACGTGATCGTGGAGGTTCTTGCGTCCCAGATGGAATTCGTTGGGATCCTCGAACTTGCGCGGATCCCGGTTGGCGCCCGCCAGGCAGAGCATCACCACAGTTCCGGCTGGGATGTCGACCCCACCGATCGTGGTGCGCTTGCGTGCGAGACGGAAGTCGACCTTGGTGGGGCTGTCCATCCGCAGCGACTCCTCCATGAACGGGCGGATCAGGCTCCGGTCCTCCCGGAGCTTCTTCTCGTACTCCGGCCGCTCGCCGAGGGTCTTGAGGGCGGAACTGAGCAGTTTCGTGACGGTTTCCTGTCCGGCGGCGAACAGGAAGGTGGCGGGCCGGACGACTTCCTGGACGGTCGGTGTCGACCCGTCCGGGTAGGTGGCGGTCGCGAGACCGGTCAGGATGTCCTCGCGTGGGTTCGCCCGTCGGTCGTTGATGTAGCCGCTGAACTTCTCGTCCAGGTAGCCGAGCGCGTTCGTCTCCACCGGGGTGGCGTCGAGTGCTCCGACGCGTGGCCGGGTGTCGCCGGCGAGCCGGTCGCGGAACTCGTCCATCTCGTCGACCGGGACGCCGAGAAGGTCCGCGATGACCAGGGTGGCAAAGGGTTTCGCGTACTCGCCGAGAAACTCGCAACGGCCGTTGTCGAAGAACTCGTCGAACTGACGGTCGGCCTGCTGCCACATGTACTCCTCGTTCTCCTGCAGCCGCTTCGGGGTGAGCATCCTGCCGAGCAGCGAGCGCGCACGAGTGTGGTCCGGCGGGTCCATCGTGACCATCATCTCGAAGATCGGGAACTGGTGCCGATGTGCCTCGATCTGTTCGGTGATGTCGTCACCCTCGGGTACGAACGGCAGCGGCGGGAACGGGCCGCCGATCGCGTTGACCGCGGACAGCGCGTCGGTGTTCTTGAAGGCCTCGATCACCTCCTGGTGGCCGGTGACGGCGACGACACCGTGGTTGGGTTCGCGGAACACGGGATTCCGGCTCCGCAGGTGGTCGAAGTACTCGAACGGATCCTGTGCGAGTTCCGCATTGCTGAAGTAGTCGAGTGAGGCGAGATCGTCCATGGGTGTCCCGTCCTTTCAGATGGTTGGGGTGATGCTGATGGCCTGCCGCGGGCAGGCGTCGACGGCGGAGCGCGCCTTGGGCAGCAGCGCTTCTGGTGGGTTCTCGTCGCAGATCGCGACGTCGTCGTCGGACAGCTCGAAGATCTCGGGTGCGATCTCCACGCACAATGCGTGCGCCTCGCACATTCGCGCGTCCACCGACACCCTGCCTCGGGTGGTTGTCATGGGCCTGTCCTTCCGGGTGTGACCGCGTCGATGTCGGTCAACGCATTGCGATACGAATGTTCTTGACCTGTAGGAATTCCTGCAGTCCCTCGAGACCGCCCGTTCGGCCGAATCCGCTCTGCTTGTATCCGCCGTACGGACCCTGTGGAGAGATGTCGCTGAAGTGGTTGACCCAGACCGAACCTGCTTCGAGCGTGCGGGCGACGCGGTGAGCGCGCGAGAGATCGTTCGAATGCACGAAGGCGTTCAGCCCGTACCGTGTGTCGTTCGCAATCCTGATCGCCTCCTCCTCCGTGTCGAAGCGGATCACCGCAACGACGGGACCGAACGTCTCGGTCTGGGCGAGTGCCGACGAGTTGTCCACACCGGTGAACACGGTCGGCTCGATGTAGTAGCCGTCGGAGAGTGCCCCGCCGATCCGCTTCCCGCCGAGGACGAGTTCCCCGGCACCCTGCGTCACGGCGTCGTCGATGTCGCGGAGGATCCGATTCGCCGCCGACTCGCTGATCACCGGTCCGTACGACACGGTCGGGTCGAGTGGGTCTCCGATGGTGGCGGTGGCGACGGTGGCGACGAACTTGTCGAGGAAGGCGTCGTACACCGAGGACTGGACGAGAACCCGGCTGGCACAGGCGCAGCTCTGCCCCGCCTGCATGAGTGGCCCCTGGTGTCCGGAGATTGCCGCGGCGATGTCGAGATCGGCGTCGCCGAAGACGATGTTCGCGGACTTTCCGCCGAGTTCGGCGACGACGGGCGTCAGGTTCGTCGCCGCTGCCCGGAGTACTGTGCGGGCGGTGTCGGTTCCTCCGGTGAAGTGCACCTTCCGGACACCGGGATGGCGCACCAGGGCGTCTCCACCCTCTGCGCCTGCCGGCAGCACGTTGACCAGACCGGCGGGCAGGCCCACCCGCACACACAGTTCTCCGAACCGCAATGCGGCGAACGGGGCCAGTTCGGACGGCTTGAGGACGACGGCGTTGCCTGCGGCGAGGGCGGGCACGACGCACGACGCCGAGACGACCAGTGATCCGTTCCACGGCGCGATCACCCCCACCACTCCGTACGGTTCGCGTTCGATGAGGTTCACGTCGAACGAGCCGGAAACGGGTGTACTCGATCCGTGCGGCTTGTCGACGTAGCCCGCGAAGTGGCGGATGAACTCCTCGAGCAGGGGCGCTGTCGCGGCGTAGGACACGGGGACCGCATAGTCGAGGGTGTTGAGTTGGGCGAACTCCGGCAGGTTCTCGTGCACGGCATCCGCGAGAGCGACGAGGAGGTCGCGACGCCGCGCGGGCGTGAAGGTCATCCACTCGCGGTGCGCCGTCCATGCCGCGTCGACCGCCTGGTCGATCTCGGTGGCGCCTGCGAGAGGGATCGTCGCATTGGGCCGCCCGGTGGCGGGGTAGATGTGGTCGTGCATGCCTCCGGACGACCGAGTGACGAGGTCGCCGCCGATGAGGAGTCCTCGGGGCAACGTGATGTCGGTGCTCGTTGTCATGGCGGGTGCCTCACCCTTCGGTGGTGTTCTCGGCGCGCCACTCGTTCCGGACGCGCTCCTTCTGCTGATCGACGTGCTGACCGAGGTGAGACGCCTTCGGCCACCCGTAGTACGCCGCGAAATGCAATGTGACCTCGTCCATCTCGTCGAAGGACACGTCGCGGCTCTTGAGCGCCGCGTAGACGTGGTTCATGATCGGGACGGGAGCGTCCTGGAATGCGACGCATGCCACGGTGACGAGGCGACGCTCCTTCATGCCGAGCCCGGGGCGGAGCCACATCTCGCCGAAGACGAAGTTCAGAATTCCCGCACCCGAGTACGGGTTGTCGCGTGTCGGTACGAACGGAACGCAGTTGACGTCACGGAACGACTGCTCGCCCGCCTCCAGCCGGCTCTCGGGATCGCTCGGGGTGGTGAGAGGAAGAAGAGGATTCGCAGGGGGGACGGCGTCGCCGCGCTCGTCGTGGATGCGCTTCCACTGTGTCTCGACCACGGAGCTGAAGCGAGATGCCTTGGGCCAGCCGGAGTAGACGGCGAAGTGGAGTACGGTTTCCCGCATTTCGGTGATGGTGAGGTCGCCGCTGTTCAGGGCGGCGTAGACGTGGTCGCAGAGCGGGCCGTCCGCATCGGCCGCTGCGACACACGGAAGTGTGACGAACCTTCGATCTCGCCTGCTCAGCCCCGGCCGGGACCAGACTTCGGCGAACACGAAATCGATCAGCCCGGCCGATGTGGACGGGGTGGTGTCGTCGGGGGGATCGAACGTCATGACGTGGGCGAACTCCCGCCGTCCGCGCCTGCTCCGTTCGGCTTCGACTGCCGTCATGGAGGACTCCTTCTCAGAGCTTGTTGCAGAAGCCGGCATCGACCGGCATCGTGACGCCGGTGATGTACTTGGCTTCCTCGGAAACGAGGAAGGCGACGGCCGAGGAGATGTCCTCGGGTTCGAGGAGCGCGACCGGCATGGGGTTCTCGAGGTGTGGTCCGTTGCCGGGGTTGTTCTGAACCCACTCCGTCATCTCGGGGTTCACCGCCATCATCGTGTTCACCGCTGTCGGATGAACCGTGTTGACGCGAATGCTGTAGGGGGCCAGTGCATTCGCGAGTGCGCGCATGAGTCCGACGATGCCGTGCTTGGATGCTGCGTAGCCGAGTCCGCCGCCCTGCATCCCGCCGAATCCACGCAGGCCCGCAGTGGAACTCGTGAAGATGATCGACCCGCCGTCGCCGCCGGCGACGAGGTGGGGAATGGCGGCGCGGGCCGTGTGGAAGGCGCCGTTCATGTTGACCTCGACGACGGCGTTCCAGTGTTCGAGCTCCTTCTCGACGGGAATCTCCTCGAAGGACATCGGGGCGATGCCTGCGTTCGCCAGGACGATGTCGAGGCGACCGAGCTCGGCGACGCCGGCGTCGAGTGCGGTCTGCAGTTGGTGGAAGTCGCGGACATCGGCGACGGTGCCGATCATGCGGCGCCCCTTCGCCTCCACGAGCGCGACGGTCTCGTCCAGTTCTTCCCGCGATGCCATCGGGTAGCCGTTGGCTGCGATGTCGGCGCAGATGTCGACGCCGATGATGTCGGCGCCGTCCGTCGCCAACCGAACGGCATGGCTGCGGCCCTGCCCTCGTGCTGCTCCGGTGATGAACGCGACCTTGCCGTCCAGAGTGCCCATCGATCCTCGCTTGGTTGGGCCGGCCGTGAGTGCCGGCTACGGTAACGACGTTACTCAAATACGGTAACCGCGTTATCGCCCTCCGGCAACAGATTTCGAGAGGAACTTTCAGCGCACGGGAGTGAACTCGATGTGGAGTTCGACGAGTCCACGGAGCAGGAAGGTCGGTTCGTACACGTACATGCGGTCGCTCGCCGGTCCGTGGGCTCGTTCGCGGATGCGGATGTCCCGCATCCGGTCGAGCAGTCGGTCGAGCGTGACACGTGCCGCCGTGCGGATCAGCGGCGCACCCGTGCAGGCGCGCGTCCCCTGCCCGAAGGAGACGTGGTCGCCGACGTTGGTCCGGTCGAGTCGGAAAGTGCTCGGGTCGACGAACTTACGCGGATCTCGATTGGCCGCGGCGAGGACGAGCATCACGACGGTGCCTGCGGCAAGATCGTGGTTCCCGATGCTCGTCGGCCGGTCGGCGATGCGAAACGCGACCTTGGTGGGGCCGTCGAAGCGGAGTGTCTCCTCCACGAAGGGGTCTATCAGGCTGCGGTCGTGGCGGAGGGCCTCCGCGAACCCCGGATTCTCGGCGAGTATCCGCACCGCGGTGCCGAGCAGGTTCGCGACGGTGTCCCGAACCGTGTCGTGGTTCGCGACCGCCGCGGCGGCAACCCGGTCACGGGTGGGGTCGCCGAGCAGGGTCTCGACCGCCCGCGTCGCGAGCGGCATCGCGTACTCGGACACGAAGTCGCAGCGGCCGTTGTCGACGAAGTCGTCGACGACCCGGTCCGCCAGTGCTCGCATGGAGTCGGCGTGAGCGTCCGGCTGCGCGCGGGCGAGCGGCGGGTGTGACGGGCGACGCGGCTGCCTCGACGCAGCTTCCGGGATCCGTCCGCACATCGTGGTCGCAGCAGGCGTTGGGACGGTTCTCGTGAACCCGTCGAGCACTTCGCGGTGTCCGGTCACCACCACGACGCCGTGGTGGGGTTCACGGAGAACCGGACTGAGGCTGCGGAGGTGATCGAAATACTCGTACGGATCCTGCGTGACCTCTCCGTCCGAGAAGTAGTCCAGCCACGTGAGGTCGGCCATGGCCCACCGGCCTTTCGGTGCACATGTAAGCTGCGTAACGCTGTTACTGGCGACACGGTAACTGCGTTACCCACCGGCGGCAAGGAAATCGGGAAATGAGCAACGTCGAGCCTGCGGGCAGCGCCGACCAGGCACGTGACCGGATCCTCGACACGGTCATCGAGATCCTCGAGACCGACGGCTACGAGGGGGTGCAACTGCGCGAGGTCGCGCGCCGGTCCCGGACCTCACTGGCGACGATCTACAAGCGATACGCCACCCGGGAGGAGCTGATCCTCGCTGCGCTCGCGTGCTGGATGGAGGAGAACCACACGGCCATCTCCGTTCGCGCACGGGAACCGGGCGAGCCACTGCACCCCGCGATGATGCGGGTGTTCCGGGCGATCTTCGAACCGTGGGAGAAGAGCCCCGAGATGCTCGTCGCGTTCTTCCACGTCCGAACCGCACCCGGCGGCGAGAACCTCTCCGTTCGGGGTTTCGACGTCGTCGTCCCCGTCGGCATGGCCGTTCTCGCCGACGTGGATCCGGTGTTCGTCGCGGAGCTGGAGGCGATTCTCTCCGCCCTCGTCTACGGACTGGTCGGGCGTTTCCGAGACGGACAGATCGCGATCACCGACATCATGCCGACGATCGACCGCACGGTCTACTGGCTCACGACCGGATATCACTCCACCCTGGAGGGATGAGCGGCCGGATCGGGTCGTTCGGGTGCGGCGCCGCCCTCAGCGCAACACGGTTCCACCGTCGATGTTGACGACCTGTCCGTTGATCCATGCACCCTCGTCGGACATCAGGTAGGCGACCATCCCCGACACGTCGCCCGGGTGCCCGAGACGGGTGCTCCTGGTCCGGGCCAGCATGGCGTCGAGCCTTTCTGCAGGTAGTCCGTTCCGGATCTCGTCGGTCAGGATCAGTCCCGGGGTGACGGCGTTTGCGCGGATTCCGTCACGCCCCCAGCGCGATGCGACGTGCCGGGCGAGAGCGTTGATGCCCGCCTTGGTCGCGGAGTAGGCGGGCCGCTGCGGTTCGCCGGTGAACGACGCGATCGACGAGGTGTACACGATCGCGCCGCCGCCGCGCGCCACCAGCTCCGGCACACAGTGACGGGTGACGAGCATGTGCCCACGCAGGTTCACCGCCACCGTTCGGTCCCACACGTCCAGGTCGATGTCGACGACATCGGTGTCCCTCCGAACCGACACCATGTCACCGGCGTTCACGTGGACGGCGTCCAGCCCGCCGTACGACGTGACCGCCGTCGAGACGAGACTCCGCACGGAGTCGTCGTCCGCGATGTCGAACTGCACGGCGATCGCGTCACCGCCCGAAGCCGTGATCGTGTCCGCGGTGCGCTTCGCACCGTCACCGTCGATGTCGCCGACGACGATGCGGGCGCCTTCTCGCGCCAACCGGTGGGCCGAGTCGGCGCCGAGGCCGGTCGCTGCCCCTGCCACGAGGACAACTCTGCCTGTCAGTCGTTCCATGGGTGGTCCTCCGTGTCCGATGTGATGTCGAGCAGTACCTTGCCGATCGCGCGGCCTTCCCCCACGTGGCGCAGTGCGTCCGTCACCTTGTCGAGAGGGAAGGTCGCACCGATGTGCGGCCGGACGCGACCGGACACCAGCAGATCCGCCAGTTCGTGCTCGTTTCGGGTGTACTCGTCGAGAGCAATGTCTTGGAACTGGAATCCGAGAATGTGAATCCCCTTGACCAGGACGAGGTTCAACGGGATCGCCGGGATCACACCCGACGCGTAGCCGACGGTGACGAAGCGGCCTCCACGCCGCAGCGCGCGCAGGGCGGGCTCGGCGAGGACGCCCCCGACGGGATCGATCACGGCGTGTGCGCCGTCGGGCAGCGCGTCCCGCAGCGCGTCGCGGAGGTTGCCGCCGCGGTGATCGACAAGGTGCGTGGCGCCGTACGACGCGGCGACCGCGAGCTTCTCCGCGGACGACGCCACCGCCGTGACCGACGCGCCGAGCGCGACCGCGAGCTGGACGGTGGCCAGTCCGACGCCGCCGCCCGCACCCAGCACGATCAGCTCGTCGCCCGCGCACACCCGGGCCACCGACCGCAGGGTGTGGAATGCGGTCCGGTGTGCGACACCGAACGCCGCCGCCACCCGCGGATCGACTCCGGTGGGGATGGCTGTCAGCTTCGTGACGTCCGCGACGACTTCCTCGGCGAATGCTCCGACCAGCCCGGTGAAGGTGACGAGATCGCCGATCGTCAGGTCGTCGACCGCGTCACCGACCTCGACGACGACGCCCGAGTACTCGCTGCCCGGCACGAACGGTGGGGGCACCCGGATCTGGTAGCGGCCGCCGACGAGCAGCACATCCGGGAAGTTCACGGCGGCGGCGCGAACCCGCACCCGAACCTGGCCTGCGCCGGGTACCGGTGACGGACGTTCCTCGATGCGCAGCACCTCCGGCGGCCCGTACTCCGGGCACACGACGGCGCGCATCAGGTCACCGTCCGGTCCAGACCGGCGGGCGCTTCTCGATGAACGCGGTGGCACCCTCCCTGGCGTCCGCACTGGTGAAGACCACCGACTGCCATTCCCCGAGCCGCTTGTCGGCGTGCTCGGGCTGTGCGACCGCGAGCCGGGCGAGTTCCTTGCACGCTGCCAGGCCGAGGGGTGCGTTCGCGGCGATCCGCTCCGCGTAGCCGATCGCGGTGTCCAGGACGGCATCCGGTTCGACGACCGCGTTCAGCAGTCCCAGTTCGTATCCGCGTTGCGCGGTGATCGTGTCACCGGTCAACGTCATCTCCAGAGCCGCCCCGAGCGGGATCCGGGTGCCGATGAACGTACCTCCGCCGCCGGGGAACAGTCCTCGCTTGACCTCGGGGAATCCGAACACCGCCGCGGACGAGGCCACGATGATGTCGCAGGCGAGCAGCAGTTCCAGCCCGCCCCCGATGGCGGTGCCGTTCGCGGCGCCGACGACCGGTATCGGTACCTCGCCGCGACCGAGGCGCAGGTACGCGGCGGTGTGCGGGTCGCTGCCGTAGCCGACGTCCTCGCCGTCGGCGAAGGCGCGCAGGTCCATACCGGAGCAGAAGGCGCGGTCGCCCGTACCGGTGAGGACGATCGCCCGGATCTCGGTATCGGCTTCCGCACGCAGGACCGCCGCGCCGATGCCCCGGATCATCGTGCCGGTCAGCGCGTTCCGTGACTCCGGTCTGTCGAGACGCACGACGAGCACGGGGCCCCGTCGTTCGACGGCCAGCCCCTCGGTGGTCACGCTCTCGTGGTTCGTGTTCGCGCTCATCCCTTGTATCCACTCGACTCGGCGAGTTCCGCGGCGGACCGCATCAACTCGGGAACGATCGCGCCGAACGACTGCAGCTTGTGGTCGTCGCCCGCGCGTTGGAAGCCCTGCTCGAGCACGATCGCGAGTTTCCACTTCGCGAGCACCAGGTAGTAGTCGAGGTCGTCGACCTGACGTCCCGACACCTCGGCGTAGTGCGCGACGAGCTGCGACCGTGACGGCATGCCGCGCAGGTCGACGTAGCTGGCGGTGGCGGCATCGGGAGAGTTCGTGTCCTCGGGCCAGCTCTGCACCATCCAGGCGAGGTCGAGCTTCGGGTCGCCGACGGTGCCCATCTCCCAGTCGACGATCGCGGCGAGCCGAGCCGGTGCACCGTCGCAGAACATCACGTTCGCGAACTGATAGTCGCCGTGCATGATTCCCGGAACGAAGTCGAGCGGCCGGTGCTGCCGGAGCCATCGGGTGGCGACGTCCATGCCGTCGAGTTCACGACCCTTGATGCGGTCGAAGAAGCCGGTCCACCGCGCCACCTGGCGTTCGTGGAAGCCGTCGGGCCGCCCGAGATCGTGCAGTCCCCTGGCCTTCCAGTCGACCTGGGAGAGCAGTGCGATGCCCTCGGCCAGCTGGTAGGCGAGGCCGGCGCGCTGCGAATGGTCCGACGTGAACGGTTCGACCCATTGCTTGTTGCCCATCGGGGACCAGCCGTCGACGAATCCCATCAGGTAGAAGGGACGTCCGAGTACGGACGTGTCCTCGCAGGCGGCGATCGCCTTGGTGTGCGGGACGTCGGTGCCGTCCAGCGCCTGGATGATCCGCCACTCGCGCAGGATGCCCTCGTCACGGTTCGCGGGTGCGTGCGCGGGTGGGAGCCGGATGACGCAGCGGTCGTCGCCGCGGATGATCTCGTAGATCTCGTTCTGCGTTCCCCCGGAGAGGAATCGGGCCTCGAGTGGGGCGCCCTTGCCGGGCAGTCCCATGCCGTCCATCCACGTGGCGAGGCGTTCGGTGTCGATCACAGGTTACCTACTTCGAGTTCGAGGAATTGGGCGAACTTCTCCCGCGCGGCTGCTTGCTTGCGGGGGATCCATTCGGTGGGCCAGAGGTCGTCACTGGGGCGGTGGTCGCGCAGCACCTGCTTGGCGACGGTCACCTTGTGGACCTCGGTGGGGCCGTCGGCGAGGCCCATCACGGCTGCACCGTTGATCATGCGGAAGAAAGGCATCTCGTTGGTGACGCCGAGAGCGCCGTGGACCTGCATTGCGCGCCACGCGATGTCGTGCAGGACGGTCGGCATGACGATCTTCGCGGTCGCGATGTCCTTGCGGACCTTCTTGTAGTCGTTGTACTTGTCGATCTTCCATGCGGTGTTCAGGACGAACAGCCGGAACTGCGTCAGCTGCGCGTACGACTCGGCGATGTAGCCCTGGACGAATTGCTTGTCGGACAGTCTGCTTCCGGCGGTGGTCCGGCTCAGCGCGCGCTCGCACATCATGTCCAGCGCCTTCTGGGCGAGTCCGATCGTGCGCATGGCGTGGTGGATGCGACCGCCGCCCAGGCGGGTCTGCGCGATGGCGAACGCCTGACCCTCGCCGCCGAGGAGTGCCTCGGCGGGGACGCGGACGTCCTGGTAGTGGATGAGGGCATGGGATCCGCCGTTCATCGGTTCGCCTGCCAGGCCGACGTTTCGGACGATCTCGATCCCCGGTGTGTCCGTCGGGACGAGGAACATCGACATCCGGTGGTAGGTGTCGAGGTCCGGGTCCGTGACGGCCATGACGATCAGGAACGACGCCGTGCTCGCGTTGGAGGAGAAGTACTTCCACCCGTTGATGACGTAATGGTCGCCGTCGCGTACCGCCCGCGTCGTGAACTCGGACGGGTCCGCTCCGGCCTGTGGTTCCGTCATCGAGTACGTGGAGAACAGCTCCCCGTCGAGCAGTGGCTGCAGGTACCGCCGCTTCTGTTCCTCGGTGCCGTAGTGGGCGATGATCTCCGCGTTGCCGGTGTCCGGCGCCTGGCAGCCGAACACGACCGGCGCCCACGACGACCTCCCGAGGATCTCGTTGAGGAGCGCGAGCTTGAGTTGGCCGTAGCCCTGCCCCCCCAGCTCGGGGCCGAGGTGCGTCGCCCAGAGGCCCTGGTCCCTGACCTGCTGCTTGAGCGGATCGACGGCCTTACGGCGCCCGCCGTCGAGCGGCGCGAACTGCTCGTGTTCCCACACCAGGTCGAGGGGTTCCACCTCCTCCCGGACGAAGGTGTCGGCCCAGTCCAGTTTCGCCTGGAACTCGGGGTCGGTTTCGAAATCCCATGCCATTGCGCCTCCTTCTCGATCGTGAGAATATGCTTCTCGGGATCCAGAATGCAATTCTTTCGGTGGTTTGGGAAGGGCTTCGATGAAGGCGGGCAATCTTTTCCACGTCGGGATCGTCACCCACGATCCCGACGCGACGAGGGCGGGCCTCACCGCTCGGTTCGGGTACGAGTGGGGACCGCAGATCGGTGGACCGGTCACCGTGACCCTGCCGGACGGCATCGTCGTCGACGTGGAGATGTCCTGCGCGTACTCGATCACCACCCCTCGTCTCGAGGTCGTGCGCAGCATCCCCGGCACCTTCTGGGAGCCCGTCGCCGGCGCGGGCATCCACCACCTCGGGTACTGGTCCGACGACATCGCCGCGGATGCCGCGGACCTGGTCGCCGCCGGCTACGAGACGGAAGCGACGCGCGGCGGCCCCGACGGACCGTCTTTCGCGTTCCTCCGCAGCGACGCCGGTTTCCGTGTCGAGCTCGTCGGTCGCGCATCGCAGGCCGGGCTGGAACGCTGCTGGGCACCTGCCGCGAGCGAGGTGTCCGCATGAGCACCGTCGGCGTGGTGACCGGCGCAGGCCGTGGCATGGGCCTCGAATGCGCCCGTCGCGTGGGAACGATGGTCGACACGCTGCTCCTCGTCGACCTCGACGGGCAGGCCGCGCAGCTCGCCGCCGAGGAACTGTCGGCCTCCGAGGGGGCAACGGTCGAGCCGTTCCACCTCGACGTCACCGACCGAGCCGGGCTCGCCCGTCTCGCGGACCGGGTCGCCGGACTGGGTGATCTCCGCGCGGTCGCGCACGTCGCGGGCATCTCGCCGACCATGGCCGACTGGCGCCGGATCGTCGAGGTCGACCTGGTTGGAACGGCACTGCTGGCGGAGGCGCTGCGTCCCCTCGCCACTGCGGGCACCGCGTTCGTCTACTTCTCGTCGATGGCACCGACCATCGCAGGCGTCGTCGCCGAGCCCGCGCTCGACGCCGCTCTCGACGAACCGCTTCACCCCGACCTGCTCGATCGGATCCACACGGTGCTCGGCGCCCAGGCCGAACACCCGGGCGCCGCGTACGTCTGGGCGAAGTACGGGGTCCGCCGGTTCGCGCAGCGCGAGGCGATCCGGCTCGGACCCGTCGGGGCGCGGGCCTGCTCGGTGTCGCCCGGGATCATCGACACTCCGCAGGGACGTCAGGAGTCCGAGCACAATCCGTCGATGGAGGCGATGGTCCGGCGGACCCCGCTCGGCCGGGCAGGCCGGGCGGCCGAAGTCGCGGCTGCCGTCGCGTTCGCCCTGTCCGACGAGGCGTCGTTTCTCAACGGTGTCGACCTGCTCGTCGACGGCGGGGTGTGTGCCGCAACCCGGCTGGGGGAAGGTCAGGCACGGTGAACGACGTCGTGGCCCGCATCGCGCAGCGATCGGTGGCGAAGCGCGAATCCGGCTATGCCGACGAGGTGCGGCGCCTGCTCGACGCCGCGCTGCAGGTCATCGGAGAACGCGGCACCACCTCACGACCGCGGGTCGCGGACATCGTGCGTGCCTCGGGCCTGTCCAACGACGCCTTCTACCGGCACTTCGCCTCGAAGGACACACTCGTCGCGGCCATCCTGGAGGACGGCACGCACCGGCTGACTGCCTATGTCGCACACCAGATGTCGAAGGAGTCGACACCGGAGGCGCAGGTGTGCAGCTGGGTCTCGGGTGTGCTGTCGCAGGCGTCGGAGGATTCGGCGGCGACGACGCGGGCGGTGCTGTGGAATGCGGGCGCGCTCACCTCGGACACCCTCGACGGACCGCCGTCGGCGAGCGGTCCGCTCGCGGCTCTGCTGCGGGAGCCGTTCACCGAACTGGGCAGCCCCGAACCGGATGTCGACGCCTCGCTGGCGGCACACGCGATCGTCGGCGCACTGAGCGATCACCTGTGGAAGGGGACCGTGCCCGGCGACGTCGACGTCGAGCGGATCGCCGCGTTCTGCCTTCGAACCGCGTCGCGCCCTGGTGCGTGTCCCTCCGAATGACGCGACCAGGCTCGTCACCGTTGAGAAATCGTTACGAACAACGGTGGACTGAGTGAGAATGGAGACTATGGTTCTACCTATGGAGAAAGCAGGTTCTACTTCAACCAGGCAATATGTTGAACAAGGTCAGGCAACTGCTCATCCGGTCCGGAGCGCGGACCCTCGGCAGCGGGGGGAACGCTCATGATCGTCGGGGTGCCGGACACCCTGGAAGAGGCTCTGTCGCCGAAATGGCTCACTGCCGCGCTCCAGGACCGTTATCCGGGGATCGAGGTCAGGAGCGTGACGCCGGGACCAGTCGTGGATCGGGTTTCCACCAACGCGCGCTTCGGCATCGACTGGGTCGGTGGCCCTCCCGAGGGACCGTCAGCGGCTCTGTGTGTGAAGGGGTATTTCAACGAACAGGGTCGGAATGTGCGATTCATCGGGGAGCGGGAAGCGTGCTTCTACCGTGATCTTGCGCCGGAGAGCGACATCCGGACGCTGCCCGGTGTGTACGCCGACTTCGATCCCGAGACCCGGCACGGTGTCGTTGTCACGGAGGACATCGTCGCGCAGGGTGGGAGCTTTCTCGACGCGGCGAGTCGGTTCACCCCTGACCAGGTGGCCGAAAGCCTGGACCAGTTCGCCCTGCTGCACGCCTCGACCTGGACCAGTCCGAAATGGGCCGCCACGCCATGGTTGGAGCCGAAGCTCGCCGGCGCCCTCCGTGCCTGGGGAATCGACGAGGTGACCTCCCGGGTCGAGCGAAACCTCCATGGTGACAACGGGGCACGCGTTCCGCGCGAGGTGCGTGACGCGCCCCGTCTCGTCGAGGTCTATTCGAATCTGATCGGAGCGCTCGCCGCTGACCCGCCCTCGTTCGAGTGGTGTGTCATTCACGGTGACGCCCACGTCGGCAACCTCTTTCTCGATCGTGACGGATCGCCGTGCCTGGTGGACTGGCAGTTGGTGCAGAGGGGCCCATGGTTCCTGGACGTCGGTACCCACATCGCGACCGCGCTGACCGTCGAGGATCGTCGACGGGCGGAGCGTGACCTACTGTCGCACTACCTCGATCGTCTCGCATTCCACGGGGTCGACGCGCCGTCCTTCGACTCTGCGTGGCACGACCTGGGCCACGGCATCGTGCGTGGAATGTTCCTCTGGGGTATCACGGTCGAGGTCGACCCCCGGCTGATCGAGATCCTCCTGCATCGACTCGGCACCGCTGCCGCCGATCACGGTGCCCTCTCTCTGACCGTGTCCTGACCTGGACGGCTCTCCCGGCTGCCCGCTCCCGGCAGTCGGCAGCCGGCAACCCGTGAAAGAACGGAGACTCCTTCATGCCACACGCACGTCCCGTCGACCTCCCCAACGGGGGCGGCGGCCGCTGGCCCGCCGCCACGGACCACTTTCGGTCGGTGCAGTGGGGAGATCTCGAAGTCGGCTACACGACGACGGATGCTCCTCGCGACTGTGCCGAGTTGTACCGGCTGGGCGGACTCCCGGGAGGGTTGTGCCCCTGTCCGCACTACGGCTACGTATTGGAGGGGACGATCAAAGCTCGCTATCCGAACACGGATTGGGAGGAGGAAGTGGTCGGAGAGGGCGAAGTGTACTTCTTCCCGGCAGGACACATCCTCGAATACCCGGAGCCGGCACGGCATCTGGAGTTCAATCCCGCATACGCGTTGCAGCAACTGATGGATGCGATCCAGCGTGTCGCCGAGGCCGGAGCGGTGTCGGGGGAGAGTCGCCACTCGACGTAGGTGTTCGACGCCATGCGTCTCGGGCCGGCGGAAAGGAGCCCTCCGAGGGTTGAGAATTCCCTCGGCCCGTGGCAGTCTTTGGCGAGAACGTCATTCTACGTCGAACTGCGCTTACCTTTCACGATGGGAAGCGCTCGATCTCTCCTCGTCCTCCCTCGCGACCGCCGCTCGTCGCGTGCTGGATCACGGCGAGCGGCAGTCGCATTGCATGGACCTTCGAAAGGTGTTGTGGAGTTTTGACTACGACGAATCAAGCACTTCCCGTACGCGCGCTGCCCGACGTTTTGCGCAAACGCTACGAGGAAAATGGCTGGTGGACACGGGATTCCCTCGGTGACCTCCTCGGTGAGGGACTGAAGAGCTCGGCAGGGCTCGGGTTTCGGGTGCACTCCGCGAGTCGTCCCTACTCCGGAACGTTCTCGGAGGTGGAGTCGGTTGCGCGCAGGCTCGCGGGCGGGCTGCGGGAGCGCGGTGTCGGTCCGGGTGACGTGATCGCATTTCAGTTGCCGAACTGGATGGAGGCCGCGGCGACATTCTGGGCCTCGTCGTTGCTCGGCGCCGTGGTGGTTCCCATCGTTCACTTCTACGGCCCGCAGGAACTCGGCTTCATTCTCGGGGCGGCGAGGCCACAGGTGTTCATCACGGCGACACGGTTCGGGCGAATGGAATACGCGCCGGAAGTCAGCGCACACATTCCGATCGTAGGCGTTGTCGATCTCAACTTCGACGATCTGCTCGCCGCGGAGCCGATGCACGATGTCGTGGCGGTGGACGCGCGCGAACCGGCGTTGATCGCTTTCACGTCGGGAACCACTCGTGAACCCAAGGGAGTCGTCCACAGCCACCAGACGCTCGCGTTCGAGACACGCCAGTTGATGTCGTACTACGAGCCGGGACGTGGACGCCAGCTCACCGCGCTACCGGTCGGTCACTTCATCGGGATGCTGGGTGCCTTCCTCGTCCCGGTGCTCGAGGGCACTCCGGTGGACCTGTGTGACGAGTGGAATCCGACTCGTGTTCTGGACCTGATGGACACGGACGGCGTTGCGATCGGCGGCGGCCCACCCTACTTCGTCACCAGCCTCCTCGACCATCCGAATTTCACCGAAGCTCACCTACGCCACTTCGGCCCGGTCGGACTCGGAGGGTCTGCCGTGCCGGTGTCCGTGGCGCAGCGGCTGACCGACCTGGGGCTGATCGTCACGCGGTCCTACGGCAGCACCGAACACCCGTCCGTCACAGGAGCCCTCACCACCGCGCCGGTGGACAAACGGATCCGCACAGACGGGTGTGCCCGGCTGGGGGTGGAGATTCGGCTCGGGGACGATGGCGAGATCCTCACCCGTGGACCGGACCTCTGCCTGGGCTACACCGATGCCGAGCTGACTGCCGGCGCTTTCGACGACGACGGCTGGTATCACACCGGCGACATCGGTGTTCTCGACGACGACGGCTATCTCACCGTCACGGATCGTAAGTCCGACATCGTCATTCGAGGCGGCGAGAACATCTCGGCAGCGGCCGTGGAGGACACGTTGTCGAGTGTGCCCGCTATTGCGGAAGCCGTTGTCGTAGCGGTTCCGGACCCCCGACTCGGTGAGCGTCCGGCCGCGGTGGTGCGGGTGCGGCCCGGCTTCTCGCTGCCCGACCTCGCGGAGATCCGTCGCCACTTCGCGGCAGCCGGGGTGGCCCGTCAGAAGTGGCCGGAGGAATTGCACGAAGTCGACGACTTCCCGCGCACCGCCTCCGGAAAGGTACAGAAGCATCGTGTGCGCGAGTACGTTGCGTCGCGCCCTCGCTGAGGGCCTCTCCGAATTCTCGACAGTGCTGAGCAGAGAGGATTTCAGATGACAGAGAATCGAAGCGAGGCGGAAACGAACGACGGCGGTTCCCTCCGACCGCGGGCATTCGACGGCGTCCGTGTGGTCGAGCTCGCACAGTGGGTTTTCGTCCCCGTGGCAGCGGCACTGCTCGCCGACTGGGGTGCCGACGTCGTCCGCATCGAACCGATCGAGGGCGACCCCTACCGGGGGCTGGCGACGCAGGGCGTCGGCACCGACGGGCAGGGGCCGAACCTGTCGATGGCTCTCGCGAACCGGGGGAAGCGCTCGATCGCGCTCGACATCCGGACCGAGGACGGACTCGCGGTTCTGCACGAGCTCCTGGCGTCGGCGGACGTGTTCGTCACCAGCCTGCGACCGGGTGCTCTCGCGCGGCTCGGCCTGGACGCGGACTCGGTCCGCGTGCGCTACCCCAGCCTTGTCTACGCCCGCGGACACGGCTTCGGGGTACGCGGACCGGACGCCGACAAACCGGGGTACGACAGCTCCGCCTTCTGGGCGCGCGGAGGTGTGGGCCACGTCCTGACCCCGACGGAGCGGGAGTACCCGATCAGTCAGCGCGGCGCGATGGGGGACCGGAGCGGTGCAATGGCGTTGGCCTTCGGTATCGCGACCGCGCTGCGCGAACGTGACCGCACCGGGGAGGGCACCGTCGTCGACGTGTCGTTGCTCGCCACCGCCATGTGGATGCTGTCCTCCGACCTGCTCGCCGCTCTCAACGGTGGTGCGGCCGGGCCGGTCGCCGGGCGCGGACCGGGCGTGAACCCGTTGACCGGCACCTACCGGACGAAGGACCTGCGGCACATCCAGCTGATGTTCCTGCAGGGCGACCGGTACTGGCCCGCCTTCGCCCGGATCCTCGGGCGTGAGGACCTGGTGGACGACCCTCGCTTCGCGAGCATGGCGGCGCGACGGGAACACAACGCGGAGTGCGTCAAGGTGCTCGACGACCTCTTCGCAGAACACACCCTGGAGGAGTGGAAGGAGATCCTCGCGGACCTCGACGCGCCGTGGGCGCCGGTGCAGTCCGTCCACGACGTCGTCGACGACCCGCAGGTCCTCGCGAACGGTTACGTGGGAGAGGTGGCGTCGGCGGACGGTCACGGCTACCGCCTGCCGGCCGTCCCGGTCCAGCTGGACGAGCGGCCCCCCACGCTGCGACGTGCCCCCGAGCACGGTGAGCACACCGAGATGCTGCTGCTCGAACTCGGATACGAGTGGGATCGCATAGGGGCGCTGCAGGACAAGGGCGTGATCCCGTGAGCGGATCGAGGCCGTTCCCCGTTCCCGACGCCGCGTCGGAGCCGTACTGGGCGGCGGCCGCCGAGCACCGTCTCACCGTCGCCCGCTGCTCGCGCTGCGACCGGTTCGCGTTGCCGCCCGACGGCGTGTGCCCGCACTGCCTGTCGACCAACCCGGAGTTTCACTTCGTGCCGGTCAGCGGTCGCGGCTGCGTGCGGTCGTGGACGGTCGCCCGGCAGTCCTTCCTTCCGGGCTTCGCCGACCTGCTGCCGTTCGTCCTGGTCGACGTGGAACTCGACGAACAGAGCGAGTTGCGGATGATCGGCAGGCTGCTCGGCGGGGTCGACACGGACCTGTGGGTGGGCGCGGCAGTGGTGGCGGCCTTCGAGGACGTGGCGCCGGGCGTCGCGATTCCGGCGTTCGAGTTGGCGCCGTGACCGCCGGGCGCACCGAGGTCGCTGTGGTCGGATACGCGCACAGTGACATCGAGCGCACCGCGCGCCGCGATCTCGGGCCGCTCACCGTCGACGTCGTGCGCGCCGCGATCACCGACGCGGGACTCCGGGTGAACCAGATCGACGGCTACGTCAGCTCGAGCATGCTGCCCAGTTCCAGCGGCCGAACCCCCAGGGACGGCATCGACATCGTGTCGTCGTCCTGGCTGGCGCAGCGACTCGGTGGAAGTCCGCGTTACGTAGCGGGATTCGACGGTATCGGCCAGCTGACAGGGTCGGTCGCACTGGCCGTCAATGCCGTGGCCAGTGGCGCCGCGGACTACGTCGTGATGCACCGGGCGCTGCACAATCCGACGGGAAGCTACCACGGTAATCCGATGCGGGAGGTCACCGGACCGCAGCAGTGGACGGCCCCGCAGGGGTTCTTCGGTCCACTCGCGATGATCGCGTTGCCGTACAACGAGTACCTACAGCGGTACGGGGCCACGCCGGACGCGATGGCCGCGGTGGTCACCGAGGCCCGCAAGAACGGCGCCAGGATCCCGTGGTCGTACTGGCGTGATCGTCCCCTGAGCGTGGAGCACTACCTGTCGGCGCCGCCGCTGTTCGACCCGGTGCGGCGGTACGACTGCGACATTCCCGTAACCGGCGCCGCGGCGTTCGTGTTCACGTCGGCGGAGCGGGCGGCGGACCTGCCGCACCCGCCGGTGCGCGTCGCCGGGTTCGCGAACTCGGTGCCGACCCGCCGCAGGCTGCCGCTGCACTGGCCGCTCGTCGACATCGAGGACAGCGGGGCGGATCTCGTTCGGCGCCTGGAGGAGACCTCCGGGATTTCGATGCGGGACGTCGACCTGCCGCAGGTGTACGACGGCTTCTCCCCGTTCGTGTGGTTCTGGTTGGAGGCACTGGGCATCTGCCCCCGCGGTGAGGCGCACCGTTTCGTCGCGGACGGCGGAATCGACAGCGACAGTCCGGGCGCGGTCCCGGCGCTGTCGGGCGGCGGCGCCCTCGGCAACGGGCGGATGCACGGCGTGCCGCAGATGCTGGAGTGCTATCTGCAGCTGGCCGGACGCGCCGGGGACCGGCAGCGGGCAGGGGTCGACGTGGGGGTGGCCTGCCATTCGTCACCGCACCACGGCGGCGCAGTCGTGTACTCGAAACACCCTCACTGACAGCCTGATTCAGCCGGAGCATATCGATACTCTCGCTTTTGCGAGAACTATGTTCTACTACTACCAGCGAAAAGGAGTTGATGTGAGTATCCTTTCGGAAAGACGAACGTACGTCGACGGCACCTGGATCACCGGTGACGCTGTCATCGCCGTCGAGAATCCCGCGGACGAAAGCCATGTCGCGGACCTGACCGCCACGCCGCTCGCCGAGGTCGAGCGGGCGGTGCTCGCCGCTCGCCGCAGCTTCGACGCCGGAACGTGGGCGGACCGGTCCGCAGGGTATCGAGCGACGGTCGTGCACGCCATGATCGATCACATCGAAGCGCAGCGCGAGACGTTGATCGACACTCTCGTGGCGGAGGCCGGGCAGCCCTCCCGCTTCGCGGACGAGACGCAGTGCCGCGCCGGCGTCGCGGTCGCCAGGCAGACCATCGACCTGTATCTCTCGATGGCGCACGAGGAGTCGAACCCCGTGCCCGTCGACGACCTCGTGCGCGGCCGCGTCGCCCTGAGCATCCGGCGGCACGAGGGTGTCGGGGTGGTCACCGCCATCACCCCGTACAACGCGGCCCTGATCATGGCGTTGCAAAAGCTCGTTCCCGCGCTCATGGCAGGGAACTCGGTGATCCTGCGACCCAGCCCGCTCACCCCGCTCTCGTCCCTGATCTTCGGTCGGGCAGCCGAGGCGGCGGGTCTGCCCCCGGGCGTGCTCAACGTGGTCGCCGAGGAAGGGGCGGAGGGCGCGACGCTGCTGACCACCCACCCGGCGGTCGACATGGTGTCGTTCACCGGCTCCACCGCCGTTGGCCGCAGCATCATCGCGCAGGCCGCACCGACGGTGAAGCGCCTCTCGCTCGAGCTGGGCGGCAAGTCGGCTCAGATCTATCTGCCCGATGCGCTCGCGCGGGTCGGACTCGGTGCACTCGGTGTCGTGGCCCGTACCGCCGGTCAGGCGTGTGTGGCGGCGACCCGAATGCTCGTGCCCCAGCAGAGCAAAGAGGAAGTGCTGCAAGCGGTGTCGGCGGCCTACGCCTCGGTGAAGGTGGGGGCACCAACCGACCCGACGGCGATGATGGGCCCGGTGATCAGCGCGGCACAGCGGGCCAGGTGCGAACAGTTCGTCACGCTCGCCGAACAGAACGGTGCGAAGGTGCGTTTCGGCGGCGGCAGGCCGGAGGGGCTCGATCGGGGTCACTACTTCGAGCCCACCGTCCTGGACCTTCCCGACAACTCCAACCCTGCTGCGCGGGAAGAGATATTCGGGCCCGTCATCGGTGTCATCGGGTACCGCGACCTCGACGACGCCGTGGCGCTCGCCAACGACAGCGTCTACGGCCTGTCGAGTCAGGTCTACAGCGGCGACACCGCCGCCGCGCTGCGTGTGGCCCGGCGCCTCCGTGCCGGCGCGGTCAACGTGAACACCACCGTCTTCAGTGCCTACGCGCCGAGCGGCGGCTACAAGCAGAGCGGGCTCGGACGCGAGCGCGGGCCCGACGGCATCAGGGAATTCCAGGAAGTCAAGCACATCTCGATTGGAGAACTGGCGAAATGACGATCCATGCCGAGCAGAACGACAACTACAACCTCGACTGGCTGGTCTCCGTGGACGACCACATCCTCGAGCCGGCGAACCTGTGGATCGATCGGGTCCCGAAGAAGGATCGCGATCGTGCGCCGCGCCTGATCAAGGACGACAACGGCACGGACGTCTGGACCTACGACGGCAAGCGCTTCCCGAGCAGCGGGCTGAGCGCCGTGGCGGGCAAGGAGAAGGAAGAGTTCAGCCCCGAGCCGCTCAACTACGACGAGATGCGCCCCGGGTGCTACGACCCGCTGGCCCGGGTCGAGGACATGAACCGCGCGGGAATCCTGGCGTCGCTGTCCTTCCCGACCGTGACCCGGTTCTGCGGACAGCTGTTCATGGAGGGCAGCGATCGCGAGTTCGGGCTCACCTGCATCAAGGCGTACAACGACTGGCACATCGAGGAGTGGGCGGGTGCGGCGCCCGGACGCTTCATCCCGCTGATGCTGATTCCGCTGTGGGACCCGCAGCTCGCGGCGAAGGAGATGGAGCGCTGCGCGGATCGGGGCGTCACCTCGTTCGCCTTCTCCGAGAACCCGGAACCGCTCGGCCTGCCCACCATTCACGACGCGGACCGCTACTGGGATCCGGTCTTCGCCGCCGCGAACGACCTGCAGATGGTCGTCTCGATGCACGTCGGATCGTCGTCGACGGTGCCGCAGATCTCGAAGGACGCGCCGTTCATGGCGAACCTGTCGTGGGGCGCCACCCGCACCTCGGGCGCGATGCTCACGTGGCTGTTCAGCAGCGTCTTCCAGCGCTTCCCGGATCTGAAGATCGCCCTCTCCGAAGGTGAGATCGGCTGGGTGCCGTACTTTCTCGAGCGTGCCGAGCAGGTGCTCGACAAGCAGCGCTACTGGGTGCAGCGTGGCGCCAAGTGGGGTGCGCACAGCGGCACCGACACCGACCTCGACAGCCTCGACGTGCGAGAGGTGTTCCGCAAGCACATCTTCGGCTGCTTCATCGAGGATCATCACGGGATCGCCAGCATCGACGAGATCGGCGAGAACAACATCATGTGCGAGACCGACTACCCGCATTCGGACTCGACGTGGCCGAACTGCATCTCCGCGGTCCGGAAGCAGATCGACCACCTCTCGCCCGAGGTGCAGTACAAGATCCTGCGTGGAAACGCGGAGCGACTGTACCGATTCACGCCGGCAGAGCCCCCGGCCCAGATCAATGCCTGATCAGTCTGCCGTCGAAGGGAGCGTGAGATGAGCGGATTGTTCGCGGAGAAGAGCGTGATCGTGACCGGAGCGGGTTCCGGTGTCGGCCGCGCGACGGCGTCCCGGCTCGCGGAGGAGGGCGCGCGGGTGGTCTGCGCCGACATCGCACCGGCGGAGGCGAAGGAGACCGTCCGGCGCATCGAGGCGGCCGGCGGGGTCGCCACGGCGGTGGAGGTCGACGTGTCGAAGGAGGACCAGGTCGAGGCCATGGTGTCCGCGGCGGTGCAGCAGTACGGCCGCCTCGACGTTCTGGTCAACAACGTCGGAGTGCCGACGCCGCGCCTGGGTGCGCTGCTCGAGGACCACACGGTCGAGGACTTCGACCGCCTGGTCTCGGTGAACCTCGGCGGTGTGTTCTTCGGCTGCAAGCATGCGGTACTGCGGTACAAGGAGCAGGGCGACGGTGGTGTCATCGTGAACACCGCGTCCGTCGCGGGCCTCGTCGCCTGGGGCGGCTCGGTGTACGGCGCCACCAAGGGCGCGGTGCTGCAGTTGACGCGGGCGCTCGCGATCGAGGCCGCGCCGTACGGGATCCGGGTGAACGCCATCTGCCCGGCGGCCATGCCGCTGACCGGATTCATGGCGGCGGGCGGGCTGGACGCCGAGACGAGTGCGCGGCCCGAGGTCGCTGCGAAGATGGCGGCGCAGCATCCACTCGGACGGTCCGTGACCGCCGAGGACTGCGCGGAGGCGATCCTCTATCTCGCCTCCGACCGGGCGGCCAACGTCACCGGTGTCGCACTGCCGGTGGACGGGGGGTACGTGGCCCGATGACGACAGCATCGCTCGACCGAGCTCGCATGCGTGAGCTCTTCGACCTCCAGGGGTCGTACAACGAGGTCACCGGTGGTCTCTACTCCGGAGACCCGTACCCGATCTGGCACCGGCTCCGTGAGGAGGCCCCGGTGCACGCCGGCACGGTCCACGAGCTCACCGGGATCCCGGACACGCTGTACTTCCAGGGGCTACCGTTCCCGGATCGGCCGCACTTCTCGGCGTTCAGCTTCGAGGCCTGCAACGAGGCATTCCGGAACCCCGCCGTCTTCGCGTCCTCGCCGGAGGCGGTCGACGCCGGCCCCGAGGCCCGCATACCCGGGCAGAACATGCTGGCGATGGGGGGTACGCAGCACAGGCGGTACCGCGGTCTGGTGCAGCCGTCGTTCCTGCCGTCGAACGCCGGGTGGTGGATGCGGAACTGGATCGAGGAGACCGTTCACCTGCTCGTCGACGACTTCGCCGCCGAGGGTCGCGCCGAGCTGAACGTGGACTTCTGTGCCGCCATCCCGGTTCTGACGATCACAGGCAGCTTCGGCGTGCCGATGGAGCAGGCACTCGACATCCGTGCCGCGCTCGGACGCGATCAGCAGGCGATCGTGGACATCCTCACCCCGATCGTCGCCGCCCGCCGCGCGGACCCGCTGGACGACCTCGTCAGCATCCTGGTCCAGGCCGAGTTCGCCGACGAACACGGGGCGACGCAGCGACTGTCCGACGAGGAGATCCACACCTTCTCCCTCCTGCTCCTCGCGGCGGGTTCGGGTACCACGTGGAAGCAGATGGGGACCACGATCACGGCGCTGCTGCAGCGGCCGGACGTCCTCGAGGCAGTACGCGCAGATCGCACGCTGCTGCGGCCGGCGATCGAGGAGGCACTGCGGTGGATGCCGACCGACCCGATGTTCTCCCGCTGGGTCACGGAGGACATCGAGTTCCACGGACAGGCGATACCCGCGGGTTCGGTGCTGCACATGTGTGTCGGGGCGGCCAACCGAGATCCCGAGCGGTGGGACGATCCCGACGAGTTCGACATCACGCGGAAGGTCAAGCCCACGTTGGCATTCGGTCAGGGCGCGCACATCTGCCTCGGCATGCACGTCGCTCGGGGCGAGATGACCACCGGCATCAACGCACTGCTCGATCGGCTACCGAATCTTCGGCTCGACCCCGGCGCGCCCGCGCCCAGTTTCGTCGGCATGTACGAGCGCGGCGCGACCGCGATTCCCGTTCTCTTCGACCCGAAGTGAGGACCCGGTGTCCGAAAGCAACTACTCAGCCCCGAATCTCGGCCTCCGTGGCGAAGAACACGTCCGTGCCTATCGCGCAACCGGAGGCGAGGTCGGCTATCTCTGGAACGGTGTTCCGACCTTGCTGCTCACGGTGACGGGACGGCGCTCCGGCCGCGCTCTGACATCGGCACTGATCTTCGCGCGCGACGGAACCGACTACCTGGTCGTTGCATCCAAGGGCGGTGCTCCGCAGGCCCCGATGTGGTATCTCAACCTGCAAGCAGATCCGAGGGTCGAGGTGCAGGTCAAAGACCAGTGCATCCCGATGGTGGCCCGGACCGCCACAGCGGAGGAGAAGCCGCGACTGTGGGAGATCGTCTCGGAGACCTGGCCGAACTATGACGTCTACCAGTCGCGGACGACCCGGGAGATCCCGGTCGTCATCCTCACGCCGACGTGACAGCCACTAGACTGCTGGACCATGTCCTGGGCTGAAGAACGTGCCGTCGAGCGGTCGGCTGCGGTGCGGCGATCACGCAGCCGTATCGAGAACCAGGTACGCGCGATCCTCGATGCTGCGCACAGGCTCATCGAGGTCAAGGGCGACACGTTCAAGACCCAGGAGCTTGCGAAGGAGGCGGGCGTCGCGCTCCAGACGTTCTACCGGTACTTCTCCAGCAAGGACGAACTGCTGCTCGCGGTCATCGGCGACGGGATGAACGACGCCTGTAGGCAGTGGGCGCGGGTCGCAGCGGAGCTACCCGACCCGGTGCAACGTCTCCATTTCTACGTCACGTCCGCGCTGGGAGGGTTGAACGCACCACCCCGGCACGGTGCGTTGGCCCAGTTCGTCGTGTCCGTGCACTGGCAGCTTCACCGGGTCTTCCCGAAGGAACTGGCGGCGGCCGAGAAGCCGTTCGTCGACCTGATCGAGAAGGAGATTCGGGCCGCTACTGCCGAGGGAACGCTCGCATCGTCCGATCCCGTCGCCGATGCGTGGCTGGTGGCCGAGTTGGTTCGGTCGGTCTACCACCACTACGCGTACGTCCCGGCGGAGGATGACGCTCGAGAAAAAGTGTGGCAGTTCTGTTTTCGTGCGATCGGTGGTTCCGTGGCCTGAGAGTCGCCAAGCGGTGGTGAACTCGACCGCAGGTGACCGAACTGGTCATATTCGACTGTCGCGCGGCCTTTTTCGGTGACAACTCGACAGAACTTCGCTGTTGCGCACGGGTCGCTGCTGTCAGTATGGTGCAAGTCACACCCGATTCGCGGGTTGGTGAATCTCCCTGTTCCGCAATTCGTCACCGCCGTCGGCGTCCGCTGCCGATCTCGGTGCCACGGCCGGACGCTGCGCTCTTCGGCGCGCCGAAACACCCGAGCCGCCCGACGACAACCGAACGAGAGGCGCAAGTGATTCGATCCAGAGGTACATCCACACGACTCCTCGCCGCGGCTTCCCTCGGCGTACTGGTCTTCGTCGCCGGCTGTGCCGGCAGCCAGAACACGCCGAACACAGCGAATTCGGTGGACGAAGGCACCCCGGTGTCAGGGGGCTCCGCGCACATCCTGCAGGTTGCCGAGCCGATGGCGCTCGACCCCGCAAAGCTGTCGAACACCTGGGCGCACACTCCGACCTTGGGGAACGCCCTGTACGGCGAGTTGATGGTCAACGACACCGAGACCTTCGAAGTCGGGTACAAGATGGCCACCGACTTCAGCTCCACCGACGGCGGGCTGACCTTCAACCTGGTACTGCGACCAGGTCTGGAGTTCACGGACGGAACTCCTCTCGACGCCGAGGCCGTCCGATTCAACTGGGAACGACTGAAAGACCCCCAGCTGGGTTCGACGTCGATCCGACAGGCCCGCATGATCGCCGCTCTCGAAGTGGTCGAACCGACGGTTCTCGAGGTGACCATGACCGGTCCCAATCCGTACTTCGCGGAGGCCCTCGTGGCCGGCGCACTCAACTGGATTGCGTCACCGACCGCCCTCCAGAAAGGACAGCAGGCCTTCGACGAAAACCCGGTCGGCGCAGGACCGTTCGTGTTGACCCGTTGGACACGTCAGGGTGAAATCGAGCTCGAGAGGAACCCCGGGTACTGGGATGCTCCCAAGCCCTACCTGGATCGCATCACCCTTCAAGCGGTTCCCGACGCCAGTCAGCGGCTGAACGCGGTGGCCACCGGTGCCGCCGACCTTGCCTCCGAGTCCAACGCCGGCAATATCGGGAAGGCCGAGATGCAGGGGCTGCAATTCGAGGTGGTCCCCACCGGGGGCGGGCAGATGATCGCGATGAATCATCGGCGCGCCCCCTTCGACGACCCGAGGGCACGGAGAGCGGTCCAGTTGGCGCTGGACACGGACGCTCTGAACACGGTCGTCTACAACGGCGAGGGTGAGGTGCCTGCCGCCCTGTTCCCCGACGGGTCGCCCTTCTACTCCGACATCGACCTGCAGGGATCGGACTCGGCCGAGGCGCAACGCTTGTTCGACGAACTCGCGGACGAGGGCAAGCCGGTCTCGTTCTCCTTCATGTCGTACCCGTCGAGCGAGAGCAAGGTGGCAGCCGAAGCGGTTCAGGCGCAGTTGAGTTCGTACGACAATGTCGAGATGAGGGTTGAGATGCTCGACATCGGTGGCGCGACGGCTCGGGCCGGAAATCGGGACTTCGACATGACCATCACCACAGCGATCATTCAGGACCCCGACTTTCCGCTGTGGATGGCCTTCCACTCCCAGTCTCCGGGCAACTTCGTCGGGATCGACGATCCACAGCTGGATGCGGCGTTGGATCTGGGTCGGGTGGCCCCCACGCCCGACGAACGCAAAGCCGCATATCGCACCGCGCAGGAGCGAATCAAGGAGGTGGTCCCGGGCGTGTGGTACACGCGCGCAGTTCCCGCTGCCATTTATGGTCCCGATGTGAGAGGCGTCGAAATGTACACGCTGGGATCGATTCAGCCCGAGGAGCTGTGGATGAATCCCTGACCCTGACGGCGACGGCGACTGCCCGAGCCGGTTCGTTCGCGAGGTCCGAGCCCTGTTCTCCGCCACGGTGGAGAGCAGGGCTCGTGCGCGTACCGGTGGCTTTGTCTCACTCGGTCTTCTCCACCGCGCGTCGCTCGTCGTCGCGTGTGATGTGTCCGCGGTGGAGTTCGCACGTCTGTGTCGATGATTCACTGTTGCAGGCGATTGCCCACGAGAACAACGGGCGACGTTCAGTCGGGTCGCAGGCTGCGGAGGAAGAGCTGGACCGCGGCGTTCAGGTGACGGTCTCGCTCATCGGCGTCGAGGACGATGCCGAACGACGCAAGGCGTCCGGCGACGCCCGAAGCCAGGCCGAGGAAGAGCTCGGCGAGCCGTCCGGGGTCGTCCGCAACGATCGCGCCGGTCCGTGCATGCCTCGTCAGCAGTTCGACAACGAGCCGCTTCCGCGGCCACGTCCCGGTGCCGTAGGTGCTTTTCGCCAGGTCGGGGTAGGCGGCGGCGTGTCCGATCGCGATCTGCTCGAGTCGAATCATGTCGGGGTGAAGGGTGCGGGTCAGCGCGGCGTGGGCGATTGCCGTCAGCGCACCCTCGAGGTCGGCCGGATCGGGTTCGGGAGGCTCCGGGACCGGCCAGTCCGGCCGTCCGATCGCCCACCCGAGGACCTCGAGGAACAGGGCTTCCTTCGTCGGAAACCGCGTGTACAGAGTGGGTTTGGTGGTGCCGGCGGCGTCGGCGATCGCCTTCATCGAGGTCGCCTCGTAGCCGTGTTCGAGCAGGGTGTCCAGCGCCGCGTGGCGGATCCGTCGGTCCAGTTCTCCGGCCTGTGCGGCGGTGGGTCTGCCGCCGCGGTTGCGTTCGGACTCGGCGCTTCCTGCTCGGCTGCGGGGCGTCATGGCGTTCATTGTGCCAGCCGGACGGACCCTGGACAGAAAACTTGACCCATGGGTATGGTTAATGTGGCGAACCAACCACGAGCGGGAGGCACGATGTCAGCGAACTCTTCCGGAGTCACCACACGGCAGGACACGAGAATCGACGCGCTCGATCGCAGATTCCAGGAGTTCCGAGATCGGGTCCCGGTGCTGAGGCAGCGCGCCGACGCCGAAGGTGTCACCCGGATCCGCACCCGCACGGACATGATCCCGCTGCTGTTCCCGCACACCACGTACAAGAGCTACCCCGAATCGCTCGTCGCGAAAGGACAGTGGCCGCAGTTGAATCGGTGGCTCGATTCGCTGTCGGCGCACCGAGTCGTGGACGTGGACGTGTCGGATGCCGACGACGTGGACGGCTGGATCGCGAGTCTCGAACGCGCCGGTCATCTCGTGTCGAGTTCCAGCGGAACCAGCGGGAAGGGGTCCTTCCTCAACAAGTCCGCACGTGACTGCGAAGCCAACCTGCAGAACCTGCTCGACTGCCTCACCGGAATCGGGCTGCCTCCCGAGAACACCTGGCACGTCATCCCGGTCGGGCCGGACACCGGCCAGAGCCAGCACGTCGCGGTGCGGCAACTGATCATCGACTCCTACGCCCGCCCCGACGCACTCCCGCTGTTCGAGGGCGCCCCGCCCGCGGGATTCCACCGCTACATGGCGCGCCTGTCCGCGATGCGGCGCGCGATGGCGGACGGGACGGGATCGCCGGACGACCTCGCTGCGTTCGAGGCCGAAGCGGCCGGCCGGGCGGCCGAACAGGAACGCCGCCTCCGCCACTACGCGGAGCAGGTTCTCGCGCATCGCACCGAACGAATCCTCTTCAGTTCCCAGTTCCCGCAACTCTTCCGGCTCTGCGAGATCCTCCGCGAGATGGGTGCGTCCGACGGTGACATCACCGGGGCCAACGCGCTGACCACGGGTGGTGGGCTCAAGGGGACGTCGTTGCCTGCCGACTACCAGGAGCAGATCTTCCGGCTGCTGAACATCACGCCGAACCGGTTCCTGCACTACTACTCGATGCAGGAGTTGAACGTTCGGCTGCCCAAGTGCGTCGAGGGTCGCTACCACGTGCCCGACGAAGTCGTTCTGTTCGTTCTCGACAAGTCCGGCGAATCGCCGGCCCCGGCGGTCGACGGTGTCATGGAGGGCAGGGCCGCCTTCTTCGACACCACCGTCGACGGGCGTTGGGGTGGAACCATCTCGGGAGACCGGATCACCGTCGACACCGGCACGTGCCCGTGCGGCGGAGCGGGAGAGACCGTGCTGCCCGACATCGTCCGATACTCCGACCTGGCCGACGACGACAAGATCACCTGCGCCGGAACGATGGACGCCTACGTCCGCGGAATCACCGAGGACTGAGGCGAACCCATGACCACGACGGCAACCAAGATCAGGGTTCCCCACTTCGTGCGCGGCACGCTGGTCTGGGGCGAGGACAGCGAGTACCTCTCGCGCGACTTCGGCGTCCCGTTCGTCACCCCGCGCCTCGAACTCGGAGAGCTCTTCGTCCCCCGCACGCAGCCGGGGCCCGCATTCGACGTCCCGGTGTCCGAGATCATCGACTTCCTCGTCGAGACCGCGCAGCACCTGACACTGGAGACGAACGAGTACCTCCAGGAATCCCTGGAGATGACGCTGCAGGTCAGTGCGCTGCCACGGCGGATCATCGAGAACACCTTCGCACGGCCCGGACAGTTCCTCACCCGGCAAGCGCTGGAGTACCGACTCGAACGCACCTTCGGTGACTCCGAGGTGCTCGACGGCTGGGTGGAACGAACCGACCCGAACGGCAAGGTCAGCCGGGTCCGGGCTTTCCCTCCGCGTCTCGTGCACATGCTGGCGGGCAACTCCCCGAGCGCCGCGATGACGTCGATCGCCGACGCCGCACTGGTGAAGGCGGTCAACGTCTTCAAGATGCCGTCCGCGGACCCGTTCACGACGGTCGCGGTGTTGCGCACCATGTCCGACATCGAGCCCGATCACCCGGTGCTCCGATCGATGTCGGCGGTGTACTGGCGGGGTGGGGACGCGAAGGTCGAGAACGTCCTCTACCGCTCGCAGTACTTCGACAAGTTGGTGGCGTGGGGCGGCGGGGCCGCCATCGAGAACGCAGCCAAGTATGCGGGGCCGGGGTTCCAGCTCATCTCCTTCGACCCGAAGGTGTCGATGTCGGTCGTCGGACGGGAAGCGTTCGAATCCGAGGAGACGCTGCGCGACGTCGCCGAGCTGGCCGCCGCCGACGCCACGATCTTCAACCAGGACGCCTGCCTCGCCGCGCGGCACATCTGCGTCGAGGGCGACGTCGACCAGGTCGACAGGTTCTGCGCCCTGCTCCACGAGCGGCTCGGCGTCGATCGACCGTTCACGTCGGCGGTCGGTCCGAGACCGTCCAGCGAGATACGGGAGGCGGTGGACGGGATGCGGTTCCTCGAGCCCGAATACCGCATCTGGGGTGGCTACGACGGCCGCGGACTCGTCGTCCGATCCCCGGAGATGGTCGACTTCCACCCCACCAACAAGACGGTGAACGTCATCCCGGTCGCGGCGATGTGCGACGCCGCGTCGTACGCGACGGTGGCGACGCAGACCGTCGGCGTCTACCCGACGGAGCGGAAGGCCGAGGTCCGCGACCTCCTGGCGACGGCGGGTGTGCAGCGGGTGGTGAAGCTCGGCAGCGCGATGACCGGCAGCATGGGCAGTCCCCACGACGGCATGTACCCGCTGCACCGATTCGTGAACTGGGTGGTGGACGACGATGCCTGAACTCCCGCCCATCCCCGTACGTGTGCTCGGCGGCTCCGGTATCCGGGTCAGTGAACTGTGCCTGGGTGCGATGACCTTCGGGACCGAATGGGGATTCGGAGCCGACGAGGAGACGAGCGCGGACGTGTATCGCGCCTACCGGGAAGCCGGCGGCAACTTCCTCGACACCGCGAACAACTACACGAACGGCTCGAGCGAAACCATCCTCGGGCGGCTCGTCGCCGGGGAACGCGACGAGTTGGTTCTCAGCACCAAGTACACGCTGCCGACCGACCCCGCCGATCCGAACTCCGGTGGCAATCATCGGAAGAGCCTGCGGCGCAGCGTCGAAACCAGCCTGCGACGACTGGGAACGGACTACCTCGACCTGCTGTGGGTGCACGCCTGGGACCGCGGGACACCTGTCGAGGAGACGCTGCGGGCCCTCGACGACCTGGTGCGCAGCGGCAAGGTGCTCGCCGTCGGGGTGACCAACACGCCGGCGTGGGTCGTCGCGCGGTCGACGGCCGTCGCCGAACTGCGGGGTTGGAACTCGTTCTGCGCCATGCAGGTGGAGTACTCGCTGCTCGCCCGCACGCCCGACCGCGAACTGCTGCCGATGGCGGGTGAACTCGGCCTCGTCCCGTACGCGTGGAGCCCCCTCGCGCGGGGGCTGCTCGCGGGCGGCGAACACGACCCGGGCAGGCTCGGCCCCACGGGACGCCGGACCGTCGACGCCGTCGCCGAGGTGGCCGCCGAGACGGGTGCGACGCCCGCGCAGGTCGCTTTGTCCTGGGTGCGGTCCCGGGGCGTGCTGCCGCTGATCGGTGCGCGGACCGTCGAGCAGCTCCGGGACAACCTCGGGGCGCTCGACGTGCAGCTCGACACCGACCACCTCGAGCGCCTGGACAAGGTCTCCCGGATTCGGCTCGGGTACCCGCACGACTTCCTGAACGAACGACGCGCGTTGCTGTCACCGGAGAGGGCAATCTGATGGACGTACTGGATCACTGGGTGAACGGGGCAGCGGTGGCGAGTGCGACGCGACTGCCCGTCACCGACCCGGCCACCGGGCGAGTGGTGCGGCACCTCGCCGCGGGCGACGCGGTCGACGTCGATCTCGCGGTGCGATCCGCCTCTGCGGCACTCGCCGAGTGGCGGCGGATTCCCGCACTCACCCGGGGCCGGCTCCTGACCGACCTCGCGCACCGGATCCGCGACGACGCCCACGACCTCGTTGCGCTGGAGGTCAGCGAAACCGGCAAACCCGATTCCGCCGCTGTGGCGGAGATCGACACCTCCGCAACCTATTTCGAGTTCTACGGCGGGCTCGTCGGAATGCCGGCAGGTGAGACCCTCGACGTGGCACCGGACCAACACGTCTACACCCGCCGCGAACCCTTCGGGGTGGTCGGCGTCGTGACCCCGTGGAACGTGCCGCTGAACCAGGCGGCGCGTGCGTGCGCACCCGCGTTGGCCGCAGGCAACACCGTCGTCGTCAAACCGTCCGAGTACACGTCGGCGACGACGGTGCGGCTGGCGCAACTCGCGACCGAGGTGGGGATCCCCGACGGCGTACTCAACGTCGTGCTCGGCACCGGCGCCGCCGCAGGTGCCGCGCTGGTCGAGCATCCCGGTGTCGCGAAGGTCGCGTTCACGGGATCGGTGCCGACCGGTCGCGTCATCGGCCGGATCGCCGCCGATCGGATCATCCCGTTGACCCTCGAACTGGGTGGCAAGTCCGCGAACATCGTCTTCGCCGACGCCGACCTCGACGCCGCCGTCACGGGTGCGGTGCAGGGCTTCACCGCCAACGCCGGACAGGTCTGCTCCAACGGAACCCGCCTGCTCGTCCAGCGCGAGGTGTACGACGAGGTGGTGGTGCGGCTCGTGAAACAGACGTCGCGGCTGCAGGTGGGCCGCGACATCGGCCCGATCATCACCCGCGACCAGTTCCACCGTGTGCAGGAGTACTTCGCCATCGCCGAAGCGGAAGGCGCGCACGCCGAAGTCGGCGGCACCGTCTCCGCCCTGGCGGCCGAGACCGGTGGCTTCTTCGTCGACCCCACGATCTACACGGGCGTCGACAATTCCGCGCGCATCGCCCGGGAGGAGATCTTCGGTCCAGTCGTCGTTGTCATCCCGTTCGACACGGAGGGCGAGGCAGCCGACATCGCCGACGACTCCGAGTACGGGCTCGTCGCGGGTGTGTGGACCAGTGACGTCTCCCGCGCTCTCCGTCTCGGAGACCGACTGCGGGTCGGCCAGGTCTTCGTCAACACGTGGTCCACGGGGTCCGTCCAGACGCCGTTCGGGGGATGGAAGAACAGCGGGTACGGGCGCGAGAAGGGTGTCGAGGCACTGCACCACTACAGCCAGGTCAAGTGCGTGACCATCCGGTTTGCCTCCCACCCCTGACCCACCCACCCACCCCCACCGCCCA
>AODO01000003.1 GCA_000341795.1 Rhodococcus triatomae BKS 15-14 | reverse complement strand
CAGGATGGCGCCGGTGGCGTACATGTGGTGCGCCCACACGGCGACGGACAGGGCGGCGATGCCGAGGGTGGCGTAGACCAGGCCGCTGTAGCCGAAGATCGGCTTACGGGAGAAGACCGGGAAGATCTCCGAGACGATGCCGAAGAACGGCAACGCCAGTACGTACACCTCGGGGTGGCCGAAGAACCAGAACAGGTGCTGCCACAACATCACTCCGCCGTTGGCGGGGTCGAAGACGTGGGCGCCGAAGTGACGGTCGATGAACAGGGCGAGCAGTGCCGCCGCGAGCAGCGGGAAGATCATGAGGGCGAGCAGGCTGGCGACGAGGGTGTTCCAGGTGAAGATCGGCATCCGGAACATGGTCATGCCGGGAGCGCGCAGGCAGACGATCGTGGAGATGAAGTTGACGGAGCCGAGGATGGTGCCCAGGCCGCCGAGGGTCAGGCCGATGATCCAGAGGTCGGCGCCGACCCCGGGGGAGTGGGTCATGTCGGTGAGGGGAACGTATGCGGTCCAACCGAAGTCGGCGGCCCCGCCGGGTGTGACGAATCCGGCCATCGCGATCAGGCCACCGAAGAGGTACATCCAGTAGCTGACGGCGTTCAGGCGCGGGAAGCACACGTCGGGGGAGCCGATCTGCAGCGGCATGATGTAGTTCGCGAAGCCGAAGAAGATCGGGGTCGCGTACAGCAGCAGCATCACCGTGCCGTGCATGGTGAACATCTGGTTGTACTGCTCGTTCGAGAGGAACTGCATGCCGGGAACCGCGAGTTCGGTGCGAATCAGCAGTGCCATCAGTCCGCCTGCGAGGAAGAAGGCGAACGAGGTGACGATGTACATGAGCCCGATCGTCTTGTGATCGGTGGTGGTGAGCAGCCTGACGATCGCCGAGCCCTTCGGCGCGGCGGTTCTCGGGCCGGGTCGGGCGGTCTCGGGGTGGTCGACGGACGCGCCGGGGCGAGGAGCGAGATCAACCATGCCGCACGCTCGCTCGGCCGCCACGGACTGCTCCCGGAACTCCGGATCTTCTGTGCTCACGCATGACTCGGAATGATCGTCCGTGGTGCGGAGGTGAGACAGAGTCGAAGGTCCCGACTGGGGATGGGACGTCGGTCACAGTTCCCGGATCGGCGGTTCGGTTCGGGATCCTTCGTCAAACGTGTTGTACTGTATCGACTTTCGTCAAGCCAGGACGGCGATCGCCAGGATCACGACCAGCAGGCTCGCCGCGACGAGCGCGACGATCAACGGCATGGGCAGGCCTGTGGAGGTCTTCTTCGGTTCGAAGGCGGGCGGCTGTGGCAGGCCGGGGCCGGGACGTCTGACGGCCTGCAGCGGTTCCGCTTGCGGCGCGGCGGGCAGGCCGCTCACCGTGCTGTGGTGCAGTCTGCGGGCGGACTCGGGCGCGGCGCCGCGGCGGGCCCAGAACGGCACGGCCCCGTCCGCGTCGCGAAGCGGAGTGTCGAGTACGTAGTCGATGCCGGCGGCGCCGCCGGTTGCCGTGTGCGCCAGGAGATCGCGGGCCTCGGCCATGGTGGGTCGACGGCGGGGATCGGGTTCGAGCATGTGCAGGAGAGCGTCGGTGAGCGCGCCACTGCGTGTCGGTCGCATGATCTCGGCCTTGGCGACTCGGTGCAGCAGGGCGATGGTGTCCTCGTCGATGCCGAACGGGGGCTGCCCCTCGGTCGCGGTGTACAGGGTGGAGCCCAGGGCGAACACGTCGGACGCCTCGGTCGGATCGTCGCCTCGGGCGACCTCGGGTGCGAGGAACGCCGGTGTGCCGACGATGGCGGAGGTGGAACCCGGCTGGGTCTCGCCCTTGGCGTGGGAGATGCCGAAGTCGCCTACCTTGACGGTTCCCGCGCCCGGTCCGCGGTCGGCGATCAGAATGTTGCCCGGCTTGATGTCGCGGTGCACGATGCCCGCCGCGTGCGCCTGGGCGAGGGCGTCGGCGACCTGCGCGCCGATCTGTGCCACCAGTGCAGGCGGCAGGAACTGGGTGGCGTTGAGTGCCTGCGCGAGACTGCGTGAGGGCAGGTACTCCATCACGAGCCACGGGTCGTCGCCTTCGAGCGTGACGTCGTACATCGCGATGGCGTGCGGGTGGGTGAGCCGGGCCGCGAGCCTGCCCTCGCGCATCGCGCGGGAGCGGGCCTCCTTCACGGCCTCGGCGGTGAGGTCGGCGGGGAAGGAGACCTGCTTGATGGCGACCTCGCGATCGAGCAGGGTGTCGCGGGCCAGCCACACCGAGCCCATGCCGCCTCCGCCGAGCTTCGAGCGCAGCCGGTATCGGCCGGCCACGAGATGGTCCGGTCCGACGATTCGCTGCCCCTGCTGCGCCACACCGCGAGGGTAGACGACGCGCTGTCGGGGTCGCTCCCCGGAGCCGTGAACAGGGGATATCTCACGTCTTGACGATGCGCGCGGGACGGGCTTTACTGAACGAGTATCGAAAGTGTGTTCGATACGTTTCGGTGGTCCCGCGTCTTCCCCGCGGCGGTGCCACGGCAACGCCCGGGTGTTCATGACGTGTCGTTCATGGATCGCCACCGGCGATGGTCGTGGACGTCGCGCGTGGGCGGTGTGTGGATGGAGTGTGCTGTGGGTGGGACGAGTGCTGCCGCGTCGGAGGTCTCGGCGGCGCCCGAGGCGCCGGGGCTCTCCCGGCGGGAACGAATCGAGCAGTTGCGCAGTCGGATCGCCGCGGTGCCCGCGCGCGGAGAGTCCGTCGCGGCTCGGGCGGATCGCGCCCCGGGCACCACCACCCGGGAGGTGCTCCCCGTACCCGGGCCGCTGGCCGAACTGCTTCCGCAGGGCGGATTGCCCCGCGGATCGGTGGTCGCCGTCTCGGGTGCGGCGTCGCTGCTGATCGGGCTGCTCGCCTCGGTGACGGCGTCCGGTGGGCACGCTGCCGTCGTCGGTCATCCCCGGCTCGGGCTGCTCGCGGCGTCCGAGATGGGTGCCGACCTCGGCAGGCTGGCGGTGATCCCCGACCCGGGCCCGGACCCGGTCGAGGTCGCGGCGGTGCTTCTCGACGGACTGGACCTGGTCGTGCTCGGCCTCGGCGCTCTCGTGGTGCCGCCGTCGCGGGCGCGGGCGGTCGTCGCCCGTGCCCGCAGCAAGGGCGCGACTCTGCTCGTGACGGGCGGCGGATGGGACGGAACGGAGATTCGGCTCGACGCGTCCGTGCGAGAGTACGACGGCCTCGACCGGGGGTGCGGACGGCTGCGCGGGTTGCGTTTGTCGGTCGGAGCCGAGGGTCGGGCGTTTCAGCGCCGCACCGCACGCATCGACCTGTGCCCGCGTCGTGATCGAGTGGAGTGGTTTCCGGAAACCGCCGAACCGCAGCCACTCTCGCGTGTCCCGGGCGGTGCGGCGTGAGCTCGCAGGACGCTCGGCGGTTGCCTGCGCGCGTGCTGGCCTTGTGGTGCGCGGACTGGCCCGCGGTCGCGGCGGCAGCGTCCGAGGACCTGCCGCCGACCGAACCGGTGGCGGTGCTCTCCGGCAACCGGGTCGTCGCCTGCACCGGGCCTGCCAGGGCGTCGGGAGTGGTGCCGGGGCTGCGACGCCGGGATGCGCAGGGACGCTGCCCGCGGTTGCACGTGCGGGCCGCGGACGAGGGGCGTGATGCCCGGGTGTTCGAGCCGGTGGCGGCGGCGGTCGACGCGGTGGTGCCCGGGGTCGAGGTGCTCCGTCCCGGTCTGCTCGTCCTCGCCGCGCGGGGTGCGGCCCGGTACTTCGGCTCGGAGGAGGCCGCCGCGGAGCGATTGGTGGACGAGGTGGCCGCGGTCGGGGTGGAGTGCCAGATCGGAGTGGCCGACGAGTTGTCCACGGCGGTGGTCGCGGCCCGTCGGGGGGTGCTGGTCCCGCTGGGGGAGGGCGCGCGGTTCCTGGCCCCGCTTCCCGTTGCGGAACTCGCCGCCGAGCCGGCGCTGGCGGCACCGGACCGCGCCGATCTCGTCGACCTGTTGCGTCGCCTCGGCCTGCGCACGGTCGGGGACTTCGCCGCGTTGACCCCGGCGGCGGTGGTCTCCCGGTTCGGTACGGACGCCGCTGCGGCCCATCGCAGCGCGCGGGCACAGCCGGAGCGTCCACCGTCGGCGCGGGCGCTGCCGCCCGATCTGACGGTGGAACTCCGGCTGGACCCGCCCGTGGACCGGGTGGACGCGGCCGCGTTCGCGGGTCGCACCCTGGCGGAGCGGCTGCACGAGCGGTTGTCGGCGGCCTCGGTCGCGTGCACGAGGCTGGAGGTGTATGCGAGTACCGGTCACGGACAGAGCCTTTCGAGGATCTGGCGATGCGCGGAGCCGCTGACGCCGGACGGCACCGCGGATCGGGTGCGGTGGCAGCTGGACGGCTGGCTGACCGGACGCAGCGAGGCGAGGCCCACCGCGGGAATCGAGATGCTGCGTCTGGATCCGGTGGAGGTGGTGGCCGCCGGTGCGCTGCAACTCGGACTGTGGGGCGGGGTCGGGGCCGAGGACGAACGCGCCCGCCGTGCCCTGGTCCGGGTGCAGGGACTGCTCGGTGGCGACGCGGTGCGGGTCGGTGTGCTCAGCGGTGGGCGCGGGCCGGGTGAGCGGGTCACGGTGGTGCCTCTCGGCGACGAGAAGGTGCCCGAAGCCGACCCCGCGGCGCCGTGGCCGGGGCGTTTGCCGGCGCCCGCACCCTCGGCGGTGCTGCCGGTTCCGTTGGCTGTCGTCCTCGAGGACTCCTCGGGTCGCCCGGTGTCGGTCACCGATCGTGGGGAGTTCGACTGCCTTCCGGCCCGACTGCGCTGGGGGCAGCGGACCTGGGACCTGCTCGGGTGCGCCGGCCCCTGGCCGGTGGACGAGCGATGGTGGGATCCGGGATCTGCGCGGCGGCTCATCCGTGCGCAGGTCCTGCTCGCCCCGGCGGCCGGGGAGGGCGGCACCCGTGCGTTGCTGGTGCGGTCGGACGGGTCCGGCTGGTGTGTCGAGGGGGTGTACGAGTGAAACCCACCGAGTCGCCGTCCCCGGCCGCCGACTACCCTTTTCGTCGGGGACCAGCGCGAGGAACGGACACGGCTCGATGATGACGACGGCGACGGCGACGTTCGACGACGTCGACATCCACTACCGCGACTCGCGCGGTGTCGATCGGGTTCCGGTTCTCCTCGTGCACGGGATGGGCGGCGACGGTGCCACGTGGGACCGGTTCGCGGGGGCGCTCGTGGCCCGCGGACGCCGGGTGATCGTTGCGGACCTGCGTGGCCACGGCCGCAGCGCGCACGCGCCGAGTTACCGGTTCGACGAGTTCGGCGCGGACCTGCTGGCGCTCTGCGATCACCTCGCACTCGATCGTGTCGATCTGGTCGGGCACTCTCTCGGTGGCCATGCGGCGTCGCTGGTCGCCCAGGCGCAACCGGACCGCGTGCGTCGCCTCGTACTCGAGGAGGCACCCCTGCCCTTGCGGGCGGGTGAGGAACTGGGCGCTCTCGCCCGCCGGCTGCCGAGCCCGGTGGAGCTGTGGCATGCGACGACGAGCCTGCTGCGCAGCCCCCGCGCCACGTTCGCCTTCGACCGGTCGATGACGCGGTCGCTGCTCGAACAGTTCCGCACCCCGCAGCCCGACTGGTGGTCGACCCTGCCCTCGTTGTCGGCGTCGACGCTGATGATCAGTGGCGGGCCGCGGGGAATGGTCGACCCCACCCGCCTGGCCGCGGCGGTCGCGGACCTCCCGAACGGTCGCACGGTGACGATCGAGGTCGGGCACAGTGTGCACCGGGATCGGCCCCGCGAATTCGAATCGGTCGTCACCGAGTTCCTGGCCCACGACGGACGGGGGTAATGGCGCGATGCGGTCGCGGAAGAGGATCTTGGACGCCACGCTCGACCTGATCGGGCGCAACGGTTTCGAGGGCATCACCATCGCATCGGTCGCGCAGGCGGCCGGTGTGACGAGGCAGACCGTGTACGCGAACTTCGGGACCCGCGAGGAGGTGGTCTCGCAGGCGATGGTGAGTCGTCTCACCGAGGTGGCCGCCGAGATCCAACGCGAGCTGACGTCGGCGGCCGATCCCGGCGAGTACGTCGTCGAGCTCGTCGTCGCCTGTCGTCGGGCGGTGCGCAGCGATCCGGTCCTCACCGCACTGTTGCGGTCCGAGACCAACAACCCACTGTTCGACGAGGACGCCGTCACCCGGGCGAAAGTCGTTGCCGGTGTTCTGCTCCAGCCTCTCGCCGAACTGTTCCCCGATGTCGTGGACCGGATCGACGACTTCGCCGGGATCGCGGTGCACCTGGGCCTGTCGGTGGTGTGCTTCGACGACGCCGCGCTGCGTGACGACGACGCCCTGCGCGCCTTCCTGTTCCGGTGGCTCGCGCCGGGTATCGCATGAGTACCGCGGCCGCCGGGCTCAGGGCGGACACCTGCGCCGCACTCTCGGCCGTCGACGAGCCACTCGCGGGGACGGCCGCGCAGGTGGCGGCGTGGCTGTGCCTCGAACACCCGGGTCCGTGGGGTCGCGACGTGTTCGCCGGGGAGGCGTTCGGTCCGCAGCTGTCGGAGCGTCTGCAGGCACACGTGGATGCCGCCGGGGTCCGGCTCCTGCTGATCCGCAGGCCGGGACGGTCGGAGTCCAGGAACGCCAGGACTGTGCTGTTCGCGCGGTCCGCGCCGGACGGATCGTGGTGCGAGCGAATCGACGCCACCTCCCCCGACGACCTCCTCGACCTCGACCTCGCGGTCACGGTCGAACCGCCACGGTTGGGTGTGCCCGTGACCGAGCCGGTGGCACTGGTGTGCGCACACGGTAAACGGGACATGTGTTGCGCGGTGCTCGGTCGGCCCGTCGCAGCGGAGCTGTCCGCCCGTTTCGGCGACACGGTGTGGGAGTGCTCGCACACCGGCGGGCACCGGTTCGCGCCGTCGATGATCCTGCTCCCCACCGGCTACACCTACGGGCGGCTCGACCCCTCGGAATCGGTCGCCGCGGTGGAGGCGGCCGCCCGCGGCGAGGTGTACCTCCGCGGTCTGCGTGGCCGCAGCTGCTGGGCCTCCACCGGACAGGTCGCGGAGATCGCTGTCCGGGAAGAGATCTCGGTGGGAATCGATGATCTTGCCGTCGAGGGGACGGTGGTTCGGCATCGGGACGGCCGCACCTGGACCGTCCCGGTCGAAGCGGTCGACCTGCCACCTCGGCCCGCGAGCTGCGGCGCCGATCCGAAACCCGCTCGGGCATTGACGGCGGGTGCCGTGGAGTTCGTCGAACCCTAGCTCGTGGTCACGACGAGTCGGGCGTCACCAGTGGGTGCCGGGGACGAGGCGGGCGAGTCGACGGCCGGCGCGTACGGCGCGGTTCGGGCGACGCCGTCCCGACGTTCCCGCCGTCCGGGACGGATCGGATGCGGACGGTGGATTTCCTCGGGCCGCAGGTGAATCGGGAAACGCCCGGTACATCTGGTGTCGCACCAGCTCGGCGGTGCGCGGGGCGATGAGCTGACCGTACTCGCCGAGCGTGCCGATCGGCACGTCGATTCGCTTGGGGCGCTGCACCAGCGCTCGCACCACCATCGCCGCGGCCGTCTCGGCGCTGATCGCGCGACCGGGGTTGGCGCGACCGGACGGCTCGATCATCGGGGTCCGGACCAGCGGCATGTGGATGGTGGTGAACGTGATTCCGTCGGACAGTGTTTCGGCGGCAACGGTGTCGGTGAACGCGTCGAGTGCCGCCTTGCTGGCGACGTACGCCGAGTAGCGCGGTACCCGGCTCTGCACCCCCGCGGTGCTGATGTTCACGACATGCCCGAACCGTCGTTCGCGCATCGTGGGCAGCAGCGCGAGTACCAGCCGGACCGCGGCGAAGTAGTTGACGGCCATGGTGCGCTCGTAGTCGTGGAACCGGTCGGTGGAGGCGTAGACACCGCGCCGGATGGACCGTCCGGCGTTGTTCACCAGCATGTCCACGTGCCCGTGCTCGGCGAGCACTCGCGTGACGGTGGCGTCCACGGCCGCCTCGTCGGTGATGTCGCACGGGTAGGCGTGTGCTCGGCCCCCTGCGGTCAGAATCTCCTGCGCGACGGCATCCAGTTCGTCGCCGCGGCGGGCGAGCAGCAGCACGGTCGCGCCGCGCCCGGCCACCGCCAGCGCCGATGCCCGTCCGATCCCGGAGGACGCCCCGGTGATCAGGACCACCCGGCCGACCAGCGGACCCTCGGGGGCGGGGCGTCGGTTCCGGGTCGGGTCGAGATGCTCTCGCCAGTACCGCCAGAGGACGTCGGCGTAGGTGCCGAACGGCGGCACCGTGATTCCCGCGGCGTCGAGGACGCGGCGGGCCCGCGTGTTGTCGAAGGTGCTCGGCAGGGCCAGGTGTTCGAGGATCACCGCCGGGATGCCGAGCCCGGCGAGCAGGCTGTTGCGGACGGACGTCGCCGACCCGCGCGGTGGGTGCAGGACCGGTGCGGCGATCACCGCGGGCAGGTCCGCGACCGGGCGCGGTGCGCCGGCCGCGGCGGCGAGTGCCGCGTACACCTCCCTGATCGGTTGCGGTCGAGGGTTGACCAGATGCAGGGCCTGTCCGTCGAGTCCGGGCGCGGCCATCAGCTCGACCGTTGCGCGGGCGACGTAGTCGACCGGAACGATGTTGGTGGCACCGAGGTTCGGCACTCCGACCGGGAGCCGGGACGGCAGCGCGCCGAGACGGGCGATCAGCGGGAACAGGTAGTAGGGGCCGTCGATCTTGTCGATCTCGCCGGTGCGGGAGTCTCCGACGACGGCGGCCGGCCGATACACCCGCCAGCGCAGACCCTCGCTCTCGCGCACCAGCTTCTCGGCCTCGAACTTGGTGCGGTGGTACGCGGTCGGGAACGACTGTCCGAGGTCGAAGTCGGCCTCGGTGAACGGGCCGCGGTGGTCGCCCGCGACGGCGATCGACGACACGTGGTGCAGGGTGGCGCCGAGGTCGCGGGCGAGTGCGATCACCGCGGCGGTGCCGGCGACGTTCGTCGCGGACTGTTCGTCGCCCGCGGTGAGGTCGTAGACGGCGCCGAGGTGCAGCACGTGGTCGGCGGCGGGCGGCCGGCCGTCGAGCCCCAGCCCGGGGAGCGTGAGGTCGCCGAGCAGCGGCACGATCCGCTCGCCGCCGTGCCATCCGTCGGCCAGCCGGGTGAGCCTGTCCGCGGAGGTTGCGCGGACGAGGACGTGGATCGTCGCGTCCGGGTGGCGGGCCAGCAGCATGGGCAGGACGTGGCGGCCGAGGAATCCGGTTCCGCCGGTCACGATGAACGTGGACATGGCACTCCTGACGAGGACGGCTGTCGCCTAACTTACTTCAAAGTAAGAAAGGGGGGAAGGCCCCCGGATCAGGGTCAGTGCCCGATGCCGACCTTCTCGTAGATCCGCCGCATCCACGCCGGAGCCCACCAGTTCGCCTCGCCCATCAGCTTCACCAGTGACGGGACCAACAGCATCCGCACCACCGTCGCGTCGATGATCAGCGCGATGATCATGCCGACGCCGAGGAATCGCATGATCGACAGTCCCGAGATCGTGAACGCGCCGGTGACGATGATGAGCAGCGCCGCGGCGGCGGTGACGATCCGGCCCGTTCGGGCCGTGCCGATCCGCACCGCCTCCTCGGTGTCCGCGCCCGACTGCCGGGCCTCCACCATCCGGGACATCAGGAAGACCTCGTAGTCGGTGGACAGGCCGAACACGACTGCGAGGATCAGCACCACGAACGTCGGTTCGAGCGGATTGGGTGTCACGCCCAGCAGACTCGCGCCGTGGCCTTCCTGGAAGATCCAGGTGAGGATGCCGAAGGTCGCCGCGAGGCTCAGGCCGGCCATCGCCACCGCCTTGATCGGCAACACCACCGAACCGAAGGCGAGGAACAGCAGGATCAACGTCGAGACCACCATGATCGTGATCATCAGCGGCAGGTGGCTCACGATCGACGCGTTGGTGTCCTCGGTCAGTGCGGCACCGCCACCGACCATGACGTCGGTTCCGTCGGGTGGGTCGACGGCGCGGATGTCGCGAACGAGTTCCCCTCTCGGCACGTCGTTCGTGAAGGTCGCGGTGAGCACCGACACGTCGTCGGTGGTGGCGACGAGACGCACCTGGTCGATGCCGTCGACGGCTCGCAGCTCACGGCTGAACTCGGACAGTTGAGCGGTCGTCGGCTGCTGACCGTCGGAACCGCGGAGCAGGATGCCTGCCGCGTCGCCGGCACTGGCGAACTCGGTGTACATCGTCTCGGTGGCGGCCCGCGACGGGTCGTCGGCGGGCAGCGCCGTGTAGGTGATCTCGCCGAGCGTGACGCGCAGCAGCGGCGATGCCAGGACGAGCAGACCCGCGATGATCGTCACGGAGAACACCACCGGACGGCGCATCACCCTGGTGACCACGCCGCTCCAGAATCGCTCGGCGCGGGCGTCACCGCGCTCGACGGCGCCCTTCCGCCAGGCGAGCGAGTTGATCCGGTGCCCGAGAATCGCCAGCAGCGCGGGGATCGCAGTGAGCGACAGGATGGCGGCGCTCGTGACCGAGGCGATCGCGCCGAAACCGAGCGACCGGATCACCGGCTGCGGGAAGACCAGCATGCCCGCGAACGCACACACCAGCAGCAGGCCCGAGAACATCACCGTGCGGCCCGCGGTGAGCACCGTTCGCCGGACCGCCTCGGCGGTGTCACTGCCGCGGCCCAGTTCCTCCCGGAACCGGCTGACGATGAACAGTCCGTAGTCGATGGCCAGGCCGAGTCCGAGCAGGGAGGCGACGTTCAGGGCGAACGAGGAGATCTCCGTGATCTCGGTCAGCAGGCGGAGGGTGCCGAGGGCGCTGAACACGGTGAGCATGCCCACGAAGACGGGCACCGCGGCGGCGGTGACGGTTCCGAAGATCACCACCAGCAACAGCAGTGTGATGGGGATGGCTATCGCCTCGGCCTTGAGCAGGTCCTGCTGGAGGTGCTGGTTGAACGAGTGCGCGACGAGCGTCCCGCCGGCGAACTCCGAGTCGATGCCCGGCACCGCGAGATCCTCTGCCATCGCGTCGATGTCGGCGAGGTCGACGTCGGAGTCCCAGTCGACGAAGACCGTCGCTATGGCCTTGGTGCCGTCGAGGGAGAGCAGCGGCTCCGCCGCCGACCCGCTCACCGACCAGTAGGAGACGATCGAGTCGGTCGGCCACTCCTGCTGGAAGCCGGACAGGCGTTCCTGCACCTCGGGACCGATGTCGTCGATGGTGCGGCCGTCCGGTGCGGTGTAGATCGCCACGATGTCGGGGGACTGCTGGCCCAGCTTCTCGTTGATCAGCGTGGTGACACGGGCGGATTCGCTGTCCGGGTCGAAATAGCCCTCCTGGCTCATCTTCCCGAACACGCCGAGGCCCCACAGCCCGGACAGCACGACGGCGGCAACGGCGACGGCCAGCACCCACCATTTCCGCGAAACGACGAAGGCGGCCCAGCGCGTCATGAAATCTGCATCCTCGAGGTGTCGTGGGCGGGTGTTCAGGTCACGAGCGCTCCGACTCTACCGACGCCTTCCTGAGGCGAACCTGAGGCCGTCACCGGTGGCGGAGCGCCTGTGATCGGGGGACAGTGGACGGGTGAACGTCCCCGGCACGATGACGGGTTGGCGGGTGCGGGAGCCCGGACCGATCAGGTCGCGTCCGCTCGCGCAGTTCACCATGCCGGTCCCGGAACCGGGACCCGACGAACTGTTGGTGCGGGTCCGGGTCTGTGGGGTGTGCCGGACGGATCTGCACGTGGCCGAGGGGGATCTGCCGGTGCACCGTCCGTCCGTGGTGCCGGGGCACGAGATTGTCGGTGAGGTCGTCGGGTGGGGTGATCGCGTCTCCGGCGATGCGCTCGGAAATGCCGGTCTCGGTACGGTCGGGCTCGGCGACCGGGTCGGGATCGGCTGGCTGCGCGGGACGTGCGGTCGTTGTCGTTACTGTCTGCGCGGCGCCGAGAACCTCTGCCCCGATTCGCGCTACACGGGCTGGGACCACGACGGCGGGTACACCGAGTACGCGGTGGTGCCCGCCGCGTTCGCGCACCGACTGCCCGACGGCTACCTCGACGAGGAACTCGCGCCGTTGCTGTGCGCCGGGATCATCGGCTACCGCGCGTTGCAGCGCGCCGACCTGCCCGAGGGGGGCCGCCTCGGGATCTACGGATTCGGCGGCAGCGCGCATCTCGCCGCGCAGGTCGCGCTCGCGCGCGGCGCGGAGGTGCACGTGATGACGCGCGGCGAGCGAGCCCGGAAGCTCGCCCTGGATCTCGGGGTGGCGTCCGTGCAGGGGGCGACCGACTCACCGCCGGTGGCGCTCGATTCGGCGATCCTGTTCGCGCCCGTCGGAACCCTGGTGCCGCCCGCGATGGCGGCGCTGGACCGTGGCGGCACCCTCGCCGTCGCGGGCATCCATCTCACCGACATCCCCCGGCTCGGGTATCAGGCGCACCTGTTCGAGGAAAGGACCCTGCGTTCGGTCACCGCCAACACCCGCGAGGACGCGCGGGAGTTCCTGGAGTTCGCGGGGGAGCACCGACTCCTGGTCACGGCCAACGCCTACACGCTCGACGAGGCCGACCGTGCCCTCACCGATCTGAAGGAGGGGCGGGTCGTCGGCGCTGCGGTGCTCATCGCGGGCTGAACGGCGTGCGCAGGTCAGGCGTCGGGGTCGGGGATCTCGTGCGGCCGGTAGTCGGGGAGCCGGGTTGCGGGAAGGATCGCCGTGGCACTGATCGCGGCCAGGATCAGCAGGCCGAGCTTCAGCGTGCGCAGGCGGGCGTCCTCGTTCACCGTGACGGCAGCGTCGACCTGCTCGGGTGTGGCGTCGGTGCCGTCGAGTACCTCCCGGAGGCGATCGTTGCTGACGAAGTTGACCTGGTCGAGGTCGACCTGCGCGACGAGGTTCTCCGGCAGGTCCACGTTCGACACGACGGCCTGACCGACGCTGAAGCTCAGGATGGTCACGAGCAGCGCGCCCGCGACGGCCGTGCCGACCGCGGATGCCAGGTTCTGCGTCGTTCCGCGGACGGACCCGACGTCGCCGGCGAGTTCCTTCGGTGAGGCCGTCACGAGAACGTTGAACACGAGGGTGACGAGTGCGCCCTGGCCGATGCCGAACACGACGAGGCCGGCGATGGTCGGCACCGTCTCCCAGTTGTTGGTGACGACGAACGCCAGCCACGCCAACGCGATCGTGGTGAGACCGAACGAGAACACACCGATGGCGCGCGGGCTGTACTTCTTGTAGAAGCGGACCACGAGGGTGGCGGTGACGAACACCGTCAGGTTGAACGGGATCATCGCGAGCGAGGTGTCGAACGGGGTCCGCCCCTGGACGATCTGGATGTACAGGGGGACGGTGAAGTTCAGTGCCGCCTCGAGCGCGACGACGATGAACATCGCGTAGACGGCGGCACGCTCACGGGAACTGCCGAGGACCGACAGGTCGACGAGGGGGGCCTTCCCGTCGCGCATCCGTTTGCGCGTCCACAGGAAGAACGCCTGCCCGAGAATCACACCGAGCAGGATCATCAACGGGGACGGCGACATGCCGAGGACGTCGAACGGGGCGTCCTGCGACGCGAAGAACACGCCCCACGAGTTGAGGTTGTTGAAACCCAGGGTGAGAAGGACGACGGCCGCGCCGATGAGGACAGCGGCGACGAGGTCGATCTCGATGCCCGCGTGACCACGATCGGAGCGGAGCGTGAAGCTCAGTACGAACACCACGACCGCGAGAGCGAGCACGATGCCGAAGACCGGCCGCCATCCGACCAGGGTGCCGAGCGCACCGCCCAGGAAGAAGGCGCTCATCCCGGAGATCGCGCGAGCCGAGCCGAGCGAGCCGATCGCGGTGGCCTGTTGCGCGCCGCGGTAGTTCTCGGCGATCAACGCGACGAGTGACGGCACGATGATCGCAGCGGATGCGCCCGCCACCGCCTGCCCGGCGATCGCCCATCCCACCGACGGCGAGAGGATCATCATCAGCGCCGAGCATCCGAACGTGGCGACGACGACCCGGAAGACGAGCACCCACCCGACACGCTGTCCCAGCTTGGCGCCGACCATCACCAGGGCGGCGACGGCGAGGCCGTAGACGACGATGGTCGTGCTGGCCGTGGTGGGTACGACGCCGAAGTCCTCCACCATGCCGCCGAGCGACACCGGTAGCGCCGCGACGTTGAACGACATCAGGATCTGTGCGAAGAACAGTCCCACCATCGGCAGCCACGACCGCCGTTCGGCATCGACCGGACTGTCCTGTACGTCGGTTGTCATCGACGGCCTTCCGTGTGGTGGGTCGCGGTCACGGCGATTCGGTCAGGGCCGGCGGCGCCCAGCCGCCGCCACCGACGAAGCTCTTCGGTACGTAGCAGCGGAACGTGAGGGAGAAGGGCTTGCCCGGCGCGGACGGGAGTCGGTTCGTTTCCGGTACGCCCGGCACCGGGGCCGGACCGATGCCGATCTTCAGTGACCCGTCGGGTTCGTAGGTCAGGGGCGAATGGTTGTTGAAGTTGTAGCGGTGCTCGGGATTCGGTATGACGCGGAAGTCGGGAATCGACACGAGGATGATCGACCAGTAGGAGTTCACCACCGAGTCGGGGAGGTCGTCGGCGGGGAAGTGCAGGACGTGGTTCTTCCCGCCGTCGAGCAGTGCGCCGTCCGCGCCGCGACTGGCCACGAAGTACACGACCTCCTCGGATGTGTTGGCCCAGATGCCGTGCAGGTCGACGACGGTGCGGGTCGTGTAGTCCGCGCCGTAGTTGCCCGTGGGCTTTCCGCCGACCCACCGGTTCACGTAGGGGGCGCTCTTCGTCAGCGAGAACTCCCTGAACTCGGGTACGAACGTCGACCGCAGGTAGGTGTCGAATCGTGCACGTTCGTCGGGGTTCTCGGCGAGGTGATCGGCGATCGAACGTGCGAGCACCTGCATCCGGTAGGCGGCCGGGGACACGTCGGCGGCACTGGCGAGGACTGCGTCGAGGTTGTCGAAGATGTCGGCGCCGAGGAGGGTCGCGTTGTCGAAGTGCGGTATGGCAGGCGGCTCCGCCACCTCCGGCTCGCCCAGCGGGGTGGCGGTGAATCCATGTTGGAGGGCGATCGCGCCGTCGGGATCGCCGCGGAGTTCGATGCGTGCCAGCATCTTCGCTTTCGCCGAGTGCAGTTCCACGCGGGTCGCGCCGTCCGGGATCGGCGGCGCCGTGCCCGGCTTGACCAGTGCGAAGGTGCCGTACGGCTTGGACGGGGTGGTGCGGTCGTTGATGTTGAAGACGACCTCGCCCCACTCGTCGAGGACCTGGGCGGTGTAGTAGCGGCCGGTGATCTCGGGGACGTCCAGCAGGACGGCGGTGGCGTCGTCGACGGCGAACCACGCTTCCAGATACGCCACGTCGAAATTCGGATTCACGAAGTCGGCGCTGCCGAGGGGGTTGTACGTGATCCTGTTGTATGCGAATCCGTCCGCGGCCCGGTCGATGGTCTCCTGCCGGATGACCAGAAACCGGCCGAGCAGGTAGACGTAGGCCTGGCGGACGTCGTCCTCGCTCGGTTTCCAGGTGTTCGCTGCCATGCTTCGGATCCCTTCGTCGGCGAGGGCGCGCGGAACGCCTCCCGCTCGACCGATCGTCCCCGGCTCGCGGCATGCAGGGCATCACTCCTTCAGGGTGAACTCGCCTTCAGGGTGAACTCGCTCTCGGCAGGCCACGCCGCACGGCCGACCGAACGGTTCGTCCGTACCCGACGAGGAGGTCGGGTACGGACGAACCGCTCTGGTTCAGGCGAACTTGCGTCGGTGGATGGCCGTCGCCGCCAGGTACGAGACGACGAGGATGCCGGCACACCAGGCGAGCGCGATCCAGGTGTCGGAGCCCGCGGGACTGCCGGCCAGGAGGGCGCGGATGGCGTTGACGATCGAGGTGACGGGCTGGTTGTCGGCGAAGGCCCGTACCGGTCCGGGCATCGACTCGGTGGGAACGAACGCGGAGCTGACGAAGGGCAGGAAGATGAGCGGGTACGCGAACGCTCCCGCACCGTCCACCGAGCTCGCCGAGAGACCGGCGATCACGGCCAACCAGGTCAACGCCAGCGTGAACAGGATCAGGATGCCTGCGACCGCGAGCCATTCGAGGGCGTTCGCGCCCGAACGGAATCCCATGAGCAGCGCGACTCCGACGACGATCACGAGTGCGCTGACGTTGGCGACCAACGAGGTCAGCACGTGTGACCACAGCACCGACGGCCGGGCGATCGGCATCGACTGGAACCGCTCGACGATGCCGCCCTGCAGATCGTTGAACAGGCGCACCGAGGTGTACGCGACACCCGATGCGATCGTGATGAGCAGGATGCCGGGCAGCAGGTAGGTCGCGTACGCGCCGGTGGTCGTGCCGGTGCCGGTCCCGGTGTCGATGGCCCCGGCGAACACGAACACGAACAACAGCATGATCGCGACCGGTGTGACGGCCGTCGTGATGATCGTGTCTGGACTTCGGGTTATGTGGCGCAGGGAGCGACCGGTGAGTGCCGTGGTGTCGGCGAGAACGTGGGTGGTCATGACTGGCCCTTTCCGGCGGCGGTCGCGCCGACGATGCTGAGGAAGACCTCTTCGAGGGACGGTTGCTTCTCGACGTACTCCACCGTCGCAGGCGGCAGCAGTCGCTTGAGTTCGGCGAGGGTGCCGTCGACGATGATCCGGCCCTCGTGGAGGATCGCGATCCGGTCGGCGAGCTGTTCGGCCTCCTCCAGGTACTGCGTGGTCAGCAGTACCGTGGTGCCGCTCGCGGCGAGTTCCCGCACGGCCTGCCACACCTCGTTGCGGGCTTGCGGGTCGAGTCCCGTCGTCGGTTCGTCGAGGAAGACGACAGGTGGGTCGCCGATGAGACTCATCGCGATGTCGAGCCGTCGACGCATACCTCCCGAATACGTCGACACCTTCCGGTCGCCGGCGTCGGTGAGGGAGAACCGCGCGAGCAGCCCGTCCGCGACCGCTCTCGGGTCGGTGAGATGCCGCAACCTGGCGATGAGCGTGAGATTCTCACGGCCACTGAGTATTTCGTCGACGGCCGCGAACTGTCCTGTCAGACTGATGGATTCACGAACCTCCGCCGCCCGGGTGGCGACGTCGAGGCCGTCGACCGTGGCTGTGCCGGCATCGGCTCGGAGCAGCGTGGCCAGAATCTTGACCAGCGTGGTCTTGCCTGCTCCGTTGGATCCGAGGAGGGCGAAGATGCTGCCCCGCTCGATCTCCAGGTCGACGCCGCGCAGCACGTGCAGCTGCTCGTACGACTTCTCGACACCCTGGACGCGAATGGCTGCCGTGCTCATTGCCGCTCCTCCCGTTCTGCATCCTCGATCGCCTGTGTGAGTCGAGCGCGTTCCTTGTCGATCCACTTCTTGCCGCTGTACGACTGGACGAAGGTCTCCGCGAACTCGACCGGGTCGTCGCCGACGATTCCGCGGACCGGGGTGCCGTCCGCCGCAGCGCGTTCCCAGAGGTCGGCGAAGTCGACGAACATCGTCAGCAGGGTGTCGCCGTCGGTGATGCCGCCGTAGTAGTTGAAGTACCGCTGGAACGCCTTCGCGGCCGCCCGGTACGGCTCGGGGAGGGCTTCGACGCGGGCCGTGTACTGCTTGAACTGCTTCTTCTGCTCCAGCGAGCCGGTGATCGTCTCGATCCACTTGGCAGCCATGGTCACTTGTCTCCTTCGTGGAGCTGTTCGATACGTTCCGCGAGGAAGCTCCAGTTCCTCCAGAACTCGTCCAGTTGGTCTCGTCCCCGCGCGTTGAGGGTGTACACCTTGCGCGGCGGTCCCTTCTCGGATGGGACCTTCTCCACGTCGACGAGGTCACGTTGCTCGACTCGGACGAGCAGGGCGTAGATGGTGCCCTCCGCGATGTCCGCGAAGCCCTGGTCGCGCAGTCGCGCGGTGATCTCGTATCCGTAGGCGGGTCGCACCGACAGGATCGCCAGCACGATGCCCTCGAGAACTCCCTTGAGCATCTCGGTCGCCTGCTTGCCCATCGCACCTTCTCCCACTACTTGGTGATGCTGAGTACCGGTATAAAGTATCACTGAGTACCGGTACCTAGCAACAGTTGGTAGTGGGCAATGTCGAGGTACTCCCGCGGTCGGTGTCGGGTCGCCGATGCACGTCGAGTGTGAGAGCTTGATGGCGGCGCTCGTCTGTCCGATTCGGAGAAACCCGTCGCGACGCGACCCAATTCTCCCTCGAGTAACGGAGGCGGAAATCGATGTGCACGCGGGTGATCTGGCCGGATGCGGCGGGGGCGGTGCTGGTCGGACGCAACATGGACTACCACCGTGACACGGGGACCAATCTGTGGCTGCTTCCTCGGGGGATCGCGCGAACCGACGGGGTCGGAGGGGCGCTCGCCTGGACCGCCGAATACGGCAGTGTCGTGGCCGGTGCGTTCGACATGATGACCGTCGACGGCGTCAACGAGGCGGGGCTGGCAGGCCACATCCTGTGGCTCTCGGAATCCGACTACGGCACACGAGACGAGTCCCTGCCGGCGTTGAGCATGGCGGTCTGGCTGCAGTACTTCCTGGACAACCACGCCACCGTGGCGGAGGCGGTCGCCTGGATCACGGAGACGAAGGTGCAGGTAGTGCCTCTCCGTGATCCGGTGACCGGCGAGGCGCCCGCGGTGCATCTCGCGCTGGACGACGCCGGTGGCGACTCTGCGATCATCGAGTACATCGGTGGCGAGGCCACGGTCTGGCACAGTCGTGATCATCGCGTGATGACGAACTCCCCGACCTACGACAAGCAACTCGAATTGCTCCAGGGGATAGAGGGATTCGGCGGCACCACGCCACTTCCGGGGTCCACTCGGGCGGTCGACCGCTTCGCTCGCGCGGCGTATTACGTCGGCCGGTTGCCCGAGCCGAAGAGCGGGGTCGAGGCCGTCGCCGGGATGTTCAGCGTCATTCGCAATGTGGCGCAGCCGTTTCGCACACCCGATCCGGACAAGCCGAACGCGTCGCAGACGATCTGGCAGACGGTCGCCGACCTCACCAACAAGCGATACGTCTTCGACTCGACAACCCGCCCCAACATCGTGTGGGTGGATCTCGACGAGCTGGACTTCGGCGAGGGTGCGCCCGCGGGCAAGCTCGACCTGATGGGCGATGTCGCGCTCGAGGGCGGGCTGGTGGGCAACGTCTCCGGCCGGTTCGAGGAGACCGCCCCGCTGCGGTTCCTGGAACTGCAGTCCTGACGGACCGGGTCGCCGCTCACGGGCGGGTTGACGCAGGCTCCGTTCGCGGTCCAGTATGGGAACATATGTTCGAAGCGTCTTCCCCGCTTCGCCTGGTCCGGAGGTTCCGGCGAGCGACGGGAGGAGCCTGCGCATGGGGTGGAACAACGGTCCGCCGACGTGGTCGGAGATGGAGCGGGTGCTCTCGGGCAGGTCGGGGCGCAATCCGCCGGAGGCGATGTACCCGGGCGACGGGAGTGACAGTCCGGCCTGGTCCCGCAAGCGCAGCCCCTACCGGGCCGGGGAACGGCGGTCGGGCGAGGCGCCGACGGTGCCGTACGCGGAGCTGCACACCCACTCGTCGTTCAGTTTCCTCGACGGCGCCAGCGGGCCGGAGGAACTGGTCGAGGAGGCCGTGCGGCTCGGCCTCGAGGCGATCGCTCTCACCGACCACGACGGGCTGTACGGGGTGGTGCGCTTCGCGGAGGCGGCCAAGGAGCTGCGCATGCGCACCGTCTTCGGTGCCGAACTGTCGCTTCCGGCGACGGGCGCCGAGGTTGCCCCGCCGCGTACCGGAACACCCGATCCGGGTGGGACGCACCTGCTGGTGCTGGCCCGTGGGCAGGAGGGTTACCGGCGACTGTCCCGGCAGATCGCCGCCGCACACCTGGCGGGCGGGGAGAAGGGGAAGCCGACCTACGACATCGACGTGCTCACCGAGGCCGCGGGTGGGCACTGGCAGATCCTCACCGGCTGCCGCAAGGGCCATGTTCGTGCGGCACTCGACTCGCGCGGTGCCTCCGCCGCCGAGGCCGAACTGCGCGGGCTGATCGAGAGATTCGGCGACGACCGGATCGCTGTCGAACTCACCGCGCACGGCGTCGCCGAGGATGCGGAACGCAACGCTGCGCTCGCCGACATCGCCTTCCGCTGCGGGGTACCGGTGGTTGCCACCACCGCCGCGCACTTCGCCGGCCCCGACCGGCGCCGCCTGGCGATGGCGATGGCCGCCGTCCGGGCGAGGCAGTCGCTGGACGAGGCGGCCGGATGGCTCGCACCGACCGGCGGCGCGCACCTGCGCTCCGGGGCGGAGATGGCCCGGCTGTTCGCCGCGCACCCGTCCGCGGTGCCCGCCGCCGTCGACCTCGGCCGAGACTGCGCCTTCGACCTCGCTCTCATCGCGCCGCAGCTGCCGCCCTTCGACGTCCCTGCCGGGCACACCGAGGACAGCTGGCTGCGGGAGCTGACCCTGGAGGGTGCGCTCCGCCGGTACGGCACCCCCGGTGAGCGACCCGACGCCTACCGGCAGATCGAGCACGAGCTCGCGATCGTCGCGCAACTGGGATTCCCCGGCTACTTCCTGGTGGTCCACGACATCGTGTGGTTCTGCAAACGCAGCGACATCCTGTGCCAGGGCAGGGGATCGGCGGCGAACTCCGCGATCTGCTACGCGATCGGCATCACCAACGTCGACCCGGTCGGCAACAAGCTGCTCTTCGAACGATTCCTGTCCCCGGAACGGGACGGACCGCCGGACATCGACGTCGACATCGAGTCGGACCGTCGCGAGGAGGCCATCCAGTACGTCTACAACCGGTACGGCCGCGAGTACGCCGCGCAGGTCGCCAACGTCATCACCTACCGCGGCAAGATGGCGGTCCGGGACATGGCCCGGGCCCTCGGCTACTCGCAGGGCCAGCAGGACGCGTGGAGCAAACAGGTCAGCCGCTGGTCCGGGGTGAAGGACGAGACCGGGACCGACATCCCACCGGCCGTGCTCGACCTGGCCGGTCAGATCGAGGGCTTCCCGCGGCATCTCGGTATCCACTCCGGCGGCATGGTGATCTGCGACCGGCCGATCGCGGACGTGTGCCCCGTCGAGTGGGCGCGGATGGAGAACCGCAGCGTCCTGCAGTGGGACAAGGACGACTGCGCCGCCGTCGGACTGGTCAAGTTCGACCTGCTCGGCCTCGGCATGCTGTCCGCGCTGCACTACATGATCGATCTCGTCGCCGAACACGAGAATCTCGAGGTGGATCTCGCGAAGCTGGACCTGTCCGAGCCGGAGGTGTACGAGATGCTGTGCCGTGCGGACTCCGTCGGTGTGTTCCAGGTGGAGTCGCGTGCGCAGATGGCGACACTGCCGCGGCTGAAGCCCCGTACCTTCTACGACCTGGTGGTGGAGGTGGCGCTCATCCGCCCCGGCCCGATCCAGGGCGGATCCGTGCACCCGTACATCCGGCGGCGAAACAAGCTGGAGGCGGTCACCTACGACCACCCGAGTCTGCGGAACTCGCTCGAACGCACACTCGGTGTGCCGCTGTTCCAGGAACAGCTGATGCAGATGGCGGTCGACGTCGCCGGCTTCACCGCCGCCGAGGCCGACCAGTTGCGCCGCGCGATGGGGTCGAAGCGGTCACCGGAACGGATGGAGCGGCTGCGCGGCAGGCTCTACGACGGAATGCGGGAGCTGCACGGCATCACCGGCGCGGTGGCCGACCGGATCTACGAGAAGCTGTACGCGTTCGCGAACTTCGGTTTCCCCGAGAGTCATTCGCAGTCGTTCGCCTCGCTGGTGTTCTACTCCTCGTGGTTCAAACTGCACCACCCGGCCGCGTTCTGCGCCGGCCTGCTGCGAGCCCAGCCGATGGGTTTCTACTCGCCGCAGTCGCTGGTCGCCGACGCCCGCAGGCACGGTGTCGTCGTGCACGGCCCCGACGTGAACGCGAGCCTCGCGTACGCGGGACTGGAGAACGCAGGCGCGGAGGTGCGGCTCGGACTCGGCGAGGTGCGGCACATCGGGTCCGCGCTTGCGGAGAAGATCGTCGCGGCGCGGGAGGAGGGGGGACCGTTCACCTCGCTGCTCGATCTCACCGGACGCGTGGAACTGTCCACTGCGCAGGCCGAGTCGCTGGCCACCGCGGGGGCACTGTCCGCGTTCGCCGGCACTCGCAGGCAGGCGCTGTGGGCGGCGGGTGCGGCGGCGGGGGAGCGGCCCGACCGGCTTCCCGGCACCGGTGCGTCGGTGGCCGCGCCCACCCTGCCGGGGATGAGCGACGTCGAACTGGCGGCGGCGGACGTGTGGGCCACCGGCGTCTCCCCGGACTCGTACCCGACCGAGTTCCTGCGATCCCGGCTGGACGCGCTCGGTGTGGTCCCGGCCGCGCGGCTGCTGTCGACACCGGACGGAGACCGGGTGCTGGTCGGCGGCGCCGTCACCCATCGCCAGCGTCCCGCGACGGCGGCGGGGGTCACGTTCATCAACCTCGAGGACGAGACCGGGATGGTCAACGTGGTCTGCTCGGTGGGGTTGTGGGCCCGGTACCGCACCCTGGCGCAGACCGCGCCCGCGCTGCTGGTGCGCGGGCGGGTGCAGAACGCCGAGGGGGCGGTGACGGTCGTCGCGGACCGGTTGCAGCGCATGGATCTGCGGATGGCGGGAAAGTCGCGCGACTTCCGGTGACCTGCGCCACCGAGGGAAGGGTTCGGGCACCTTCGCCGTTGCCATACCCCAGGGGGTATATTGAACTGGCATGAACGGTTCCGTTCGCTCGATCAGATCGACTGAACGGAACCGTTCATGCCGACAAGGACGAAGGGAGTGGGCGATGAAGGTCGTCATCGTGGGTGGGGTCGCGGGCGGGATGTCCGCCGCGACCAGGCTGCGCCGGCTGAACGAGGATGCGCGGATCGTGGTGTTCGAACGGGGTGCGCACGTCTCGTTCGCCAACTGTGGTCTGCCGTACTACGCGGGTGGAGTGATCGACGACCGGGATGCGCTGCTGTTGCAGACGCCGGAGTCGCTCGCCGCCCGGTTCGAGCTCGACGTGCGGGTGCGCACCGAGGTGACCTCGATCGACCCCGAGGCCCGTGCCGTCACCGTCCGAGACCTGACGACCGGCGTCGAGTCCGTCGAGACCTACGACGAACTGGTCCTCAGCCCCGGGGCGAGTCCGATCGTCCCCGACCTGCCCGGTGTCGAACGGGCACTGGTGTTGCGCGACGTGGAGGACGTGGACCGCCTGGTCGGTGCCGTCGACGGCTCGGCACGCACGGCCGTCATCGTCGGTGCCGGATTCATCGGTATCGAGCTGGCGGAGAACCTGCGCCGCCGCGGCCTCGACGTCACCGTCGTCGAACTCGCCGACCAGGTGCTCGGCCCACTCGACCCCGAGATGGCCGCCCCCGTTGCGGACGAGTTGCGCGCCAACGGGGTTCGTCTCGAACTCGGCAACCAGGTGACCGCGATCGGCGCCGACGCCGTCACCCTGGGTGACGGCGGAACAGTGCCCGCCGACGTCGTGGTCATGGCGATCGGTGTGCGTCCCGAGTCGGCGTTGGCGGTCGCTGCAGGCATCGCGACCGGACCGCGCGGCGGCATCGCCGTCGACGAGACGATGCGCACCTCCGCCGACCACGTCTACGCGGTCGGAGACGCCGTCGAGAAGATCGACGCCGTCTCCGGGCAGTCCGGTCTCGTCCCGCTCGCCAATCCGGCCAACCGGCAGGGCCGCCTCGTCGCGGACGTGATCTCGGGGCTGCCGGTGCGCCCGCGTCCCGTCGTCGGCACCGCGATCGTCGGGGCGTTCACCCTGATGGCGGCGGCCGTCGGCTGGAACGAGAAGCGACTGCGCGCCGCCGACCGGCCGTACCGCGCCATCCACACCCACCCGCAGTCGCACGCCGGGTACTACCCGGGCGCGCAGGGCATGTCCCTCAAGCTGCTCGTCGATCCGGACACCGACGCGATCCTCGGCGCTCAGGGTGTCGGCGGGGAAGGGGTCGACAAGCGCATCGACGTGATCGCCACGGCGATGGTCGGCGGCGTCACCGCGTCCGAACTCGCCGATCTGGAGCTGGCATACGCGCCGCAGTTCGGCTCGGCAAAGGATCCCGTGAACATGCTCGGCTACGTTGCGGACAACCTGCGTGCCGGAACCGCGGCCACGATCCAGTGGCACGAACTGCCTGCGGCGCTCGATGCAGGGGCCACGCTGGTCGACGTCCGTACGCCCGCGGAATTCGCGGCAGGGTCGATTCCGGGCGCTGTCAACATCGAGCTGGACGCACTGCGGGGGCGGGCGGACGAACTGCCCGCCGGTGAGCTCGTGGTGACCTGCCAGGTCGGCCAGCGCGGGCACACCGCGGCCCGCATCCTGCGCCAGCTCGGGTGCGACGTCCGCAACCTGGACGGCGGCTACCGCACCTGGGTCGCCGGCGCGGTCCGCACCGACACACTCGTCTGACCGAGTACCCCCGGCTCGCCGGGGGTTTTCTCGGCCCCTCATATACCCCCACCCGTATTAAGAAGGATGTTCGATGCCATGACCACCACCGACACCGACAAGCACGCCCCGCCGCGGGAGCAGGTGCACGGAACGATGGCGCGACTCGGTGCCGCGATGGCCGACCGCTTCGCCCTCGTCGTCGTTGCCTGGATCGCCGTCGTCGTCGCGCTGGGCGCCGCCGCACCCAGCGTGTTCAGCTCGCTCGCGGGCGCCGGCTGGCAGGCGGACGGCTCCGAATCCGTCCAGGTCCGTGAGCTCGCGCAGGAGCACTTCGGTGGCACCGGATCCGACGCGCTGCAGGTTGTCGTGCACTCCGAGACGCACACCGTGGACGCCCCCGAGATGGCGGCCGCGATCGCCGGCGTCACCGGCATCCTCGACGCCGACTCCCGCATCTCCCAGGTGGTGCAGCCGCAGCCGGGCATGACGATCAGCCCCGACGGGCACACCGCGATCGTGCTCGGCGGCGCAGGCGCCGACCCCAACGAGATGGTCACTGCAGCCGGGGATCTCGCCGACCCGCTGGCCGCGGTCGCCACCGACGGTATCGAGATCCATCCCACCGGTGCGTCCGCGCTGTGGAGCGACTTCAACGCCGCCAATCACGACGCCATGATCAAGGCCGAGATGTTCTCCTGGCCGGTCACGCTCGCGATCATGGTGCTCGCGTTCGGTTCGCTCGTCGCCGCGGGACTGCCGCTGCTGCTGACGATGGCAGGGCTGGTCGCGTCGGCCGGGGCACTGGTGCTGCTGAACGAGTTCACCCCGATTTCGGTGTGGGCGATGAACTTCGCGATGATGTTCGCCCTCGCGCTCGGCATCGACTACGCGCTGTTCCTCGTCGTCCGCTTCCGGGACGCCCTGCGCAGCGGGGCGAGCGCGCGACTGGCCGTCGCCGAGACGATGAGCACCGCGGGCAAGGCGGTGCTGCTGTCCGGGCTGACCGTGCTCGTCAGCCTGTCCGCGGTCCTGCTGGTGCCCGCCCCCGCGGTGCGGACGATGGCGGTCGGCATCATGCTGGCGGTGCTGTTCGTGCTGGCCGCGACGCTGACCCTGCTGCCCGCGGTGCTGGGCAAGCTCGGCGGCAAGGTCAACGCGGGGTCGCTGCCGTACGCCAAGCGTCAGGAACACCGGTCGCCGCTGTTCGGTCGCTGGGGTGCGCTGGTGCACCGCCGGCCGTGGCCGCTCGCCGTCGGCGCGCTCGGTGTCCTGGTGCTGCTGTCGATCCCGGTGTTCGGCTTGAAGGTGGCCATGCCGTCGATCCAGGTCGTGCCCGAGGACGCCGCGGTGCGGCAGGGCTACGAGATCGTGCAGGAGCAGATGGGTGCCGGCGTGCCCGGCACGCTGCAGATCGTCGCGGCCGCGGAGGACGCCGACGAGGTCGCCCGGGTCGCCGCCGCCACCGAGGGGGTGGCGACGGTGAGTCCGCCGATGCCCGCGACCTCGGGTGTCGGTACGCCGGACGACTCCGGCCTGGTGTTGCTGCAGGCGGTGCCGGCCGTCGACCCGTCGGACCCGGCGCTGGCCGGCACCCTGGACCGACTGCGCGCCGAGCTGCCCGCGTCCGCGATCGTCGGCGGCGCCCCCGCCGAGAACCTCGATCTGCAGCAGGCGCTGAACGACTACCTGCCGATCGTGATGGCGGTGATCCTGGTGCTCGGCTTCCTGCTGCTGCTGATCGCGCTGCGCGCACCGCTGGTGGCGCTGATGGGCACGGTCGTCAGCCTGCTGTCCACCGGTGCCGCGTTCGGGGTCGCGAAGCTGATCTTCCAGGACGGTCACGGCGCGGGCCTGCTCGGCTTCGAGCCCCAGGGATTCCTCGACGGCTGGGGGCCGGTGTTCTTCTTCGCGATGATCTTCGCGATTGCGATGGACTACACCGTGTTCCTGCTCTCGACCGTCAAGGAGCACTACGAGCGCACCGGCGACGCCGTGGCCGCGCAGGTCGAGGGCATGGCGCACTCGGGGCGGGTGATCTTCGCCGCGGCCGCCGTGATGGTCGGTGTGTTCTTCAGCTTCGCGCTCGCGCAGCCGCTGCCACCGAAGGAGATGGGCATCATCCTCGGTGTCGCGGTCCTGCTCGACGCGGTGCTCGTGCGGTTGGTCCTGCTACCCGCCCTGCTCCGGCTCACCGGAGCGGCCGCATGGTGGTCGCCGAGGTGGCTCCGCCGGGCGCTGCCCGCGATCAGCTTCTCGCACTGATCGCGGCGCACCGACTTTCAGTGCTCCGGATCGGGCTCCACGTCGGCGTCCGATCCGGAGCCGGTGTCGTCGTCGAGTGCGCTGACGGCGATGCCGTACGGCAGGAATCGGACCCGGCGCTGCGGATCGGTGTTGGTCTTGTTCGCGCGGAGCGCGTCGAGTTCGGTGGCGTGCACCTGCTCGACGGTCGCGGTCCCGTCCTCGGCGACCAGGACGATCGCCCACACGCCGTCACCGGTGTCCCCGGTGGTCGTCTTCCGCCGGGGGTACGCCACCACCCTGCCGGGGCTGGTCTCCCACACCGTCTCGAAGCCGGCGTCGTCGATCAGCTTCCCGATGCCGCGGAGCGTCTCGCGGATGCCGTCGCCCAGGGCGCGGGCCTTGCGGTCGAAATCCTCCGGGTCGAAGCCGAAGGGACGGTTCTCGGTCATCGAACTCTCCTGTCGCGCGTGGGGGCGGCGCCACCTCTGTGACTCCAGTGTGGCCGCGAGGCACCCCGTTTCGCCAGGAAACCCGTTCGATACCCCGAGGGGTAAGCTGGAATTCAGTCGTGGTCCGAGTGTGCGGACCGCGCGGTGACGAGGAAGGTACGTCGATGACCGGAGACGAGGAGAGCATCGCGCAGGTGCTGAACCGCCTGCGTCGGGCGCAGGGTCAGCTGGCCGGCGTGATCTCGATGATCGAGAACGGCCGCGACTGCAAGGACGTCGTGACGCAGTTGGCCGCCGTGTCCCGGGCGCTGGACCGCGCCGGGTTCAAGATTGTCGCCACGGGGTTGCGAGACTGCCTCGACGGGACCCGGCGCGACAATCAGGAGCCGATGACCGAGGCGGAGCTCGAGAAGCTCTTCCTGGCGCTGGCGTGACGATGGACGCCGCCGACTGGGACGCCCGGTATCGCGATCGGCCGGATCCGTGGGGCAGCGAGCCGGCCGAGACGATCCGGCAGCGACTCACGGGCGCCACCGCAGGCACGGCGGTGGACCTGGCCTGCGGCGACGGCAGGCACGCCCGATGGCTCGCGCGAATGGGGTGGACCGTCACCGCCGTCGACCACTCCGAGGTTGCGATCGAGCAGGCCCGCGAGAAGGACGCCGACGGACTGATCGACTGGCGGGTCGCCGACGTCACCGACTGGGCACCCGACCGGGCCGTCGATCTGGCGCTGCTCAGCTTCCTGCACCTGCCGACGGACGACCTGCGGGCGCTCGTCGCCCGGGCCGCGGGATGGCTCGCGCCCGGCGGCCGACTGCTCTATCTGGGGCACTCGAGCGAGAACTATCACCGCGGAGTCGGCGGGCCGCCGGACCCGGCGATCCTGCCGGGGATCGACGATCTCGCGTCCGCGGCCACCGGTCTGCGTGTGCACGCGCTCGAGCACGTCCTGCGGCCGCAGGGTGACGGCACCGCGATCGACATCCTCCTCGACGCGTCACCGTGGCAATTGCTGGAACATCGCTGACGCGTGCCGCGGCGCGCCTCCCGAGGTCGTTGCGGCCGCGAAGGAAGCTGCCGGTTTGCTGCGCGTCCGGCTCCGCCGCGGGCTCCGGACCCGCGCCGTTCGGGCGGTGAGATCCGCGGCGCGACAGTGTGTGTCCCGGCCGTCGAGTTCGGGAATGGCCGCTCCGAGCGCGTAGATTGCTCTGATGTTCGTCGCGCTCGAATGGAGTACGCATGTCTGTGGGAATTGGGCTCCGGGTCGGCAGTCTCGTCTCGACCCTCGTCGTGGCTTCCAACGAGCCGGGCACACCCGACCCGATCGTCATCGTTCGTGACACGGTCCTCTACGTCGGTTCCGACGGCGAGGTGCTCCTCGGTGGCGGTGACCCGCCGGAGGGAAGCGAATTCGTCAGCAGCGTGACGGGCTTCGTCGCCCGGGTCGGGGACCCGGAGGGCGTCGCCGCCAGCGACGGCACCAGGTACCGGGCCGAGGACGTCGTCGCGTCGGCGATGCGCTCCCTCGTCCGTGAGTGCGAGCCGCTGCCCACCTTCGGTGGCCGCGACGGTGGCACCCCCGCGGTGGTCGCGTCCTATCCGTCGATGTGGGAGGCGGACCACATCGCGGATCTGCGCAATGCACTGAACTATTCGGGATTGGGAGAGGTCGCCCTGGTCTCCGACGCCGAAGCGGTGTGCGCCTGGTTCGAGTCCGAGGTCGCCTCGAAGCCCGGCCAGCTGATCGGTGCCTATCACGTCGACGATGCCGGAGCGACCGTCACGCTGGTGCGGTCGGGGGTCTCCAGCGGAAAGTCGTTCCGCTTCGCCGCGGGGCGCGGCTCCTCGCCGACCTCCCAGTTGTCCACGGCGCTCGGCGCATTCGGCTGGCTGCCGTCCAACCTCGATGCCGTGGTGGTGACCGCGGACGGATTGGTGGCACGGGACGACGACGCGTTGCGGGGCGTCGCCGACGCGCTCGCCGCGAAATTCGGGGTGCACGTCGTCGTCGGGCCCGGGCCGGAGCAGGCCGCTGCCCTCGGCGCAGCGATCGTCGCGGCCGGGTTCCGCAGTTCGACACGACCGAACAAGCCGATCGGGCTGCCGCCGTCCTACGACGTCACCGAGGTGTTGACGGCGATTCGTGGCCCACTGCTCCCGCCCGACATGATGGCCGACCGTGAGGCCGCTCTCGCTGCCGTGGCCGGGGTGGTGGAGGTCGCCGAGGCGCCCGATGTCGTCGATCACGGTGACGTCGGCGCGTTGGACGGGGATGCCGCCGGGGAGGCGGAGAAGGCCGAGAAGCCCGAGGACGTCGAGGGGGCGGGGGGCCGTGTGGTGGTGAAGGTGCTGGTGGCCGTCATCCTGCTCGCGCTGGTGGCGGCATTGGTGGTGTTCCTGCTGCTGTGAGGCGGGCGTCACACCTGCCTTGTGTCCCCACAATGTGACTTTGTGGCGCAGGTAGTGTGTCCGCATGCCCCTCTCGCCTCGAGTCCCCGAACTGGCTGCACTCGACGTGCTCCTGTCCGTTGCGCGGCTGGGCAGCATGGGCGCGGCGGGCCGCGAGCACGGTCTCAGTCAGCAGGCGATCAGCGCCCGCGTCCGATCCGCCGAACGGCAGCTCGGCATCAAGGTGTTCGACCGGGCCACCACGGGCGTCACGCCCACCTACGAGGGTGGCCTCGTCCTGGAGTGGGCCGCCGGAACTCTCACTGCCGCAGAGCAACTCGCCTCCGGAATCTCCGCGCTCCGCGGCGAGCGGGAGGCCAACCTGACCGTCGCCGCGAGCATGACGATCGCGGAGTACCTGGTCCCCGGCTGGACCGTCACGATGCGCCGCAAGCACCCCACGGTGGTCACCTCGGTGCGGCTGCTCAACTCCACCGATGTCGTCACCCAGGTGCTCGCGGGACATGCGGAACTCGGCTTCGTCGAGGGGCCGGAGGTGCCCCCCGGTCTGGACTGCAGGGAAGTGGCCCGCGACGAACTCGTGGTCGTGGTCCCGCCCGCGCATCCCTGGGCCCGCTCCGGGCCGATCTCGCCGGCCGAACTCGCTCGGACACCGCTGATCCAGCGTGAGTTCGGGTCGGGCACCCGCAACACCCTCGAGAGGGCACTGCCGGGTTGTGTGGCGCCGCTGCTCGAACTCACCTCCTGCACGGCGGTCAAGGCCGCAGTGGTCGCGGGAAATGCGCCGGCCGTGGTGTCCTCGCTCGCGGTCGCGGCGGACCTCACGGACGGGCGACTGGTTCGGGTCGAACTGCAAGGGCTGGCATTGCCACGCAAACTGCTCGCGGTGTGGGACCACGACCGAGGTCTGCGTGGACCGGCCCGCGAATTCCTCGACCTCGCGACGGGTGCGCGTTAGCGTCGCCGCGCCCGACCTCGGCCGCGCCGACCCGGTGACGAACGCCCTTCCTTGACTGCCGGATCCGTGTGCACCCGGAACACGCGGCAGACCTGTCGATGTCGTTCGGTGGTTGCGGGCAGGCGTGTCGGCGAGCGCGGGGACTCACCGGGATCGATGCTCCGTACGAGGCTCCCGAGAATCCGGATCTGGCATTCGACACCACCGGTGGCGGCCTCGACGAGCTGGTCGGACGAGTCCTCGACCTGCTCGGACGAGCCGAGGCCGGCGGCGAACACGGGTGATCCGAGCACCGACTCGACCGTCGGTCGACGGAGATTCTCCGTATGCTGGGTCCGTGCCGCTGTGGGACGGACACGAGTACGCCGAGGTGAGTGCGCTGCAACGCACGCTCGCCGGGCAGGCGCTGGCCGGCCTCACCCTCTCCGGTGACGAGCGGGTCCTCGACATCGGCTGTGGCGACGGGCTGGTCACCCTCGAACTGGCGGCGCGGCTACCGCGCGGCTCGGTCGTCGGGGTGGACGCGTCGCCGCGGATGATCGAGACGGCCGTGGACCGTCCGGTCCCGGCGGGAGCGTCGGCCCGGTTCCTCGTCGCCGATGCGCGCGACCTTCCGTTCGCCGACGAATTCGACCTGGTGGTGTCGTTCAATGCGCTGCACTGGGTGCCCGAGCAGCGACGTGCGCTCGAGTCGCTCGCCCGGACACTGCGGCCGGGCGGTCGAGCCGTCCTCCAGATGGTCTGTGCCAGTGAGCGTCCCAGTGTCGAGGACGTCGAGATGGAGGTCGCGGCGCGGCCCGAGTGGGCGCCCGCCTTCGACGGATTCGCGGCTCCGTTCGTGCACCCCGTCCCCGAACGGTACGAGGCGCTCGCCGCGGCTGCCGGTCTGGTGGTCGCAGGCCGGAGGACGTGGGAAGTGGAGTGGGACTTCGGTTCCCGCTGGGACTTCCTGCGGTGGTGCACCGTCGGATCGACCGACTGGACCCGCCGCCTCGCTCCCGATCGCGCTGCGCGGTTCATGGCCGAGGTCGTCGCGGCGTACGAGGCCCGGGCCGGACGCCCGGGTCTCTTCCGCTTCGCCCAGATGCGTGTCGACCTGCGCCGTTCGGCGTCCGCGGTCGAGAACTGACGGTGTCGGGCGTGCCTACTCGGCCGAACGCTGCCGTTTGTGATCCCCGAAGGGCTCGTCGCGCTCGCGCACAGCTTCCCGGAACCCGGCGGTGGCGGCTCGCATCTGAAACGCGTATCCCTCACGGGTGTGCCGGGAGACGCCGTCGAAGACGGTGCTCACCATCGTCGAGTTCGCCACCCCCTGCGCGAGCAGTGTGCTGTTGAGGGCGAGCTTGACCATCATCAGCTGATTGATCGGCATCGCGGCGATCCGGCCCACGAGTTCCTCGGCTCGTTCGTCCAGTTCGTCGGCCGGCGCCGATTCGACAGCGAGTCCCCACTCTGCGGCCTGCCTGCCGCTAATGCAGTCTCCGGTCAGCAGGAGGCGCTTGGCCCGCTGGTCACCCAGGCGATGTGCCCACATCCCGGCGGCCGGGACACCCCAGACCCGGGTCGGCGGATAGCCGATCCTGGTGTCGTCGGCCGCGATGATCTGATCGCAGTAGAGCGCGATGTCGGTCCCGCCGGCGACACAGAAGCCGTGGATCTTCGCCACTGTCGGCTTGTTCGCGTGCAGCAGGCTCGCGAAGCCGCGGTTGAACCGGCTCATCATCGCGTAGTCGGCCATCGGGTCCCAGGTGGCGAAGGGATTGTGATTGCGCGCCTGCACGACCGGGTCGAGTACGGTGCCGACGGTCCGGTTCGGTCCCGAGTCCGGACTGCCGCCCCGCTCGGCGAAGGCACCGAGGTCGTAGCCGCCGCAGAAGCCCTTGCCCCGGCCGGAGACCAGCATCACGTGCACCCGCGGGTCGAGGTCGGCACGTTCGACGGCGTCCGCGAGCTCGACCGGGGTGTCGGCGATGATCGCGTTGCCGTGGTCGGGTCGGTCGAACGTGATTCGTGCGATGCGCCCGGTCACCTTGTAGGTCAGGGTCCGGTACTCGTCGCGTTCCGCCGAGTCGTCCGTCTCCCGCCCGGCGAACAGCGAGTCGTCGCCCTCGTTCCAGCCCTCGCGCCAGGCGGACGGTCGGGCGCCCGCGTGGTCGCTCACGAGCCGACCTTCGGGGTGGCGCGAGCGATGATCGACGCGGTGTCCACGCCGGGTGGAAGAGTCCCGAACACGCTGCCCCAGTCGCCCGAGAGCCTGCTGACGCAGAAGGCGTCGGCGACCGCGGGGTGGCCGTACCTCACGAGCAGCGACCCCTGCAACGCGAGCGCCATGTCGCCCACCACCCGCCGGGCCCGGTGCTGAAGCGTCTCGATGTCGCCGAAGCTCGTCTTCAGGTCGGCGACGGCGCGGTCGAGACGGGCGTCCGCCCCCGCCGCGGTGTCGAGTTCGTCGAAGAAGACCTGCAGCGATTCGGGTTGTTTGGCCATCGCGCGCAGCGTGTCGAGGGCGGCCACGTTGCCGGAGCCCTCCCACACCGAGAGCAACGGCGCCTCGCGATACAGGCGCGGCATCCGCGATTCCTCCACGTATCCGTTGCCGCCCAGGCATTCCAGGGCTTCGGCGGCGTGGATGGGCCCGCGTTTGCAGACGAAGTACTTGCTGACCGCGAGTGCGATGCGGCGCAGCGCGACGGACCGGTCGTCGCCTGCCGTCGCCCGGTCGGTGAGCGCGGCCAGCCACAGCGCGACCGTGGTCGAGGCCTCTGATTCGACGGCGAGATCGGCGAGGACGTTGCGCATCAGCGGCTGATCGACCAGGTGTGCGCCGAACGCGCTGCGATGGGCGGCGTGGTGCGCGGCCTGCGCCGTCCCGACACGCATTCCCGTCGCCGTGCCGATGGTGCAGTCCAGCCGGGTCATGTTCACCATCTCGATGATGGTCGGGACCCCACGGCCCTCCTCGCCGACCAGCCAGGCGACGGCCTCGTCGTACTCGACCTCGCTGCTGGCATTCGAGTGGTTTCCCAGTTTGTCCTTGAGCCGTTGCAGGTGCATCCGGTTGCGGGTGCCGTCGGGGAGGATTCGCGGCAGGAAGAAGCACGACAGCCCACCCGGGGCCTGTGCCAGAACCAGGAACACGTCCGACATCGGTGCCGAGGTGAACCACTTGTGTCCGGTCAGCAGGTGGCTCCCGTCCGACTGCGGCACCGCCCGCGTCGTCCCGGCGCGGACGTCGGACCCGCCCTGCTTCTCGGTCATGGACATGCCTGCGATGAGGCCGGTCTTGGTCAGCGGCGGGGCGAGTTCCGGGTCGTAGGCGCGCGCGGTGAGCAGCGGTTCGTATCGTGCGGCGAGCGCCGAGTTGTGCCGCAGTGCGGGTACGACCGCGTAGGTCATCGAGATCGGGCACCCGTGGCCCGCGTCGACCTGCCCCCACACCGTCATCTTCGCGGCCCGGATCAGATGGGCGTGCGGGCTCGGGTCCGCCCACGGTGCGCCGTGCAAGCCCATCTCCACCGCTGTCGCCATCAGCCGGTGGTAGGCCGGGTCGTATTCGACCTCGTCGATGCGGTTGCCGTAGCGGTCGTGGGTGCGCAGAACCGGCGGGTGGGCCTCGGCGAGGTCGCCCCAGCGTTGGGCCTCTTCGCTGCCCACGAGCTGTCCGACGCGATGCAGCTCGTCGAGCCCGGCGTGGGCGCCCTCGCGTTCCAGCGCCTCGAGGATGGGCGGGTAATCGGAGGCGTCGTGGTCGACGAGCGGAGGTACCTGGTTGACGACCTCGTGTGTGGCACTCATGTCGGGCTCCCCAGTGATCGAAGGGTGAAGGTCAGGATGGTGGGAACGACGGTGTCGTCGGCGTGCCCCCGGGAGAGGGGCAGGATCAGTGCTTCGCCGATCGCGCCGACGATGCAGGCGGCGGTGACGGTGGCGTCCTGGGCGGGTATCTCGCCGGCGTCGGCGGCCTCGGCGATGGCGACGGCGAGCGCATCGCGGAAGGACTCGCGAAACAGCAGGCGTTCGGTGTCCACCTGCGGGTCGACGGGCTCGACGAGCAGGGCGTAGGCGAGAGTGGGCGCGCGCAGCGCCCGTTCGGCGAAGGTCTGGACCGACGCGGAGACGGCCGTGACGCAGGGGCCGCTGTCGGCGCGAGCGGCGTTGCCCGCGTTCACGGCTGCCGCCACTTCGCGACTGCACACGATCCGGAAGACCTCCGCGAACAGCTCGCCCTTGTTCGAGAAGTGCCGGTAGACCGTGCCTGTGCCCACGCCCGCCTCCGCCGCGACGGCAGAGATCGAGCAGCCGCCGTAGCCGTTCCGGGCGACGAGTCCGGTCGCGGATTCGATCAGTTTCGCCCGCATGGAGTCGAGCCGTTCCTGGACGGCCGGGGTCCGTCTGTACGCCATGCCCAAGGAGTGAACATTGATTCCGTTCTTCCGTCAAGGGTGGCGCGAGGCAGGGCCGGGCGGCGCTCCGCCGTGGCGCGTAATGCAACAGTCCGTTTGGACGGACTGTTACCGTGTCGGCGCGGACGACACACACACGCGAGATCATGAAGGAAGTCACCGCCAGAGCTCTCCAGCTCCGGACCGTAAAGGAGTCGGCCCATGTCCGAAGGCGCCGTGCTGATCGAACGCGACAGCCGAGTGACCACCGTGAGCATCAACCGCCCTCACGCTCGCAACGCGGTGGATCGGCCGACTGCCGACGCCCTCGCCGCGGCGTTCCGAGACTTCGACGCGGACCCCGACGCCGATGTGGCGATCCTGACCGGGGTCGGCGGAACATTCTGCGCAGGAGCGGATCTCAAAGCACTCGGCACGGACCGCGGCAACTCGGTCGGCCGCGACGGCGACGGTCCGATGGGCCCCACCCGCATGCGGCTGTCCAAGCCGGTCATTGCCGCGATCGAGGGTCACGCCGTCGCCGGGGGCCTGGAACTGGCGATCTGGGCGGACCTGCGCGTCGCCTCGGAGGACGCCGTCTTCGGGGTCTTCTGCCGGCGATGGGGCGTGCCCCTTATCGACGGTGGCACCGTCCGGCTGCCGAGACTGATCGGTGCCGGACACGCGATGGACCTGATCCTCACCGGCCGACCGGTTTCCGCCGACGAGGCCCACCGGATCGGCCTGGTCAACCGTGTCGTTCCCGACGGCCGGGCACTGCCCGCGGCCCGCGCCCTCGCGCTCGAACTCACCCGGTTCCCGCAGACCTGCATGCGCCAGGACCGGCTCTCGCTCCTGGAACAGGACGGGCTCACCGAAACCGACGCCCTGGCCAACGAATTCGGTCGGGGCATGGCGTCGCTCATGGCCGACACCCTCGCCGGCGCAGCCCGCTTCGCCGCAGGTGCGGGCAGGCACGGCAACTTCACCGACCTCGATCCCGCCCAGGGCGGTCCTGCTCGCTGACCTCGTGCCGTCCCCTTCGGGTCGACCGTGTCACGGCAGGACCGTCCCCGCACCGACGAGCGATCGCTCGGCCGCGCGCCGCTACCGCCGCGACTCCGGCGGTGGGGCCGCACGACACATCTCGGGGAACACCGACCGCCAGGCGGTCAGCACCCGCTCTTCCATGTCGGAGCCGTTCCGCAGCAGACTCGTCATTGCCAGCCCGCGGAGCAACTCGACCAGCGAATCGAACGCGACCGCGAATCCCGGCATGCCCGAATACGGTGGCCCGAACAGCTCCCCACCCACCTCACGCAGAACTCGCCCGGCGTCGCGTTCGTACGGCGCCAGCACCGTGAACAACGCCGAATCCGTTCGTGCCGCCATCCACAACTCGTGTCCCGCGAGGAAGAGCGGTCCCGACATGGCCTGCCGCAGTACCGTCACCGCGAAGGCGATCCGGTCCGAGGTCGGCCCCTGTTCGGCGGCCAGACTGCGCATCCGCTCCGCCCGCTGTTCGGCCACGTGCCGAATCGCGGCCACGAACATGTCGTTCTTGCTGGGAAAATGGTGCAGCAACGCTCCGCGTGAGACGCCCGCCCGCGTCTGAACCCGCTGGGTGGTCGTGCCCGCGAACCCGTACTCGACCAGACAGTCGACCGTCGCTCCGACCAGGCGCCGACGCATCTCGTCCGGTGCCGTCCGCCGGGTCGCTCTCTCAGCCACGAGCCCTCGCGCCTGCACCAGGGTGTGCCGTCTGCGGTGCGTACCGGACTCTGACCACTGCGAGAGTCTAGCGACCCGGCGTCGCATGCTGGGACTCGCGCACGGGTCGCGCCTCGGGAAAGCTGGTCAGGCCGGCTGGACCGGTGCATCGGCCGCCGCGTCGTTGGTCCCGCGGACCTTCCGTCCTGCAGGGAGGAATCGGCCGGGACCCCAGTCGGCGCCGAGTCCGTCCGCGAACCGGCCGTCCCGGTAGACGACGCGACCGCTGACGATGGTCGCAGTGACGGCGTCGCCGCGATTCACCATGCGGCGCAGGCCGCCGTACTCGGGGATCTCCCGTTCGGACAGGCCGTGGACGGATTGGTCGAGCCGCGTCGGATCGACGATCACGATGTCGGCGCGATCGCCCACCCGCAGGTGCCCGGCGTCGAGGTTGTACCAGTCGGCCACCTCGGCGGTGAGTCGGTGCACGGCGCGTTCGACCGTGAGGAACGGTTTGCGTTGGCTTTGAGCGGATTTCACGCGCTCGAGCAACCGTAGGTGGTAGTTGTAGAAGGCCATGTTCCGCAGGTGTGCGCCGGCGTCGCCGAATCCCATGTGGACGCTCTTGTTGGCGGCCAGCTTGTCGAGGTACTTCGGGCGGTGGTTGGCGATGGTGGTGCGCCAGCGGATCTCGCGGCCGTGCTCGAGTACCAGATCGAGGAACGCGTCGACCGGATGGAGCCCGCGTTCGTCGCCGATCCGGCCGAAGCTCTTGCCGACGAGGGTGGTGTCCGGGCAGGCGACGACGGTGGCGTCGTAGAGGTTGCGATGCCAGATCTTCGGGGAGAGCTTGTTCTCGTAGTCGCGGCGGAACCAGCGGCGGTACTCCTCGGACGCGAGCAACTCGTTGCGCTCCAACTGGTCCTTGATGTCGAGTGCGGCTGCGCCGGAACCGAATTCCTCGAACACGACCAGGTCGATGCCGTCGGCGTAGACCGTGAACGGCACCGGGAGGTGTTGCCACTGGAAGTCGCCCTTGAGCAGACGGTTGAGAATCGGTGCCCCGTACATCATGAAGTAGATCAGAGGCGGGTAGGCCTTCGAGTCGGCTGCTGCGAGCAGCGACACCTTGAGCCGGTTGCGACGGAATCGGCTGCTGGCCGCGAGGAAGAACTTCGGCACGTTCGGGGTCAGCGACACCTGGGGTGTGCTCTGCAGGATTCGGCCGCGCTCGCGGAGCACCTTGTTCAGTGCGCGAAACTCGCGACCCCTGACGAAAGTTGTCGGCAGCGAACGAGACCGGTACAGGTCGCCGTCGAGCTTGTCGATCCAGTTGGTCGTGGCCGACATGCCGAGGAAGCCCGCGTCGAGCGCATCGCCGAGGATCTCGGTCATGCGGCCGATCTCGTCGGAGGTCGGCACGGCCCTGGCGTCCACCGCGCGGTCCATGCCCATGACGTTGATGCGCATGTCCGACTGGCCGAGAAACGCCGCGATGTTGAGCCCGAGGTTCAGGCCGTCGACCGCCTTGACGTACTCGCCGGGCGTCGACCAGGTTCGATGCTCGTCCAGCGCTCCGATGACGATGTCCCGCGGGACGGCTTCGACGCGGCTGAAGATGTCGGCGCATTCCGTGTTCGACGCCATGATCGTGGTGAGCGAGCAGTTGCCGACGATTGCGGTGGTGACCCCGTGCCGGATGGACTCCGTCAGCGCGGGTGCGACCAGCATCTCGACGTCGTAGTGGGTGTGTACGTCGACGAATCCGGGCATGACCCATCGGCCGGTCCCGTCGATCACCTCGTCGGCGTCGGTGTCGTCCAGCGGGCTGGAACTGATCTCGACGACCTCGCCGTCGGCGATCGCGAGGTCGGCGACGCGCGGCGAGCCGCCCGAGCCGTCGAACCAGATCCCGCCTCGCACGATCAAGTCGTATCGACTCATCTCTGGATTCCTCTCCGTTGAGCCCGACGTGCACTGGCCGTGGACCGGCGCTTCGTAGCGTGTTTCTGGTTGTTGCCGCGTTCACCTGGTCTTTTGCGTGGCAACACTTGACGTTAATGGCGGTAACACGTAAAACCATGCATGACTGCATGCTGGTTGCGCAAGAGGCGACCGGAAGTCCGACCGCTCGGTCACACACAGGAGGACCACGATCTTGTCTCCGCCGGAAACGCTGCGAATCGCGCTCGACACCGCCGACGTAGAGGCTCTCGCCTGGGGCGATACCGCCGACCCCGTCGCGTTGCTGCTGCACGGCTTCCCCGACAGCGCGTGGACGTGGGCGAAGGTCGGACCGGCGCTCGCGGCACAGGGGTGGCGCGTGATCGCACCGTTCGCTCGCGGGTACGCGCCGAGTTCCCTGGCCCGTGACGACGACTACTCGATCGGGTCCCTGGTCGGCGATGTGATCGGCATCCATCGGGCCGTGGGTGCCGACCCTCGTGCTGTCGCCGTCGGTCACGACTGGGGTGGTGCCGTCGCCAGTGCGGTGTCGAGCAGCCACCCCGAATTGTTCAGCCGGGTAGTGCTGATCGCGATTCCGCCGTTGCCGGCGATCAAGGCCCTGGCTCGCCCCGGGCTGTGGCCGACTCTGGCGAGGCAGATGCCGCGGAGCTGGTACATGGCGGTCCTGTCGGTCCCGATTCTGTCGGAGATGCTCGGCGACCGCCTGATCCGGCTGCTGTGGCGACTGTGGGCGCCGTGCTCCGAGGTCGCCGAGTACCGGCGCCGCGCGCTCGAGTCACTGAACGACCGACCTCGACGGCGGGCCGCCTTCAGCTACTACCGCGCCGTCTGGAATCCCGTCTACCGACGCAGCCGGGAGCATCGCCCCGAGCAGCAGCGAGCCTTCCGTCCGCCCCGGAACCCGGTCCTGTTCCTACAGGGCGCCGACGACACCTGTGGACTCGAACGCACCGGCGCGCACGCTCTCGAGCACCTGCCGCCGAGAAGCCGGCGAATCGTGATCGACGGCGCGGGCCACTTCGCGCACCTCGAGCGGCCCGACATCGTCGTGGATCACATCGTCGAATACCTGTCCGAAGGAGTGACTGCATGAAAATCCGGAAGAAGTCCCGCTTTCCGATGGACACGGTCGACATCGGGCCGCTCCAGTTGAAGGCCCGCAACGTCTCGTTCGACCTGAGTCGCACCCCGCTGCACTGGATTCCGGGCCACCCGGTTGCCTCGCACACGGTCAGCGCCTACCACCTGCTCTTCCCGGAGGTCGAGCGGTTCTTCATCGCCGCGTTCGAGGAAGCCCTGCCGGACATCGAGGATCAGCGATTGCGGGAGGACGTGCTCGGGTTCATCGGTCAGGAGACGATGCACGCCAATGCGCACGACGACTCGTTGGACGACTACTTCCAGCGGAACGGCATCGACCCGGAGCCGTTACTGGAGCAGTCGCGGTTCGTCCTGGGAAAGGTGCTGGGGCCCCGGACCTTCGCCACCGCGACGCGGAACCGGCGACACCTGATCAATCGACTCGCGATCACGGCCGCGTTCGAGAACTTCACCGCATTCCTCGGTCACTTCGTGCTCAACTGCAACTGGGACCGCTACCATGCGGACCCGGACATGACCGCGATCTTCCGCTGGCACGGGGCAGAGGAGATGGAGCACCGCAACGTCGCCCACGACGTCGCGATGTACTTCGACCCACGCTACCTGCGGCGGGTGTCCACCATGCTCGTCGTGTTCCCGCTCGTGATCTGGATATCGAGCCGATTCGTCTGGTATCTGGTCAAGAGCGATCCGAACGCACCCTCCTCCCGGCTGCGCGTCCTCTACGACGTGGTTCGCGACGGCAGGTTGGGGCTGCTGCCCACCGCGCGAACGGTGTTCGGCTCGGCCTTCGACTACCTCAAGCCCGGCTTCCGTCCCGACGACACCGGATCGATGGCGCAGGCCCTGTCCTACCTCGCCACCGTCGAATCTCGTCAGACCGCCGCATAGGAGCACCGATGTTCGCCAGATACCGATCAGTGGCGGTCCCCGCGCACGCGCACCGAAAGTTCCGTCGTGATCCGCTGATGATCGCGGTCCTGCTCGGCTACGACGCGATCAACTGGGTCGACGGGCGCATCTCGTTGCCGGCTCCGGGGGCCGTGAGGGAGACGAACGAGTCGATCGACGTCGTCGTCACCGACCGCATCGCGGCCACCGACGACGAGAGCGTCACGGCCGTCACCTTCGCCGCCACCGACGGAGCGCCGCTGCCCGCCTGGTCCGCCGGTGCGCACGTCGACGTGACCCTGCCATCGGGGAGGGTTCGCCAGTACTCCCTGTGCGGTGACCCCGCGGATCTCTCCTGCTACCGCATCGCGGTCCGCCTGATCCCGGACGGTCGCGGCGGGTCCGCCGAGGTGCACAACGATCTCGTCGTGGGAGCGGAGTTCTCGGTTGGCCGCCCACGCAACGCCTTTCCCCTCGCGGTCGGCGGCCACAACCAGACCACGAGTGCGGTGCGCCTGATTGCAGGCGGCATCGGCGTCACACCGGTCCTCGCGATGCTCGACATCCTGGACCGGACCTCCACGCAGTGGTCGATGATCTACTGCGGACGAACACGGGACTCACTGGCGTTCCTCGACGAACTCGGACGTTTCGGCGACCGCGTCACCATCCGCGAGGACGGTCCCCACAGGCCGGCCGGTGCCGAGGAACTGCTCGGCGATCTCGCCTGCGACTCTGCCGTGTACGCCTGCGGTCCTCCGGCGATGATCGACGCACTCCGCGGGGCACTCGTCGACCGGTCCGACGTCGAGTTCCATTACGAGCGGTTCTCCGCGGCTCCGGTGGTCGACGGCCGCCCGTTCGACCTCCGCTTCGCCTCCTCGGGTGAGGTTCTGCGTGTGGCCGCAGACCAGACGGCGCTGTCCGCGATCCTCGGTGTGCGAGCCGATGCCACGTACTCGTGTCAGCAGGGATTCTGCCGTTCGTGCGCAGTTCGCGTGCTCGACGGCGTCCCGGACCACCGCTCGACCGCGTTGAGCCGGGACGAGGTGGACGCGGGATACTTCCTGCCATGTGTGTCACGAGCAGAGGGCTGCCTGACGATCGACCTGTGAGTCGCCGATGACTTCGTCGCCGACCGGCTGGCGCCGCCCGCAGAACGAGAACGGCGTGGCGACCCACCAACGCATCGTCGAGGGGGCGCTCGAGGTGCTTGCCACTCGAGGTTGGCGGCACGCGAGCGTCGCCGAGGTCGCCGCGCGCGCCGATGTCACGCGCGGCGCGGTGCAGCACCACTTCAAGGACCGGGACGGACTGTTCACCGCCGCCGTCCAACACATCATGGACACGCGGATCAGCCAGATCGAGGCGCTCCACCACGGCGAGTATCCGGAGGGCGAGCGCACCCGCGTGATCGTGCGCACGATCGTCGAACTGCACCAGGGCACCAGCTTCGCTGCCGCGCTGCAACTGTGTGTCGCGGCCTCGGACGATCCCGCGCTCCGTCCACGCGTGGCCGCCATGGAGTCGGAGGTCGGCGCACGCGGATTCTGGGCACTGGTCGAACTGCTCGAACTCGACGGACACGACGGCACCGTCAGAACCACGGTGCAGGCCTTTCTCGACTCCGCTCGTGGACTCGGGCTCGCGGGCATGCTGAACGACGACACGCGCCGGCGGTTGCAGGTCGCCGACAGGTGGGCGGACATGCTCGACGACCTGCGGACCGTGCACGTCGATGCCCACCTCGACCCCTAGTCGTGGTGGCGGGTCGTGTCAGATCCCGCCTGCGAAACCGTGCTGCCGCCACGCCTCGTAGGTCACCACCGCAGCCGCATTCGACAGGTTCAGTGATCGCCTGCCCGGGATCATCGGGATCCGTACGCGTTCCGTGACGTGCGGGTCGGCGAGCACCTCCTCCGACAAGCCTGTCGGTTCCGGCCCGAACAGCAACACGTCGCCGGGTCGGTAGGCGATGTCGGCGTAGGACGTGTCGGCGTGCGCAGTGAACGCGAACACCCGCTCCGGCGCCAGTGCTGCCCAGGCCGCCTCCAGATTCGCGTGCACCGTCACCGACGCCAGGTCGTGGTAGTCCAGGCCCGCGCGGCGCAGCTTCGGTTCGGACAGATCGAAACCGAGCGGCTCCACGAGATGGAGTTCGCTTCCGGTGCCCGCCACCAGCCTGATGGCGTTGCCGGTGTTCGGAGGGATGCGGGGCTCGTGGAACAGGAGACGGAACACGGCCACAAGCTTGCCACCAGCGCATGACGAGGCGGGCACGGGGCGGGTTGCCGACACCGACGTCGTCGGCCGCTGACGTGCACGGCTGTGTCGTGTCGGGGGAGACGGGCAGGATCGAGGTATGGATGCGGAGATCGTGGAATTCGTCGGTGAGGACTTCTCGGAGGCGCGACTGCCGCGGCAGCACTGGGTGCGCAGGCACTACACGGGGTGCTCCTTCCGGGACGCCGACCTGAGCGAGCTGCGCACCGAGCACGTGGTCTTCACGGAGTGCGACTTCACCGGCGCCGACCTCTCCGACGGAGAGCACACGGTGACAGCCTTCAGGTCCTGCACGTTCGCTCGAACGTCTTTGTGGCACAGTGTGTTCCGAAGTTCAACCATGATGGGGTCGACCTTCGAGCAGTGCCGGCTGCGGCCCGTCGAGTTCGACGAGGTGGACTTCACGCTGGCCTCGCTCGGGCGCGCCGACCTGCGCGGCGTCGATCTCACGGACTGCCGGCTGCGGGAGGCGAACCTCGTGGAGACGGATCTGCGCAACGCGGATCTTCGTGCCGTGGACCTGCACGGCGCCCGCACCTTCGGGGTTCGCCTGGAGGGGGCGGACCTGCGGGGAGCGCACGTCGACCCGTCGCTGTGGACCACCGCGAAGCTGACGGGAGCGAAGATCGACCTCACCCAGGCGGTCGCGATGGCGGCGGCGCACGGGATGGTCGTCGAGCAGTAGGCGGCCGGTGGCGGACCGAAGGTGGCACCGGCATGCTGGGGCGATGGGAACGGTCACGCTGAGCACCGATCTGCCGATCGCGGCGACCACCGGGTGTGCGCTCGCCCGGAAGCCGGAGCTGTTCGAGTTCGTGGTCGGTCCGATCCTCGCAGTTCGATCGCTCCGCCGTCCGCAACGCATCGCCCCGGGCGCCCGGATCTCGGGTCGGCTGTGGTGGTTCGGTGTGCTGCCGGGGTGGACACACCACATCACGCTGCTCGAACTGACCGACACCGAGATCCGCACCCGTGAGCACGGTGGCCTGGTCCGGACGTGGAACCACCATCTGACGTTCGTCCCGACCGGCGAACTCAGCTGCCGATACACCGACGAGATCGAGATCGACGACGGCTGGCGCGGCGCGCTCGTCCGTCCTGTCGTGCACCTGTTGTTCCGGCACCGCCACCGGCGGTGGCGGACACTCGCCGCCCTGCTCGCCTGACCGGAGGAACCGGCTGGGCTCAGCGCACGAACTCGCGGGCCAGCAGGTCCATCAGCAGTCCGTCGTCCCAGGTGCCGTCGTGCCGCATCTCGTACTCGCGCATCACCCCGACGTCCTTGAATCCGACCTTGCGGTAACACGCGATCGCCGCGGTGTTCTCCACCTTCGGGTCGATGACGAGTCGGTGATGGTGGTGGTCGTCGATCAGGTGTGCGCAGAGCACCCGCACCACCTCGGTCCCCAGGCCGCGGCCCTGGACCGACGCCGACAGGAACAGGTCGATACCCGCGTGGCGGTAGTCCGGGTCCGGTTCGAAGTACCACTGCGCGAATCCCACGACCTCGCCGTCCTCGAGGACCGTGTACTCGGTGGTGTCGGGACCGGGATTGCCCGGCCAGTCGTCGTCGGGCATCTGCCACCACCGTCGGACCTCGGGTTCACGGTGGATCGCCCGCAACGGGGCGCGGTGTTCGGCGCGTAGCGGGGTCAGCACCACCCGCGGACCGCGCAGTTCGGGACTCTGATCCGGACTCTGTGCCATGCATCCAGTGTCACCTGAAACAATGGGCAACGTGACTGCGACGATCCTGGATGGCAAAGCGACCCGCGACGAGATCTTCATCGACCTGAAGGCCCGGGTGGACGCACTCAGGGCCAAGGGCATCACCCCCGGCCTCGGCACCGTCCTGGTCGGCGACGACCCGGGGTCGGCGTCCTACGTGCGCGGCAAGCACGCCGACTGCGCGAAGGTCGGCATCAACTCACTGCGCCGCGACCTGCCCGCGGACATCTCCCAGGCCGAACTCGAAGCCGTCATCGACGAGCTCAACGCGAACCCGGAGTGCACGGGGTACATCGTGCAGTTGCCGCTGCCCAAGCACCTCGACGAGAACGCCGCCCTCGAGCGGATCGATCCGGACAAGGACGCCGACGGCCTGCATCCGGTGAACCTGGGCCGACTGGTACTCGGCAAGGAGGCGACGCTGCCCTGCACCCCGCGCGGCGTGGTGCACCTGCTGCGTCGTTACGACGTCCCGATCGACGGTGCCCGCGTGACGGTCGTGGGTCGCGGGGTCACCATCGGCCGGCCGATCGGCCTGCTGCTGACCCGCCGTAGCGAGAACGCCACCGTCACCCTGTGCCACACCGGCACCAAGGACCTCGCCGCCGAGGTGCGCCGCGCCGACATCGTGGTTGCGGCCGCGGGTGTCGCGGGCCTCATCACGGCGGACATGGTGAAGCCGGGTGCCGCCGTCCTCGACGTCGGCGTCAGTCGAACCGCGGACGGACTCCGCGGCGACGTCGCCGACGACGTCCGTGAGGTCGCGGGCTTCATCTCCCCGAACCCGGGTGGGGTCGGTCCGCTGACGCGAGCGTTCCTGCTGAGCAACGTGGTCGAGCGCGCCGAGCAGCTCGCGGCCGAGTCGGTCTGACCGCGGTGACGGCCACCGCGGAACCGGCGAACCGGTGGCTTCGGTTCGCCCGGAGGAACCTGCCGCTGATCGTCGTCGCGGTGGTCGTCCTGATCGCCATCGGATTCGTGCTCGCGGACCGGTGGCGGCGCGGCGCGTTCGTGTTCGGAATCGCGACGCTCTTCGCCGCGGGTTTCAGACTGTGCCTGCGGCCCGAGGAGGTGGGCCTGCTCGCCGTGCGCGGGCAGGCCTTCGACGTCACCGCCCTCACCCTGGTGGGTGGAACGATCGTCTGGCTCGCGGTGTCCATCGATCCGCTGGGGACCGGCTGAGCGGGCTGGACTCTTCGGGCCGGCTCCGAGATCGGTGCCGGCCCGAAGAAGTCGACTACCCGACCGGCGCGTGCGCTGCCTGCCGGGCGGCGCGAGCGGCCCGCGCCATCGCCAGCGTCTCGTCCATCAGGCCGGTCACCCACTCGAACTCGGTGAGGAAGCCGTCGTGTCCGGCGGCCGAGTGCACGATCCGGGTACCGTCGCATCCGGGGAGCAGATCCGCCATCTCCACGATCTGGTGCAGCGGCATGATCCGGTCGGAGTCGATGGCGCCGACGACGACCGGGACCGGAGTCGAGGCCAGGGCGGCGGGAATTCCGCCGCGGCCGCGGCCGACGTCGTGCTTGTTGGCGCTGTGGGTCAGCGCGACGAACGAACCGGCGTCGAAGGTCGCCACCAGCTTGTTCGCGCAGTAGTCGAGGTAACTGTGCACGGCGTACCGACCGCCGTTCCAGATGTCCTCGCCGGGCTGCTCGGAATTCGCGAACTGATCGTCGAGGGCGGCGGCTCCGCGGTAGGTCAGGTGCGCGAACCGACGGGCGATGTTCAGTCCGTTGTCCGGCGTCGTCCCGGTGTCGTAGTAGTCGCCGCCGTGCCAGTTCGGGTCCGCGGCGATGACGTCGAGCTGCGCTGTGTGGCCGCCGATCTGGTCGGCGGTGGCACGGGCGTTGACCGCCAGCAGCAGCGCCGTCTCGACCCGGTCCGGGTGGCCGATGATCCACTCGAGGGCACGCATCCCGCCGAGTGAGCCGCCGACGATCGCCGCGAACCTGTCGACACCCAGCTTGTCCGCGAGGGCGCGCTCGGTCTCGACCTGGTCGCGAATGGAGATCGCGGGGAAGCGTGAGCCCCAGGCGCGGCCGTCGGGTGCGGGCGACCCGGGGCCGGTCGTGCCGCGGCAACTGCCGAGCACGTTGGTGACGAGCACGCACCATTCGTTCGTGTCGACCGGGGCACCCGGACCGACCATCCCTTGCCACCAGCCGGGGGTGGGGTGGTTCTCGTCGGCGGGCCCGATCACGTGCGAGTCCCCGGTGAGGGCGTGTTCGATCAGCACGATGTTGTCGAGGGCGGGGGTCGGCTCACCCCAGCATTGGACGGCGACAGTGACCGCAGGGAGCACCGCACCGCTCTCGAGGGGGAGCGAACCGATGTCGATGTAGGTCAGTGTTCCGTCGGTCGGAATCGTCCAGGCGGTGGTCAATGTCTCGGTCACAAGCGACTGCATCGTGCCGATGCTAATGTCCGCGCCTGCGTTGGAAAGGAGTTTCACGAAACCTGTTCACGACCGGTTTTCGAGGCGCGGATCCCGGTCCGCGCCAACGCCATCGTCTCGCCGAGCAGCCCCGTCACCCACGTCTCCTCGGTGAGGAACCCGTCGTGACCGTCCTTCGAGTTCACCACCCGGAGTCCCTCGCACCCTGCCAGGTGGGTCGCGATCTCACGCTGCTGCCACAGCGGGTACAGGCGGTCCGAGTCCACGCCGCCGACGATCGTCGGCACCGTGCACGAGGCGAGCGCCGCCTCCACGCCGCCGCGGCCGCTGCCGACGTCGTGCCGGTTCATCGCGTCGGTCAGCAGCACGTACGTGCCCGCATCGAATCGGGCCACGAGCTTGGACGCCTGATGCTGGAGGTAGCTGTCCACCGCGTAACGGCCACCGGCGCGCGGGTCCTCGCCCTCCTGGCCGTCGTTGTGGAACCGGGCGTCGAGTTCGCGTTCGGTGCGGTAGCTCTGGTGCGCGATCCGCCGTGCGACACCGAGTCCGGCGTCGGGGCTGCGGCCGGTGCCGTGGTAGTCGCCGCCCTGCCAGTCGGGGTCGATCGTGATCGCGGCGATCTGGGTGGTCTGGGTGCCGATCTGGTCGGCGGTCGCACGGGCTCCGCATGCGAGAACCAATGCGGCCGTTACCCTTTCGGGAAACCCGATGATCCACTCGAGGGTGCGCATCCCGCCCATCGACCCGCCCAGCACCGCGGCGAACCGCCGGATGCCGAGCACGTCGGCGAGGGCCACCTCGGCGGTCACCTGATCGCGGATCGAGATCGCGGGGAACCTGGATCCCCACGGCGCCCCGTCCGGGGCGGGGGAGGACGGACCGGTACTGCCCTGGCATCCGCCGAGCACGTTCGTGGCCAGCACGCACCACTCGTCGGTGTCGATGGGCGCGCCCGGCCCGACCATGCCGTCCCACCAGCCGGCGGACGGATGGCCGTCGCCGGCCGGACCGGTCACGTGCGAGTCGCCGGTCAGCGCGTGCTCGACGAGCACCACGTTGTCCCGCGCCTCGTTCGGCTCGCCCCAGCACTGAACCGCCAGCGAGACGTCGGGCAGGACCGCCCCGTTCTCGAGCGTCAGCGAGCCGATCGGGATGGTGGACAGCCGCCCGTCCGGCGACGGGAAGAACTTTCGGGACATCGCCGGACGGGGGCTGGAAACGGAACCGACTGTCAAGACGCCGCCGCCGCGAATCCGGCCTCGAGGTCGGCCAGGATGTCGTCGATACCCTCGATTCCGACCGCGAGACGCACCAGGCCCGGCGTGACACCGGCGGCGAGCTGCTCCTCCGGGGTCAGCTGCGAGTGCGTGGTCGACGCGGGGTGGATCACGAGCGACCGGACATCGCCGATGTTGGCCACGTGACTGTGCAGCGTGAGCGCGTCGACGAACCTCTTGCCCGCGTCCACGCCTCCCGCCAGCTCGAACGCGACGATCGCTCCCGCGCCCCTCGGGGCCAGCTGTCGGCCCCGCTCGTACCACGGGGAACTGGGGAGACCGGCGTAGGCGACCCGGATGACGCCGTCGTGGCCCTCGAGGAACTCCGCGACCCGGGTGGCGTTCTGCACGTGCCGCTCGACCCGCAGGCTCAGCGTCTCGATGCCCTGGCTGATCAGGAACGCGTTGAACGGAGACACCGCGGAACCGAGGTCGCGGAGCAGCTGCACCCGGGCCTTCAGCGCGTACGCCGGTGCGCCGAGGTCCGCGAACACCGCGCCGTGGTAGCTGGGATCGGGTGTGGTGAATCCGGGATGCCTGCCCTGCGTCCAGTCGAAGCTGCCGCCGTCGACGATCACGCCTGCGATCGCGGTGCCGTGCCCGCCGAGGTACTTGGTCGCGGAGTGCACGACGATGTCCGCGCCGTGCTCCAGGGGGCGCAGCAGGTACGGGGTCGCAACGGTGTTGTCGACGATCAGGGGGATACCGGCCTCGTGCCCGACGGACGAGATGCCGGGGATGTCGAGGATGTCGTTCCGCGGGTTCGAGATCGACTCGCCGTAGAACGCGACCGTGTTCGGACGGATCGCGGCCCGCCACTGGTCCAGGTCGTCCGGGTCGTCGACGAACGTCACCTCGACACCCAGCTTCGGAAGGCTGTAGTGGAAGAGGTTGTAGGTGCCGCCGTACAGGCTGGGGCTCGAGACGACGTGGTCGCCTGCACCCGCGATGTTCAGGATCGCGAAGGTCGACGCCGCCTGCCCGGACGAGAGCAGCAGCGACGCGACGCCGCCCTCGAGTGAGGTGATGCGCTGCTCGACCGCGTCCTGGGTGGGGTTCATGATGCGCGTGTAGATGTTGCCCGGCTCGGCGAGGCCGAAGAGTGCGGCAGCATGGTCGGTGCTGTCGAAGGTGTACGAGGTCGTCTGGTAGATCGGCAGTGCGCGCGCCTTGGTGGTGGCGTCGGATGTCTGACCCGCGTGGATCTGCTTCGTTTCGAAGGTCCAGTTCGCGGTCGGATCGATCGGGTTCTCGCTCATGAGTCGGCTCTGCTCCAGGATGTGGTCCGAAGATGCGGCGCGTGGGCGCCCGGGCTGATGGGGCCTATCTGCGACAACAACACATGGTTAAACCTCCGGTGGGTCGTGTCCCTGTTGGTGGGTCCGTCCCAACGGACCCGCGCTTGTCCTCCGGCGTCCTCGAAGGACCTGGTCATCACCCGGGGCACCCCACCGCGGATGGAGGGTTGCCGGCCAGCGAGCCGGGGCTTGATGCTGACACTCATGACCTGGCTGCGATCTTAACGGTTGTGGTCGCCCACGCCGCAACGGGGACTCCGGCGCGGCCAGGTGCGCGAGCGCCCCGCCCCCGGGTGACCTGCGCAACACCACTAAACTGCTGGTCGCAAGTCTGCAGTCGACGTGGGAGACCCTGAAGTGAAGGACGCCGCCGCGGCGCTTACCCGGGGTCTGTCGGCCCGTCACATCCGATTCATCGCGCTCGGTTCGGCGATCGGCACCGGCCTGTTCTACGGCTCGGCGGGCGCCATCGAGAAGGCCGGCCCGTCGGTGCTCCTGGCGTATCTGATCGGCGGCGCCGTCGTCTACCTGGTGCTGCGCTCGCTCGGCGAGATGGCGGTTCGGAACCCCGTGTCCGGGTCGTTCGGCGAGTACGCGAGCACCCACCTCGGCCCGCTGGCCGGATTCATGACGGGCTGGACGTACACCTTCGAGATGATCGTGGTCTGCCTGGCCGATGTCACCGCGTTCGGGGTGTACATGGGTTTCTGGTTCCCGGAGGTGCCCCGATGGATCTGGGCGCTGGCGATCGTGTTCTTCATCGGCGCGCTCAACCTGCTCAGCGTGAAGGTGTTCGGCGAGCTCGAGTTCTGGTTCACGCTCGTCAAGGTCACCGCGATCCTCGCTCTCATCGGCGCAGGTGTGGCGACGTTGATCTTCGGCTTCGGCATCTACGACACCGCCGAGGGCGCCAGCAACCTGTGGGACGAGGGTGGATTCTTCGCCAACGGGTTCGGCGGGTTCGTGGCCTGCTTCGCGATCGTGATGTTCGCGTTCGGCGGCACCGAGATAATCGGCATCACCGCGGGTGAGGCCGAGGACCCGGCGCACACCATCCCCCGTGCCGTGAACACCGTCCCGGTGCGGATCATGCTCTTCTACATCGCCACCCTCGCGGTGATCATGGCGATCATCCCGTGGCACACCATCGGCACCGGCAGCAGCCCGTTCGTGCAGATCTTCGAGGCGATCGGCGTGGGGCCTGCCGCAGCCGTCCTCAACGTCGTCGTCATCACCGCGGCGCTGTCGGCGATCAACAGCGACATCTTCGGGGCCGGCCGAATGATGTACGGCATGGCGCAGCGCGGCCAGGCGCCGGCCGCGATGACGAAGTTGTCGCGTTCGGGTGTGCCGTGGATGACGGTCGCCGTGATGACCGGCGCGCTGCTCCTCGCGGTGCTGCTCAACTACCTCATCCCCGAGTCCGTGTTCATCGTGATCGCGTCGATCGCCACGTTCGCCACCATCTTCGTGTGGGTGATGATCCTGCTCGCGCAGGTGCGGTCGCGCCGCCGGATGACGACCACCGAGGTGCAGTCGCTGAAGTTCCCGGTGCCGCTGTGGCCAGCCGGGCAGATCGCGGCCCTCGGCTTCCTCGGGTTCGTGGTCGTCGTCCTCGCGTTCGACGCCGACACCCGGGTCGCGCTCGTCGTCGGCGCCGTGTGGCTGGCCGCGTTGACCGCGGCGTACCTGCGTTTCGTCAAACCGCGCGTGCACGCGCCGCGCCCGGCGGCCGAGCCGTCGGCGAGCTGAGCGTGGGTCTCACCCCCGCCGGGTGAGGTCGCGGCGCCGGTCCGGCGGTTGACTTGGCCCCGTTGCGTCGTCGACGAAGGGCGAAGACCGTGAGTGCTGACGTTCGGGCTGTACCCATTCCGGGTGGGGACTCGCTGCCGTTCCCTCCGACCCCGTCCGGGAGCGTCGCAGGCCGGACGATGCAGGAGTCGGTCTACAGCCCACGTCCGAAGGAACGCCGTCTTCACGAGGACGCTCCGAACATCCTCGTCGTCCTCGTGGACGACGCCGGCCCCGGCCTGCCGAGCACCTTCGGAGGCGAGGTGCAGACCCCGACGCTCACCCGGACGCTGGGGGAAGGGGTCGGCTACAACCGCTTCCACACCACGGCGATGTGCTCGCCGACGCGGGCGTCGCTGCTCACCGGACGCAACCACCATCGCGTCGGGAACGGTCAGATCGCGGAGCTGGCGAACGACTGGGACGGCTACTCCGGGCACATCCCGAAGTCGAGCGCGACGGGCGCCGAGGTGCTGCGCCAGTACGGCTACTCGACGGCGGCGTTCGGCAAGTGGCACAACACGCCGGCGGAGGAGACCACGGCCGCGGGGCCGTTCGACAACTGGCCGACCGGCGTCGGCTTCGACTACTTCTACGGGTTCCTCGCCGGGGAGGCCTCCCAGTACGAACCGCACCTGGTCCGGAACACCACCGTGGTGCTGCCGCCGAAGACCCCGGAACAGGGCTATCACCTCAGCGAGGACCTCGCCGACGACGCGATCGGGTGGTTGCGCAGGCACCGGGCTCTCGACGCGGACCGGCCGTTCTTCATGTACTGGGCGAGCGGGTGCCTGCACGGACCGCACCACGTCATGAAGGAGTGGGCCGACCGGTACGCGGGCGCGTTCGACGACGGCTGGGACGCCTATCGCGAGCGGGTGTACGAGCGGGCGAAGGAGCAGGGCTGGATCCCCCGGGACGCCGAGCTGACCGACCGTGACCCGACGATGGCCGCCTGGGACGACATCCCCGAGGACGAGAAGCCGTTCCAGCGACGGCTGATGGAGGTGGCGGCGGGTTTCGCGGAGCACTGCGACGTCCAGGTCGGTCGGTTGCTGGACGAGCTCGACGACCTCGGGTACCGGGACAACACGCTCGTCGTCTACATCTGGGGCGACAACGGCTCGTCCGGTGAAGGCCAGAACGGCACCATCAGCGAACTGCTCGCGCAGAACGGGATTCCGACGACCACGGCCCAGCACATCGCGGCGCTGGAGGAACTCGGCGGTCTGGACGTGCTCGGCTCCCCGAAGACCGACAACATGTACCACGCGGGCTGGGCCTGGGCGGGGAGCACGCCCTACAAGGGGATGAAGCTGCTCGCCTCGCATCTCGGCGGCACCCGGAACCCGATGGTGATCCGGTGGCCCGCCAAGGTCGAACCGGACCCCGTGCCGCGAACGCAGTTCCTGCACTGCAACGACCTGGTGCCGACCTTCTACGACCTGGTCGGCATCACGCCGCCGAGGACGGTGCACGGGATTCCCCAGGACCCGCTCGACGGAGCCAGTTTCGCTGCGGCCCTCGTGGACCGGGACGCGAAGGCGGGCAAGCTCACCCAGTACTTCGAGGTCATGGGCAGCCGCGCGATCTACCACGACGGCTGGATGGCGTCCGCGTTCGGCCCGCGCGCCCCGTGGGTGCCGGGCATGCCCGCCGGCATCCACGACTGGAATCCGGACGACGACACGTGGGAGCTGTACCACCTCGACGAGGACTGGACGCAGAGCCGTGACCTCGCCGAGCAGCACCCGAAGAAGCTGGCCCAGCTGCGTGAGGTGTTCGCGATCGAGGCGGCGAAGAACAAGGTCCTGCCCGTCGGAGGCGGACTGTGGGTGGCCGCGATTCATCCCGAGCAGCGCATCTCCACGCCGTACACGAGCTGGCGGTTCACCGGAGACGTCATCCGGATGCCCGAGTTCTGTGCCCCGGCGCTCGGAAACAAGGACAACCGCGTCACGATCGACCTCACCGTCCCCGACGGCGGGTCGGGTGTGCTGTACGCGCTCGGCGGCAACGGCGGCGGACTGACGTGCTTCCTCGACGGCGGCCACCTCTGCTTCGAGTACAACCTGTTCATCCTGATGCGGACGAAGATCAGGTCCGCGCAGCCGCTCTCCCCGGGCCGGCACACCGTCGAGGTCGTGACGAAGTACGCCGAGGTGCGTCCTGGCGGACCTCTCGACGTGGTGCTCTCGGTCGACGGGGCCGAGGTGGGACGGTCCACGGTTCCGGTGAGCGCACCGCTCCTGTTCACCGCCAACGACTGCCTCGACATCGGCACCTGCCTCGGCTCGCCCGTCTCGCTCGACTACTTCGACAGGGCACCGTTCGCGTTCGACGGCACCATCGACACCGTCGTCGTCGAGTACCTCTGATCGTCAGGGGAGGGGAAAGCGGGTCGCGACCATCGAGGCGTAGTCGGTCCCGTCGTGGCCGATCATCCACGAGCCGCCCTGCTGGCGGCAGGTCGCGACCGCGTCGAACGCCTTCAGCATGAACAGGATCGCGTCCTCGGCATTCGGCGCGAGAGCGAGCTGGTGGGATTCGCCGGGGCGGGTCATGTCCAGCCACACGCCCTTGTTCCCGTCGAGCCGCATCCCGACCACATGGGCGACGTCGACGTACTGGTACTTGCGCTGTTCCCACGGCGTGCTGTGCGAATACCCCTGTTCGAGCACTTGAATCAGGATGGTCATCGAGCCTCCTGGCGTTCGACGAGTGGTCCAGCCGTCTCGATGTCATTATTCCGCCGGCCACGGCCGTGACTCCAGAGTGTCCGACCCGGGTGGTTGGATGGTCCGGTGGTTCATGCGGTGTGGTCGCCCGGCGCGGGGATGATGCTCTGGGTCGACGACAACGACGGCGTCGACGCCACCACACTGCCGTCGCCGCTGCCGGGTTTGCTCGGCCGCCGCTTCCGGCATCGGGTCACCGTCACCGTCCCCGACGACCGCGGTCAGCTGTCGGAGGTCGCGGTTCCAGCGCTCGCCCTGGCACCCGCCGATGCCGCGTCGCTGCTGCTGGACCTTCCCGCCGCCGACCCACGTCTGCCCGGTGACCTGCGCTATCTGGTCCACGTCGCGCGGGGGATCCGGCGTTGGGCCGAGGCCGGTCGGGTGGTCCCCGAACTGCGGCGCGAGGACGGGCGGTGGTGGGCGCGCTGGCGACTGCTCGGCGGAGACCGTCAGCGGGCCTGGCTCGCCGAACTCGGCGCAGCGATGCCGGGGTCGCTGTGGGCGGCAGGCGGCAGGCGGGCACTCGACGACTTCGTGCATGCGCTGACCGATCCGATCGTCCGGGACCGGCTCGGAGGCCTGGACAGCGACCACCCGCTGCTCCACTCCCTGCTGACCGACACGCCGTTGACGGTGGTGCCGTCCGAGGAGACACGGTCGACGACGGTGGACCGACCGCCCCGAGCTGCCGCGGAGGCGGAGTCCCGCCTGCGCCGATGGCGCGACTCGCTCGCGGTCGAGGAACCCGATCTCGTCCTGCGGTTGGTCGAGCCCGACGAGTCGGGAGACCTGGACGAGCACGGCGCCGACGTGCTGCTGTGGCGACTCGAGGTGTGCCTGCGACCGTCCGGTGAGGCGCCGGCGCCGGTTCGCCACACGGACCCCGAGGGGCTGCGGGTCGCGCTGCGACTGCTCGGCACGGCGATGGAGGCGTACCCGCGACTGCGGGGGGTGCCCTCCGATCCGGACGGGCTGGACCTGTTGCTGCCGCTCGCGGTGGTCACCGACCTGGTGGCGCACGGGGCACGGGCGCTCGCAGAGGCCGGCGTGACATTGCTGCTGCCGCGGGCGTGGGTGGTTGCGGCACCGTCGCTGCGGCTGGCGGTCGCCAGCCCGCCGGTGCTGCTCGACACCGACGAACGCGACGTCGGGTTGAACCAATTGCTCTCCTACAACTGGGAACTCGCGATAGGTGACCTGGTGCTGACGGCCGCCGAGGTCGAGCGGCTGGCTCGGTCGGCAGCGGATCTCGTGCAGTTGCGAGGGCAGTGGGTACAGGCGGACGCGGCGGCGCTGTCGAAGGCCGCGAAATACGTCGGCGCTCACGGTTCCGACGACTCGTCCACGCTCGGTGGGCTGCTGGCACAGCTGACGGCGGCGGATCCGCCGCCGCTTCCGGTCGAGGCGATCACGTCGACCGGGTGGGTGTCGTCGCTGCTCGGCGGCGGCGGCCGTCCTGATCCGGTGCCGCCGCCGTCAGGACTGCACGCCACGCTGCGGCCGTACCAGCAGCGCGGGCTCGACTGGCTCGTGTTCATGAGCGGCCTCGGCCTGGGCGGGATCCTCGCCGACGACATGGGCCTCGGGAAGACGGTGCAGTTGCTGGCGTTGCTCGTCCACGAGCGGGAGCGAGCCGCCGCCGCGTTCTCGCCGACGTTGCTGGTGTGTCCGATGTCGGTGGTGGGGAACTGGCAACGCGAGGCTGCGCGATTCGCCCCGGAACTGCGCGTGCACGTCCACCACGGACCGGGCCGGCTGCGCGGTTCCGGCTTCGCCGCGGTCGTGGCCGACAGCGATCTGGTGATCACGACCTACGCGGTGGCGACCCGCGACGTGGCACTGCTGCATGAAACACGCTGGGGGAGAGTCGTCCTCGACGAGGCTCAGCACGTCAAGAACGCGGCGACGGCGCAGTCGCGTGCGGTCCGCTCGATTCCGGCGCGGCACCGGCTGGCCCTCACCGGTACTCCTGTCGAGAACCGACTGGAGGAACTGCGCTCGATCCTCGACTTCGTCAATCCCGGGCTGCTCGGGTCGCCGCAGCAGTTCCGCGCCCGGTTCGCGGTGCCGATCGAGCGGCTGCAGGACGAGGGTGCACTGGCACGCCTCCACACGGTCACGTCCCCGTTCGTGCTGCGTCGCGTGAAGACGGATCCGGCGGTGATCGCGGACCTCCCGGAGAAGTTCGAGATGACGGTGCGGGCGAATCTCACCGCCGAGCAGGCGGGGCTGTACCGGGGCGTGCTCGACGACATGACGCGGCGCCTGCGCGACGCCGACAATCCGCGGGCCCGCAAGGGGGTCGTGCTCGCGGCCCTGACCAGGCTCAAGCAGGTGTGCAATCATCCCGCGCACTTCCTGGCGGACGGCTCGCCCGCCGTCCGGCGTGGGCGGCACCGCTCCGGCAAGCTCGCGCTCGTCGAGGACATCGTGGAGTCGGTGCTCGCCGACGGCGAGCGGGTCCTGTTGTTCACGCAGTTCCGCGAGTTCGGGTCGATCGTGGCGCCGTACCTGGCCGAGCGGTTCGGCGTGGATGTGCCGTTCCTCCACGGCGGCGTGGCGCGTACTGCACGCGACGCGATGGTGCGGAACTTCCAGGACGCCGGGCCCGGTTCCCCGATCATGATGCTCTCACTCAAGGCGGGTGGCACGGGGCTGAACCTCACGGCGGCCAATCACGTTGTGCACCTGGACCGCTGGTGGAACCCGGCGGTCGAGAACCAGGCCACCGATCGGGCATTCCGAATCGGGCAGCGACGCGACGTCCAGGTGCGCAAGCTGCTGTGCGTCGGCACGCTGGAGGAGCGCATCGACGCGATGCTCACCGGCAAGGCCGAGCTGGCGGACCTCGCGGTCGGGGTCGGGGAGAAGTGGATCACCGAGATGAGCGACGACGAGTTGGCCGCGCTGATGATGCTCGGCGACGATGCGGTGGGCGAATGAGGCGGGTGGCGCGGCGGGGCGCGGGCGAGGGCTGGGGCCGCCTGCTGACGGCGTCGGTGGAGAAGGCCGCAGGCGGTGCACGGTTGGCTCGCGGGCGCAGTCACGTGCGGGCCGGGCAGGTGCTGGCGATCCGCATCGCGCCGGGGTTGGTGATCGGCGAGGTGCAGGGCAGTCAGAACGAACCGTTCACCGCGACCGTCACGGTTCGCGTTCTGGAGCGCGACGCGATCGACGAGGTGGTCGGTCGGGTCCGGGGAGCGCCCGGGGTGCTGGCCGCGGTCGCGGGCGGCACGATGCCACTCGAACTCGGCGAGCTGTTGCTGCCGTCGACCGCGTCGGAGATCGACTTCGGCTGCACCTGCCCCGACCAGGGGTGGCCGTGCCGACACGCGGCTGCGCTGGTCACGGTGCTCGCGGACCGGCTCGAGGACGATCCGACCCTGCTCCTCACCTTGCGTGGGATCGACCTGGACATGCTGATCGGCGGGGTGGACGAGCAGGCCGGCTCCTCCGGCGACGTGGACGACTGGTTCGGCGATCGCGCCGAATTGCCAGCTCTCCCGAGGCCGGCGTTCGTGCCGGCGCCGCAGGACCTGAACCCGGTGCACCTGCGGGCCGCGCTGCGCGCGATCACACCCGACGAGGGTGCCGCCCGCGCCGCTGCCCGGGATCTCGACGAGCTCTATCGGGCGCTGACGGGCGAGTAGACGGTCGAGGGTGTTTCCGGTGCACGGCTCGAATTGTGCGGGGAGGCCGGACGGCCGCACGTCGAACCGGCCGCCGTGCGGTGAGTTCGGGGGCCGCCGAGAGTCGGTACTCGTAACAGGAGCCGATTCGAAGGAGAACCCCGTGACGATCTCGACAGGAACCCTCGACCGACGCTACAGCGACGACTCGGCAACACCGACGCCGTGGGCGGAGGTGATGGCGATCCTCGACGCGTCGCAGGTCTACTGGGTGACCACGGTGCGTCCCGACGGACGTCCACACGTCACACCGCTGATCGCGGTGCGTCTCGACGACCGCCTGTACTTCTCGACCGGCCCGGAGGAGCGCAAGGCCGTCAACCTGGAGTCCAACGGTGCGTGCGTCCTGACCACCGGGACGAACTCGATCGAGCGCGGCACCGACGTGGTGGTGGAGGGGACCGCGGACGTGGTGAGTCACCGGGCACTGCTCGAGCGAGTGGCCGACGCGTACCGGGACAAGTACGGCCAGGAGTGGAGCTTCGACGTTCGGGACGGCCGATTCGTTCACACCGCTGCCGGCGGGGAGGCGCTGGTGTTCGGGATTACCGTCGACACCGTGTTCGCCTTCGTCAAGGGAGACGCGTTCTCGCAGACGCGATGGCGCCTGTGACGACGATGGTGTCGCCGTCTGCCGCGCCTCTAGACATACATGGACATCCAACTATAGGATGGGCGACATATTCGAGACGTTCAGTCGTGCCCGCGACCCGGGTGCGGAATCCGCAGTTGGTCTTCGATCGGTCAGGACAGGAAAAATGGTTCAGGAACTCACCCACTTCGTCGACGGCAAGCGCGTCCCCGGAACTTCCGGCAAGTTCGGCGACGTCTACGACCCCAACACCGGCCAGGTTCAGGCGCGTGTCCCGCTCGCCGACAAGGCCGAGACCGAGGCGATCATCGCCAACGCGGAAGCGGCGCAGCGCGAGTGGGCTGCGTTCAACCCGCAGAAGCGCGCCCGCGTGCTGATGAAGTTCCTGCAGCTCGTGCAGGAGGAGATGGATTCCCTCGCGCGGCTGCTGTCGGCCGAGCACGGCAAGACCATCCCCGACGCCAAGGGCGACATCCAGCGTGGTCTCGAGGTCATCGAGTTCGCGCTCGGCGCACCGCACCTGCTCAAGGGCGAGTACACCGAGTCCGCCGGCACCGGCATCGACGTCTACTCGATGCGCCAGCCCCTCGGTGTCGTCGCCGGCATCACCCCGTTCAACTTCCCGGCGATGATCCCGCTGTGGAAGGCCGGCCCGGCCCTCGCCGCGGGTAACGCGTTCGTCCTCAAGCCGTCCGAGCGCGACCCGTCGGTGCCGTTGCGCCTGGCGGAGCTGTTCCTCGAGGCCGGTCTGCCGCCGGGCGTGTTCAACGTCGTCAACGGGGACAAGGAGGTCGTCGACGTCCTGCTCACCGACGACCGGATCAAGGCCGTCGGGTTCGTCGGCTCCACCCCGATCGCGCAGTACATCTACGAGACCGCCGCCGCGCACGGCAAGCGCGCGCAGTGCTTCGGTGGTGCGAAGAACCACGCCATCGTGATGCCGGACGCCGACCTCGACGATGTCGCCGACGCCCTCATCGGCGCAGGCTACGGCTCCGCCGGTGAACGGTGCATGGCCATCTCGGTGGCAGTGCCGGTCGGTGAGGAGACCGCCGACGCGCTGGTCGCCAAGCTCACCGAACGGGTCGCCGGACTCAAGATCGGCCGTTCCGACGACGAAGCGGCGGATTTCGGTCCGCTGGTGTCCAAGGACGCCCTCGACCGGGTGAACCAGTACATCCAGATCGGTATCGACGAGGGTGCCGAGGCGGTCGTCGACGGTCGCGGTTTCGTGCTCGAGGGTCACGAGGACGGCTTCTTCGCCGGCGCGACGCTGTTCGACAAGGTCACCTCCGACATGCGCGTGTACAAGGAGGAGATCTTCGGTCCGGTGCTGCTCGTCGCCCGTGCCGCGGACTACGAGGAGGCGCTGCGCCTGCCGACCGAGCACGAGTACGGCAACGGTGTCGCGATCTTCACCCGCGACGGCGACACCGCCCGCGATTTCGTCTCCCGCGTCAACGTGGGCATGGTCGGCGTCAACGTGCCGATCCCGGTGCCGATCGCGTACCACACGTTCGGTGGCTGGAAGCGGTCCGGTTTCGGTGACCTCAACCAGCACGGCCCGGACTCGTTCCGCTTCTACACCAAGACGAAGACGGTCACGCAGCGCTGGCCTTCCGGCAAGAAGGAAGAGACCAACCACTTCGTCATCCCGACGATGAACTAGGTGGACGGAATGTTCACCCTGACCGACGACGAGCGGGCGATCAGCGAGACCGCCCGCGACTTCGCCGACGAGTTCCTGGCGCCCAATGCCGTCGAGTGGGACCAGACCAAGCACTTCCCGGTGGACGTGCTGCGCAAGGCGGCCGCGCTCGGCATGGGCGGCATCTACGTCCGTGAGGACGTGGGCGGCTCGGGTCTGCGCCGACTGGACTCGGTGCGGATCTTCGAGCAGCTCGCGACCGGCGACCCGTCGATCGCCGCGTACATCTCCATTCACAACATGGTGGCGTGGATGATCGACACCTACGGCACCGACGAGCAGCGTAGGCAGTGGCTGCCCGACCTGTGCTCGATGGAACGCCTCGGCAGCTACTGCCTGACCGAGCCGGGTGCCGGCTCGGACGCCGCGGCTCTGGCGACCAAGGCGGTCCGCGACGGCGACGAGTACGTGCTGACCGGAGTCAAGCAGTTCATCTCGGGTGCGGGCGCCTCCGATGTGTACCTGGTGATGGCGCGGACCGGCGACGCCGGTGCGCGCGGCATCTCGGCGTTCGTCGTGCCGAAGGACTCCGCGGGCCTGTCGTTCGGCGCGAACGAGAAGAAGATGGGCTGGAACGCGCAGCCGACACGCCAGGTGATCATGGACGGTGTCCGGGTGCCCGCGGCGAACCTGCTCGGCGGCGAGGGCAACGGTTTCCGCATCGCGATGAACGGACTCAACGGCGGGCGCCTCAACATCGCCGCCTGTTCGGTCGGCGGTGGACAGGCCGCGCTCGTCAAGGCGCTCGGCTACCTCTCCGAACGTCGGGCGTTCGGTGCGCCCCTGGTGGATTCGCAGGCACTGCAGTTCCAGCTCGCGGACATGCGCACCGAACTCGAGGCGGCCCGGACGCTGCTCTGGCGGGCCGCATCGGCACTCGACGACGACGCCCCGGACAAGGTCGACCTGTGTGCGATGGCGAAGCGGTTCGCCACCGACACGGGCTTCGAGGTCGCGAACCGGGCGCTGCAGATGCACGGTGGCTACGGCTACCTGTCGGAGTACGGTCTGGAGAAGATCGTCCGGGATCTGCGTGTGCACCAGATCCTCGAGGGAACCAACGAGATCATGCGGGTGGTCGTCGCCCGCAGCGTCATCGCGGGAAAGGTGGGAACCGTATGAGCCAGGCCGACGAGCAGGAGGTTGTCGTCAGACGGTCGGGTGGGGTCGGGCGACTGACCCTGAACCGGCCGAAGGCGATCAACGCCCTCAACCACGCGATGGTGCGGACGATGGCCGCCGCGCTGCTCGAGTGGGAAGCCGACCCCGAGGTGACCGCGGTGGTCGTCGACGGCGCCGGCGAACGCGGCCTGTGTGCGGGCGGCGACATCGTCGCCATCCACGACGACGCCAAGTTCGGTGGCACGGGGTCACGCGAGTTCTGGCGGGACGAGTACGTCCTCAACGCCGCGATCGGTCGCTACCCCAAGCCGTATGTCGCGATCATGGACGGCATCGTCATGGGCGGCGGCGTCGGGATCTCCGCGCACGGCAGTGTCCGCGTCGTCACCGAGCGGTCCACCATCGCGATGCCGGAGACCGGAATCGGGTTCGTGCCCGACGTCGGCGGCACGCACCTGCTCTCGCGCACGCCCGGCGAGATCGGCACCCATGTCGCGCTGACGACCGGCCGGCTCAACGCAGGGGACGCGATCGCCCTCGGGTTCGCCGATCACTTCGTGCCGTCGGAGTCGCTCGCGGACTTCGTCGCCGCCATCGAGACCGGATCGGTCGACGAGGCGCTCTCGACGTTCGCGCAGACGGCTCCGGAGTCCCCACTGCTCGCGCAGCAGGACTGGATCGACGCCGCGTACTCCGCCGACACGGTCGAGGACATCGTCTCGCGCCTGCAGGCGGCGGGCACACCGGAGACGACGAAGGCCGCCGAGCAGATCCTCGGCAAGTCGCCGGTCGCACTGAAGGTCACGCTGCGGTCGCTGCGCCACGCCCGCACGCTCGACTCCCTCGAAGAGGTCCTCAACGAGGAGTTCCGGGTGTCGGTGGCGTCGTTGTCCTCGCACGACCTGGTGGAGGGCATCCGCGCCCAGGTGATCGACAAGGACCGCAACCCGCAGTGGTCGCCGGCGACGCTCGCCGACGTCACCACCGCCGACGTGGACCGCTACTTCCAGCCTCTCGGCGAGCTCGAACTGGGCCTCGCCGCACCCGACCTCGAGGAGGTTCGACAATGAGCACCCTTCCCTCCATCGCGTTCCTCGGCCTCGGGCACATGGGCGGGCCGATGGCCGCGAACCTGGTCAAGGCCGGGTACGAGGTCACCGGTTTCGACCCGATGCCCGCTGCACAGGAGCAGGCGTTCAAGGACGGCCTCACCGTCGCCGACACCGCCGTGGCGGCGGTGGCCGACGCCGATGTGGTGATCACCATGCTGCCCAACGGCAGGCTGGTGCTCGACCTGTACGACGAGATCCTGTCCGCCGCGAAGGCGAACACGCTGTTCGTGGACAGTTCGACGATCGACGTCGCCGACGCCAAGGCTGCCGCCGACAAGGCGCACGCTGCCGGGCACCGGGCGGTCGACGCGCCGGTGTCGGGTGGTGTCGCGGGTGCGGCGGCGGGCACCCTGGCGTTCATGGTTGGCGGCAGCGAGGCCGACTTCGACTCGGTGAAGCCGCTGCTCGACGTGATGGGCGCGAAGGTCGTGCACTGCGGCGGGTCCGGCGTCGGGCAGGCCGCGAAGATCTGCAACAACATGATCCTCGGCATCTCGATGATCGCCGTCAGCGAGGCGTTCGTGCTCGGCGAGAAGCTGGGTCTGACGAACCAGGCGCTCTTCGACGTCGCGTCCAACGCGTCCGGCCAGTGCTGGTCCCTGACCAGCTACTGCCCCGTGCCGGGGCCGCTGCCGACCAGCCCCGCCAACAACGACTACCAGCCCGGTTTCGCGGCGGCGCTGATGGACAAGGACCTCGGTCTGGCGTCGAACGCGCTGCGCGCCAATGGAGTCGAGGACGGTCTGGGTCTTCGTGCCGCCGAGATCTACCACCGTTTCAGCACCGAGGGCAACGGTGGACTGGACTTCTCCGCCATCGTCAACGACATCCGCACCCGATCCCAGGAAACCGAGTGAGCATCCAGTGAGCAGTCGAGCGAGCGAGTACGAAACCATCCTGACCGAGCGCAAGGGGCGCGTGGGTGTCGTCACCCTGAACCGGCCGAAGGCGCTGAACGCGCTCAACAGCCAGCTCATGCGTGAGGTCGTCGCCGCGGTGGAGGCGTTCGACGCGGACGGCGAGATCGGCGCGATCCTGCTGACCGGGTCGGAGCGGGCCTTCGCCGCCGGCGCCGACATCAAGGAGATGCAGCCGAAGACCTTCGCCGAGGTCTACGCGGAAGACCTGTTCTCCCAGTGGGATCGGCTCTCGTCGGTGCGTACCCCGATCGTCGCCGCCGTCTCGGGCTACGCACTCGGCGGTGGCTGTGAACTGGCGATGCTGTGCGACTTCATCATCGCTTCCGACACCGCGAAGTTCGGTCAGCCCGAGATCAAGCTCGGCGTGATCCCCGGCATCGGTGGCTCGCAGCGTCTGACCCGCGCCGTCGGCAAGGCCAAGGCCATGGACCTGTGCCTCACCGGCCGGAACATGGACGCGGAGGAGGCCGAGCGCGCGGGTCTCGTCGCCCGCATCGTGCCTGCCGCCGAGCTGCTGGACGTCGCGCTGGAGGCGGCGACCACGATCGCGTCGATGTCGCTGCCGATCGCACGGATGGCGAAGGAGGCCGTCAACCGGTCCTTCGAGACCACCCTCGCGGAGGGCGTGAAGTTCGAACGCCGCGTGTTCCACTCGACGTTCGCCACCGCCGACCAGAAAGAAGGAATGGCGGCGTTCGTCGAGAAGCGCGCGCCGAAGTTCGTGAACGGCTGATCCGCACAGCGGTTTTCGGCCACGGCCCGCGGAGCGACTGCTTCGCGGGCCGGTCGTCGTGGGGGAGCGAGATCATAGGTTTCGCCTAACTGTCGGTTCACAATGTCCGGATTGTCCACGTGACGTGGGTCACCTTCAATGGTGAGGCCGGCATCGCTCACGTTTCTCGACCGTCGAAGGATCCTCATGACCTCAGGCAATCTGGCGCCCGACCGCCCCCACGTCGCCGCCGCATCGGCGCAGGCCGCCCCCCTCGTGAACGCCAAGCGCGCGTGGGGGATGACCGGCCTCGTCGTCTTTCTGTACGTCGTCAACTACGCCGACAAGGCGGTCCTCGGCATCATCGCGCAGCCCCTGGCGCGGGAACTGGGCCTGACCTCGGCGCAGATCGGCATGGTCGGCTCGCTCTTCTTCCTGACCTTCGTCGTCGGGGGCTTCCTGGCCGGGCCGATGGCGAAGTACATGTCGCTGCGCTGGGCGCTGGTCGTGCTCGCGGTGGCCTGGTCGCTGGTGATGCTGCCGCTGGTGATCGCCGCGAGCCTGACGATGCTCCTCGTCAGCCGGATGCTCCTCGGCTTCTTCGAAGGCCCGAGTTCGGCGCTCATGCACACCGCCGTCTACTCGTGGCACCCACCGGCCAAGCGCGGTCTCCCGGGTGCTCTGCTCGCCGGCTCCGCATCCGTCGCGAAGATCGCCCTCGCCCCGGTCCTCGCGTTCGTCACCGTCGAATTCGGCTGGCGCGCCGCGATTCTGTCGCTGTCCGGTCTCGGTGCGCTGTGGCTGATGTGCTGGCTCCTCGGATGGGTGGAGGGCCCGTTCACCGCCAAGGCGGCCAAGGCCGCTCCGGCCGACGAGGCCGTCGAGGGGCAGGTACCGAAGCACGCCGAGCCGAATGTGCCGCTGCGCCGGATCTTCCTGTCCCGAACCTTCCTGTCCTGCACGTTCCTGCTGATGTCCGTGTACGCCCTGACCACGGTGGTCCTGACCTGGCTGCCGTCGTACTTCGAGGTCGGACTCGGCTACTCGGCGCTGCAGGCCGGCTCGCTGTTCGCGGTTCCGTCGGTCGTCGGCCTCGCGCTGATGATCGTCTCGGGTGCCGTCACCGACCGCATGATCCAGCGCGGTGCGACGTCGCGGGTCGTGCGGATCATCGTGCCCTGCGCCGGTGTGATCTTCTGCGGTGGCGTGCTCGCGTCGCTGCCCGTCATCGGCACCCCGGCCCTGGTCGTCGGCCTGCTCTCGCTCGGATACGGGTTCGCCGCCATCGTGTTCCCGTTGGTCAACGCCGCCATCTCGGAGCTGTGCCCGCCGCAGCAGACCGCGCACACGATGGGTGTGTTCCTCGCGCTGGTCGCCGTGGGCGGTCTGATCGCCCCGTACGCCACCGGTGTCATCGTCGACAACGCCGCGACGAAGGCGGACGGGTACGCCCTCGCGTTCCAGTCGATCGGAATCATCAGCGCGATCGCCGCGGTGGCCGTCCTGCTGCTCGCGAACCCGGACCGCGACCGCGCCCGCATCCGGGCTGCCGCGTAGCAGCCCGAACGAAACACGCTCGGCCCCCGAGGCATTCGCCTCGGGGGCCGTTCCGCGTGCGGACTCCCTCGGTCTACAGGCCGAGGTCCTTCGCGATGATCGTCTTCATGACCTCGCTGGTGCCGCCGTAGATACGGCTGACGCGGGTGTCGGCGTAGAGACGGGCGATGGGGTATTCGGTGACATAGCCGTAGCCACCGTGCAACTGCAGGCACTTGTCGATGACGCGTCCGGCGGCCTCCGTGCAGAACAGCTTCGCCTTGGCGGCGTCGGGGACGGTGAGCTCGCCCGCATCGTGCAGTTCGATGGCCCGGTCGACCATCAACTGGATGGCCTGCACCTCCGTCGCGCATTCGGCGAGGACGAACTTGGTGTTCTGGAAGGCGGCGACGGGCTTGCCGAACACGGTGCGTTCCTTGACGTAGGCGATCGCGTGCGCCATCGCGGCGGATGCGGTGGCCGCGGCGCCGAACGCGATCGTCAACCGTTCCTGGGCGAGGTTGTGCGTCAGGTACGAGAAGCCGGCGCCCTCCTCGCCGAGGCGGTCGGTGACGGGGACCTTGACGTCCGTGAAGGACAGCTCGGCGGTGTCGGAGGTCTTGAGACCGATCTTCTGGATCTTCCGGCCGACTGCGAAACCTTCGGAGGCGGTGTCGACGACCAGGATGGTCAGGCCGGCGCGCCGGTTCTCCGGGGTGCTGGCCGCGGTGCGGCACACCACCAGGATCCGATCGGCCAGTGCGCCTCCGGTGATGAAGGTCTTGGCGCCGTTGAGGACGTAGTGGCTGCCGTCGTCGGACAGCTTCGCGGCCGTTGCGATGTTCGCGAGATCGGAACCGGTGCCCGGCTCCGTCATGGCGATCGCGAACATCAGGTCACCGGAAGCGAATCCGGGGAGCCAGCGCTGTTTCTGCTCGTCGGTCGCGTGCTCCAGCAGGTACGGCAGGATCAGGTTGCTGTGCACCGAGTAGCTGCCGAACGAGGCGCCGGCGGCGGCGACCTCCTCTGCGACGACGACGTTGAACTTGATGCTCGACTCGCCGCCGCCGCCGTACTCCTCGGGGGTCTGGATGCCCAGGATGCCGAGATCTCCGAGACGCCGGTAGAAGTCGCGCGGCGGGTGCCCGTCGACCTCCCAGTCGTGGTGGACGGGGACGACCTCCTTGGCGATGAACTCACGAAGGGTCTTGCGGAATGCTTCGTGATCCTCGCCGAAGATGGTTCGTTGCACGGAGATCTCCTGTGTCTGGTGCGGATGGACGTGTGTTCAGCATGCAGTCGGGGTGGCGTGCACACCAGGACCGATCGGCTATGAGACCCATCGCGGCAGCCAATGGGCGCCCACCGCCCCGATATAGGTTTCGGCTAAGTAATGGTTCAGCAAGTGCGGATTGTTCGAGTGACATGCGTCACCTTGAATGGAGGAGTCGGCGAGCGCGACATCGCTCGCCCCCTCCGCCTCGGTACGCCCGTCAGCGTCCTCGACTTCGAAGGAACCCCGTGACCACAGGAAACCTGGCACCTGGTCGACCGGCGTCCGCCGCCGGTACGAGCTCCGCCCCACTCGTCAGCGCCAAGCGTGCCTGGGGGATGACCGGCCTCGTCATCTTTCTGTACGTCGTCAACTACGCCGACAAGGCCGTGCTCGGCATCATCGCGCAGCCGCTCGCCCGCGAACTCGGGCTGACGTCCTCGCAGATCGGCCTCGTCGGCTCCCTGTTCTTCCTCACCTTCACCATCGGCGGCTTCCTCGCGGGACCGATGAACAAGTACATGACGTTGCGCTGGGCGCTGCTCGCGCTCGGAGTGACGTGGTCGCTGGTGATGTTGCCGCTCGTGGTCTCCGCGAGCCTGGTGATGCTGATCGTCTGCCGGATGCTGCTCGGCCTGGCAGAGGGCCCGAGCTCCGCGCTCATGCACACCGCCGCCTACTCGTGGCACCCGGCCGCGAAGCGCGGCCTCCCCGGGGCCTTCCTCACGGGCTCCGCATCGGTCGCCAAGATCGCGCTCGCACCCGTTCTGGCGTACGTCACGGTGCAGTGGGGATGGCGCGCCGCCATCGTGTCGCTGTCCCTGCTCGGCGCCGCGTGGGTCGTGGTCTGGCTGACGGGCTGGGCCGAGGGGCCCTACACCGCGAAGGCGAACAAGGACGGTGCAGCGGGCGAGGCCGCTGCAGCGGCCGGAAGTGGCGCGCTCGACACCGAGCCCAGCGTTCCGTGGCGGTCGATCTTCCTCAGCAGGACCTTCGTCAGCTGCGCGTTCCTGATCATGGTCTGCTACGCCCTGACCACCGTCGTGCTCACCTGGCTGCCGTCGTACTTCGAGGTCGGCCTCGGCTACTCGGCACTGCAGGCCGGCTCCATGTTCGCGCTGCCCTCCATCATCGGGTTGGTGTTGATGATCGTCTCCGGCGGCGTCACCGACCGAATGATCCAGCGCGGCGCCAAGTCCCGCGCCGTCCGCATCATCGTCCCCTGCGTCGGAGTGCTGATCTGCGGCGGTGTCCTCACGATGCTCCCGTTGATCGACATGCCGATCGTCGCGGTTCTGACACTGTCCGTCGGCTACGGCTTCGGTGCAATCGTCTTCCCGCTCGTCAACGCCGCCATCTCGGAGCTGTGCCCGCCGCAGCAGACCGCCGGAACCATGGGCGTCTTCCTTGCGCTGATGTCGATCGGCGGGCTCGTCGCCCCGTACACGACCGGCGTCATCGTCGATCACGCGGCGACGAAGGCCGAGGGCTACGCGACCGCGTTCCAGTCGATCGGGATCCTCGGGGCGATCGCCGCGGTCCTGGTGCTCATCTTCGCCAACCCGGACCGCGACCGGGCCCGCATCCGCGTCTCCGCCTGACGGAGCTGCGGCGGAGCGCCACGCACCGGACATAACCTCCGGCTATCGGTCGCATCCGTCGAAAGTCCTTGTCCGTCCGGCCGGTTGCGTGATCGACTCGACGTCGAACCCACGTGGCCGGCCGGACCGGTCACCACCCCTCTTTCGTCCTGGAGGATTCCCATGCGCGATGCCGTGATCGTCGATGCAGTCCGCACACCCATCGGCCGCCGCGGAGGCGCTCTCGCCGACGTGCATCCCGCGGACCTGTCCGCGCACATCCTGACGGCGCTGGCCGACCGCACCGGCATCGATCCCGCGATCGTCGACGACGTCGTGTGGGGATGCGTGAGCCAGTCCGGTGAGCAGGCGGGCAACATCGCGCGCACCGCGGTGCTCGCGGCCGGATGGCCCGAATCGGTCCCCGGCACCACCCTGACCCGGGCGTGCGGATCGAGCCAGCAGGCCGTGTCCTTCGCGGCGGCCACCGTGATCTCGGGCCAGAACGACGTCGTGGTGGCGGGCGGCGTCGAGATGATGACCCGCGTCCCGATGGGCACCGCGAGCAAGAACGGCGAACACTTCCCGGCGTCCGTGCTGAGCCGGTACGGCGTCGACGGCTTCAGTCAGGGCGTCGGCGCCGAGATGATGGCGGAGAAGTGGGGTCTGACACGCACCGCCCTCGACGAGTACTCGCTGCGCTCGCACGCGCGGGCGGACGCCGCCGCCGAGGCAGGCGCCTTCGACCGCCAGCTCGCCCCGATCGCGGGCCTCTGCCGGGACGAAGGCATCCGCCGCGGCGGAACGCTCGAATCCCTCGGGAAGCTCAAGACCGTCTTCAAGGAGGACGGCGTGATCCACGCGGGCAATTCGTCGCAGATCTCGGACGGCGCGGGTGCGCTGCTCATCACCACCGGCGAGCACGCCGCAGCGCAGGGCTGGAACCCGATCGCGCGGATCCACACCGCCGTCGTCGCGGGCGACGATCCCGTCGTCATGCTCACCGGGCCGATCGCCGCGACGGAGAAGGCGCTGGCGAAATCCGGCCTGGCCCTGGACGACATCGGTGCGTTCGAGGTGAACGAGGCATTCGCACCCGTCCCGATGGCCTGGCAGATCGAGACCGGGGCGACCGCGGACCGGCTCAATCCGCTCGGCGGTGCGATCGCCGTCGGGCACCCGCTCGGCGGCTCGGGCGCCATCCTGATGACGCGGTTGGCGCATCACATGCGGGACAACGGGATTCGCTACGGACTTCAGACGATGTGCGAGGCAGGCGGGCTGGCCAACGCCACGATCCTCGAACTGCTCTGACCGCCGCCTCCGAAGGGCGACACCGATTTCGTGAACACAAGGAACGAGACAATCATGGACGCGAACACCTTCGCCGCACACCGCCTGACCTACCCGCGGGTCTCGATGGCGGTGTGGGCACCGAGCATGGCCGCGGCGTACGCCGACCGCGCCGCCGTCGTCGACGGTGAGCAGACCCTCTCGTATCGCGCGCTCGACGAACGCTCCGCCCAGTTCGCCGGTGCGCTCGTCGCCGCCGGCGTCACGGCGGGCGACGTGGTGCTGCTGCACCTGGGCAACTGCATCGACTTCTTCGTCGCGTACTACGGATCGCTGCGCGCCGGAGCCACCGTGACCCTCGTCAACCCGCTGCAGCCGGAGCCGGGGCTGCGCAGGCAGATCGACGAGACCGCGTCGGCCGTCGCGGTCACCCAGCCGGCCCAGTTGGACACGTTGCGCCGTGCCGCGACCGGTACGACCGTCCGCACCGTCGTCGTGATCGGCGGCGACGGTGAGGGGGCCGACAGCGGGGAGTACGGCTTCGACCAGTTCCTCCGGGGCCGTCCGACCGAGTTCGTACCGGCGGCGGTCGGCGGCGACGACGTCGCGCACGTCGCCTTCACCGGGGGCACCACCGGTGTCTCGAAGGGCGTTCGGGTGCTGCACCGCAACGTGGTCGCCAACGTCACCCAGATGTGCGCCTGGCGCGCGGGGCACGCGGTGGCGGAAACCGAGGGCGGACTGGTTCGGCTGCAACCGATCCCCGATCTGGACGTCTACGGTGTGCAGCCCGGCACCGGCAGCACCGTCGTCGTGTCGCCGCTGTTCCACGCACACGCACTGATCAACGCGTCGTTCCTGCTGCTGTGCGGCGTCACCCAGGTGATGGCGGGACGCTTCGATCCGGCCCGGATGCTCGAACTGATCGAACGGTACCGCGCCAGCTACGTGACGGGCAGTCCCGCGATGTGGCACGCCCTGGCGACCCACCCCGACGCCGCGATCCGTGACACCGGGTCCGTCCGGGTGGTGGCGTCCGGCGCCGCTCCCATCGACCGTCCCACACTGGAGGCGCTCGGCGCGGCCTTCCCCAACGCGAAGGTCACCGAGGGGTACGGCCTGACCGAGGCCACCTGCGTCGTCACCGCTGCGCCGTTGGTCGTCGGCGCGGAGTACCGCCTCGGCGCGGTCGGCATCCCGATCTTCGACACCGAGGTGCAGATCCGTGCGCAGGACGATCCGACGACCGTGCTGGGTGCGGGTGAGCGCGGCCAGCTCTGGGTCCGGGGACCGCAGGTCACGGGCGGATACCTCGGCCATCCCGAGATCACCGCACAGCAGTTCGTGGACGGTTGGCTCGACACCGGCGACATCGCCTTCAAGGACGAGGACGGGTACGTCTTCATCTGCGATCGCGCCAAGGACATGCTGATCTACAAGGGCTACAACGTGTATCCGAGGGAGCTCGAGGACATCTTGGTGTCCCATCCGGCGGTGTCGACAGCGGCTGTGGTCGGCCGCGATGCAGGCGCGGTCGGCGAGGAGCCGATCGCGTTCGTCGTCGCCGTGCCCGGCACCACGGTGGACGAGGCCGAACTGATGGCGTTCGTGGCCGAGCAGGTGCTTCCCTACAAGAAGATTCGTGAGGTCGTCGTGATCGACGCGTTGCCGGTGTCGGCGGCGGGCAAGGTGCTGAAGACCGATCTGCGAACGCGCCTGCAGGAGCCGGCCGGCCGCTGACCCCGGGGAGGGTCGGTGCCCGGCGCGTGCCGCGCACCGACTCCGGTCAGGTCTCGGAGCCCTTGTCGGAGAGCGACGTTCGGACGAAGTCGACGAACGCCCGGCCGACGGGAGAGAGGGTCTCCGCGTCGCAGACGAGCCCGAACGCCTGAGAGAGGCTGGGGTCGCAGCGCCGCACCACCGCCCGGTCCTGCACCGACTCGGCAACCGAGCGTTCCATCAGGGACCCGCCGACACCCGACAGCACCAGGGGGAGCCGGGCTTCGCGGTGCTCGATGATCACCGCCAGCGGCGGGCGGGAACCGGCGTCATGGATCGCCTCTTCGATCGTGTCGCCGAGTGAGCCGCCGCGCGGGACGAACACCATCGGAATGTCCGGTAGCTCCGAGAGTTTCAGTGGTCCATCGGGAAGATCCGTTCCCTCGGGATAGACCAGCCAGTACTCCTGCTCCCCGAGCTCGAGTACCTCCAGACTGTCCTGGCCGTCGACGGGGAGGTGGGCCACCACGAACTCACAGTGCCCGTCCCGGATCACCGTCGCCGAGGCGGATTCGTCGCGCAGTTCGGACAGCTGGACGGTGACGCGCGGGTGCGCGGTGCGGAAGCGGGCCACCAGGTCGACGACGATGCCGGTGGCGAGGGCGGGGAACGCCATCACGTCGAGTCGGCCCGCCAGCTCGGCGGACCCGCCGGTGAGCATGTCCCGGGCCGCGGTCACGTCCCGCAGCACCTGCCTGCTCGGGCCGACGAGGCTGCGTCCCGCGGCGGTGAGGACCATGCCCCGGCCGATCCGATGGAACAACTGCACACCGAGCTCGCGCTCGAGGCCGCGCAGCGACTGCGAGACAGTTGGCTGCGCAACTCCGAGGGCCGCCGCGGCGCCGTTGATGCCGTCCTGTTCCACGACGGCGAGGAAGTACTCGATCTGGCGGAAATCCATGTCTACACCTCCACCGGCGCGGCAGTCGACGAGGTGACGAACGCCGCCGCCGCGGGCGACGGCTCACCGGAGCGCAGAACCAGTCCGATCGGGCGGGTCAGGGGCGGATCGAAGGTGCGGAGCACCACCTCGGCGGGCCAGCGGTTCGGCACCCGGCTCGACGCGAAGGTCGCGCCGGTGCCTCGCAGCATCAGCTCCCACGCCGCGATCGGATGTGCGCAGTCGACGACGACATTGTCGGCGCCCTCCCCGACGAGTGTCCCGACCCGGACCGCGGACGATCTGTCGCTCATGTCGACGACCAGGGGGACTTCCCGAACACGTTCGCGCGGAAGCGGATTCGGGAGGTCCTCGGCCAGGCTGCGATGCATCGCGAGGGCAAGATCCTGTTCGGCGAGAGGGATCGTCACCATTCCCGGATACTCGACGGAGAGGTCGGTCACCGCCACCTCGGCCTCGCCGCGCCGGAGGGCGGTGTGGACGCCGGCGGGGCCGTCCGCGGCGACCACGTTCACCAGAATCCGCGGGTGCCGCAGGCGGAACCGCCGGATCAGATCGACCAGCGGGTCGAGGGAGAACGCGGAGTACGTCACCAGATCGACGCGCCCCGACTCCAGCTCGCGGACCGCTGAGACCTTCGCCTTCGCCCGCGCCACGTCGGCGAGGATGCGGCGGGCGGCGGTGTCGAGACGCCTGCCGTCCTCCGTGAGCTCCAGGCGGCGGCCGGAGCGGTCGAACAGCTCCACGCCCAACCGCCTCTCGAGGGTGCGGATCGCCTGGGACAGCGACGGCTGCGAAATGTAGAGGGACCGAGCGGCCTTCGTGATGCCGCCATGATCGACGACGGCGACGAAATAGGTCACGAGGTGCAGATCCACCCCTCCAGTCTACGGTCGGACGGAGCCGCGTCCCGCCAGGTTCACTCGCCGCGCCAGACCGGCGCCCTCTTCTCCGCGAAAGCCCTGGCGCCCTCCTGCGCATCCGCGGACGCGAAGACGGGATCGATGAACCTGCGCTGCGCGGCGAACGCCTCGGGATTGGTGTACGACACGGCCATCGAGACGACCTGTTTGGTGGCACGCACCGCCATCGGGCCGTTCGCGGCGACACGAGCGGCGAGTTCGCGCGCCTCCGCCAGGGCCTCGCCCGGTTCGGTCAACCGATTGACCAGGCCGTGGCGGTGGGCAACCTCGGCGCTGAACGGGTCGCCGGTGATGGCGATCTCCATCGCGAGCGGATAGGGCAGGATCTTCGGCAGCCGCAACAGTCCACCCGCCGCGGCCGCGAGCCCACGCTTCACCTCGGGAAGCCCGAACTTCGCCTCTCTCGACGCGACGATCAGGTCGGATGCCAGCGCCAGTTCGCAGCCGCCGGCCAACGCCCAGCCCTCGACCGCCGCGATCAGCGGCTTCGTCGGCGGTGCCTCGGTCAGTCCGCCGAAGCCACGTCCCGGAAGCGACGGGCGTTCGCCGCGGCTGAAGGCCTTCAGGTCCATGCCTGCGCAGAACGTGCCGCCCGCGCCGGTGAGGATCCCGATCGTCAGATCCGGACGGGCCTCGAACTCGTCGAGCGCGGCGGCGAGGGCCTTCGCGGTCTCCAGGTCCATCGCGTTCTTGGCTTCCGGACGGTTCAGCGTGAAGACGGCTACCCCGTCGGCGAATTCGGTGAGGAGGGTGCTCATGTGGTGTTCTCCCGGTGCGGGTCAGGCGGTGGTCGGTACCCAGCGGTCGGGATGACCGCCGGTCGAGCGCACCTCGCCGCGATCGGCGAGGACGAGCAGGTGGGCGTCGGTCTCGCGGACCGCCAGCCGGTGCAGTCGCGGACGCATCTCCTCGAAGGGCCTCGACCAGGTGATCCGGGCGGTGATCTCCCACGCGGTCGACTCCGGGTACGCGCGCACGTCGGCCACGATCTCCGCGAACCGCTCCTCGTGGTGTCCGAGCAGGCCGCGGGCCCGGTCCGCGAGACCGCTGAACCGGTACTCGTGCGCGGGAAGAACCTCGTGGTCCGGCAGGGTCGCCGTCGCGGCCAGTGACAGCAGGTAGCGGTGCAGCGGATGCTCCAGCTCGCCGGGCACCGTGGAGATGTTCGGGCTGATCCGCGGCAGCATGTGGTCGCCGCTGAGCAACACTCCCGCGGTGTCGTCGACGAAGCACAGGTGTCCGGCGGTGTGGCCCGGGGTCCACAGTGCCCGCAGGTTCCATCCCGGCAGGTCCAGTGTGTCGCCGTCCCGGAGAACGACGTCCACCGACTCGCCCGGACCGAACCGCACCAGGTCGACCGGGTCGGCGTCGATCACCGGACGCGGTGCGCCGAGGCGCGTCAGCTGCCGCGCCCACAGGTCCTCGGTGTCGGCGCGGTCGGCCGGCGTGTGGTGTCCGAGAAGTGTCGCGTCCGCGGCGTGCATCGCGAGCGTCGCGCCACTCACCGCACGCAGTCGCGGTGCGAGTCCGAAGTGATCCGGATGCAGGTGCGTGATCGCCGCGTACCGCACCTCGGTGATGTCGTGCCCGGTCGCCCGAATGCCGTCGACGAGAGCCTGCCACGATTCCTCGGCGTCCCACCCGACGTCGATCAGTGCCAAGCCCTCGTCGAGGGCGAGTGCGTAGACGAGCACGTAGCGCAACGGGTTTCGCGGCATCGGCACAGGAATCGACCACAGTCCGGGGCGCACCTGTTCAACCGGGGGGAGGATGCCGCGCAGCCACGCCTCCCGCTGCGCCGTGCCGACCACGGCCGCGGCGGCGGTCACGAACCGCTCCCGGCCCCGAGGGTTTCGCGGAGCGACTTCTTGAGCACCTTTCCGCTCGCGTTGCGGGGCAGATCTGTGACGAAGTGGATGCGCCGCGGCTTCTTGAACGACGCCAGCCGCGCCGTCGTGAACGCGACGAGTTCGGCTTCCGTCGGGGCGTTCTCGGCGTCGACCAGACGCACCACCGCGGTCACCGACTCGCCCCAGCGCGCGTCGGGCATCCCGACGACCGCGACCTCGGCGACCGCGGGATGCTCGGCGAGTACCGACTCGACCTCGACGGGGTACACGTTCTCACCGCCCGTGATGATCATGTCCTTCACTCGGTCGGTGACGAACAGGTAGCCGTTCTCGTCGAGGTGTCCGGCATCTCCGGTGCGCAGGAAGCCGTCGTCGGTGAACAGTCCGTCGTCGCCGAGTCGCCAGTAGCCGGACACGTTGTTGCGGGACCGGCACACGATCTCGCCGGTCTCCCCGGCAGGCAGGGGCTCACCCGTGACGAGATCCCGGATCCCGATCTCGACCCCCGGCATCGGCCGGCCCGCAGAGCGCAGCAGGACGGCGCGGTCACCGGTCGGGACGTGGTCCTCGACCGACAGCGCGGTCACGGACCCCGTCGTCTCCGTCATCCCGTAGCGCTGCACGAAGCCGCACTCGAGGACATCGATGGCGCGCCGCAGCAGTGCCGGCGTGATGGGGGACGACCCGTAGGCGACGACCTGCAGACTGGACAGGTCGTGGTCGGCCAGGTCGGGAAGATCGAGAAGGGCGGCGATGGTCGTCGGGACCAGGAACGCGTGGGTGATTCGATGTCGCTCGATCAGCGTCGCGACGACGGACGGCGAGAACTCGCCCAGGAGAACGGTGTGCACTCCCGCCGACAGGCAGGTGCTCAGGAATCCTGCGCCGGCGATGTGGAACAGCGGCATCGCGTCCAACGCAACCGAATCCGAGCCGAAGTGGTAGATCGACAACCCTTCCGGGTCGTTGTGCAGGTTGCGATGCGTCGACACAACGCCTTTCGGGCGACCCGTGGTCCCCGAGGTGTACAGCTGCAGTACTTCGGCATCGAGGTCGGAGCCGTACCCGGGATCGACGCCGTCGCCGGAAGCGACGAACTCGGCCCACGTCGACGCTCCGGGCACCGCGGTGGGATCCGGCCCGACGACCACCACCCGGAGCGTCGGAAGCGCTTCGGCGATCGCGACCGCCGCGGCGGCGAACTCGGTGCCGGTGACCAGCACGTCGAGGTCCGCGTCGACCGCGATGGCGGCTGCCTCGTCGGGGTTGAGGCGCCAGTTCAGTGGAACGAACACCAGTCCGGCCTTGGTCGCGGCGACGAACGTCTCGGCTCCCTCCACGCCCATCCGGAGGAGCGCTCCGACTCGGCCCTGCGGCGCGGCGACGGATGCAAGCGCGGATGCGAGCAGGCTGGTGCTCGCATCGAAGTCCGCGTTCGTCAGGGTTCGGTCGCCGTCGCTCAGTGCCGGCGCCGTCGGCGCGTCGACCGCGCGGGCGCGCACTAGTTCGGGAAGATGCAGGCCGGTCACATCACGCTCCTCGTCGCTGAGAACGGTGCGCCATCGCGCCCGCACCCCAGTCGAACACCGGACCGTTGCCGTCGGCAAAGACGTGACGCCGTACGGATCGTTAGGGATCTCCTATGTCCGCAGAGACGGCGGGGTCACCACTTGGTGGGGGCGTCACCGGTGTCGAAGTCGCCTGCGTCCCGGCGCAGTTCCGCGAGGATGCGAACCAGGGTGTCGAGCTTGTCGGCGGGCAGCCCGGGGTTGGCGAAAACCTTGCTGTTCAGGCGCTCGGTGGCTTCGACGGCCAGATCCCTTCCCGCCTGGGTGATTTCGACGAGAGTGGCGCGGCGGTCGCTCGGGTGGGGGACACGTCGGACCAGGCCGGCCTTCTCCAGACGGTCGACCGCATTCGTCACCGAGGTCGGGTGAACCTGCAGTCGGGCACTGGCCTTCGCCATCGGCAGTGCGCCGGTCCGGGTGAAGGTGAGCAGGGCCAGCAGTTCGTAGCGGGAGAAGGTCAGCCCGGTCGGTTTGAGGACCTCCTCGACGCGGGCGATCATGATCTGCTGCGCTCGCATCACCGATGTCACTGCCGCCATGCCGTCGGCGACGTCGCCCCAGCCGTGAGACTCCCACTGTCGGTGGGCCTCCTCGATGGGGTCGAGCGGTAGCGGTTGTGACGGCATGCCCGCCATCATCCCATGCGGCGGCCCAGGTACCTTCCTTTGCGGAGGTAAGAAGTTGAGCGAGGTTCGTACGCCGTGGGCGCAGCATGCACTGGTCCAGGCCGTCTTCTTCCTGATGGGCGCCGAACTCTTCCTCGCGTCGCCGCTGCTTCCGACGATCGCCGACGACTTCGACACGTCGATCAGGGCGACGGCCTGGGTCGTCACCGTGTTCGGGCTGACCTACGCCGCGGCGAGCCCGTTGCTCGGCGCACTCACCGAGCACCTGCCGCGCAAGCGGGTGATTCTCGCCGGCGTCGGTGTGTTCGCGGTCGGAGAAGCGCTGTGCGCGCTCGCGCCCGGACTCGGCTGGCTGCTGGCGGCGCGGGCCGTCGGCGGGATCGGCGGTGCGCTCGTCGGTCCGGCGATGTGGGCCTACCTCGCGGAGACGGCGGCACCCCGCGAACGTGGTCGCGCGATCGCCGGCGGCACTGCCGCGTACGCCGGCGGTCAGATCGTCGGAGTTCCTCTCGCGACCTTCGCAGCGGCGGCCTCCAGTTGGCGGGTGGCGTTCGCGGTCGTCGCCGGTGGGCTGATCGTCGCGGGTGCGCTGATCGCGCTCCGGCTCCGGGAGTCGCACACCGCGACTCCGCGCCGCTCGCCCGCCCTCGCGGCGCTCCGGTCGTCGTTCGGCCTGTGGCGGGTGGGGGTGTTTCGGACCATCATGGCGGGGAACTTCTTCGTACAGGCGGCGCGGCTGGGCACCTACGCGTACGCAGGTGCCCTGTTCGCCACCCGGTTCGACTTCGGCACCGGTGTGCTCGGCCTCGTCGGCATGCTGGTCGGACTCGGGTCGCTCCTCGGATCGTTGGTCGCGGGACCGTTCATCGACCGCTGGCAATCGGCCGGCAGGCACGTCAGCCTGCTCGGAATCGGCTGGGGACTGCTGATGGCGGTCGGGCTCGGCGTGGCGACCACCGCGACGACGTGGCAGGGGTGTCTGGCCGGGTTCGTGCTGTCGTTCTTCGCCGGCACCGGCTTCTTCGCAACCGCGCAGGTGTACCTGACGACGGTGATGGCGGAGCGTCGGGGAGCGGCCGTGTCGTGGAACAACTCGGTGCTCTACATCGGCACAGGCGCAGGCACCACGATCCTCGGCCTCACCACGCTGGGGGGCACCGCCTTCGCGATCTGTTCGGTCGCGTTCGCGCTCTGCGCCGCCGGCTTCAGCGCCCTGACCGCC
>AODO01000002.1 GCA_000341795.1 Rhodococcus triatomae BKS 15-14 | reverse complement strand
CCCGGACGGTGTCGACCCCGCGCAAGGCGACCGCGCCCCGCCCGGCCGCGCGGCGTCCCGCCGGCCGCAAGTCGGGTGGCGCGCTGCACTCGGTCGGGGCTGCGCTGGGCCGCGGCTGGACCCTGGCCGCGCGAGGTGTCGGCGCCGCGACCCGCACCGTCGGCCGCGCCGCCGACATCGACCACGGTCACCGCCGGGACGGGATCGCCCTCGGCCTGATCGCCGTGAGCGTCGTCATCGCGGCCGCCATGTGGTTCGGTGCGGGCGGCCCGGTGGGGGGATGGATCGAAACCGGCGTTCGCGCACTGTTCGGAGCCGCTGCGGCACTGCTGCCGATCGTCGGCGTCGGCGTCGCCGTCATCCTGATGAGATCCGAGGCGAATCCCGAGATCCGGCCACGGCTGGTCCTCGGGTCGCTGCTCGTCGCGATCCCCGCGCTCGGCGTCTTCCACGTGATCAGCGGTGAGCCTCGCGACGCCGAGGGACGCGCCGTCGGCGCCGGCTTCGTCGGATTCGCGGCGGGTGGACCCCTGACCGACGGCGTGACGTTCTGGTTGTCGGTTCCGCTGCTGCTGCTCGCGATGGGCTTCGGTGTCCTGCTGCTGACCGGAACGACGGTACGGGAGGTCCCCACCCGGATCCGATCCCTGCTCGGCACCCCGCGACAGGACGACTACGGGCCGTACGACCAGGAGACCGACGGCGACTTCGACGACGTCCACGACGACACGGACGACGGCCACGAACGCGACCACCTTCGTGGCCTTCGGAACCTGAGGCCGTCGCGCCGACGCGCGACACGCGACGACGCGGACTACGACCCGGCGTTGTTCGATGCCGACGGATACCCGGTGGACGACGCGGTGCCGGACGGCGGCTCGGCGAGCGACCCCACCACGAACTATCCGCTCGACGAGTTCGCGCCCACCGAGGTACTCCCCACGGAGCCCGCCCCCGAACCCCCGACGCCCAAGGCCCGTGCCAAGCCGAAGGCCCCGAAGCCGGTGCCTGTGGCGAAGCCCGCCGACGAGCCGGAGATGCTGATCCCCGACCGCGTCGTCGAGGGCGACTACACCCTGCCGCCGCCGAACCTGCTGGTCGAAGGGGATCCGCCGAAGGCGGGCAGTTCGGCCAACCAGGCGATGATCCAGGCGATCACCGAGGTCCTCGAGCAGTTCAAGATCGACGCCGCCGTCACCGGGTACACCCGCGGGCCGACGGTCACCCGCTACGAGGTCGAGCTCGGCCCCGGTGTGAAGGTCGAGAAGATCACGGCCCTGGCCCGCAACATCGCGTACGCCGTGGCGACGGACAACGTGCGGCTGCTCGCGCCGATCCCCGGCAAGTCCGCGGTCGGCATCGAGGTGCCCAACACCGACCGTGAGATGGTCAGGCTCGCCGACGTCCTCGCCGCCCCGAGCACACGCAAGGACCATCACCCGCTGGTCATCGGCCTGGGCAAGGACATCGAAGGCGACTTCGTCAGCGCCAACCTCGCGAAGATGCCGCACCTGCTCGTCGCGGGCTCGACCGGTTCCGGCAAGTCGAGCTTCGTGAACTCGATGCTGGTCTCACTGCTCCAGCGCGCCACCCCCGACGAGGTGCGGATGATCCTGATCGACCCGAAGATGGTCGAACTCACGCCCTACGAGGGCATCCCGCACCTCATCACGCCCATCATCACCCAGCCGAAGAAGGCCGCCGCGGCGCTCGCCTGGCTGGTCGAGGAGATGGAGCAGCGCTACCAGGACATGCAGGTCAACAAGGTGCGGCACATCGACGACTTCAACAAGAAGGTGAAGTCGGGGGAGATCACCGCGCCGCTCGGCAGCGAGCGGGTGTACCGCCCGTACCCGTACATCCTCGCGATCGTCGACGAGCTCGCCGACCTGATGATGACCGCGCCGCGCGATGTCGAGGAGGCGATCGTCCGGATCACCCAGAAGGCGCGTGCCGCGGGAATCCACCTGGTCCTGGCGACGCAGCGTCCGTCCGTGGATGTCGTCACGGGCCTGATCAAGACGAATGTGCCGTCGCGGCTCGCCTTCGCGACCAGCTCCCTCACCGACTCGCGGGTCATTCTCGACCAGCCGGGCGCCGAGAAGCTGATCGGAATGGGTGACGGGCTGTTCCTGCCGATGGGCGCGGGCAAGCCGACTCGCATGCAGGGCGCGTTCATCACCGACGAGGAGATCGCCGCCGTCGTCGACTTCACCAAGAACCAGGCCGAGCCCGAGTACACAGAGGGTGTCACGACGGCCAAGTCCGCGGAGAAGAAGGACGTCGACCCCGACATCGGCGACGACATGGACGTGCTGCTCCAGGCCGTGGAGCTGGTCGTGACGAGTCAGTTCGGTTCGACGTCGATGCTGCAGCGCAAGCTGCGCGTCGGGTTCGCGAAGGCGGGCCGGCTGATGGATCTGATGGAGACGCGTGGCGTCGTCGGTCCGAGCGAAGGATCGAAGGCACGCGAGGTTCTGATCAAACCGGACGAACTGGACGGGCTGCTGTGGTCGATCCGCGGCGGCGATCCGGACGAATCGGATTCAGCCGAGTGACCTGCTGGTTCACGGCGATGCGCGCGTCCTGTGATTGAATGAGGGGGCTTTGGAGGGGAGTATCCCCGAATTCCGTGGCAACCTCGTCAACACGAGCGGCGCGATCGTTGCTCCGGGGTTGCCGGTCGGGTGTTCGACGGCGACGCGCAGTCACGCGTCACGGCGACGGTCGGCGGGAGAGACCTCCGGTGTCCTGATCGACTACCGGAGGATTGCCTGTGCACATCACCCCGATGGTCTGGATCATCACCTGTCTGGTGATCCTGGGCCTGTTCGTCTTCGACTTCTTCGCCCACGTTCGAACCCCACACGCGCCGACGCTGCGCGAATCGGGCTTCTGGTCCGCGGTCTACATCGGAATCGCGGTCCTGTTCGGCCTGTTCGTCATCTGGCAGTGGGGCGCCGGCTACGGCGGCGAGTACTTCGCCGGCTACGTCACCGAGAAGGCGTTGTCCGTCGACAACCTGTTCGTGTTCGTCATCATCATGTCGAGTTTCGCGGTACCTCGTGAGTACCAGCAGAAGGTGCTGTTGATCGGCATCGTCATGGCCCTGGTGCTGCGCGGAATCTTCATCGCGGTCGGCGCGGCGGCGATCAACACCTACAGCTGGGTCTTCTACCTGTTCGGATTCTTCCTGGTCTACACCGCGATCAAGCTGGTCAAGGACCACGGTCACGAAGCGGAGGAAGAGGAGAAACGCGAGAACCGGATGGTGTCGATCGTCCGCCGCTTCGTCCCGACCACCGAGGAGTACGACGGCGACAAGCTCGTCACGAAGATCGACGGCAAGCGGTTCGTCACACCGCTGCTGCTGGCACTCATCGCAATCGGGTTCACCGACATCCTGTTCGCCCTGGACTCGATCCCGGCGATCTACGGCCTGACGCAGGAGCCGTACATCGTGTTCACGGCCAACGCGTTCGCCCTGATGGGTCTGCGCCAGCTGTACTTCCTCATCGGCGGCCTGCTCGAGCGCCTCGTGTACCTGTCCTACGGCCTGTCGGTCATCCTGGCGTTCATCGGCGTCAAGCTCGTCCTGCACGCACTGCACGAGAACACCCTTCCGTTCATCAACGGCGGTGAGCACGTGGCCGTGCCCGAGGTGAGCATCGCGCTGTCGCTGACGGTGATCATCGGCGTGCTGGTCGTGACGACCGTCGCCAGCCTGATCAAGACCCGAGGCGAACAGAACCAGTCGACGTCGGCGTGACCAGGGGGGCCCCGTGCTCGGTGAAGGAGCCGAGCACGGGCCTCCACTCGGTGTAGTGGATGTCGACGACGATGCCCGCGTGGATGAACGGGTCGTCCGCGAGCAGCTTCGCCGCCGCCTCGCAGTTGGGGGTGGCCAGGATCAGCAGGGCCCCACTGTTGTCGAGGAAGGGGCCTGCGGTCAGTACGTGGCCCTGGTCGACGAGCTCACCGAGCCACCTCAGGTGTGCGGGCCTGTGCACGTCACGATCCGGCACGGATCCTTCGCGGTACACGTACTCGACGGCGATGAACGACATGGCCACTCGCTTTCCACTCGCCCAGGCCGAAACCGGACGGAATCGAATAACACCGGGGAGTCAAAAGCGTATGCGGGGGAAGTCGGTCCGCGTTGGCAAATGCGCAGAGCCGCCCGGGATGTACTCCGATTGACGGGCGGCGAACGTGTCAGGACGCGGCGAAGGCGCCCATCACCGGCGTCCACTCGGTGAAGCGGGCCGATTCGATCAGATCTGCCCGTGCGAACGGGTCCGTCCGGAACAGCGTGCGAGCGGCATCCTCGTCGGCCGCGGAGACCAGGATCAGGGCCCCGCTGCCGTCGGCGTACGGCCCGGTGCTCAGCACGGTGCCCTCGGCGACCAGTCCGGACAGCCAGGCGCGGTGGTCGGGGCGGACCTCGTCGCGCGCGGCGACCGTGGCGGCGGTGTAGGTGTACTCGACGGCGATGACGGGCATGTGGGGCTCGCTTTCGTTCGGTGCGCCGGGCGGCGCGGTTCGGTGAAGGGCGTCAGAGCGTCAGGAGCATCCGCGTGTTGCCCAGTGTGTTCGGCTTCACGTAGCTCAGGTCGAGGAACTCGGCGACACCGGTGTCGTAGGACCGGCACATCTCGGCGTACACCTCCGCGGTGACCGGCGTGCCCTCGATCTCGGCGAAACCGTGCCGGCCGAAGAAGTCGACCTCGAAGGTCAGCACGAACACCCGTTCCAGTTCGAGCTCCCGCGCGACCTCGACGAGCCGAGCGACCACCAGGTGTCCGACGCCGCGGCCCTTGACCACCGGATCGACTGCGACAGTGCGGATCTCGCCGAGATCGGACCACAGGACGTGTAGTGCGCCGCACCCGACGACCACCCCGTCCACCTCCGCGACCCAGAACTCCTGAACGGCCTCGTAGAGGGTCACGAGGTTCTTCTCCAGGAGGATGCGACCGGCATAGATGTCGATCAGGCGCTTGATGTCCGTCACGTCGGACGTGCGCGCGCGGCGCACGATCGGCGCGCTCGCGGCGGAGCTTTCGGAGCCTGATGTCATGGGGTGCACAGTAGTCGTGGCGCCAAACGATATTCTGAGCCGTGTGCCGTCCCCAGTTGCCTCCGACCACCTCGACGAGGGGACCCGTCCGCGCGTCGAGCGTACGAACCGTCAGGTGTTCGGTTTCTCCGGCCTCGGGACGGTGCGCGGGTGACGGCCCGGCAGTCGGAGTCGAACGGCGCCGCCGTGCCCGACGGTGACGTGCACGTGCCCGACGCCGCGCCTGCACGGCCGGTGCCGCTGGTGAACATCGCCAACGTGCTGACGGTCGTCCGCATCCTGCTCGTGCCGGTGTTCCTGATCGTGTTGTTCGTCGGCGACGGTCACGAGACGTCGTGGCGGATCGCGGCGACCGTCGTCTTCGCCGTCGCGGCGATCACCGACCGGATCGACGGTCAGCTGGCGCGCAAGTACGGGCTGGTGACCGACTTCGGCAAGCTCGCCGACCCGATCGCCGACAAGGCCCTCGTCGGCGCCGCGCTGGTAGGTCTGTCGATCCTGGGCGACCTCAGCTGGTGGGTCACCGGCATCATCGCCGCCCGCGAGATCGGCATCACCCTGCTGAGGTTCGCGGTCCTGCGGCACGGCGTCATCCCGGCGAGCCGTGGCGGCAAGGTCAAGACCCTGGTCCAGTCGCTCGCGATCGGCCTGTACCTGCTCCCGCTGTCCGGCGGATGGGCAGTCGTGGCCGCCGTCGTGATGGGCGTAGCCGTCTTCCTCACCGTCGTCACCGGCCTGGACTACGTGGTGCAGTCGATCCGGCTGCGTGCCGGCGTCCACGCGGCGCGGTGACCGACCCACTGGTCGACGGCACCGACGCCGTCGCCCTGGTCGCGGAGCTGACCCGACGCGGCCAGACCCTCGCGTCGGCGGAATCCCTGACGGCGGGCCTGTTCGCCGCGACGGTCGCTGGGGTGCCGGGCGCGAGCGCCGTACTGCGGGGCGGGGTGATCGTGTACGCAACCGATCTCAAGGACTCGCTCGCCGGGGTTGCCGAGTCGACGCTCGCCGCCGACGGGCCCGTGGCTCCGACCACGGCCGCGGAGCTCGCGGCCGGCGCGATCGCGCGGTGCGGTGCCGACTGGGGCGTCGGACTCACCGGTGTCGCGGGGCCGGACCCGCAGGACGGCAAGCCGGTGGGCACGGTGTTCGTCGGCATCGCGGGCCCGGACGGCGTCCGTGTCCGGGAGCTCACGTTGCCGGGCGGTCGCTGGGAGATCCGTCGCGCGGTGGTCGACGCGGCGTTGTCGGACCTCCTCGGTCGCGTGCGTTCCGTCGCGTCGGGATAGGGTCGGGAACCAACTCGACGTGTCGACTCGTTGAACCAAGGTAGACGGGAAGCGTGACCGGATCGGGTGCACATGATGGAGGTGCCAGATGAGCGTGTTGTTGCGAGAAGCGCTCGGGGACAGTCTGCGGCGCACGCGGGTGGCCCAGAGTCGCACCCTGCGTGAGGTGTCGAGTTCCGCGCGGGTCAGCCTCGGGTATCTGTCCGAGGTGGAACGCGGGCGCAAGGAGGCATCCAGCGAACTGCTCGCCGCCATTTGTGACGCCCTGGAAGTTCCGTTGTCGACGGTCCTGTACGAGGTGAGCGAATCGCTCTCGGATTCGGTCGAGGGTCGCTCGGACTCCGGTGCTCCGTCCGCTGCGGCTCCCGGTGCGCACGCGTCGCTGGACGCCGCGCAGTCGGCTCCTCGGATCGAGGAGGACACCCTCGTGGTGATCCCGGCGCCGCCGGCCGCGCTGGCGGCTGCGTGACGTCCGATCTGCACCGATTGTCCGCCTGGTCGTCGAGGGGGCGCGCAGTCCCCGGAGCGCTGTAGATTCGACACCGGACCACCGCGTGGGGTGGGCGCGAGAGCAGTTGAGGGGCAGTAGCCCAATGTCGGTGCGCGACGGTCGCACACCGGGTCGCGGTTGACGCGGCAACAGACGGAGGCAGGATCAAACCAATGGCAAACCCGTTCGTCAAGGGCTGGAAGTACCTGATGGCGCTCTTCAACTCGAAGATCGACGAGAAGGCGGACCCGAAGGTTCAGATTCAGCAGGCAATCGAGGACGCGCAGCGTCAGCACCAGGCGCTCTCGCAGCAGGCCGCATCGGTGATCGGCAACCAGCGCCAGCTGGAGATGAAGCTCAGCCGTCAGCTCGACGAGGTCGAGAAGCTGAACGCCAACGCCCGTCAGGCCGTCACGCTCGCCGACCAGGCGGCGACCGCCGGCGACAACGAGAAGGCGATCCAGTACACCAATGCGGCCGAGGCGTTCGCGGCGCAGCTCGTCACCGCCGAGCAGTCCGTCGAGGACCTCAAGGTCCTCCACGACCAGTCGCTGCAGGCCGCCGCGCAGGCGAAGAAGGCCGTCGAGCAGAACGCGATGACCCTCCAGGCCAAGGTTGCCGAGCGCACCAAGCTCCTCAGCCAGCTCGAGCAGGCGAAGATGCAGGAGCAGGTCAGCGATTCGCTCCGATCGATGGACGCGACCCTCTCCGCCCCCGGCAACACGCCGAGCCTCGACGCGGTCCGCGACAAGATCGAGCGCCGCTACGCGAACGCACTCGGTTCGGCCGAGCTGGCGCAGAACTCGGTTCAGGGCCGCATGATGGAGGTCCAGCAGGCGAGCGTCCAGATGGCCGGTCACAGCCGTCTGGAGCAGATCCGGGCATCGATGAAGGGCGACGCGCTGCCCGCGGGCGGTACCGCGACTCCGTCCGCCGCCCCCGCCACCCCGGCCGCGACCCCCAAGCCGGAGAACCCCACCGCGCAGTAGCCTGCGACCAGGCTTCCGGCAACGCGAGAGGCCCCGCTCGGACATCGTCCGAGCGGGGCCTCTCGCGTTGCCGGGCGTGTGTCAGTCGTCGACGCCTCGGGCAGCGAGGGCCTCGCCCATCGCGTCCGCGGTTCGCAGCGCGCCGATCACGACCGGAACGGCGAGCGCGCGGATCGAGAAGCCGAGGCCGCGCGCCTTGCGGGCCTCCGTGACATCGGCGACCAGCCCGCCGATCAGCGGAATGCACCGGATCGTCATCGCAAGCACGAGTCCGACCCGATCCGTGTTGACGCCGAACCGGCGGAAGGGCCCGAGCAACCGGTGGATCGCGTCGAGCATGTCGAGAACCCGGGTGGTCAGCGAGACGAGCGCAGCCCAGGCCACGGACAGCCCGAGCACACCGCACACGACCAGCGCACGCTGCCAGCTGGTGAACAACCACTGGAAGGCGCCGACGAAGAGCAACATCCACACCGCCGGCCGGAGTTGGCGCAGGGCAGCGCGCGGTCCGATCCGGGACAGCGCATAGGCCGCGACCGTGACGGCGGTGGCCGGTACGAGCTCCCACGGGTGGCGGACCGCGATCGCAATCGTCAGCAGGACCACCACCAGGACCGCGAGCTTCGCGATCGCAGGCATCCGATGGACCGGCGAGGTGCCCGGCACGTACTGACCGAGGGTGGTCATCCCACGATCTTCGTGTAGTGGGCGATGGCCGGGGCCGGTGCATCGTCGGCGACCACGACGCCGCCGTCGACGACCAGGACCCGGTCGAAATCGGCCAGCAGGTCCAGGTGGTGGGTCACCACCACCACCTGCTGGGTGAGGCCGCGGAGGGTGTCCGCGACCAGGCGGGCGTTGCGGAGGTCGAGCAGCGTCGTCGGCTCGTCCGCGACGATCACCTCGGGGTCGGTGACCATGACCGCGGCGAGGGCCAGGAGCTGCTTCTGTCCGCCCGAGAGCAGGTGCGTCGGGTGATCGGCATGGCCGGCCAGTCCGAACCGCTCGAGGACCGTCCGTACCCGATCAGCGCGTCCGGCGGCGTCGAGTCCGCTGCGCCGCAGTGAGAACTCGATGTCCTCGGCGACCGTCGGCATGATGATCTGGTGGTCGGGGTCGGTGAAGACGAAGCCGACCTTGCGGCGCACCGCGCGCCCGTCCTTCGCGGTGTCGAGCCCGTCGACGAGGACCCGCCCCGAGGTGGGCAGGACGAGCCCGTTGATGGTGCGGGCGAGCGTGGACTTACCGCTGCCGTTGGCTCCGACGACGCCGATCCGGTGTTCGGTCAGCGTCAGGTCCACGCCGCCCAGGACGCCGCGCTCGCCGTAGGAGTGGTGGACGTGTTCGAAGCGGATCTCGGGCATCTGGGGATCTCGGTCAGGGCGCGGTGGCCGGGCGCCGCGCCGCCTGGTCGGTGAGCAGAGTCGGGTACGCGCGATGCACCTGGGAGGCGACGACCGCGGCGAGCACCGCCTTGATCAGGTCTCCGGGCAGGTAGGTGAGGTTCGAGCTCATGGCGGTTCCGAACGACAGGCCACGCAGCAGCATGCCGGCGGTGCCGAACAGGTACAGCACCACGACGCCGCCGAGGACGTTGATCAGCGTCCCCTTGATCACGGAGTACTTCGGAAGCATCTTCACGGTCAGCCAGCCGATGACGGCGACGGCCGGGATCCAGCCGACGAGGAAGCCCGCGGTGGCACCCGACAGCGAGGTGAGCGACGTGCGTCCGCCTGCGAGGACGGGAAGCGCGAGGCCGAGCACGATGACGGTGAGCACGGCGAGCACGCCCTTGCGCGGTCCGAGCAGCGCGCCGGCAAGGATCACACCGAGTGACTGGAGCGTGATCGGCACGGCCGACCCGCCGATGTTGATGGTCCCCGGAAGCCCGAGAGCGACGATCAGGGCGGCGAACACCGCGACGTGCGCGAGGTCGCGGGAGGTCAGCGGGGAGGTCCCGGAGAGGCGGGCAGACACGGGTGGACTCCTAGGGCGTGACGTGAGGTGGCGCGGCGCTCAGGTGTGGGCCGGCCCCCAGCGAGAATAGGGCAGCGCGACCACGGGCTGGTCGGCCACCGTCCGGGACCGGTCCGTCGGGCACGTCCGGGTTCACCCTGATCTTTCCCTGATCTTGCGTCTGAGCTGGTGATTTGCGGCTCCGTCCGTGCCAGTCTGGTGGGACCGGGCAGTCAAACTCGTGGCCGCCCGAACGGAACGGAGATCCGACGTGTTCTGGAAGATTCTCGGAGTAGTGGCGCTGATCTGGATTGCGCTGGCCCTGGTGGGGGTCCTCGTCAAGGGTCTGTTCTGGATCCTCGCCGTCAGCGCGGTCGTGTTCGGTGTGTACCTCCTCGTGAAGGCGTTCTCGGACAGCGATTCGAACGACGTCACCCGGGTCTGACCCGCGGACCGCCGCGGTGCCGGCGGGCGACCTTCGACGCGGTCGGGGACAGTGGAGGGGTGACGATGTCCCGGACCGCCGCGCGCCCCGCGCTCCCGCGGTCGCTACTGCTGCTGATGGCCGTGGCGACGGGGCTGTGCGCCGGCGGAAACTACTTCAACCAGCCGTTGCTCGATTCGATCGCGGGTGCGCTCGGGGTCGGGCAGGCCACGGCGGCCGTCACGGTCACCGTCGCACAGGTGTCGTACGGCATCGGGCTGTTGTTCCTGGTGCCCCTCGGCGACCTCCTCGACCGGCGCCGGCTCGCCGTCGGACTGATGCTCCTGGCAGCGGCCGGACAGGCCGTCAGCGGGCTGGCGCCGTCCATCGGCTGGCTGATGGTCGGTACCGCGGTGGCGGGCCTGTTCTCCGTCGCCGCGCAGGTCCTGGTTCCGTTCGCCGCGACGCTCGCGGCGCCGGAGCGTCGCGCCACCGCGGTCGGGACGGTGATGAGCGGACTGCTCGTCGGGATCCTGCTGGCGCGCAGCGTCGCGGGACTGCTGTCGGGGCTCGGTGGTTGGCAGACCGTGTACCGGGTGTCGGCGGTCGTGATGGTGGTCGTGGCGCTGGCGCTGTGGCGGGCCCTGCCGAGTTCACGGGAGCGGCACGATCTCGGGTACGGCGGAATCCTCGCGTCGATGGCGCGGCTCCTGCGCGACCAGCCGCGGCTGCGCACCCGAAGCGCGCTCGGAGCGACGAGCTTCGCGTCGATGGGCGTGGTGTTCGCGACGATGGCGTTCCTGCTGGCCGGCGAGCCGTTCGGCCTCGGTGACGTGGCCATCGGGCTCGTCGGGCTGGCAGGTGTGGCGGGCGCGGTGATGGCCAACGCCGCGGGCCGGCTCGCCGATCGCGGTCTCGTTCAGACGACCACCGGTGCGGGCGCCGCCCTGCTGTGCGCCGCATGGGGACTGTTCGCGGTGGGCGGGCAGGTGCTGATCGCCTTCGTCGCCGCGATGGTGATCGCCGACATGGCGCTGCAGTCCGTGCACGTCAGCAATCAGAGCGTGATCTACGAGCTGGCACCACACGCGCGTTCCCGCGTCACCTCCGTGTACATGACGTCGTACTTCATCGGTGGTGCGACGGGTTCGGCGCTCGGCTCGGTGGCGTGGGCCGCGCGGGGCTGGGCGGGAGTGTGCCTGCTCGGGCTGGCGCTCGCGGTGGTATCGGTGGCGGTGTGGCTGCTCGACCTGCGTGTCGCGGCGCGCCCGGTGGACGCCCGGCAGGCATGCTGACGCCATGGACCATGCATCCGTCGAGCCCGTACCCGAGGACTGGAACCGCGGCATCGTGATCGTCGCGCACCCCGACGACATCGAGTACGGATGCGCGGCGGCCGTCGCCCGGTGGACCGCTCAGGGCAAGGACATCCGCTACGTGCTCGCGACCAGTGGAGAGGCCGGCATCGAGGGACTTCCTCCCGCCGAGTGCGGCCCGATCCGCGAGGAGGAGGAACGACGGTCGGCCGCGACGGTCGGCGTGCGGGAGGTGGAGTTCCTCGGTCACCCGGACGGGCGCCTCGAGTACGGACTGGAGCTTCGGCGGTCCCTGGCCGGGGCGATCCGACGGCACCGTCCGGAGTTCGTCGTCACGATGAACCACCGCGAGACGTGGGCGCCGGGAATGCGCAACAGCGCCGATCATCGCGCGGTCGGGCAGGCGGCACTCGATGCGGTGTCCGACGCCGCGAACGAGTGGATCTTCCCGGATCTCTCCGAACCTCGCTGGAACGGCGTGCGATACGCCGCGGTGAACGTGATGATCGGCCACGATCACGCCGTCGACGTCACCGACGGCGTCGATGCCGCGGTCGCCTCGCTCACCGAACATGCGCGCTATCTCGCGGCGCTCTCGGACGTCCCGGTGGCCGAACAGGCCGAGGCGCAGATCGCGATGGCCACCGGCCCCAAGGCCGGATTCTCCGCGACCCGCGCCGTCGGTTTCGAGCTGTACCGCTTCTGAGGGGTCAGCGCACGGGTGCGCCGACGAGTACCCGTCCGGCGCCCGGAACCGCTTCGACGTCGATCGGGAGCGGCGCGATCCGCTCGCCGTCGGCGTACGCGACGATGCCGTCGGCCACGAGACGGACTGTCCGCGACCGGAACACCGTGACCTCGTCGAGGTCGACGTGGGTGCCCTTGTAGACGGTCGGGAACAGACGGACCAGTTTGAACCTGCTCCCAGGAGCGACGACGACGACGTCGAGTTTGCCGTCGGTCAGCTCGGCACCAGGTGCGATCAGCATTCCGCCGCCGTACGAGGTTCCGTTGCCGAGCGAGACCATCGCCGCGTCGACCTCGAGCGTGCGGTCGTCGAGGACGATGCGGTAGGGGATCGACCGCAGGCCGGCCAGCTCCGCGAGCATCGCGAGGTTGTAGCGCATCGGTCCTCGCGGCCAGCGCATCCGATTCGCGCGGTCGGTCACCAGCGAGTCGAATCCACTGGCCAGGACCGTGCCGAACCAGTGGACGTGGTCGTCGCCAACCGTGACGCGCCCCAGGTCGATGTCGGCGACGGTCCCGTCCGCGACGACATCCGCGGCGGCGGCCGGGTCGTCGACGGGGATGTGGAACAGGCGCGCGTGGTCGTTGCCGGTGCCGCCCGGCACGATGCCGAGGGGGACGCCGGTGCCCGCGACGGCCTGCCACGCGATGTTGATCAGGCCGTCCCCGCCGACCGCGACGAGTGCGTCGGTTCCCGCGGCGACGGCCGCGTGCGCGACGGTCAACGCATCGTCCGCTGTCGTGCCCTCGATGGAGGTGACCTCGAGTCCGCGTTCGCGCAATCGGGCGGTCGCGGTGGCGGCCACCTCGCGGGGATGTCCGCCTCCCGCATGGGGGTTGGTCAGCACCGTCACCGATCTCATGGGATCAGCTTGCCAGGGTTGAGGATTCCGGAGGGGTCGAGCGCATCCTTGACCGCCCGCAGGGCCGTGGCACCGAGCTCGCCGATCTCGGCGGACATCCACGGGCGGTGGTCGCGGCCGACGGCGTGGTGATGGGTGATGGTGCCGCCCGTGGCGACGATGGCATCGCCCGCGGCCTTCTTCGCCGCCGCCCACTGTGTCAACGGATCGGCCGTCTGGGCGCAGACGACGGTGAAGTAGAGCGACGCTCCGGTCGCGTAGGTGTGCGAGATGTGACACATCACCAGCGGTGGGGTTCCCTGTGCCGCAAGCGATTCGGTCAGTGCAGTGGTGACCGCGCTGCGGAGGTCGGAGAGATTCGACCAGACGGTGGCCGTCTCCAGGGTCTCGACGATCGCTCCCGCGTTGAGGAGGGCGTCGCGCTGGTAGGGCGCGTCGAACCGGCCGTGCTCCCAGGCGAGCGCGGGGGCGTCACCGAGGTCGGTTCCGCCTGCGGCCGCGAGCAGCGCCCAGGCCTCGTCGGATCGAGCGCGCACGTGGGCGGCGGTGCCTTCGACGGTGGTGATCGCCAGGCAACCCGCGGCGGGGCTGTCGCCTCCGATGTCGCCGGCGAGCGCGAGGTTGAGTCCGGTTTCGGCCTCGTCGGACAGGCGCATCACGGTCGGCGCCGCACCCGTCTGGACGAGGGTGCGCAACGCGGCCGCGCCGGTCTCGAAGTCCGGGAACGACCACGCCCGGTACGCGGTCGTCTCCGGGGCGGGGTGCACCCGGACCGCCACCTCGGTGATGACGCCGAACGTGCCTTCCGACCCGACGAACAGTTCACGCAGGTCCGGACCTGCCGCCGAGGCGGGACCACGGCCGAGGTCGAGCGAACCGGACGGGGTGGCGACGCGCAGCCGCTGCACCATGTCGTCGAAGCGGCCGTACCCGGCCGATGCCTGCCCGGACGACCGGGTGGCCGCGAATCCGCCGATGGTGGCGAACTGGAAGCTCTGTGGGAAGTGTCCGAGCGAGAATCCGTGCGCGCCGAGCAGCTCCTCGGCCTGCGGGCCGGTCAGTCCTGCCTCCAGCACGGCGATTCCGGACACGGGATCGAGATCGACCAGGGCGTCCAGGCGACGGAGGTCGACCGCCAGTACGACGTCGAACTCGCCGCGGATCGGGTCGAGTCCGCCCACCACCGACGTGCCACCACCGAACGGCACCACGGCGACTCCGGTGCGGGCGCACCACTGCAACAGCGCCAGGACCTCGTCGTGCGACGCGGGCGTGACGACGGCGTCGGGCGCATCCTGGGCATCGGTCGACTTGCGTCGCAGTAGGTCCGGTGTCGACTTTCCGCCGGCGCGGCGCAGTCGGGTGGCGTCGTCGGTGTGAACGTTCTCCGCGCCGAGCAGCCACGCCAGGGCCTCGCGGTGCGCGCCCGTCAGGGCACTCGGACGCAGAGTGACATCCGATTCGCTGGGCGGCGGGGCCTGCTCGGCGTCGACGCCGAGCGCGGCGCGCAGCAGCCCGAGGATCTGCGGCGAGAGTTGCTTGCGGTACTCCCCGAGTCCCCACGCGTCCCATTCCATGGTCGGGGCGGTGGTGGTCGGCCGTTCGGGTGATCCGATGGTCTCCATGCGTTACAGTCTTACATACGATGTCTATCCGTAACGATGAATTCCCCGCGCCCCGAGATTCCGGGCGCCTCGCGCAGCAGTCCGGGCAGTCCGGGGCGCCCGAATCGCCCGAGGGAGCGCGCAGCATCGACGACCAGATCCTCGATGCGGCACGAACCTGTGTGGTCGAGTTCGGCGTGCGGCGCACCACGCTCGCCGAGATCGCGCGCCGCGCCGGCGTGAGCCGGCCCACCGTGTACCGCCGCTGGCCCGACACCGGCGCCATCGTGGCGGATCTTCTCACCAGGGAGATCGGCCACGCGACGCCACAGCCACCCAGCGGAGGTACCGCGCGGGACCGGTTGGTGCAGGTCGTCGACGGCATGACCGAGACGGTGCGTACGCACCCGCTGTTCGTGAAGATCCTGAGGTCCGACCCCGAGCTGCTCGTCACCTACATCGTCGACCGCCTCGGAACCAGCCAGCGCGCGATCCTCGACCATCTCGTGCCCGCCGTACGCGCGGGTCACGACGACGGCTCGATCAGGGCCGGGGATCCCGTGGCGATCGCCGTCACGGTGCTGCTCATGTCGCAGTCGGCGGTGCAGTCCGCCGGAATGGTCTCCGAACTGGTCGCGCCGGAGGCGCTCCTCGCGGAGCTGGTCGCCGCCGTCGACGCCTATTTGACCCCACCCGCCTGACCCGACCGCCCACCCCACCGCCACAGGAGTCCTCCGTGCACGCTCACGCCCCGACCTCGCTCGACGCAGCTCGTCGTGCCAGGGAACTGTCCGGACTCGGCGACGGCGAGCCGATCGACGTCCTCGTCGTCGGTGGCGGCGTCACCGGCGTCGGCGCCGCCCTCGACGCCGCGTCCCGTGGCCTGCGGACCGTTCTCGTCGAGCGGCACGACCTGGCGTTCGGGACGAGCCGGTGGAGTTCGAAACTCGCGCACGGGGGATTGCGTTACCTCGCCAGCGGCAACGTCGGGATCGCCCGGGAGAGTGCTGTCGAGCGCGGCATCCTCATGACCCGGACCGCGCCGCACCTGGTTCGTGCGCTTCCGCAGCTGGTGCCTCTGCTTCCGTCGGTCGGACGATTCGAGAAGACCCTGGTACGCACCGGTTTTCTCGCCGGTGACGTGCTGCGCGCGACGGCTCGGACGTCGACGTCCGTCCTGCCGCGGTCGCGCCGGATCGGTGCCGCGGACGTGGTCGACCTCGCCCCCGCCGTGCGGCGCGAAGGGTTGCGCGGAGGACTGCTCGCCTACGACGGACAGCTGATCGACGACGCCCGCCTGGTGGTCGCGCTCGCCCGGACGGCGGCGGGGCACGGCGCCCGCGTCCTCACCCGGGTCGGGGCCTACGACGTGACCGGCGACTCCGCCCGGCTCCGCGACGAACTGACGGGTGAGGAGACCACGGTCCGGGCGGGTGCGGTCGTGAACGCCGCCGGAGTGTGGGCCGGCCAGGTCGACCCGAGCATCGCACTCAAGCCCAGCCGCGGCACGCACCTCGTCCTCGACGCCGAGCGCCTCGGCAATCCCAGGGCGGCGCTCACCGTACCGATCCCCGGAGAGACGAACCGCTTCGTGTTCGCCCTGCCCGCTCAGCTGGGGCGCGTCTACCTGGGGCTGACGGACGAGGCGGCACCCGGCGACATCCCCGACGTCCCGGTCGCGACCGAGGCCGAGATCGACTTCCTGTTGACGACCGTCAACACCGCCCTGGGCTCCGAGCTGGCGCGCACCGACGTCCTCGCCACCTATGCGGGCCTGCGCCCGCTGCTCGACACCGGTGACGGTGCCACGGCGGACCTGTCCCGGAACCACGCCGTGCTGACGTCCGACAGTGGCGTGATCAGCGTCGTGGGCGGAAAGCTGACGACGTACCGCAAGATGGCCCAGGACGCCGTCGACACGGCGGTTCGCACGGGCGGGCTGGGTGCGGGCCCGTGCCTCACGACCAACCTGCCGCTCGTCGGAACCGGTTTCGGTGTCGGCACCGCCCGGCTGCCCCAGTCGCTTCTGGCCCGCTACGGTGCCGAGTCCACAGCGGTCGCGGCGTCGGGCGAGTTGACGCCCGTTGCCGACGGAATCGACGTCACCCGTGCCGAACTCGCCTTCGCCGTTGCGCACGAGGGTGCGCTCGACGTCGACGACCTTCTCGACCGGCGAACCCGGATCGGTCTCGTCGCCGACGACAGGGAGCGTGCCCTCGACGCGGCGCGGGAGGCGCTCGCCTGACCCGGATCTGTCGGACGTCGGTCGTAGGGTGGGCGAGTCCGGTCACATTGCGTCGATCTCAGGAGTTCACGTCATGGCCGCAGGGTCCTCGAGCACAGCGAAGTCCGACATCCTGGAACTGCTCGCCGAGCAGCGCCGAACCTTCCTCATCGCCTACCGTGGCCTCGACGAGACCGGTGCGCGATCGCGAACCACCGCCAGCGAGCTGACGTTGATCGCACTGCTCAAGCACGTGTCCTTCACCGAGGGCAACTGGATCCGCACGATCCGGGAGAGCGACGAGAACGCCGAATTCGACATGGCCGAGGGTATGGCGTCGTGGGCGGTGGGCGACGACGACACCGTCGAAGCGCTGACCGCCGCCTACGCCACCGTCGCGCAGCAGACCGAGGCCCTCGTCGCCGACGTGGACCTGGACCTGTCGGTGCCCCTGCCCACCGCGCCCTGGGCACCGGAACGCGAGTGGTGGAGCGTGGGCAAGATCCTCATGCACGTTCTGCGGGAAACCGCGCAGCACGCGGGCCACGCCGACATCATCCGCGAGAGCCTCGACGGTGCGAACACGACCATGCAGATGGGCGCCGACGCGGGCATGGAGTTCTGATCGGGCATTCCTCACATACCTCGCGCCCGTGGCGGGCGTATCGGGGCGTGCGGGAGTACCGTTGGGCGACATGAGCATTCGGCTCGGCTATCAGATGCCCAACTTCAGCTACGGGACGCCGGTGCGGGACTTGTTCCCGACCGTCGTCGCCCAGGCCCGCGAGGCGGAGGCGGCCGGTTTCGACACCGCGTTCGTGATGGACCACTTCTATCAACTGCCCGGAATCGGGGAACCCGACGAGCCGATGCTCGAGGCGTACTCCACCCTGTCCGCGCTGGCGATGGCCACCACCGACATCGCGCTGTCGGCGCTCGTCACCGGCAACACCTACCGAAATCCGGCGATGCTCGCGAAAACCGTCACCACACTCGACGTGGTGAGTGGGGGTCGCGCTGTCCTCGGCATCGGGGCAGGGTGGTTCGAACTCGAGCATCGGCAACTCGGATACGAGTTCGGGACCTTCACCGACCGGTTCGACCGGCTCGGTGAGGCCCTCGAGATCATCGTCCCGATGCTCCGGGGGGAGCGGCCCACCGTCGAGGGGCACTGGTATCGCACCGAGGGTGCGATCAACGAGCCGCGGATCCGCGACTCCCTCCCGGTCCTGCTCGGCGGGGGCGGCGAGCGCAAGACCTTCGCCTACGCGGCGCGCTACGCCGACCACCTCAACATCATCTGCAATGCATCGGAACTGCCACGCAAACTCGACGCCCTCGCCCAGCGGTGCGACGAGGTGGGACGCGACCGATCCACCCTCGAGACGAGCTTCCTCGCGTTCGTGATGCTCGACGAGGACGGAGACCGAGCGAGACAGCTGCAGCGTGAGTTCCTGCTGTCCCGTGGCGTCGATCTGGACGCGCTCGACGAGGACGCCCGCGCCGCGGCGACCGACCGTCAGTTCGTCGGAACGCCCGACGACGTCGCCGAGCAGATCCAGCGCAGGGTCCTCGACCCGGGCGTCGACGGGGTGGTGATCAATCTCGTCGCGAACGGGCACCAGCCCGGAATCGTCGAGCTGGCCGGACGAACTCTCGGCCCACTCGTGTCCGGCTGACCGGCAGGTGTGGCACCCTGGTCGGATGCGCGTTGCCGTCGTCGCCGGACCCGATCCGGGCCATGCCATCCCCGCCATCGCCCTGTGCCTGAAATTCCTTGCCGCGGGCGATGATCCGGTGTTGTTCACGGGCGATCGGTGGCTCGACCCGGCACGGGCGGCGGGCATCTCGGTTCGCAAGCTCAAGGGCCTCGCTCCGCGGCCGGAGGACGACGATCTCGACGCGGGCGCGCGGATACACTCCCGCGCGGCCCACATCTCGACCGAGATACTCCCCGACGTGAGCGCAATGCTGCCGGAGCTGGTGGTGTCGGACATCCTCACCGCGGGTGGCGGGATGGCCGCGGAACGGCTCGACGTGCCCTGGGTGGAACTGTCACCGCATCCGCTGTACTCGCCGTCGGTGGGGCTTCCCCCCATCGGCAGCGGCCTGGCACCCGGCGAGGGCATACGTGGCCGTCTGCGCGACTCGATGATGCGGGCAGCGACCGGCCGGTCGATCAAGCAGGGACTGCGGCAGCGGTCCGAGGCGCGGGTCGGTGTCGGTCTGCCCGCGGTGGACCCCGGTCCCTCGGCGCGGCTGATCGCGACCCTTCCGGCCCTCGAGGTTCCCCGGCCCGACTGGCCCGAGAACGCTCATGTCGTCGGACCTCTCCTGTGGGAGCCGACCGTGGACCTGCTCGATCCGCCGCCGGGTGACGAGCCACTGGTCATGATCGCGCCGTCCACCGCGCACACCGGCGCCGAAGGGATGCTCGAGACCGCATTGGCTGCGCTCGACGGGGCCGGGGTCCGGGTCGTCGCGTCGATGCTCGACGCGCCGCCCGCAGACCTGCCGGCCTGGGCGCGTGCCGGGCTCGGCCGTCAGGACGCCCTGCTCGCCTCTGCCTCGGTCGTGGTGTGCGGCGGCGGGCACGGGATGCTGGCGAAGGCGCTCCTGGCCGGGGTCCCCGTCGTCGCCGTTCCGGGCGGCGGAGATCAGTGGGAACTGGCGAACCGGGCGGCCCGTCAGGGGAGTGCGGTGGTGGTGCGGCCGCTGACCGGGGACACGCTCCGCGACGCTGTCCGCCGAGTGCTCGACGATCCGTCGTTCGCACAGGCCGCGCGCCGCGCGGCGGACACCGCGCCGGACGTCGCGGACCCGGTCGAGGTGTGCCGGGCCGTGGCAGCCGCCGCGCTGTCCTGAACCCTGGCCGCGGCCGTCGGGCCGGGATTGACGGCTCGGCCCTCGTCACGACTACCGTGACCGTGTGCGACTGACCGAGTTCAACGAACTGGTCCACGGCGAGTTCGGCCGGCTCTACGGCGACTCGCTGCTCGTGGACCACGTGCTGCTCAGCCTGGGTGGGAGAACCGCCGCCCAGGCCATCGAGGACGGGCACGAGCCCCGCGATGTCTGGCGGGCGCTGTGCGCCGAGTTCGACGTGCCGCGCTCCCGCTGGTAGCCGACCGTTCACCAGGCGTGGTTCCGGGATGAGCGACACGCGGCCCTGGTCGATCCACTCGAACAGGTGTTCGCCTATGCTGGGGGAGTACCCCGTCCAGCGCGTCGGCAGAGTTTGTCGGTGCCCCCCTCTACGGTTGCGACAACACCGTGAGACCCGCTCGGTCGCCGAGACGGCTCGAAACACGAGTAGCAGACCGACGAGCAGCTGACTAAGGAGAACCGATGGCACCGCAGGCACACGATCGCGACAAGGCGCTCGAGCTCGCACTGGCGCAGATCGACAAGAACTTCGGCAAGGGTTCGGTGATGCGCCTCGGGGAGGAGGCGCGTCAGCCGATCTCCGTGATCCCCACCGGCTCGATCGCTCTGGACGTCGCGCTCGGCATCGGGGGACTGCCCCGTGGCCGTGTCGTCGAGATCTACGGCCCGGAGTCCTCGGGTAAGACCACCGTCGCGCTGCACGCGGTCGCGAACGCGCAGGCGGCCGGCGGTATCGCCGCGTTCATCGACGCGGAGCACGCGCTCGACCCGGAGTACGCCCGCAAGCTCGGTGTCGACACCGATGCACTGCTCGTCTCCCAGCCGGACACGGGTGAGCAGGCGCTCGAGATCGCCGACATGTTGATCCGCTCCGGTGCGCTCGACATCATCGTCGTCGACTCCGTCGCAGCCCTCGTGCCGCGTGCGGAGATCGAGGGCGAGATGGGCGACAGCCACGTCGGCCTCCAGGCGCGTCTGATGAGCCAGGCGCTGCGGAAGATGACCGGTGCCCTGAACAACTCCGGCACCACCGCCATCTTCATCAACCAGCTGCGCGAGAAGATCGGCGTGATGTTCGGCTCGCCGGAGACCACCACCGGTGGCAAGGCGCTGAAGTTCTACTCTTCGGTGCGTCTCGACGTGCGCCGGATCGAGACCCTGAAGGACGGCGGGGACGCAGTCGGCAACCGCACCCGCGTCAAGGTCGTCAAGAACAAGGTCTCCCCGCCGTTCAAGCAGGCCGAGTTCGACATCCTCTACGGGCAGGGCATCTCCAAGGAGGGCTCGCTGATCGACATGGGCGTCGAGCACGGCTTCATCCGCAAGTCGGGTTCCTGGTTCACCTACGAGGGCGACCAGTTGGGGCAGGGCAAGGAGAACGCCCGCAAGTTCCTGCTGGAGAACACCGACATTCGAGACGAGATCGAGAAGAAGATCAAGGAGAAGCTGGGCATCGGCGCGGATGTGACCGCCGAGGGTACCGACGACGAGCCCGTCGACTTCTAGGCCCGCGGTGCAACCGGACGAGCAGCCCCGGTCGGCCCGCCGCCGCCCCAGCGCCGACGAGGCCCGGCGCGGACGCAGTCCGCGGCGGGGCGCCGACGTCGGATCACTCGCTCCGGCCGAGCAGGAGGCGCAGGCGAAGGACCTGTGCCTGCGCCTCCTGACCGACCGCGCCCGTAGTCGGTCGGAACTGTCGAAGAAGTTGACGGACAAGGGATTCGACGGTGAGGTGATCGATCGGGTGCTCGACCGGCTCGCCGAGGTGAAGCTGGTCGACGATGCCGCGTTCGCAGCCCAGTGGGTGCACTCGCGGCACACCTACTCCGGCAAGGGCAAACGCGCACTGGCGATGGAACTGCGCACCAAGGGGGTCGCACCGGAGGTTGCCGCCGGTGCGCTCGACCAGATCGACGGCGACGACGAGCGTGCCCGCGCCACCGAGTTGGTTCGGCGCAAACTGCGGACCGCGTCACTGGACTTCGAGGTCGACGGGCCCGGCGGGCGGAGCAGCGAGCGGGATCGACTGGTCCGCCGGCTGGTGTCGATGCTCGCCCGTCGCGGATACCCGCAAGGCATGTCGTTCGACGTCGTGAAAACCGAACTCGCTCAAGCGGGCTCGGCGGTCGACGAACTTCTCGACTGAGCGGTCGCGTTCAGAACCGCTCGACGAATCACGACCGCGGGCGCGAGCAGAGTTCGTCGCACGGTGCGGTGGCGAAACCAGCCGATCACCACGAGAACGAGCCAGACGACGCCGAGCAGCACCAGTGCCCATCCGGCGAGATGAAGTACACGAAGTCCACGACCGGGGCCGCGGACGACCAGAGCATCACCCCGCAGCCGACGGCGACGACGCACGGTAGGGCGATGACTGTCGCCACTCGCCACCAGCGGGGAGCACCTGCTTGCACTGCCGAACCTGGATCATGCACCCGCGGTCAGGTCCATGCCCGGTGCTGCGGGCGGCACCGCAGGCACGGTTGGCGCGGCACGACCCTTCCGGCCGCTGCGCAGTCGCTTCTCGACATAGGTGGCCAGCGCCGACAGCGCCGAGTTCAGGACGATCATGATCGCGGCGACGACCAGCAGAGCGGGAAGATAGTTTCCGTAGAACGCGCCGAGTTGCTGGCCGGACCGCACCACCTCGACATAGCCGATGAGGTAACCGAGCGCCGAGTCCTTCAGCGCCACAACCATCTGGGAGATGATCGCCGGCAACATCGCGGTCACGGCCTGGGGCAGGAGGATGGTGAGCATGATCTGACTCTTGCGCATACCCAACGCCTGAGCGGCCTCGGTCTGGCCCTTCGGAAGAGACAGGATTCCCGCCCGCACGATCTCGGCGATCACCGAACCGTTGTAGAGCGTCAGGCCGGTCACCACCGCCGCGAGCGCGAGGTAGCTCGACTTGAACACCTGGTACTCGGCATACACCTGGTACGCGAAGATCATCAGGATCAGCACCGGGATCGCGCGGAACAGCTCGACGACGAAACCCGAGACGATCCGAACGGAGCGGTGATCGGACAACCGGCCGATGCCGAGAAGCCCGCCCAGGATCAGGGCGAGGACGATCGAGACCGCCGCCGCGACGAGGGTGCCGCGGATGCCGGGAATCAGGTAGGTCGTCCACGAGGTGGACTCGAGGAACGGATCCCACTTCTCCGCCGTCAGCTGGCCCTTGTCGTCGAGGGCCCGGTACACGACGTAGCCGACGGCCAGGAGGATCAGCGCGACGGCGACGGAGGCGATGCGGTGGAACGCTCGGGCGCGTGGACCGGGCGCGTCGTAGAGAACGGTGGCCTGGGCGCTCATCGGGCGACCTCCATCCGCTTGCCGAGATATCCGAACAGCAGGCCCATCGGCAGGGTGAGGATCACGAAGCCGAGCGCGAAGATCCCGCCGACCACGAAGATCGCGGCCTCGTTCTCGATCATGGTCTTCATCAGCAGGGACGCCTCGGCCACGCCGATCACCGAGGCGATCGTGGTGTTCTTGGTCAGCGCGATCAGGACGCTGCCGAGTGGGGCGATCACCGCCCGGAACGCCTGCGGCAGGACGACGAGCCGGAGATTCTGGCCGAAGGTCAGCCCGAGCGAGCGTCCCGCCTCGGCCTGTCCGACGTGCACCGTGTTGATCCCGGATCGCAGTGATTCGCAGACGAATGCCGCCGTGTACACACTCAGGCCCAGTACGGCGAGACGAAAATTGTTGTCCACCAATGATGTCGGAGAGTTCTCCGGGGCCAGGCGGATGCCCATAGTCTGATACAGGCCGAACGAGCAGAAGAGGATGATCAGCGTCAGCGGAGTGTTCCGGAACACCGTCACGTAGGCCGAGCCGATCCATCGCGCGACCGGGACCGGCGAGACGCGCATGCCTGCCAGCACCGTGCCGATGACGAGTGCACCGATCGCGGACAGCACGGTCAGCTGAATCGTCGTCCAGAACGCGGAGATCAGCTGATCCCCGTATTCGCTGAGCAGATCCACGGAATTCCCTTCTGCGGCTGCGCCACCAGCGCGTGATCCTCACCCCTGGTGGGGGTGAGGATCACGCACAGGTGTGACGCGCCCTCTAGTAGCGGTCGACCGTCGGCGGAGCCGGGATCGGGTAGCCCGACGGCCCGACGTTCTCCTCCAGGGCCGCCTGCCACGATCCGTCCGCGATCATCGACTCGATCGCGTCGTTGATCTTGCTGCGGGTCTCGTCGTCGCCCTTGGCCAGCCCGATGCCGTAGTTCTCGGTGGTGAAGGGCTCGCCGACGACCTTCATCTCACCCGGGTACTGCGCGGCGTAGCCGGCGAGGATCACCGCGTCGGTGGTGACCGCGTCCACGGCCCCGTTGCGCAGCGCCTCGACGCAGGCGGAGTAGGTGTCGAACTCCTGCAACTGGACGTCGTTCGCGTAGGTGTCCTTGACCTTCTGCGCCGGCGTGGAGCCCGTCACCGAACACAGCTTCTTGCCGCCGTTGAGGGAGTCGGGGCCGGTGATGTCCGTGTTGTCGGAGCGCACGAGCAGCGACTGACCCGTCGTCAGGTAGGGACCGGCGAAGTCGACCTTCTCCTTGCGGGCGTCGGTGATCGAGTACGTCGCGACGACGTAGTCGACCTCGCCGTTCTGGATCAGCGTCTCGCGCTGTGCCGACGGGGATTCCTTGAACGTGATTCCGGAGGCGGGAACGCCGAGTTGCTCGGCGACGTAGGTGGCGACGGCGACGTCGAAGCCGCTGAAGGTGCCGTCGGGGTTGCGCAGGCCGAGGCCGGGCTGGTCGAACTTGATGCCGACGGTCAACGTGCCGGACTCGGCGCTGTCGCTGGCACTCTTGGTCTCGTCGCCGCCGCAGGCGGTGGCGACGACGGCGACCGCGACCAGGCCGATGCCTGCCCTCAGCGCTCGGGTGATTCTCATGGTGCTCCTCTCGTTGGCGGTTCGGGGAGATCGGGGTCCGGCGAGGTGGGTCGCCGGCCGGGGGTCTGCGATCAGTGGCCGAGGATCTTCCCGAGGAAGTCCTTCGCGCGATCCGACGTCGGGGCGGTGAAGAAGGTGTCCGGGTCGGTGTCCTCGACGATCTGGCCGTCGGCCATGAACAGCACGCGGTCGCCGGCCTTGCGGGCGAATCCCATCTCGTGGGTGACGACGAGCATCGTCATTCCCTCCTTCGCGAGCGAGGTCATGACGTCGAGGACCTCGCTGACCATCTCCGGGTCGAGCGCCGAGGTCGGCTCGTCGAACAACATGACCTTCGGGTTCATCGCCAGAGCGCGGGCGATGGCGACGCGCTGCTGCTGGCCGCCCGACAGCTGGGCGGGATACTTGTCGGCCTGATTGGCGATGCCCACCCGGTCGAGCAGCTCCAGGGCACGCGACCTGGCGTCGGACTTGCTCATCTTGCGTACCTTGACCGGGGCGAGCACGACGTTCTCGAGGATCGTCTTGTGGGCGAACAGGTTGAACGACTGGAACACCATGCCGACGTCGGCGCGCAGGGCGGCCAGAGCCTTCCCCTCGGCGGGGAGCTCCTGCCCGTCCACCCGGATGACGCCCTCGTCGACGGGTTCGAGTCGGTTGATCGTCCGGCACAACGTCGACTTCCCGGATCCGGACGGCCCCACCACGATGACAACCTGTCCGACGGGCACCTCGAGCGTGATGTCACGCAACACGTGCAGGTCGCCGAAGTGTTTCTGCACGCCGGCCATCGAGATCATCGAGGTCGTGGTGGCGGTGGGCGCGCTGCCCGGTTCACCCGCATTCGTCATAGCAGGAGACCCTAGGGCTGACCTCGGTCCCGCGCCCGTTTTGGTGCCATCCCGGCGCGCCGCGTAACGGAATCTTCACGGTGCCTCGCACCGTGTCGAGGAGCACCTTCGCAGACGCCGTACCCTGGACCCGTGGATTCGATCGACCTCACCTCCCCGAAGAGCCGCAGCTACGAGGTGCGCACCTTCGGGTGTCAGATGAACGTGCACGACTCGGAGCGGCTCTCGGGCCTGCTCGAGGAGGCGGGCTACACGAAGGCCACCCCCGGTGTCGATCCCGACCTCCTGGTGTTCAACACCTGCGCGGTCCGCGAGAACGCCGACAACAAGCTGTACGGCACCCTCGGCCACCTGCGACCCACGAAGGACGCGCACCCCGGCATGCAGATCGCCGTCGGCGGCTGCCTGGCCCAGAAGGACCGCGAGACGGTGGTGAAGAAGGCGCCGTGGGTGGACGTCGTGTTCGGCACCCACAACATCGGTTCGCTTCCGGTGCTGCTCGAACGTGCCCGGCACAACGAGGAGGCCCAGGTCGAGATCCTCGACTCGCTGGAGGCCTTCCCGTCGACCCTGCCCGCGAAGCGGGAGTCGGCCTACGCGGGCTGGGTCTCCATCTCCGTCGGATGCAACAACACGTGCACCTTCTGCATCGTGCCGTCGCTCCGCGGCAAGGAGGTCGACCGCAGGCCCGGCGACATTCTCGCCGAGGTACAGGCGCTCGTGAACGAAGGCGTCCTCGAGGTCACCCTGCTCGGCCAGAACGTCAACTCCTACGGGGTGTCCTTCGCCGATCCCGAACTACCCCGCGACCGGGGCGCGTTCGCGAAGCTGCTGCGCGCCTGCGGCGAGATCGAGGGCCTCGAGCGGGTCAGGTTCACCTCACCGCACCCCGCGGAGTTCACGGACGACGTCATCGAGGCGATGGCGGACACCCCGAACGTGTGCCCGCAGCTGCACATGCCGCTGCAATCCGGTTCCGACCGCCTCCTCAAGGAGATGCGCAGGTCCTACCGCAGCGCGAAGTTCCTGGGCATCATCGACAAGGTTCGTGCCGCGATGCCGCACGCAGCGATCACCACCGACATCATCGTCGGCTTCCCCGGCGAGACCGAGGAGGACTTCCAGGCCACCCTCGACGTCGTCCGGCAGGCGCGGTTCACCAGCGCGTTCACGTTCCAGTACTCGAAGCGCCCCGGCACGCCCGCCGCCGAGCTGCCCGATCAGCTCCCGAAGGAGATCGTTCAGGAGCGCTACGACCGGCTGATCGCGTTGCAGGAGGAGATCACCCTCGACGAGAACCGGAAGCTCGTCGGCACCGAGGTGGAACTGCTGGTCGCCGCCGGGGAGGGGCGCAAGAACGCCGAGACGCGACGGATGAGCGGTCGTGCCCGCGACGGCCGGCTGGTGCACTTCCGCCCCGAGGGGAATCTCGACGGCGACGTCCGGCCCGGTGACGTGATCACCGCGGTCGTGACAGGCGCGGCCCCGCACCACCTGATCGCCGACGGGCTCGTCCTGACGCACCGCCGGACCCGCGCCGGCGACTTCCACGAACGCGGCATCACCCCGAAGACCCCGCCGATCGGCGTCGGTCTCGGCCTTCCGCAGATCGGTGCACCCGCACCGCTGCCCACCGTCACCGGATGTGGAGTATGAGCAGCAACAAGCCCGAGGACTCGCTCGAGCAGTACCGCAAGGACATCGACGCGGCCGAGAAGAAGGTCGCCCGTGAGATCGACCCCGGGCTGCGCGCGCTCGTCGTCGCCGTCGGCATGCTCGCGTTGCTCGGCACCTTCGCGCTCCCGCACACCGGCGATGCGAAGGGCTGGGACGTTCTCGTCGGAAACGACGTCGCCCTCGCCGAGGACATCGCATTGCCGTCCCGAGTGTTCGTCTGGCTGACGCTGGTGTTCGGCATCGTCATCGGCATGCTCGCGCTCGCCACCCGGCGCTGGGTGCTCGCCTGGATCGCGGTCGCCGGCTCGGCCGTCGCCAGCGTTTTCGGCATGCTCGCGATCTGGTCACGCCAAACCCTCGACGCCGGGTCGCCCGGCGGCGGGCCCGGCATCGGCCTGATCCTCGGATGGGTCCTGATCATGGTGCTGACCTTCCACTGGCTGCACGTCGTCTGGCAGCGCACGGCCATCCAGTTGGCCGCGGAGGAGGAACGCAGGCGGCGCAGCGCGGAGACCGAGGGACACCTCCTCTGGGGTGATCGCTGACCCGTAGCCGGTGGGCGACGCCGATCCGGGTCGCCCACTCGGTGCAGCCTGTCGTCGGTGCGGCGGCGATGTCGTTCGGCATCGTGTCCGTGGCCGTGCACCTTCTGGGCCACGAGGTGTTCTCGCTCGTCTGGCTCGCGCTCGGGATCGTGACGTGGGTGGCGCTGGTCGTCGTGATCGCGGGCAGGTTCGTGCTGGACCGACCCAGGCTGGTCCGCGAATCGCGTACCCCCGCGGCGCTGACGGGTGTCGCCGCGACGACCGTTCTCGGGACACGGCTCGCGCTCCTCGGATGGACACCGATCGCCGCGGCCGCGCTCGTCGCCGGGGTGATCGCGTGGCTGGTGCTGATGCCCTCCGTGCTGAGGGGATGGACCGTTCCCGCCGTGGGTGCCGGCTTCCTGCTGTGCGTCGCGACGCAGGGCGTCGCGGTGCTCGGGGCGACGCTGTCGTCCACCGCGGGACGGCCCTGGCTGATAGTGCCGTCGACCGCCCTCTTCGTCGTCGGCCTCGGTTGCTACGTCGCCGTCCTGCGATGGTTCCCGCCGAACCAACTGCTCCTGGGAGCGGGAGATCACTGGGTTGCGGCGGGGGCGTTGGCGATCAGTGCGCTCGCCGCCGGCCGGATCGTGCTCGCCGTCGACGCGGCGGGGTGGACCGGGTGGACGGTGTACCTGCCACACGTTGCGATCGCCATCGAGCTCGCCGAGCTCGCGGCCTACGTGCTGCTGGTGTGCTGCGAGCTGCGCCGGCCCCGGCTGTCGTTCGATCTGCGCAGATGGTCGACGGTGTTCCCGTTGGGGATGACCTCGGTCGCGGCCATGACGGTGGGCACCGCCACCGGAGTGTCGGCCCTCCACTCGGCAGGCCGGGTACTGGTGTGGCCGGCCGTGGTGGTCGGCACGATCATGCTCGTCGCCTCCGTGCGACACCTGTGGGGGATCGCACGGCCGGCCTGAGGGTGCGCACATCCCTCAGGCCGGCAACGGACCTGCGGTCGCCTGTCATGACCGGGTCGGTCACCTGTCCTCGACGGCGCCCTCCGCCGCGTCGGCCCATTCGCGCCACTGCTTCGCCTGAGCGAGCGCCGCGTCGGCGTCCTTCGTCTTGCCTGCGGCCGTCGCCTTGGCGGCCTGCTCCTCGAACTGGGCCACCCGCTCGCGGAACTGCGCCGCTCGAGCCATGGCCTCCGGGTCGGTGCGACGCCACTGCGAATCCGCCGCGTCGCGGACCTTCTTCTCGATCGCGTGCAGCCGGCTCTCGAGGTCGTGCATCTTCTCACGGGGGACCTTGCCGATCTCGTCCCACTTCTCCTGCAGGTCGCGCAGCGCCGCGCGCGCGGCGTCGAGGCCCTTCGCCGGGTCGATGTCGACGCCGTCGAGCAGGGCCTCCTTGGCGGCCGCGTTGCTCTCGAACTCGGCGTCCCGTTCCGACGACGCGGCGTTGCGGGCACCGAAGAACACGTCCTGCGCGGCCTTGAACCGCTTCCAGAGGGCGTCGTCGGCCTCGCGCGGGGCACGGCCGGCGGCCTTCCACTCGGCGAGCAGATCACGGAAGGCGCCCGCGGTCGGACCCCAGTCGGTGGAGTCCTGCAGTTCCTCGGCACGCACACACAACTCTTCCTTGCGGGTCTTCGCAGCGGCGCGTTCCCGGTCGAGCTCCGCGAAGTGCGCTCCCCGGCGCCGGTTGAAGGCCTCGCGGGCCTTCGAGTAGCGCTTCCAGAGGGCGTCGTCGAGCTTGCGATCGACACCGCGGATGGTCTTCCACTCCTCGAGGATCTCGCGGAGCCGGTCACCCGCGGCCTTCCACTGAGTCGACTCCGCGCCGATCTGCTCGGCTTCGGCGGCCAGCTCCTCCTTGCGGTGCGTGTGTTCCTCGCGTTGGTGGTCGCGTTCCACCTTCTCCGCTTCCGCGACCTCGGCGGAGCTGCTGATCACCGCGTCGAGGCGGGCGGCGAGCGCGTCGATGTCGCCGATCACGGCGGCCGTGGGCAGCGACTCGGCGAGCGCGATGGCGGCGGTGCGGGTGCGACGCGCATCCCCGGTACCCGAGGTCAGACGTGCCTCGAGCAGTCCGACCTCGGTGGCGAGATCGTCGTAGCGGCGACCGAAGTGCGCGAGGCCCTCGGCGGCGTCCCCGGCCTGCCACGAACCGATCTGGCGTTCGCCGTCCGCCGTCTTCACCCACGCGGTGCCGTCCTCGTCGACGCGACCGAACAGACTCGGGTCGCTCGGTGGAGCGATGGCAGGCGCATGCACGGCAGCTGCGGGAGAGGGGGTGACGGCTCCCGGCTTCGCCGCGCCCGGCTTCGGTGCGCCGGGCTTCGGTGCGCCGGGCTTGGGTGCGCCGGGCTTGGGTGCGCTGCTGTCGGTCATGGCTCCTCATCTCTGCCGCGCGTCACGGCTGCCGCTGCCTCACTCGTCACGTGCCCGATCGGCACGTGTTGGTCCTATTCAACCCGGAACGAGGTGTTCCGACCATTGAAACAGCTCGGACGACGAGAGTTGGGATTGTGCGGTCCGCGCCGTCGGGACGTGCCTCGTGGCGGGTTGCCTCCCGCGGCGACTACCGTTGCCCGGTGTGTTCACCGCCGCGGCCCTGGTTTCCTGCCCACCTCTGCTGATACCCGAACTGGCAGGCACTGCGGCGCAGGAGACCGCGGACCTGCGTGCGGCCTCCGTCGAGGCGGCCGGCCTGCTCGCCGCGTCCGCGGGCACCTGGACGATCGTCGGTGTCGGCCCGGTCTCCGCGAGCTTCGGTCCCGACACGGTGGGGAGCTTCGCCGGATTCGGGGTGGATGTGCGGGTCGGGCTCGGTGTGGGTGACGGCGATGTCGTGCCGGACGTCGATCAGGATGTGCCGCTGCCGGTTCTCGTCGGCGGCTGGTTGCGCGCAACTGCGCCGGGCGACGTGGTCGCGGAAGCCCTCGTCGTCGCGGCGGACACCGCACCCGAGGAGTGCACCGACATCGGCGCCCGGCTGCGGAAGCAACTCGACGGCGAGGAGTCGGCGCAGGGTGTCCTCGTGGTGGCGGACGGCGCCACCACCCTGACCCCGAAAGCGCCCGGCGCGTTCGACGAACGTGCACCGCAGACCCAGCGCGAACTCGACCGCGCCCTCGACACGGGAGATCTCGACCACCTGCGTCGGCTCGATCCGGCGACGTGCTCGGATCTCGGGATCGAGGGACGAGCGGCGTGGCAGGTGCTCGCCGGGTTGTTCGGCCGGACGCCGGGCCGGGTCACGACCACCTATCGCGGCGCGCCGTTCGGCGTGGCCTATCACGTCGGACTGTGGCTGCCGTGACCGGCGGGATCCGGCCGATCGCGGTGGTGGGGCCGACCGCGAGCGGGAAATCGGACCTCGGGCTCGCCCTGGCGGAGCACCTGGGCGGCGAGATCGTCAACATCGACGCCATGCAGCAGTACCGCGGCATGGACATCGGCACAGCGAAACTGCCGGTCGGGGAGCGCCGCGGGATCCCGCACCACCAGCTCGACGTCCTGGACGTGACGGAGACCGCGACCGTCGCCCGGTACCAGGAGGCCGCACGGGCGGACGTCGAGGCGATCGCCGCGCGCGGCGCGGTGCCGGTGATCGTCGGCGGCTCGATGATGTACGTCCAGTCGCTGCTCGACGACTGGACGTTCCCGGCCACCGATGCGGGTGTGCGCGCGAAGTGGGAGGCGGTGCTCGCCGAGCGGGGCGTCGCGGGCGTCCACGAGGAGCTGTGCAGGGTCGATCCGCAGGCAGCGGCGACGATCCTGCCGACCGACGGCCGGCGGATGGTGCGCGCGCTCGAGGTGGTCGAACTGACCGGACAGCCGTTCGCGGCGTCGGCGCCGGCGATCGGGGAACCGCGCTGGGGTGCGGTGCTGCTCGGCGTGGATCGGGACACGACCGAACTGGACGACCGGATCGAACGCCGGACCCGGCTCATGTTCGAGGCGGGCCTGGTGGACGAGGTCGAGGCGCTGACAGGCGCGGGCCTGCGAGAGGGCGTCACCGCGCCGCGGGCGATCGGGTACGCCCAGGTGCTCGCCGCCATGGACGGCGAGTACGACATGGACGAGGCCCGCGAACGCACGTTCATCGGGACGCGGCGCTATGTCCGCAGGCAACGCTCCTGGTTCCGGCGCGACGCTCGGATCAGCTGGGTCGACGCCGCCCGCCCGGATCTCGTGCCGACGGCGCTCGCCGTGGTCGAGGGCCGATCCGGCGGCGACGGCCGGCGGGTCGACGCCGGGACCTAGACTTCCGGACATGACGTCGCGAGCCACGGGCAGCCCACAGCAGGTCGGGCGATGAGCCGAACCGCCGGCGGCGGGCCGCCCCGGGTCACCGTCCGCAACGCCCGGTTCCAGCAGTGGCTCTCCTATCTGACGACCCGGTCCAAGCGGACGAAGGCCGGGCGATTCCTGATCCAGGGCGTGCGCCCACTGAGTCTCGCGGTCGAGCACGACTGGCCGCTCGAGACCCTGCTGTACCGCGTCGACGGAGACCCGCTGTCCCGGTGGGCGAAGGACCTGACGGCGGCCTGGCCGGGGGAGAAGATCGGGGTCAGCGGCGAGCTGATGACGGAACTCGGGGAGCGGTCCGAGGCGGCGCCGGAGCTGATCGCGGTGGCGAAGACGCGCACCCGGTCGTTGTCGGGGCTCACGCTGCGCGGCTCCGAACGCGAACCCCTCGTCGTGGTCTTCGACCGCCCGTCGTCGCCCGGCAACCTCGGTACCCTCGTCCGCAGTGCGGACGCGTTCGGGGCCGACGCCGTGATCGTGACCGGTCACGCCGCGGACCCGTTCGATCCGCAGTGCGTGCGGGCGTCCACCGGTTCACTGTTCGCGATGCCGGTGTTCACCGCCGCCGACCCCGGCGAGGTGGTCGCGTTCCGGGATCGCCAGAACCGGCACCTGCAGATCGTCGGCACCGACGAGGACGGTGACGCCACCGTGTTCGACCACGACCTGAGAGGCGGAACGATCCTGGTGATCGGAAACGAGACGCGCGGCATGAGTGCCGGCTGGCGACGAGCCTGCGACGTGACGGTGAGCATCCCCATCGGGGGCGCGGCGAGCTCGCTCGGTGCCCCGTCCGCCGGTGCGGTGTGCCTGTACGAGATCACGCGGCAACGGTCGGTTGCGGTCACCGGCGGTGCGCGATGACCGTTTCCGACCACGTGGCCGCGCGGCTGAGTCTCTTCGGCGCCGCGGCGTCGATGCGGAGCGCCACTAGCATGGTCGCCATGCAGTTCGCGAAGGGTCACGGCACACAGAACGACTTCGTCATCCTGCCGGACCTCGACGCCACCATCGAATTGACCGAGGCGCGGGTGTCCGCGCTGTGCGATCGCAACCGCGGCATCGGCGCGGACGGCGTGCTGCGAGTTGCGCGGGCCGGAGTCCTGGTGGAGACCGGCGTGCTCGACGTGTTGCCGGACGGCGTCGAGGCGGATCACTGGTTCATGGACTACCGCAACGCCGACGGATCCGTCGCCGAGATGTGCGGCAACGGGGTTCGGGTGTTCGCGCACTTCCTGCGGGCGTCGGGCCTGGAGTCGGGCGACGAGTTCGTGGTGGGCTCCCGGGCCGGTGCCCGGCCGGTGATCGTGCACTCGGTCGCGGGCGCGACCGCGGACGTGACGGTCGCGATGGGTGCGGTGCGCGAGCTCGGCACCTCGACTGCGACGGTCGCGGGACAGGAGTTCACCGGGCTCGGAATCGACGTCGGCAACCCGCACCTGGCCTGCGTGTCCGACGATCTGACGGCGGCGGCACTGGCCGAGCTGGACCTGACGACGGCACCGGAATTCGATGCATCGTTCTTCGAACACGGCGTCAACGTGGAGATCCTGACCCCGATCCGGGACGGCGGCGTGGACATGCGGGTATACGAGCGCGGCGTCGGGGAGACCCGGTCCTGCGGCACTGGCACCGTCGCGGCGGCGGCCGCGGCGCTGCGCGCCGACGGCCGAGCGGAGGGCGAGGTGCGGGTCCGGGTACCCGGCGGCGAGGTCGTCGTGACCGTCGCGGACGGCTCGGCGACGCTGCGCGGGCCGTCGGTTCTCGTCGCGTCGGGGAGTCTCGACGAGTCGTGGTGGTCGTCGCTCGGTCGATAGTCCGCACCGGCCGTGGTCGTCTCCCGGGTTAATCGGGGTGCATCGTGGTGGCCGGGCGTGGGATCATTGCGGTGTATGACGAAATCAGACGAAATGACCGACATGTCCCGCACCGGGTCCGACCACGACCGGGCCGGCCACTCACCGTCGGTCGGTGAACTCCAACTCGACGAGCGCAGTGCACTGCGCCGCGTCGCGGGTCTGTCCACCGAACTCACCGACATCACCGAGGTCGAGTACCGGCAGCTGCGCCTCGAGCGGGTCGTGCTGGTGGGGGTGTGGACCTCCGGAACGGCCGCCCAGGCCGACGCCAGCATGGCCGAGCTCGCCGCGCTCGCCGAGACGGCGGGATCCGAGGTGCTCGAAGGGCTGGTGCAGCGCCGCGACAAACCGGATGCCGCCACCTACATCGGATCGGGCAAGGCCGACGAGTTGCGCGAGGTCGTCCTCGCGACCGGCGCGGACACCGTGATCTGCGACGGCGAGCTGACACCCGCTCAGCTGACCGCGCTGGAGAAGGTCGTGAAGGTCAAGGTGATCGACCGGACGGCGCTCATCCTCGACATCTTCGCCCAGCACGCCACCTCCAGCGAGGGCAAGGCGCAGGTCGCCCTCGCGCAGATGGAGTACATGTTGCCGAGACTGCGCGGCTGGGGTGAGTCGATGTCCCGGCAGGCCGGTGGCCGCGCCGGCAGCAACGGCGGCGTTGGTCTGCGTGGTCCGGGTGAGACGAAGATCGAGACGGACCGTCGCCGCATCCGCGAGCGGATGGCGAAGCTGCGCCGTGAGATCAAGGGTATGAAGGCGGCGCGCGACACCAAGCGAACCAAGCGGCTCCGCAGCGACGTGCCGTCGGTCGCGATCGTCGGGTACACCAACGCCGGCAAGTCGAGCCTCCTCAACGCCCTCACCGGCGCGGGAGTCCTCGTGCAGGACGCGCTGTTCGCGACACTGGACCCGACGACGCGGAAGGCGGAGTTCCCGGACGGGCGGCAGTACGTGCTCACCGACACCGTCGGTTTCGTGCGTCACCTCCCGACACAGTTGGTCGAGGCGTTCCGGTCGACGCTGGAGGAGGTCGCGGACGCCGACCTGCTGCTGCACGTGGTGGACGGCTCGGACCCGCTGCCGACCGAGCAGATCAAGGCCGTGCGTGAGGTCATCGTCGACGTCCTTCGCGAATCGGATGCTCCGCCGCCGCCGGAACTGTTGGTGGTCAACAAGATCGACGCCGCCGACCCGGTGACGCTGACGCAGTTGCGCGCTCTGCTGACCGGGGCGAAGTTCGTGTCCGCCCGCACCGGCGACGGGATCGAGGACCTACGGGCCACGCTCGCCGACCTGGTGAGTCCGCCGGAGGTCGAGATCGAAGTGCTGCTCCCGTACAGCAGGGGCGACCTGATGGCGCGGATCCACGCCGACGGCCGCATCCTCGACACGGCGCACGAGGCGGAGGGCACTCTCGTGCGAGCCAAGGTGCCGCCGGCACTGGCGGCGGCCCTCGACGAGTTCCGGCACAGCGCAGCCTGAGTTGGTGGCGGGGGTGGGGATGCGGCGCCGCGTGGTGGCCGCGTGCGGCGCGGTGGGTGCGGTGTTCGCCGTGTCGGCACCGGTCGGCGCGCAGCCGACGCCGACTCCGGTCGTCGTGGCGGCGGAGGTCGAAACCCTCTGCACCCCAACCGAAACAGGGATCGCCGAGCTGTCGGGGCTGACCGCGGACGGCGACCGGTTCTTCGCCGTCGGCGACAGTGGAACCGACCAGACGGTGTGGGTCCTCGACCACGACTGCGCGGTGACCGGCACGCTCGCGGTTCCCGTCGACTCGTACGACGTGGAGGATCTCGCCCTCCACGACGGCACGCTGTGGCTGTCGGACACCGGTGACAACGACCGTCGTCGCGAGACGATCGCGTTGACCTCGATGGATCCCGGGTCCGGGGCCGGTGGCCTGCACCGGCTGAGCTATCCCGACACCGCGCAGGACGCCGAGGCACTCCTCGTCGGCGCCGACGGTCGGCCGGTGATCGTCACCAAGACCCTGCTCGGGCAGTCGGGTGTCTACGTCTCCGACATTCCCGTGGCGGACCTGCCCAGCCCTGGACCGAGTCCGTTGCGCCGGGCCGGGGCGATCCGGGTCGGGCCGACGGACACTCCCGGCGGGCCGGTGCCGACAGCCGGGTCGACGCTGGTGACGGGTGGTGCGGTGAGCGTGGACGGCCGGGTCGTGGCACTGCGCACCTACACCGACGCATACTTGTTCGCGGCACCGGACGGGGACGTCGTGGCCGCGCTCACCGAGTCCACGCCGATCCGCATACCGCTGCCCGACGAGCCGCAGGGTGAGGCGATCGCCTTCACCGACGGCGGCCACCTGCTCACCGCGTCGGAGTCCGGTGGTGGATCGCTACCGCCGATCCGAATCATCCGTGGTGCAACCGATCTCGTGCCGATGCCCGAGGATTCGGCTGATGCGTCCGTCGCGGTGCAGATCGAACCGGCGGCGGGCGTCGCGGTCGGTGTCGTTCTCGCGGTGGTCGCGGCGGGTGCCGTCTGGTGGATCGTGCGCAGGCGGCGCGCCTGACAGTCGCCCGGCAATCGTGACCTGCTAGCCTGGCCGGCAGTGAACATCACATCGCGTCCGTGACCCGGACACTTCGCTCGTCACGTGAGCCGCGCCTGTCTGCGGTGGTGATTCCGTGTGCCCCGAGGGGGAACCCGACCACGGGTTCCCTGGCTTCCACTCGTACCGGAACCACCCTCTGGAGTTCACATGACCATCTCGTCGTCACACCCGTCCCTTCGTTCGTCGACGTGTCGCCCGGCCGACGCCGCCGGCCGTCGTAGCCTCCTGCGCGCCGACTGCAGCCGATGTTTCGCCCTGTGCTGCACTGCATTCGGATTCGCGAGATCCGTGGACTTCGCGGAGGACAAACCCGCCGGGGTGCCGTGTCGGCATCTCGACGACACCTTTGCGTGCACCGTCCACGGTGCGCTGCGCGACAGGGGATTTCGCGGATGCGCGACATTCGACTGTTTCGGCGCCGGCCAGATGGTCGCCCAGCGGTTGTTCGCCGGTGTGAGCTGGCGGGATCGCCCCGCCACGCGTGCCTCGATGTTCTCGGCGTTCGCGATCGTCAAGCAGGTGCACGAGATGATCTGGCACCTGCTCGAAGCGCGGGAACGCACCTACGACGCCGGGACGGCGCGCGACGCCGTCGATCTCGCGGACACCCTGGCGTCGATCGTCGAGGGCGGGATCGACGACCTGCTGGCGATGGAGACGGACGTCGTGCGGGACTCGGTACGGGAACTCCTGACGACCGTCAGCGCCGAGGTCCGCGCCGCCTACTTCGCCGACGCGGGCGAGCTCGATCCGCGCCTCGGACCCGGCGCCGACCTCGCCGGATGCGACCTGCGCGGGGTCCGGCTGTGTGGTGCGGACCTGCGGGGAGCGGTGCTGATCGGGGTCGACCTCACCGGATGCGATCTGGCCGCCGTGGATCTGCTCGGCGCCGATCTCCGGGACGCGCGCATCGCCGGGGCGGATCTGTCCTCGGCGTTGTACCTGACACGGTCACAGGTGGAGGCGGCGCGCGGCAGCGGGACGACGCGACTGCCGGCGGTTCTTCCGCCCCCTGTGCACTGGTCCTCGTCGCCGAGGTGACGGACCACGCAATTCGGCCGATTCCGAATCTCGCGCGCACGGGACGGGCACACTGGTCCGCGCGAAGGTGCCGTCGGTGCCCCGCCTCCGGGCGGTTCGGCACGGCGGCGCCGCCCGACCCGACTCCGAGGAGCCTTCGACGATGACCCGATCGATCACGTCTGCACGACACCGCTGGCCTGCACTCGCGTTGGCGGTGGCGGGTTCGGCGCTCCTGACGACGGCTCCGGTCGCGGCGCAGAGCTCCGGGTCGGCGGGTTCGTCGAGCGGATCCGCGGCCGTCGACGCGGAGTTCGTGACACTCTGCACGCCCACGGAGTCCGGGCTCACCGAGGTGTCCGGACTGGCGTCGGACGGCGACCGGATCTTCGCGATCGGGGACAGTGGCACCGATCGGACGCTGTGGGTGCTCGACGACACGTGCGCCGTCACGGCGTCGCTGCCGGTGCCGGTCACCCCGGTCGACGTCGAGGACCTCGCGCTGTCCGGGGGCGCACTGTGGCTCGCCGACACCGGTGACAACAATCGCGCCCGGACGTCGATCGGGCTGATCTCGATGGACCCGGGTACCGGCGCCGGTGACCGTCGCGCGCTGGTCTATCCGGACGGCGCGCACGACGCGGAGGCGTTGCTGGTCGGCGCGGACGGCCGGCCGGTGATCGTCACGAAGGAGGTCCTCCTCGCAGCCGGCGTCTACACGGTGGACCGGTCGATCGCCGACCTGCCCGAGGGGCCGACGACCTTGCGGCGCGCCGGGCAGGTCCGGCTCGGCCCGACCGGCACTCCCGGTGGGCCGGTACCGATCGCCGGGTCGACGCTCGTCACCGGGGGAGCGGTGAGCGCCGACGGCCGGGTCGTGGCGCTGCGCACCTACACGGACGTCTACCTGTTCTCGGTTCCGGACGGTGACATCGTGGCCGCGTTGACCGGATCGGTGCCGATCCGGGTGCCGATGCCGAATCAGCCGCAGGGCGAGGCGATCGCGTTCACGCCGGACGGTGACCTGCTCAGCGCGTCCGAGGCGGTCGACGGCCCACTGCAACCCGTCCAGATCCTGCGCGGGGCAACCGCGCTGGCGTCGACGGAGTGACGGTGGTGCGGGCGGTCGCGGTGTGATCGTCCGGTGCGGCGGTGATTCAATGTGCTCCATGAGTGCGGCTGCGGGTGGTGAGGGGACAGTCGGGGGCTTCGTGGAACGGTTCGCCGACTACTGGTCCGCTGCGGGGGCGTCGCGTATCGAAGGGCTGATCGCGGGCTATCTCCTGGTGGACGAGTCCGACGGTGTTGCTCCGGCGGAACTGGTCGAGGCGTTGGGAATCAGTCGGGGATCGGTGTCGACCTACACCCGGCAGCTGGTCGACAGGGGATTCGTGCGCAGGGTGCGCAAGCACGGGGACCGCTCGCACTACTTCGTGATGGACACCGATGTGTGGGCGGGTTTCCTGGCAGCGGAGCAGGTGTACCTGCACAACCAGCTCCGCCTCGCCGAGGAGACCCTGCCCTTCGTACGGGAGGGGAGCCTCGCGTGGCATCGGGTGCGGAACATGCGCGACTACATGGGCTGGCTCGTCGACGCGCGGCTCGGCAGCGAGTGGGATCGGTTCAAACGGGAGCGCGACGCACACCAGGAGTGACGGAAACCCTTCCCGTGGAAGGGTTTCCGTCACCTGTCACCGGTCGAGCTTCGCGACTGCCTCGTCGATCAGCGGGACGAAACGCTCGATGGTCCACGGCACGGTCAACGGGTTGATGATCGAGGACCCGGTGACGAACGACTGCTCGGTGGGGGCCACGACGGAGCCGCGCGCAACCGCGGGAATCTGCCGGTACACGGGCTGGGCCTCGACGTCGGCGCGATTCGCCGCGTCGGAGTAGAACGTGAAGATCAGATCTGAGCCCGCGAGCAGGTGCGCGTTCTCGAGGCCGATCACGGCGGAGTCGGTACCCGACACCTCGTATCCGCGAAGGGTGTCCACGACGGGATCGACGGTGAGGCCGAGAGCGCTCACCATCGCCACCCGCTGTTCGGTGGGGAAGAACACGCCGAGGGTGCCCGGCCCGGTGTTGTAGACGTAGGAGAACGTGACGCCCGCGTACTCGGGCCGAGCGGACTCGGCGAGTTGCCCGTCGATGTCCGCGACGAGGCGGGCACCGTCCTCGTCCTGGCCCATGGCGCGGGCGATCGTCTCGATCTGCTGTTGCCAGGTGATGGTCCAGGCGGCCTCGGGGTAGGCGACGGTCGGTGCGATCGACGAGAGGTGGCTGTACTGCTCCGGGGTGACGCCGGACCACGGCGCGAGGATGAGGTCGGGACGAAGTGCGGCGATCGCCTCGACGTCCAGTTCGCTGCCGCCGCCGAACTGGGTCGGCAGCGCCGCACCCCGCTCGCCGACCGCCTCGTGGATCCACGGCATGTAGCCGGTCTCGTCGCTGCCCCACGGGTACTCCTCCATCCCGACCGGGACGGTGCCGAGCGCGATGGCGGTCTCCGTCGAGCCCTGGCCGAGGGTCACGATTCGTTCGGGCTTCTCGTTGATCACGGCCTCGCCGAGGGCGTGTTCGATGGTCACCGTCTCGAATGCGTCCGTAGCCGACGAGTTCGCCTCGTCGTTGCGCGAGTTCGAACACGCGGTCAGTGTGAGCAGTGTGGCGGCGACGACGGCCACCCGTCGGAAGCGGGTCCTGCTGATCATGCGGGAAGATCCTCTCGGTGGTGCGTCGGTCCGGGCGCGCCGAGTGTAGGCTTCCCTAAGTTGAACTATCAAATCTTTTGAAAGTTCATGGTGTGACACCGATGTTCCCGCGAAGGAGACCGATGCCCGAGACGAGCGCCGCCCCCGATCGACCCGGCTACCGCCCCTACCGTGCGACGGTCACCGCCGTCCGACGGCTGAGTCCCACCTTCGTCCGTGTCAGTTTCACCGGTCCGCACTTCGAGCACTTCGCCGACCACGCTCGCGACCAGCGCGTCAAGGTCGTGTTCCCGCAGGACGACCGGTGCTACGCGGATCTCGGAGTGGACGACGAGGACGCGGTCCTGCGCGGGGACTGGTACGCGCGGTGGCGAGCACTGCCCGAGGAGCGGCGCAGCCCGTTCCGCACCTACACGGTGCGGGCCGTCGACACCGCGTCCCGACGTGTCGACATCGACTTCGTCGGCCACACCGAGCACGGGCACCCCGTCGGCCCGGGCTCCGCATGGCTGCACACCGCCGCACCCGGCGACGCCGTTGTCATCGTCGGGCCCGACGCACGCAGCGAGCAGTCCCACACCGGCATGGACTGGAAGCCGGGCACTGCCACCGAACTGCTGCTGGTCGGTGACGAGACGGCGGCGCCCGCCATCGCGGGCATCCTGGAAGGGCTTCCCGCGCACTGCCGCGCCACGGCCCTGATCGAGGTGCCGGACCGCGGCGACGCGGTCCCGATCACCAGCGCCGCCACCGTCGACGTCCGCTGGCTTCCGCGGGAGGGCGCCGCGATCGGATCGCTCCTCGTCCCCGCGTTGCACGAGTGGCGCCGCGCCGGTCGCAGCGCGGTCGACGCGGCGCACGTCGATGCCGCGCAACCGCTCGACGAGATCGACGTGGACTCCCAGATCCTGTGGGATTCACCGGAACCCGAACCGACGGGCGAGTTCTACGCCTGGCTCGCGGGAGAGGCCGCGGTCATCAAACAGCTTCGCCGGCTCCTCGTCACAGACTGGGGTGTCGACCGCAAGCGGGTGGCCTTCATGGGCTACTGGCGACAGGGCGTCGCCGAACGCACCGGGTGACCACCTCGCGTCCGCCGGCCTCAGGCGTCGAGGTCGGCGGCCACCAGCTCGGCGACCTTCTCCAGCGTGGGCTGATCCTCGCTGGAGACCGTCACCTCGACGCCCTGGGTGGCGCCGAGCGTCATGATCATCAGAGCCGATCCGGCGTCCACCGGGTCGGACCCCGCGACGGCGAGGGTGACGGGGACGCCCGCGGCGGCGACCGCCTCCGCGATGACGGCGGCGGGGCGGGCGTGCAGGCCGATCGACGATCCGACGGCGACGGTGATGCTGGGCATGAGATGTCCTTTCGGGTGTGACTCAGGGGATGCGAATCTCGGGGACGTGCGGGGATCAGGCGGCAGCGGGGGCCGGCTCGACCTCCACTGCGGCGCCACTGCGTGTGAACTGCTTCGCCGTGACGACGGCCAGTGCCGAGACGACGGTCCCGGCCGCGAGCGAGACGAGGAACCAGCCGATCCCGCCGATCGCGAAGAAGACGAAGATGCCGCCGTGCGGGGCGCTGAGGGTGACCCCGGTAGCCATGATCAGCGCACCTGTGACGGCGCCACCCGCCATCATCGACGGGATCACCCGCAGCGGGTCGGCCGCCGCGAACGGGATGGCGCCCTCGGAGATGAAGGCGGCGCCGAGGAACCACGCTGCCTTGCCGTTCTCACGTTCGGCCTCGCTGAAGAGACCGGGACGAACGGTCGACGCCAGTGCCATCGCGAGCGGGGGAACCATGCCGGCAGCCATGACCGCGGCCATGATGCGCAGGGTCGCCGGGTCGTTGACGTTCAGTCCCGCGACCGCGAAGGCGTACGCCGCCTTGTTCACGGGGCCGCCGAGGTCGAAGCACATCATCAGTCCGAGGATGATGCCGAGGATCACCGCGGAACCGCCGGACAGGCCGCCGAGCCAGTTGGTGAGTCCGGTGGTGACCGACGCGAGGGGCCGTCCAAGGACCATGAACATCAGCGCGCCGACGGCGAGCGTTGCGAACAGGGGGATGACCACCACCGGCATCAGCCCGCGCAGGACCGCGGGCACCGGCATGCGACCGATCCACAGTGCGGCGAATCCGGCGATGATGCCGCCGACGAGGCCGCCGATGAAGCCCGCGCCCACGAACACCGCGACCGCACCTGCGGTGAAACCCGGTGCGAGACCGGGCCTGTCCGCGATTGCGAACGCTATGTAGCCGGCCAGCGCCGGAACCAGGAACGCGAAGGCCAGCGACCCGATCTGGAACAGGACTGCGCCGAGGTAGGCGCCGAGGCCGCCGTCGGGCAGGTTCCACAGGGAGTTGTCGAGGACGATGTCCTTCGCGCTGTCGCCGATCTCGTAGCCGCCGAACAGGAAACCGAGCGCGATGAGCAGGCCGCCCGCGGCGACGAACGGGATCATGTAGCTCACGCCGGTCAGCAGGATCTGCCGCAGCCGCGTGCCCCAGCCCACGTCCGCGGTCCCGGCATCGGCGTCGGAGCTCTCGACGACCCCGGAGACCGTTGCCGCGGCGGGGTTCTCCGATGCGCGCAGCGCCTCGGCGAGCATCGCGTCGGGTTCGTTGATCGCCCGTTTCACGCCGGACGCGACAACGGGTTTGCCCGCGAACCGTTCCCGGCCCTTGACCCCGACGTCGGTCGCGAAGATGACGGCCGCTGCGCCCGCGATCACGTCGGCGCCCAGTGCGGTGCCGCCGCTCGACCCCTGCGTCTCGACGTGTACCGGAACCGCCGCCCGTTCGCCCGCCGCGACCAGCGAGTCGGCGGCCATGTAGGTGTGGGCGATGCCCGTCGGGCACGCGGTGACGGCCACGATGTAGCGGCCTGCCGACTCGTCCGACACCACGTGCTCCTCCGCCGCCGGAGGTTCAGGTTCCGGTGCTGCCGCGGCCACGTGTCCGGGCACCTCCAGCCCCAGCGCCTCGTGCACCAGCACCACGACCGCGTCGGCGTCCGGTGCGGCCCGGAGCGCGGCGACGAAGTCCGGTTTGACGAGCGACCGGGCGAGTCCGGACAGCAGTTTCATGTGCGCGGCACCCGCGCCTTCGGGTGCGGCGATGAGGAACACAAGGTCGGCAGGCCCGTCGGGCGCACCGAAGTCGACCCTCGGCCGCAGGCGCGCGAACCCGAGGGACGCGGTGGTCACGGCAGCCGACCGGCAGTGCGGGATCGCGATGCCACCCGGAAGTCCGGTTGCGGATTGCGCCTCACGTGCCAGGGCCGCGTCCCGCAGGGCAGCGGCATCGGTCGCACGGCCCTCGGCGGCGAGCCGGTTCGCGAGCGCGCCGATCACCTCGGCCGAGCCGGACCCCAAGTCGGCGTCGAGGTCGATCAGACCGGGGTCGATGATGGCCGGGGAATCTGCGGTGGGAGTGGACATGTCGGATCCTCAGAGATCGGTGGCCGGATGGGCCACCGGCGTGGATGATGCGCGACCGGCGACGGGAAGGTCGACGGCGCTGACGGTGACCGCGTCGCGGTCGACCTGATCGGGGTGCGGGAGCGCGGTGCCGGGGAGGGCCGCCGCCGCGGTGCCGTGCGCAACGGCGCGCTGGAGTGCGCGATCGGGGGACTCACCCGAGACCTGGGCCAGCAGGTAGCCGGCGAGTGATGCGTCGCCGGCGCCGACCGTGCTCCGGAGGGTGATCCGTGGTGCCCGCGCGAACCAGGCACCGTCGGCTGTGACGAGGACGGCTCCGGCGCCGCCGAGGGTCACGAGCACCGTCCCGACGCCGCGGTCGACCAGTGCGCGGGCCGCCCGTACCGTCGGGTCGGGATCGCCCCGTTCGGCCGCGGCCTCGAGGGCGCCGCCGTCGCAGCCGGTGAGCTGGGCGAGCTCGTCCGCGTTCGGTTTCATCAGGTCGGGTGCCGTGTCGGGGAAGCCGGCGGCGAGCGCCCGCAACGGCAGGTCCGAGGTGTCGACGGCGACGGCGCACGGTAGCGGCCGCAGCGACCGCACGAGGGTCGCGTACCAGTCGTCGGGCGCCCCCGGCGGGAGCGACCCACACAGCGCCACCCAGTCCGCGGTGGCCGCGTGCCGGGACACCAGGCCGGCGAGTGCCTTCAACTCCTCGGCGTGAGCAGCGGCGCCCGGCGGATTGATCTTGGTCGTGGTGCCGTCCGGTTCGGTGACGGTGACGTTGGCCCGGACGGGTCGTCCGGTGGAGACGAGGCGGTGAGCGACACCGCGGTCGGCGAGTGCCGTGACCAGGGGGTCGTCCTCACGGGCGGGAAGGATCGCCAGTGCGGGGCTGCCCGCAGCCGTGACCACCCGGGCCACGTTGACGCCCTTGCCTCCCGGATCTGTGGTCGTGGTGCGAGCGCGGTGCACGGCGCCGCGTTGGAGTCGTCCGGTCAGCTCGATGGTCGTGTCGAGACTCGGGTTCGCCGTGAGGGTGACGATCATGCGAGCACCACTTCCACGCCGCGATTCTCGAACTCCGCCCGGGCACCCGCATCGAGGTCGGTGTCGGTCACCAGCACGTCGACGGCGTCGACGGCGGCGAAGCTGACCAGGTCCTCGCGGCCGATCTTGCTCGAATCGGTCACGACGACAACCAGATTGGCGCACCTGACGAGGGCGGACTTCACGGCGGCCTCGTCGAAGTCGGGGGTCGAGAGTCCGTGCTGCGCGGTGATGCCGTTGGCGCCGACGAATGCGACGTCGACGCGCAGCGCCGACAGTGTGGCGACCGCCTGGTCGCCGACCACCGCCTGGGTCACACCCCGGACGCGACCGCCGAGAATCTGCAGGGTGTGCCTGCCCGTGCACCGGGTGGCGACGGGGATCGAGTTGGTGACGACGGTGAGGTCGCGGTCCGCGGGCAGGCGAGCCGCGATGCGAGAGGTCGTGGTCCCGGCGTCGAGGACGATGCTTCCGCCGTCGGCCGGCAGGTGTTCGAGCGCCGCGGCGGCGATCCGGTCCTTGGCGTGCGCGTTGGTGTGCTCACGTTCGCCGAGGCCCTTCTCGCCGAGGGTGATGGCGGCGGCGGACACGGCGCCGCCGTGCACGCGCCGGATCAGTCCGAGCCGGTCGAGCGCCGCGAGGTCGCGCCGGACGGTCTCGGTGGTCACGTCGTAGGCGTCGGCGAGGTCGGCGACCGACACCCGGCCGCGCCGGCCGATCAGCTCCGCGATCGCCTGCTGTCGCTCTTCGGCGTACATGTGACCTCCTGCCTGAATTCATGTTGGTTTATGTTGTTTTACGCCTGGATGTGTTGACATGTCAATGGGTTCGAGTAATCCTGGTCACATGCGGCCAGTCCGGGTGAGCCGGAAGTGCAGTGCGTCGGAATCGAGGAGTGGAGATGGACGGGATCGGGGCGGAGAACGGTTCGGTGCAGGTGAAAGCGGGTGCGCGGGCGGGTCGGCGAGTGCTCGCCGGCACCGCCGTCGTCCCCGGGGCGGGCTACGGGCCCGCACTCAGGCCCGGTGAGCGTCCCCGGCGCCCGGCGCGCGGCACCGATCTGCCCGCCGTCGATCGACCCGCAGAGAAGCAGCGCTTCCTCGCCGCTGCCGAGGCCGTGGCCGCTCGTCTGCTGGCCCGCGCGGACAGCGTCCGTGGCGCGGGCGCGGACGTCCTGCGAGCCACCGCCGGGCTCGCCACCGACCGGGGCTGGCTCGGTGCCGCCGGCACACTGATCGATGCAGGCGCACCAGCCGACTCCGCGACCGCCGATGCCACCGACCGGTTCGCCGCGGTCTTCACCGAGCTCGGTGGGGTGATGGCCGAACGGGTCACCGACCTCGAGGACATCCGCGACCGGGTGATCGCCGAGCTGCACGGGATGCCCGAACCCGGCGTCCCGACGCCGTCCGTGCCCTCGGTGCTGGTGGCGCGCGACCTCGCACCTGCCGACACCGCGGTTCTCGACCCGACGTTGGTCGTCGCCATCGCCACCACGCTCGGCGGACCGACCGGCCACACGTCGATCATCGCCCGACAACTGGGCATACCCTGCGTCGTCGGTGTCTCCGGGCTCGGCGACATCGCCTCGGGCGCGCCGGTTCTGGTGGACGGCAGTGCGGGATCCGTCGAGGTGGACCCCGACCCCGGCCGCGCCCGGTCCGCTGTCGCGCACTCGGCGGACGTTCGGCGGCGCACCGCATCCTGGGTCGGTCCCGGTCGGACCCGGGACGGACACCCGGTGGCCGTACTCGCGAACGTCCAGGACGGGCCGGGAGCGCGGGCGGCCGCGGACGGGTCGGCGGCCGAGGGCGTCGGGCTGTTCCGGACGGAGCTGGCGTTCCTCGACCGCGACACCGAACCCCCGGTGGAGGAACAAGCGCAGATCTACCGCGAGGTGTTCGACGCGTTCCCCGACGGAAAGGTCGTCGTGCGCACCCTCGACGCCGGCTCGGACAAGCCGATGAGGTTCGCCCCGACCGGTGAGGAGGCGAACCCCGCGCTCGGCGTGCGGGGATACCGCATCGCAGCGGGCCATCCGGGCCTGCTGGAACGCCAGCTCGACGCGATCGCCGCCGCGTCGCGGACATCGTCGTCGGAGGTGCTCGTGATGGCTCCGATGATCGCGACCCTCGCCGAGGCCGCCGAGTTCGCAGCGGCCGCCCGCGCGCGGGACCTGGTGCCCGGTGTCATGGTGGAGGTGCCCGCGGCCGCGCTGTTGGCCGACCGGATTCTCGAGCACGTCGACTTCCTGTCGATCGGCACCAACGACCTCACGCAGTACACGATGGCCGCCGATCGGATGTCGGCGCCGCTCGCCGGCCTCACCGACCCGTGGCAGCCCGCGGTGCTGGCGTTGGTCGCCAGGACCGCGGCGGACGGCGCTCGGGTGGGCAAGAGCGTCGGGGTGTGCGGTGAAGCCGCCGCCGATCCGTTGCTGGCGTGCGTCCTGGTGGGCCTCGGAGTCACCTCGCTGTCGATGGCAGCCTCCGCGGTCGCGGCGACCGGGTCCGCGCTGGCGTCGGTGGACCTCGCGCAGTGCCGCCGCGCCGCCGACGCGGCACTCGCCGCCGCGGACCCGTCCGCGGCACGCCAGAAGGCGACCGAGATCCTGCGGTAGCGCCGCGGATGGCACAGGATGGGGAGATGGACCCCGTCGAGGCTTTACGGGAGATCGCGTTCTGGCTCGAGCGGGGCCGGGCGGAAACCCATCGGGTCAAGGCGTACCGGCGCGCCGCGGACGTCGTCGAGGCACTGACGCCCGAGCAGCGCGACCGTTACGGCCGCACCGATACCTGGACGGCGTTGCCGGGCATCGGTCCGAAGACCGCCGCCGTGATCGCGCAGGCGTGGGCCGGCGAGGTTCCCGCGTACCTGTCCGAGGTCGAGAAGTCGGCGCAGCAGATCGGTGTCGGTGGCCGCGAGCTCCTCGCCGCGTTGCGCGGCGACCTGCACACCCACTCGGACTGGTCCGACGGCGGCAGCCCGATCGAGGAGATGATGCGCCGCGCGGCGATGATCGGACACGACTACTGCGCGCTCACGGATCACTCGCCGCGACTGACGGTCGCGAACGGGCTGTCCGCCGACCGGCTGCGCCGTCAGCTCGACGTCGTCGCCGAACTGAACGAGGAGTTGGCGCCGTTCCGGATCCTCACCGGGATCGAGGTGGACATCCTCGACGACGGAACACTCGATCAGGACCCGGCGCTGCTCGCCGAGCTGGACATCGTCGTCGCCAGCGTGCACTCGAAGCTCCGGATGGATCACGACGCGATGACGCGACGGATGGTCCGAGCGGTGGCGAATCCGCTCGTCGACGTTCTCGGGCACTGCACGGGAAGGCTGGTCGAGGGCGGTCGAGGGGCCCGCCCCGAGTCGGACTTCAACGCCGAGGTGGTGTTCGAGGCGTGCCGGCAGTTCGACACCGCGGTCGAGATCAACAGTCGACCCGAGCGCCGGGATCCGCCGACGCGGCTCATTCGTGCGGCGTTGGAACGCGGGTGCCTGTTCGCGATCGACACGGACGCGCACGCGCCCGGGCAACTCGACTTCCAGGGGTACGGCTGTGAACGGGCGCAAGCGTGCGAGGTGCCCGCCGACCGGATCGTCAACACCTGGTCCGCCGAGCGGTTGCTGGCATGGACAAAAGCTTGACCATTCGGTTAATCAACTCGTAGTGTCGCGACACCGGGCCGCGACCGCGGTCGGTGCGCACGTCGAAAAGGAACACCGTGACTCGAACCATCCGCCGCCGTACCGGCGTACTCGGCCTCGCACTGGCACTCGGAGGTGCACTGCTCGCTACCGCACCGGCCGTCGCCGCACCCGAGTCCGCCGCGCCCGGCACCGTCACCGCCAACGAGACGCTGCCCCGCGACCTCTGGTACCCCGGATCCGCGGATGCGCACCGGCTCACCTACTGGACCACCGGCTCGAACGGTGAGCCCGCGCTGAGCACCGGCACCGTCTTCGTTCCCGAAGGCGAAGCGCCGGAAGGCGGCTGGCCCGTGCTGTCCTGGGCACACGGCACCGTCGGTCTCGGCGACGACTGCGCACCCTCCGTCGTCGGGCCCGGAGCTCGCGAGCGTGACTTCGCGTACCTCGGGACCTGGCTCGACCAGGGCTACGCCGTCGTCGCCAGCGACTACGCCGGCCTGGGCACCCCCGGCACGATGCCCTACCTCGACGGCAAGGCCGAGGCGCACAGCGTCGTCGACATGGTCAAGGCCGGACGCGCCGTCGAACCGTCGCTGTCGAACACCTGGGTCGCCATCGGGCAGTCGCAGGGCGGCGGCGCCGCGATCACCACCGCGCGCTACGCCACCGAGTTCGGCGGTCCCGAACTCGACTACCGAGGCGCCGTCGGCACCGGAGTCCCCGCCTACATCGAGAACATCGTCGCGCTCGCCGGCCCCGGCTTCCCGCCGGTCGCCCTGCCCGGCGGACTCACCGTGTACTCGCTCTACATCCTCGCGGGCCTGAACGCCGCGCACCCCGAACTCGGCATCCCGTCCCTGCTGAACGACTCGGGGCGCGAGTGGCTCGCCAAGGCCGAAACCCTCTGCTACGACCCGCTCAAGAAGGAGGTCGGCGGACTGGTCATCGGATCCCTGTTCGACAAGCCGCTCTCGACGATCCCGAACGTCCAGGGCGTCCTCACCGACTACATGGGAATCCCCGAAACCGGTTACGACAAGCCGTTCTTCATGGGACAGGGCCTCAAGGACACCGACATCATCATGCCGTCGACGTTGCTCCTCGGAAGCACCCTCGCGCGCAATGGCGAACCGGTGACGTTCAAGACCTACCCGACCGACCACAGCGGCACCATGGCCGCCTCGCTGCCCGACACCGTGCCGTTCGTCCGGGCCCTCTTCGACGGCGAGACCCCCGCGCCCTCCTTCGGTAGCTGATCGCCCGGCCGTCCGCGCGCGCCCTAGGATCTGCCTCGTGACGAAACGAGACATGGCCGCGCGCGGCGGCTTCGGGTGGACCCTCCACGGAGACGGCCGGGCGATCGCAGACGGCGCCGTGGTCGCGCCCGACGAGCGCCTCAGCTGGCCTCGGACCGTCGGGGTCGGAATGCAGCACGTGATCGCGATGTTCGGTGCGACGCTGCTCGTTCCGACCATCACCGGGTTCCCGGTCACCACGACGCTGCTCTTCTCCGGAATCGGCACCGCACTGTTCCTCGTCATCACGCGTGGTCGGGTGCCGAGCTACCTCGGGTCGTCGTTCGCGTTCATCGCGCCGCTCACCGCATCGGCGGCCGACGGTCCGGCCGCCCAGCTCGGCGCCGTCCTGTCGGTCGGCGTCGTTCTCATGCTGGTCGGTGTACTCGTGCGGCTGGCGGGCGCCCGCGTGCTCGACGCGGTCATGCCGCCGGTCGTCACCGGCGCAGTGGTCATGCTCATCGGCCTCAACCTCGCGCCCGCGGCCGTCGGATCCTTCGAAGCCCAGCCGCTCGTGGCAGCCGTGACGCTCGTGGCGATCCTCGTGGTGACCGCCGTCGGGCCCGGCCTGCTCGGACGCCTGGGCATCCTCGTCGGTGTGGTGATCGGCTGGGTGTTCGCGGCCGTCACCGGCGGACTCGACGACAGTCGCGTCGACGCGCTGCGCGATGCGGCGTGGATCGGACTCCCGCACCTGCGCGGACCCGAGTTCAACTGGTCCGTCATCGCTCTCACGCTTCCCGTCGTCATCGTGCTCATCGCGGAGAACGTCGGCCACGTCAAGGCGGTCTCCGCGATGACCGGTCGCAATCTCGACGCCGTCGCGGGCGATGCGCTCTTCGCGGACGGACTCGCCACCACGCTCGCCGGTGCCGGCGGTGGATCGGGTACCACCACCTACGCGGAGAACATCGGCGTGATGGCCGCGACCCGGGTCTACTCGACGGCCGCCTACTGGGTGGCCGCGGCGACCGCGGTCGTGCTGGCGTTCTCGCCCAAGTTCGGCGCCCTGGTGTTCACCGTCCCGGACGGCGTGATCGGCGGCGCCACTCTCGTGCTCTACGGCCTGATCGGCATCCTCGGGGTCCGGATCTGGGCAGACGCGAAGGTCGACTTCACCGATCCCGTCAACCTCACCGTCGTGGCCGCGGCGATCGTCGCCGGCATCGGCGACCTCACCCTCTCCATCGGGTCGGTCGAGCTCGGAGGTATCGCGTGGGGGTCGGTGGGCATCCTGCTCGGTTACCCACTCATGACGTGGCTCGCGCGCTTTCGTCGCTGAGCCGCAACCGCTCCCGTATCGGCCGTGACACCCGCGCCTCCGGCGGCGGCGGTGTCACGCGCGCTTCCAGCGGCGGCGGGCCCGCACGACACTCGACCAGTCCTGGTACCCGAGTCGCCGGGCGATCTCGTGCCGAGGTACCGAACGCTCCCGCAGCAGACTCTCGGCGACGCCACGGCGAACCTCCTCGAGGAGCTCACGGAACGTCGTGCCCTCGTGCTCGAGGTGTCGCCGCAGGGTACGGGGAGCGTAGTGCAGCTGCATCGCCACCTCCTCCAGCGTCAGGTCCAGCGACGTCCGGTCGAGCAGGTGGGCGCGGACCTGTGCGGCGACGCCCGTGTGGTGCAGGCGCTCGGCGCGAATACGTTCGCACTGCGCGACGAGGAGCTGCGCGGTGTGCGTGTTCGCCATCGGCGGCACCTCGTCGAGGTATCCGGCGTCCAGCACGACCTCGCTGCGCGCGCAACCGAACTCGACCGGCACGCCGAAGTAGTCCGAGTAGACCCGCGTCGAACCGGGATGGCCCGCCGCGAGGCGGATCTCGCGCAACGGCACGCGGTCCGCGCCGGGAAAGATCTCGCGGTGCACCTGCACCACGGCGGCGACGTCCCGTTCCACCACGAACCACCTGATGTCCTCGGGGACGTCCTCCGCCTGGAAGGTGAGCACGTACCGGCCACCCGAGTCGATGCGCGCCGTCATCGTCGTGAACGCGAAGGTCAGGAGGGCGAAGTGCAGGCCGTGCTCGACCGTGTCGCGCGCGGTCGCGGCGGCGGTCAGGAGGTACCCGAGATAGCCGTAGGCGGTCAGGTGGTACAGCGAGCCGACCTCGACGCCTGCCCCCGGCCGAGCTGCGGTCGCGGTCACCAGGTTGCGGATGACGGCCATCTCCTGGCGTGCCTCGACGAGGATCTCCGGGTCGGTCAGTGACCGCTCGTCGATGCCCGATCCGCGGAGCAGTGTCGATGCGGTGATGCCGTTGGCTGCGCCCCACTCGCACATCAGCGACACCGACACCATCGTGCGCGGATGATCCCAGGGATCGGTGATGGCGGCGATGATCCGGTTGGACTCCTGCGTCACCGCAGGCGCCGGTGACAGTTCGCGACGGACCACGGCACCGGGGATCATGTGGCCAGTCTCACCGACCGCCGTCGACGCGTCAACGAGTCGGAGTCCACGTCGGCGTGTGCGCGCCGCCGTCGCGCGTTGGCCGGAACGGTCGTGTTGTGGCCCGGACGGTCCTGGCCGATTCCCGGGCAGGGCTCTACCGTGTGGGCAGTGACACATGTCACATCTGACGTGGCTTGTGTCGGTTGGCACACATGAGGAGGCGTTGCATGAAGGTCAAGGCTGCGATCGTCGAAGAGGTCGGCGCACCGTGGAAGATCACCGAGGTGGAACTCGGTGACCCGGTTGCCGGTGAGGTCCAGGTGAAGCTCGCCGCGTCCGGCCTGTGCCATTCGGACGCGCACGTCGTCGCCGGCAGCAGCCCGGTTCCGTTCATGCCGGTCCTCGGGGGCCACGAGGGCGCGGGCGTGGTCACCAAGGTCGGGCCCGGGGTCAACGGACTCGAGGTGGGGGACCACGTGGTCCTCGCATTCATCCCGGCGTGCGGCACCTGCCCGTCCTGCGCGAGCGGTCTGCAGAACCTGTGCGACGAGGGCGCCGGACTGCTCACCGGCCAGGCCATCTCGGACAAGACCTTCCGGGTGACCAGGGACGGTCAGCCGGTCATCCAGATGTGCCTGCTCGGCACCTTCGCGCCGTACGTGACCGTCCATCAGGCATCGGTCGTCAAGATCGAGAAGGACATCCCCCTCGAGGTCGCGGCCCTGCTCGGCTGCGGTGTCTCCACCGGCTGGGGTTCGGCGACGGAGATCGGCGACACCCGCCCCGGCGACACCGCCGTCGTGATGGGCATCGGCGGCGTCGGAATCAATGCCGTTCAGGGCGCGAAGCATGCGGGCGCCCGATACGTCGTCGCGATCGACCCCGTCGAGTTCAAGCGCAAGCAGGCACTGGATTTCGGGGCCACTCACACCTACGCCTCCGTCGAAGAGGCGCTCGCCGAGTTGCCCGACCTGACCTGGGGAAAGATGGCGCAGGTCACGATCGTCACCGTAGGCGAGATCGAGGGCAAGAACATCCAGGAGGCACTGAGCCTGACCGGAAAAGGTGGTCAGGTGATCGTCACCGGCATGGGGCATTTCGCCAACTCGACCGTCGATCTGAACCTGTTCGAGCTCACCCTCCTCCAGAAGCGGGTACAGGGTGCGATCTTCGGCGGTGTGGGTCCACGTACCCAGATCCCCAAGCTGCTCGACCTCTACCGGACCGGGAACCTGAAGCTCGAGGAACTGGTGACGACGAAGTACCGCCTCGAGGACATCAACCAGGGCTACCAGGACATGTTCGACGGCAAGAACCTGCGCGGTCTCGTCGTCTACGGCGACGCCGACTACTGACGACCACACCGACCTCACCAGGAGTATTCGACACATGCAGATCCACGAGAAGAACTACATCGACGGCAAGTGGACGGCCTCGTCCGGCACGCAGCGGATTCCCGTCACCAACCCGGCCACGGACGAGGTGATCGCCGAGGTGACTGCCGGAACCTCGGTCGACGTCGACACCGCCGTCGCAGCCGCGCGTGCCGCCTTCCCCGGGTGGGCGGCGACACCGGCATCGGAACGAGCCGACTACCTCGGTGCCATCGCCGGCAAGCTCGCCGAGCGGTCGGAGGAGATCGCGCGAACGATCTCGTCCGAGATGGGCTGCCCGATCTCGGTCGCCCGAGCCGTCCAGACACCCTTGCCGATCAACAGTTTCGCGGAAGCCGCGAACATCGTGCGGGAGTACGAGTTCGAGGGTGAACACCGCGGCTCGACCGTCGTCCGTGAGCCCTTCGGCGTGCTCGGCGCCATCACGCCGTGGAACTACCCGCTGCACCAGATCGCGCTCAAGGTGGCCTACGGACTGGCCGCGGGCAACACCGTCGTGGTCAAGCCGAGCGAGGTGACGCCCCTGTGTGCGATCGCACTGACCGAGATCGTCGACGAGGTGGGCCTCCCGCCCGGCGTGTTCAACATCGTCTTCGGCACCGGCGCCGAGGTCGGTGAGGCCATCGCCGGTCACGGCGACGTGGACGTGGTGAGCTTCACCGGGTCGACCCGTGCGGGCAAGCGGGTGTCGGAGGTCGCGGCGCGCAACGTCAAGAAGGTGTCGCTGGAACTGGGCGGCAAGAGCCCCAACGTGGTTCTCGACGATGCCGACCTGGCCGCCGTTGTTCCGGCCTCGGTGCAGATGATGATGATGAACTCGGGGCAGACCTGCACCGCGCTGACGCGCATGATCGTCCCACGTGACAAGGTCGCCGAGGTCGAGGCGCTCGCGAAGGCGACCGCGGACGCCCTCCCCGTGGGTGACCCGACCGACGACGGAACCGCCGTCGGCCCGCTGTCCTCCCGGGCCCAGCAGAAGCGCGTGCTCGGATTCATCAAGACCGGAATCGACGAGGGCGCACGCCTCGTCACCGGCGGCGAGACCGACGTCGACGCTCGCGGCGCGTTCGTCCGCCCGACCGTGTTCTCGGACGTCACCGAGGACATGACGATTCACAACGAGGAGATATTCGGACCCGTCCTCTCGATCGTGGCCTACGACAGCGAGGACGAGGCCATCCGGATCGCGAACAACACCGACTACGGCCTCGCCGGCGCCGTGTGGGGTTCACCGGAACGAGCCGAGAAGATCGCCCGGCAGATCCGCGCCGGCCAGGTGCAGGTCAACGCCGGGGCCTTCAACCCCAACGCCCCGTTCGGCGGGTACAAGCAGTCCGGTCTCGGACGTGAGGCGGGCGAGTACGGGCTCGAGGAATTCCTCGAGGTCAAGTCGATCCAGCGCTGATCAGGCGCACCGCGTCGCGTCCATCACACGCCGCGCCACAGGGGAGCTCCGCGCCGGGCCGACACCCGGCGCGGAGCGCCCTGCCCATGACGGAAAGGGAGTGACCCGCCATGCCTCTCGAACCCGTGTCCCTCGCGATGCTCATGCAGCTCGCCGAAACCCGGGACCCCCCGATCCACGAGGGGACACCGGCTCTCGCCCGGATGTCGGGCCCGATCTTCGCCGGCATGAGCGGGCGCGGCCCGGATGTCGCCCGCGTCCGCAATCTCAAGCTCGACACGTCCGACGGTGGCAGGATCCGCGTCCGCGTTCTCGAGCCCGAGGGCGAATCCCGTTCCGTCGTCGTCTACTTCCACGGCGGGGGCTGGGTGATCGGCGACATCGACCTCCAGTACGACCACGTGGCCAGGGACCTGGTGAACCTCACCCGCTCGACCGTCGTCCTCGTGAACTACCGCAAGGCACCCGAGCATCCGTTCCCCGCGGCGGTCGAGGACAGCTACCTCGGATTGTGCTGGGCGGCAGAGCATCTGACCGAGTTCGCGCCTGCGGGTGTGCCGCTGATAGTCGCCGGCGACAGCGCGGGTGGCAACATCGCCGCGGTGATGACCCGGTGGGCTCGCGATCGCGGCGGCCCGAGGATCGACTACCAGGTGCTCGTCTACCCGGTCACCGACTGCGACTTCGACCGCCCGTCCTACATGGCACCGGAGAATCAGCTGCTGCTCAGCCGGGACACGATGATCTGGTTCTGGGGGCACTACCTCGCGGACGAGGAGGCGAGGACGAGCCCCGACGCGTCACCGCTCCGCGCGCCCGACCTCGCCGGGCTTCCGCCCGCGCTCGTGTACGTCGCCGAATGCGATCCGCTGCACGACGAGGGTGTGGCGTACGCGCGGGCACTCGCGGACGCCGGCGTGCCCGTCGTGTTGGAGGAGGCGGCGGGACAGATGCACGCCTACTTCCAGATGGCGGACATCCTGCCGGGGTATCGGACCGGCGTCGAACTCGTCGCCGAGCACATCGGGACGTTCCTCGCCGGGTGCACGCCCGGCGGTCAGGAGGGATGAGAATGGCCGACCACGACGTCACCGTCATCGGCGCCGGATTCTCCGGCCTCTACCAGCTGCACCGGCTCCGGGAACTGGGATTCGACACCCGCGTGATCGAGGCCGGCCCCGAGGTCGGCGGAACCTGGTACTGGAACCGCTACCCGGGCGCCCGCTGCGACATCGAATCGGTGGAGTACTCGTACTCCTTCGACCCGCAGCTCGAGCAGGAGTGGAACTGGACCGAACGATATGCGGCGCAACCGGAGATCCTCGCGTACATCCGGCACGTCGCCGACCGCTACGACCTGCGCCGCGACATCACGTTCGACACCAGGGTGACGGCCCTCGAGTTCGACGACGCCACCAACGAGTGGGCCGTGACCACCGAGGGAGGCGAGCGGTTCACGACTCGTTTCGTGATCGCCGCGACGGGGTGTCTCTCGGTACCGACCAGACCCGAGTTCGAGGGACTCGACGACTTCGGCGGCGCGACCCACTGGACCTGGGACTGGCCCGAGCAGGGCGTCGACCTGACCGGCAAGCGGGTGGCGGTGATCGGCACGGGTTCGTCGGGCCTGCAGACGATCACGGCCATCGCCCCGGTCGTCGGATCGCTGACCGTCCTCCAGCGCACGCCCTCCTTCGCGGTCCCCGCCCACAATCACACGATCGACGAACTGCTCGCCGACGTGAAGCGGCACTACCCCGAGTTCCGGCAGGTGAGCCGACTGACCCGCGGCGGTGCGCAGTGCGGGGAGGGAGCGGCACTGCCTCCCTTCTTCGCGGACCTCGACGACAGCACGATCACGTCGGAGCTCGAACGACGCTGGGGCAACGGCGGACTGTGTTATCAGCAGTCGTTCTTCGACCTGCTCCTCGACCCGGACGCCAACGAACGTGCCGCCGAGTACGCGCGTGCCCGAATTCGGGAGAAGGTGCGGGATCCGGCGGTCGCTGAGAAGCTCACGCCCCGCTCGTACCCGATCGCCGCGAAGCGGATGTGCGTGGACACCGGATATTTCGAGGTCTACAACCAGGACAACGTCGACCTGGTGGATCTGCGCGAGGAACCACTCGTGCGCATCACCGAACGAGGAATCCTGGCGGGGGAGACCGAGCGCGAGTTCGACGTGATCGTCCTCGCGACCGGCTACGACGCCATGACGGGGGCGCTCGACGCGATCGACATCCGCCACGGTGCGTGCACGTTGCGTGAGAAGTGGGCGGACGGGCCCCGCACCTACCTCGGATTGATGTCGGCGGGGTTCCCGAACCTGTTCACCGTCACGGGTCCGCAGAGCCCGTCGGTGCTGTCGAACATGATGACCTCCATCGAGTACCACGTCGACTGGATCACCGATCTGCTCGTGCACCTGCGCGAGCGCGGCGCGGTCCGTGTCGAACCCGAGGTGGAGGCCGAGGACAACTGGGTGAACACCACCAACGACGTCGCCGACCTCACGCTCTTCCCGCAGGCGGCATCCTGGTACATGGGTGCCAACGTGCCCGGCAAGCGTCGGGTCTTCCTGCCCTTCGCGGCGGGGGTGGGGGCATACAAGCAGATCGGTGACGGAATCGCGATCGCGGGGTACCACGGGTTCGAGGTGGCCTGACGGATCCGTGACCGATGCGGCGCCCGAACCCGGATGCCGCGTCGGTCACACTTTCCGCTCGCTCCGGTCATCGACCGGTCGGCGCCACCGACCTAGCCTGGGCGCATGGAACGCACCCTCTTCGAGCCCGAGCACGAACTCTTCCGTGAGTCCTACCGCAAGTTCCTCGATCTCGAGGTCGCGCCCAACCACGACCGGTGGGAAGAGCAGAACGTCGTCGACCGCGAGGTCTGGAAGAAGGCGGGCGAGCAGGGCTTCCTCGGCATGGCGGTGCCGGAGGAGTACGGCGGAGGTGGTGTCCTCGACTTCCGCTACAACGCGATCGTCACCGAGGAGACCACTCGCCGCGGGTTCAGCGGCATCGGCTTCATGCTCCACAACGACGTCGTCGCCCCGTACCTGATGGACCTCGCGACCGAGGAGCAGAAGCGTCGGTGGCTGCCCGGTTTCTGCTCCGGGGAGATCATCACCGCGATCGCGATGACGGAGCCGGGCACCGGATCCGACCTGCAGGGAATCAAGACCCGCGCGGTCCGGGACGGCGACCACTGGATCCTCAACGGATCGAAGACCTTCATCACCAACGGCATCAACGCCGACCTGGTGATCGTCGTCGCGCAGACCGATCCCGAGAAGGGCGCACAGGGATTCTCGCTGCTCGTCGTCGAGCGTGGGATGGACGGTTTCGAACGCGGCCGCAATCTGGACAAGATCGGGCTCAAGGCGCAGGACACCGCCGAGCTCAGCTTCACCGACGTACGGGTGCCGGCGGCGAACCTGCTCGGTGAGGAGGGGATGGGCTTCATCTACCTGATGAAGAACCTTCCGCAGGAGCGGCTCTCGATCGCCGTCGTCGCCGCGGCCGCGATGGAGTCGGCGCTGGAGATGACCATCCAGTACGTCCGCGATCGCAAGGCGTTCGGCAAGTCGATCGGCAGCTTCCAGAACACCCGTTTCGAGCTCGCCGACATGGCCACGCAGACGCAGATCGCGCGCGTCTTCGTGGACAAGTCGATCGAGCTGCTGAACGAGAACAAGCTCACCGTCCAGGAGGCCGCGATGGCCAAGTACTGGACCACCGACCGCCAGGTCGAGCTCATCGACCGTTGCCTCCAGCTGCACGGCGGCTACGGCTACATGCGCGAGTACCCGATCGCGAAGGCGTACATGGACTCCCGCGTGCAGAAGATCTACGGCGGCACGAGCGAGATCATGAAGGAGATCATCGGGCGTGGCCTGAATCTCTGACCGCGGGACCGCAACACCGCAGCCTGTGAGGGGCCGGTCGGGGCCGTGACGGAATCATCCGTCACGGCCCCGAGTGGGTTCCGCCTCCGTCTGCGAGCGCCCGCCCTCAGATCTTGCGCATCACGGTGACGACCTTGCCGAGGATCTGCGCGTCGTTACCGGGGATGGGTTCGAACAGTTCGTTGTGCGGCATCAGCCACACCTGGCCCTTGGTGCGCTTGAACGTCTTCACGGTTGCCTCCCCGTCGATCATCGCGGCCACGATGTCGCCGTTCTCCGCAACGGACTGCTGACGCACGACCACCCAGTCGCCGTCGCAGATGGCGGCGTCGATCATCGACTCGCCGACCACCTTCAAGAGGAACAACGAGCCCTGACCGACCAGTTCGCGGGGGAGGGGGAAGACGTCCTCGACGGCCTCCTCGGCAAGGATCGGACCGCCGGCCGCGATCCTGCCGAGGACCGGGACCATCGCGGGCTTCGCCGAATCGAGCTCGGCCACTTCTCCACCGGTGGCGGACGTGTCCGCGCCCGTCGGTGCCTCGTCGAGTCCGCGCACGTCGACCGCGCGTGGCCGATTCGCGTCGCGGCGCAGCAGGCCCTTGCGTTCGAGTGTGCGCAGCTGGTGCGCGACGGACGAGGTGGACGTCAACCCGACCGCGTCGCCGATCTCCCGGATACTGGGCGGATACCCGCGTTCGCTGACCGATCGCCGGATCACCTCCAGGACGCGCCGCTGTCGATCCGTTAGCCCCGCCGTGGCGGATGGGCCGATACCGGCCGCCGCGCCGTCGCTGGAGCTGTCGTCCTTCATGGAGCCTCCTGGCCTCGTCTGCTCGTGTCGTGCCGTCTTCTCGCGCCCTGTGCCGGGCGGGTCGCGTGTGACGCCTGCGCGTGATGTGGCTTCTGACACGAATCTAGACGCAAAGCCGGTGTCGATCAAACATCTGTTCGACTTTTTCGGCCCGCAGGGGCGCTTTTGTCGGTGCGCCGTGGTAGAAATCGAACATGTGTTCTTTCGAACGCGTGATCGAACACCAGCTTTCCGCACATCCGGCCCGCGAGTTACCAGCGCCGTTTCGACCCGCTCGACGTCGAACGCCGGTGCTGTATCGGACACCAGTGGAGGTTCACATGAGCGTTGCGGCGGACATCTTCCGTGCCACCCGAGACGGTGGCGAGGCGTGTGGGGGCGCGGCCGTCGGCGCCGTGCCGGGAGGCGGTGACCCGGTGGGGGCAGGCGCGGCGGACACCCGCCGTCGCGGTACGCGCCGCCACGATTCGGGACTTCGTCCCGGTGGCAGGCCGATGGCCTACGGGCGGCCGCGGGTGGCGGCGTCGAGGTCACCGCACCGACCTACCGATTCGCAGGAGGTCGGCTGGGGTGCGGTCGTGATCACCGCACTGTCGACGGCGCTCGTACTGGCGGGATTCCTGGGGATCGCCCAGTGGCGGGCGGACGACGTCCAACCTGCACGCACCTCGGTGGTCCAGGTGCGAGTCGACGATTCCACTGTCGGCGCGGGCGAGCGGATCACCGCGGTCGGCACCGTCCCGGGTGGCGCATCGCACGTCGGTCAGCACCCGCTCACGCCGCCGACGGCGGGCGACTGACCGGACGTGCACGGACATGGGTGATCCGACGGTATTGTCGAACCTTGTTGGGCCCACCACATCCAGTGGAACGTGGGGGCTCGGTGCACCTGGGCGTCAGGACGATCTCGGTGCGCCGGGAACTCACGACCGCCTCCACGGTTCATGCGAAGGACACACCATGCACTGCCCGTTCTGTCGGCATCCCGACTCGCGCGTCGTCGATTCGCGCGAGGCGGACGAGGGACAGGCGATCCGGCGCAGGAGGCAGTGCCCCGAGTGCGGTCGCCGATTCACCACGGTCGAGACGGCTGTTCTCTCCGTCGTCAAACGGAGCGGGGTCACCGAGCCGTTCAGCCGGGAGAAGGTGGTTCGCGGGGTGCGGCGTGCGTGCCAGGGGCGCGACGTCGCCGACGACGCGTTGTACCAGTTGGCGCAGAAGGTCGAGGAGACCGTGCGGGCCAACGGGTCCGCCGAGATCCCGAGCAACGAGGTCGGTCTGGCGATTCTCGGCCCGCTCCGTGACCTCGACGAGGTCGCGTACCTGCGGTTCGCGTCGGTGTACCGGTCGTTCTCCTCGGCCGAGGACTTCGAGCAGGAGATCAAGGATCTGCGCGTGCACCGCGCCGAATCCGCGCGCGCCGAAGCCGACGCAGAGTCCACCGCGCAGTAGCGACGGACCTGCGGGTGCCGGTTTTTGACCGACGCGCGATGTTTCCGGGCTGACCACTACCGGGTGATGGCGGCGATCGCCTTTCGGATTCGTTTGTCGGACACCGGATACGGCGTCCCGAGCGACTGGGCGAACAGGCCGACCCGTAGTTCCTCGATCATCCAGCGGATCGCGTCGACATCGGGATCGTGGTGCCGGCGCGGGTCGAGTCGGGCCAGGAGTTTCCCGTACTCGTCGAACACGCCGTCCAGGGTCGCGAGATTCTGGCGATCACGGGTCGCCGAGCCGGGGAGAGCCTCCAGGCGGGCGATCGCAGCGTCGAGGTAGCGCGGCAGTTCGCGCAGCCGCGTTGCTCCGGTGTCGGCGACGAACCCGCGATAGACGAGTGCGTCCAGCTGGTCGCGGACGTCGTCGGCGGCGTCGCCTGCGGCGCCGTCGAGCAGTACGCGAAGACGTTGCGCCCGGGCCAGAATCGGCACGGCCAGCCGGACCAGGACGGCGACCTCCCTGGCGAGTTCGGAGCGCACCGCGGACTGGAGTTCCGAGAATGCCTCGGGCGTGCGAGGCGGGCCGCCGTGCCGGTCGACGAGGGCGTCGACCGCGCACGTGCGGCAGTCGTCGATCAGCGCGTCCACACTGCCGTGGGGGTTCTGACTCAGGGCCAGTCGGTCTCGGGTTCCGAGCCCACCGATCGCCGACTTCGTCGGAGTCGGCACCGCCGACAGCAACAGGGCGCGCGTCCCTTCGAGCATCGCCCGCCGCTGGTCGGCGGGCGTCGCCATCACCCGCACCGCAACCCCGCCGGATTCGGGGACGAGCGCCGGATAGCCGACCACCTTCTGTCCTCCGAGGTTGCGGGTGACCGTGTCCGGGACGGTCCCCAGGGTTTCGGACGTCCACACGGTCGCGGCAGGTCGTTCGGTGGTCGCGGCAGCCTTCGACACCGCGGCGGCAACCCGCGGCGCCTGCCCGGCGCGCAGTTCGTCGAGGCTCTTGCTGCGGCCGAGGACCGTACCCGCGGGATCGACCGCCGCGAACGTCATCCGCAGGTGTCCGGGTATCGCGGTGAGGTCGAAGTCGACGGGGTTGATCGGGGTACCGGCCATGCGGGTCAGCTCGCGGGCCATCGCCACCGTCAACGGTTCCGTGCGTGGCTTGACGACGGACAGTACGGCTCGCGCGTAGTCGGGTGCAGGAACGACGGTGCGGCGCAGTGTTTTCGGCAGAGTCTTGATCAGCGCCGTCACCAGTTCCTCGCGCATGCCCGGCACGAGCCACTCGAAACCGACGTTGCGCACCTGCGCGAGAAGTGCGACGGGGATGCGGGCGGTGACGCCGTCGTCCTCGGTGCCCGGCTCGAACTGGTAGGTGAGAGGGAACGACAGGTCACCCTGGCGCCAGGTGTTGGGATAGTCGCCGCCGAGGACCGACGAGGCCTCGGGATTGACGACGTTCGCGGCGGTGAAGGTCAGCAGATCGGGATCGGTGCGGCGGGCCTTCTTCCACCAGGTGTCGAAGTGCCTCGCGGACACTGCCTCCGGGCCGACCCGCTGGTCGTAGAACTCGAACAGCGATTCGTCGTCGACGAGGATGTCGCGGCGGCGGGCACGGGTCTCCATTTCTTCGACGTCCTCGAGCAGCGCCCGGTTGGCGTGGAAGAACTTGTGTTGCGTCTGCCATTCGCCCTGTACGAGGGCGTGCCGGATGAACAGTTCGCGCGACGCCTCCGGGTCGATCGAGGAGTAGGTGACGGCGCGCTTGGCGACGAGCGGGATCCCGTACAGCGTCACTCGTTCGTACGCCATCGCGCAGGCCCGCTTCGTCGACCAGTGCGGCTCCGAGTAGGTGCGTTTGACGAGGTGGGGAGCCAGTTTCTCGGCCCATTCCGGCTCGATGCCCGCGGCCATGCGACCCCACAGACGCGAGGTCTCGACGAGCTCGGCGGCCATCACCCAGCGCGGTGGCTTCTTGAACAGCGACGAGCCGGGGAACACCGCGAAGCGGGCACCGCGGGCGCCGAGGAAGTCCTTCTTGTCGCCCTCCCTCAATCCGATGTGGGACAGCAACCCCGCCAGCAGCGCCTGGTGGATCGAATCCGGTGACGCGTCGGCATCCGCGACTGACCAGCCGAGCGAGCGGGTGATCTGCGACAACTGCCCGTGCAGGTCCTGCCATTCCCTGATCCGCAGCCAGTGCAGGAACTCGGCCTTGCACATCTTGCGGAACTGGTTGGAGGACAGTTCCCGTCGCTGTGACCTCAGGTACTCCCACAGCTTCGTGTAGGCCAGGAAGTCCGAGCCGGCCACCGTGAACCGCGCGTGTTTCTCGTCTGCGGCCTGCTGGTGCTCGACGGGGCGTTCACGCACGTCCTGGATCGACAGCGCCGACACGATCACCAGCATCTCGCGCAGGCAGCCCGTCTGGTTGGCCTGCGCGAGCATCCGCGCCATCCGAGGATCGACGGGAATCTGTGCGAGCTCGCGACCGACCGGGGTCAGCTCGGCGGGGGTGTCCTTGCGGGGCGGGGAGATCGCGCCGAGCTCCTCGAGCAGCGCGATGCCGTCACGCACCGCGCGCGGGTCGGGCTTCTCGACGAACGGGAACGCCTCGATGTCGCCGAGGCCGAGGGCGGTCATCTGCAGCACGACCGACGCGAGGTTGGTGCGCAGGATTTCCGGTTCGGTGAACTCCGGGCGCGACTCGAAGTCCTCCTCCGAGTACAGACGGATGCAGATGCCGTCGGCGACACGACCGCAGCGGCCCGCGCGCTGCCGCGCCGAGGCCTGCGAGATCTCCTCGATCGGCAGCCGCTGGACCTTGGTCCGAACCGAGTAGCGGGAGATGCGTGCGGTCCCGGGGTCGACGACGTACCGGATGCCCGGAACCGTCAGCGACGTCTCGGCGACGTTGGTGGACAACACGACTCGTCTGCCGGTGTGCTTCTCGAAGACGCGATGCTGCTCCGCCGCCGACAGCCGGGCGTACAGCGGGAGGACGTCGAGGCCGCGGATGCTGCGTTCGCGCAACGCGTCGGCGGTGTCGCGGATCTCCCTCTCCCCGGAGAGGAACACGAGGATGTCGCCGTCCCCCTCCGCCATCAGTTCCTCGACGGCCTCGCCGACGGCGTCGACCGGGTCCCTGTCGAACGTCTGCTCACCGACGTCGACGGTGAGCGGTCGGTACCGCATCTCGACGGGGAAGGTGCGGCCGGAGACCTCGACGATCGGCGCGGGCACCCCGTCGACGGCGAAGTGCTCCGCGAAGCGTTCCGGGTCGATGGTCGCGGAGGTGATGATCACCTTCAGGTCGGGTCGGCGCGGCAGCAGCTGCTTGAGGTAGCCGAGGATGAAGTCGATGTTGAGGCTGCGCTCGTGTGCCTCGTCGATGATCAGCGTGTCGTAACGGCGCAGCAGACGGTCGCGTTGGATCTCGGCGAGCAGGATGCCGTCGGTCATCAGCTTGACGAGGGTGCCGTCGGAGACCTGATCGGTGAATCGCACGGTGTAGCCGACGGCGTCGCCGAGATCGGTGCCGAGTTCCTCCGCGATCCGCTCGGCCACGGTGCGTGCGGCCAGGCGGCGCGGCTGGGTGTGGCCGATCAGTCCGCGGACGCCTCGCCCGAGATCGAGGCAGATCTTGGGGATCTGCGTGGTCTTGCCGGAACCGGTCTCGCCCGCGACGATCACCACCTGGTGCGCTTCGATCGCGGCGGCGATGTCGTCGCGGCGGGCGCTGACCGGCAGGGCTTCCGGGTAGGTCGTCGCGGGGACCGCGGCGCGCCGGGCGGCGACCCGGGTCTGCGCGGTGGCGATCTCCCGTGCCAGGGCGGCGACGGCCTCCGGGGACCGGGCGCGGTCGAGCTTGCGGCGCAGACGGTGTTCGTCGCGCAGTATGAGGTCGGGCAGGAGGCGCGTGAGTTCGCGTCGATTCGGGCCGGACGGCGCGGGGGAAGGCGTGGTGGACATGCTCAGGCCAGGGTATCGAACGGCACCGGGGTGACGCGCGTCCACCGCCCGTGCGGGCGTCGGCGGCGCCCCGCCGGGGGGCGACGGTCCACATCCGCCGCACTGCGGATGGTGCGTGCGACGATCTGTGCATGACCGACGTCGTGAGTACGCCCGTCCACACTCATCCGGTTCTTCGGTTCCTGAGGCTCGTGTTCGGAGCAGTCGGTCTGCTCGCCCTCGTGTGGGTTCCGCTGCACACCGAGGATCTGGACTGGTTCAACTACTTCGGCTACTTCACGGTGCTGAGCAACGTGCTCGCGGTGATCGTCCTGCTCGCAGGTGCGGTAGCAGATCCTCAGGACCGGGGCTGGCAGATGTTCCGCGGCGCGGTCACCGTGTACATGGTCATCACCGGCATCGTGTACGCGGTCCTGCTGGCGAGCATCGACGTCGGGATGCAGGGGCAGTGGACCAACAACGTGATGCACCGCGTGCTGCCGCTGATCCTGATCCTGGACTGGGTGGTCAACCCACCGCGGATGCGGATCAGCGACGCCCGGGCGGTCACGTGGGTGTGGTTTCCGATCGTCTACGGCGTCTACACCCTGGTCCGCGGCCCGATCGTCGACTGGTACCCCTACCCGTTCATCGATCCCCGCACGCAGGGCTACCTGAACACGGCGATCGGGCTGGTGGTGCTGGTGATCGCGTTCGTCCTGATCTGCGTGGCCGTCAACGCTGCCGGGCGGCTCGGTGGCCGGTGGCGATACGGTGAGGACACGCACGAGACACCCCGCGGTGGTGTCGAGAGGGAGGTCGAGGAATGAGCGGATCGCTCTGGCACGGTTTCGCCGACATGGGCGCGGTGCAGCGCGACGGAGCCTTCGTGGTCAGTCGCGGTGAGGGCGCGTACATCTGGGACGAGAACGGCACCCGGTACCTCGACGCGACCGCAGGCCTGTGGTTCACGAACGTCGGGCACGGGCGCACGGAGATCGCGGAGGCGGTGGCGCGGCAGCTGTCGACGATGGCGCACTTCTCGAACTTCGGCGACTTCGCTCCCGAGACGACGGTCGCGCTCGCGGACAGGCTCGCCGCGATCGCGCCGGTTCCCGGCAGCAAGATCTTCTTCACCTCGGGTGGCTCCGACTCCGTGGACACCGCGGCGAAGCTCGCGCGACGGTACTGGAACGAGGTCGGCCGGCCCGGCAAGCGGATCGTCGTCGGGAGGCAGAAGGCGTACCACGGCATGCACGTCGCCGGAACCGCGCTCGCCGGGATCCCGCCGAACCGTGAGGGCTACGGCGAGCTGATGCCCGACACCCGAACCGTCGAGTGGGACAACGCCAAGAGTCTGCTGGAACTGATCGAACGGGAGGGCGCCGACTCGATCGCCGCGTTCTTCTGCGAGCCGATCATCGGTGCCGGTGGCGTCTATCTGCCACCGGAAGGCTATCTCGCGGAGGTGCGGGAGATCTGCCGTGACCACGACATCCTGTTCGTCGTCGACGAGGTGGTCACCGGGTTCGGTCGCATCGGTGGTTCGTGGTTCGCGTCCACACGTTTCGACCTGCAGCCCGACATGGTCACCACGGCGAAGGGCCTGACGTCCGGATACGTGCCGATGGGTGCGGTGTTCATCGCACCGCGTGTCGCCGAGCCCTTCTTCGCGGGCGGTGTCTGGTGGCGCCACGGCTACACCTACGGCGGCCACGCCGGTGCCGCCGCCGCGGCGCTCGCGAACCTGGAGATCATCGAGCGCGAGAACCTGCTCGCGGAGGCCGCGCGACTGGAGGGCGCCCTGCACGAACACCTGGCGCCGCTCGCGGACCATCCGCGAGTGCAGGAGGTGCGCAGTGGTCTCGGCGCGGTCGCGGCCGTGCAGCTCGCCGATCCGGCCGAGGCGCTTCCGTTCGTGAAAGCCCTTCGTGAGCAGGGCATCTCGGGTCGTGCCGCCGGAGTCGGCGCAATGCAGTTCTCGCCGTCGTTCGTGATGACGGACGAGCAGGTCGCCGAGATGGCGGCCGGCGTCCGCGCGGCACTCGGCTGACGGGCGCTCCGACGCGCCGCTCACCGGGTCGGTGGGCGGCGTGTCAGCGTCTGCGCAGGCGGTCGCGGAGCCTGCGCCGGACCGGCGCGAGGTCGACCTTGGGCCGGACCTCCGCGTCGGCAGCGGCCTGGGCGTACCGGGTGTGCAGTTGCGCGCGGACCTCGTCCGGTGTGTACGCCCGGCGTTTGCGTTCGGCGCGGACGGTCAGCGCCCCTGTCGCGGCGACTCCCACGACGCCGGCGAGGCCGACGAGCTTCCACAGAGACCTGGCATTGACCGGCATCGCTCTAACCTAGGTGCATGAGTCGGCGCATGCACGAATCGCAGGTCACCCTCGATGTGGCGGTCGACGCCACGCGCACCGGGGACATCTGGATCTTCCGGGGCCACACCGGCGCCGATCGCGCCATTCAGACCCTGACGAACAGTCCCGTCAACCACGTCGGCATGTCGGTGGTCCTCGACGACATGCCGCCGCTGATGTGGCACGCCGAGTTGGGGCATTCGCTCCAGGACATGTGGACGGGTCGCTGTCAGCGTGGTGTGCAACTGCACGACCTGCGCGCCGCGGTGCAGGTGTGGGGAGCGAAGTACGGACAGCGGGGTTGGCTGAGGCAGCTCGAGTCGCCCGTCACCCGCGATCAGGAGGACGAGCTGCTCCGGACCGTCGCGCGGCTGAACGGTGCGCCGTTCCCGTCGACGGTGAAGTTGGCGTCGCGGTGGTTCGGTGGGCGCCTGCCCGCCGTTCGTCGCAGGCAGCGGGAGAAGGCCGCCGGGATCGAGAGCGCCTACTGCGCGGAGGTGGTCGCGCAGACCTACGAGGCAATGGGCCTGCTGACCGGTCGACGCAAGACCAACTGGTACGACCCCGGGAAGTTCTGGAGCGGCGACAGGTTGCCGCTCGCCGACGGGGTGCGGATGGGTGACGAGATCGCGGTCGTGCTCAGTGAGGCCGATCTGGCTTCCGGGCGGGCCCCCAGGGCCTGAATTCCGCCCCGGTCGGTGTCCGAGCCGGCGGCACGCGCGAGTTCCGAGCGCCGGAATTGTCGGTGTTCGGCAGTTGCCGTGCGGTGATTCTTACACCCGATTTCGGGGTCGAAACGGACTCGATCCGTGACCGGTGCCACTTTTCTGGCGTGTCGGTTGTCACATTTCCGAGGGGAACCATGTGGTTGGTTTCGCTTCGGAACCGGGTGGTGCCCTGCGGCGGAGCTGTTCTATAGCAGCAATTGTGTTGCATCGACGCGAAACACGCCGCTCGTGATCATCTCGTGATGATCGCTTACGGTCGTTTCAGCTCGAACCAACCGCGCTACCGCCGACCCGCTACCGCTCGATCCTGTCCCGCGGGCCGGACGCCACCAAGTTCCCCGGGACAGGAGTGGGACGGACATCTCTCGACCGCCGCGAGGCGCGCTCGAATCGGACCGCCGGCGGCAAGGAGAGGATTTCCCCCTATGTCCAGCTTCACCCCCAAGCGCGCCCTCGGCGCCGCCGTTGCCACCGCTGCCCTCGCCGCCATCCCGATGGGGCTGAGCGCAGGCACCGCCTCCGCCGCCACCCACAACTGGGACGGCGTCGCGCAGTGCGAGAGCGGCGGCAACTGGTCCATCAACACCGGCAACGGCTACTACGGTGGCCTGCAGTTCTCGCAGAGCACCTGGCAGGCCTACGGCGGTTCCGGGTCGGCGCACAACGCCAGCAAGGCCGAGCAGATCCGCGTCGCCGAGAACGTCCTCGCGGGCCAGGGCGTCGGTGCATGGCCGGTCTGCGGCCAGTACCTGACCTCCGGTGTCTCCGACGTCGCCGAGCCCGTCGCCGAGCCGGCTCCGGCTCCGGCCCCGGTTCTCGATCCGGTTCAGCAGGTCGCGGCGACGGTCGCCGAGTCGGCTCCGGTCCAGACTCTCGGCGCGTCCAGCTACGTCGTCCAGGCCGGCGACACCCTCTCGCAGATCGCGCGCGATCACGGCATCGACCTGTCGGTCCTCTCCTCGCAGGTCGACAACATCGACCTCATCTTCCCCGGTCAGACGCTCGCGTTCTGATCCGTTCCTGTCCCACCGCGCCGCCCGGGGCCGTCGTCAGATGGTCACCGGGCGGTCGCGTCGGACCTGCCCGCCGACCTCGATCCAGCCCTCCGGGACGATCCGGGTGACGATCCGCGATCCGCGGCCCTGCGTGATGTGCAGACCGCGTCGAAGATGCTCGGTGATGCGCAGCGCCGCTGCGCCGGTCGCCTCGTCCTCGGGGACGCCGAGGTCGGGTGCGAACATCCGGGACCGGATGGCGCCCTCTCCGGCCCAGGCCCACACGTAGTGGTGGCCGGTGTCGAAGGATGCGGCGGCAACGGCGGCCACAGCGGCCGCGTCGGGTTGGCAGTGCAGGGTGAACTCCGGCGCCCAGTCCGGTCGTGCCCGCACCCAGGTGTCGGCGCCGGTCGTGTGGGTCGCGACGTCGCCCGCCGGTACCGCGAGGGTATCCACGGGGAGCCCGCGGTCGGCGAGCCACCACGCCAGGCCCACCGTCGGGTGTCCGGCGAAGCGGAGTTCGGCGGCGGGAGTGAATATCCGTGCAGACGCGGTGGTGGTGTTCGGTTCGGGTAGATCGACGAACACGGTTTCGCTGTAGCCGAGCGCCGTGGCAACCCGCTGCCTGTCCGGTGGCGCCACCCGGCTCGCGTCGACGATGCCGAGCGGATTGCCGTGGCGCCCTTCGGGATCGGTGAACACCCTGACGACGTCTACCTGTATGCCCATCGTCGAACGATACCGCTCGCGTGGTGTTCTCCGGGTGGAGCTCGCGCCTCGTTTCGGCGACGTTCCTCGCGAATGCGAGGGCGCAACCGTGTCAACAGGGATCGATGATGAACGGCGGTAAACTGATAGGCGTGTCCGATCAGAATTGGCAGCCGACCCTCGCGCAGCTCCGCGCCTTCGTGGCCGTCGCCGAGTGCCGTCACTTCGGCACGGCTGCAACGCGTCTCGGGGTCAGTCAGCCCACGCTGTCGCAGGCACTCGCTGCGCTCGAGTCCGGCCTCGGTGTGCAGTTGATCGAGCGGAGCACCCGCCGTGTCCTCGTCACGGCCGCCGGTACGGCGCTGCTGCCCAAGGCCAAACAGATCATCGATGCCGCCGACGGTTTCGTCTCCGCGGCCGCCGGGGTGGGTCATGCGCTCTCCGGCCCGTTGCGGATCGGACTGATCCCCACCGTCGCGCCCTACGTCCTGCCGACGCTGCTTCCGGCGCTCGCTGAGGAACTGCCCGCAGTCGTCCCGCAGGTCGTCGAGGATCAAACGGCGCGACTGCTGGAAGCGCTGCGTGGCGGAGCGCTCGACGTCGCCGTGCTCGCGCTGCCCTCGGGTGGTTCGGGAATGGTGGAGATCCCGCTGTACGACGAGGACTTCGTCCTCGTGGTGCCACGGAACCACCCGCTCGCGGGCCGCGACGACCTCGTTCCGGCCGGTCTGGACGAACTGCCGTTGCTGCTGCTCGACGAGGGTCACTGCCTGCGGGACCAGACGCTCGACCTGTGCCGTTCGGTGGACGCGCACCCGACCGCAGGCGACACGCGCGCCACCTCGCTGACCACCGTCGTGCAGTGCGTGTCCGGGGGACTGGGAGTGACGCTGGTGCCGGAGTCGGCGGTCGCCGTCGAGACGGCCCGTGGCGACCTGGCCACGGCCCGGTTCGCCGGGCCCGCGCCGGGACGCACGATCGGGCTGGTGTTCCGGGGCTCCAGCGGACGCACCGAGGCCTACGAGCGGTTCGCCGAGATCGTCCGGTCGGTGGCTCCCACTCCTCGCCCCTGATCGGGCACGCTCGACGGCGGGGGCGGCGTCACCCCGAAACGGGACGCGGTCGAGCACGCCCGGACCCGGCCTCGCCGGGTGCAAGCTCCCGCGTACGTCCTGGTACTGGACGAACGCGCCGAGCGGCGGGGTGGGAAGATCCTCGGGCGGGACCTGCGGGCACCAGTCGCCGGACTCGCCGACACCCGAGCGGGACGAACCGGACGAAGGAGAGAACAGCGTGAGCACCAGTGTCATCGTGGCGGGGGCCCGGACCCCGATCGGCAAGCTGTCGGGCGCACTGGCGTCCCTCACCGCCGCAGACCTCGGCGGTCGCGCCATCGCCGCCGCGATCGAACGCGCGGGAGTCGGTACCGACGGCGTCGACGCCGTCGTCATGGGCACCGTCGTCCAGGCCGGGGTCGGCCCGAACCCGGCACGTCAGGCGGCCGTTGCCGCCGGTCTGCCCATGACCGTGCCCGCCACCACCGTGAACAACCTGTGCCTCTCGGGCCTCGAGGCGATCATGCAGGCCGACCGCCTGATCGCGACCGGCGCCGCGGACGTCGTCGTTGCCGGCGGCATGGAGTCGATGACCAACGCTCCGTACCTCGTGCGCGGCGCCCGCACGGGCCTGAAGTACGGCTCCACCAACTTCGAGGACGCCCTCGACCGTGACGCCCTGGTGTGCGCGCTCGACGGCATCTCGATGGGTGCGTCCACCGAGAGGTACCAGGGTGCGGAGACCGAGGCCATCACCCGCGAGCAGCAGGACGAGTTCGCGGCGCGGTCGCACCGTCTCGCCGCTGCCGCGACCGAGTCGGGTGCGTTCGCTGCCGAGATCGCCCCGGTCGAGATCACTTCGCGCAAGGGCACCGTCACCGTGTCCGCCGACGAGGGCATCCGCGGTGAGACCACCGCCGAGTCGCTCGGCAAGCTGCGCCCGGCCTTCGCGAAGGACGGCACCATCACCGCGGGTGCGGCATCCCAGCTCTCCGACGGCGCCGCAGCTGTCGTGGTGATGCGCAAGGACGTCGCCGAGGCCCGCGGCATCGAGTGGCTCGCGGAGATCCGGGCGCACGCTCTCGTGGCGGGTCCCGACACCTCGCTCCTGCACCAGCCGGCGAACGCGATCGAGGCGGCGCTGAAGCGGGACGGGCAGACCGCCGTCGCCGACCTGGACCTGCTCGAGATCAACGAGGCGTTCGCCGGTGTCGCGCTCGCATCGGTGCGTCAGCTCGGTGTGGACCCCGAGAAGGTCAACATCCACGGCGGCGCGATCGCGGTCGGGCACCCCGTCGGCATGTCCGGCGCCCGCATTGCGCTGTCCCTCGCACACTCCCTCAAGGCAGCCGGGGGCGGCACGGGCGCTGCCGCCCTGTGCGGCGGCGGTGGCCAGGGCATCGCGATGATCCTGTCGGTGTAGGCGTTTCGCGCCTGTGCGTGAGTTCGGTAGCTGGAACTACCGAACTCACGCACAGGCGGCGGAGCCGCCTCAGTAGATGTAGTCCTCGCCGCTGGCGCGGACGGTGACGTCGCTGAGGCTGATTCCCCACGGCTGGTCGATGACGTGGACGACGGCGTCCGCGAGGTCCTCGGGCTTGATCAGCCAGTACTTCACCGAGTCCACGTCGGTCTGCTCGGGCGGCAGTGTCCCGTTCGTCAGGTTCGCGACCGTCTCGGCGTACTGCGGCGCGCGCTGCCCGACCAGACCCATGATCGCGGTGTCGTTGACGATCCAGCTGGCCAGGTTCGTGCCCGTGATGCCGGTCGGTTTGACGGTGGTGACCTTGATCTTGCCCTTGGCCTCGATCCGCAGTGAGTCCGAGATCGTCGTGACGGCCGCCTTCGTGGCGCTGTACACGCCCGAGCCCTCGATGCCCGCGTTGCCGTAGATCGACGAGATGTTGACGACCTGACCGCGACCCTGCTCGATCATCCGGTCGTACACCGCGGAGATGCCGTTCACGACACCCTTGATGTTGATGTCGATGGCCTTGTGCCACTTCTCCCAGGCACGTTCGTGGTCCGCGAAGTACGCCAGCGGCATGACGCCCGCGTTGTTGACCAGGACGTCGACCGCGCCGAAGGTGTCGACGGCGTGCGCGACCGCAGCCTTCACCTGGTCCATGTCCGTGACGTCGGCGGGGTGGTGGGTGCCCTCGTGGCCGGCGGCGCGGATGCCGTCGAACACCGCCGCGAGCGCTTCGCCGTTGATGTCGACGCCGACGACCTTCGCGCCCTCCGCGGCGCACTTCTCGGCGATGAGCTTGCCGAAACCGCTTCCGGCTCCGGTGATGACGACGACCTTGTCCTTCAGGTACTGCGACATGAAGATGAACTGCCTTTCGTGTTGTGTGAAATTCGAACGTCAGACCACGTCGACGGCGTCGAGGACCGCGGACACCGCGGCCCGGTCGCCGGTCACCGTCACGGCCGACCGCCACGCGGTGCGGGTCGTCGCCCAGGAGAGGAAGTCCACGGCGTCCGTGGTCGCGACGTCGGTGGGCAGGTCACGGGTTTCGGTGACGACGACGGTGTCGTCGGCGCCGCGATCGAGGACGAAGGTGCGCTCGGTGGCCCCGGTCAAGCGCAACCCGATCGGCCCGGTGAGCACCGGATGCAGCGCGGCGCGGCACATCTGCGGCAGTCCCGCGATCATCCAGTCGACGGCCGGGTCGATCGCGGCGGCGACGTCCACCGCGCCGTCGGCGATCGGACCGCGAGGTGCGAGCAGATCGCAGACGAGGTGGACGAGGTGGTCGAACGCGACCGCGTCGGCCAGCGCGGCGAGCCGGTACGTGCCGAGGTCGAGCATGTCGACGGTGGCCGCGGCGAAGTCGGGACCCTGCAACGCTTCCAGCGTGGCGAGGCCTGCCTCGGACTGCGTCCGGTAGTAGTCGACGACCTGATCCGCGGTCCAGTCGGCGCGCTCGCGCACCGCGGCGTCGTTGAGTCGCTCCGACTGCCCGCTCGGGTTGTCGGGCAGGACCAGGTTCGGGTCGGCGATGAAGTTGAAGAAGAACCCCATGTGGGTGACGAGGTCGTGGACCCGCCAGCCGTGGCAGGCCGAGTCGGCGGCCCAGTCGTCGGGGCCGAACCCCTCGATGATCTTCAGTGCGTTGTCGACGAGGGCGCGCGACGCCGCGACTCCTGCTGTGGACATGGTGTGACCTCCGGGTTCGCGGATCAGGCGGTGAGGAAGATGGACTTGAGGTTCTGGTACGCGGCCAGACCCTCGGGGCCGAGTTCGCGGCCGACGCCGCTGGCCTTGACGCCGCCGAACGGCGAGCCCCAGTCGAGGTTGAAGGTGTTGACCCCGAACGAGCCGGTCTCCACGCGCCGGGCGACGTCCAGACCGCGGTCGTCGTCGGTCGTCCACACCGTGCCGCCGAGCCCGTACTCGGAGTCGTTCGCCACCGCGACCGCCTCGTCCACGTCCGCGTAGGGGAGCAGGGTCAGCACCGGCCCGAAGATCTCCTGGCGTGCGATGGTCGCCGAATTGTCGACGTCGGCGAACACGGTCGGTGACACGAAGTACCCGGTGTCCAGGCCGTCGGGGCGACCACCGCCGGTGGTGATCGTGCCGCCCTCCGCGCGACCCTGCTCGATCAGGGACAACACGCGGTCGCGCTGGCGAGAGCTCACGAGTGGACCCACGACGGTCGTCTCGTCCATGGGGTCGCCGACCGGCAGGCCGGCCGCCATCTCGGTGATCGCGTCGCGGAACTCCGAGTATCGGCTGCGCGGCAACAGGATTCGGGTCGACATGTAGCAGGTCTGTCCGGTGTTGAGCAGCGAGGCGGTGGCGAGCCCGGTGACCGTGGCGTCGAGGTCGGCGTCGTCGAGAATCAGCGCGGCGGACTTTCCGCCCAGTTCGAGGGTGGCGGGTCGCAGCAGCTCCCCGCACACGCGGCCGATGTGCCGGCCTGCCGGGGTCGAACCCGTGAACGCCACCTTGTCGACACCGGGGTGGGCGACGAGGTACTGGCCGATGTCCGCGCCGCCGGTGACGATGTTGAGCACGCCTGCGGGCAGGCCGGCCTCGGCCGCGGCCTCGGCGAGCAGGTAGGAGTCCAGCGTCGTCTCGGGGGACGGCTTGAGGACGACGGTGCACCCGGCGGCGAGGGCGGGCGCGATCTTGAACATCGAGAGCACTGCGGGGAAGTTCCACGGCGCGATCGCGGCGACGACTCCGATCGGCTCACGCCGGACCACGGTGGTGCCCGGGATCGGCTGGCTGGTGCGGCGCTCCTCGACAGGGGTCGACTCGACCAGGCCGGCGTAGTAGCGCAGCAACTGTACCGGTGCATCGCCTTCGGCAAAGCGTGCCAACAGGATCGGCATCCCGTTCTCGCTCGTGACGGTGGCCGCCCGCTCCTCGGCCCGCTTCTCCAGGGCGTCCGCGAACCGCCGCAGGAGCGTCGCGCGTTCCGTGGGGGCGAGACCGGCCCACTCGGGTCGACGACGAGCGGCACGGGCCGCGGCCACGGCGGCATCGACGTCGGTGGTCGTCGACGCGGGCACGGACCCGATCCGCTGCTCGGTCAGGGGGGACACGACCGGGATGACGTCGCCGGTGGACGGCGCCATCCACTCGCCGTCGATGAAGAGCGAGGTGCGCTCGGTGTGTGTCGTCATCAGAACTCCTCGTTGAGTTGCGATACGGGCCTTACCTGTATGTGTCCATCGTCACGGGGTGCGCGCTGGAACTATTGACATCACACGACCACTTTTTTACTTTTGGACACATGGCGGACCTGATCTGCGCCTCGTCGCTCAGTCATGCACCCGAACTGATTCGCGAGCTCGGTGGCGACCCCTTCGACGTCCTCTCCCGACTGGGCATCGACCAGGCGATCGTGGGCGCGTACGACCGTTTCGTTCCCTTCAGCGCGCTGGCCACACTGATCGGAACGTGCGCGGAGGAATTGGGGGTCCCGGACTTCGGGCTACGCCTGGCCAGGCGTCAGGACCCCGACATCCTCGGGCCGGTCGCGATCGTCGCCCGCAACGCGGACACGGTCGGCGCCGCGGTCCGCGGGGTGGCCGAGTTCGCGCACGTCTACAGTCCGGCGCTGTCGACGCAGCTGACGGTCGGCGACACCGAGGCGTCGTACGAGTTCACCACCGTGCTGCACCGTCTTCCGTATCGCGCGCACGTGGTCGAGCTGGCTCTCGGGGTGACGCTCGGGACGATTCGGGCGCTCGCCGGACCCGACTTCCGGCCCAGGCGGATGACGTTTCACCATCAACGGATCTCCGAAATGCAGGTCTACAGCGACTATTTCGAGTGCCCGGTCGAATTCGGTGCGGATCGCAACCTCATGGTGATGCCGCGCGGGGTCCTCGACCGGCGCCTGCCCTCCGTCGACCCACTCGCGTACGACCTGGCGGTGCGCTACATGGCAGGCCGGAACCCCGAGGTCGCGTTCAGCGACGAGGTGTCGGTGCTGATCACACGTGCCCTACCTGCGGGTGCGGCCACGCTGTCCGCCGTGTCCGAGCTGATGATGCTGCATCCCCGGGCGCTGCAGCGCAGGCTTGCCGAGAGTGGTCGAACCTTCGAGTCGATGGTCGACGACATCCGCCGGGAAGTGGCGCTGACGCTGTTGTCGAAGCGGGACGTTCCGCTGTCCGCGGTGGCGCAGCAACTCGGCTACTCGGAGCAGAGCGCCCTGACCCGCAGCTGCCGTCGATGGTTCGCGATGACCCCGCTCGCCAAACGCCGGCTTCTCGCCGAGCAGTCCGGCTCGTCAGCGTCGACCGCGTTTGGGGGCTGACCTGCCCCTTCCCCCCTTGGCGGCGCGTTGCGGAGGAATCTTGCCGGCTTCCTCCCGGGCCGCGCGTTTCGCAGCGGCCTTCTGGGAGGCGGTGCGCTTCGGTGCGGCCTCGTCGCCCCCGCGGCCACGTGAACTGTTGACACTGCGCCCACGCACGATCCCCACGAACTCTTCGACCAGATCGGTGGTCGTCCCGGCGGGCCACGACAGCGCGACGGGGGAGACCGGTGCGTCGGTCACGGCGCGGTAGGTGAGATCCTTGCGATGGTGAAGTCGCGCCAGCGACTGTGGGACGACGAGCACACCGACGCCCGCCGCGACCAGTTCGATCGCGTCCGCCGTCGTGTCGGGGCGGTGCTGCGCCGCGGTGCCCGGCCGCGACCGCCATTCGAGGGTGTCGTCGTGAGGATGCAGGACGATCTCGTCCGCCAGATCCGCAGCAGCCACCTCGTCGGCGGCGGTGATCACGTGGTCCTTGGGCACCACGACGACGGGCGTCTCCTCGTACAGCGCGATGACGCTGAGTCCGTCGCGCTCGATGGGCAATCGCACCAGGCCGGCATCCGCACCGCCGTCGCGGAGCAGATCGGCGGACTCGTGGACGGTCACCGGGACGAGTTCGAGACGGATGTCGGGCACGCGCTCACCCCAGATCCGCACCCATTTCGCCGGGGTGACCCCCGGGACGTAGGCGAGCCGGAACGTCGTGGGTGCGGGCTCGGTCATGCAGTCAGGTTACCGGTCGATACCCTTGGCACATGAGTGCGCAGAAGACACCCCAGACGATGAAGCCGGCGACGGCGGCGAAGAAGCTGGACGTGTACCTCGAGGCGACGCCCGACGAGTTCCGCGACGGCGTCATCACCCGCGACGAACTCGCCGCGCTGCGCACCGATCCGCCGCAGTGGCTGCAGGACCTCCGCGCCGACGGTCCCCACCCCAAGAATGTCGTCGCCGACAAGCTCGGCGTGTCCATCGCAGGCCTCGCACGCGGTGGCGTCACCGAGGCGCTCACCACCGAGCAGATCGACGCCCTCCTCGCGGACCAGCCCGACTGGCTGGTCGCCGAGCGCGCCAACCTCGTCGAGGTCAAGAAGGACGAGAAGCGGATCCGCGAACAGCAGGCCGCCAAGCGGGAGGCGTCGAACCGCAAGCAGCGGGGCGCCAAGCCGATCATGCATCCGCAGGACTGACCGGGTAACACCCGTCGCGGGGAGCGCGATGGGCAGTTCGACGTCCGGGGGAGCCTCCGGGCAGTTCCGCGTTGTCACCGTGATGAGGAGGCTCGACCCGTGTCCCACCCGTACGACGTGAGTTCCGACCCGACCGTTGTGATTCCTCGTGTGCAAACCGAGCCGGAGCCCGAGCAGCAGCAGGAACCCGAGGCGCGGCTCCCGCGAGGGTCGGTGCGGGGCAGGGTCGTCGCGGTGAGCGCCTCGGTCGCCGCACTGGCGATCGGAGCGGCCGGCGGCTGGTTCGCCGGATCGAGCGGGTCGGCGGACGCACCGTCGACCGTGCCGGTCGCCGCGACCACCGTCGTGCCCCCCACCACCTCCGCCGCACCCGCGCCCGGACCGGGACTCTTCCTCGCCGCATCGGGCACTGTCGACACCATCGCGGGCGACACCTTCGTGCTCGAGTCGGAGGACGGCACCAAGGTCACGGTCGGCACCAGCGCGACCACCCGCATCGTCACCCTGCAGGGCGCGGACTTCGACAACCTCGAGATCGGCGACGCGGCCGTCGTCCAGGGCGAGCAGGTCGGCGACGACTTCGTCGCGGACCTCGTGATCGCCGGGGCACTGTCCGGGTTGCTGCCCACCACCGGGGCGGCAGAGACGACCGTCGCGCGGCCGCAGCCGACGATGGACCAGGTGCCCCAGCCCACATGGGGCGCGAACACGATCACGACGACACGCGGTGCGGGGTCGGCGCCCATGGACGGTACCGGTGGTGCCTACGGTGCCGGGGGAGTCAACGGTCCGACTGGTGGTTACGGACCCACCGGCCAGTACGGCCCCACCGGTGAGTACGGCCCCGACGACGGCGACTACGGGCCGACCGGCGACTACGGACCGGACGGTGGTTACGGACCGGACGGTGGTTACGGACCCGACGGTGGCTACGGCCCGAACGGTGGTTACGGACCCGACGGTGGCTACGGCCCGAGGTGAGCACCAGCGTGACGTCATCGCGGAGCGGAATCAGCGTCGAGTGACGGTCATGCGCAGTCCTTCCGGCTTGAGCGTCAACTGTTCCCGCACGTCGAGCGTCGGGGGGAGATCGATGTCGACGTGGTAGCGCCGCAGGATCGTCGCCAGGGCCAGGATCATCTCGTGGTAGGCGAACTGGCGCCCGATACAGGCCCGGATTCCGGTGCCGAACGGCTTGTACGCGTGGCCGGGACGAGCGCGCACCTGGTCCGGCAGGAAGCGGTCCGGCCGGAACTCGCCGGCGTCCTCACCCCACACCGAGGGATCGGTGTGGACGCGCTGCAGCACCACCATCACCATCTGCCCGGCCCGGATCGGGTACCGACCGCCGAGGACGGTGTCGTGCCTCGCCTCCCGGAAGTACCCCGGTGCCGTCGGCCACAGTCGCAGGGTCTCGTCGAGGACCCGGCGTACCGTGCGCAGTTTCGCGACCTGCTCGAACGGAACCGTCGATGCCTCGGTCCACAGCGCGTCCACCTCGGCTCGTGCCTTCTCGGCCTCGGCGGGGTGACGCGACAGCAGATACAGTGCGAAAGCCAGTGCGGATGAACTCGTTTCGTGTCCTGCGACGAGGAACGTCAGGATCTGGTTGCGGACGTTGACCGCATCGAGCCGCTCACCGGTGTCCGGGTCGGCGGTCGCGAGCATCAGGTCGAGCAGATCACGGGGCTCGTCGTGAGGGTCGGCCTGGCGGTCCGCGATCACGTCGTCGACGACGGCGAACATGTGCTCGATGTCGCGGCGATGCTCGCGCGCCCGCCCGGTCACGGTGTCGTACAGCGCCCTACCCGGAATCGGGATGCCCTGCTTCTGCACGTATCCGAGTGCACTGTTCATCGCCGCGACGAACGGATCGAGCTCGGCGCGGTCGAAGGACCCGAATCGGTAACCGAATCCGCAGCGGCCGACGTCTCCAACGTCAGCTTCGTCATCTCGGCAGCGACATCGAGATCAGCCGAGGTCTGGTCCCATGCCGTGCACATCTCGGCCACGACGTCCCGCATCGTGTCGTGATACGACCGCATCGACGCCTGGGTGAACGCGGGAGCGAGAATCGCGTGGGCCTTCGCCCAGTTCGGTTCGTGGTTGTACGCGGTGAACAGTCCGTCGCCGACGATGGGGCGCAGCTTCTGCAGCGGGCGGGCCACCGCCTTCTGCCACACGGTGTCGTCGTTGACCTCGGCGGCCAGCTCCGCACCACCAACGAAGGTCAGGCGCAGGCCCAGGATTCGGCGCTGGTAGATCGGACCGAGTTGCGCGAGCATCCCGGCCGTCTTCTGCATCGGCTTGACCGGATCGAGCCCGAGCACGTCACCGAGGACGGGGACGCGCTTCGGCGGATGGGGCGGGTACTCGGTTCGGGACGCGGGCGTCGTCGTCACCCCTCGATCACCTCGAACTCGTCGAACACGACCTCGCCCGCCGCATCGGACTCGGCGAGGTTGACCTCGCCGAGCAGGGCCCAGCCGTGGTCGCCGTTCGGATCGGCGAGGGTCTGGCGCACCCGCCACAGCTCCGTCTCCCGCGACACCGTGAACAGCTGTGGGCCCCGGGCGTCGGGCCCGGTGCCTATCTCGTCGTACTCGTCGAAGTACAGCTCCATCAGGTCCGCCCAGTCGTCGGCCTCGAGTCCGTCCCCCAACTCGGCCAACGTCTCCCACCGCCGGCGCGACGCCAGCTCGACACGCTTGAACATCGCGTTGCGGATCATCACCGTGAACGCCCGGACGTTCGCGGACACCGGCCGCGGGACGTCGGCGCCGAACGCGACCTGCTGGTCGTCTGACTCGACACCCGGGTTGGTCAGCTGCTCCCATTCGTCCAGCAGCGACGAGTCGACCTGACGGATCAGCTCGCCGAGCCACTCGACGATGTCCTCGAACTCCTCGGTGCGCGCGGAGTCCGGCACCGTCTGCCGCAGCGCGCGATACGCGTCGGCGAGGTAGCGCAGCACCAGGCCCTCGGACCGGGCGAGGCCGTAGTGGCTGACGAGCTCGGCGAAGGTCATGGTCTTCTCGATCATGTCCCGCACCACCGACTTCGGGGACAGCGCGAACTCCGACACCCACGGGTGCCCGCCCCGGTACGTCTCGAACGCCGGGTACAGCAGCTCCTCCAGCGGCTTCGGCCACGTGACGTCCTCGAGGAGTTCCATCCGCTCCTCGTACTCGATGCCGTCGGCCTTCATCTGCTGCACGGCCTCACCGCGTGCGGCGTGCTGTTGCGCCATCAGGATCTGTCGTGGGTCGTCGAGGGTGGACTCGATCACCGACACCACGTCCAACGCATACGTGACGGAATCGACGTCGAGCAGTTCGATCGCGGCGAGCGCGAACGGAGACAGCGGCTGGTTGAGCGCGAAGTCGCGCTGCAGATCGACGGTCAGTCGCGCCCAGGAGCCGTTCTCGTCCGGCGCGTCCAACTGCTCGACGATCCCAGCCTGCAGCAGCCCGCGGTAGAGGGCGATCGCCCGCCGGATGTGCTTGCGCTGCTGCGGGCGTGCCTCGTGGTTGTCCTCCAGGAGGTGCCGCATCGCGGTGAAACAGTTGCCGGGCCGTGCGATCACGTTCAGCAGCATCGAGTTCGACACCCGGAACCGCGACGTGAGCTGTTCCGGGGACGCGGCGACGAGACGCTCGAACGTCGGCTCGCCCCACGAGACGAAGCCCTCCGGTGGCTTCTTGCGCTGAATCTTCTTGAGTTTCTTCGGATCGTCCCCGGCCTTGAGGACCAGGCGGTGGTTCTCGATCTCGTACTCCGGAGCCTGCACGACCACGGTGCCCATCGTGTCGAACCCGGCGCGGCCGGCGCGGCCGGCGATCTGATGGAACTCACGCGCCCGCAGATGCCGGGTTCGAGTGCCGTCGAACTTCGTCAGCCCGGTCATCAGCACGGTGCGGATCGGGACGTTGATGCCGACGCCGAGAGTGTCGGTGCCGCAGATCACCTTGAGCAGACCGTCCTGCGCGAGCCGCTCGATCAGCCTGCGGTACTTGGGCAGCATGCCGGCGTGGTGCACGCCGATGCCGTGCCGAACCAGGCGGGACAGGGTCTTGCCGAAGCCGGTGGTGAAGCGGAAGGCGCCGATCGCGTCGGCGATCGCGGCCTTCTCCTCCTTGGTGCTCATGTTGACGCTCGTCAACGCCTGCGCGCGTTCCAGCGCGGCGGCCTGGGTGAAGTGGACGACGTACACCGGTGCCTGATGGGTCGTGACGAGCTCCTCGATCGTCTCGCCGATCGGGGTCTTCGCATACGAGAACGTCAACGGCACAGGACGTTCCGTGCCACCGACCACCGTGGTCGGGCGCCCGGTGCGTCGGGTGAGGTCGTTTCGGAAGAACGACACGTCGCCGAGCGTCGCGGACATCAGCAGGAACTGCGCGTTCGGCAACTCGATGAGCGGCACCTGCCAGGCCCAACCGCGGTCCGGCTCGGAGTAGTAGTGGAACTCGTCCATCACCACCTGGCCGATGTCCGAGTCCGCGCCCTGTCGCAACGCCAGATTCGCGACGATCTCCGCGGTCGCGCACACGATCGGCGCGGACGAGTTCACCGATGCGTCGCCGGTCATCATCCCGACGTTCTCCGCGCCGAAGACTTCGCACAGCGCGAAGAACTTCTCGCTCACCAGCGCCTTGATCGGTGCCGTGTAGAACGTGCGTCTGCCCTCGGCCAGTGCCGCGAAGTGTGCCCCGATCGCGACCATCGACTTTCCCGATCCGGTCGGCGTCGACAGGATGACGTTCGCGCCCGACACGATCTCGATCAGCGACTCCTCCTGCGCCGGGTACAGCGTCAGCCCCCGATCGGACGCCCAGTCAGCGAAGGCTTCGAAGAGGGTGTCGGCATCGGGGCGGTCGGGGACCAGTTCGGTGAGGAGCACCGATACAGGCTATGCGAGAGCGGCGGACGGGCTCAGGTGGCGCTGCGCTCGTCGGCCCCCATCGCGTCCAGAACTGCCTCGCGGGTGGCGCTGGGACCGCTGATCTGTGATTCACCGACTCCGCCGACGAGCATCTGCCGCCAGCGGTCGGGGCTGAATTCGTGCGCCCGGGTGGTGGCGACGAAGTCCTCGACCACGCGAAGGAAGCGGATGGGGTCGTCGTGGAAGGGGAAGTGGCCACTGCCCTCGAAGATGTCGAGCCGGGAGTGGGGAAGTGCGGAATGCGCGAGATGAGCGTGGCTCACCGGAATGACGGCGTCACGGTCGCCCCAGATGATCTGAACCGGAAGGTCGGCGGTCAGATAACATCGGTCGAGCATGGTGACGACCTGGCCCCGCCAGTCGACGACGGCGCGCAACGTGCGGAGGAACGCATCGCGGGCGGTCGGGTCGGGTAGGTCCCGCAGCACACGCACCAGGTCCGGCGAGTCGTGGAAGATGTCGAGCGACTTGAACGGTCCCTTGTACAACCGGTCCGCGATCAGCCCCAGTGCGCCGACGAGATCGACGACGCCGGGAACCCGCAACAGGCGCAGTGCCTCGTTGGCGATCGGCAGTGCGGCGAACCGCAACGCCGGGTTCACGTCCTTCGTCACTCCGCCCGGGGCGACGACGATCAGGCGCTCGATCATCTGTGGGAACTGGTACGAGAACTGCAGTGCGACGCCGCCGCCGAGCGAATGTCCGACCACGGTCACCCGGTCGATGCCCAGGACGGTGAGCAGGTCCCGCATGCCGTTGGCGTACGCGGCGATCGAGTAGTCGGCGCGTGGTTTGTCGGAGCGCCCGTGCCCGAGCAGGTCGGGTGCGATGACGGTGAAGTTCTTCGCCAGGTGCGGAATGACCTCGTTCCAGGTGGCGGAGTTGTCACCGATTCCGTGGATCAGGAGCAGCGCGGGTCCGCTGCCCGCCATCCGGAACGCCCTGCGGTAGCCGTGTACGGTCCGGAATTCGAGGCGCGGTTCCGTGTCGGGCACGGTGCGCAGTACTCGTGGTCGGTCTCCGCCCATGAGTCACTCCTGTCGTTCGTCGGTCCGGTGCCTACCGGACCGACCATGCCGAGCTGTGATCTGGACGATCGTATAGATGAAGTCCCGGGCGCGCCGGATAACTGTAAAACGGAATCACACCCCCCGCTCGCCGGCGTCGGGACCTGCGCCGTCACCGCCCTCCGACTCGCCGAGCTCCGCGAGGAAGCGCTCGAATTCCGCGCCCAGTTCGTCTCCACTGGGCAGTTCGCTCTCCGTCGCCAGCAGACTCGACTGACGCTCCTGGGCGGTGACGTACGTGTCGTACTGCTGCTCCAGCGCACGCACCACCGACTCGACCTCGTCGTTGCCGTTGACCTGCGCGTCGACCTGCTCACGGACCCGGGCGGCGGCCTGACCGAGGGCGGCCAGCGGCAGATCCAGATCGGCGACCTCGCCGACCCGCTCCAGCAGCGTCTCCGCCGCTGCCGGGTAGTCGGCCTGCGACAGATAGTGCGGGACGTGCACCGAGTAGCCCATCGACTCGTGCCCGTGCTGCGACATGCGGAGCTCGAGCAGCGACGACGCGCTACCCGGAATACGCAGGTCGCCGGGCCAGCCTTCGTTCTCGCCGACCAGATCCGGGTTCGCCGAGTGCGCCGTGACGCCGAGGGGGCGGGTGTGCGGCACCGCCATCGGGATCGAGTTCAGTCCGATCGTGCGCCGCACCCCCAACTGCTCCGCGAGCAGCCGGACCGCGGTGGTGAAACGCTCCCACTTCAGGTCCGGCTCCATTCCGGCGAGCAGCAGGAAGGGCGTACCCGCCGTGTCCTTGAGCGCGTACAGATTCAGCTCGGGGGTGTCGTAGTCGGAGAACTGGTTCGACTTGAACGTCATCGTCGGACGGCGCGACCGGTAGTCGATCAACTCGTCGACCGCGAACGAGGCGACCAGTTCGGTTTCGAGGCTCTCCCGAAGATGCGTGGTGGCGAGCTTCACGGCGTGCCCGGCGTCCGAGTACCCCTCCAGTCCGTGCACCAGCACGGGGCCCCGGCCGTCGTCGGCGGACACCTGCGGTGCCGGAAACTCCAGCTCGTACATGCCCGACTGCTCGTTCATCGCCCAAACCCTTTCGCGTCTTCGTTGTGACCAGTGTCCCCTACCGGTCCAGGGTGCGCGCCACCCCGGTCGGGCGTCCCACCTCACGTCTGCGTACAACGTGACCGACGGTCACGGCATTCCCCGACGCGGCGTCGGGCGCCCGCAGCGACGGGGTGGAGGCGCGGCCAGCACATCGACGACGGACGCGGTGCGGCGTCCCACTTTCGGCGGACGCGCCGCAACGGTCGACGGTGCCGGAGGCCGTCACCTGGCAGAGTTGGGGTGCCAGCCCCACAGACCCGGGAGGAACTTCGTTGAGACGCCGCATCCTGGTGGCCGCATCGGCCGCCGCCGTGACCCTCGCCCTGGCCGGGTGTTCGTCGGACGTGTCCGGGGTGGCCGAGCCCGCGGGGCAGGCGGGCGCCGCGCTGCCCGGCAGCTCCGGCTCCGGAACCGGTGGCGCGAGCGACGAGGGGGCGGTGACGGGGAGGATCGAGGCGCCGCTCGGAACGCTGCTGCTCACCCCGGAGGCCTTCCCGGCGCGCTACGAGGCGCTGGTCCTTCCCGACAACGCGGTCGAGCAGGCGACGGCCGACCTCGACGGAATCCCGGCCGGAGCATCTGTCGATCCGGCGGGCTGCAAACCGCCGCCACAGGCCTTCGGTCCGGACTCGACCGCGCTGATCGTCGGCACCGACAACGCCGCACGGGCGACCATCTCCGTCGAACTGGCCCGGGTGGACCGCACCCTGGACGTCCGCGAGTCCGAACTGGCCGAGTGCCCCGAGGTCACGACCACCCTGAACGGCGCCACCGCGACGGTGACCACGACGGTGCTTCCGGCGCCGCCGCTGAACGCCGACGACACGATGGCGCTGCGGCAGACCGTCACCTCCGGCAACGCGGATCAGACGGTCACCCAGTCGATGCTCCGCCTCGTCGCGCAGGTCGACGACGTGCGAATCTCCGCCACGCACATGTCGTTCGGCGACGAGGCCCCCGACTCCGCGGCGTTGGACCAGTTGTTCACCGAGGCCGTTCAGAAGGTCAAGGCCGCGCAGTAGTAAACCGTGTCACCCGATCCTGTGGACGGACATCGACGCCCGTCCACAGGCGCCGGGTCCGACACTCTCGACGGCGCGGATCTGGTCGGATCTGTCGGGGACGGTTCGCGGCATGACAACCACGCAACCGAATCCACTGCCCAGCGGGCCGTCCCCGGTGAGGATCAGCGAACCGGGCGAACTGATCGCCGCACTTCCCGCGCTGCTGGGGTTCCGTCCACGCCGCTCCCTGGTCGCGATCTGTCTCGGTGGCAGCCCGACCAGCGTGCAGTGCGTCATGAGACAGGACCTTCCCGATGGCCTCGTCTCCGCGGACGACCGATTCGGGCTCGAACAGGTAGCCGTGGTCTGCGCGAACTCCGGCGCGGACGCGGTCGTGGTGGTGGTCGTCGACGACCGTGACACGATGCCGTCGTCGGCGACGGTCCCTGCGTTCGTGGACCTGTTCACCGCGCTCCTGCAGGAGGTCGGCGTCCCGGTTCGCTCCGCGCACGCGACGACCGACATCGTCGCAGGACGACCCTGGTGGGGCCTCGACGGCGACCTCCGCTGCGGCGCGCTACCAGATCCGACGGCGTCGAGAGTGGCTCTCGCGCAGGTCCTTCGGGGGCGCCCCATACTCGAATCCCGCGACGAACTGTCGCGCATTCTCGCCCCGCTGCCGGACCGCCGACGGCGTGAACTGGGCAGGAGGCTCGCGGTCGCACGGCACCCGGCCTCCGGTGCCGTCGGCGATCGGGAACTGCTCGAACGCATCCTGGTCCGCATTGCCGTGATGGAGGCGACCGGCCGGCTCACCGACGACGAGATCGTTGCGGTGTCCGTCGCACTCGAGCGGGTCCGGGTGCGGGATGCCGTACTCGGGCTGGCCGTGACGGTCGCGGCCGACGCCGCCGAGCAGGTGTGGCTCGCGCTCGCACGCGGCCTCCCGGGCCGTGCCAGGGCGGAGGCGTCCGCGCTGCTGGGTTTCAGCGCGTACGTCCGCGGGAACGGGCCACTCGCCGGTGTGGCGTTCGCGGCGGCTCGATGCGCCGACCCCGGGCACCGGCTCGCAGGTCTGCTCGACAGGGCGCTCGGTCAGGGCCTGCCTCCCGCCGAGATCGTCGCGCTCGCGGCAACCGGCCGGGACGTCGCCCTGGATCTCGGTGTCGAGTTGCCGCCCTCCGAACGTCGGTGACGGCGCCCCGGCGCTCAGCGGAAGTTGCGGGCGACGAGCTCGTCGACGAGTTCCGGAGTCGGGTAGTCGGCCATCACGGCACCGGTGCGGCCGGTCGGGTTCGCGGTGAGGTGGTCCTCCGCGCGGGTGAGGATCCCGGTCGTGCCGGGGACGCCCCGTGCCACCGTCACCGGGACGGTTCCCGTCACGAGTGCCACGGGATTGCCCGTCGCGCTGAGGTGGTTGACGAAGAACGTCTGCGGGTCTCCGGCCGCCGCACGGTCGAACTGGGCGCGGACGAGATCCCACTTGCGGTCCACGTCGCGCAGCTCGGCGAGCTCGTAGGTGTCCTGGATGTCCATTCCCGCGGTGGCCCAGCGGGGTCCGAACGGTTTTTCCGAGTCGAATCCCTGGATCACGACGATCTTTCCGCGCGCCTCCCCGAGAGTGGGGAAGCGGTTTCCGTCCGCGTGCCACAGGTGCTCACGCAGCCGCACCCCGGTCTCGGGATTGTCGTGGATGTACCAGTCGAGGGTGTCCTCGTAGCTGCGGGTGTTCTCCGCGGCCGTGTACTCCTCCTTCAGCCGCATCACCACGGCCTCGGTGGGGTGATCGCGGAGAAAGTCGGTCAGCTGCACGACCACGTCGGTGAAGTTGGTGTCGAGGTACTCGAGTCCGTGGTGGATGGGGAAGACGTCGCGGAAGTGCCGGGTACGGATGTCCAACGCCCGAACCCCGGCCCGGAGCTGGATGGGGAGGTCCACGTCCTGCGTTTCGGCGAACACCGACGCACGGGCGGCCATCGTGTCGTGCGTGCCGGGCAGGGACAGCTCGGACAGTCCGATGTCGTCGGGGAGACCGCCCATCCAGTCCGGGTTCTCGGCTCGTTCGAGCCCGCTGGGGGAGAGGGATCCGGTGGCGCCGAGTTGTTCCGGGGCACTGCCGGTGTCGAGGGAACCGGCGGCGGCCAGCGGCGCCGGGATCAGCAGGAGCGCGGTGAGGAGGACCACCAGGGTGCGCGTAGCTCGTCGACCGTGCGCGGCGGGGAGACACGCAGTCCGGGAATCGGCAGGCGGGGAGAGCACCGTCACGGAGGGGACCGTCCTTTGCGCACGCGTCGCGTGGACCGGGTGTCGGCCCTCGAGTGGTGCGCAGCATCGCACGCCGAGCAGTGTCGCGGTGCGTTTCTGACAGTCGTCGCCGATGCGTCCACTGCCCGGGGAGGGGGGAGGACTCGCGGGCCGCAGTGTCTGCGGCCCGCGGGTCCGGCGTCAGCTCCGGCGTGCCGCGTGCGAGCGGTCGCCCAACTCCTGGAGGTACCGCCACGCGTCCGCGACGATCACGTCGAGGTCGGTGTACTTCGGCTGCCAGCCGAGTTCGGCGGTCGCACGCTCGCTCGACGCGACGAGTACCGCGGGATCACCAGCGCGCCGGGGGGCGTCCTCGACCGCGATCGGAAGCCCGGTCACCCGACGGCACGACGAAATGACCTCGCGCACACTGAAACCGGCTCCACTGCCCAGGTTGTACACCCTGTGGGTGCCGGGCGTTGCGTGGTCCAGCGCGAGCAGGTGCGCATCGGCGAGGTCGAGAACGTGGATGTAGTCCCGCACCGCGGTGCCGTCCGGGGTCGGCCAGTCGGTGCCGAACACCGAGATCTTGTCCCGCTGTCCCAGCGCCACCTGCAGCACGAGCGGAATTAGATGTGTTTCCACCACCCGGTTCTCGCCGGCGCCGAGATGGGCGCCCGCCACGTTGAAGTACCGCAGGCTCGTCGCCGCCAGCCCGTACGCGTTCGCGTACGAGGTGATGGCGTGATCGATCGCCAGCTTCGTCGCGCCGTACGGGTTCGTCGGCCGTGTCGGGTCGTCCTCGGTGATCGGGGTCCGCTCGGGTTCGCCGTACGTCGCCGCGGTCGACGAGAACACCAACTTCGGTGTGCCTGCCGCCCGCATCGCCTCCAGCAACGTCAACGTCGTCACGACGTTGCCCTGCCAGTACTTCGCCGGCTGTTCGACCGACTCACCCACCAGCGACTGCGCTGCGAAGTGCAGCACGCCGTCGAACCGCGCGTCGCCGAGTACTCGCGCCGCGACGTCGGCGACGTCACCCTCGACGAACTCGGCGCCCGACGGCACCGCGCCCGCGTTGCCCGTCGACAGGTCGTCGACGACGACGACGTCGTGTCCGCGCTCGAGGAGCACGGTCGCGCACACGCTTCCCACATAACCGGCTCCGCCGGTGACCAGAAGTCGCACGCGCGTCAGACCTGCTTGACCTGGACTGCGTGCGCCATCTCGGCGGGAAGGTCGACACCCGAGTGGCCGGGCACGGTGATCGTCACCGAATCCGGATTGGACTCGACGGTGACGCGCGCGTCCGGCACCACACCGGCGTCACGGAGCAACGCGATGATGTCGGGATCGGACTGCACGTGCTCGGCCAGTCGGCGGACCACGACCGCTGTGGGCTGCCCCGCGGGTACCTCGGTCAGACGGATCAACGTCTCGGTCTCGTCGGCGGGCCTGGTCAGCCCGAGCTGTGCGAGACCGGGGATCGGGTTGCCGTACGGGGAGGTCGTCGGGTTGTCGAGGACCTGCACGAGCCGTCGCTCGACCTCCTCGCTCATCACGTGCTCCCAGCGGCACGCCTCCGCGTGCACCTGATCCCAGTCGAGACCGATCACGTCGACGAGCAGCCGCTCGGCGAGGCGATGCTTGCGCATCACCGCCACCGCGAGTTCGCGACCCTTCTCCGTCAGTTCGAGGTGCCGATCGCCCGCGACGAGCAGCAGCCCGTCACGTTCCATCCGCGCCACCGTCTGACTGACGGTCGGTCCGCTCTGCTCGAGCCGCTCGGCGATCCGAGCCCGCAGTGGGATGACGCCCTCTTCTTCAAGGTCGTAGATCGTCCGGAGGTACATCTCCGTTGTGTCGACCAGATCCTTCACGCTCACGCCCCTTCGTTCCCGGTGATTCTACCGGGGGTGTCCGACGAATAGGTGCCACACGCGCTGACGATGCGACTCATGCCACACATGTCGCCGTTCCGGCCCGCGCGGGGCGCCCGTCACCCGGCTCCACAGGTGCAACACCGAGTACCGCTCGCGGCTTCCCCGGCGGCGCAAGTAGCGTGACGGACATGGCCGCAACGACCAGTCCCGGCACGCCGACCGCCACCTCGGACGGGGTGGTCGTGTGGAGTCCCGACTACCTGAACTATCGGTGGAGCGCAGACCATCCGATGAACCCGACCCGGCTCGATCTGACGATGTCGCTCGCGACGAGTCTCGGCCTCATCGAGGGCGCGGAGATCATCGCGCCCGAGCCCGCGACGGATGCGGATCTGCTTCGGATCCACACGCCGGGGCTCATCGCGGCGGTGAAGGAGGCCGGGTCGGCGGGCGCCGCGCAGCTGCTCACCGAGGCCCGCGCCGACAGTGTGTCCGCCCCGCACGGACTCGGCAGCGAGGACAACCCGATCTTCCCCCGGATGCACGAGGCCAGCGCGATTCTCGCGGGCGGCACCCTCGCCGCGGCCCGCGAGATCGCGTCGGGACGGGCACGGCGGGCGGTCAGCATCGGTGGCGGCATGCACCACGCGATGGCGGACTGGGCCTCCGGCTTCTGTGTGTACAACGACGCCGCCGTCGCCATTTCCTGGTTGCTGGACAACGGATTCGACCGGATCGCCTACATCGACGTCGACGCGCACCACGGGGACGGCGTCCAGCACGCGTTCCTCGGCGACCCGCGGGTCCTCACCGTCTCGCTCCACCAGCATCCCGCCACGCTGTGGCCGAACACCGGCTGGTCGAGCGAGGTCGGGTCCGGTCCCGGTGAGGGGACCTCCGTGAACGTCCCTGTGCTCCCCGGGACGGTGGATGCCGTGTGGCTGAGGGCATTCCACGCCATCGTTCCGGCCGCCGTGGCGGCGTTCCGACCGCAGATCGTGATCAGTCAGTGCGGGGCGGACAGTCACCGGGAGGACCCCCTCGCCGACCTGTCGCTGACGGTGGACGGACACCGCGCCGCGTACCGGGCGATGCGTGATCTCGCCGATCGGTACGCCGACGGGCGTTGGATCGCGGTGGGCGGCGGCGGATACGGGCTCGTCCGCGTGGTTCCCCGGTCGTGGACCCACCTCATCGCGACGGTCCTCGACCGCGACGTCGACCCGGCCACCGCCGTGCCCGAATCCTGGCGGGACGCGGTTGCGGAGAAGGCGCCGTCCGTGGACCTGCCGACCACGATGACCGACGGCGGCGACATCGGCTACCTGCCCTGGGACGGGCCGGGCGGCACCCCCGAGACGGGCGTCAACACCGTCGACCGGGCGCTGATCCGTGTGGACGCGGCCATCATCGCCACCCGCAGAGCCACCTTCCCGCTCCTCGGTCTCGATCCGGAGGACCCCCGTGACTGAACCCGGAACGACCGAACCCGATCCGAACGAGCCCGGGACGACCGAGCCGGGCCCCCGGCAGGCCACGTTCCCCGCGCACTGGATCGCCGACGTCCTCGCCATCGACGGCGGGGCGGTGCACCTGCGCCCCATCACCCCGGAGGACGCCGACCGGCTCGTCGCCTTCCACGCGAAACTGTCGGAGCGCACCCGCTACCTGCGGTACTTCGGGCCGTACCCGACTATGTCGCAACGAGACCTGGTTCGCTTCACCACCGTCGACCACCGCAACCGGGTCGCGTTCGTCGCGATCCTCGGCGACGAGATCATCGCCGTCGGCCGGTACGAGCGGCTTCTCGACGTCGGCGACGGCAGGTCCGCCGAGGTCGCGTTCGTGGTCGCCGACGAGCACCAGGGTCGCGGACTCGGCCCCATCCTGCTCGAACACCTCGCGGGGGCGGCCGCCGAGAACGGGCTGACGATGTTCGTCGCCGAAGTGCTCGCCGAGAACCGCAACATGGTCACGGTCTTCCGGAGCGCCGGCTATCAGGTCAGCCGCAGCTTCGAGGGCGGCGTCCTGCGACTCGAGTTCGCGATCGATCCCACCGAGGCCCTGCTGACCGTGCGCAACGCCCGGGAGCGGGCCGCCGAGGCCCGGAGCGTGCGGAACCTGCTGAGCCCTCGATCGGTCGCGGTGATCGGCGCGTCCACGGATGACGGCAAGGTCGGAAACGCGGTGCTGCGCAACCTGCTCGGCGCCGGATTCGCCGGTCCGGTGTACCCGGTCAACTCCGAGCGCCGATCCGTTCGCGGCGTCCGCGCGTACCCGTCGGTGCGCGACATTCCCGATCCCGTCGACCTCGCGGTGGTCGCCGTGCCCGCCGAGGCGATCGACGAGGTACTCGACGACTGTCTGGCCAAGGGGGTCAAGGCGCTCGTCGTCGTCTCGTCCGGATTCGGCGAAACCGGCTCCGACGGATACGCGAAGGAGCGACGCCTCGTGCACGCGGCGCGGGCGCACGGCATGCGGCTGGTGGGGCCGAACGCGCTCGGCGTCGCGAACAGCCATCCGGCGGTGCAGTTGAACGCGACACTCGCACCGGTCCTGCCCCACGGCGGGAAGGTCGGATTCTTCTGTCAGTCCGGTGCACTCGGCATCGCGATCCTCGACGAGGCCGCGCGCCGCCGAATCGGCCTGTCCACCTTCGTCTCCGCCGGCAACCGCGCCGACGTCTCGGGCAACGACCTGCTCCAGTACTGGGACACCGATCCCGAGACCGAAGTGGTGCTGCTCTATCTGGAGTCGTTCGGCAACCCCCGCAAGTTCTCCCGGATCGCGCGGCGTGTGGCCCGCAACAAGCCGGTCGTGGCGGTGAAGTCGGGCCGCCACGCCGTACCCGCCGCCCTCAAGGCGACGAGTGTCGAGATCGACGACTCGATCGTCCACGACCTGTTCGCGCAGGCCGGTGTCGTGCAGGTCGGATCCATCGCGCAACTCTTCGACTGCGCGGTGCTCTTCGGCTACCAGCCGCTGCCGGCGGGACCGCGGCTCGCCGTCATCGGGAACTCGTCTGCGCTCGGCCTGCTTGCGGTCGACGCCGCCCGGTCGGAGGGTCTCGTCGTGGGTGACCCCGTCGACCTCGGGCCCCAGGCCACGCCGGACCAGTTCGGGGGAGCGGTCCGCGCCGCCATCGAGGACCCGGACGTCGACTCGGTGGTCGCCGTCTTCGTGCCACCGGTGGCGATGGATCCGGAGCCGTACGCGAAGGCCCTGCGCGACGCCGCGAGCGATTCCGGAAAGCCGATCGTGACGACGTTCCTCGCCGCCGAGGGCATTCCGGACGTACTCGCGGTGCGCGGCCCGGACGGCAACCCCGTGCGCGGGTCGGTGCCGTCGTTCCCGGGGCCGGAACGCGCCGCGCTCGCGCTCGGCCGGGCCTGGCGGTACGCGCAGTGGCGCGAACGCCCCGTGTCCCAGGTCGTTCGCCCGAGCGAGATCGACACCGACCGCGCCGCCGGACTGGTCCGCGGCTGGCTGGAGGACAGCGGGGGACAGGGCCGCTGGCTCAGCGACTTCGAGGCAGCGGAACTGCTCGACTGCTACGGCGTCTCCATCGCCAGGTTCGCCGCCGCGTCGAGCGAGGCGGACGCCGTCGCCGCGGCCGACGAGCTGGGATACCCGGTCGCGGTCAAGGCCACACGCGAACAGTGGCGCCACCGACCCGATCTGGCGGGCGTCCGGCTCGACCTCGACACCGCCGACGCGGTGCGCCGGGCCTACCGTGACCTCGCGACCGCGTCCGGAGATCCACTCCTGTACGTGCAGCGGATGGCGACCAAGGGATTCGGCTGCGTCATCCGCGTCCAGGACGACCCGTCGTTCGGGTCGCTCATCTCGTTCGGTCTCGCCGGGGTGATCTCCAGCCTGCTCGGCGATCGCGCATACCGGGTGCTGCCCCTCACCGAGGACGAGGCGGGGGAGCTGATCGACGCGCCGAAGGCGGCGCCGCTGCTGGCCGGCTACCGGGGCGGCCCGGGTGTGAACCGAGCGGCTCTCGTCGAGTTGCTGCAGCGCATCTCCGCGCTCGGCGACGACCTGCCCGAGGTTCGGGAACTGGTCTGCGAGCCGGTGCTCGCCAGCGCGTCCGGCGCCGAGCTGACCGACTCCCGGGTGCGGATCGGCCCCGAACCGAGCACCCGCGTCGACATGGGACCGCGCAGGCTGCGCTGAGCCGGTTGCCGGGCGGTGCCCGGACTCACGAGGCGGCCGGAACACGAAGAAGCCGGCCGCCCGGGGCTCCCAGAGGGGGGAAGGGAGCCCGGACGGCCGGCGGTCGGATCGGCGGGTGCGTCAGCTGGCGTACGAGCGGAGGCGGTCGGCGCGCTCACCCTGACGGAGCTTGCCCATCACCTCGCGTTCGATCTGCCGGACACGCTCACGCGACAGGCCGAAGATCTTGCCGATCTGGTCGAGGGTGCGGGGCTGACCGTCGTCGAGTCCGTAGCGGAACCGGATCACCTGCTGCTCGCGTTCGTCGAGCGTGGCGAGCACGCTGCGGACGTCGCTGTGCAGCAGACCCGCGATGACGGCACTCTCCGCGGAGGTCGCCTCGGAGTCCTCGATGAAATCGCCCAGCGGCGCTTCCTCGTCCGAACCGACCGGCATGTCCAGGCTCACCGGGTCCCTGCTGTGATCGAGCAGATCCGCGATCTTGGCGGCGGGGATGCCCGACTCCTCGGCCAGCTCCTCGTCGGTCGCTTCCCGGCCCAGCTGCTGGTGCAGCTCCCGCTTGATGCGGGCCAACTTGTTGACCTGCTCGACCAGGTGGACGGGCAGCCGGATCGTGCGCGACTGGTCTGCCATGCCGCGGGTGATCGCCTGTCGGATCCACCAGGTGGCGTAGGTGGAGAACTTGAAGCCCTTCGCGTAGTCGAACTTCTCCATCGCCCGGATCAGGCCCAGGTTTCCCTCCTGGATCAGATCCAGCAGCGGCATCCCGCGTCCCGTGTACCGCTTGGCCAGGGAGACGACGAGGCGCAGATTCGCCTCCAGGAGGTGACGTCGTGCCGCCTCGCCGTCGCGCACGATCGCCGCGAGGTCGCGCTTCTTCGACGCGCTGAGCCGCTTGCCGGTCTCGAGCACGTGCGCGGCATACAGTCCCGCCTCGATCCGCTTCGCGAGTTCGACCTCGTCCGCGGCGGTCAGCAGTGCGGTCCGCCCGATCCCGTTCAGGTAGACGCGAACCAGGTCGGCAGACGGGGACTGCGCATCCAGATCCTCGGCGGTCGGGCGCGCTCGGCGGGTGGTGGTGGGGCTCGTCATGACTTGCCTCCTCATCGGTGTTCTCTCATGTGCTTCAACGCCGCAGCAGACGTCAAAGTTCCCGAGAGATCCCCGCCACATCCGCTCTGAACTGGGAATTCGTCCGCTCGGCCTGAGAAGTTGCTGAGAAGAACGCCCGCCCGGAACCCGGACGGTCAGAGGGAGGCGGGCAGCAGCAGCCCGTGCCGGACGAGTCCGTGCACGAGCGGCACCGCGGCATCCGCCAACGTGCCGGCGTCCTCTCCGTGTGCGGCGGCCAGCAGCTCCACCAGCTCGCCCAACGCCAGCCCGTCCGCCCGCATTCCGCCGAGAAGTGCCGCGGCGAGATCGTCGATCTCGTGCTGCCACGCCGGACCGTCGCCCCGGTGCACCCGGGCGACCACCTGCCGCCAGCCCTCGTCGCCGGGCAGGCTGACCCGCTCGAGCGCGGTCGAGGGGGCGAGCGCGAAACGCGACTCCAACACATCGCGGTCCCTCAGCCACGCCGCGCGGTCGAGGTATCCGAGGGCCTCGTCACCGAGCGGATCGCTGTAGGCGTGGCGCAGATCCTCGGCGAGGACGTCGGACGGCTCGTCGGTCCGGCGCAGGTACACGAACCCGAACCCGATCCCCTCGACCTCGTTGGCCGCGAAATGAGCCAGCCACGCGTCGGCCTGTGCAGCCGTCGCGGGATCGCGCGGATCGAGGCCCGCATCGCGCATCCAGGTTCCGACGTACAGCGCGGGATCCGCGACATCGCGCTGGACGACCCAGGCGTCGACACCGTGCGACGGCAACCACGACGCGACCCGGGCCCGCCAGTCGTCGCCTGCCACGTGCACCCACGACGCCAGCATCGACGCGGTGCCGCCCGGATTCAGGTGATCGGCGGCGCGCGAGATCATCAGCTCGCTCGCCCCGTCGAGGTCGAGGCCCGAGTCGCGGTAGGTGTGCTCGACCCGCGCCCGGCCGACCACGAACGGAGGATTCGCGACGACACGGTCGAAGGTCCGCCCCGCCACCGGCTCGAACCACGACCCGGCCAGCAGGTCGGCACGCACGTCGTTGAGCGCGAAGGTCGCGGCCGACAGGTCGAGTGCCCGGAGGTTGACGTCGGTCGCGGTGACCGATTCGGCGTACCCGGTCGCCGCGTGCAGCGCCTGGATTCCGCAACCCGTTCCTACGTCGAGGACGGTGCCCGTCGGTGTCGTCGGGGTGCCACGGAGCAGCGACAGCGACGCGTGCCCGACCCCGAGCACGTGGTCGGGGGCGGTCACGCGCGGGCGCATGCTGCCGTCCAGGTCGGAGACGACCCAGACGTTCCCGTGCCCGAGACCCATCGGGCGCAGGTCGAGAGCAGCCCGGACCACGTCGCCGTCGCGTTCGAGCAGTCCCGCCGCGACCGCGTGGTCGAGGTCGACCGGTGCGAGTGCGGCCGCGACGTCGGTCGCCGCGCAGTCGTCGCAGAGAAGGAAGAGGCGAACCAGGAGGCCGAGCTCGCCCGCGTCCCGAGTGGCCCGGCGCACCGGGACGGGCTCGCCGCGTCCGAGGGCCGCGTGCACATCGTCGCCGAGGGCGGCGAGAACGGTGTCGGCGGTGTAGTCGGTGCGGTGCAGGGCCTCGCGCAGTGGGCCACAGAGGGAGAGGAGGTCGCGGTTCACGCGGACCATTCTCGCAGTCGGCTGCGGCGTCGGGCGCGCTGCGCGGCGCCCGGTCGCGCGCAGAGGCAGGACGCCGGTCGGTCAGCCGTCGATCGTGCGGTGGTTCGCCGACTCGATCGCGGAGGCGGGCGCGGAACGGTGATCGAAGCGGCGGGGTTCGTCCTCGCGCCGCGGCGGACGGTCGTTCGCGACCAGCACCGCGATCCACGGCAGCGGAATCGAGGCGCCGATGATCAACAGGCTGATCAACCCGTTGCCCCACGCGCTGTACGCGATCGCGGCCAGCACGAGTGCCGGGATGCGGATCCCCATCATGATCGTGTACTTGCGGACGCGGGCTCGATGCTGCTCGTCGAACGACTGCGCCGCGTCGGTGATCAGAACCGGATTCCGCGAGTCCTCGTCGCCGTCCCGCGGCGAGTTGTGTGAACTCGAAGCCATGCATCCAGCCTCCCACTCGAAGCCCGGATAGTCACGGCCGGGGCTCGGCTCGGACCCAGGCGCGGCCTCGCCCGGCGCCTGCGGATGCGTCATCATGGACAGGTGAGCACTGTGACCAAGGAACGTCCCGACACCACGACCGACGAGACCACGGACGACGACGCCCCGAAGTTCTTCCACTACGTCAAGAAGAACAAGATCGCGGAGAGCGCCGTGATGGGCACCCACGTCGTAGCACTGTGCGGCGAGGTCTTCCCCGTGACGAAGTCCGCGAAGCCGGGATCGCCCGTGTGCCCGGAGTGCAAGAAGATCTACGACGGGCTGCGGCCGGGAGACTGAGCCGGCGCATCGGGAAAGCGCGCCGGTAGGTCGCAGGCGTCCGGCTCGTCGGGGTCGGGCGCCTCGTGCTTGCCCTCGTCCGGATTCGCGATGCGGATCGGGGCCGAGGCCAGTCGCCGCGTCAACGAGGTGACCGGGCCGGATTCGGCCTCGGCGATCGCCGCCTGCGCGGCCAGCCACTCGCGCACCTGTTCCAGCCGCGTCGCCCGCGCAGGCCAGAACTCCTGCACCGTCGCGTTGAAGTGCGCCCCGAGGATCACCGCGAACCCCAGGAAGAACGTGAACAGCAGGAACGCGATCGGGGTCGCCAGTGCCCCGTAGGTGTAGCCGGTGCTCGTGATCCACGTCAGATAGCGGCGCAGCACCGCGCTCGCCGCGATGAAGAAGACCCCGGCGAGCAGCGACCCCGCCAGCAGTCGGTGGAACGGCAGCGACTTCGCGAGTGCGAGCTTGTACAGCGTCGTCAGCGCGACGATCAACAGCAGACCGACGCCGGGGTAGTAGAACGTGTCGACCAACCGGGATCCGACGTCGTACCAGGACTCCGGCATCGCCCGCCCGAGAAGCGTCGGGCCGAGCGCCACCAGCGGCAGGACGAAGACCGCGACGAGCAGGAACCCCACGTACAGCAACAGCGCGAAGATGCGCTGCCACACCGGATGGCGCACGTCACGCTGGCCGTGCGCCTCGACGATCGAGTCGACGAAGGTGGAGATCGCCGACGACCCCGCCCACAGCGACAGCAGGAAGCCCGCCGAGATCAACTCGGGGCGCCCCCGATTGAGCACGTCGGTGACGGTCGGGGAGATGATCTGGTCGACGACGCTCTCACTGAACGCGGTACGGCTGAACGTGACGATCTTCGATTCGATGATCTGCACGGTGTCGGGGCCGAACCAGCCACCGACGTAACCGAGGCTGCCGAGCAGGCCCAGCAGGAGCGGCGGCAGCGAGAGCGTCTGCCAGAACGCCGCCGTGGCCGACTTCCCGAAGATCGAATACGACCAGGCCCGGTCCGCGGTGCGGGTGACGACCTCCCAGGCACGCCGCAACGGATGCGGTCGTTCGGTCCCCGGCCGGGCGTGATGGGTGGGCAGCTCGTCGGAAGCATCGGGCGTGTCGCCCGTCTGCTGCTCGTCCGCCCTGTCGCTCATGATCCTTCAAGCATCCCTGACGGCCGTCGCGGGCACTCGTCGGGTGCCCGCCGTGTCGCGAACATCGCCCGCGTCCCGCCGCCCCGCGAGCCCGAGCAGGGGCGAATGTCGCGTGCGTGACACTTCCGCCGCGGGGCGCTGTCGGATGCGGGGAAGGTCGGTGGTGGGGGTTAGGCTCGGCGGGCAGTTTCACGGTCCCGCAGTCGAGAGGAGCGGTAGCCACAGTGCTCACGGGTGACATCGAACCGCGCACCGGTATCTCCGAAAGCCCCGCTCCCGCACCCACGGCCACTCTTCGCGCCTGGCAGCGGCGCGCGCTGACGAAGTACCTCGCGACCACGCCGCGCGACTTCCTGGCCGTCGCGACTCCTGGCGCGGGAAAGACGACGTTCGCGCTGCGCGTCGCAGCGGAACTGCTCGGCGACCGGACCGTCGACCAGGTGACGGTCGTCGCGCCGACCGAGCACCTCAAGCACCAGTGGGCGGAGTCCGCGGCGCGACTCGGCATCGCGCTCGACTCCAACTTCACGAACTCGACCGGGCAGACGTCCGCCGACTACCACGGCGTCGTCGTCACCTACGCCCAGGTGGCCTCGCACCCGACGAAGCATCGGGTCCGGACCGAGAACCGCCGCACACTGGTGATCCTCGACGAGATCCATCACGGCGGCGACGCGAAGAGCTGGGGTGACGCGATCCGCGAGGCGTACGAACCGGCGACCCGACGGCTGGCCCTGACCGGTACCCCGTTCCGCAGCGACGACTCGGCCATCCCGTTCGTCCAGTACGAGCCGGACCACGAGGGCCTGATGCGGTCGAAGGCCGATCACGCCTACGGGTACTCGGACGCACTCGCGGACGGCGTCGTGCGGCCCGTCGTGTTCCTCGCCTACTCGGGCGAGGCGCGGTGGCGGAACAACGCGGGTGAGGAGTTCGCTGCCCGGCTCGGTGAGCCGCTGTCGGCGGAGCAGACCGCGCGGGCCTGGCGCACCGCGCTCGACCCGAACGGCGACTGGATCCCGGCCGTCCTGGGAGCCGCGAACACCCGGCTTCAACAGTTGCGAGCCGGCGGGATGCCCGACGCGGGTGGCCTCGTCATCGCCACCGACCAGACCGTGGCCCGCGCCTACGCGAAGATTCTCGAGGCGATCACCGGGCGGCCCCCGACCGTCGTGCTGTCCGACGACCCGACCGCCTCGAAGCGGATCGCCGAGTTCAGCAGCAACACCGAGCCGTGGATGATCGCGGTCCGGATGGTGTCCGAGGGCGTCGACGTGCCGCGGCTCGCCGTGGGCGTGTACGCGACCAGTTCGTCGACCCCGCTGTTCTTCGCGCAGGCGATCGGCCGCTTCGTGCGCTCGCGGGCCAAGGGGGAGACCGCGAGCGTGTTCCTGCCCTCGGTTCCGGTGCTGCTCGACCTGGCGAGCCAGCTGGAGGTGCAGCGCGACCACGTGCTCGGCAAGCCGCACCGGGAGAAGGACGGACTCGACGACGACCTGCTCGCCGACGCCAACAAGCAGAAGGACGAGCTGGGCGAGGAGGAGAAGGCGTTCACCTCGCTCGGCGCGGACGCCGAGCTCGACCAGGTGATCTACGACGGCTCCTCGTTCGGAACCGCGACGTTCGCGGGCAGCGACGAGGAGGCCGACTACCTGGGCCTGCCCGGCCTGCTCGACGCGGACCAGATGCGCGCCCTGCTCCGAGAGCGTCAGGCCGGACAGCTCCAGAAGAAGTCGCAGGAGGCGGCACCGCACGTCCCGGCGCCCGCGGCGTCCGAGCGGGTCGAGTCCGCGGCGAAGCTGGCCCAGCTCCGCAAGGAGCTCAACGGTCTCGTCGCGATGACGCACCACCGCACGGGCAAGCCGCACGGCTGGATTCACGGCGAACTGCGCCGGGTCTGCGGCGGACCACCGACGGCGATCGCGACCGTCGACCAGCTGACCGAACGGATCTCCACCCTGCGCACCTGGTGACCGACCCGACAGACGGAAGTGCCCGCACCCATGTGGGTGCGGGCACTTCCGGACGAAGGGGTTGTCCCGGTGCGCGCGGTACCGGGGGACCGCCTGCTGTGGCTACTGGATCGCTGCCTCGTCGACGGCGCCCGACACGATGGTCGCGTTCATGGCGCGAAGCCGGTCGGAGTGCTCGTTCGCGTGGTGCTGGCAGAACAGGAGTTCTCCCCCTGATGTGAGGAGTGCGCGGACGCGGGCTCCTGCGCCACACCGGTCACACCGGTCTGCTGCGGTCAACGGGGCGGTGGTCAGTGTCTCGGGCATGACTCCTCCGTACTGGCCGTCGGTGGGGAACCGGTGGCCTGGTGCGTGCTCCGCCGTGCCGTCTGGCGCGGTGGACTCACTCTGTCAGACGTTTGGTGTTCGAGCGTTGTTCCCGTGGGTGTTTCTTTGTGGTTTCACTAACAGGAGAACCGCGACGCGAGTGATCCGCGTCACGCTCGGAGTGGGCGGTTAGGCTCTGCGGGTGACGGATTCAACCCTCGTGCACATGTGCACCACAGCCGAGTGGGACGAGTGCCGGTCCGCCGGGAATCGGCGTCCCGACAACTTCGACACCGACGGATTCGTGCACCTCTCCACTCGCGACCAGGTGCACCTGCCGGCGAACCGACTGTTCGCCGGACGCGAGGACATCGTCCTCCTCCATCTCGACCCGGATCGGCTCGGCGCCGAGGTCCGGTGGGAGCCGGGTGTGCCCACCGACCCGGCTTCGATGGTGTTCCCCCACCTGTACGGCCCGCTGCCGGCCGACTCCGTCGTCGCGGTCGTCCCGTACCGCGCCGGGCCCGACGGGACCTTCGGAACCCCGCCGCTGCCCTGAAAACGACGGTGCCGCGGCCGAAATCGGTGGGCAGCGCTACCGTTGAGTCATGAACGTGGAAGTGGTCCCGCTGCCCGGTATCGGGGTACGCAAGGACTTCGAGCTTTCGACGGGCCGTCGGGTCGGCGTGGTGGCGCTGCGTGACGGCGGCGTCGATCTGATCGTGTCCAAGAAGGACGATCCCGACTCGTGCCAGGCGTCGGTGCGTCTGAGCGACGACGAGGCCGCGGTCCTGGCCAATCTGCTCGGTGCCCCGCAGCTCGTGTCGCAACTGCGCGAGGAACACCGTGACCTGCCCGGGATCTCCACCCGGCAGCTTCCCATCGGCGACCAGTCGCCCTACGACGGCCGGACACTCGGAGAGACCGCCATGAGGACGAGGACGGGTGCCTCGGTCGTGGCGGTGATGCGGGCCGGCCAGGTGTATCCGTCTCCGAATCCGGACTTCAACCTGACCGAGGGCGACCTCCTCGTCGCCGTCGGCACCTCCGACGGGCTCGACGCGGCGGCCAAGATCCTGCACAACGGCTGATCGGTGAGCAGCACGGCACTAGCGCTGCTCGAACTGGGCGCCATCTTCTTCGCGCTCGGTGTCCTCGGTCGGCTGGCGAGCCGAGTCGGTATGTCGCCGGTTCCGCTCTACCTGCTCGGCGGTCTCTGCTTCGGCGAGGGCGGATTCCTCTCGCTCGGCGACGTCAGCGAGTTCGGCCACATCGCGAGCGAAATCGGTGTCGTGTTGCTGCTGTTGCTGCTCGGCCTCGAGTACACGGCATCCGAACTCGTCACCGGCCTGCGGAAGTCGTGGACGGCGGGCATCGTCGACCTCGTCCTCAACGCCCTGCCCGGAGCCGCCGTGGCGCTACTCCTCGGCTGGGGGCCGGTGGGTGCGCTGGTGATGGGCGGTGTCACCTACATCTCCTCGTCCGGCATCGTCGCGAAGGTGCTCACCGACCTGGGTCGGCTCGGAAACCGGGAGACGCCCGTCGTCCTGTCGATCCTCGTCTTCGAGGACCTGACGATGGCGGTGTACCTGCCGATCCTCACCGCGGTCGTCGCGGGCGTCGGGGTCGTCGGAGGAGTCCGGGCGATGCTGATCGCGCTCACCGTGCTGGTGGTCGTTCTCATGGTCGCGCTGCGGTACGGCCATGTCGTGTCCAACATCGTCGACGCCAAGGAGCGGGAGGTGTTCCTGCTCAAACTGCTCGGTGCCGCCCTGCTCGTCGCGGGGTTCGCATCGGCGCTGCAGGTGTCCGCCGCGGTCGGTGCGTTCCTGCTCGGCATCGCGATCTCGGGGTCCACCGCCCGGAACGCCACGCAGGTCCTGGAACCGCTGCGCGACCTGTTCGCGGCGATGTTCTTCGTCGTGTTCGGGCTCAACACCGATCCGGCGACGATCCCCCCGGTCATCGGGTGGGCGGCGGTCCTCGCGGTCGTGACCGCAGGAACGAAGGTGGCCACCGGTGTGTGGGCGGCACGCCGGCAGGGCATCGCCCGCATGGGTCAGGCGCGCGCCGGCGCCGCTCTCGTCGCCCGTGGCGAGTTCTCGATCGTGATCGCGGGCCTCGCCGTGTCGGCGGGTGCGGTGGAGGGCGAGCTGGCCGCCATGGCGACGGCCTACGTGCTCCTGATGGCCGTGCTCGGACCGGTCGCTGCGCGGATCGTCGAACCGGTGATGCAGTGGGCGGCACGCGAACGGCCGCCGGGTGGAGATCCGGCGGCCGCTCGAGAGGGTGCGGGGGAGATCTAGCTCCCGTCCACTCGTCTAGTCGAGGTAGTCGCGCAGAACCTGCGACCGCGAGGGGTGGCGCAGCTTCGACATCGTCTTCGACTCGATCTGGCGGATCCGCTCGCGGGTCACGCCGTAGACCTGGCCGATCTCGTCGAGGGTGCGGGGCTGACCGTCGGTCAGACCGAAGCGCAGCCGGACGACGCCCGCCTCACGCTCGGACAGGGTGTCGAGCACGGACTGCAGCTGGTCCTGCAGCAGTGTGAACGACACCGCGTCCACCGCGACCACTGCCTCGGAGTCCTCGATGAAGTCGCCGAGCTGGCTGTCGCCCTCGTCGCCGATCGTCTGGTCGAGGGAGATCGGCTCGCGCGCGTACTGCTGGATCTCGAGGACCTTCTCCGGCGTGATGTCCATTTCCTTCGCGAGTTCCTCCGGGGTGGGCTCGCGGCCCAGGTCCTGGAGCAGCTCACGCTGGATGCGGCCCAGCTTGTTGATGACCTCGACCATGTGCACCGGGATACGGATGGTGCGGGCCTGGTCGGCCATCGCGCGGGTGATCGCCTGACGAATCCACCAGGTCGCGTACGTGGAGAACTTGTAGCCCTTGGTGTAGTCGAACTTCTCGACAGCCCGGATCAGACCGAGATTGCCTTCCTGGATGAGGTCGAGGAAGGCCATGCCGCGGCCCGTGTAGCGCTTGGCCAGCGAGACGACGAGACGCAGGTTCGCCTCGAGGAGGTGGTTCTTGGCGCGGTTGCCGTCGCGGCAGATCCAGTTCAGGTCGCGGCGCTGCGCGACCGGCAGCTTCTCGCCCTTCTCCGTGAACTCCTGCATCAGCTGCGTTGCGTAGAGGCCGGCCTCGATGCGCTTGGCGAGCTCGACCTCCTCCTCGGCGTTGAGGAGGGCGACCTTGCCGATCTGCTTGAGGTAGGCGCGGACGGAGTCTGCGGAGGCGGTGAGCTCGGCGTCCTTACGGGCCTGTCGCAGCGCCTCGGACTCCTCCTCGTCCCAGACGAAGTCGCCGGAGGCCTTGTCCTTCTCGGACGGCTCCTCGGTCTCGGCGTCGTCCTCGACGACGATGTCCTCGACGACCTCCTCGGTCAGTTCGCCCTCGGGGCCGTCGAGCTCGATGTCGCCGTCCTCGAGGCCCTCGGCGTCGGGATCGCCGGCCTTGGCGGTGGCCTTCTTCGCGGCGGTCTTCTTGACCGCCGCCTTCTTGGCGGGGGCCTTCTTCGCGGCCGCCTTCTTGGCGGGGGCCTTCTTCGCGGCCGCCTTCTTCACGGGAGCCTTCTTCGCGGCCGCCTTCTTCGCGGGAGCGGTACCGGCGACGGCCGAGTCGTGTGCAGTGCCTGCGTCGGCAGCTGAGTCGGCGGTCTGACTGGTTTCGGTGGCGGCCACGTACGCCCTTTCGTGACGGAGTCGTGCGGCGTCACGCCAGAGTGATTTCCGGCGGAGAGGTCAATTGATTTCGGCCGGCTTGGACGTCGGCCACACCATTGTAACGATCGTCTCCGGGTGCTACCGCTCGATGCTGGTCACGGACGCGAGAGCCGCCCCGACGATGCCCGCCGTGTTGCGCAGAGTGGCCGCGACGACCGGCGTGCGATTGGTCAGGTGCGGGATCCATTTGTCGGCCTTGCGGCTGATCCCGCCACCCGCGATGAACAGGTCCGGCCACAGCAGCGCCTCGTAGGTCTCGAGGACCCGGGAGACCTCTTTCGCCCATCGTTCGTAGGACCAGTCGTGGCGTTCCTTCGCCGCGGACGACGCCCGGTGTTCGGCCTCCTTGCCGTGCACCTCGAGATGGCCGAACTCGGTGTTCGGCAGCAGCACCCCGTGGTTGAGGATCGCCGACCCGATGCCGGTACCGAACGTCAGCAGCACCACGACGCCGTCGACGTCCTTGCCCGCGCCGTAACGGTCCTCGGCGATCCCGGCGGCGTCCGCGTCGTTGAGAACGGCGACCGACCGGCCGTCCAGGGTGCGGGAGAACAACTCCGCGCCGTCGGTCCCGATCCACGAGGGGTCGATGTTGGCGGCGGTCCGGGCGACGCCGGAGGTGACGACCGCGGGCAGCGTGATGCCGACCGGTCCGTCCCATTCGAACCGCTTCACGATCTCCTGGACCGTTTCGGCGACCGCGCCGGGCGTCGACGGCTGCGGAGTGAGGATCTTCTGACGCTCGCCGACCAGTTCGCCGCTGTCGAGGTCGACGATTCCGCCCTTGACGCCGCTGCCGCCGACGTCGATGCCGAGGGCGTGGTTTCCGCCTGCGGGAGGGGTGCCGACCGGGGTGCTGCCCGGCTCCTGCTGTGCCGCATCCGTCATGCGAGCAACGATAGTGGCTGCCGACGCTGCGCGTCGGGAAGCGGTGGGGGACCATGGGGCGTGCCGCATTTCGACGATCATCCCGCTGTCCGTGACCATTTCACCGCCATCCGCATCGCCGACGACGCCGATCCCGGCTCGGCGGACCCGCAGACCCTCCGGACCGTGGCGGTCCGGGTCGCGGTCGCGGCGGCAGCCCACGCGGCGGCGCGCCGCCCGCAGGTGTTCGCCTCGGTCGGCCACGCGGTGCGGCCGACGGCCGCGGGACCCGCGGCCGTCGACACCAAGAGCACGCCCACCGACCCGGTCACCGTCGTCGACACCGAGACGGAGTTGCTCATCAGGGACCAGCTGGCCGCGCTGCGTCCCGGTGACGCGATCCTGGGGGAGGAGGGCGGCGGGGACAGCGGTCCCGAGGGGATCCGCTGGGTCGTCGACCCGATCGACGGCACGGTCAACTTCCTGTACGGAATTCCGGCGTACGCGATCTCCGTGGCGGCGCAGATCGACGGAGTGTCCGTCGCAGGCGCGGTCGTGGACGTCGCCGGCGGCGCGGTGTACTCCGCGGCGCGGGGCCACGGGGCCACCCTGCACGAGGCCGACGGTGCGGTTCACGACCTGCGGTGCACCGGAGTCACGGAGGTGTCGATGTCGTTGCTGGCGACCGGGTTCGGGTACGCCCCTGCGCGCCGGAAGCGGCAGGGCGAAGTGATCGCGGCGCTGCTGCCGCGGGTCCGGGACATTCGCCGGATCGGCTCCGCGGCACTCGATCTGTGCATGGTTGCCGCGGGACGGGTCGACGCGCACTTCGAGCACGGACTGAGCCCGTGGGACTGGGCCGCCGGATCGCTGATCGCCGAGGAGGCCGGTGCCGTGGTGCGGTTGCCGTCACCGGAGTCGAGCAGCGCCGACGGTGACGTCACCGTCGCGGCCGCGCCGGGCGTCGCGGCCGCCCTCGACGACGTTCTGGCCGGGATCGGTGGACTGGACCCGATCCCGGTGTGACGTCGGTGATCAGCAGCGCGCGGTGCGGGCGGCGTCGAGGAGGTCGATGTCGACCGCGCCCGCGCTGCCCGGGGCGGTGGTCTTGAGGGCGGCGAGAACTTCCTCGGCGTCGGTGTTCGGCTGGATCTTGCGGAAGTAGGTGCCGAGCGCGAGGTCGACGATGTCGTCGGAACGGCCGTCCTGGATCAGCTGGGCGCACGGCATCGCCAGCCACAGCGCGCTGGCCGCGGCGAGGCCGTTCGTCCCGAACCGGATCTGACCCTGGCATTGCATGTTCTGGTCGGTGTAGACGGGGTCGTTGCCGGACTGGATGTCCGGTGCCGAGGCGAAGCCGTAGTCGCTCAGCTGTGACGCCACGTCCGCGGCCTGTCCTCGTTCGCCGTTGGCGTTGAACACGCGGACGCGGGTCGCCGAGAGCGGAGCCGGCTCCACGTCGAGGAGCGTCGATGCGGACACGGCCTCGCCGAGGGGTTGCGGTTCGGGGTCGCCCGGCTCGGCCGGACCGGACGTGGAGGGTGCGTTGCAGACCACCGGGGCGGACAGTTCGGCAGGCTTGGTGAGGATCCGGAACCAGACGACGGCACCGAGCACGGCAAGAACCGTGATGAGGATCATCACCGGGTAGGCGCGGCGGTACGGGTACGGCTTGCCGTTGGGGTCCGTCGACCGGCCGTCGGTGATCAGTGAAACCACGTTGCGTCCTGACCTCTCGCTGTTCGGGGGCTGCGCCGCCGGACCCGGTCGGGCGGGTCGCCCGGGGCGCGGATCCGTTGTTGCGCTTGGGACAGCGTAGTGAACCCGCAGCGGAGGTGACGACACCGGACGAGACGTTGCGCGCCGTGCGTGCGCGGGTCGCGCGGTGTGGTCTCGAGGAGGCGACGAGACCGGTGGGAGATGGCCCGGAATGTCTGGGTCCGACGGGGTGTTGATGCCGATTGCTCGACAATTTCCGGCCCACGGCGAAATGAACCGCGACATTTCCGCGTAGTTCGGCTATTGTCTGCCCGCCTGATGATGACAGGACGAAGGTTCGGTGGTGCGTAAGCGGAGGAGAATGTGAGGCGAATCATAATTCGTCTTGCGAACTTCCGGGCACCACTTTTCGTTTTGGAGTGTTGTGTAGCGGGGCTACAACAGGCGGTGCGCCCAGCAGGGCGTGGGGACGGGGACAGATGACGAGAGAGGACGAGGGGAAGACGAGATGGCAACCGACTACGACGCACCGAGGCGATCGGAGTCCGACGAGGTGTCGGAGGATTCGCTGGAGGAGTTGAAGGCGCGACGGAACGAGGCTCAGTCCGCGGTCGTCGACGTCGACGAGTCCGACACGGCGGAGTCCTTCGAGCTGCCGGGCGCCGACCTGTCCGGCGAGGAACTGTCGGTTCGGGTGGTTCCGAAGCAGGCCGACGAGTTCACCTGTTCGAGCTGCTTCCTGGTTCACCACCGGAGCCGGCTCGCCAGCGAGAAGAACGGCGAGATGATCTGCATGGACTGCGCCGCCTGACGCAGTGAGCGACGTCCGCGGCGACCGATCGAGGCCGGGCCCGGGAGGGCCCGACCCGGGAGGTCTGCGGTCCGAGGACGGCATCTGACCGGCCCTGCGCCCGTGAACGCCCGTGGCCGACCCGATGATCGGGTCGGCCACGGGCGTTCGTCGTCGTGTGGAGCCGGGGTGATCCGGCGGTCGCTCAGCTCGCGGTCGTGCGCCACCCGAGCGCGGCGGCCAGGTCGTGCGGGTGGCGGGTGCTGACCAGCCAGTAGGGCGTCGGATCCTCGGGATCGTCGAGGACGATCAGGAGCATCGGACCGATCCAGGTCCGGTTCTGCACGAAGGCCGCCGGGTCGAGCTGTCTGCCCAGGGCCGCCGACTTGGCCGAGGCAGGCACGACCGCCACGCGCGCGATCGCCTCCACCGGCAGGTGCGCCCGCCCCACCCGGAGTTCACCCCCGCCGGCACCCGGGACCACCTCGACCTGCAGGCGGCTGAGCCACAGCAGCCCCCAGGCGGGGAACGGGATCAGCAGGACATAGGGCAGCCAGGCGACGAGGCCGGGCGCGCCCATGTTCACCTCGACGGCGAGCAGGATCGCGATCGCCAGACCGGCGCCCCACCACCACAGGGGGACGCGCAGGCGCTCGGAGTAACTCCTGACCTCCGGGGCCGAGGGAATCGAGGGTGGTTGGTTCGCAGGTCCGGGCTTCGCAGGCACGTACCCAGAGTAGTCTCGGTGCACGTGAGCGATCTTCCTGCCGTCGAGTTGAAGCGCCTCGACCCCGAGCTACCACTGCCCCGACGCGCCCACGAAGGCGATGCGGGCGTCGACCTGTACTCGACGGTGGACACCGTCCTGCAACCCGGGGAGCGGGCCCTCGTCGGAACGGGCATCGCGATCGCCCTGCCGATCGGGACCGTCGGATTGATCCATCCGCGGTCCGGTCTGGCCGCGAAATCCGGGTTGTCCGTGGTGAACACGCCGGGCACGGTCGATGCCGGGTACCGAGGCGAGATCAAGGTCTGCCTGATCAACCACGACCTCCACACCCCGATCGAGATCCGTCGCGGCGACCGGATCGCGCAGCTGCTGGTGCAGCGAGTGGAGCTGGTCACGTTCGTGGAGGTCGACGAATTGGACGAGACGAGCCGGGGAGCCGGCGGCCACGGCTCGAGCGGCGGCCACGCGGTCCTCCGGAGTGGAGCAGGCGACACGACCCGGCTCCATGCGGTGCCGGACCCGGCCGGAGAAGAGGTGCTGTGATGTTCGGGCGGAAGAAGAAGGCGGACACCGGCGAGGCCGTGCCCGAGGTGGACCTGTCCGTCGCCGACACCGACGAGTTCCCGGCTCTCGGCACGGAGGACCGCGGACCGTACGACGTGACCGACTTCGACGACGTTGAGCCGGCCGACGGTCGGCTCGACCTCGGCTCGGTGCTGGTCCCGATCCCCGACGGCGGTCAGATCCAGGTCGAGATGGCACCCGACGGCTCGCCGCAGGCGGTGCACCTGGTCACGCGATTCGGCCGGATCACGGTCGCGGCGTACGCGGCCCCGAAGTCGCCGGGACAGTGGCGCGAGGTCGCAGCCGACCTGACCGAATCTCTGCGCGGCGACAACGCAACGGTCTCGGTCGAGGGCGGGCCGTGGGGTCGTGAGCTGCACGCCGTCACCCCGAACGCCGATCTCCGGTTCATCGGTGTCGACGGCTACCGCTGGATGATCCGGTGTGTCGTGGCCGGACCGGCCGGCACCGCCGGCGTGGACTCCGACCTGGCGCGGGTCGCGCGGGAGGTGCTACGCGAGACGGTCGTTCGCCGCGGCGACGACCCGCATCCGGTGCGGACGCCGTTGCCGGTCGTCCTCCCGCAGGTGCTCGCCGACCAGCTCGTGGCGGCGCAGCAGCAGCAGATCGCCGCGCAGCAGCAGGCGGCGGCGGCGCAAGCCGAGGCCGAACGGCAGGG
>AODO01000001.1 GCA_000341795.1 Rhodococcus triatomae BKS 15-14 | reverse complement strand
GCGGGCGGACCCGGGGTCACCTCGATCCCGAGTCCGCCCGCCTCGACTTTCGGCGCACGCCGACCAGAAGATTGCCTACCCTAACTTCACTGCTACCGTGCCCCCATGTCCGATTCACATCAGCGCTCGATCCGCAGTCTCGTCGGCGTCGCCGTCGCCGTCACCTCCCTCTTCCTCGCATCGTGTGGCAGCTCGACCGAGGAGACCTCGGGCGACGACTCCTACAGCGTGGAACACGCGATGGGGACGACCGTCCTCGACGGCACACCCGAGCGCATCGTCGTCATCGACTCCCCGCACCTCGATGCCCTTGTCGCGCTGGGCATCACGCCCGTCGGCGCCACGGAGTCGAGTGCCGGCAACGGATTCCCGACCTACCTCGCGGACGATCTCGACGGGACGACGAGTGTCGGCCAGACGTCCGAACCGAATCTCGAGGCGATCGCGAATCTGGCTCCCGACCTCATCATCGGCGCGAAGGTCCGCCACGAGGCGCTCTACGACCAGCTTTCGGCGATCGCCCCGACGGTCTTCTCCGAGAACTCCGGAACCGACTGGCAGGAGCAGGCGCGCATCACCGCCGCGGCGGTGCACGAGAGCGACGACATGGACCGACTGCTGACCGGGATCTCGGATCGGGCCGTCGCGGTCGGCGACAAGGTCGGCGCGCAGGGCCGGACCGCGTCGATCGTGCGCTTCCGCACCGACAACTTCAGGCTCTACGGACCACGAACGTTCTCGGGTTCGATCCTGACCGAGGTGGGCTTCGATCTCGGAGACCGCGACTGGAACGAGTACTCGATGCTCGAGTCGAGCCCCGAGATGTTCACGCAGATCGACGGCGACGTGGTGTTCTACACGAACCCCGCAGGCGACGCGAACGTGGGAACGATGCCTGCGGTCACCGGGGTGTGGGGCGCACTGCCCGCGGTCGCGGCCGGAAACGTCCACGAGATGGAGGACGAGACCTGGATGGTCGGCATCGGCGTGGTCGGCGCCGGAACGATTCTCGATCAGGTCGAGTCGGCGTTGACCTGATCCGTCCTCGACCGGCCGGGTACGTGGTGGCGTGATTCTCGGCCGGTCGAGATCGTGCCGATCCGATCTCGATCAGGATTGCTGACAGGCCGGGCACCAGAACAGATTTCGGGCCGCCATCACCGTGTGCGACACCGGGGTGCCGCACACGCGGCACGGATCGTCCGCGCGGCGGTAGACGTAGGTACGGGGTCGGTCCACCGCGTACGAGGGCGCACCGTGATCGTGTTCGGGCCGGACCACGTGCATCACACCCGCCTCGACGCCGACCGCCATCAACTCCACGAGGTCGGACCAGATCGCGTCCCACTCCGCGCGGGACACGTCCCGGCCGGGCCTTTCGGGATGGATGCCGTGCCGGAACAGCACTTCGGCGCGGTACACGTTGCCGACCCCGGCGAGCACCGCCTGATCCATGAGCAGCGCGCCGATCGCCTTCTGCGACGTGGAGATCCGGCGCCACGCCCGGTCGGGGTCGGCGTCCGGGCGCAGTGGATCCGGGCCGAGCCGCTGTTCGAGTGCGCTCACCTGTGTCGGGTCGTAGATCTCGCAGGCGGTGGGGCCCCGCAGGTCGGTCCCGAACTCGGCCCCGACCATCCGCATCCGCACCTGCCCGACCGGCTCGCCCATCGGCAGCGCGGCGGCGGTGAACTTGCCGTACAGACCGAGGTGGACGTGCACCACCGCGCCGCCCTCGTAGTGGTGCAGCAGATGTTTGCCGTTCGCCTCGGCCCGTTCCAGGACCCGGCCGTCGACCGTCGCGGCACCGTCCGCGAACCGACCCTGCGGGCTGGACACACGCACGGGAGCACCGGCGAAGTGTCGCTGGTGCTCCCGTGCGAGTCGGTGGAGAGTGTGCCCCTCGGGCACTCAGTCCCCCTGCACTACGCGCCCGGAACGGCCGGGGCTTCTCCGGTCCGCTCGTACTCGGCGAGGATGTCGATGCGGCGCTGGTGACGCTCCTCCTCCGACCACGGGGTGGCGAGGAACGCGTCGACGATCGCGAGCGCCTCCTCCTCGGAGTGCATGCGGCCGCCGATACCGATCAGCTGCGCGTTGTTGTGCTGACGGGCGAGCTGTGCGGTCTCGACGCTCCAGGCGAGAGCGCAGCGGGCGCCCGGCACCTTGTTCGCGGCGATCTGCTCACCGTTGCCGCTTCCGCCGAGGACGATGCCGAGGCTGCCCTCGTCGGCGACGACGCGGCGGGCCGCGTCGATGCAGAAGGCGGGATAGTCGTCGAGCGCGTCGTACTCGTGCGCACCGCAGTCGACGGCCTCGTGGCCGTTCGCGATCAGATGGTCCTTGATCTTGTTCTTGAGCTCGAAGCCGGCGTGGTCGGCACCCAGGTAAACGCGCATGCCCTCGATGATAGGGACCGAGGACCGTCCTCCCGAAACGGACACCGCCGCGTCCGCTGCTGAACGAGCGCTAGTGTGACCGGCATGGAACTCAACGGAACCAGTTCAGTCGTCACCGGTGGCGCGTCCGGCATCGGTGCCGCCACCGCCCGTCAGCTCGCCGCCCGCGGCTCCAAGGTCGTCATCGCCGACCTCAACGCCGAGGTCGGCACCGCCCTCGCCAAGGAGATCGGCGGCGCGTTCGTCCAGGTCGACGTCACCAACACCGAGCAGATCGTCGAGGCCGTCGACACCGCCTCCGAGCTCGGCCCGCTGCGCGCGGCCGTCAACTCCGCCGGCATCGGCTCCGCGGCTCGCACCATCGGCCGCGACGGCTCGTACGACTCGGCCTTCAACCTCGACGTCTACAAGAAGGTCATCGAGATCAACCTGATCGGCACCTTCGACGTCACCCGCATCGCGGCGACCGCGATGAGCCGCCTCGAGCTCACCGAGTCCGGCGAGCGTGGCGCGATCGTCAACATGGCCTCCGTGGCCGCGTTCGACGGACAGATCGGCCAGGCGGCGTACTCCTCCTCGAAGGGTGGCGTCGTCGGTATGACCCTGCCCGTCGCGCGCGATCTCGCAGCCGCGGGCATCCGCCTCAACACGGTCGCTCCCGGCCTCATCGACACCCCGATCTACGGCACGGGCCCGCAGTCCGACGCGTTCAAGGCCAAGCTCGGCGAGAGCGTCCTGTTCCCGAACCGCCTCGGCGTGCCGGACGAGCTCGCGAGCATGGTGCTCGAGCTGCTGACCAACTCGTACATGAACGCGGAGGTCGTCCGCGTCGACGGCGGCATCCGGATGCCCCCGAAGTAAGAGGCCCGTCGGGCCTGTGCGCGAGTGTGGTAGCCCTGGCTACCACACTCGCGCACAGGCGCGGAGCGCCTAGTCGAAGCTCGGGCCCTCGGTCCTGGTGCGCTTGAGCTCGAAGAAGTGCGGGTAGCCGGCGAGTGCGACAACGCCGTCCCACACCGTGCCCGCGTCCTCGCCGCGCGGAATCCGCGAGAGCACCGGACCGAAGAAGGCGACACCGTTGACGTGGATGGTCGGGGTGCCGACGTCGTCGCCGACCGCGTCCATGCCGGCCTTGTGGCTGGCGCGCAGGGCGTCGTCGTTGGCGTCGGTCTCTGCGGCCGCCGCGAGTTCGGCGGGCAGGCCGACCTCGGCGAGCGCCTCCTTCACGACGACCTCGAGGTCCTTGTTGCCCTGATCGTGGATGCGGGTCCCCATCGCCGTGTAGAGCGGGGCGAGCACCTCGTCACCGTGAGCCTGAGCGGCGGCGATCGCGACACGGACCGGCCCCCATGCCTTCGTCATCAGCTCGGCGTACTCCTCGGGGAGTTCACGACCCTCGTTGAGGACGGCAAGACTCATCACGTGGAAGTTCGCCTCGATGTCGCGGACCTTCTCGACCTCCAGGATCCACCGGGAGGTGATCCAGCACCACGGGCACAGCGGGTCGAACCAGAAGTCGGCGGTGTCCCTGGCAGGTGTCGCGCTCACTCGAAGCTCCCATCGATAGTGGTTGCGGGCCGTCCGGGCCCTGGACGGCACAACACGCCCCGGACGGGAATGCTTCCCGGGCTGCGAAACCGTGTCCCGCGGGTACCGTCGAATTCGGGACCGTTGCCCCCGAACCGGAGGATGCCAGATGTCTCAGCACCGGACATTCGTGATCGTCGGTGGCGGACTCGCCGGAGCCAAGGTCGCCGAAGCGTTGCGCGCCAAGGACTTCGACGGCGAGGTCGTACTGTTCTGCGCGGAGGAGCATCTTCCCTACGAGCGGCCGCCGCTGTCGAAGGACCATCTCGTCGCGGGGAAACCGCTCACCGACTTCACCGTGCACACCGGCGAGTGGCTGCGCGATCACCACGTCGACGTCCGGCTCGGAACCGCCGTCACCGCACTCGACGTCACCGCGCACACGGTGACCCTGCCGGACGGCTTTACCGTCTCGTACGACAAGGCCGCACTGGCGACCGGCTCCCGATCCCGGCGACCACCGATTCCCGGCTCGGACGCGCACGGCGTCCACTACCTGCGGACCGTGGACGAGTCGGACGCGCTGCTCGCCGCGTTGACACCGCAGTCCCACCTGGTGATCGTCGGCGGGGGCTGGATCGGCCTCGAGGTCGCCGCGGCGGCCCGCGGCCGCGGTACCGGGGTGACCGTCGTGGAGTCCGCGGCGCTGCCGCTGATGGGTCCGCTCGGACCGGAAATGGGGACGGTGTTCGCCGAACTCCACCGCGCGCACGGCGTCGACCTGCGACTCGACGCCTCGGTGGAGGAAATCGTGACGCGCGACGGGCGAGCGGTCGGGGTCCGTCTCGGCACCGGGGAGACCCTGGACGCCGACGCGGTGCTCGTCGCGGTCGGTGCACGGCCCAACATCGAGCTCGCGGAGGATGCCGGACTCGCCGTCGACGGCGGTGTCCTCGTCGACGCCTCCCTGCAGACCAGCGATCCGGATGTCGTCGCGGTCGGCGACATCGCCGCGCAGCAGCACCCACTCCTCGGGACCCGGGTGCGGGTGGAGCACTGGGCGAACGCGCTGAACCAGCCCGCCGTCGCGGCGGCGACGATGCTGGGTGAGCGTGCCGAGTACACCAATCTCCCGTACTTCTTCACCGACCAGTACGACCTCGGCATGGAGTACGTCGGCCACACTCCCGACGGGTATGCCCGCCTCGTGGTTCGGGGCGACGTCGCGGCACGGGAGTTCGTCGCCTTCTGGTTGGACGACTCCGACCGCGTCCTGGCGGGGATGAACGTCAACGTCTGGGATGTCACCGACGACATCAAGGCGCTGGTGACCGCCCGCAGGCCCGTGGACGCGGCGCGGTTGGCGGATCCGACGGTCACCCTGGGCGACGCGGCGACCTGAACGGTCGAAGCCGACGCCCGTACGTGGTGGGATAGGGGTCGTCCGTGAACGAACAGACCCCGAGGAGCGTCGAATCGTGGCCCCACCGAACCTGACCCGCGAGCAGGCAGCCGAGCGCGCGGCGTTGCTGACCGTCGACCACTACGGGATCGAACTCGATCTCACCGACGGTGCCGGGGCCCCGGGCGAGACCACGTTCCGCTCCGTCACCACCGTCCGGTTCGCCGCCGCGGAGGGCGGCTCCACCTTCGTCGACCTGATCGCGAAGAACGTGAACTCCGCGACGCTCAACGGCTCGCCCGTCGACGTGTCCGGGTACAGCGAGGAAACCGGGATCCCGCTGACCGGCCTCGCGGCCGAGAACGAACTCGTGGTGGACGCCGAGTGCCTGTACACGAACACCGGCGAGGGCCTGCACCGCTTCGTCGACCCGACGGACGGGTCGGTGTACCTGTACTCGCAGTTCGAGACCGCCGACGCGAAGCGGATGTTCGCCTGCTTCGACCAGCCCGACCTCAAGGCCACGTTCACCCTGTCGGTCACCGCACCGGTCGACTGGAAGGTGATCTCGAACTCCGCCGTCGTGGAGACCCTGGTCGCGACACCGGGTGAGCACCGGTTCCGCACCACACCGCGAATGAGCACCTATCTCGTCGCGCTGATCGCGGGCCCCTACGCCGAATGGAACGACGTCTACACCGACGAGCACGGCGACATCCCACTCGGCATCTTCTGCCGTTCCTCCCTCGCCGAGCACATGGACGCCGACCGGCTGTTCACCGAGACGAAGCAGGGATTCGCGTTCTACCACCACAATTTCGGGGTGCCGTACGCGTTCGGCAAGTACGACCAGCTGTTCGTCCCCGAGTTCAACGCGGGCGCGATGGAGAACGCCGGCGCGGTCACCTTCCTGGAGGACTACGTCTTCCGTTCCAAGGTGACCCGTTACTCGTACGAGCGCCGCGCTGAGACGGTGCTGCACGAGATGGCGCACATGTGGTTCGGTGACCTGGTCACCATGCGCTGGTGGGACGACCTGTGGCTGAACGAGTCGTTCGCGACGTTCGCGTCGGTGCTCTGCCAGTCGGAGGCCACCGAGTACACGAACGCGTGGACGACGTTCGCGAACGTCGAGAAGTCGTGGGCGTACCGGCAGGACCAGTTGCCGTCCACGCACCCGATCGCCGCGGACATCCCGGATCTCGCCGCGGTCGAGGTGAACTTCGACGGCATCACGTACGCGAAGGGCGCGTCGGTGCTCAAGCAACTCGTGGCGTACGTCGGCCTCGAACCGTTCCTCGCGGGCCTGCGCGCCTATTTCGCCGACCACGCCTACGACAACGCCACCTTCGACGATCTGCTGGCCGCCCTGGAGAAGTCGTCGGGTCGTGACCTGTCCGACTGGGGCGCGCAGTGGCTCAAGACCACCGGTCTGAACACCCTGCGCCCCGAGTTCGAGGTGGATGCCGCCGGGAAGTTCACCTCGTTCGCGGTCCTCCAGGACGGCGCCGCCCCGGGTGCCGGCGAGACCCGGGTGCACCGGCTCGCCATCGGCGTCTACGACGAGGACGCCAGTGGCAGGCTGGTGCGCACCGAGCGCATCGAACTGGACGTCGAGGGCGAGCGGACCGAGGTGCCGGAGCTGGTCGGTGTCGCCCGCGGCAAGCTCGTGCTGGTCAACGACGACGACCTCACGTACTGCTCGGTGCGCCTCGATCCCGAGTCGCTGGACACCGCGATAGCGCGGGTCGGCGACATCGTCGAACCCCTCCCCCGCACGCTGGTGTGGTCTGCGGCGTGGGAGATGACGCGGCAGGCGGAGATGAAGGCTCGCGACTTCGTCGCGCTGGTGCAACGCGGCATCGGCGCCGAGACCGAGGTGGGCGTGGTGCAGCGGCTGTTGATGCAGGCGCACACCGCGATCGCCAGCTACGCGGAGCCCGGCTGGGCCGGCGAGACCGGCTGGCCCGGGTTCGCGAACCGCCTGTTGGAGCTGGCCCGCGAGGCCGAGGCGGGCTCCGACCATCAGCTCGCGTTCGTGAACGCGCTGACCGGGGCGCAGCTGTCGGCGTGGCACGCCGAAGTGCTCACCGAACTGCTCGACGCCGATCCGGCGACAGTGGGCCTGCCCGGCCTGCTCGTCGACACCGATCTGCGTTGGAGGATCGTGACGGCACTGGCCGCGGCAGGCGAAGTGGACGCCGACGGTCCTGAGTCACCGTTCATCGACGCGGAGGCGGAGCGCGATCCGACGGCCGCCGGTGCGCGGGCCGCGGCCGCGGCGCGTGCGGCCCGCCCACAGGCCGCGGTCAAGGAACAGACCTGGCAGGCGGTGGTCCACGACGACGCACTGCCGAACATCACGGCGCGGTCGATCATCGGCGGGTTCGCCGGTGCCGGTCAGGCGACGCTCCTCGAGCCGTTCGTCGCGAAGTACTTCGCCGACATCGCCGGCGTCTGGGAGCGACGGTCCAGCGAGGTCGCACAAACCGTCGTCGTCGGGCTGTACCCGTCGTGGTCGATCAGCGACGAGTCGGTGACGGCGGCCGACGAGTTCCTTGCCGGCGATCACCCGCCGGCGCTGCGCCGGTTGGTGGTCGAGGGTCGCGCCGGCATCGTCCGATCGCTGCAGGCCCGCACCTTCGACGCCTCCTAGAAACGCGAATGGGCTGAATGCCACGTCGTGCGCGTCGAAGCGGCACGATGTGGCATTCAGCCCACAGGAGCGGTGCGGGTTACGGCCGGCCGATGGCCGCGCTCATCACGTTGACGGCGCTGATGATGCCGTCGATCAGGTCGGCCTCGGCGAACGACGACACGGCCGCGGTGACACCGAGCTGCGCGACGCGGTCGGTGACACGGTCGGCGACGCCCTTGCCGGAACGCACCTCGACGACACGCTGGTTCGGCGACACGGCGATCAGGACGGACCGCGCGGCCTCGGGGGTGGTCGGGAACAGTGCGGCCACACCGGCGGCCGGGTCCTCACCGAGCGCGCCGACGAAGACGTTGAACCGCACCTTGGTGAGGCGGGTGGCGTCGGTCAGGGCGTCGTCGAGAGCCACGAGCTCGTCAACCGTGAACGGGAGGTCGTCGACGAACGGCTCGCCGATGCGGTGCACACCCGAGACGCGACCGCTGGAGGTGATCGCCGAACCGACCGGGAGATCGGCTTCGAGGACTGCCGGGAACTTGCTACCACCTGCCACTTGCGGAACCTCCGATCAGATCTGCCGAGCCCTCGATCGCCGCGTGACCACCGTGGTGGCCCGGGCGGGTCGTCACCTCGTCGACGGCGGACCACAGCACCGGCTTGTGGGTCCACTCCTCGTCGAGCGAGTAATGGGCGGGGGTCTCACCGGCTTCGCGCGGAGCCAGGTAACTCAGCCCCGCGATGATCGCCGTGATGACGACGGGAATCCCGACGAAAATCAGCGTTGTCTCGAGAATGCTCACCCGCCAACGGTAGCCCACCGAAGGGCCGCCGGTCCCGACAACCCGGTCGGACGCCCACGCCTCACCCGCCGTCGCACGCCGGTCCTCGGCCCGTGACGCACGGGCGGTGACGGTGCCGGGCCCGGAGACGAGCGACCGTTCGCTCGCGTGTCACTCCGGATCGAGGTCGGGGTCGTAGCCGAAATCGTCGGTTCCCGCGCCGAAACCGTTCCGGTGGCATGCGTCCCGCCCGGCCCACCGCAGTCCGAGCACTGCTCCCACCGCCGCCAACCCCACCGCCATGGCAAATCCGCGCATACGACCCTTCCCCCCGTGTCGATGTTCGAGTCGACCGCTCACTTTTCGCAAGCCTACTCAACTGCAGCGGGCGCTCCGGTCGCAGTCGTGACACCGATGCCGGCCCGTGTCCTACGTCCACGACCCCTGTCCCCGGTCCGATGGTCCGTGCTGTTGCTCGGACCGCCGCAGACGCGGATTCGATTGCGCCGACACCGGGATGCTCCTCGGACGCCGCCGTCATCGGACACCGCTGACCGGAACCGGATCACCCACAACGTGTCTCGCAACCCGATCCAAACCTCGCCACTCCTCGACACACCGCGGACGCGTGCACGGGATACGAAATGCCGCCGGTGTCCGCCGCGTCGATCGGCGGTCGCGGCGGTGCGCGCACACAATGATCCTCATGCAGTACACGCTGATTGCCGTCATCGGTGTCGCGAGCATCGTTGCAGTGGCGGCCTTCTCGAAGCGGCTGGGGCTGGCGGCTCCCCTGAGCCTCGTCGTGGTCGGCATCGCGATCGGCTACGTCCCCGGGGTGCCCGATGTGGTCCTCAGCCCGGAACTCGTGCTCGCCGGGGTGCTTCCGCCGCTGCTGTACTCCGGCGCCGTGAACATTCCCGCCCAGGACTTCCGCCGGAACATCAAGGCGATCACCGGACTGGCGGTGCTTCTGGTCGTCGTCACCACCGCAGGTGCCGCCGTGCTCTTCCACTTCCTCATTCCCGACATCGGCTGGGCGACGGCCTTCGCCCTCGGCGCGGTGATCAGCCCCACCGACGCCGTCGCGGCGACCTCCGTCGGTCGCAGGCTGGGCCTGCCGTCGCGACTCATGACGGTCGTCGAGGGCGAGAGCCTGGCCAACGACGCGACCTCGCTCGTACTGCTGAGGTCCGCGATCGCCGCGACCGCGGGGGCGGTCTCCCTGTGGCACGTCGCCGGCGACTTCGTGTACGCGGTGGCGGTTGCGACCCTGGTCGGCATCGTGGTCGGCATCGTGAACGTCCGGATACGTGGCCGGTTCACCGACGACACCGTTCTCAACACGGCGATCTCGTTCGTCGTCCCCTTCGTCGCCTACCTGCCTGCGGAGGAACTGGGTGCGTCCGGGGTGCTGGCGGTCGTCGTCACCGGCGTCGTGACCGGGCACATGGCGCCGCGCCACCTGTCCGCGCGCAACCGGGTGACCGAGGAGATGAACTGGCGCACCATCGCCTTCCTCCTGGAATCCGCGGTGTTCCTCACGATGGGACTGAGCCTCGAACACCTGGTGGACGAGGTGCGCGAGGCCCAGCTCTCCCCTGGTCAGGGACTTCTGTACGGCCTGATCGCCACCGCGTTCGTCATCGCGGTTCGGGCGGCGTTCATCGTCCCGTTGGTCGGCGTGCTGCGCCGCGACGAACGGCGCGCCCGGCAGATCGTCCCGCACCTCGACAGCATGCAACTGCGGCTGGACCGGATGGCCGAACGGGACGACGTGAACCCGCGGAAACAGGCGTACCTGCGCCGCCGCTTCCGCCGAGCAGCCGCGGACGTCGAGTTCGAGCTCAACGAGGCCCTCGGTTGGCGTGGCGGGGTCGTGCTCGCGTGGTCGGGCATGCGGGGGGCCATCACTCTCGCCGCAGCTCAGACGCTTCCCTACGGCACGCCGTTTCGTGCCGAGTTGATCTTCATCGCATTCGTCGTCGCCGTCACGACCCTGTTGCTTCAGGGACTGACGCTGCCGCTGGTCATTCGCTGGTTGCAGGTTCCCGGCGACGACACCGAACGACTACGTGCCGAGTACGCCCGGTTGCTCGCCGAACTGGCCGACGCCGCCGAGTCCCGGCTGGCTCTCGCGACGACCACTGACCCGGACGTACTCGAACGGGTGCGCGCGGACAGTCTCATCGGTAAGCGGGACGCGTTCGGTGACCATCCGGACCCCGACCACGACCGGCGTCGCGACGAGTACCTCGAGCTTCGGTTGGTCACCCTCCGAGCCGAGCGAGGCGCGTTGCTGCGTGCGCGGTCGGACGGCAGGTTCAGCTCGGACACCCTCGCCGCCGCTCAGCGGCGACTCGACCTCGAGGAGACGCGCCTGCAGATCCTCACGGACCCGATGTCGGAGTGACCCCCTCCGACCGTCAGGCGGCGCCCTCACCGAGATAGCGCAGCCACTGCGGGTCCAGTTCCTTCGTGGACGCCAGGAGTCGCCAGTGCTGTCCCTTGGGCGGGACCAGGGCCGCGCGGAGCGTCCATCCGAGCTCGCTGAGCAGCTTGTCCGCTTTCCTGTGGTTGCACGGTGCGCAGCAGGCCACGCAGTTCTCCCAGGAGTGCTCGCCGCCGCGACTGCGGGGGATCACGTGGTCGATGGTCTCCGCCTTGTCGCCGCAGTAGGCGCATCGGAAACGGTCGCGGTGCATGAGCGCGGCCCTGGTCATCGGGATCCGGGCGCGGTAGGGCACGCGCACGTAGTTCCGGAGCCGGATCACCGACGGAACCTGGATCGAACAGCCGGCGGAGTGAATGACCTGCCCGAGCGGATCTTCGTGGACGGAATCGGCCTTGTCGCAGACGAGGAGCACGACCGCACGGCGGACCGGAAGGGCGGTGAGTGGTTCGTAGGTGGCGTTGAGCAGCAGCACCCGGCGTTTGACCCAGGCGGGTACCGCGTCGTCGCCCGGGTCGGCGGGTCTGACACCCTCGTTGATCGCATAGAGCGGGGAAGCCCCCGACCCCGGTTTGTGACGGGCGTCGGCGGGCTCGAGTTGTCGATGCGCTCGGGCGTTGTGTCGGTGCTTCATGCGACCTCCGGTGCAGGACCTGTCCCAGTTGATCACGGATGACCCGCCCATGCACGTGCATTTTCGCGACAGTTTGCGGGCGGACCGGTGAACGGGAGACGACACCCGCCGCGCGGCGGGGCGCCCAGGTGTCCCACGCCACCGCGTACGGGCGCGGATCGACGCCACGCCAACCGGAGGGCACAATGGTGGCGCCATGAGTGATGCCGAGATGAGTTTCTACGACGCGATCGGCGGAGCCGAGACGTTCCGCAAGCTGACCTCCCGTTTCTACGAGGAGGTCGCGAAGGACGAGATCGTGCGTCCTCTCTATCCCGAGGAGGATCTGGGTCCCGCGGAACGCCGGATGCGGATGTTCCTGGAGCAGTACTGGGGCGGTCCGCGGACGTACTCGGAGGAACGCGGACATCCGCGCCTGCGGATGCGCCACAATCCGTTCAAGATCGGCCCTCTGGAGCGGGACGCGTGGCTGCGGTGCATGCACATCGCGATCGACTCGATCGACGAGCAGACCCTCGACGCCGACCATCGTCGCGCGCTCGTCGACTACATGGACATGGCCGCGAACTCCCTCGTGAACTCCCCCGTCTGAGGTCGGCCGGCCACCGGGCGTCACGGCCGATGTGCGGTGCCACGAGTCGTGGCTGTCGCGGTCGTGTGGCACTGTGACCGTCGTGAGCAGCGAGGTGAGCCCGCAGGGGGATGCGGGACAGGCGGAATCCGACCGGTGGTGGACGAACGGGGTGTTCTACCAGATCTACCCGCGCTCGTTCTCGGACGGCGGCGACGACGGTGTCGGCGATCTGGGCGGAGTCCGTGAGCGGCTCGGTTATCTGGAACTGCTCGGAATCGACGCGATCTGGCTGAGCCCGGTGATGCGCTCGCCGATGGCGGATCACGGCTACGACGTGTCCGATCCGCGGGACATCGACCCCCTGTTCGGTGACCTGGAGACGATGGACGCGCTCATCGCGGAGGCGCACGCCCGCCGGATCAAGGTGACGATGGACCTGGTCCCGAACCACACCAGTGAGCAGCATCCGTGGTTCCGGGCGGCGCTGGCAGCCGAACCGGGCAGCCGCGAGCGCGACCGCTACATCTTTCGGGAGGGCCGCGGCCCGAACGGTGACGAGCCGCCGAACAACTGGCCGTCGATCTTCGGCGGGCCGGCCTGGACGCGCGTCACCGAGGCGGACGGCAGCCCGGGCCAGTGGTATCTGCACATCTTCGCGCGCGAGCAGCCCGACCTGAACTGGGAGAACCCGGAGGTCGCCGAGGATCTGCACGCGACCCTGCGGTTCTGGCTCGGCCGCGGCGTCGACGGGTTCCGGATCGACGTCGCGCACGGTATGGCGAAGCCCGAGGGCCTCCCCGATCACGACTGGGCGCTCAACGAGTTGATGCGCAACGACGACAACGACCCACGATTCAACAATCAGGGCGTGCACGAGATCCACCGCGGCATCCGCACCGTGATGAACGAGTTCCCCGGCACGATGGCGGTCGGCGAGATCTGGGTCCGCGACAACGAGCGTTTCGGAGAGTACATCCGCCCGGACGAGCTGCACCTGGGGTTCAACTTCCGGCTGGCCGAGGCGAAGTTCGACGCCGAGCAGGTGCGGGCCGCCGTCGACAATTCACTCGCCGCGGTCGCCGCCGTCGGCGGGACGCCGACGTGGACGCTGTCGAACCACGACGTGGAGCGCGAGGTGACGCGCTACGGCGGCGGCGCCGTCGGTTGGGCGCGTGCGCGAGCCATGACGCTCGTCGAGTTCGCGCTGCCGGGCGCCGTCTTCGTCTACAACGGCGCCGAACTCGGCCTGCCGAACGTCGACGACCTGCCCGAGGGCGCCCTGCAGGACCCGGTCTGGGAGCGCTCCGGGCACACCGAACGCGGCCGGGACGGGTGCCGGGTGCCGCTGCCCTGGCAAGGCTCCGAGCCGCCGTTCGGCTTCACCACCGGCGAGTCGACGTGGCTGCCGATGCCCCCGGACTGGGCTCCGCTGACGGTGGAGGCGCAGCTCGAGGACGTCGGGTCGATGCTGTCCCTGTACCGCACCGCGATCGAGCTCCGCTCGCAGCGGCCGGAGTTGAGCGGCAGTGGGGTCGACTGGTACGGCAGCCCGCCCGGCTGCCTGGCCTTCCGGCGACAGGGCGGACTGATCTGCGCGCTCAATGCGACCGACGTCCCGATCCCGCTTCCCCCGGGGGAGCTCCTGCTGGCGAGCGCACCGCTCGTCGACGGCGCGCTCCCCGCGAATGCGGCGGCCTGGCTGATCTAGACAACCGATATCGGGATGTCGCCGCCTCGGCGGGCGAAGACGGACCCGTAGCGGGCGTCGAGGCGCAGCCAGGTGCGCACCGCGCGGACCCGGACCAGCTCGGCGGGGTCCACGACCGCGCCCTCGACATCGCCGCCCGGCACGAATCCCATTGCCGCCAGGGCGAAGACGGTCCGCATGGTGACGGCGACCTGTTCTCCGGCGCCGTCGACGGCGAGCACCTCCTGATCGAGCAGGGAGGCCGGCGGCCCGTGACCGCCGTGATCGGCGGCGACCTGGGTGCCCTGGCGGGCGAGGTCGATGAGCACCGCCGCCGGGACGTCGTCGACGTGCACCCAGCCCTGCTCCGGCGGCAGCGCACCGCGCCACGCGGAGTCCATCGCGAAGCCGGGGTCGATGTCGGCGCCGTCGGCACCGGTCCCGAGTGCGTGCAGGAGTCCGTCTGCGGCGGCGGTCAGGTCGGCGGGGCGCACCCGACCGGTGACGACCCGCGCCGCCAGCGCGTCGAATCCCGTCGTGGCCCACACGACCAGGTGGTCGTCGTCGCGTCGCCGCAGCCGCACCACGGCGGCCTCGTCGAGGCGGACGACCCGACCGAGGAAGGCCGCGAGGTTCGCGCGCTCCCCCGAACCGGTGAGGGCGACGGCGCGGTCAGACACGGTGCCAACGCGACAGGTACTCGCGTTCGGGTGCGGTGAGCCTGCGCAGGCGCTGCGTGTCGATGTCGAAGGCCGCGATCTGGGTGGAGGCCACGATCGACGGCGCGGACACGGGATCGGCTCCGCCGGCCCGCACCTCGTAGCCGATCGTGAAGTCGACGGCTCTGATCTGGTCGATCCACATCAGCACGTCGAGAGGGCCGTCGTCGTGTCGCAGCTGCCCGCGATAACGCACGTGCAGGTCCGCGATGACCGCTCCGTCACGCAAGGTCACGGTCGGCAGACCGTCCTCGAACAGCCACGGGATCCGGGCCTCTTCCAGGAGCGTCACCATCCGGGCGTGGTTGATGTGCTGGAACACGTCCATGTCGGACCAGCGGACCCCGACCTTCGTGTGGAAACCCACCTGCGTGCCCCGCTGGGCCGCCTCTGCAAGAACCCCGCTCACCGTGCTCCTTCTGCTCGGGTGCCCGCTCCGCGCACCATGCTCCGAACCTGCCGCGCCGCCACGGACAGCGTCGCGAGGTCAAGGGTTCCAGACTCTCCGATCTCCGCGAGCGCCGCCCGCGCCCTCGCGAGCCGGGACGCGTTCGTGGACTCCCAGTCCTCGATCTTCTCGGCCGCGCTCTCGTGGGGTTCGCCCCCGCCCAGCACTTCCATCGTCAGGGCCCGCAGCGAACCGTACAGGTCCTCGCGCAGCGCCAGTCGCGCCAGCGAATGCCACCGGTCACCGCGTTCGAGTCCCGATACCGCCGTGAGGAACTCGTCGATCCCGAGGTGGGCGTCGAGGGCGTAGTACAGCGGCCCGACCTCGTCGTGGTCCCGTTCGGTGATGTCGGCGATGTCGATGATGTCGAGGACCGGGAAGGAGTCGAGCAACCCGTACACCCTGAGGGCCAGATCGGGCGGGCAGCCGCGCTCGACGACGGAGGACGTCCGTGCGCCGAGCTCGGTCAGGTGATGGCCACGCAGCCAGCCGCGGATCAACGGTGTCACCTCGCGGACCCGCGCGGCGTAGCGATTGATCTCGGCGCCGACCGCGATCGGCTGCGGGCGGTTCGTGAGAAGCCAGCGTGACGCCCGGTCCAGCATCCGCCTCGACTCCAGGACCAGATCGTCGGCCACGCCCACCGGCACCGCCGCGCCTGCGATGTCGGACCACAGCCCGCGCAGGTCGAAGATCTCGGTGGCCGCGGTGAAGGCGCGGATCGCGTCGGTGCCGCTCGCTCCCGCGTCCTCGGCGAGGCGGTACGCGTAGGTGGCGCCGCCGAAGTCGACCGTCTCGTTGGCCAGCATGGTCGTCACGATCTGCCTGCGCAGCCGATGCCCGCGGATCCCCGCCGCGTAGCGATCGCGCAGGGGCCGCGGGAAGTAGTGCGGGAGCCTGGTCGCGAAGGTGTCGCTGTCGGGGAGTTCGCTTGCGAGCAGGTCGTCCTTGAGTTGCAGTTTCACGTGAGCGAGCAGGGTCGCCAGCTCCGGTGAGGTGAGCCCTCGGCCGAACTCGCCGCGGCGTTCGATCTCCTCCTCCGTCGGCAGCGCCTCCAGCTCCCGATCCAGTCCGCGCGTGCGTTCCAACGCGGCGAGCAGACGCATGTGCACGCCGGCCATCCCGGGCGCCTCGGCACGCGAGGTGCCGATCAGGGCGTTCTGGTCGATGTTGTCCCGCAACACGAGCCGGGCGACCTCGTCGGTCATCGACGCGAGCAGGTCGTCCCGGTCCGACGACGCCAGTTCGCCGGTACTCACCGCGGCATCGAGCAGGATCTTGATGTTCACCTCGTGATCGGAGCAGTCCACGCCTGCCGAGTTGTCGAGCGCGTCGGTGTTGATGCGGCCCCCGCGGAGGTCGTACTCGACCCGGCCCCGGGCGGTGAACCCCAGGTTGCCACCCTCACCGACGACTCGGGCGCGTACCTCCCCGCCGTTGACGCGGACACCGTCGTTGGCCTTGTCCCCCGCGTCGGCGTGCGACTCTGCGGCGGCCTTCACGTAGGTCCCGATGCCGCCGTTCCAGAGCAGGTCGACGGGCGCCCGCAGGATCGCCCGGATCAGTTCGGGCGGCGCGAGTTCGGTGACGTCGTCGGGCAGGCCGAGCACGGCGCGCGCCTCCACGGACAGCGGCACGGACTTGCGGGAGCGGTCCCAGACGCCGCCGCCCGGTCCGATCAGGGCGGGGTCGTAGTCCGCCCACGAGGAACGCGGCAGCCGGAACATCCGCTCGCGTTCGGTGAACGACCGGGCGGGGTCGGGATTCGGGTCGAGGAAGATGTGCCGGTGGTCGAACGCGGCGACGAGCCGCAGGTGCCGGCTCAGGAGCATCCCGTTGCCGAACACGTCACCGCTCATGTCCCCGATGCCGACCGCCGTGAAATCCTGCGACTGCACGTCGATCCCGAGCTCGCGGAAGTGTCGCTTCACCGACTCCCACGCTCCGCGTGCGGTGATGCCCATCTCCTTGTGGTCGTAGCCGACGGAACCGCCCGAGGCGAAGGCGTCGCCGAGCCAGAACCCGTACTCGGCGGCCACCTCGTTGGCGAGGTCGGAGAAGGTGGCGGTGCCCTTGTCCGCGGCGACCACCAGATAGGTGTCGTCGGCATCGCGACGGACCACCCGGGCCGGAGGCAACACCCGGCCCGACTGCGGGTCCACGTTGTCGGTGACGTCGAGCAATCCGGACACGAACAACCGATAGCAGGCGCGCCCCTCCGCCTGCATCGCCTGGCGATCCGCAACCGTGTCGCCGGTCGCAGCAGGTGGCCGCTTCACGACGAATCCACCTTTCGCGCCGACCGGGACGATCACGGCGTTCTTCACGGCCTGGGCCTTGACCAGGCCGAGGATCTCCGTTCGGAAGTCCTCCAGCCGGTCCGACCAGCGCAGTCCTCCGCGCGCGACGGGGCCGAACCGCAGGTGCACGCCCTCGACGCGTGGAGAATGGACGAACACCTCGAAACACGGTCGGGGTCGCGGCAGCTCGGGAATCTCAGCCGGATCGAACTTGAACGCCATCACGTCGCGGTAGGCACCGTCGGCCCCGCGTACGAAGGCGTTGGTGCGCAGGGTGGCGAGGATCAGTGACAGCAGGGCACGCAGGATCCGGTCGGCGTCGAGTCCGACGACACGGTCGATTCGCGCCCGAACCTCGGCGGTGATCTGCTCTGCGCGGGCAGCGTCCGCGACGTCGGGGTCGAGCATTGCCCGGAACAGATCGACCAGGAGTGCCGTGGTGTCGGCATGGGCGAGCAACACGGATTCGACGTGCGGCTGGCTGTACGGAAAACCGGCCTGGCGAAGGTATTTCGCGTAGGCGCGCAGCCCGGCCGCCTGCGTCCAGTCGAGCCCCGCACGCAACACCAGTTCGTTGAAACGGTCCGCCTCGGCGCGCCCGCGCCACACCGCCCCGAACGCGGAGGTGAACCGACGCCGCAGGGCGGCGCCCGGACCGGATTCGAGGATCCGGCCGACCGACTCCCGTTCGAGCTCCCGTTCGATCTCGTCGTCCACCAGCTCCGGCGCCGCCTTCAATCCGAAATCATAGATCCAGCACGGTGTTCCGTCCGGCCGCACGAGGTCGTACGGGCGCTCGTCCACCACCTCGACGCCGAGGGACTGCAGCACCGGCAGCACCTGACTGAGCGACACTCCGTCACCGGTGATGTACAACGAGAACCGCCATCGCCCCGCCGGCGCGGAGGGGCGGCGGTACAGTTCGACGTCGATCTCGCCGGGCCCCAGCTCTTCCAGCCGCACGATGTCGGAGATCGCTCGGCGCGCGTCGAAGTCCTCCTTGTAGCTCTCGGGCAACGCCGCCGAATAGCGGGTGGCCAGCGACGAACTCACCACCGGGATGCGCGCGGTCTCCTCGATCAGGTCGTCGTCCCACGCCCGCGTCGCCGCGGCGAGAAGCGATTCGATCCGCTCGCAGTTGGCGGCCGAGGTGTCGACGGACTGCGTGTCCTGTTCGGCGGTTGTTCGAATCGTGAAGTGCACCATCGCCAGATCGGACTCCGTGACCCGGGCACTGTAGTCCAGCGTGCCACCACCGAGCTCCCGCAACAGGATCGACTGCATCGCCAACCGTGATCGCGTGTTGTACCGGTCCCGGGGCATGTAGACGAGGGCCGAGACGAAGCGACCGTCGTGGTCGTCGCGCAGGAACAGCCGCGCCTGCCTGCGCACCCCGATCGCCAACACCGCCGTCACCGTCCGGAACAGCGTGTCGGTGTGCAGGCTGAACAGTTCCGTGCGCGGCATCGACTGGATGACCTCGAGCATCGCCTGCCCGGAGAACGAGTGCAGATCGACTCCGGCCCGCGCGATCACAGCCCGTGCCCGGGTCGCGACGACGGGAATGTCGAGAATGTTCTCGTGCACGGCGGTCACCGTCAGCACCCCCAGGAAGCGGTGCTCGCCGACGATCCGGCCGTCGGCGTCCAGCGCGACGACCCGGACGAAGGACGGGTACACCGATCGGTGCACCGTCGCGGGTCTCGGCCCCTGGGAGAACGTCACGAGAGCAGCGTTCGGGTCGAACACCGGTGCGGGCAGGTCGATCCGGTGATCGGTGCGGGTCGTGGCCCTCAGCACCCCGAGACCGCTGTCGTCGACGACGCGGCCCCTCGACGTGCCTCCCGCTGCGGGGTCACCGAACTCGTAACGGCGGTATCCGAGCAGCGCGAAATGCCCTGATGCCAGCCAGCGCAGCAGCGCCGCGCAGTCCCGGACGGAGTGGTCGGCATACCCGGTGACATCCGCGTCGGCCAGCGACTCGAGCCGTTCGGCGAGGTCGCGCTGGACCCGCCGCATCTCCTCGGTGTCGGAGATGACCTGCTGCACGTCGATCAGCACGTTCCGCACCGACTCCGCGATCGCGTCGAACTGCGCCGGATCCGTGGCCGGGTGCAACTGCAGGTGCATCCACGACTCGGCGTGGGCCTCGGACTCGTGCTGACCGCCCTCCACCACGATGTCGGACAGGGAACCGTCGGATTCCCGGCGCACCCGCAGCACCGGGTGCACGATCTCGACGACGGTCACCCCGAGCCGGGCGAGCATGGCGGTCACCGATTCGACGAGCATCGGCATGTCGTCGGTGACCACCTGCACGGCCGGAGCGTCCGGGGTCGGCACACACACGCGGGCGATCGGCTCACGACGCGGCCTGTGAGCGCCGAACTGCACATGTTCCCGGAAGGCAGTCATCGCCTGATCGGTGACGGCGCCGCCGGTCCACGCGAACTCGGTGCCCCGGAAATACGCTTCCACCACCTCTGACAGGTGGGCGGACAGGTCGGCGGGCAGACCGTCCGCCCACCCCGGTCCGGAACGGTCAGCGGACACGGTCATCTTCGCGGTCACCCCTCGTCGCCGGGACTGGTGTGCACCGTCGAGCCTAGTCGGCCCGCCGCCGAACGGGTCGGCGACGGGCCACGGGGAGGAACCTCAGGACGTCGGAATCAGTGTGCGACCTCGACCGCCGAATACTGCAGCAGCAGCTCCCGGGTCCGATCGGCCAGCGGAACGGACCGCTCGGTCGCCGGATCGAAGCCGACCATCACGCCCTCGATCTCGACGCACAGGTTGCCGTGCCGGTCACGGAGTGACTGCCGCAGCGCGAACGACGAGTTCCCGACCCGCAGAATCATCAGTTCCGCGGTGACCGGGCCGGTCTGGTCGGTGACCGGACGGATGTAGTCGAAGGACATCTTCCGGACCACCATCGCGGCGGGCTCGGCGCCCGCCGCGATGATGCAGTCACGGAAGAACCGGACCCGGCCCTCCTGGGCGTACTCCGCGTAGAGCACGTTGTTGACGTGCTCGTTGCGATCGGAGTCCCCCCAGCGAACCTGGATCTCGCAGCTGTACGGCGCCGACATCAGTCGCGCGTCAGCTTCCGATGGGTGACGCGGTGCGGGCGGGCGGCCTCGGCGCCGAGACGCTCGATCTTGTTGGCCTCGTAGGCCTCGAAGTTGCCCTCGAACCAGAACCACTTGCCCTCTTCGACGTTGCCCTCCCACGCGAGGATGTGCGTGCAGGTGCGGTCCAGGAACCAGCGATCGTGGGAGATCACGACGGCGCAGCCGGGGAACTGCTGCAGGGCGTTCTCGAGCGAGCTGAGGGTCTCGACGTCGAGGTCGTTGGTCGGCTCGTCGAGGAGGATCAGGTTGCCGCCCTCCTTGAGGGTCAGCGCCAGGTTGAGGCGGTTGCGCTCACCGCCGGAGAGCACCTCCGAGCGCTTCTGCTGGTCCGGGCCCTTGAACCCGAACGCGCTGACGTACGCGCGCGAGGGCATCTCGTTCTGGCCGACCTCGATGAAGTCGAGTCCGTCGGACACGACCTCCCAGACCGTCTTCTTCGGATCGATGTTGGCACGGGACTGGTCGACGTAGCTCAGCTTGACCGTGTCGCCGACCTTCACGGTGCCCGAGTCCGGGCTCTCGAGGCCGACGATCGTCTTGAACAGCGTGGTCTTGCCCACGCCGTTGGGACCGATGACGCCGACGATGCCGTTGCGGGGCAGCGTGAAGGACAGGTCCTTGATGAGGACACGGTTCTCGAAGCCCTTGTCGAGGTGGTCGACCTCGACCACGACGTTGCCGAGGCGAGGCGGCGTCGGGATCTGGATCTCCTCGAAGTCGAGTTTGCGGTGCTTCTCGGCTTCGGCGGCCATCTCCTCGTAGCGGTCGAGTCGGGCCTTGTTCTTGGTCTGGCGGGCCTTGGCACCGGAGCGGACCCAGGCGAGCTCCTCCTTGAGGCGCTTCTGCAGCTTCTGGTCCTTCTTGCCCTGGACCTCGAGACGCTCGGCCTTCTTCTCCAGGTAGGTGGAGTAGTTGCCCTCGTAGGGGTGCAGCTTGCCGCGGTCGACCTCACAGATCCACTGCGCGACGTGGTCGAGGAAGTACCGGTCGTGGGTGACGGCGAGGACGGCGCCGGGGTAGCTCGCCAGGAACTGCTCGAGCCACAGCACCGACTCGGCGTCGAGGTGGTTGGTGGGCTCGTCGAGGAGCAGCAGGTCGGGCTTGCTCAGCAGCAGCTTGCAGAGTGCGACGCGGCGGCGCTCACCACCGGACAGGTGGGTGACGGGCTCGTCGGCAGGCGGGCAGCGCAGGGCGTCCATGGCCTGCTCGAGCTGGGAGTCGAGATCCCACGCGTCGGCGTGGTCGAGGTCCTCCTGGAGCTTGCCCATCTCCTCCATGAGTTCGTCGGAGTAGTCGGTGGCCATGAGCTCGGCGATCTCGTTGAACCGGTCGAGCTTGACCTTGATGTCGCCGAGGCCCTCCTCGACGTTCTGCTTGACCGTCTTCTCCTCGTTCAGCGGCGGCTCCTGCAGCAGGATGCCGACGGTGGCCTCGGGATCGAGGAAGGCCTCACCGTTGGACGGCTGGTCCAGTCCGGCCATGATCTTGAGGATGGAGGACTTGCCGGCGCCGTTCGGGCCGACGACACCGATCTTGGCTCCCGGGTAGAAGCTCATCGTGACGTCATCGAGGATGACCTTGTCGCCGTGCGCCTTGCGCACCTTCTTCATCGTGTAAATGAACTCCGCCATGCGCACCAGCGTATCGGCAGGACAGACGCCACCCCAATCCACGTTCCCGCGCCGCCTGCCCCGGTCAGGCGGCGCGGGAAGGTGTCACAAGTGGGCGCGGACGAACGCGAGGACGTCGGGGGTCGCCTGCGTGAACGACAGCCGGTGCTCGCCCGGGTACGCCGCGAGGGTCACGTCCTGGCCGTTGGCGATCAGGTCCGCGGCCAGCTTCGCACCGAGCGGGAACGGCACAGTCTGGTCGGGGAGGCCGTGTCCGAGGAACAGCGGCCGGTCGTAACCGCTGGTCGGGACCGCGAGGTAGTCGTTCAACGCGTCGTGGATCCGCGGTTCGGCGAGCGGCCGGGACAACATCTCACCCACCCCGATACCCACCTCCGCGGCCCTGCGAACCAACGGCAGGAAGCACGTCGTCTCCGATTCGCGGACGAACTCGGCCCCTGCCGGTGTCAGGTGGTCGTCGATCGGCAGATCGGGCCAAGCGACCCGCAGTCCGTCGACGATGTAGGCCGCGAACGCGGTCAGACCGTCGAGCCCGATGTTGGGGAATCCGGGTCCGCCGATCAGCAGGGCGAGCTCGAGGTTGGCCGGAGTTCCGGTGGCGGAGGCACCGCGGAAGTCCAGTTCCGGGGCGTATCGGGTGGCGGCGTGCGCCGCGAACATCGTCGCGTGCCCGCCCTGGGAGTGCCCGACCGCCATCCACCGGCGCGACAGGTTCGCGTCGACGGACGTCGCGGCTCGGACCATGTCGATCACCGCGGCGCCCTCGCTGCGACCGTGCCGATGCCGTGGACGCCGTCGGTTCCCAGGCCCACGTAGTCGGTGGCGACGACGACGAAGCCCGCGACACGAAGGGACCCCCTTGTTCGTTTCATCCGTCCTGAGTACCCGATCGCGGCGGTGGACGCCGTCCGCGCGGTCAGCTCACCAGACCGTCCACGACGGCAGCCGCGTCGTCGAACGACGCCGCGAGCACGCCGATGTGATCCGCCGACGGGTACAGGCGCAGGTCGAATCGGGTGTTGGCCGATGCCAGTTGCTGGGCGAACAACAGCGTCAACGGCATCGGCACCACCAGATCCACGGCGCCCTGCCCGATGAGGACCGGGCGGTCGTAGCCGAAGGTGGGGACTCCGATGTAGTCGGCCAACGCGGGCCGCAGGTCGTCGATCGGGCGCGAGAACAGCTCGCCGACCTGCATCTTCCCGATCCGTCTCCCGACCTCGACGGTGCACACCTGCGTTGCGAGGGTCGCCAGTTCGCGGCCCCGCGGCGACAGGCGGGACGGAATGTCGAGGTCGGGGCGGGCGTCGGCGAGGCCCACCATCGTGAAGAGGGTGAACTTGGTGAGTCCCGCCACCCCGAAGTTCGGGACACCGGGCCCGGCGAACGGGAACACCTGTTCCAGATTCGTGGGCGGTGCGAGCGAGACCGCACCGCGATAGTCGAGCTCCGGCGCGTACGACGTCGCGAGGTGCGCCGTGTGCAGTGCGGCGTGTCCACCCTGGGACAGCCCGGCGACCACCCAGCGAGGGGACAGTTCGGGCATCGCGGCGCGCCCGGCGCGGACCATGTCGACGACGCCGTGACCGGCTGCGACACCGTCGAGGTACGCGAGCTCGCCGGGGGTCCCGAGACCCGCGTAGTCCGTGGCGACGACGGCGTAGCCGCGGCGCAGCCACCGGTCCATGTAGGCGCCCTCCTCGGCGAGCCCGCCCACCGTGGAGGGTTCGCACCCGTCGGCGAGCCCGATCGTGCCGTGCGCGTAGGAGACGACGGGCCAGCCCCGGTCCGGCACCGGCCCGGGAGGCACGTACACGGCCCCCGAGCTGAGCCGACCGGCACCGTGGTGGTCCGTGGTGCGGTAGACGACGCGGTACCCCTCGGCGGCGCCGGGCAGCATCGCGGCCGGATCCAGTTGCCCGACCTCGACGACCGAGCCCGGCGGCCCCGTCACGGGATCCGCATGCGCGGGCGGCCCGGCCACCGCGACCGTCATCGCGACGAGAACCACAGGCAGTACCGCTGTCCACCTCATCGACGCCTCCCGGGTCGGGACCGGACGTGATCGCGAGCCCATCCACGGTATGCCCGTTGCCGTGCGGGACATCGCGTTTCGGGCACACCCTCACCGACTTTCCGAGGTGTGACGGCGACGTTATCCGACTGCGACGGCTTCGAGTTCGAGTTCGACAGGGCGGCACACGTGTCCGTCCAGGCGGCCGGTGGCCCGGCACCGGAACGGGGTGCGTCAGTCCGATCCGGCCGACGGAACGGCGATCATCCCCGCGAGGGCGCTCGCATAGGTGGCGAGGCGCTCACGGGTGAAGGTGTCCGGGTCGCCGACGGCGAGCCGTCCGAGCATCTCGGCGACGGACAGCATGGTGTGGGCGAGGAGCTCCTCGTCGAGTCCGGCGAGTGCGGGCTCCAGCGCAACTCCGGCGTGCGCGAGCTCCACCGCCCGGCGGAGGATGGCGGAGCGCGCCGAGCGCAGGTGGTCCCGGTACTCCCCCGGCGCGGTGTCGGGCGCGGTGAGAATCAGGCGCCACCGCGTCGGATCCGAGAGGACGGCGTCGACGAAGGCAGTCACGGTGGCCGCGTAGGCCGCGGCCGGGCCCGAGACGGTGAGGTCGGTCGGCATGGACGCGATCACCTGCTCGACGGCGCGTCCGTGCTCGCGTTCGAGCAGTGCCGCGACGAGGTCCGCGCGCGTGCGGAACACCGTGTACAGCACGGGCTTTCCCACGCCGGCCTCCTGTGCGACGGACTCCATGCTGAGGTCGTGGAGGCCGTGCCGCCGGGTGACCTCGAACGCGGCGTCGAGCAGTTGCTCACGCCGTTGCGCAGGGGGCAGTCGCGGTGCGTACTTACGCCGCGGCCGGTCCGGTTCGATCCGTGTCACGTAACTCCCATCTCCTGCGCATCACCCTGGTGACCGTTTGTCCGGAACCAATCCTACGCAACCGTTGTATTCACGCCGTGCCATTGCTACGGTCGCGTTGTATTCATCGACGAGGAGACCAGCCGTGACCGAGACCCGCATGATGTCGACCCGGAGCTGGCCGTTCGATCCGGCACTCCCCCGCCGCGACCACGGCTTCTTCGGCCCGGAGTCGCCGAGCTGGAAGGTCTGGACGCATCCGACCGCGCTCATCGGATTCCAGCGGGCCGTCACTCTCGAGCACTTCGACCCGATGCTCACCGCCGCCGTCGCCGACGCCGACGGCATCTACACCGATCCACGCGGACGCCTCGACGGCACCCTGTCCTACTTCCTCGTCGTCGCCGTCGGCGACAGCCGCACCGCGATCGAGACGTCGGAGCTGCTGATGCGGGTGCACGCCCGCGCAACCGGCATCGAACCGATCTCCGGACAGCGGTACGCCGCCAACGATCCGGACAGTCAGCTGTGGATCCACGTGACCGGCTGGCACTCCGTGCTCAAGGCGTACGAGATGTTCGGACCAGGACCGCTGTCACCCGAGGACGAGGACCGGTACTGGGCCGAGTGCGTCGTCGCAGCCGAACTGCAGACGTGCTCGCCCGCCGACGTACCCGCGTCCCGGCGGGCGGTCCGGGAGTACTTCGAGCAGGTCCGCCCGCGACTGTGCACGTCGGAACGTGCCCGGCGCGGTATGCACTACCTGCTCCGCACCGAAGGCGGTCGCGGACGGTGGCCCCTGTGGGCGACGAGCCGGATGCTGGCCCCGGCCACGCTCGCCACGCTACCGAGGTGGATGCGCGCGCTCGGCGGCTTCGACCAGCCGGCCGCGCTCGATCGAGCCGTCGTCCCCGCGGCCCGCGCGGTGGTGCGAGCCACCCGGTCGCCGGCCGCGATGCAGACCGTCCTGGGCGGAACCCTGCCGATGACCCGGTCCGTGCTGCGGTGGCACTTCGCGAACCCCGTCGCCGAGATCGCCGCAACCGTCACCCCGGCCGAGGCTCGCGAACGGCTGCGCAGCGAGGGCTAGTTCCAGCCTTCCTTGTCTCTGCGGGCGAGCTCCGCGAACATCGCGTTGTGGGCGGCGAGTTCGGCGTCGTCGTCGCGGTCGGCGGCACGGTCGATGCGTTTGGCCGTCTTCTGATCGGACCGCGACCACTGGACCAGCAGGGCGAGCATCACCAGGACGAGGGGGATCTCGCCGGTCGCCCATGCGATGCCACCGCCGACCTTCTGGTCGTTGAACAGGTCGTCGTTCCAGCCGAGGCCCAGCGACCGGTAGTACCAGCCACCGATGACCTCCATCGTGCTCATGAGCGCGATACCGAAGAACGCGTGGAACGGCAGTGACCCGAACACCATCGCCAGCTTCGTCACCGGCTGGATCTGACGCGGCGCCGGGTCGATGCCGATGACGACCCAGTAGAAGAGATAGCCACTGAGGATGAAGTGCAGGTTCATCAGGAGGTGCGCGCCGTGGGAGTCGAGCGTCGCGCCGAAGATGCCGCCGAGGTACAGAGCGTAGAAGCCACCGACGAACAGGAACGATGCCACCAGCGGATGCGTGATGAAGCGCGAGTACTTGCTGTGCAGCGCCGCGAGCAGCCACTCACGCGGCCCCGGCGGGGCATCCGGACCCGCGGGCCTGAGGGCGCGCAGCGCCAGCGTCATCGGCCCACCGAGCACGAGCAGCACCGGCGCGAGCATCGACAGCGCCATGTGCGCGCCCATGTGCACACTGAACACGGCGGGCGCGTAGCGGCCGAGTCCGGACGAGGTTCCGACGAGCAGCGTCGCGCACCCGAGAAGCCACGCGACAGTCCGGCCGACGGGCCAGCTGTCGCCGCGTCGCCGGAGACGGCGAACACCGGCGACGTACCAGACGGCGGCGATGATCGCCGCGGTGCCGAAGATCAGGTCGAAGCGCCAGTCGAACATCAGGCGCGCCACGGTCGGGGGGCCGTCGAGGTTGTAGCCGAGCTGCACCTCCGCCGGTGTCGGACGAATGTCCTCCGGCGGCGGCGGTGTCCGGCCCAGTCCGACCGCGAGTCCGATCGTCGCGGCGAAGACGAGCGCCTCGCCGCCGGCGAACCGGATCAACGCACCGCGCGAGGTCGGGTCCGCCTGCAACGCGGGCAACGCCTGCCTGCGCTGCAGGTACCCGAAGACACCGAGGATCACCAGCGCGACGGTCTTCGCGACCAGCAACCACCCGTAGGTGCTCGAGAACAGCTCGCGCAACGGCAGCCGGACGAGGCCGTTGATCACGCCGGAGATCGCCATGACCACGAACGCGGCCGTCGCGACCGTCGAGAAGCGGCGCGCCGCGAGGTCCGTGTACTCCCCGCCACGACGGGCGTGCGCGAGCAGCGCGAACAGTCCACCGGCCCACAGCGACGCGGCGACCAGGTGCCACAGCAGGCTGTTCGTCGCCATGTCGTGGGAGCCGCCCGCCGAGGAGTGGCCGGTCAGCGCGAGCGGGACGAGGGTGGCCACACCGAGCACGAGCACCACGGGCGTCCAGTTCCACCGCAGCAGCATCCGGGAGCAGACAGCGAGGATCACGGCGAGGATCGCGGTGTTCCGCCACGCCTCCGCGAGTTCGATCTGCGGGATGGCCCGCCACAGGTTCTCCGGCCTGAGGGACTCGCCGAGCGTCTGACCGGAGGTGTCGGAGACCGTCAGCGGCACCAGCACGAGCGCGCACGCCGCCCACACGATCGCCGCGTTCGACGCCGTCCGGACCGCGCGATAGCCGCCGACGTCGAGGACTCCGCTCTTCTGCGGCGGCACGAGGAACGACGCGAGCAACAGGGACCCGACGGAGATGACGGCCGCGACCTCACCGATCGCCTTGACCGCGGGCAGCCCGTACGTGGTGAGCGGGCCGGGATCGGGGATGCCGAGCCGCACCAGCGCCTCGGACGCCGACAGGCCCACCACCATCGCTGCGACGAGTCCGGCGATCAGCCCGAGAACGACGAAGACGGGAACCACGCCGTCTCGTGCCGTGCGGGTCGGCGGCGTGTCGGCGTGGGCGAGCTCGGGTGATGCCATGCCTACCAGGGTAGGAGGCGCGCGCGTGTGAGCCACGTCCAGGTACGACGCCCCGTAGCAGCGCGGCCTGACGTGACCGCGAAACCGGAGCCGGTAGACTCCTGACCCGATCCCGACAGGGGTCACGCCTCCGTAGCTCAGTTGGATAGAGCAAGAGCCTTCTAATCTCTAGGTCGCAGGTTCGATTCCTGCCGGGGGCACCGCCGTCTCCGATCCGTGCCCGCCGCACCGCGATCCCCGCCGAATGTGTGCCGAATCGCCCGTGCAACCCGATTGTGGTGTGAAACACTATCGGTGCATGCGTCGATACATGGGATTGAGGTGAGTCCCATGCACGAACTCCACATCGACCGCTGCGGTCGGCACGTCTCCGAGAACTGTCCGACCGCGCCCTGCCGGTCGCCTCCACCGTGAGGAACGTCCCCAGACCAGGTGGCGAGGACGGGACGCGCTGCGAACGCAGTCCGGCGCGTCCGGTCCGTCGCCCCAGTTCCATCTATCCGGACAGTGAAGGTGCACGGCCATGGACTTTTTGTCAGATCTCGTGACGGTACTCGGTGAACTCTTGAAGGTCATGCAGGAGATGCAGGGCGGTCAGGGCGGGGGAATGGGCGGCCTGGGCAGCCTCGGCAGCCTCGGCGGCGGCTCCTGATCGACCACGGACGCGGCGGGTCCCGGTCACGACGTGACCGGGACCCGCTGCATGTCCGGGCCGGGGCCGACGCCTCTGCCAGGGCACGATTCGCCTGCAGGGCAGCATTGTGCGGAGTAAAGTGACTCCCTGTCTTCGCCCGACCCTCAGCAGGGTCACATTCAGTCCCAGCGCGTTTCGCGGTTCGTGGACAATCGCGCGACGCGGATCACCGTGTAAGCGAGAACGATCTCGAGAACCGACCGATCACCGTGGGAGTCGCCATGAAGATGGCCAAGGCCGTGGTCCTGCCCGTACTCGTCACCGCCGCGATCGCCTCCGGCGCGAGCCCCGCCGCAGCCCAGTTGCCGGCTCCGCCGCCACTGCCCGCGCTGCCGACGATCCCGCCGCCGCCACCCGTCGCCGCGATGTTCGCCGAGCAGACCTGGCCCGGCAACGAGACGAAGCAGGACGCGTTCAACAACATGGCGAACGAGGTGAACAACGGCTGGGCGGCCAATGGGCTGCAGAGCACGCTGATCGGCGCGAACATCGGCTTCGGCATCGGATGCCTGTCGATCTTCCCCAACTTCATCGCCGGCTGCATCATCGGAACCGCGGTCGGTGTGGTGGCGGGCGCCGCCACCGGTATCGGACAGAACCCGAACGTGGTGCCGGCGATCGAGAGGTTCGTCGCGACGCCCTGACCCGCGGCCGAGCCCTCATCCGGCCCGGGCTGTTCACCGACGCACCAACCTCCGAACATGGGGACCTCCATGAAGATGGCCACGGCTCTTGTCATGCCCGCACTCGTCGTCGCAACGATCGCCTCCGGCACCGGGACGGCGTCCGCACAGTTGCCGGCGCCACCGCCGCTCCCCGAGCTACCCGCCCTTCCCCCACTGCCGTCGATCCCGCTCCCGGAACTGCCGGCGCTGTCGCTGCCCGAGCCGGCCCCGGTGCAGCTGCCGAACCCGGAGCTGCCACGCGTGGAGCTCCCCGCCGTGGCCGTGCCGGAGCCGGTGCCGTTTCCGACGGTGACGCTGCCCGCCCCGGTTCCCGTGGATCTGCCTGCACTTCCTCCGCCCCCGCCGGTCCCCACCCTCGACGAGGTCGCACGCATGTTGGGACTGCCACCACCGCCCTCGGAGCCACCCGCCGTGCTGTTCGCCAATCAGGTCTGGCCGAACAATCAGAGCAAGCGGGACGCCTTCGTCGACCTGTCGAACGAGGTCACGGTCGGATGGAACAACGGCGGCCAGCAGCGAATGATGCTCGGCTCGTTCGTCGGCCTCGCGATCGGCTGCGTGTCGATCTTCCCGAACTTCATGGCCGGCTGCATGCTCGGCAATCTCATCGGTGCGGGCGTCGGCGCCGTGGTCGGCATCGACGAGGGCAACCCGAAGGCCCGGCCGTCGCTGGAGAAGTTCATGGCGACGCCCTGGTGACGCGTCGACTCCCGACGAGTCAGACGGCTCCGCCGCTGCGGCGCACCACCGTGAGCTTGGACACCCGCGACGAGATGCGTCGATCCTCGCCGTCCCGGAGAAGCGCGATTCCGGATCGGATCTCCTCGACCACCCAGGTTCCCGCCGTGTCCGAAATGTGGACGAGATCCCCCGCCTGTACCGCCTCACTCATCAAGATCTCCACTTCTGCGTCGTCACGCGCCGTCGGTGGGCGGTCGCATGCACACAATTATCACGCGCGGATGCCCGCTCGCCCGGGGTCGGGCCCGGTTCACGCCACCTCGGCCAGGTGAGCCCGGTCCTCCGCACCGAGGGTGACCGCTGCGACGACGATCCCGACGACGACTCCCACGACGGTGACGAGGACGCGACCGATTCCGATCTCGGGTCCGACGACGGTGCCCAGCCCGACGATCAACAACGCCATCGGGGTCACGAACATCGTGCACAGTCCGTAGTTTCTGGCGGCCGCGACCTCGGTGCACGCCTGCAGCACCGCGATGACGACCGCCGTCTGCCAATAGCCGAGTGACAGCGCGATGAGTCCCGCTGCGAGGGCGGCACCCGCGACGTTGCCGAGCAGCCGCTGGATTCCGCGCTCGACGGTGCCCGCGTAGGTGATGCCCTGCATCGCGGCCATCGCACCCATCGACGCCCACATCGGGTGGTCGAGCCCGAGTCCCGCGGCCAGCCAGCCCGAGAGCGCGGCGGCGAGCACGACCCGACCGGTATGGACGCGCATGTCACGGGTGCCGAGCCCGGCGAGGCCCGGAGCCAGGAAGGCCGCCGGCCGTGGCAGCTCACCCGGGGCACTGCTCGCAACGGGAAGAGGGCTGTGCCGCTTCGTCTTCCGCAGCTCCCGCTCGTGGCGGGCGACGGCGCGGATCGGGCCGGCGTCGCCGTCGGCGAGCCAGCGGTCGAGCGCGGCCTCCGCCTCGGTGAGCACGACGGCGAGGTCGTGGTCGCGCGCGCCCGGTCCCGCCGTCAGTGCCAGCGTCTGCCGCGCCGTGACGACGGCGGATCGGGCCTCGGCCGCGTCTGCACCGGCGGGGACCCGGGCGAGTACGCCCAGCGCACGGGCCGTGGACAGGCGCGCCGGTCCCCAGGGCAGGAACACGAACGGCAGCACCGCGACGACGAGCCCGACGGCCGCGCCGATGGCCGCCGACGCGACGGCGACACCGAGGTGCGCGGCGCTTCCTGCGTATCCGACCGCGGCGCTGGCGGCGAACACCAGGATCACGGGTCCGGGCCCGCCGACACGGAACGCGTGCAGCAGCGCGGCCGCTGCACCCGCCTGGACCGCCACCACCCCGATCTGGGCCTCCACGGGCATTCCGCTGACCGCGACGAGGCCGCCGACGAGGACCGACACGACGACCGCGGCACCGACGAGGCCGACCTTCTGCGCTGTCCGACGCAGCGGTTCGTGGCGCGAGAACGCCGAGCTCAGTGCGCCGAGCAGCGCGAAACCGGCGACCGAGCCGTGTCCGGTGATCCCGAAGGCGACGAGGACCACCGCCGCAGCGAGGCCGACACGCAGTGACACCGCGACCGTGGCATCGGCGGATCGAACCCGGAGCGACCGCCGCCACACGGCGCCGGACATCGGGTGCACGAGGGCGCCCCGGGTGCGGCGCAGCCGACTCGGGTCGGCGGTGAGGGTCGGCATGGCACCCACCTTACCAATTATTTCACTAGTAAAACATCATGAAATCTTTGAAGGGCCTGCCGCTACGATGTGCAGATGCCGCCGACAGCCGACAGCGAACCGGGCGAAACCGCGACGGGCGACTTCATCGACCACGTACGACGGCAGTGGCACGTCGCCCGGCCCGATCTCGACACGAGCCCCATCGAGGTGCTCGGCCGCATCACCCGGATCAGCTCCCTCGCGCTGCACCAACTCGACCGCGCCCTCGCAGGCAGTGGCGTGTCCCGCGTCGAGTTCGAGATCCTGAGCGCGCTCGCCCGCAGCGACCGGCCCCTGCGGGCGTCCGAGGTGACCACCGCAACGATGACCAGCGGCGCCTCGACGACGAAGCACGCCGACCGCCTCACCCGCGCCGGGTTCCTCGAGCGCCTGCCGTTCGAGCGGGACGGCCGCGTCGTGCTGCTGCAACTGACCGAGGCGGGGCGCGCCCTCGTCGACGCCGAGTTCCCGGCACGAGTGGAACGCGATCGCAGGATGCTCGACGGTCTCGACGAGGACGAACGTGCGACGCTCACCGCGCTGCTCCGGCGCGTCGCGGGCAACGTCGAAGCCGCTTCCTGGTGATCTCCGTCCGGTTCCCGCCCGCCGAACTGCACTAAACTGTGGGCACTTTCACAGAAGGAGACATTTCTTGAGTGACCACGAAGTGAAGATGATCATCCTGTCGACCGACAACCTGGACGAGTCGATCGCGTTCTACACCGAGACCCTGGGCATGCCGCTGAAGTTTCGCGACGGCGCGCACTTCGCGGCCATCGACGGCGGGCCGGTGACCATCGCCCTCGCCACCGCGGTCGATCATCCCATCCACGGGCAGGTTGTCGTCGGCATCAAGACCGCCGACGTGGACGCCGCGGCGAAGGCCGTCGAGGAGTCCGGCGGAGGCATCGTGACGGGAGCGTACGACGACGCCCACGAGCGTCGTGCGGTCGTGTACGACAACAAGGGCAACGGGATCGTCTTCTACAGCCCCTTGCAGCGGTGATCCCGACACCCGCGTCGTGAACGGAAACGCGGCGCGGGAACGGCGGCCGGTGACGCGATGGGCGTGGGCGTCGACGTCCTAGGCCTCGAAGGGCACCGCGTTGCCTGCCGCGTCACGCACGCCCGCCCCTGCCTCGATCGCGGCCGCGAGGTCGGGGGAGCTCTCCCACAGCGCCGGCGGCACGTCCTCGAGGTTGCCGATGGTCAGCCACGTCTCGGTGTCGCGGTAACGGACGAGTCCGCCGCCCTCGGGCGTCACCGTGACATCGAGGAATCCGGACACGGTTCCCTCTTCGACGGTCATCACCGCTGCCGTGGAAGAGATCTCGACCACCTCGCCCATGCCGGCCCTCCTTTGTTCGGGGGATCCTCCCGTCCCAGTGTGCGCCTACCCGAGCCCGCTCGGATCGACACAGGCGGCGACCGCGGTTCGCAGCGCCATCTGCTCGACCGGATCGGCGGTCAGTCCGTACGCCACCTTGACCCGAAGGTAGCGATCGAGGTACGTGCAACGAAACTTCCCCGGCGGCAGGTAGTTCGCCGCATCCTGATCGCCCTTGGACCTGTTGGCCGACGGATCCGACGCCACCAGATTGAGGGCGTCGTTGGCAATGCGACGGCGCGTCCCCTCGTCCGCAGCGGCGGCTCCCGACCGCCATGCCTCGGCCAACGCGACAATGTGCTCGGCGTCGACGCCCGACGGGTCCGTCATCCACTTGTAGGGCTTCAACTCACCGGTCTCGCGATCGAGGAAGCCGTACTCGTCCTGCCAGCCGCCACCCGACCCGACCGACAGATCACACGTCTTCGGATCGAGCCGCACCGACCCGACGGCATCGCGCAACAACATCACCTCACGGGTGGTGCACCGGCTGTACTGCGTGAACTCGGCGCCGAAGCCGTACTCGGGCCGGTTCGGTTCCCAGTGCGGGAACTCTTCCCTGCTGTAGCCGGTCATCGGCAGTTCGGGCGCGATCTGCACCTGCGCGAGCAGTTCGGTCAGCTCCCCGGAGACGGGACCGTTCTGCGCCGAGTCGGGCTCCGCCCATTCCTCGAGTACTACGTAGCCGACAGCGACGATCGCGGTGAGGACGATCGCCGCGCACACCCCGAGAACCCGGCGCGCGGAACGACCCGCGCGCGACGTCCACCGCGTCACCGTGTTGTTCCGCCGAACTCGTCACGAGCGGGGCCGAACACCAGTGGGACACTCAACGGACAACTCCTCGGTCGCGGGAAAGGCGGCCGTATTATGGCCCGGCCTCTCGCCTGTCCCCGCACACCACGCCGACGACATCCGCAGCGGTGACGCAGATTACGTCCGCTCCGGCGTGCACCGCCGCGTTGGTGGCGACCTACCTGTCCGGCGCGTCGTCGGAGTCGTCGACCGGGGCGGACTCGGTCGGCGACTTCCGCTCCTCGTCCTCACGTGCCCGGCGGGAGGCCTCCCGCATCTCGAGGCCGTCGCTGATCCAGTCGCCGACCTCGCGGGTGACGTCACGGACGGCACCGGCGATGATCATCGCGATCCGGCCGACGTGCGTGGCACCGGACTCGGTCAGTTCCTGCACGGTGTCCTTGCGGCGCTCGAACTTGCCCACCATGTGTGCCTCACTCTCGGGCCGGGACGCGGGAACGATCGACGATAACACCCGTCGGGGGCGTCGACCGGGTGAGGAACGGCGGCAGCGCGAGGGAGAAGATCTTGCCCCACACCGACCCGACCTGACGGAGGAACCCGCCAGTGTTGTACGGCAGGCCGTGCTTGGCGCACAACGCGCGAACCTCGGGCGCGATCTCCGGATAGCGGTTCGCGGGCAGGTCGGGGAACAGGTGGTGCTCGATCTGGTGCGACAGGTTGCCCGACATGATGTGGAACAGTCGGCTGCCTTCGATGTTGGCGCTGCCGAGCATCTGCCGCACGTACCATTCGCCGCGCGTCTCGTCCGCCGTCTCGTCCTGACTGAAACTCTGCACGCCCGAAGGGAAATGGCCGCAGAAGATGATCGAGTACGCCCACACGTTGCGGACGAGGTTCGCGGTGGCATTGCCGAGCAGGGTCGAGACGAACAGCGGTCCCGTCAGCGCGGGGAAGATCACGTAGTCCTTGAGCACCTGCCTGCCGGCCTTGCGCCACATGCCCTGCAGCAGCGGCTTGACGTCGTACCAGGAACGCTTGCGCGCAACGATGTTCTCCACCTCGAGGTCGTGCAGCATCACACCCCACTGGAACAGCAGCATCAGCGCGGTCGCGTACACCGGGTTGCCGAGGTAGTAGGGCCGCCACGGCTGCGCCTCGTCCATGCGCAGGATCCCGTACCCGATGTCGCGATCGAGGTCCACGATGTTTGTGTACGTGTGATGCATGTAGTTGTGCGAGTGCCGCCACTGGTCCGCAGGGCACACGGTGTCCCATTCGAACTCCCGCGAGTTCAGGCCGGGTTCGCGCATCCAGTCGTACTGGCCGTGCATGACGTTGTGGCCGATCTCCATGTTGTCGAGGATCTTCGAGATCGACAGGGCCCCGACCGCGGCCAGCCAGAACGGCGGCAGGAATCCGAGATACATCAGTCCGCGACCCGCGACCTCGAACCCTCTCTGCGCCTTGATGATCGAGTAGATGTACTCGCGATCGCGGGCACCGAGGTCGGCGACGACGCGGTCACGCAGCGCGTCGAGTTCGCGGCCGATGTCCTCGACCTGCTCGCGGGAGAGGACGACGGGCTCGGGGACACGGTCGTCGGTGCCACCACCGAGCAGGGCGGGAAGTGGGAAGGACAGTCCGAACATGGTGCACTCCTTCGAGTGGTGAGTGTCTACAGGTCGAGAGTCACGTCGCCGACCGCGGCGTTGACGCAGAGCTGGATCGGCTTGTCGGGGTCACTGTCGAGCTCGCCCGTTCGCAGATTGCGGACGCAGCCCGAGGTCTTGACCGTGGTGCAGGTGAAGCAGATCCCCATCCGGCAGCCGTAGTCCGGTGTCAGGCCCGCGGATTCTGCCTGTTCGAGCAGGCTCGTACCGGCGTTCTCGGAGCGGATGCCCGACGCGGCGAAGGCGACGGTCCCGTCGGCGTCGCCGTCGGCGGACGCAAGGGTGGGCGCGAACTCCTCGGTGTGCAGCCTGTGGGTGAGCCCACGACTGTCGTACAGATCGCGCACCGGCCCCATCAGCGCGGCGGGACCACAGAGGTAGGTCTGCGCCTGCGCGTGCAGTGGCGCCGCCGCGTCCAGGTGTTCGGGGCCGAATCGTCCACGCAGGTCTCCGTCTTCCGAATGCGTGTATGCGAGAACGACCTTCACGTCGGCGTGGTCTGCCGCGAGCGCGCGGAGTTCGTCGAGGTAGGGCACCGCTTCGGCGCTGTCCGCGTAGTGCAGCAGAGTCACCGAGCCCTCGTACCGTTCCGCGACCAGGGTGCGGAGCATCGACATCACCGGGGTGATGCCGCTGCCGCCACTGATCAGCAGCACGCTCGGCGGACGCGGCATCGGCAGGGCGAACTCCCCGTCGGCCTGGGACAGCGTGACCACCAGGCCCACCTCACCGTGGCGGTGGAGGTGGTCCGAGACCAGCCCACCCTCGTGCGCCTTGACGGTCAGTTCGATCGTCGAGCCGCCCTCGATCCCGGCCGGCGAGAAGCACCGGGTGTGCCGTACCCCGTCGATCACGACGCCGATCTGCACGAACTGGCCTGCGCGATGACCGCGCCACTGCCGCGTGGGTCGCAGCGTGAGCGTGACGCTGTCACTCGTGGGTCGCCGGACGTCGACGACCTCGGCGCGCAGGTCGCGCACCGTTGCCATCGGATCGACGAGTTCGAGATAGCGGTCGAGCGGGTGCGGGGTGGCCATCGCCTCGAACAGCGACAGCATGCGGGATCGGTTCCTGGTCGGCACGGGCACACTCCCTCAGCGCGGTTTCAGTGAACACTTGTACACAAATGAGTGTGACAGAAAGTGCCAGGTAGTTGTCAAGGGCAGGGCCGCTGTGACGACGACAACAGTTCGCATCCGCTGATACCGGTGCACAGGCATACACTCGTTCGGTGACCGCTACCGAGAGTCGAGCCGAGCGCAAGGAACGCACACGAGCAGCACTGCTCGACGGCGCACTCGACCTGCTCGCCGACCGCAGCCTCTCGGCTCTCAGCCTGCGCGAGGTGGCCCGCAGTGCCGGCATCGTCCCGACGGCCTTCTACCGGCACTTCGCATCGATGGACGAACTCGGGGTCGCACTCGTCGAGGACGGCATGCGGATGCTGCGACGCATGTTGCGCGAAGCCCGCCGCGATCCGGTGCCCCGCGACGCCCGCACCTCACTGGACATCCTGGTCCGGCAGGTCCGCGCGAACGAGGGGCAGTTCCGGTTCCTGAGCCGCGAGCGCTACGGCGGGGTCGCCGAGGTACGGCAGGCGATCGCCTCCGAACTGCGATTGTTCTCCAGTGAGCTGAGCACCGATCTCGGGCGTAACCCTGCACTGGCGCAGTGGCCGCGCAGCGATCTCGACATGGCGGCGGACCTCATCGTCAGCGTGATGATGACGACCGTCATCGACCTGCTCGAGGTCACCGGCACCGGGGAGGACGTCGTGATCGATCGCGCCGAGCGCCAGCTGCGCCTGATCATCATCGGGATGGGCGGCTGGCGTCCGTCGTCGTGAGCCCGGACCGCGGTCAGCGAGCCGACCACCCGGAGACTGCGATCCTGGCGACGACGCCGCGATGGTCGGCGCCCGGGAGGTCGACGACGTCGACCTCGGTGGCGGTGCCGCCGGAGACGAGGATCCGGTCGATCGACAGCAGCGGCGGCCACGAGCGATCCGCCGGATAGGTCCGGAGGACTCCGGCCCCCGCCTGCTCGGCGGCGTCGTGGACCCCGTCGCCGAGCAGGGCCCGGAACTGCGCGTGATCCCACGTCGCATTGAAGTCCGCGGCCATGAGGACCGTGTCGGACCGCGATCGCAGCCCGTCGAGAATCGTGTGCAGGCGGGACAGTTCGTCGGCCCAGATCCCGGTCTGGTGACGCGGCCACGGCGGTAGCGGGTGCGCCACGAACATCGTGAGCGACCGATCGCCCGGCAGCACCACCCGGGCGGACAGCGCCGCCATCACGAAATCCGGGTACTCCACCGGGTCGGCGAGCGGATACCGACTCCACATTCCGGTGCCGTCCGCCCCGGAGACCGCCGGCCGGACGTGGCGGTACGGCAACAGGTCGCCGAGCCCGGCCTCGTCGAGTCCCGCGAGCGCGGAGGTCGTGAGCTCCTCGACGGCGAGGATGTCGACGTCGCGCGAACGCACCTGCGCGACAACGGCGTCCGGATCACCCTTGCCGAACTCGATGTTCGCCTGCATCACGACGAGCTCGTCGCCCGCCGCGTCGCCGCCCCCGACGTACAGCGGCGCCTGCGTCCACGCCGCGCCCACCGCGACGACTGCTGCGACGACCAGCCCGGCCGGGTGCCGGACCGCGAGGAAGACCAGCACCGCAACGACAGATCCGAGCACGAGAAACGGCGCCGACGACGCGGCGACCACCACGAGTGGCGAGGTCACCGTGATCAGGTGCGCGGCCACCCCGACCACCGCGACCGCGAGCGCTGCCCAGCCGACCACGAGCGCGGCCACGCGCACCCGTCGCCGTCCCGACCGCGGCCGGGACACCTCGTCCGCGACCGCGCTCACGCGCCGGACCGCATCGCCACCAACGCCGCACCGATGCGCGGCAGGTCCGACGGATCGGTGGGATTGAGTCCGGTCAGCTCCAGCACCCGCCGCATCCGGTAGTCGACGGTGTTCGCGTGCACGGCCAGCGTCGCCGCGGTGGCGCGCCGATTGAGTCCGGACGCGATGTACGCCTCCAGGGTCTGCATGAGCTCGGGCTTGCCCGCCAGCGGAGCGAGCAGCGCTGCGAGTTCGCGCCGCGCGGCACTCGGACGGCTGAGCTGGTAGTCGAGCAGGACGTCGGTGAGGCGATACAGACCGGGCGGACGACGCGAACTCGTCACCAGAGCCAGGATGTCGGTGGTCTGCTCGACCGCCTCCGGCACCCCCGCCGGCGGGGCGGTGGTCCCGGCGGCGTGCAGACGTGCCCCGAGCACACGTTCGAGTCTCTCCACCACGACCCGCAGGTGCTCCCAGTCGGGTGGGCTCGGCGAGCACGGCACCAGCGCAAGACCGCCACCGCTGTCGATCACCGTCAACGCGTGTTCACCGGTGATCCGATCCAGCTCGGCCTGCAGGCGCCGCACCTTGCGGCGGCCCGCCACGGTGCCGTTCACACCCAGTCGGCGCTCGTCCTCGTTCTCCCCGATGACCAGGCTGAGGACGAGATAGTTCGGTGCCAACCGCAATCCGGTGCGGGTGACGACCGCATCGAGGTCCTCGCCCGCGACCAGCGCGGACATCAGCGACCGCCGACCCGAGTTCTCCTGGCTCTCCATGATCTGACGTTCGTCGAAGTATGCAGAGCTGACCGCGATCGTGAGCCGGCGCAGGAAGTCGAGAACCATCGCGTTGACGACCAGCACGTCGGCGACGTCGTCCGGCCCCGCGCCGGCGGACAGCGACGCCGACGCCATCTCCACGCCGATGTGGTAAGCGTGCAGCACCGCCTCGAGCGGCACGCCCTCCTCCGCTCGTCGCGCGGCGGAGTTTCGCGGCTCGGCCAGCTCGGACTCACGCGGTGCCCGCCGTTCGAACAGCAGTGTCGCGAACAGTTCGATGCAGCGAAAGGCGATCGCCTCGATCTCGCCTGCCGGCAGCGCCCGGTAGATCGGCATGTCGTCGGCGAGGCGCGCCGCGACGGCCGCTGCCAGATCCGCGGTCGACGCCGACAGCGACCGCGCGACATCACGTCCCGCGATCCGCAGGGGTGGCCGCGTGCTGTCCTCGACCGTCACGATTCGTCCTCCCGCCGATTCGGGAACTCCGGCGCCGTCCGCCGCGCCCGACGTCCCGTCGTCGAGCACAGCGCCCTCGTCTCACACCTAACACCCCGTCGGCACGTCCGGATCCCAAATCGCCGCCCCGGCGGTAGTGTTTCGCCCAGCGGGCCCCGCACAGCCGCGCGGCCACGGACGGCGGGAGACGAATGGAACCGGCAGTGACGTCAGCCATCACGTTGGGCGAGCACACCTTCGACGTCACGACCGCGGGTCCGTCCGAAGGCACCCCGGTGGTCCTGCTCCACGGTTTCCCGGAAACCCCTGCGTGCTGGGGTCCGATGCTTCCGCGGCTCGCACAGTACCGGGTCATCGCGCCGGCGCAGCGAGGGTACTCCCCGGGAGCCCGGCCGGTGGGCGTCGAGAACTACACGGTGGACCGCCTCGGCGGTGACGTCGTCGCCCTGCTCGATCACTTCGGCATCCGATCCGCCCACCTGGTCGGGCACGACTGGGGTGCCGCGGTCGCATGGTGGACCGCCGCGCACCACCCCGATCGCGTCGCGTCGCTCACCGCGGTGTCCGTTCCGCATTCGTCGGCCTTCTCGTGGGGACTGCGCGAGGACCCGGACCAGCAGACCCGCTCGCGGTACATCGGCGTCTTCCGGGACGGCGACGCCGCCGAGCGTGCCCTGCTACCCGACGACGGCAGACGCCTGCGCGACATGTTCGGCGACGCCGTCGACCCGGCACTGGTCGACGAGCACGTGCGTGTCCTGACCGAACCGGGTGCGCTCACCGCTGCCCTGTCCTGGTACCGCGCGATGGGCCGGGAGTTCACCGACGTCCCGGCGATCCGGGTACCGACCACCTATGTCTGGTCGAACCGCGACGAGGCGGTGAGCCGCGCGACGGCCGAGAAGTGCGCCGAACACGTCACCGGGCCCTACCGATTCGTCGAACTCGACGGCGTGAGCCACTGGGTGCCCGAACAGGCACCCGACCGACTGGCCGACATCATCGTCGACCGCGTGGAAGGAACCCGGGTATGAGCGGCGGAATTGCGGTCCTGCTGATCGGCGCACTGCTGTGCTTCTACGGCATCCGATCGATGCACCTGGCGGTGCTCGCCGCCGGGTTCGGTCTCGGCTGGCTCGTCGCGGACCTCTTCAACGCCTCACTCGCCACGCTGTTCCTGTTCGGGCTGATCGGTGCCGTCGTCGCGTGGGTCGTCACCACCCTCGTCTTCAAGTTCTCCGCCTACTTCATCGGTGGCCTGACCGGCGCGATGGCGGGCGCCAAGATCGCGGACGTGCTGCAGCCCGGCGACAACAACTGGGCGCTCAGCGCCATCGTGATCCTCGCCGTCGGTGTCGCGGCGGCCTTCCTCGCCGACAAGTTCCGGGCCCGGGCACTGCTGTGGCTGACCTCGATCGGTGGCGCCAGCATGATCCTCACGGGACTCGGCAGCATGACCGGCGCCCTGGAGTTCCTGCGCCACCCGGAAGCGGGCTGGCAGCAGGTCACCTCGACGCTCGCATGGATCGGTCTGTCGGTCGCGGGCTGGATCGTCCAGCGGCGTCTGTTCCCGGACAAGCTGGGGATCAACCGCACCCGCACCGCCTGAGCCGGCGAGTACCGGTCAACCGGCGCCCCCTGTTGTCTGCGCCTCGGGCGGGGGTCGCACCGCGAGGAGCGCCACCAGCCCGACGCCGAGGACCACGAGCAGACCGAGGATGCCGGCCCGGTCGTTCGAGAACATCCATGCGAACAGGCCGAACAGCGTCGGCGACAGGAACGAGACGGCGCGTCCGGTCGTCGCGTAGAGCCCGAACATCTGGCCCTCCTGCCCGTGCGGGCTCAGGCGCGCCATGAAGGTGCGCGCCGCCGACTGCGCCGGCCCGACGAACAGACAGAGCACCAGTCCCAGAACCCAGAACCCGACGGGACCGGACACCGCCAGCAGCAGCACCCCCGCGATCAACATCGAGGCGAGCGACCACACGATCACGGTCTTCGGCCCGAGCCGGTCGTCGAGACGTCCCGCACCGAGCGCACCGAGCGCCGCGACGACGTTGGCGGCCACCCCGAACAAGAGGACGTCCCCGGACGCGATCCCGTAGACGTTGACCGCGAGCACGGCACCGAACGTGAACACTCCGGCCAGGCCGTCCCGGAAGAGCGCGCTGGCGACGAGGTAGCCGAGGGTGTTGCGGTCCGTCGCCCACAGGGCACGCAGGTCGTTCCACAGGATGCGGTACGACCCCAGGAAGCCCGGCCCTTCCGCTGCTCGCGGGGGGCGGGGCAGTTCCGGCACCGCGAAGAGCACCGGGATCGCGAACGCGGCGAACCACACCGCCGCGAGGACCACGACGGCCCTGATGTTCATCCCGCCGTCGGTGCTCACCCCGAACAGGCCCCGGGTGTCGCCGTCGCCGGAGATGAAACCGAAATAGCAGACCAACAGCAGCACTATGCCGCCGAAATAACCCATCGCCCAGCCGAACCCGGAGACCCGACCGATGTTGTCGGGACGGGAGACCTGGCGCAGCATCGCGAAGTAGGGGACCTGCGCGAGTTCGAACAGCACCGAGCCGACCCCGAGCAGCACCAGCCCCAGCCACAGGTAGTGGTGGTTGTCCTCGACGAAGAACATGGCGAGCATGCAGCCCACGACGGTGGTCGTGAGCAACGCCAGTGAGCGCTTGCGGTGACCGGCGGCGTCGGCCCGTTGCCCGGTGACCGGAGCGAGCAGCGCGATCGCCAGTCCCGCCGCGCCGAGCGACCAGCCCAGCCAACTGCTCGCCGAGACCGATCCGGGCAGGTCGTCACCCACCGCGTCGGTGAGGTAGACGGAGAAGACGAACGTCACGATGACGGCGTTGAACGCCGCCGATCCCCAGTCCCACAGGCCCCACGCGAACACCTGACTCCGCGTGGTCGCGCCACCGCCGTCGACCGCTGTGCTCATGGCGCGAGCCTAGGCCAGGCGGCCGCCCGATCGACCGCTCGACGGACGCCGCGTCGCCCCGCGTCGCTCCGCTCCCTGCCGCATGAACGGTTCCGTTCAGTCGATCCAACCGAGTGAACGGAACCGTTCATGCGGGACGCGGGCATATGCACCTGAGAGAATATGCGCCTGGTTGCATATCGGGCGTGGGTGTCGGACACTGAGCGGGTGGCACTCGAACACGCACTCCTGGTCTCGCTGTCGGAGCAGTCGGGCTCCGGATACGAGCTGGCCCGGCGCTTCGACCGCTCGATCGGCTTCTTCTGGAACGCGAGCCACCAGCAGATCTACCGGGTGCTGAAACGAATGGACGAGTCCGGCTGGGTGACGGGCGAAACCGTCGGCCAGCAGGGCAGACCCGACAAGCGCGTGTACCGGGTCTCCGGGGCCGGGCGCGCCGAACTCGCCCGGTGGATTGCGGAACCGACCGACGCCGGACACCTGCGCAACGAACTCGCCGTGAAGATCCGCGGCGCCGCCCACGGCGACCTCGACGCCCTGCGCGCGGAGGTGTCCCGTCATCGTGACGCCCACGCCGGACGGCTCGAGGTCTACCGGCTCATCGAGAAGCGCGACTTCCCCGCCCCCGAGCGGCTGTCCGGCACCGACCTGCACCAGTACCTGGTCCTGCGCGGCGGCATCCGCGTCGAGGAGGGGTTCAGCCAGTGGTGCCAGGAGGTCCTCGACGCCCTGCTCCCGGCCACCGACCGATCGACGGCGCTCAACCCGAAAGGCATGCGCGAGTGAACAACCCGTACCCCCACCTGATGTCTCCCCTCGACCTCGGGTTCACCACGCTCCGCAACCGGGTCGTGATGGGCTCGATGCACACCGGCCTCGAGGACCGCACCAAGGACGTCCCGAAGCTCGCCGCGTACTTCGCCGAACGCGCCCGCGGTGGGGTCGGCCTGATCGTCACCGGCGGGTACGCGCCGAACCGCACCGGATGGCTGCTGCCCTTCGGCGCCGATCTGATCACCCGCAAGCAGGCGTCCCGGCACCGCGAGATCACCGACGCGGTACACGCCGAGGGCGGCAAGATCGCACTCCAGATCCTGCACGCGGGCCGCTACTCCTATCAGCCGCTCAGCGTGTCGGCCTCGTCGATCAAGGCGCCGATCAACCCGTTCCGGCCGCGCGCGCTGACCCGGCGCGGCATCGAGTCGACGATCGACGACTACGTTCGTTGCGCCCGGCTCGCCCAGGAGGCCGGTTACGACGGTGTCGAGATCATGGGCGGCGAGGGCTACTTCCTCAATCAGTTCCTCGCGGAGCGCACCAATCGCCGCACCGACGAGTGGGGCGGCTCCGCCGCGAACCGGCGCCGCATCGCCGTCGAGATCACCCGCCGCACTCGCGCAGCCGTCGGCGCGAACTTCATCATCGTCTTCCGGCTGTCGATGGCCGATCTCGTCGAGGGCGGCCAGACCTGGGCCGAGATCGTCGACCTGGCACGGGAACTCGAGGCCGCGGGCACCACGATCCTGAACACCGACATCGGCTGGCACGAGGCCCGTGTGCCCACCATCGTCACCTCCGTGCCGCGCGCCGCGTTCGCCTCGTTCACCGAACGGCTGGCCCGCGAGGTGAGCATCCCGGTGTGCGCCTCGAACCGGATCAACATGCCCGAGACGGCGGAGGAGATCCTTGCCCGCGGTGACGCACAGCTGATCTCCGCGGCCCGGCCGTTGCTCGCGGACCCCGACTGGGTGAACAAGGCCGCCGCCGATCGCAGCGACGAGATCAACACCTGCATCGCGTGCAACCAGGCGTGCCTGGACCACGCGTTCGCGAACAAGCACGTCTCCTGCCTGCTCAATCCGCGGGCCGGACGCGAAACCGAACTGGTGCTCTCCCCCACCCGCCGCCGCAGATCGATCGCCGTCGTCGGCGCCGGACCGGCCGGGCTGTCGGCTGCCCTGAACCTCGCCGGACGTGGTCACGAGGTCGACCTCTTCGAGGCAGGCAGCGAGATCGGTGGCCAGTTCGCCATCGCCCGCCGGATCCCCGGTAAGGAGGAGTTCGCGGAGACCATCCGGTACTTCACCCGTAGCCTCGAAACCACCGGCGTGACAGTGCATCTGAACACCCGCGTGGACGCTGCCACACTTGTCGACGGTGGCTACGACGAGGTGGTGCTCGCGACCGGCGTGACGCCTCGCATCCCCGCGATCCCGGGCGTCGACCATCCCAGCGTCCTGTCCTACGCCGAGCTCGTCCGCGACGGCAGGCCCGCGGGCGATCGCGTCGCGGTGATCGGAGCGGGCGGCATCGGCGTCGACGTCTCCGAGTTCCTCACCCACGACCACTCCCCGGCCCTCGACCTCGCCGAGTGGAACCGGGAATGGGGAGTCACTGAGGACGAGGCCGCGCCGGGTGCGCTGACCGAACCGGTGGTCGCGCCGTCGCCGCGTCAGGTGTACCTCCTGCAGCGCAAGTCCACGCCGATCGGCGCCGGGCTGGGCAAGACGTCCGGTTGGGTGCATCGTGCCGCGTTGAAGAAGAAGGGCGTCGAGCAGATCTCCGGCGTCAACTACGAACGCATCGACGACGCGGGCCTGCACATCACCTTCGGCGAGAAGCGCGTCCGTCCGCGGACGATCGCCGTGGACACCGTGGTGATCTGCGCGGGCCAGGAGTCGGTGCGCGACCTCGAGGCGGACCTGACCGCCGCCGGCGTCCCGGTCCACGTCATCGGCGGTGCCGACGTCGCAGGCGAGTTGGACGCCAAACGCGCCATCGAGCAGGGCACCCGGCTCGCGGCGACACTGTGAGACGGCTCCGCCGCCTGTGCGCGAGTTTGGTAGCTGGAACTACCAAACCCACGCACAGGTAGCCTGAGCGCCGTGAGTCTGCCTACTCCCGCCCCCGATGCCCGTGCCGTCGTCACCGGCGCCTCCTCCGGAATCGGCGAAGCGCTGGCCGCCGAACTCGCCGCTCGAGGTCACTCGCTGATTCTCGTCGCGCGCCGCGAGGACCTCCTGAACGCGCTCGCCGAGAAGTTGTCCGCGGCGCACGGCGTCACCGTCGAGGTGCGTGCGGTCGACCTGTCCGACCGCGACCGCCGCGCACCGCTGGTGGAGGAACTGACCGGCCGCGAGATCTCGATCCTGTGCAACAACGCGGGCATCGCGACGTTCGGTCCGGTGTCCGAGCTCGACCCGTCCTACGAGCGGACGCAGGTGGAGCTGAACGCCGTTGCGGTGCACGACCTCACACTCGCCGTCCTGCCCGGCATGATCGCGCGCGGCTCGGGCGGGATCCTCATGGTCGGCTCGGCTGCGGGCAACATGCCGATTCCGAACAACGCCACCTACGCGGCGACGAAGGCGTTCGTGAACACGTTCTCCGAGTCGCTGCGCGGCGAGCTGAAGGGTTCCGGGGTGAACGTCACACTGCTCGCCCCGGGACCGGTGCGTACCGAGGTCCCCGACCCCGCCGACGCGTCGATCGTCGACAAGCTCGTCCCGGACTTCCTGTGGATCTCCAGCGAGTACACGGCCAAGCTGTCCCTCGACGGTCTGGCGAGCAACAAGATGCGCGTCGTCCCGGGCATCCTGAGCAAGGGCATGTCCGTCGCGGGTGGGTACAGCCCCCGCGCCGTCGTGGCGCCGATCGTCGGCACGTTCTACAGGAAACTCGGCGGATGACGGCCGTGCCGACCCGGATCTCCGGGCCGGCACGGATGTGACGACGGTCAGCCGCGCACGAACGTCAGCAGCGCGTCGGTCACCTCGTCGGCGTGCGTCCAGAGCAGGCCGTGCGGCGCGCCCTCGACCTCGACGTACTCGGCCGCGGGGAGCGCCTCGTGGAACGGCCGGCCGGTGGAGTCGATCGGCAGGATGTTGTCCGCGGTGCCGTGCAGGATCAGTGCAGGCTTGCCACTGTCCCGGACCGCCGCGACGTCCTGTCGGAAGTCCTCGATCCACGTCGGCACGACCGCGTACGCGGCCACCGGCGCGGATCGGGTCGCGGTGTTCCAGCTCGCCGTGACGGCCTCCTCGCTGATCCGGGTCCCGAGGTTGTCGTCGAGGTTGTAGAAGTCCTTGTAGAACTGCGTGAACCAGGCGAACCGATCGGCTTTCGCGGCGGCCTCGATGCCGTCGAACACGTCCTGCGGCACGCCGGTCGGATTGTCGTCGCGCTGCACGAGGAACGGCTCGAGCGACGCCAGGAACGCGAGCTTCGCGACCCGCTCGTGGCCGTACTTCCCGACGTAGCGAGCCAGCTCCCCGGTGCCCATCGAGAATCCGACGAGGATGACGTCGGTCAGGTCGAGCGTCGTGAGCACCGCGTTCAGATCGGCGGCGAAGGTGTCGTAGTCGTAGCCCGTGGTGACCTTGCTGGACTGCCCGAACCCGCGGCGGTCGTAGGTGATCACGCGATATCCGGCGTCGAGCAGGGCCCGACTCTGCTTCTCCCAGCTGGAACCGTCGAGCGGGTAGCCGTGGATCAGCACGACGGCCTGCCCGGAACCGTGGTCCTCGTAGTAGAGATCGATCGAGGTGCTGTTCTCGGAGCCAACGGTGATGAATCCCATGTCTGCGCTTCCTCTCCGGGAGAACGATCGTTCTCGCCACGTTTCGCAGCGTAGAGAATGATCGTTCTCCAGGCAAGTATCCTGGACACCATGAATCCCGACGATCCGCGCGGCCGCATCCTGTCCACTGCGGACCGGCTCTATTACGAGAAGGGCTACGCCGCGGTCGGAATGGACGAGCTCCGGCAGGCCGCGAACGTTCCCCTCAAGCGGCTGTATCGAGAGTTCCCGTCGAAGGCGGGCCTCGTACTCGCCGTGCTCGAGTACAAGCGTGAACGCTGGGAACGCGAGCTCGCCGCCTACCTCGACACCCGCGACACTCCCCGCGAACGACTGCTCGCCGTCTACGACTACCTGCACCAGTGGTTCTGTACCGACACGTTCCACGGATGCGGCTTCATCAACGCGTACGGCGAGCTGGGACGCACCGATCCCGGGGTGGCTTCGGCAGTGCGCGAGCAGAAGGCCGCGTTCCAGGAGACCGTCGACCGGCTCGTCGCGGAGATCGGCGGACCGCCCGCGCTGGCAACCCAACTCGTCCTGCTCGCCGAGGGCGCCCAGACGACAGCCGCCATTTCCGGCGATCCCGGCGCAGCGGAGCACGCACGAACAGCCGCGCAGACGCTCATCGACGCAGCGGCCACATCCGCCTCGGGTTGACCGCCGCCCACGCGCCACCCTGGCGCACTTCCTTACCGGCAAGTAAGTTGTGGACGTCACCGCCGACCCCAGGAGGACCACCCGCATGCCGCGCCTTTCCGTAGCAACCGACCTGATCAAAGGCCTCGTCCCGATCACCAGGGCGGGGATCGTCGGACCGCTCGGACCGCGCACTCTCACCGACGTCGCGACGGCCTGGTTCCAGTGGGACTTCACCGCGGGCGGCCTGCTCGCCGTCGCCGCCCGACGCGACGGTGACCGGGTCGCGGTGATCGACGACGCGGGCAAGATCACCTTCCGCGAACTCGACTCCGACGCCCAGGCACTCGCCATCGCCCTGTACGACCGTGGACTGCGCGAGCGGGGTCGCATCGGCGTCCTGGCCCGCAACCATCGCGGGTTCCTCCTCGCGATGGGCGCCTCCGCCAGGCTCGGCGCCGACCTGGTCCTGCTCAACACCGGCGCCTCGGCGTCCCAGCTCGCCGACATCCTCGCCGAACAGCGGATCGACTGGCTGCTCGTCGATCCCGAGTTCACCCCACTGCTCCCGGATTCCGACCTGCGCGTGGCGGTGTTCGACGATCCGGACCATCCGACCGGCAGTGGTGCAGCCTCCGAGGGCTGGGCTCGCCTCGAAGGCCTCGTGGAGGACGGCCACGGCGGCCGCAGCCTCGTTCTGCCCCGCAGGCCGCGGCGCGGGCGCCTCGTGGTACTCACCTCCGGAACCACGGGTACCCCGAAGGGCGCCTCCCGACCGGAGCCGCGCAGCTGGATGCCCGCCTCCGCAGTCCTGTCCCGGCTCCCACTCCGCAGCCGCGGGACGACGGTCGTGGCATCGCCGGTCTTCCACACCTGGGGCCTGGCCGGGGTCCAGATCGCGCTCGCGCTGCGCTCGACGTTGGTGCTCACCCGGCGCTTCGACCCCGCCGCGACGGTCGAATCCGTTGCACGCCATCGCGCCGACGCGCTGTGGGTGGTACCGACCATGCTCCAGCGGATCACCGACCTTCCCAAGGACGAGCGGGACGTGGATCTCTCGTCGCTGCGCGTGATAGCCGCCAGCGGATCCGCGATCCCCACCGGCGTCGTCCACAAGACGTTCGACGTGTTCGGCGACGTCCTCTACAACTTCTACGGTTCGACGGAGGTGAGCTGGGCGTCGATCGCGCAGCCGGACGAGCTGCGCGTGCACCCGACGACCGCGGGCAGGCCACCGCTCGGCACCGTCGTCAAGATCCTCGACGACCACGGCAACCCGGTGCCGGACGGCACCGTCGGCCGGGTCTTCGTCGGCAACGGCATGCTGTTCGAGGGCTACACCCGGACCGGTGGCGAGAAGGAGGTCGTCGACGGACTGATGTCCACGGGCGACGTCGGCCATTTCGACCCAGACGGGCTGCTCTTCCTCGACGGACGCAGCGACGACATGATCGTCTCCGGCGGCGAGAACGTCTACCCCCGCGAGGTCGAGAACCTGCTGTCCGAGCTGCCCGGCGTCCTGGAGGTCGCGGTGCTCGGCGTCGACGACCCCGAGTTCTCCTCGCGGCTGGCGGCGTGGGTCGTCCGCACCGACGACGCGAACGGCGCGGCACTGACCGTCGACGGCGTCCGCGACCACGTGCGCGCCAACCTCACGCGCTTCTGCGTCCCGCGCGACGTCACCTTCGTGGACGAACTGCCCCGCAACGCCACCGGCAAGGTCGTCCCCCGCCTGCTGCGCTGAGGCTGTGCGCGAGTTCGGTGGCCAGGGCTGCCGAACTCACGCACGGGCGCGTCAGCGCCTCTTGCGTCCCGTCCCGAAGATCGACCGTGAAATCTCCCGGCCCGCGGCGGTCGCGGCCGACCTCAGGAAACTCTTGACCGCGGAGTTCTGCATGATCTTCTCCACCGCAGTCGGCTCGTCGGGCGCCGGTGGCGGCAGGTCCGGCAGGTCCGGCAACGAGGGCGGCAGGTCCGGTGCTGGTTGCGACGGCGGCGCCAGCCGAGCGGTGAGCAACTCGTAGGCCGACTCCCGGTCGAGGGTGGCGCCGTACTTCGCGTACAGCGGGCTCGCCGTCGCGGCCGCACGGATCGCGTCCTCCCCGATGGTGTCCATCAGCGATCGCGGCGGCGGAATCTTCGCCCACGCAACCGGCGTCGGGGCGCCCTTCTCGGACAGCACCGTCACGACGGCCTCCCCTGTTCCCAGTGACGTGAGCGCCTTCTCCAGGTCGTAGTGCGCCGTCCTCGGGTACGTCCGGACCGTCTTTGCCAGCGCCTTCTGGTCGTCCGGGGTGAAGGCGCGCAGCGCGTGCTGGATGCGGGCACCCAACTGCGAGAGCACCGCATTGGGCACGTCGGTCGGCAACTGGGTGCAGAAGAACACTCCGACACCCTTGGACCGGATCAGCTTCACCGTCTGCTCGACCTGCTGCAGAAACGCCTTCGACGCGTCGGCGAACAGCAGGTGCGCCTCGTCGAACACGAAGACGAGCCTGGGCTTGTCCACGTCGCCGACCTCGGGCAGCGTCTGGAACAGGTCCGCGAGCACCCACATCAGGAAAGTCGAGAACATCACGGGCCGCGTCGCCTGGGCTCCGAGTTCGAACAACGTCACCACGCCCCGCCCGTCCGGAGCGATCCGCAACAGATCCGCGGTGTCGAACTCGGGCTCTCCGAAGAACGTGTCCCCGCCGTCGGCCTCGAGATTGACGAGCGCGCGCAGGATGACGCCCGCGGTCGCCGAGGAGACGCCCCCGATGCCCTTCAGATCGGCCTTGCCCTCGTCCGAGGTCAGGTGCGTGATGACCGATCGCAGATCCTTGAGGTCGAGCAGCGCCAGACCCTGCGTGTCGGCCCAGTGGAAGATCAGCCCCAACGTCGATTCCTGAGTGCCGTTGAGCCCCAGCACCTTGCTGAGCAGGATCGGCCCGAAGTCGGTGATCGTCGCGCGGATCGGGACGCCGATGCCCTCGGTACCGAGGGACACGAACTCGGTGGGGAACGCGGTCGGTGCCCAGTCCGCGATTCCGGTCTCGACTGCGCGAACCGCCATCTTCTCGCTCGCCCCGCCCGGTGCCGCCAGTCCCGACACGTCACCCTTCACGTCGGCCATCACGACCGGCACGCCGGCGGCCGACAGCTGCTCACAGATTCCCTGCAGGGTTTTCGTCTTTCCGGTGCCCGTCGCGCCCGCGACCAGCCCGTGGCGGTTCAGGGTGGCCAGGGGAATCCGCACGCGCGCCGCCGGGTCCACGACGCCGTCGACGATCACCGTGCCCAGCTCCAGCGCACCACCGTCGACCGTGTAGCCCGCCGCGATCTCCTGCGCCGCAGACGACGCCGGCGCGTCTTCGGCCGGCGCAGTCGCGGGCTTCTCGGCCGGCACCGCCGCAGCAGCAGCGGCCGCGGCGGCTTCGGCTGCGGCAGCCGCCTCCTCCGCGACGCGAGCCGCCTCCTCCGCGGCCGCCTTCGCGGCCGCGGCCTTGTCTGCGAGCGCCGCCGCGTCCGACTCGGGATCCACCGACATGTCTGCCTCCCTCGATGCGAAACGCCCGACGCCGGGGCCGCGGCAGCGGTCCCCGACCGTCAATTCGACTCCACCCGAACCCTAACCGAGTGACCGCTGGCTACTGTGGATCCTCGTGCAGGACAAACTTGTGTGGATCGATTGCGAAATGACCGGGCTGCGGCTCGGCTCCGACAAGCTGATCGAGGTGGCCGCGCTGGTCACCGACAGCGAACTGAACATTCTCGGCGAGGGCGTGGACATCGTCATCCACGCCGACGACGCGGCACTGGCCGACATGCCGGAGGTCGTGCAGGAGATGCACGCCAAGTCGGGTCTCACCGACGAGGTGCGGGCGTCGACGGTGACCATGGAGGAGGCGCAGGAGCGGGTGCTCGCGTACATCCGCGAGCACATTCCCACCGCGGGCACCGCGCCGCTGTGCGGCAACTCGATCGCCACCGACCGCGGTTTCCTCGCCCGCGACATGCCGGAACTCGACGAGTACCTGCACTACCGGATGATCGACGTCTCCTCCATCAAGGAGCTGTGCCGGCGGTGGTACCCGCGGATCTACTTCGGTCAGCCCGAGAAGGGGCTCGCGCACCGCGCACTGGCCGACATCAAGGAGTCGATCCGCGAGCTGCAGTACTACCGGCGCACCGCGTTCGTCGCCGAGCCCGGGCCGTCCACCGGCGACATCGCGGCCGTCGTCCAGGATCTGACCAGCGAATAGAGGCCGATTGGCTTTCTCGGCTCCGCACACGCTAGTATCGTCCACGCTGCTGACGCACAGCCCACGCGGGCCGCGCCGGAAGCGATGGTGACCGTAGTTCAGTTGGTAGAGCACCAGGTTGTGATCCTGGCTGTCGCGGGTTCGAGTCCCGTCGGTCACCCCGAAGAAAGGCCCCCGACTCCGGTCGGGGGCCTTTCTCGTGTCGTCGACGTTCCCCGCATTCGCCGTCGATCACCTCGGTGTGGGTCCGTGGAACACCACTCCGGGACGACGGCTCGAACCGGCTCGCCGTCATGTCGGACACCAGCCTGCCCGCGACCTTGTTCCTCGAGGTGCCGCCACGCAACGACCCGCCGCACGTCCCGATGAACGCGTTCCGGCTCGGATCGGGGGAAGTGGCCGAATCCCACGCACTCGACGACGAACCACCCGTGCGTGTCCCGCGATGCAATGCCGCACAGCAGGATTCACTGCGCCGGCGATCGGCCCTCATCCGTCGACGTGGTGACCGTCGCCGTCGTCAACGCCCGCGCGGCCTGCACGCCGCACACGTCACCGAGTGGTTCCTCGCGGCGCTCTGCACGGCGGAGACCGGCGGCCGGATGCAGCCGCTCGCCGTCTCGCGGGTCGGGGTGACACGCGCCGTAGCGGCCGTGACCGCGCACGACAGCTTCACGCTGCTGACCGCGCTGGCCGACGGGATGACCCCGCCGCCGTCACACGACGGCGTTGCCGGCCTTCCACGTCTCCCAGGGGATGTTCCAGTCGCCCAGCCCGTCCACTCCGGACAGGGTGCCGCCGAGGGTGTTCTTCACCACCACGATGTCGCCGCGCTTGGTGTTGTCGTACACCCACTTGGCGTTCGACGGGCTCAGATTCAGGCAGCCGTGGCTGACGTTGGAGTACCCCTGCTGACCCACCGACCACGGCGCCGAGTGGAAGAAGATGCCGCTGTACGACATCCGGGTCGCCCAGTCCACCTCCGTCCGGTAGCCCTGCGGAGAGTTGACGGGGACGCCGTACGTGGACGAATCCATGATCATGTGGTCGAAGCGGTCGCCGATGATGTAGACACCGTTGTCGGTCGGTGTGCTGTCCTTGCCCATCGACGTCGGCATCGTCATCACGACCTGACCGTTGCGCTCGAACGTGACCTGCTTGGTGGCGTCGTCGGCGGTGGCGACCAGCGCGTCGCCGATGCGGAACTCGGATTTCTGGTTCACCTGGCCGAACAGCCCGTTGCCCAGGTCACGACCGAACGCGTCGACGGCGACGGTGACCGTCGTTCCGGGGGCCCAGTACTGCTCCGGCCTCCAGCGGACCTCGCGATTGTTGACCCAGTAGAAGGCGCCTTCGACCGGCGGGTTCGTGGTGACGGTGATGGCGTCCTGTGCGGCGGCGCGATCGGGGATGTTCTCGTCGAACTGCACGGCGACCGGCTGACCGATCCCGACGACCTCGCCCTCGGTGGGGAGGATGTAGGGCTTGGTCAGGTTGCCGGGCGAACTGGTCGCGAAACTCGAGACCAGCGCGCCGGAGCCACCGAGACCGAATGCCTCGGCCTGCAGACGGTAGTTGCCGTTGTAGACCAGCGGCGCGGTGTTCACCCACGACCGTCCGTCGGAGGCGATCTCACCGGGGACCGCGGCGCCCGCGGCGTCGACGAGGGTGACCGTCGCGAGTTTGCCGTCCTGAACCTCGACCGTCACCGGATCGCTCGGAGAGTGCCCGACGGCACCGTCCGGCACCGTTGTCGACAGCTTCGGCTTGATCAGTTCGGTGACGGGATTGACGTCGATCGCCGGGGCTGCGGACGCCTCACCGCTCGACGGGACGGTACAGCCCGACACGCCCAGTACCGCCGCGGACGCGACCGCCACCGCGACCATGATCCGAAACTTCGTCACCACTACCCCACCTCACACGTCCACTCGGCGGGACCCCGCCCCATCGGAAGCCAACTCGCGCACACGACCCGCGGACAGCGATTTTGCCAGGTCTTTGCACACGCACGTCGGGGGGACCAGCCACAGGCCCATAACGTTCACATTGCAATCGATCTCGCGGCTGCGTCCGTTACGGGATGTTCGCCGTAAACCGGATCTGACCAGCCGATTTCACATACACCGGGCCGGGCTGTTAATGTTCTCTTCGCACCGAGCGAGCCAATCGGCCCCGCCGGACGCACAGGCGCCATTAGCTCAATTGGCAGAGCAGCTGACTCTTAATCAGCGGGTTCGGGGTTCAAGTCCCTGATGGCGCACCACCACGAAAGGCCCTGATCATCGATCGGGGCCTCTAGTGTGTCGGGCATCGCATCATCGTGGTCCCGGCGCGCGCCATTAGCTCAATTGGCAGAGCAGCTGACTCTTAATCAGCGGGTTCGGGGTTCAAGTCCCTGATGGCGCACCACCACAGCAGGCCCCGATCCTTTCGGATCGGGGCCTGCTGTCGTCTCAGCGGAAGATCTTGCGCAGTACCAGGACGGCGACCAGCGCGCCCGCACCGATCAGCGCGAACGTGACGGGCGGCTCGCTCACCTTCGCGACCAGCGTGGCCTTGGTGGTCTCGAGCAGCCGCTTCGGGTTGGTGCGAACACTCAGCTCGTCGAGGGTTGCTGCGAGCTGATTGCGCGCCTGCTCGATGTCGCGCTCGATGCTCTCGGTGTCCCTGGGCACGTGGACTTCCTCTCGTGGTCGGTCTTTCCTGCCATGACCGTACCCGGCGACCGCCGACAAGTAGCCTGACCGTCGTGACCGACAACAACAGGCTCGCCCCCGGAGACACCGCGCCCGACTTCACCCTGCCCGATGCAGACGGCAACGACGTCTCGCTCGCCGACTACCGCGGCCGCAAAGTCGTCGTCTACTTCTACCCAGCGGCCAGCACCCCGGGCTGCACCAAGCAGGCGTGTGACTTCCGCGACAATCTCGCCGAACTGAACGAGGCGGGGATCGACGTGATCGGCATCTCGCCCGACAAGCCGGCGAAGCTCGCCAAGTTCCGCGACAACGAGGCGCTGACGTTCCCGCTGTTGTCCGATCCCGAGAAGACGACGCTGACGGCCTGGGGCGCGTTCGGCGAGAAGAAGATGTACGGCAAGACGGTGCAGGGCGTCATCCGGTCGACCTTCCTCGTCGACGAGAACGGCAAGGTCGAAGTGGCGCAGTACAACGTGCGCGCCACCGGACACGTCGCGAAGCTGCGCCGCGACCTGTCCGTCTGACCCTCCGCGCCCACCCCACTTCCGGCTGAAGGTGGCCTTCGTGCGGCCCAACGAGATGAAGGTGGCCTTCAGCCGGTCGGACACCCACGGCTGAAGGTGGCCTTCGTGCGGTTGACGCGCATGAAGGCCACCTTCAGCCAGGAGACAGGGCGCCGGTGGCGCGGGTGGGGGTCCGCGTAGGGGCGGCCCGAGGAATCAGGAACCGAACCGTCGAAGGAACAGCGCCTCGGCGACCGCGAGGTTTTCGATCTCGGACGGATCGACGCTCTCGTTCGGGGCGTGAATGAGGCAGCGCGGTTCCTCGACGCCGAGCATCACGATCTCGGCGCCGGGGACCTTGTCGGCGAGAACGTTGCACAGCGGGATGGACCCACCCTGACCGACGGTGCCGAGCGGCTTGCCGAACGCGTCCTTCATCGCCACTCCGAGTGCCGCGAACCCGGGGCCGTCGGTGCGTGCCAGGAAGGGGGCACCGACCGGTTCCGGTTCGACCGTGACTCGAGCGCCCCACGGGGCCCGTGACGTCAGATGCGCGGTCAGCGCGGCCTGGGCGACAGCCGGATCCGTTCCCGGCGGTACCCGCAGGTTCAGACGGGCGGACGCACGAGGCTGAACAGCAGCGGCCGACCCGACGACCGGCGGACAGTCGATGCCGAGGATCGTCAGCGCGGGCCGCGCCCACACCCGGTCCGCGACCGATCCGGTACCGACCAGGTCCACCCCGTCGAGCACGCCCGCATCGGTCCGGAACTGGTCTTCCGGGTAGCCCGCCCCGCCCCAGGTCTGGCCGGTGTCGAGTCCGTCGACCACCGTGTCGCCGTTCTCGTCCCGCAGCGTCGACAACATCTGCACCAGCGCGGCGAGAGCATCGGGCGCCGGACCACCGAACATACCCGAGTGCACTTCGCCCGCAAGAGTTTCCACGTGCACCACCACATTCGCGATGCCCCGCAGGGTGATGGTGGCGGTCGGCTCCCCAACCGCGGCATTCCCGGTGTCCACGACGAGGATCATGTCGGCTGAGAACAACTCCGGCCGCTCCGCGACCAGCGCCTCGAGGCCGCCGGTGCCCATCTCCTCGGACCCCTCCGCGACGATCCGGATCCCGACCGGGAACGGCGAGCCCGACGTCTCCGAACTGCGCAGCGCCCGCAGTGCCAAGAGGTGCATCACGATGTTGCCCTTGCAGTCCGCAGCACCGCGGCCGTACCAGCGGCCGTCCCGCTCGGTCAGCTCGAACGGTTCGGTCGTCCACTTGCTCTCGTCACCCGGTGGCTGGACGTCGTAGTGGCAGTACAGCAGGACCGTCGGCGCCCCCGGAGGCCCGGGTTGATGCCCGACGACGGCGGCCGATCCGTCACTCGTCTCGATCAGGTCGACCGACCCCACCCCCGCCGCGACGAACGCGTCCTTGACCCAGTTGGCGGCCGCGAGGCACTCCTCGGGCGGGAACTGCCGGGGGTCCGCCACGGATCGGAACCCGACGAGTGTCGCGAGCTCCTCCTTCGCCGTCGGCATCAGCGCCTGCACCGCCGACCGCACCTCACGGGCCGTCATCTCGTCCGCCACGCGAACTCCTCTCCTACGCCGGGGTTCATTCCCCGTCTTCGAGTTTCAGACCGTCGACCCAGGCGTCGAACTCCGGCAGACGGTCCGGGCAGTAGACGGTGAGCACGAGCCGCTCACCCTCGAGAAGATTCCTGGCGACCAGGATCGGACGCTGTCCCGGTCCGGCCGCGCCGTTGACCATCTGCTGATGCAAGAGGTTCTCCCGCAGTGCGCTGCCGTCGTCGACGCACGCGGCGCCGCCGTCCGTGCCGAGGACCCGCGCCGTCGCATCGATGTCGGGTGACGCGAATCCGGACGCCGAGAACATCATCGCCAACTCGATCGCCTTCTCCCGGGCCAGATCGTCGTCCTCGTTGTGCTGGTACGCGACGAGCCCCCACACGGCCAGGCCGACGAACAGTGCGAAGGCCGCGAGATACAGGATCAGATGGGTGTTCTCGGGCCGTTCGTGGAGGTCGTCGCCCGGCGCGACGCTCACCGCGTCCTGGTCCGTCGGGGGTCGGGACCGATCGGAACTCTCGGAACTCGGTGTCGGGGTGTCCATGTCACTCCTCCGCGTTCGTCGGGTTCTGGGTGCCCGCGACAACGCCCTGCGGGTCGACGGCGAGATCCTGCTTCCACGACGGCTTGCGCAGCGCGAGGATCAGCAGCGGCACGCCCAGGCCGACGATGCCGAATCCGCCACCGACGATGAGCACGTAGACGAAGACGCTGCCACCACCGAACTGGGAGGGCGGAACGAATCCGATCAGGAAGGCCGCGACGCTGGCGACCAGTCCGACCCAGCACAGGACGAACAACGCCGGGGCCCGGTAGCCACGGGGATGGTCCGGCTTGGTTCGGCGCAATCGCATCGCCGCGACGAACATGAGGACGTACACGACCAGGTACACCTGGGTGGTGATGACCGACAGGATCCAGTAGGCGCTCGACACCTCCGGGATGAACGCGTACAGCAGTGCGATCACCGTCGTCACCGCACCCTGCGCCACGAGGATGTTCCTCTGGATGCCGTGCTTGTTAAGCCGCTGCAGGATCGGCGGGAGGAAACCGTCCTGCCGACCGATCATCAGCAGCCCCTTCGAGGGGCCGGCCAGCCACGTCAGCATTCCGCCGAGGGAGGCGGCGATCAGCATCAACGCGAGAATCGGGGTGGCCCAACCGAACCCGAAGTACGCGAAGAAGGAGTCGAACGCCTGCATCACGCCCGCGGTCAGCGACAACTTCTCGGCGGGGACGACCCAGCTGATGGCGATCGCGGGCAGGATGAAGATCGCGAGGACGAGGCCCATCGCGACGAACATCGCCCGCGGGAACTCCGATGCCGGCTTGCGCAGGCTGGACACGTGCACCGCGTTCATCTCCATCCCCGAGTAGGAGAGGAAGTTGTTGACGATCAGCACGAGCGATGCGATGCCGGTCCATGCCGGGAGCAGCGCCGACAGCTCCATCGGCGCGGCCGACGGGTTGCCCTGACCGAGGAACACGATGCCCATCACGATCAGCAGGGCCCCGGGGATCAGGGTCCCGAGGACGAGCCCCGCGCTGGACAGTCCGGCCACGGCCTTCATCCCGCGCGAGGAGACGAAGACGCCGGTCCAGAACAGCGTCACGATGATGATCGCCGTGTACAGGCCGTTCGATGCGAGCGCGGGGTTGATGACGTACGCGAAGGTGCTCGCCACGTAGGCGAGCAGCGTCGGGTAGTAGAAGATCGTCATCGCGAACTGGCACCAGACGGCGAGGAAACCCGCCTTGTCCGAGATCCCCTCCCCCACCCAGCGATAGACACCGCCGGACCACCCGGACGCGAGTTCCGCGGACACCAGAGACGTCGGTAACAGGAACACGATCGCCGGGACCACGTAGAGGAATATGCAGGCCAGTCCGTACACAGCCATCGACGGCGCCGACCGAAGGCTGGCGACCGAACTGGTCGTCATCATCGCCAACGCGATCCAGGTGATGTACTGCTGCCGTGGCGCCGGACTTCGCAGGCGAACGGATTTCGACGCACCGGTTGTATCGACGCTCATTCGGCTCCACCATCCCGTCGGGCGGGCCGCCGCGGTCCGGGAGACAGGCGACGGCGCAGGCTTCTCTCGCACTATCCACTCCGTGGCGGACGAACGCAGCACCCCCGGGGAACATTCACCCGGATCGGGTGAACGGGTCAGGAACTCCGCTCGACGAGCTTCTCGACGCCGTCGAGGAACACGTCGAGGGCGAACAGGAAGTCGGCGTCGCTCCACTCGACGCCGGGCTCGGCGTCGAACGCCCCGTCGGCCAGGGTCGCCGCGAGGTGCGGGAAGCCTCCGCCCGCGACGAGCCTCCCGATCACGGCGGCGTAGTCGTAACCGGCGGCGTCTGGTGCCACGCCGGCATCCGTGCCCGCGGAGGTGACGAGGTCGGCGGCGAAACGGGCACGGCCGATGACGTACAGGGAGGTGTTGAGGACGACCTGGAAACGCCGTGCCGGTGACAGCGGCGTGTGCGCGAGAGTGCCGAGTCCCGCGTCGAGCCACGCGATGTTGTTCGGGCCGGTGGGCGGGGACGAGCCCACCGCGAGCTGGAGCCACCAGCGGTGCCGCATCAGCTGTTCGTACTCGGCACGGGCCCAGTGCCGCAGGCCCGTTCGCCACGAGGATCCGTCGGGGATGACCGGCGGCGGACCGATCACCCTGTCGCTGATCAGGTCGATCAGTTCGTCCTTGCTCGCCACGTACCGGTAGAGGGACATCGTGGTGAACCCGAGCCGTTTCGCGACGCGGGCCATCGACAGCGCGCCGACACCCTCCTCCTCCGCCACCTCGACCGCGGCGTCGACGATCCGTTCGAGACTCAGACCGCGTCTCGGCCCGCGCGCGCCTGGCTTCTCCATTCCCCAGGCGAGCCGTACCGCGCGCGGGAGATCCGGGTCCGACACGCGTTCCGAGTCCTCCACGTGACTTCCTTCCACCGTCCGACGCTTGCGCTCATCCTAAAACTGCGTATGGTCTAAACAAGAGTTTATGCCATACGCAGTTACTCTAGGGAGCGGAACATGACCACACACTCGGCCGCGATCGCGGCGACAGATCTCCACAAGTCGTTCGGCGACCACCACGTACTCACCGGCCTCGACCTCGAGGTCCCGACCGGAACCGTCTTCGCGCTGCTCGGCTCCAACGGTGCGGGCAAGACCACGGCCGTCCGAATCCTCTCCACCGCACTGCCCTTCGACTCCGGGTCCGTCGTCGTCGCCGGACACGCCCTGCCCGGATCGGCACGCGCGGTCCGCCGGGCCATCAGCGTCACCGGTCAGTTCGCCGCGATCGACCAACTCCTCACCGCCCGCGAGAACATCACGCTGATCGGCGAACTGAACCACCTCGGCCGACGTGCGGCACGGAAGCGGACCGACGAACTGCTGGAACGGTTCGACCTCGCGTCGGTCGCGGACCGGCGGGCGGGCACCTACTCCGGCGGTATGGCCAGACGCCTGGACATCGCGATGAGCCTGGCAGGCGATCCCGAGGTGCTGTTCCTCGACGAGCCGACCACCGGGCTCGATCCCCGCAGCAGGCGCGAGATGTGGTCGGTGGTGCGCGAACTGGTCCGCGGCGGTGTCACGGTGTTCCTCACCACCCAGTACCTGGACGAGGCCGACGAGCTCGCCGACCGGATCGCCGTCCTCGACCGCGGCCGGATCGTGGCCGAGGGCACCGCACGCGAACTCGAGGCCCTCGTGCCCGGAGGGCACGTCGAACTGCACTTCGGCTCCGCCGACGACCTGCGGCGCGCGGCGGAAGCCCTCTCTGATGCAACGGTCGACGCGAACTCCCTGGCGCTGACCGCGCCGACCGACGGCAGCATCGCCTCGCTCCGCACCCTGCTCGACCGAATCGACGAGACACTGACGGTCGAGCGCGTCGAGCTGCACACCCCCGACCTCGACGACGTCTTCTTCGCACTCACCGGCTCACAGCGCAGCAGCGAGCCCCTCACGAAAGCGGTTGCGCGATGAGCACTCCCACCCTCCCCGTCCCCGTCGCCGACACGGCCATCCTGCTGCGTCGCAACCTCACCCACCTGCTGCGCAGCCCCGACTCCGTCATCATGGCGCTGGCACTGCCGATCGCGCTGATGTTGCTGTTCGTGTACGTGTTCGGCGGCGCGATCGACACCGGGACCGACTACCTCAACTACGTGGTGCCCGGCATCATCCTGCTCTGCGCCGCGTTCGGCGCCGCGACGACCGCCGTGAGTGTCTGCTCCGACATGACGGAAGGCATCGTCGACCGCTTCCGCACGCTCGACATCGCCCGCTCCGCCTTTCTCACCGGACACGTCCTCGCGAGTGTCGCGCGCAACCTGATCACCGCCGCGCTGGTGATCGCGGTGGCGATCGCGATGGGATTCCGGCCGACCTCCGACCCGGTGCGCTGGGCGGCGATGTTCGCGTTGCTCGCGCTCTTCCTGGTCGCGCTCTCCTACCTGTCCACCGCGTTGGGGCTGATCGCGCGGAACCCCGAGGCCGCCAGCGGTTTCACCTTCGTGATCATGTTCATCCCCTACGTATCGAGTGCGTTCGTGCCCGCCGAGACCATGCCGACGTGGTTGCAGGGATTCGCCGAGAACCAGCCGGTGACGCCCGTCATCGAGACCGTGCGAGGCCTGCTGACCGGCACCGAGATCGGGGCGAACGCGGTGCTCGCGGTCGCCTGGTGCAGCGGCATCGCACTGGTCGGCTTCGTGTGGGCGAACGTGCTGTACCGACGACGGCTCACGCACTGACCGTCGACAGCCCCAGCTCCCCGAGCAATGTCCGGGCCTTGACCGCCGCCGCCGCCGATCCCGGGCGCCCGGCCACCGCCGCCAACCCGGGCCAGGCCGCGGCATCGTCGGGGATCAGCCCGCGGAGAGCGGCCTCGCGGAGGACCGGTGCGGAACGCAACGCGACGTCAAGCACGCGGTTCAGCCAGCGCGGCAGCGTGCCACTCGCCTCGGCCGCGTACCGCACCGACTCGGTGAGCAGGGGCCACAGCACGGGCAACAGCGCGGGGTCGCTGTCGAGCACCTTCATCATCCGGGCGGGGCTGACGTCGGGCTGGGTGAGCAGTGCCCGCATCGCGGCACCGACCGACTCCGCGCCGACCGCGCAGGCCGTCAGGATCGTGGTGACGTAGTACACGTCCGGGGCGTCGTGGCAGAGACCGGCGAGCAGGACGGCGACCATCGACGTGGTCAGCGGCGGTACCGGCCCGACCCGTTCGAGCGGGGCGTCGGTGCCGGCCGTACGGTTCCGATGCTCGCCGACGGCGAGCGCACCCGCATCGGTGTCCCAGTACAGCCAGGCATCGCGGGTGCCACCCTCGGGAGGCGCATCACCGGTGTATCTCGTTGCGGCGCACTGACCCTCGAACTCGAGGTCGTAGTACCAGCCCTTGTCGACCCGGAAACGGTCGTCGCGACCCGGCAGGGTGAGGTCGAGGACGATGCGCTTCGTCGGCGCCGCCGGGTCGGCCCAGGTCGCGGTCAGCGTGACCCCGTCCGCGGTCGCGGGTGCGGTTCCCGCGCCGTCGGCCCAGACCTGCGCGAACCCGGGGCCCGGAGCCGCCTGCGGCTCCGGGACCGCGGCGGCGGGTTCGGGCAGCTGGGCGACGATCGCCCGGGCGGCCTGCGCCGCACGCGAACTGCCCGCGCGTGCCGCGAGGCGACGCGTGCCCGGCAGATCGAGGACCGCGGCCTCGGCGCCTCCTGCGTCGACGGCGGCGCGTACCTCGGGCAGCAAGCGCTCGATCGCATCGACGACGTCGACGGTCCCGGCCGGCATCCGCGGCGCCTCGAGCCCGACGCCCACGAGTGCGTCGAGCACCGGCCAGAGCACCGACAACAGCCCCTCCTCCGCCAGATCGACGGCGGACCGCGCGAATGCGGCGAGATTCCGCGGCGGCGCCGTACTCCAGTCCAGCAGACGGACATCGGCGACACCGGGCCGCAACAGTCCGCGCTGCCACGCCTCGACCACAGCCGCGCCACCGTCCGCTGCGGCGGCGTGATGGAACCCGCGTTGCGCGCCGAGCAGGTTGATCGCGAGCCCGGGTGTCAGCGGGGTGGCACGCCGGGCGACCTGGCGCAGCACGACACCGCGTTCCGCCGACTCGTCGTACGCCACGCCGGCTCCCGCCGCATCCCCCCAGGTGGGGAAGACGGCGAGACCGGGCGTCAGGTACGACTCGTCGTCGAGTCGGGGCGGGAAGTCGGCGAACACGGCGGGCAACGTGATGGTGGGCCGCCACGACTTCCACCTCGAGTCGACGACGACGGGCGGCTCCACCACCGGGTCCTCGGCGTATCCGGCCACCGCACCGCCCACCGTGACCGTCATGAGCTCACCGGACTGCAACACCACCGGCACCGGGAGTGCGGCGAACGCCGCACGCAGGCTCTCCGTCATCAGCGTCAGGTCGAGACGCGTCATCGACAGGTACAGGTCGGCTTCCGCGGCAACCGCGCCCGTCGCCTCGTACTCGCGGACGCGGTCCAGCAGGTCCGCCGGGTCGATCCGCAGATCCACCCACGACGGTGTGGACAGCAGGCAGGGCACCGCGCCGAGCCGCCCCACCACCGAGGCTTCGCGCGCCCGCAACGGCTCCCAGACCGTCGCGCTCACCCACAGCCGATCGGCGTCGGGATCGCGATCCCGCAGTGGGTTGTCGCCCCCGTCCCGCCACGACGGCACCGCGCACAGACCCTCGATCCAGTTCTCCGGGACACCCCGCAGCGCGGCGCGCGCGGCGTCCGGGTCGTCGTACGCGACCCTCGTGGCGAGCGCGAGGAAACGTTCGACCTCGACGTCGACCGCGTTCGGCCCCCGCGAGACCAACGCGGCGGCGGCATCGGTGAGTGCCACCGGGCCGCGCTCTCCGAGCTCGAACCGCGGCACCTCCCACACCGGAGGGGTTGCCTGCCACAGCCCGCGTACCGGATCCGGTTCCGGCTCGGCGACATCCGGAGCCACGTCCCACGCGGCGAGGACCTCCTCCGCGGCGCGCGCCAGCCCCCGGTCCCCGTCACCGGCGTGTTCGGCCACCAGCGGCGTCAGTGCGTCCACCGCATCGGCGCCCGGTTTCGGTCTGGCCGCAACGGCTTTCAGAACCAGCCGGCGGGCCTTGCGGGTCTTCACCCCGAGCGCGACGGTGAGCAGGTCGACCGTGAGGTCGTCGTCCGCATCGGCGAGGAGAACCGGCGTCAGGGTCTCGACCGCGAACGGGTCGCCGAACGCCAGCACCGAGATCAGCGCATCGGCCCGATCTCGCAGCACGTCGTCCCCGACCGCGAGCCCACCGAGCAGCAACTGCAGCCAGGCTTTCCGATCGCCCGGCCGCTGCGCCGCGTCGAGCGCGGCGAACGCCAACTCGACCACCTCGTCGCGGTCGATCCAGCCACGGTCGATCGCGGGCAACAGGGTCTCCGGGAAGGGACCTGTCGCGGGCATTCCGACGGCGACGGCGACGCGTGCGTGCGCGGCGTACCCGGACTCGATCGTCCCGGCGTCCATCCAGCCGCGGGCCTCGGGAAACAGCTCACCCCGACCGGTGAGGGCACCAAGGGCGTACACGGCCCAGTCCTTGAGGTACTCGATGTTCTCGGGAACCGGAACGGCGTGCCGTGCGACGAGCCGCACCGCGACCCCCGCGTGCGCGGAGGTGCAGTGCTCCCACGCCCGGCGCGAGGACACGCACACCGCGTCGACGAACCGCGCGGCGAATTCGGGGCCTCGGTCGGCGAGTACCTCGGCGGCGAGATCGTCGGGGACCCGGTTGCTGTGCGGCATGATCTGCGCGGCGCGGTTCGCGTCGACACCGAGTCTGATCGCGAACAGGGCGAGCGCCGCCTCGTCGACGTCGACCCAGCTGATGTAGCCGTAGATGTTCTCCCGGATCCTGCCGAACTCGCCCCAGGCACCGGATCGCAGCCCGGCGAGTGCCGTCCTGCGCTGCTCCGCGGTACCGAGCGGCAGGGTCCGCGCGTCCTCGATCGCCGCGCCCCGCCAGCCGAGCTCGGCGAAGACCTCGATCGCGTCGGTGAGCGCCGGGGTGACGGTCATGTCAGGCGTCCTTCCTGGTGATTCGTACGGCGAGTTGGTGTTTGCACGGTCCGCGACGGTCGGCGTGCCGCAGGTACCAGGTGCACGTGCACCGGTCCGGCGACCGGGTGACGCGATGGTCACCGCGCGCGGTGCGGACGATCCACTCGTCCTCGCCCGCGGCCGTGACCGCGCCGTCGGCGACCAACGCGCGCGCCGCCACCAGACGGGGGTTGTCCGCGAGCGCGCGGCCGGGGTCGTCGGGCAGCTCGCGGTGGAACCAGGCGTCGTCGTGGAGGTCCCAGCCGACCCGTCCCGAGGAAGCGAGAACGGCGAGCGCGTCGCGGACCGCGCCTTCGCCGAGCGCAGCCTCCCGTGCCAGTCGGGCGAGGTCGACGACGGGTTCGAAGGCGAGAATCGCGGAGATCAGCTCGGCGTCCTCCATGACCGTCGGCGCCGCCAGCGCGGGCAGCAATGCGCCCTCGCCGGAGTGGCCGCGCCACGGTTCCTCCGTCAGGCCGAGCGTCAGGCGGCCGGCGGGCAGGTGCAGCTCCACCGCGACCGGTCCCGGCACCGGGTCGGCCGGCCCGTACACGGTGAGCCCCTGGACGTGCGGGAGGAGGCGTTTCGCCGCCGCGAGCCGATGCAGTCCCGCGACATGTACCGCTCCGCGCACCGGTCGGGTCCCGATCCGGACACCGGCGCGGTCCGCCGTCAGCCACCCGTTCCGGGCGACACCGGTGACAGGCGGCAACGCCGCGAGGAAACGACGCGCCGCCGCACCGTCGCAGTCGAGGGCGCGGCGCAGACCACGATGCATCTCGGCGGTGTTGCCGAGTGCTCTGATCCAGCGGTCCGGCATGTCGACCGGGCGTTCCACGCTGGTCGTGCCCGGCTGCGACAGGGTCATCCCGGCGACGCCGACGTCGAGGTGCAGCAGGTCGCTGCGGCGCATCGCCGCGAGCTGGCGACGCATCGTCGTCCCGATGTCGACGTTGGTGGTGCCCAGTCCGATGTCGCCGCCGTCGAAGCCGTCGCCGAGCAGGTCGAGGCGGGCGTACACCCCGTTGCACGCCGAGAAGCACTCGGCGCGCAGCCGATCACCGTTCGCGGTGAGGACCGGATCCCGCAGCGCCGCAGGCGTGTAGTGCACGTAGCGCGTCGCGGTGACGTCGGCGAGCACCAGCAGTCCACGTGCGAGCACCTGCGGCCGGGTCGCGAACCCGTGGAAGAAGCCGGCGCGCAGCGTGGCTCCGTCGGGTGTCAGTGCGGGACCGAGAGCAAGTCCGAGCGAGGTGTCGGTGAGTGTGGAGGCACCGGTGAACGTGGGCACGGCGCGAGGGTAGCGACGCGCCCCGACACACGGCGATGCGCCCTTCCGCCCACCACCACCCCCACCACCGGCTGAAGGGCACCTTCACCTCGATCACCCGAGCGAAGGCCACCTTCAGCCAGGCATGGGGGCGGACCGGACGGTTTCCGGTACCGGCAGAAACACCAGATACCCGGGTTCGTCGATTGCGTCGGCGACGCGGGCTAGTGTGGGACGTGTGGAGTCGAGCACCAGAGCCCCGCGACGCGCGGACCCGGCGCTCGACGCTGTCGTCGGCACCGACGAGCTGCCGGAGCCCCAGGAGCTCCTCCCCCGCAAACTGCCGACGCAGGAACGCAGCCGCCGCAAGTTCGACGCACTGCTCGCCGCGTCCCGCGACCTCCTGACCGAGGTCGGCTTCGAGTCGTTCACCTGCGAGGAGGTCGCGTCGCGCGCCGACGTCCCGATCGGCACCCTCTACCAGTTCTTCGCCAACAAGTACGTCATCGTGTGCGAGTTGAACCGGCAGGATTTCGCCTCGGTCCGCGACGAGCTCGAACAGTTCGACGGTGTGATCCCGTCATTGGACTGGCTGCGGTTCCTCGACAACTTCGTCGACCACCTGGCCAAGCTGTGGACCTCCGACCCGTCGCGGCGGGAGGTGTGGCTGGCGATGCAGTCCACCCCGTCGACCCGGGCGACCGGAAAGATCAGCGAGAAGCAACTCGCCGAGAAGATCACCACGATGCTCGCGCCACTGACCCCGCGCACACCCCGGAATCGCCGGATCATGATGGCCGAGGTGCTCGTCCACGTCGTCTACTCGATGCTCAACTTCTCCGTCCAGGACGGCCAGGCGCACTCGGAGGCGGTCGCCGAACTGAAACGCCTGATGGCCGCCTACCTCCTGGTCGCCGAGAAGGAGTCCCGCACCAGTCAGGAACACTGACACCGGATTGAAGCGTCGCGGATTCGGGTACCGCGACACTCATGAACTACATCGACAACGCACTCCGAGTGCCCTTCGCCCTTGCGTCGGCCGTGCGTCGCGCCCGGGTGTTCCACGCCCACGGACTCGTTGCTCGCGGCCATGCCGAGCTCGGTTCCCACTGGTGGCCCGTCCAGGGACGGATTCCCGTCTCGGTTCGGCTCTCGAGGGGCATCGGGCTCCCGGGCGCCGTCCCGGACGTTCTCGGACTGTCCGTCCGGCTGCACCTGGCGGCGGGGCCGTGGGACCTGCTACTCGCGTCGACGGATCCGTTCACCCGGTTCCTGCCCGTTCCGGCTCTGGGCTGGTCGACTGCGCGGTACAGCAGCCTCAACGCGTTTCGCACCCCCGACGACGATTCCCGAACCTGGGTTCTCGCCACCCCGGAGGCGGGCCAGCCACGCACCGCGTCGCTGAGTGCACTGTCCGACGCCGACCCGCCGCACTTCACGCTGTCGCTGGCGCACTCCCGGTCCGACACCACACCGGCCGGACGGCTGTCGCTCGAGACTCCACTGTCCGCCGACGACAACGAACAACCGGACTTCGACCCTGTGCTCAACCATCCGGAAGGTCTGGAGATGTGGCCCCAGTGGGTCGCCGACGCCCGCCGGGCGGCCTACTCGGGCAGTCGATCGGGTCGGCATTCCGTCGAGGCGTGACCGGACGAGGCGGCAGGCCGCGAAGCCCGTCGATCGAACACGGGCCCGTCGGTGGACGATCCACCGACGGGCCCGCAGCGTCGTTGTCAGGTCAGCGCGCGACCGGTGCGACGAGGTCCGGCTCCTCGATCACGACCATCGCACCCGCCATGTCCCCGTCGTGGGTGAGCGACAGGTGGATGATCGCGCCGGGGAGGAACTGGGCCGCCTCGTCGTGCAACTTGATCGACGGCCGGCCCCACGCATCGTTGACGACCTCGACCTGCACGTAGGCGTTGTCACCGACTGACGGCGGCCGGGCGAACCGGGAGGACGCCCACGCCTTGATGACCGCTTCCTTCGCCGCCCACCGGACGGCGTAGTGCCGGGCCGGGTCGGCCTTGGCCTCGCAGTAGCGGCGCTCCCCCGGTCGGAAACTGCTCTTCATCGCAGTTCCCGGCCGGGACAGCTGTTCCGCGAACTCGGAGACCGTCACCAGGTCGAAACCGATTCCGAGGATTGCCATCTACTGGCACCCCGGCAATCCGGAGGTGTAGACGTCGCGGTCGCCGAGGCGCGCCGACTCGGACAGCAGCACGCTCGCCTCGAGCTCACGGGCAGCCTTCGCCGGCACCGAGTCCCCGCCGAAGCGGCGATCCGCGGGACGCTCGTACAGGTCCGCGCCACCGCACATCGCGGCCGCCAGGCGACGCTGGCCGTCGACCGTCCTCCTCCGTGCCTGGTCGAGGTACGCCGCCCGACGGTCCGCGGGAACCGCCTCGACGAACGCCTGCGGGTGCACGACCGCGATCAGTCCGGAGACGTGACCGAAACCGAGGCTGGTGAGCAGGCCCGCCTTGAGCGGGAACTGCCCGCCGAACTTCAGCGGCTCCCGCGGCCAGACCAGGTGCGAGAACTCGGCCATCTTGTCGTCGACGCAGTCGAGGCTGCGGTTCGGCGGCACGATGCCCTGACCGAGCACCTGGCACAGGCCGATCAGCTGGAATGCCGCCGCGCCGCCCTTGGCGTGTCCGGTCAGCGTCTTCTGCGACACGACGAACAGCGGGGCGCCTTCGCTGCGACCCAGGGCCGCCGCCAGACGCTCGTGCAGCTCGGCCTCGTTCGGGTCGTTCGCAGCCGTCGAGGTGTCGTGCTTGGAGATCACCGAGATGTCGTCGGCGGTGACGCCGAGCGCGTTCAGCGACAGCGCGAGCTGCGAGTCCTGTCCGCCGCGACCGGCGCCGAGGGCGCCGATACCGGGGGCCGGGATGGAGGTGTGGACACCGTCGGCGAACGAACCCGCCCACGCGACCACACCGAGCACCGGCAGACCCATCTCCAGCGCGACGTCGCCGCGCGCCAGCAGGATGGTCCCGCCACCGGCCGACTCGACGAACCCACCGCGTCGGCGGTCGTTGGCCCGCGAGAACCGGCGGTCGCTGATGCCCTTGGCGGTCATCTCCTCGGACTTCGCCGTGGCCGACATGTCGCCGAATCCGACGATGCCCTCGATGCCGAGGTCGTCGAAGCCGCCCGCGACCGCGAAGGTCGCCTTGCCGAGGCGGATCTTGTCGACGCCCTCCTCGACGGAGACCGCCGCCGTGGCGCACGCCGCGACCGGGTGCACCATCGCGCCGTAGCCACCGACGTACGACTGCATGACGTGCGCGGCGATGACGTTCGGCAGCGCCTCCTGCAGGATGTCGTTCTGCCGCGACTCCCCGAGCAGGGTGTCGATGTAGAGCGAACGCATCGACGTCATGCCGCCCATGCCGGTGCCCTGCACGTTGGCGACCGTCGACGGGTGCACCCAGCGGAGCAGCTCGGACGGGGTGAACCCGCCGGTGAGGAACGCGTCCACCGTGGTGACCAGGTTCCACAGGCCGACCCGGTCCACCGAACCCGCCATGTCCGCGGGGATGCCCCACTTGGTGACGTCGAAGCCGGTCGGGATCTGGCCGCCGACGGTGCGGGTCAGCTTCGCCTTGCGCGGCACGCGGATCTCGGTGCCGGCCTTGCGGGTGACCTGCCAGTCGCCGCTGTCGGGCTGCTGTGCCGCGACCGTGTGTTCCGGATCGGAGTCCACGAACGCCTGCGCCTCGGCCTCGGACCCGACGACGAAGGTCAGGTCGTTGTCGAGGAACACGGACGTCATGAGCGGCATGGTGTTCTCGACCATGGCGCCCTCGTCGGCGTAGCGGCGGATGCCGCAGCGCTCGACGACGATGTCGTGGTAGCGGTCCGCGATCTCCTCCTCCGGCACGAGCTCACCGGTCTCGGCGTCGTACCAGCCGGGCTTCGGGTCCTGCTCCCAGCCGATGAGACCGGTGTTCCACGCGAGCTCGAGAACGCCTGCCGCCGAGAGCTGCTCGTCGACCTCCATCTCGAAGCGGGTACGTGCGGAGCCGTAGGGGCCGAGCTCGCCGGCACCGACGATGACCACCAGGTCGGACGGGGCCACGTCGAGCTCGGGCCACGTCGGCGCGGGCAGCTCGTCGACGACTCGCGGCGGTGCGGGCAGCGCGGAGATGGTCTCCTCCGTCTGCTCGTCCGACGTGTCCTTGTCGGCCTCGGCGTCCGCCGCGGCACGCGCCAGGGCGACCAGGTCGAGCTGTGCGTCGCCGAGTCCGCCGGTGAGGTCGAGCGACACCGGCGCGGCCGCCGCCTGCTTCACCGTCTCCGGGGTGCAGGCACCGAGCAGCTGCTCGGCCATCTCGTCGGTGGACCAGGTGCGCACGCCCTTCGCCTCGACCGCGTCGACCATCGGGTCGTTTCCGCCCATCAGGCCGGTGCCGCGCACCCATCCGATCAGCGCGTGCACCAGGGTGACCCGCTCGGCCCAGCTGCGCTCGGCGTTCCAGCGGCCGACGAGGGCGTCGAGCGCCGCCTTCGACTCGCCGTAGGCGCCGTCACCACCGAACAGTCCACGGTTCGGGGAACCCGGCAGCACGACGTGCAGGTGGGTGTCGACGTCACGGTCGTAGCCGATCTGGGACAGTCCGGCGACGAGACGCTCGACCGACCACAGCAGGACCCGCATCTCCATCTCGGCGCGAGCGCCTGCGTCGGAGAGCTCGCCCATCACGCGCGGTGCGGCGAACGGGAACAGCAACGTCGGGGTCGCGGCCTCCTTGACCAGCTTCTTGGCGCCTCCCGCGGTCTCCGTCTGCTCCTGGCCGATCCACTCGATGAGGGCGTCGACATCGGTGTAGGACGCCATGTTGGCCGGAACCACCCACAGCGAGGCACCCGCACGGGCGTTCTCGCGGTACAGCTTCCGATAGAAGCCGACCCGATCCTCGTCGAGGCGGGAGGTGGTGACGAACACCGTCGCGCCGCCGCGAAGCAACTGTCCGGTGACCGATGCCGCGATGGAACCCTTGCTGGCGCCGGTCACGACCGCGACCTGATCCGACCACTTGCCGCTGAAGGCGTCCTTGACCTGCGCGGCCTCGGCGATCGTGGCGTACACGCCGACGAGTTCCTCGCGGCCCTCGGCCTCGGCGCGGCGCTTCCACCAGTCGGCGTGCGCGGCGACCGCCGGTCCGGCGCCGGTGAAGTCGGCGTCGGTGACCGAGACGACGGCCGCATGGTCGCCGATCCACAACCGGGCGAGGTCCTCGCGGGCGGTCGCCCAACGGTCGTCGAGGAGCAGGGCCTTGCGGGCGTCGAACGCAGGCGCGACCAGTCGCGGCCAGTCGGAGCCGAGCTCGGCGGAGACGAGGTCGACCAGTTCGGTGTCGGCGTCGCCGGACGTCGCCGCCACCGGCTCGTTCAGGCCGAGCTGCTCGAGCACCAGTCGGGCCGCCGAGGCGAGAACGCCGTTGCGTCCGGTGATGTGCTCGGTGAACTCGCCGAGTGCGGCCGCGTCGACGGTGCCACCACCGCCGCCACCGGCGGCGGGCATGGACACCGAGACTCCGCGACGGGCAGCGACCGACTGCACGGCCGCGTCGACGACGGCGTCGACCGCCGCACCGTCGGACAGCGCGCCCTCGTGCAGACCACCCATGGCGCCACCGCGGACGGACGAGCCGTCGCGGGTGCCGAGCGCGACCTCGGCGGTGACGTGGCTCGCCCACCCCGGGCCCAGCTCCCACACCTTGGTGACACGGTCGGCGATCGCCGCCGGGCGCTTGCCGGACGGACCGAACACCTTGCGGAGGTGGTCGTTCAGCGAGTCGGACAGCACCGGACCGAACGGCTTGTAGGTGCGGGCGAGCTTGTTGACCGTGACGGCCAACGAACCCATGTCGGCGTCCGCGGCACCGTCGATGGCGCCGAGCGACAGCTCGGAACCGAGGTCGACGAGCAGCTGGTTGCGACGCGAGGACACACCGTCGCAGAGCGCCTCGATGGTGTCGGCGGGGCCGATCTGGTCGGGGCGCAGCTTCGTCCACAGCGCGATCAGAGCGTTGGTTGCATCGGACGCCGCGAACGCGATGTCGTCGGGACGCGGGCCGCCGGACGGAGCCGCGGGCGCTGCTGCCGGTGCCGGAGCGGCCGCCGCGGGTGTGGCCTCCGCGACAGGAGCCTCCGGCTCGTCGTCCTCGACGGGCGCCGGATCGGTGTCCGTGGAGTAGACGACGCCGGCTTCACGCTCGATGTTGAGCACCTCGACCGGGCCGCCGACGCGGCCGGGCAGCTTGAGGGTCTGCGACGCCAGGTTCGCGACGGTCGGGGTGGCGGCGAGGCCGATCTCGACGAACCGCTCGATCCCGAGACCGCCGTCGGCTTCCTCGGAGAACAGCAGGTCCTGCGTCTCGATCCACCGCACCGGGCTGGCGAACTGCCAGGCCAGCAGCTCGGCGAGAACCACGCGCGTCAACGCGACCGGCTGCGCCGACCAGGTGTCGAAGTCCGCGAGGACCGCCGCGAGCTGCTCGGACGGAACGAGGTCCGCGATCTCCTGGATGAACTCGCGACCGAGGTTGAACGGCTTGGGCACCAGGTTCGGGATGTAACGGCCGATCAGGATGGCCGGGTCGATCTCCTCGGGCAGCAGGGCGAGCAGCCGCTCACGGAAGTCGTCGACGCCGCCGCGCAGGACGTTCGAGTGGAACGGCACGTCGATGCCGGGAACGAGGATGAACGCCCGCTTGCCGCCGGTCTCGGCGCGCTTGCGGTCGATCTCCTTCTCGAGCGCGTCGAGGCCCGCGACGGTGCCTGCGATCGCGTACTGCGAACCACGCAGGTTCAGGTTCACGATCTGCAGGAACTCCCCGGTTTCGTCGGCGACACCGGCGACGAACGCCTCCAGGTCGGCGTCGTCGACACCGAACTGCGACGGGCGGATGGCACCCATCCGATAGTCGGAGCGACCCTGCGCGTCGCGCGGAACCAGGGCGTGCATGGCGGAACCACGCTGGAAGACGACCTCGAGGACCGCCTCGAGCGGCAGCACGCCCGCGACCGCGGCGAGCGCGTTGTACTCACCGACCGAGTGTCCGGCCAGGTGGGAACCCTCGACGAAGGCGCCCGACTCACGGAGCTCCGCGACCTGCGCGACACCGAGGACCGCCATCGCGACCTGGGTGAACTGGGTCAGGTGCAGCACGCCGTCCGGATGCTTGTGCGTGACGCCCCGGGCCTTCACGACGGTCGGGTTGTCGCGGACGATGGCGAGAATCGAGAAGCCGAGCGTCTCGCGGGTGTGCTTGTCGGCGCGGTCCCAGATCTCGCGGGCGGCCTTCGACCGGGCACGGGCGTCGAGGCCCATGCCGGGGCGCTGGATGCCCTGCCCGGGGAACGCGTACACCGTCTTGGGGGCGGCGGTGCGGCCGGTCGCGACCATCACCAGCTCGCCGTCGACGCGGCAGCCGACCTCGACGATCTCGGCTCCTGCGTCGTGCCCGATCCGGTCGACGCGGACGTCGATGAGCGCACCCGGCCGGACCATCCCGAGGAAGCGGGCCGTCCACGCGGTCAGCCGGCGAGCCGGAACGGTGGCCTCCGGATCGACGGCGGCGACGACCTGCTGGGCGGCGGCGGAGAGCCACATGCCGTGCACGATCGGGCTGCCCAGTCCGGCGAGCAGCGCGGCGTTGTCGGACGTGTGGATCGGGTTGTGATCGCCGGAGACCTGCGCGAACGCGGCCATGTGCCGCGGCGCGACGATGGTGGTCTGGCGGCGGCGACGGCGCGGGGTGTCCGCGACGGCGTCGGTGAGCGAGCCGCCAGCGCGTTCCGGATCGGGAAGCTCGGCGGTACCGGTGCGACCGCGGATCGCGAACCGCTCGATCATCGTTGCGAAGACCGGAGCGTTGGCACCCTGCTCGCCGCGCATGGCGCCGACCTCGACGCGGACCTCGACGACACGACCGAGATCGGTGTCGACGACGGCGCCGCCCTCGGCCTTCACCGTGAGCACTGCGGCGTCCGCCGGAATCGCGTCGACCAGCTGGACGGCGTGGTCGAGGTGGACGAGGTCGAGCATCCCCTCGATGGCGTGCACACCCGTCGAGGTCTGTGCTGCACCGAGCACGGCGAACACCGCGGGCCAGCAGGCGCCGACGAGGACGTCGGGCACCGCGGACGCGCCGGGCACCAGCGAGATCGGGAGTCCGGACGCGGTGACACCCGAGTGGTCGGCGACCAGGTCGGGAATCCAGGCGACGTTGAGCCGGGCGACGTCGTCCTTGACCGCGGGCAGATCCTGACCGGCCGCGACCCCGAGCAGCGCCGACATCGCGGCCTCGGCGTCCTCGGCGGTGACGACGGGGGCGCCGCCGTCACGGGTGGAAGCGGGGACGGTGAGCGCGATGGTGACCACACGATCACCGAGCAGCGGCACCCGCAGCTCGACCCGGTCTCCCTCGAGCAGCCGCAGGGTTGCGCCCGTGGTGGTGTGGGCGGCGTCGGTGGCGGAGACGGTCCAGGCGTCCACGTCGCCGAGGCGGTGGACGGGGTTGCGGGTGATGCGGCCGGCCCAGAGCACGTCCGGTGCGGCGAGCACGACACCGAGGAGCCCCGCAGCGTCGGCGCGGCGACGGCCGGTCACGGCGACCGGTGCGGCGCCGGCGGCGAGCAGCTCGTCGGTGGTGGCCTTCTCGAAACGGTCGAGCAGGTCACCGACCGGCTCGTCGACGCGGGTGATACCCGCGACGGCGACGGTGCCGGGGATGATGCAGACCTGGTCGGCGGAGTAGCGCGGGTCGTGTGCCTGCCACAGCGAGTCGGAACGCCACCAGCGGCGCACGTCCTTGTCGACGACGGGCACGAAGTTCACCGGCTTGCCCGGCGTCTTGCACAGCGCGACGAAGAACGCGACGTCGGCCGGGTGCAGGACCGTGGTCGCGGCATCCGGGAAGCACGCCGCGAGAGTGCACAGCGCGGCCTCGGGGCGTTCGAGGATCAGCTCGTCCGCGAACTGCGTGACGATCGGGCCGCGGTCGTTGCGGTGCAGACGGGCCTCGGCGCGCTGCAGCATCTGCGCGAAGCGGTCACGCCAGGTGATGTCGAGCCACACCGACTCGGTGGCGTCGGCGTAGGCCTGCGCCCAGTCGGTGCCGCAGTCGAACTCCTTCGCGGCGTCGATGCCGACGGCGAGCTCGAGGTAGCGGCGCAGCCAGCGCTCGTAGGTCATTGTGGCGACGTCGCCGAAGTACGGCTTCGCGGTGCCGTCGAGGGCGGCGACGATCTCGTCGCGGCGCTTGGCGACGGCCTTCTCGTCGCCGGCGACCTCGTCGAGGAGGCGACCGGTGCGGGAGGCGGCGTTGTCGATCTCGTGGATGTCGGCGCCGAGCTGGCTGCGGCCGGAGGCCATGCCGCCGGTCGCGGTGCCCGCGGCGACCCAGTCGGGGGTGCCGGGGGTGTCGACGAGCATCTGCTTGACGTCGGGCGAGGTGGTCGCTTCGAGGGTTGCCATCGCAGCGGTGCCGACGAGGATGCCGTCCACCGGCATCGCCGGGTAGCCGAGCTGCTCGGACCAGCGGCCGGTCAGGTAGTCGGCGGCCCGCTCGGGCGTTCCGATGCCGCCACCGACACACACCACGAGGTTCGGGCGGGTCCGGAGTTCGGCGTAGGTGGCGAGCAGCAGGTCGTCGAGGTCTTCCCACGAGTGGTGGCCACCGGCGCGGCCGCCCTCGATGTGGGCGATGACCGGGAACTCGGGAACCTCGGCGGCGATCCGGATGACCGACTTGATCTGGGCGACGGTGCCCGGCTTGAACGCGACATGCGTGATGCCGGCGTCCTGCAGGTCGCCGATGATCGTGACGGCTTCCTCCAGTTCGGGGATGCCTGCGGTCACGACGACCCCGTCGAAGGGAGCACCCGCGGCGCGGGCCTTGGGGACCAGACGCTTGCCCCCGACGTGCAGCTTCCACAGGTACGGATCGAGGAACATCGAGTTGAACTGGACCGCGCGGCCCGGCTCGAGCAGCGTCGACAGTTCCGCGACATGGTCGGCGAAGATCTTCTCGGTGACCTGTCCGCCGCCGGCGAGCTCCGCCCAGTGGCCCGCGTTCGCGGCCGCGGCGACGATCTTCGGGTCGACGGTGGTCGGGGTCATGCCGGCGAGCAGGATCGGCGAGCGGCCGGTCAGCTTGGTGAACGCGGTCTCGACCGCGACCTTGCCGTCGGGCAGCGTCACCAGCGTCGGGCGGAACGCGGTCCACGGGGTGGGCCGTTCGGGTGCCGCGCCCGGCGTCAGCAGGCTGCGCTGACCGGTGCGGGTCGACGCGGCGACGATTCCGACACCGCTGCCCCGCAGCGGTCCGGTGGTCATCCTGGTCAGCAACTCACCGGGTCCGAGGTCGAGGATCCAGGAGGCGCCTGCGGTGACCGCGGCGTCCACCTCGGCGACCCAGTCGACGGGATCGGTGAGGCAGGCGCGAGCCAGGCGGGCCGCGCGGTCGACGTCGAGTCCGCAACGCGCGGCCCAGGCACCGACGGTGTAGACGGCGTCGCCGAACGCGGGGTGGTGGAAGCCGACCTCGACCGCGACCGGCTCGAAGATCGGGGAGAACACGTCACCGCCGCGCTTCTTCGCCTCACGCTCGGCCGTTTCCTCGGCGGCGATCTGCTCGGCGCGCTGCTGCACGCGGGCGAGCTGGGCGGGCGGCCCGGAGACGACGACGCGGCGTCGACCGTTGCGGATCGCCATGACGGGGGCACTCTCGGCGGACAGACCGGCCGCGATCTCGTCGACGACCGCCTGCATGCGAGCGGGGTCGACGTCGGAGACGGCGAGCATCGGGGTGCGTTCGCCGGTGCCGATGATGCCGCGGCGACGGCCGACCAGGACCGCGGCCGCACCGATGAGCTGCGCGATGGCGAGCAGTTCGCCGTCGGATTCGCCGCCGTCGGCGACCGAGTCCGCCGCGACGACGCCCTGGGAGTGGCCGATGACCTTCACGGGCGCGACCTGCGTGGGGTCCAGACCCTGCAGGCGCAGTGCGCGCAGCGCGGCGAGCTGGGTGAGCAGGACGCCGGGCATCGACACGGATGCCGAGGTGAGTGCCTCGCTGGACGGGCCGGCGTCGGTGGCGTCCTCGTCGGCGACGTCACGCTCGAGGATCCAGCCGATCGGGTCGAAACCGATGGACCGGACGACGAGGAGATCCTGCGCCACGGGGGCGACCAGAGCGGACGCCTCGTTGACCAGCGCGGTGAGGTCGGGCTCGAGTCCGTTGTCGCGGATCAGCTCTTCGAGGGAGTCGAGCCAGGCGGCACCCTGGCCGCCGAATGCGAGTGCGTACGGTTCGCCGGCGGCGATGCGGTCACGCAGGGGCGACTTCGCGGAGTCCGCCCGAGTCGGTGCGAAGCGGGATCCACCGGCTCCGTCGCCACTGCCCAGAGGTGTGCTCTCGTCGATCGTCACGCTGGATGGTCCTCTCCTGGTCGGAACCCGCCGACGTCACAAACTCACCGTCGAGCGCGCCGCTGCGCTCGCGGATGGTTCCTTCGGGGGTGGCACCAGAGTCGCACACAATCATGAGGGGTTCCTCACGTTTACCGTCCAGATGCGACGTCCTACCAGGTGGTAGGCGTGACGCCGCTCACAGAGCGGTCGTCCAAGTGACTTTTGAGTAGGGAAGAAACGCGCTGGGCAGCGCCGAATACCCACGGGTAGGAAACCTGAGGAATTCCTCACGTTGATCGTTATAAACCCGTTACCTTTCCTCGTTCGGCACGCCGTCGGCTTTACCTTCGCGCCGGCCGGAAAGAGTCGAACGGACCGTCCCGCGATGACGCCGACAGCGGCGCCGTGGCGTACTCTGAGCCGGCACGCGCGAGTGGCGGAATGGCAGACGCGCCACACTTAGGATGTGGTGTCCAACGGACGTGGGGGTTCAAGTCCCCCCTCGCGCACAAGACAGAAGCGACCCCCGACCTGGGGATTCTCGGGTCGGGGGTCGGTCTCGTCCAGACGCCTCCGGGTCGGTTCCAGGTCCTCGCGCAGGCGTCAGACGCCGGCATCCGTCCGAGAGGCACGCGCCAACCGCTCGACGAGGTCGTCGGGGATCGGCTTGCGAGGGGTGAACGTGACGCCGGTCTTCGTCGCCTTCAGCCCCAGCGCCGCGATCTCCTCCGCGTGTTCGGTGATGGCACCCGGCTGGAGATACAGCCCGCACTGTTTGCTGAACGCCGCGTAACTCGCGACGATCGCGCCGCCGATCCGGAACCCCGGCATCTCGTACTGCACGATCTCGGTCGCGTCCGGGAGGGCGCGGATCAGCAGGGCACGCAGTCGTTCCAGCGAAGGACGGAACGGCTCGGGTGCCGCGGCAATGTAGGTGTCGTGGTCGGCGATCGTCGTCATGGTGTTGCCTCGCTCACTGTCCGGTGCGCTCGGTGTGGACGCAGACTGCCATCATCCCCGCCGACGGGACCACCCGACACAGCACCGGAAGCCGGTCCGGTGTGACAGCCGACTCCCCTACCGGCGGTTTCACACCTCCCCGACTCCGGTACCGTCGTGGTGTGGCCCGTACATCCTCCCGCCGTCGACCAGCACTGATCGTGTTCGTCATCGTCGCGGCGGCGGCGTGCCTGGCACTGGGGTACTGGCAGTGGACGCGCTTCGAAGCCGTCGGCGGCAACGGACAGAATCTCGGCTACGCGTTCCAGTGGCCGTTGTTCGCGGCCTTCGTCGTCTACGCGTACCGCCGGTTCGTGCAACTCGAGGACTCCGATCCCGAGGATCAGCAGCGAATCGCCCACGGCGAGGAGCAGCGCGAGATTCCGGCGGACCTGCTGCCGCAGCGCACCATGACCGCCGCGGAGTCCCTCGACGCCGACAATCCGGGCGACGAGGCCCACCAGGCGTACAACAACTACCTCGCGCAGCTCCGAGCGAGCGAGGCCGATAGGAGCAGCACGTGAGCACGGCCCCCGACGAGACCGCCACCACCGCCCCCGCCCGCGACACCAAGAAGATCGCGGGCGCACTGCTGCGGTACCGGGTGCTCGCGTACGCGACCGGTATCTGGCTGCTGGTTCTGACGGCCGAGATGGTCGCCAAGTACGTCTTCAAGGTCGAGGATCTGCCGAGCTGGATCGCCATCGTCCACGGTTGGGTCTACTTCGTGTACCTGATCCTCACGATGGATCTCGCGGTGAAGGTGCGCTGGCCTGTGGGCCGCACCGTCGGCACCCTCCTCGCGGGCACGATTCCGTTCCTGTCGTTCTTCGTCGAGCATCAGCGGACGCTCCAGGTCAAGCGCGACTTCGGGGTGTAGTACCGCCCCACGGACACGAGAACGGATCGGCCCCCGCACTGCGGGGGCCGATCCGTTCTCGATTGTCAGGACCCGGTGAGATTCATGATCACCGGCTGCCCGGTGATCGTCGCGACCAGATACGTCAGCCATTGGCACGGGGTCTGCGGAACCATCATCGGCGACATCTCGCTCACCTTTCTCGCGGGCCCGCCGTCGACGGCGGTCGCGGCGATCGTGCCACAACCGGCCGGTCCGCGGGTCGAGTCGTCAGGACACCAGCGCCGCGAGATCCGGCACCAGCTGCGCGAGCGCGCGGCCGCGGTGCGAGGCCGCGTCCTTCTCCTCCGGAGTCAATTCGGCTGCCGACCGGCCGTCACCCTCGGGCACGAACACGGGGTCGTAGCCGAATCCGCCCTCCCCACGCGGAGACCGGGCGATCGAACCGGGCCAGGTGCCGCGGACCACCCGCTCCGCCCCACCGGGGACTACCAGCGCACATGCCGACACGAACGCAGCGCCGCGGCGGTCGTCCGGTGTGTCCGACAGCTGGGCCAGCACGAGCGCAGTGTTCGCGGCATCGTCGCCGTGCCTGCCCGCCCACCTTGCCGACAGGACGCCGGGCATCGCGTTCAGTGCATCGACTTCCAGGCCGGAATCGTCTGCCACACAGGGCAGACCCGCCGCTGCGGCGCCGTCCCGAGCCTTGACGAGCGCGTTCTCCTCGAAGGTGGCACCGGTTTCCGGGGTTTCGGGAAACTCCGGAACCTCGTTCAGCCCGACCAGTTCGACACCCTCGACGCCGGCCGACTCCAGTACGCGCCGCAGCTCCGTGAGCTTCTTCGCGTTGCGCGAGGCGACGAGAACGCGCACGGTCGCCCGCTCAGCCACCGAACTTCTTCTTCTCGGGCGCCTTCGGTTCGGGCAGCTCGCCCGGGTACGGCAGCTCCAGGGCCGCCTTCTGGATCACGAACAGCTGCTCGCAGCCGGCGAGGGCCGAGTCGAGCATCTTGTCGAGGGTGGTGCGCGGGAAGGTGGCGCCCTCGCCGGTGCCCTGGATCTCCACGAGGGTCCCCGTGTCGGTGGCGACGACGTTCATGTCGACCTCCGCCCGCGAGTCCTCCTCGTACGGCAGGTCGAGCCGAACGCGGCCGTCGACGACACCGACGCTCACGGCGGCGATCGCGCACGAGATCGGCTGGGGGTCGGACAGCAACTCGGCCGCCCGCAGGTAGGTGACGGCGTCCACGAGGGCGACGTAGGCGCCGGTGATGGCTGCGGTGCGGGTTCCGCCGTCGGCCTGCAGCACGTCGCAGTCGATGGCGATGGTGTTCTCGCCGATCGCGGCGAGGTCGATGCACGCCCGCAGGGACCGGCCGACGAGGCGGCTGATCTCCTGGGTCCGGCCACCGACCTTGCCCTTGACCGACTCGCGGCCGCTGCGGGTGTGGGTGGCGGCGGGCAGCATCGCGTACTCGGCGGTCAGCCAGCCGAGACCGGATCCCTTGCGCCAGCGCGGGACGCCCTCCTCGACGCTGGCGGTGCACATCACCCGGGTGTTCCCGAATTCGACGAGCACCGATCCCGCCGGGTGGCTGGTGAATCCTCGGGTGATCTTCACGTCGCGGAGCTCGTCGTCCGCCCTGCCGTCCAGTCGTCTGCTCACCCCGGTGAGCCTAGTCGGCTGCGCCGACCGGGCCGCACCCCGCTCAGATGTCGAAGACGTCTCCGGCGCTGACGGCGTGGACGGGACCGGCGAACGCGGCCTTCGCCTCGGCGATGACGTCCTCCCGGGACGTCCACGGCGGAATGTGGGTGAGCAGCAGTTCCTTGACACCGGCTCGGGTGGCGATCTGTCCGGCCTCCGTGCCGGACAGGTGAATTCCCTCCGGACGGTCGGGAGAATGCGTCCAGGACGCCTCGGAGAGCAGGACATCGGCGTCACGGGCCAGTTCGACCACCTGGTCGCACATGCCGGTGTCGCCGGTGTATACGAGGGTCCGCCCGTCCGGGTCGGTGAACCGCAGCCCGTACGCCTCCGGCGGGTGGTACACGCGAACCGACTTCACGGTGAGCGTGCCGTACTCGATGACCTGCCCGTCGGCGAACGTCCGCAGGTCGATGGTGTCGGAGATGTCGTCGAGGTCGCCGGCGCACTCCGCCGAGGCGACGCCGATCCGGTGATGGCTGTCGGTGGGGCCGTAGATGATCGCCCGACCGTCGGGCGGGTTCGGGTGGTATCGACGCCACACGAGCAGTCCCGGCAGGTCCAGGCAGTGGTCCGCGTGCAGGTGGGTCAGGAAGATGGACACCGAACCCGGGTCCTCGTACCGCTGGAGTGCACCGAGCACGCCGGGACCGAAGTCGATGACGACCGGCGGTGTGTCCGGTGCGGTGAGCAGGTAGCCCGATGCGGGCGAGTCGGGTCCACCGACACTGCCCGAACAACCCAGGACGGTCATGCGCATAGGGTCATGCTGCCACGACCGACCGGTCTCGAAAAAGGGTCAGCCCGATTCGAGACGAAGCCGCAGCGTCGCGGGTGTTGCGCCTGCGATCACACCTGGCCCGACGTGTCCGCGGCAGCACTGTCGAGGTTACTGCGTCACCGGTTTCGCGGCCCGGGCCGCGCGGACGTCGGAGGCGAGGACCCAGGCCGCGACGACACCGCCGACGGCACCGAAGAGGTGGCCCTCCCACGACACACCGGGCTGACTGGGGAGCACTCCCCACAGCATCCCGCCGTAGAGGAACAGCACGACGACACCGAGGGCCAGTTGCCCGAAGTGCCGGGTGAACAGGCCGCGGGTGATCAGATACGTGAGCCAGCCGAAGATCAGGACCGACGCACCGAGATGGAGGGTGCCGCTCCCACCGGTGAGCCAGACCCCGAGTCCCCCGACGAGCCAGATGATGCCCGTCGCGGCGAGTCCCCGCCCGATCCCGGAGAGCATCACGAAGAAACCGAGCACCAGCAGCGGAATCGTGTTGGCGACGAGATGTCCCCAGCCGTAGTGCAGGACCGGCGCGAAGGCCACGCCCCACAGCCCGTCCAGCGTTCGCGGTTCCACGCCGCCGCCGTCCAGCCTGTTCCCGAGGATCATGTCGACGAACTCGAGGACGTACAGCCCGACGACGAAGGCGCTGATCGCAATGGCTGCTTGTTGCCACTGCGGGCGGGACGCGCTGGGGGCCGGAACATTCGACGAGCCGGGGACCGGGAGGGGCGGGCGGGTCATGCCCCGAGCGTACCCACCGCACGAGACACGCGACGAGTGTCGGTCAGAGGTCGAACGCGGACGGGAACAGGTCGCGGTAACCGGGGATCCCGGCGACGGTCGTCGCGGACAGGACGGCGTCCACGATCGCGTTCGCGACGACGTCCGATGCCGCCTCGCAGATCGCCGCGAGCGCGGGCAGATCGGGCGGAAACGCCGCGGGAACGGGCACTTCGGTCGGCGGTAGCGTACGAGTGCCCGTCGCGAGCGCGAACAGGGTGTCGCCGTCGAGCGGCGAATGCGCGGGACGAATCGCGCGGGCCAGTCCGTCGTGACCGGCGACGGCGACCCGCCGGCACGCGGCCTTCCCCAGGGGCGCATCGGTGGCGACGACGCCGATCGTGGTGTTGAGGACCGTGCCCTTGTCGCCGAGTGCGCGGGCTGACGCGAGTTCGGAGGCATCAGGCTGCCGGAGGCCCCACCGGGCTGCATCGGCGACACCGACCCCCCACGGCAGTCCCGTGGCCGGATCGAACACCGAGCCGACGGGGTTCGCGACGACCAGAGCGGCGACGGTGGCGCCCGCGGCCGGTCCCGTGTCGAGGACGACGCTCGCAGTTCCGACGCCACCCTTGAGCACTCCGGCACGGGCACCGGTGCCGGCTCCGACCGATCCGCGCGCCACGTCCACACCCGCGGCGTCGGCGGCCAGGAAGCCGTGGTCGGCCGTCGGCCGCACCGACCAGTCCCCCACCGGGAGGTCGAAGATCACCGCGCCCGGCACGATCGGCACGACGTGACCGTCCACGTCCATCGGGATCCCCCGGCCACGCTCCTCGAGCCACCGCATCACCCCGTCGGCGGCCGCGAGCCCGTAGGCGCTGCCGCCCGTCAGGAGAACCGCGTCGATCTTCTGCACGCTGTGGCTCGGGTCCAGCAGGTCGGTCTCACGGGTGCCCGGCCCGCCGCCGCGGACGTCGACGGCGGCGGTGGCTCCGCCCGGTGCCAGGACGACCGTGCAGCCGGTCGCGCGTCCGCTCCCGAGGGCGGCGTCGTCGTCCAGTTCGTGGTGGTGGCCGACGAACAGGCCGGCGACGTCGGTGAGGGCGCCGTGCTGCCGGCTCACCGGACTCATGGCAGGAGTACCTGTACGAGCGAGTCCTGCATCCAGGTCAGCCAGTGGTAGACGTCGAGGTGCGGTGCGCGCGGATCGTCGGGGTCGAGTTCGTCCGGGGTGTCCGCATCGATGCCGATCGTGGTGCCGAGCGCCAGGCGGATGTCGTTGAGGCCGTACAGCCACTGCTCGGCCTGTTCGGGGGTGAGCACGATCTTGCCGCCCTCGACGGGCACGGTCCGCAGGATCGTCGAGCCTGCTGCGACCTTGGCGTCGATGATGTCGGGTTCGTACAGACTGCGCAGCGCGCCGTTGTCGTTGGCGTCGCGGGAGTCGGGATCGACGGCGTCGCGGCCTGCCCCGAAGAAGTCGGGCAGCAGTCGGGCGAGCGTCGCGTCCGCCGGGGCGGTCGGGTTGCCGGTCCGCAGGCCGGTCAGTTCGGCGAGGTCGTCGGTCGGCGCGGATGCGGACCGGTCTTCGAGAAGGCCGAGGACCGAGGTCACCAGGGACCGCAGGACGGAGGCCTCACGACCGTCCATCTCGGATCGGATCTTCACTCCGCTCAACGAGTTCTTTCGGCTCCATGTGCGCACGTCGAAGTACCTGGTGACCCTTCCTGCGTGACTGGGATTCGAGACGGCTGCGATCGGGTGGCTCGTCAGCTGTCCCGTTGCATCGTCGCCCACAATCCGGCGGCGTGCAGTCGCTGGACATCGTGCTCCATCTTGTCCCTCGACCCGGACGACACGACCGCCTTGCCCTCCTTGTGCACCTGCATCATCAGATCCGTGGCCTTCGCCTTGCTGTAGCCGAACAGCTTCTGGAAGATGAACGTCACGTAGTGCATGAGGTTGACCGGGTCGTCCCACACGACGGTCACCCAGGGGCGGTTCAGCGCCTCGTCCTCGTCGGTCACCTCGGCCTGTTCGGGCACAACGGCCGGCGCCGGGATCGGCATGCTTGCCATCGGCACGGCCATCAGCGTGGTGTACGGACGCGGAGCCATACCTCCAGACTACGACGCAATCCGGACCAATTGAACACCGAGGCGTCAATCGGGGACGGGACATCCACCACCCGCGGGCGCTACTCGTAGTGTGGGCGCGGTGACGTACTCCCAGTGGTCGGCACCCGCCACCAGCACAGCCCTGCTCACCGACCAGTACGAGTTGACGATGCTCGCAGCTGCGCTGGCGGACGGGTCCGGGCATCGCCGGTGCAGCTTCGAGGTGTTCGCCCGCAAACTTCCCAACGGCCGCCGATACGGCGTCGTCGCGGGTGTCGACCGCGTGCTGGACGCGATCTCCCGGTTCCGGTTCGGCGAGCCGGAACTCGCGATCGTTTCGCGCTTCCTCGACGATGCGACGCTCGCCTGGCTGCGCGACTACCGTTTCGGCGGCGACGTCGACGGGTACCGCGAGGGTGAGCTGTACTTCCCCGGCTCCCCGATCCTGTCGGTCCGCGGATCGTTCGCCGAATGCGTCCTGCTGGAGACGCTGGTCCTGTCGATCCTCAACCACGACAGCGCCATCGCGTCGGCCGCGGCCAGGATGGTCGGTGCGGCGGGTGACCGGACGTTGATCGAGATGGGGTCCAGGCGGGCACACGAGGAAGCCGCCGTCGCCTGCTCCCGCGCGGCGTACATCGCCGGTTTCGACGCGACCTCGAACCTGGAGGCGGTTCGGCGCTACGGGATTCCGGGCGCGGGCACCAGCGCGCACGCGTACACGCTGCTCCACACGACGGCGACGGGTCCGGACGAGGCGGCGGCGTTCCGGGGACAGGTCGCGCGGCTCGGAGTGGGTACGACACTGCTCGTCGACACCTACGACATCACCGAGGGCGTTCGGACGGCGATCGAGGTGGCAGGCCCGGAACTCGGTGGCGTACGCATCGATTCGGGTGACCTCGGGGTGTGGGCGCGTCAGGTGCGCGCACAACTCGACTCGCTCGGCGCGGTGAACACGAAGATCGTGGTGTCCGGCGACCTCGACGAGTACGCGATCGCGGCACTGCGAGCGGAACCCGTCGACTCCTACGGCGTCGGCACGTCCCTGGTCACGGGATCAGGCGCCCCGACGGCGGGCATGGTGTACAAGCTGGTCGAGGTCGACGGGCTTCCGGTGGCGAAGCGAAGCAGCCACAAGGCCTCCCGGGGCGGCACGAAAACCGCGGTCCGGTTCGCGCGACCGACCGGGACGATCGTCGAGGAGGTCGTCCATCCGATCGGCTCGTCCGTGCCGGACGGCGACGGGCTCGTCGGCAGGCCGCTGATGGTCCCGCTGGTCCGCGGCGGCGAACGCACACCCGGCCTGCCGGGACTGAAGGAGGCGCGGGATCTGCTGGCGGCGAATCGGGTGAGTCTGCCGTGGGAGGGGCTCAAGCTCTCGCACGGTGAAGCGGCCGTGCCCACGCGGTTCGTCGACTGACACGGACGAGGGGAGGATGGAGACATGAGCGGTAAGAGAGCCCTGGTGATCGTGGACGTGCAGAACGACTTCTGCGAGGGGGGATCGCTCGCGGTGGCGGGCGGGGCCGCGGTCGCCTCGGCGATCACGGAGTACCTGGCTTCGCCGCACCGGCCGCGGTACGCAGCGGTGGTCGCGACGGCGGACCGGCACGTCGATCCGGGTACACACTTCTCGGAGAGTCCCGATTTCGTGGACAGTTGGCCGCCGCACTGCGTGGTGGGGACGCCCGGCACCGAGTTCCATCCGGACCTCGACCTGTCGTCGGTGCAAGCGGTGTTCGGCAAGGGCGCCTTCGCTGCGGCGTACTCCGGTTTCGAAGGGTCGTCGGAGGACGGCGACACGCTGTCGGACTGGCTGCAGGACCACGGCATCGACGCGGTCGACGTGGTGGGCATCGCCACCGACCACTGCGTGCGCGCGACCGCGATGGATGCGGTTCGGGAGGGTTTCGACACCCGGGTGCTGCTGGACTACACCGCCGCGGTGTCACCGGAGACGGTGCGCACCGCCCTCGGCGCGATGCAGGACGTCGGCGTCACGCTCGTGGGCTCGTCGGCCGTGCCCATGCCCCGTCGACCGGCCGGTCGCCCGCGGAGCGGTCGCTGACGCCGATCGTGTCGGCGGGACCGGGTGGATCGCGACTCGGACTCTCGGGCAGGTCGGCGGCTCGCGCCACGGATCGCCGCGTAGCCTTGTCGGGTGCCCGAACTCCCCACCGTCCCCGAGTTGCTGTCCGAGGCGGTGCGCTCCCTCGGCGGCGCCGAGCGGCGGAACCAGCTGACGATGGCGTCGGCGGTCGCGCATGCGATCGAGTCGGGCGAGCACCTCGCCGTGCAGGCGGGCACCGGTACCGGTAAATCCCTCGCCTACCTGGTTCCGAGCGTGCGGCACGCGGTGGAGTCGGGACGCACGGTGGTGATCTCGACGGCGACCATCGCGTTGCAGCGCCAGCTCGTCGACCGGGATCTGCCGCGGCTGGCCAAGGCACTGAAGAAGCCGCTCGGCCGGGAGCCGAGATTCGCGATCCTCAAGGGCCGCAACAACTACCTCTGCATGAACAAGGTGCACACGGGGATGGCGGAGGAGCCGTCGCCCGACGCGGAGCTGTTCGACGCGTTCGCGGTGTCACGGCTGGGCCGGGAGGTCAAGCGGCTGACGGCGTGGTCCTCCGACACCGAGACCGGCGACCGCGACGAGGTCGTGCCCGGTGTCAGCGACCAGGCCTGGCGGCAGGTCAGCGTCACGGCCCGCGAATGCCTCGGCAAGTCCCGCTGCCCGGTCGGTGAGGACTGCTTCGCCGAGCGGGCACGACTGCAGTCCGCGCAGGTGGACGTGGTGGTGACCAACCACGCACTGCTGGCCATCGACGCGATCTCGGGGATCGCGGTGCTGCCCGAGCACGACGTCGTGGTGATCGACGAGGCGCACGAGCTCGTGGACCGGGTGACCGGTGTCGCGACCGCGGAACTGTCGCCCACGACGATCAGCGCCGCGGCCCGGCGCTGCGTGAAGCTCGTCGAGGAGCAGGACGTGGACCGGCTGGAGGCGTCCGCCGAGGCGTGGACCGCGGTCCTCGAGGAACTGCCCGCGGGACGGTGGGAACACCTCCCCGACGGCGCCGGCCAGGCGTTGGCACTGGTACGCGACTCGGCCTGGGCCGTGCGCACGGCGATCGGGCCGTCCCGTCCGGGCCAGGCGACGATGGACCCCGAGTCGGCGGCGGCGCGGACCGCGGCGCTGGCTGCGGTCGACGAGGTACACGACAGCGCGGTCCGCGTACTCACCGCCTACGACGAACCGGATCCGGCCGCACGCCGGGACGTCGTGTGGCTCGCCGACGAGGAACGCCGCGGGAAGCTTGTGCGGATCGCGCCGCTGTCCGTCGGCGGGCTGCTGCGCACGCGACTGTTCGACGAGTCGACGGTGGTCCTGACGTCCGCGACCCTGACGGTCGGAGGCTCGTTCGACGGTCTCGCGGTGGACTGGGGCCTGCCCGCCCAGGCTCCGGTGCGCAGCGACACCGCGATGGCGACGGGGACCGAGGCACCGTCCGACGAGTCGACCGTCAAGTGGAACGCGCTCGACGTCGGATCGCCGTTCGACCATGCGAAGTCCGGAATCCTGTACGTGGCCAAGCACCTTCCGCCCCCGGGCCGTGACGGCCTGACACCGCGGGTCCTCGAGGAGATCGAGGCACTGGTCGGCGCCGCCGGTGGCCGCACCCTCGGACTGTTCTCGTCGACCCGGGCAGCGAAGGCCGCGGCCGCGGAGATGCGTCAGCGTCTCGACACCCCGATCCTGTGCCAGGGCGAGGACGCGACCGGGCAGTTGATCCGCAAGTTCGCGGAGGACGAGGCGACCTCGCTGTTCGGCACGCTGTCGCTGTGGCAGGGCGTGGACGTCCCCGGCCCGTCGCTGTCGCTGGTCATCCTGGACCGGATTCCGTTTCCCCGGCCCGACGACCCGCTGCTGGCGGCGCGTCAACGGGCGGTCGAATCACGCGGCGGCAACGGCTTTCTCGCGGTCGCTGCGAATCATGCTGCGCTGCTCCTCGCGCAGGGCGTCGGACGGTTGCTGCGCAGCACCGACGACAAGGGTGTGGTCGCGGTGCTCGACTCGCGGCTCGCGACCGCCCGATACGGCGGATACCTGCGCGCCTCGCTGCCCCCGTTCTGGGAGACCTCCGACCCGGACGTGGCACGCAAGGCACTCGAACGCCTCGCGGCCGGCTGATCGGGAACTCACGGTCGGCGCGGTCGTACGCTCCTGTCCCCCGGGACTTCTCGGACGAGCCGCGGCGGGGATGACGACGCCGCGGGTCCGCGGCCCGCGTCGTCACGACGGCGGCCCGCGTCGTCACGACGGCGGCCCGCGTCGTCACGACGGCGGTCCGCGGAACCGCGCACGCTACCCCGCCGGTGTCGCCACCAACCCGAGCTCGGCGTCCCCGGCGAGCAGTTCGTGATGCGGGAGCACCCGCACCGTGTAGCCGACCGCGCCCGATCGGGGCAGCACGGTGTCCACGACGTACTCCTCACCGAGTTCGTCGGAGCCGACGTGGGTCATCGGGACGGTCACCACGTCCGTGAGATCCTCCTCGGACCCGACCCGGCCGAGCACCGCCTGCACGGTCACCTCGGAGGCCTCGAGCCCGCCGAGCCGGACGTAGGCGCGCAGCGTCAGCTCGGCACCGATCACCGGTGTGTCCGGTAGGCCGGAGCTGTCCACCTGCACCACCTGCACGCCCGACCACATCGCCGCGACCCGCGCACGGTAGAGCGCGAGCCGCTTCGCGCCCGCGTACCCGTCCGCGACCACCGTCCTCGCAGCCGCGGCGGCAGGTGCGTACAACTCGACGACGTAGTCCCGAACCATGCGGGACGCCAGCACCTTCGGGCCGAGTGTCTGCAGGGTGTGGCGCACCATCTCCACCCAGCGCGCCGGGACGCCGTCGGCGCCGCGGCTGTAGAACTTCGGCAGCACCGACTGCTCCAGCAGGTCGTACATGGCGTTCGCCTCGAGATCGTCGCGGCGGGACTCGTCCCGCACGCCGTCGGCGGTCGGGATGGCCCAGCCGTTCTCCCCGTCGAACATCTCGTCCCACCAGCCGTCGCGGATCGACAGGTTGAGGCCGCCGTTGAGCGCCGACTTCATCCCCGACGTGCCGCACGCCTCCAGGGGCCGCAGCGGATTGTTGAGCCACACGTCGCAGCCCCAGTACAGGTACCGGGCCATCGACATGTCGTAGTCGGGCAGGAACACGATCCGGTGCCGCACGTCGTGCTCGTCGGCGAAGCGCACGACCTGCTGGATCAGGGCCTTGCCGCCCTCGTCCGCGGGATGACTCTTGCCCGCCACCACCAGCTGCACGGGCCGCTCCTCGTCGAGGAGCAGCGCGCGGAGCCGCTGCGGGTCGCGCAGCATCAGGGTGAGCCGCTTGTAGGTCGGGACGCGTCGCGCGAACCCGACGGTCAGCACGTTCGGGTCGAAAACCTCCGAGGTCCAACCCAGTTCCGCCTCGGTCGCTCCGCGCTCGATCCAGGACGCGCGCACCCGACGGCGAACCTCGTCGACGAGTTGCGCCCGCAGCGCGTTGCGGGTGGCCCACAGTTCGCCGGCGCCGATGTCCTGCAGCTGCTCCCAGCCGCGTGCCTCCTCGACGAGTTCCGGTCCGACGGCACGGCGCGCGAGGTCCATCCACTCGCGAGCCGCCCACGTCGGCGCGTGCACACCGTTCGTCACGGACCCGATCGGCACCTCGTCGGTGTCGAACCCCGGCCACAGGCCGTTGAACATGTCGCGGCTGACGATGCCGTGCAGCTCCGACACCCCGTTGGCCCGCTGGCCGAGACGCAGCCCCATGTGCGCCATGTTGAACACCGACGGATCCGCCTCGCCACCGAGGGCGAGGATGCGATCGACGCCGACTCCCGGCAACAACGACGAGTCGTTGCCACCGTCGCGACCGGAGAAGTAGTGCCGAACCAGATCCAGAGGAAACCGGTCGATGCCGGCGGGGACCGGAGTGTGCGTGGTGAAGACGGTCGCGGCGCGCACCGCGGCGAGTGCCTCGTCGAATTCGAGACCCGTTCCGGTGATCAGTTCACGGATGCGCTCGGCGCCGAGGAACCCTGCGTGCCCCTCGTTCATGTGGAAGACCTCGGGGTCGGCGAGCCCCACGGACCGGGTGTAGGCGCGCACTGCCCGCACCCCCCCGATCCCGGCGAGAATCTCCTGCTTGATGCGGTGGTCCTGGTCGCCGCCGTAGAGACGGTCGGTGACGCCGCGCAGCTCGGCGTCGTTCTCGGCGATGTCCGAGTCGAGAAGCAGCAGCGGGACCCGGCCGACCTGCGCGATCCACACCCGTGCCCGTAGCACCCGGTCGCCGGGCATCGCGACGTGCAGCAGGACCGCCGCCCCCGACTCGGGCTCCGTGAGCAACCGCAGTGGCAGGCCCTGCGGGTCCAGCGACGGGTAGTGCTCGGTCTGCCAGCCGTCGACGGTCAACGACTGACGGAAGTACCCGGACCGGTACAGCAGTCCGACACCGATCAGCGGAACACCCAGGTCGGATGCCGCCTTGAGGTGGTCGCCTGCCAGGATGCCGAGGCCGCCGGAGTAGTTCGGCAGCACCTCGGTCACGCCGAACTCCATTGAGAAGTACGCGATCCCACTGGCCAGGTCAACGCCCTTGGCCTGCTGGTTCTGGTACCAGCGCGGACGGTCCAGGTAGTCGACGAGGTCGGCGTCGAGCCGGTCGAGTTCGGCGACGAAATCCTCGTCTCCTGCCAGTTCGTCGAGGCGACCGGGAGCCACCTCACCGAGCATCCGGACCGGGTCGTGACGCACCTGCGACCACAGTTGCGGATCGATGCGCGCGAACAGGTCCTGCGTGGGCGGATGCCAGGACCAGCGCAGATTGGTGGACAGCTGCCCGAGTGCGGACAGCCGGGCGGGCAGGTGGGCGCGGACGGTGAACCGACGCAAGGCTTTCACCCGGCGAAGACTACAGATGACGCGGCTGTCGGTCCTGTCGTGCGCACCGCGGCCGCGGGACTCGGGAGATCGACACCACCGGGCTCGGGGGCGCCGTCACCGCGAGCGCGCAACCGGCGGATACCCGTAATGTCTCGGGCATGACCGGGCGGATTGGTATCGACGACGTCGTCCCCGAGATCGCGGGAGGCCGCTACCCGGCGAAAGCGGTCGTGGGCGAGACCTTCCCCGTGTCCGCCACGGTGTGGCGCGAGGGCCACGACGCCGTCGCCGCCACGCTGGCCGTCCGCGGACCGGGCTTCACGCGCAGCATCCGCATCCCCATGGCGCCGGGTCCGCTGCCGGACACGTTCGCGGCCGTGTTCACCCCCACCTGCCCGGGCACCTGGTCCTACCGGATCGAAGGGTGGAGTGATCCGGTCACGACCTGGCGCCTCGCCGTCGAGGCGAAGCTCGCGGCCGGTCAGGGTCCGGCCGAACTCGCGAACGACCTCGAGATCGGCGCCCGCCTGTTCGAGCGGGTTGCACGCGCCGTTCCGCGGGGCGAACGGCCTCGATGCGTGGCGGTTGCCGCGGCGCTGCGCAGCAGCGCCCACCTACCGGAGCGGGTGGCGCCGGCCTTCGCACCCGGGGTGACGGAGCTGCTGCACGCGCATCCACTGCGCGACCTCGTCACCCGTGGGAGGGCACTGCCGGTACTGGTCGACCGCAACCGAGCGCTGTTCGGTTCCTGGTACGAGTTCTTCCCTCGGTCGACCGGCGGGTGGGACGCGGAGGGGCGGCCTCGACACGGCACCTTCGCGACGGCGGCGAACGATCTGCCGCGGATCGCGGCGATGGGGTTCGACGTCGTGTACCTACCCCCGATCCACCCGATCGGCCGGGTGAACCGGAAAGGGCCGAACAACACGCTCACTCCCGGACCCGACGACGTCGGTTCGCCGTGGGCGATCGGAGCGGCCGAAGGCGGCCACGACGCGATCCATCCGGAACTGGGCACGATGCGGGACTTCCGCTCGTTCGTCACCCGCGCCGCCAAACTCGGACTGGAGGTCGCGCTCGACCTCGCGCTGCAGTGCGCCCCCGATCACCCCTGGGCCGCAGCGCATCCGGAGTGGTTCACCGTTCTGCCCGACGGGACGATCGCGTTCGCCGAGAATCCGCCGAAGAAGTACCAGGACATCTATCCGGTCAACTTCGACGACGACAGGGACGGCATCTACACCGAGGTTCTCCGGGTGGTCCGGTTCTGGGTCTCGAAGGGCGTCAAGATCTTTCGCGTCGACAACCCGCACACGAAGCCGCCGGACTTCTGGGAGTGGCTGATCGCCGAGGTCAAGGCCACCGACCCGGACGTGCTGTTCCTGTCCGAGGCGTTCACCCGGCCGGCTCGGATGTACGGACTGGCCAAGCGTGGATTCACCCAGTCCTACACGTATTTCACCTGGCGTGTGTACAAGCAGGAGCTGATCGACTTCGGGATCGAACTCGCCGCGAAGGCCGACGAAGCGAGGCCGAACCTGTTCGTCAACACACCGGACATCCTGCACGAGTCCCTGCAGGTCGGTGGTCCGGGGATGTTCGCCCTGCGGGCCGCGCTCGCCGCGACCCTCGCCCCGACATGGGGGGTCTATTCGGGATACGAACTGTACGAACATGTTCCGCTGCGCCCCGGTAGCGAGGAATACCTGGACTCGGAGAAGTACCAGCTCCGCCCCCGCGACTTCGACGGCGCCCGTGCGCGCGGGGAGTCGCTCGAGCCGTGGATCACGCTTCTCAACAAGATCCGGCGGGCGCATCCGGCGTTGCAGCAACTGCGGAACATCACCTTCCACCACATCGACAACGACTCGCTGATCGCGTACTCGAAGTTCGATCCGGCAACCGGCGACGCGGTACTGACGGTCGTCAACCTCAATCCGTACGGCGCCGAGGACGGCACCATCTGGATCGACATGCCCGCGATCGGCCGCGACTGGCACGATCGCATCACCGTCCTCGACGAGGTCTCCGGTGAGCAGTACGACTGGGGGCAGACCAATTTCGTGCGCCTCGAGCCCTGGCGCGCGGTCGCGCACGTGCTCGCTCTTCCACCCGTCCCCTATCCGGAGCGCCGGCATCTCGCGCACCGTCCCCCGGTCTCGTGAGCCCCCGGACGTCCCGCGTCGCCGCGGCACCCGACCCGGGTGACCTCGACCGCCTGATCGCGGGCACCCATCACGACCCGCACTCGATCCTCGGCGCCCACGCCCACCCGGGTGGGACGGTGATCCGCGCGCTGCGACCACACGCCGTCTCGGTTGCCGCCCGCGTCGGCAGGACCGACCATGTGCTCACCGATCTCGGCGACGGGGTGTTCGCCGGGGTGGTCCCGGTGGAGGACCTCGTCGACTATCGACTCGTCGTCGAATACCCGGGCGGCCACACGGAGGTGGTCGCCGACGGGTACCGGTTCCTCCCCACTCTCGGCGATCTCGACCTGCACCTGCTGGGCGAGGGTCGGCACGAGCGACTGTGGGACGCGTTGGGCGCACACCCGCGCAGCTACACGACACCCGACGGCGAGGTCACCGGTGTCTCGTTCGCGGTCTGGGCGCCGAACGCAGTCGGGGTCACGGTGATGGGCGACTTCGACGGCTGGGGCGGCCGGACCCCGATGCGGGCGCTCGGATCGACCGGCGTGTGGGAGGTGTTCGTTCCGGGGATCGGCCCCGGCGACCTGTACAAGTTCCGGGTGCACTGCCGTGACGGGTCGGTGCGAGACAAGGCCGATCCGATGGCGTTCGCCACCGAGGTTCCGCCCGCGACGGCGTCCCGGGTCGCGGAATCCACGTATGCCTGGACCGACTCCGAGTGGCTCGCGGCGCGAGCACGACGGGAGCCGAACCAGGAGCCGATGAGCGTCTACGAGGTGCATCTCGGTTCGTGGCGGCCGGGCCTCGGTTATCGCGAGCTCGCGGAGCAGTTGACCGACCACGTCCTCGATTGCGGATTCACGCACGTCGAGCTCCTGCCCGTGGCCGAGCATCCCTACGGCGGGTCGTGGGGCTACCAGGTCACCTCGTACTACGCCCCGACCGCGCGATTCGGATCACCGGACGACTTCCGTGCCTTCGTCGATCACCTGCACGGCGCGGGGATCGGCGTGATCGTCGACTGGGTGCCTGCGCACTTCCCGAAGGACGAGTGGGCGTTGGCGCGATTCGACGGCGAGCCGTTGTACGAGCACGCCGATCCCCGCCGTGGCGAGCAACTCGACTGGGGAACATATGTTTTCGACTTCGGACGGCCCGAGGTGCGAAACTTCCTCGTCGCCAACGCACTGTTCTGGATCGACCGGTTCCACGTCGACGGGCTCCGCGTCGACGCCGTCGCCTCGATGCTGTACCTGGACTATTCGCGTCCGGCCGGGGAATGGACACCGAACATTCACGGGGGGCGCGAGAACCTGGAGGCCGTCTCCTTCCTCCAGGAGATGAACGCCACCGTCCACAAGCATCACCCCGGAGTCGTGACGATCGCCGAGGAATCGACGGCCTGGCCGGGCGTCACCCGGTCCACCACCGTGGGCGGTCTCGGATTCTCGATGAAGTGGAACATGGGGTGGATGCACGACACGCTCGGATATCTGGGTCACGACCCCGTGCACCGCAGCTTCCACCACCACGAGATCACCTTCTCGCTGATGTACGCCTGGAGTGAGCACTTCCTCCTGCCGATCAGCCACGACGAGGTGGTCCACGGCAAGGGCACCCTGTGGACACGCATGCCGGGCGACGACGCCGCCAAGGCTGCGGGGGTCCGATCGCTGCTCGCCTACATGTGGTCCCACCCGGGTAAGCAGTTGCTGTTCATGGGCCAGGAGTTCGGGCAGCGCACCGAGTGGTCCGAGGAGCGTGGGCTCGACTGGAGCCAACTCGACGACCCCGACACGGGCCCGTTGCAGCGCGGAGTCCTGGCGATGGTGCGCGATCTGAACGCGGTCTACCGGGCGTCTCCCGCGTTGTGGACACTCGATGCGTCACCGGGCGGCTACTCGTGGATCGACGCCAACGACACGGAGAACAACGTGCTCAGCTTCCTGAGGTACGGCACCGACGGGTCGATCGTGGCCTGCCTGTTCAACTTTGCGGGCACCACGCACGACCGGTACCGGGTCGGACTCCCCGAGCCCGGGCGGTGGCGCGAGATCCTCAACACCGACGCCACCGACTACCACGGGTCGGGCCGCGGAAACTTCGGCGAGGTGACGGCGACGACGTCACCGTGGCACGGCAGGCCCGCCTCGGCGGAGGTGACCCTGCCCGCGAACAGTGCCATCTGGCTGCGCCGGGAGCCGACGTGAGGCGCGTGGTCCTCACTGCCGTCGCCGCAACGGCGACGGTGGTGGCGCTGGCGGGCTGCTCGCGGGTGGTCACCGGCGAGGCGGTGTCGATCTATGCCGATCCGTTCGCGGTGGCGGGGCTGCCCGCCACGGACGGGCCGAGCGGTCCCAGGCCGGACGCTCCACGCGCGATGCTCTCGATCCACGGCGCCAACGGCTCCGACGCCGACGCGCTGGCCTCCTCGGCAATCTCCGATCTGTCCGCATTCTGGTCGACCGAGTACCCCGCGGTGTTCGCAGGCAACTTCCGACCGGTGACCGACCTGGCGTCCTGGGACCCGAACGTGGACGGGACCGGCCGGTTCTGCGGAGAGAGCACGTACGGCGTCGTGAACGCGGGGTACTGCACGCGCGACGGCTCGATCGGATGGGATCGCACGATCCTGCTCCCGACGTTGACGGACACCTTCGGGCCGATGGCCGTCGTCATGGTCATCGCGCACGAGTACGGGCACGCGATCCAGCACGACTCGGGGCTGGCCGGCGCCGACTCCCCCACCCTCGTCCTCGAGCAGCAGGCGGACTGCTTCGCGGGGGCGTACATGCGGTACGTGGCGGCGGGTGAGTCGAATCGCTTCACCCTCAACACCTCCGACGGACTCAACGCGGTGATGGCGGCCATGGTCGCCGTCCGTGACACCGATCCGAGCGATCCGGAGGCGGTGCACGGCAACGCGTTCGAGCGGATCACTGCGTTCCAGACCGGGTTCACCCTCGGGGCGCGCGGCTGTACCGAGATCGACGAGGCGGAAGTGGCCGACCGGCGGGCCCAGCTCCCACGAGTGTTCACCCAGTCGGGCGAGAGCGGGGACATGCCCGTCACCGAACAGTCGGTGGGCATGATCGTCGATTCCCTCAACACCGTCTTCGGACTGACGCAGCCGCCGAACGTCGTCTACTCGGGCGCCGACACGGGCTGCCCGGACGCCGCGGCGACCGAACCCGTCTCCTACTGCCCTGCCACCCGCACCATCGGTGTCTCCATGCCGGAGCTGAGCGACCGCGGGACACCGCGCGACGTGGGCGCGGCAGGCGGGGACGTCGACGAGCTGGCTGTCGACATCCGGGGCGACTTCAGTGCCTTCGGACTGGTGGCGTCCCGCTACGCCCTCGCCGTCCAGCAGCAGGACGGCTATCCCCTCACCGAACCGTCGACGGCACTGCACACGGCATGCCTGACGGGGGTGTGGACGGCGTCGACCGCCGCAGGGGGAACTCCCGCCCTGTCCCCGGGCGACCTCGACGAGGCGGTGTCCGGCCTGCTCACCGACGGGCTGATGGCCAGCGACGTCGACGGCGAGACCGTCCCGAGTGGTTTCGCCCGCGTCGATGCCTATCGAGCGGGCGTCCTCGGCGGTCCCGACGTCTGCACCAACCGCTACGGCTAGACGACGCCCTCTCTAGTAGAGCGCCGACGCAAGCTTGCGACGGGCGGAGACGACGATCGGGTCGGCCGGATCGAAGAGCTCGAACAGTTCGAGCAGACGTGTCCGCACCGCAGTCTTGTCGTCGCCTGCGTATCGCTTGATCGCGTCGATCAGCAGACCGAACGCGTCCTCCGGCTGCTGGGTGTACAGCAGGGCGTCCGCCGCGGCGAGCTGTGCGTCGACATTCGTCGGCTCCGCCGCCGCGGTCGCGACCGCGTCCGGCGCAACGGTCTGCACCCGCGCCAGGAAACGTACCTGGCGAAGCGCGGCGAGGGCCTCCTTGTTCGTGGGCTCGGCGTCCAGGATCACCTGGTACGCGGCCTCCGCGCCGTCGAGATCACCCTCCGCGAGAGCGTCCTCCGCGGCGACGAAGCGGGGATCCTCGGGTTCCGGCTCGGCGCCCTCGCCGGGCGGCGGCCCCGTCAGCTTGCCCGCGGTCGCCGCGAGGACCTGGCCGAGCCAGCCGCGAACCTGGTCTACGGGCTGCACGCCCTGGAAGTCGGCGAGCGGCTGACCACCGGCGACCGCGACGACAGTCGGGATTCCCTGCACGCCGAACGCCTGCGCGATCCGCATGTTGCTGTCGACGTCGACCTTGGCGAGCACCCAGGTGCCGTCTCCCTCGGCCGCGAGCGGCTCGAGTTCGTCTCCGAACACGACGCTCGCGTCACTGCGGGGCGACCACAGGTACACCAGCACCGGGACCTGCATCGACCGTTCCAGGACCTCGGCCTCGAAGGTCTCCTCGGTGACCTCGACGACCGGAGTCAGGCCGGAGGTCGAGCCCCCGGCCGCGGGCGCTCCCTGGCCCGCGGGCGGCGCCTGCGGGCGATCCTTGAGCGCGGACAGGTCGACCGCGCCGGACATGGCTGCGGCCATCGCTGCGGAGGGGCGTGCGGGCTGGCGGGAACCGGGTCGAGTCACGTTGTCAGTTTGTCACAAACACGACGACGCCCTCGGGGAGCAGTGGCTCCACGAGGGCGTCGTGTGGTCGGTTGTCAGACGAAGTCGGCGGTCCGGGCGTCGGCGACGGCGGGTTCGGTCCGTGCGGAGAGCTCACCGAGCTTGCCGGTGCGCACGGCCCACCACTCGAACAGGATGGTCGCGAACGGCGGAATGCTGGAGATCAGAGCCAGACCCGCGGTGACGAGGTTCCACTTCAGAGCCCGCGCGGTCAGGAGCGAGATCAGCACGAAGAGGACGAAGACGGCGCCGTGGAACGGGCCGAAGATCTTCACGCCGATCTCGTTGCCGTTCTCGGGGATGTACTTGAACGCCATACCGATCAGCAGACCGGCCCAGGTGAACGCCTCCAGAATCGCGACAAATCGGAAACGCTTGGCCGGAGTGCTCAGATCGAAGATGTTCGCCATGCCCGCCATTGTGCCGGGCATCTACGACGATCCGTCGTTGGTGTGGGAGACATCACGGCTCGACGCACTGCGTCGTGCCCGCAATCGGAGTATGCCTTCGACAAACCCGGCATGAACGGTTCCGTTCAGTCGATCTGATCGAGTGAACGGAACCGTTCATGCCGGTGCCGGGTGGGTCAGGCGGTGGGAACGCGGAGGATCAGCGCGTCACCCTGACCGCCGCCACCGCACAGGGCCGCGGCACCGGTGCCGCCACCACGACGCTGCAGCTCCAGCGCCAGGTGCAGGGCGATGCGGGCCCCGGACATGCCGAGGGGGTGACCGAGGGCGATGGCACCGCCGTTGACGTTGACCTTGCCGGGGTCGATGCCCAGTTCGCGGGCCGAGACGATCCCGACGGCGGCGAACGCCTCGTTGATCTCGACGAGGTCGAGGTCGGCGGGGCTGATCCCCTCCCGCTCACACGCCGTGGCGATGGCGTTCGCGGGCTGGGACTGCAGCGTCGAGTCCGGTCCTGCGACCTGCCCGGCGGCGCCGATCTCGGCGATCCACGACAGGCCGAGCTGTTCGGCCTTCGCCTTGGACATGACGATCACCGCGGCGGCGCCGTCGGAGATCTGCGATGCCGATCCGGCGGTGACGGTGCCGTCCTTCGAGAACGCCGGACGCAGCTTGCCGAGGGATTCGGGGGTGGTGTCGGCGCGGATGCCTTCGTCCTCGCGGAACTCGATCGGGTCGCCCTTGCGTTGCGCGATGGCGACGGGGACGACCTCGTTGTCGAACAGGCCGTCCTTCCACGCCTTCGCGGCTTTCTGGTGGGAGGCGGCGGCGAACGCGTCCTGCTCGTCGCGGGAGACGAATCGGGTGTCGGTGTTGGCGGATTCGGTGAGCAGGCCCATCGCCTGGTCGGTGAAGATGTCGTGCAGGCCGTCGTAGGCCATGTGGTCGCGCAGGGTGACGTCGCCGTACTTGAAGCCGGCGCGGGACTTTTCGAGCATGTGGGGTGCGCGGGTCATCGATTCCTGGCCGCCGGCGACGATGATGTCGAATTCGCCGGCGCGGATCATCTGGTCGGCCATGGCGATGGCGTTGATGCCGGACAGGCAGACCTTGTTGATGGTCAGGGCGGGTACGGACATGGGGATGCCTGCGGCGACGGCGGCCTGGCGGGCGGGGATCTGTCCGGCGCCGGCGGTGAGGACCTGGCCCATGATGACGTAGTCGACCTGGTCGCCGGTGATGCCGGCCTTGTCGAGGGCGCCCTTGATGGCGATGCCGCCGAGGTCGGACCCGGAGAAGTCCTTCAGTGATCCCTGGAGCCGGCCCATCGGGGTACGGGCACCCGCGACGATGACGGAGATGTTGTTCGAGGCCATGTGAGGGGAAACCTTCCGAATGCGAGGAACCGAACGAGGGGGTGTCAGGCGGGCTGCGGGATGCGGATGTCGAGAGCGGCGCCCGTCGCGGCGGTGACGTCGTCCACCGTGACGCCGGGCGCCAGCTCGACGAGCGCGAGGGTGCCGTCGCCGACCACGTCGATCACCGCGAGATTCGTGATGATGCGGTTCACGACGCCCTGTCCGGTGAGGGGCAGGCTGCACGACTCGACGATCTTCGCGCCACCGTCGCGGTCGGTGTGTTCCATGACCACGATGACGCGGTTCGCGCCGTGGACCAGGTCCATCGCGCCGCCCATGCCCTTGACCATCTTGCCGGGCACCATCCAGTTGGCGAGGTCGCCGGTGGCGGAGACCTGCATGCCGCCGAGGACCGCGGTGTCGATGTGCCCGCCGCGGATCATCCCGAACGACAGCGCCGAATCGAAGTACGCGGCACCGGGATTGACGGTGACGGTCTCCTTGCCTGCATTGATGAGGTCGGCGTCGACCGCGTCCTCGGTCGGGTACGGGCCGGTGCCGAGGATGCCGTTCTCCGAGTGCAGCGTCACCTTCACGTCGTCGGTCAGGTAGCCGGGGATCAGCGTCGGCAGTCCGATGCCGAGGTTGACGTACTCGCCGTCGATCATCTCCGCGGCCGCGCGGGCGGCCATCTCGTCGCGGGTCCATCCGATGCTCATGCCGACACTCCCTGGGTTGCTGTGACGGTGCGCTTCTCGATGCGCTTGTTCTGCGGTCCGGTGTTGACGATGCGCTGCACGAACACGCCCGGCAGGTGCACCTGGGCGGGATCGAGCTCGCCGGCCGGGACCAGCTCCTCGACCTGCGCGATGGTCACCTTGCCCGCCATCGCGGCGAGCGGGTTGAAGTTGAGGGCGGTCTTGTCGAAGACCAGGTTGCCTGCGGTGTCGCCGCGCACGGCGTGCACGAGTGCGAAGTCCGCGGAGATCCCGAGTTCCATCACGTACCGCTTGTCGCCGAACTCGCGGGTCTCCTTCGGCGGGGACGCGACAGCGACTGAACCGTCGGCCGCGTACCGCCACGGCAGCCCGCCGTCGGCGACGGGGGTGCCGACACCGGCGGGGGTGAAGAACGCGGGGATGCCGGCACCGCCTGCGCGGAGGCGCTCGGCGAGGGTGCCCTGCGGGGTCAGCTCGACCTCCAGCTCGCCGGACAGGTACTGCCGGGCGAACTCCTTGTTCTCTCCGACGTACGACGCGGTGACGCGGCTGATCTGCTTGGCGCCGAGCAGGATCCCGAGGCCGTGGTCGTCGACACCGCAGTTGTTGGAGAACACCTCGAGGTTGCCGACGCCGGATTCGCGGAGGGCGTCGATCAGTGCGTCGGGGATGCCGCACAGTCCGAATCCTCCGACGGCGATCGTCGCGCCGTCGTCGATGTCCGCGACGGCCTCGGCCGCGGTGGTGAACACTCTCGTTCCCATCCGAAGTCCCTTCATCTCGCACGGTGTGCGTCTGCTCGTCGTCCGGTCCGTTCCATGGACGGTGCCGACCGAATGTCTCTGCCCACTCAAGTACGCAGGTCACTGCACTTCAAGCCTGTGGACGGGATCGTCGGGAAGTGCTCGCGAGCCGGACCGTGGAGGGGTATCCGTTCACTCAATGAACGTATGCTGTCGGTGTGGACGAGCGACCGCAGGTGATCCGACGCGTGGGGGCGCTGTTGCGCGCCGTCGCGGCGGCACCGGGTGGCGGCGCGTCCACGTCCGATCTGGGCCGCGCGACCGGCCTCGCTCGCCCGACGGCACACCGCCTGTTGACCTCGCTCGCCGAGGAGGGTCTCGTCGACCGGGATCGGAAGACCGGGCGATGGTCGCTGGGACCGGAGTTGTACCTGCTCGGGTCGCAGGCCGCGGAACGCTACGACATCACCGAACGTGCTCGGGGCATCCTGCGCGACCTGGCCCGTGAGACCGGGGAGAGCGCGTTCCTGTCCGCTCGGCGCGGTGACGAGACCGTCTGTGTCGCGAGTGAGGAGGGCAGCTTCCCGCTTCGTTCACACGTCCTGCACGTCGGGTTGCGTCTGCCGCTCGGTGTGGCTTCGGCGGGGCTGGTGATCCTCTCGCATCTGCCCGACCGTGAGATCACCGAGTACCTGGACCGCCGCGAGCTGACGGAACGGTGGGGCGACGAACACAGCACCGCCGGCATCCGCGAACGCATCGAGGAGACGAAGCTGACGGGTTACTGCGTCAATCCCGGTCTGCTGGTGGAGGGCAGCTGGGGGATGGGCGCCGCCGTGTTCGACGCCGGTGAGCAGCCGGCGTGGGCGCTGAGCCTGACCGGCGTCGAGTCCCGTTTCCCGCCCGACCGGAGGGGTGAACTCGGCGAGCTGTTGCTGCGGCAGGCGCACCGGTTGACGCAGCGCCTGCGGGGACGCTGAGAGCCGCACCCGAGTCGTCACCGCCGACGGGTGGCTGCTCGTCGACGGGTCGACTACGCCATGCGTCGCAGGTGAGCCGAGGGGCTGTAGTCGATCTTCCAGTCGGTGTACACCCCGAGCGTCCCGTCCTGGACGCACCGCAGCCCGATGCTCACCCACCGCACGTCGTCGCTACCGTCACCGACCGGGGTGAAGCCGACGCCGATGGTGAACTCCTCACCACCGCAGGGGCATTCACACTGGACCGGCTCGGCCTCCGACCAGTGGTCCTCGCTGTCGGCGATCAGGACGGCGTCATCGCACGCCAGACAGAGGCGTTCGGCGCACCCCACCTCGTCGTCGACACCTATCGCGAAGACTCGACCACCGCATCGTGCGCACACCGACTCGACGACGGTGTCGACGTCGTAACCACCCGCGCGGTGGTCCTTCACGTACGCGGCGAGCGAGGCGAAGTCGTCGCCGAGAGTGGACTCGTGTGCTTCGTCTGTCGTCACCGGGTCAGTGTGCACTGCGGGTACGGATCGCGGGGAGGGCCGTCGAACGATTCCCGTCGGCGGCTGTTCCCGAGAGGCGGTCCCGTGGTGGAGGGTTCGGCCGCCCCGGCGGCCACCGGGTGATGGCGGTGTGTCGCCGGGGCGGTTCGTGTGCGTCAGCTGTTGGAGAAGAGGATGCTGCTGCCGGCTCCGCTCGTGAGCAGGTCGGTGATCACGCTGCTTCCGCCGTCCATGGTGAGCGTGCTGCTGCCGAGGTCGAGTGCCTGGTCGACGCTGCCGACTCCGCCCGGCGAGAAGACGACCGTGTAGCCGTAGGACAGCACCGCGTCCTGGCTGGCGGCGTCGAAGCATGCGCCGACCACTGCATAGACGCCGGGCGTGATCGGCTTGAGCAGTCCGGTGTTGACGCCGCCCTCGACCGGGCCTGTGCTGCTGGTCGATTCGGGCGCGGCGTCCGTGGTCGGGTTCCCGATGTAGTAGACCTTGCCGAGGAGCTCGACGAAGCTGGGCCACTGATCGGTCGGCGTGGCCGCGAGCGGCAGCGCGTCCTGCGCGTCGAGGACGATCGGCAGGCAGAGGACGTTCTGGCCGTTGCTCTTCTGGGTGAGCGTCATGGTGATGACGTCGCCGTCGGCGCCTGCCGTGATGGTGGGTGCGGGGACGTCGGTGTCCGCGGCGGAGGCAACGCCGGGAAGCGCCAGCGTCGCCGCGGCCGTGAGGGATGCGGCGGCGCAGATGCCGCGGGTGATCGTCTTCCGATTCAAGGTGAACTCCTGTGGGGCCGGTGATGACGCGGTGCGTCACGGGAGATGAAATGCATTGGGGCAGAGATGAAATCGGGGCGAAACCGGTGACTCAATGTTAGCGAAACGAAGAGTAACACGAAGACCTGACCGCGGGGTGGGAAATTGTGAACATCAATGAAGTCGAGTGCGACGACGATCCTTGGACGAGGAGGCGCCGATGCGGCGAACGGAGCCGGTGCCACGGCCGCTCAGGACTGCGGTGTGCCGATCGTCACCACGTGCGCCCACTCCGGTGGCAGGTCGGGAACGTGGTCGTGGTGCCACCCCTGCGGGCGCATCCGGGGAAACAGGCCGACGACCGTTCGGCAGTTCGGTCGACTGCTCGGCCAGGGGGTCTCCCCGTCGGTGAGGACGACGATCACGTCGGGACGTGGCCGCCCACGCAGCGCCCTGGTGAATCCGGTGCGCAGATCCGTACCGCCGCCGCCGAACAGCGGAATGCCCTCGGCCCGGCACAGTGGATGCACGACCCGGGCCGCCGCGTCGCACGACAGCACCGTGACCAGGTCCCGGCGCCCGCCCACGGCCCGCGTGATCGCGGCCACCTCCAGCAGTGCGCTTCCCAGGTCCGCGTCGCTGACCGAGCCCGACGTGTCGACGATGACGCCGACCCGGGGTGGGGTGCGTCGCAGGCTCGGTAGCACCGCGCCGGGCACGGCAGCCGAGCGCCGTGCCGGGCGCCGATAGGTGTAGTTCTCCCCGGTGCCCGACGACGTCGTGGCCGTGCGGATCGCCGCACCGAGCAGGGCTCGCCACGGCTGAGTCGGATGCAGGGCCTCCTCCGCCCACCGCTGCCATCCCCGCGGGGCGTCTCCGCGCCGACCGGCGATGCTGTGCGCCACCCGGAATCGAACCGCGTCCCGTTGCTGGTCACTGAGAACGTTCGCCCCGTCGGGGCCCAGCTCCCACTCGCGAGGCAGTCCGTCGGCGCCGCTGCCGCAGTCGATCCAGGTCGTCGCGTCGGTGCCGGGACCGAGGCCGAGCCGGCCGAGGTAGTCCTCCATGAGCTTGCCGCCGGGCAGCCGCAGCGTCGACGGCAGAACGGCGTCCTCGGGCGTCGGCAATCCGTCGCCGAACGCGTCGTCGTTGATCTCCGCGTCGGCGGCGAGGTTCATCCTCAGTCGATCGGCACGGGAGGTCAGGCCGTGCGCGCGGGCGTAGCGGTCGCTGCGGTCGTGGTGGTCGCGCAGCAGATGCGACACCTCGTGCACCAGCATCGAAGCCACCTCCTCCACGGGCCGCTGGGCGACGAACGCGGGGGAGACGTAGCACCGCCAGTGCCGGTCCACACCCATGATCGGCACGCGGGGTGACGCGACGATGCTCAGCGCATACAGGGCGGTCGCCAGGTAGGGCCGCGCCCGGGCGGCGTGCAGCCTGGCGGCGTAGACCTTGTCCGGGTCGAGGACTGCGGCCGTGGTCACAGCCCCGCCTGCACGGCGGCGCGGTCCGCCGCCACCGACACGGACACGACGCCGGCGAGCTGCTCGATGGCCGCAGGCGCCTCCCAGTCGTCCCGGCGCAAGGTAGCCAGGGTTGTCGCAGGCACGACGACCAGGTCGGGTGGGCCGGTCTGCGCCGCTGCGACGAGGATCGTCCACGCAGCGTTCCAGCGGCCCTCGTCCGGCTGCCGTCGGACGGCGGCAACCACGGCGTCGAGCACGGCCTGACGCAGATCGCCGCGTTCGGGGAGGTCGGCGGATGCCGGGTCGGCGAGCAGTGTCTCGGGGTCGGGGAGATCCATGCGGTCGATCGCGGCCAGCAGCTCGAAGCCGGGTCCGTCGCCGACGCTGCCGCGGACCAACAGGGACAGCACGTCCGGCGACGACGACGCCGCGGTGGCGAACGCGACCAGCCGCACGGTCATGTCCCAGCTCCGCGGCGACGGCCAGGCGCCGCCCCGGCGGGCCTGGCTGCCGGGGAGTTGGTGCACGAGGGCAGGGCGGGCGGTGAGGAGCTCACAGACCGCGCGGCGGGCGAACACCACTGCGTCGGAGAACCTCTCCGGGGCGAGGCGGGGCAGTGTCGCGCGCGGCCAGGTGCCGCCGAGGCCGCGGACGACCACCTCGTGGTCGTGGGTCCAGTGCAGGTGCACGAAACGGTTCGCCAGCGGTGGGCTCAGCTCCCACCCGTCCGCGGCCGAGGACGGCGGGTTGGCGGCGGCCACGATACGCACACCGGGTGGGAGTTGCAGTGCCCCGATCCGCCTCTCCAGGACGAGACGAAGCAGGGCCGCCTGCACGGCGGGTGGCGCGGTCGACAGCTCGTCCAGGAACAACAGGCCGCGCCCGGCGCGCACGAGCCGAACGGCCCAGTCGGGCGGAGCCATCGGAACACCCTGTGCCGCAAAGTCGTCCCCGAGGACGGGCAGGCCCGAGAAGTCCGACGGCTCGTGCACGCTCGCGATGACGGTGGTCAATGGCAGGTCCAGGGCCTCGGCCAGCTGGGCCAGGGCAGCGGTCTTGCCGATTCCCGGCTCGCCCCACAGCAGCACGGGAAGGTCCGCGGCCACCGCCAGGGTGAGGGCCTCGAGTTGGTCGTCGGGACGAGGTTCGGTGGCGATCGTGTCGAGCATCGCCGACAGCGCTGCAGCGCTGTCGAGTTCGACTGTTCGGGATCGGTTCGAGACGGGTGTGGAAGGCATGTGCATCACCTGTGGTGTCGAGGGGAGTGGCGGACCGTGGACGGCCGGCCGCACTGCGGGGCGGCGGATTTCGGATGAGTGAGTTGGGTGGAGTCGCCGGACTCGGTGAGCTCGAGGCGGCTCAGCTCGCGGTCGTGCACCCGCAGGCGTTCAGTGCGAACGGGCGCGACGTGACCGCGCGGAGCGTCGCGGTCGCGACGGCGGCGGGGTCTCCGCGGGTGTGGAGAGGAACCGGTCGTACGTGCTGCGGCGGTCCACGGACGCCCGCAGTTCGTCCAGCAGGGGACCGTCGCGGAGGACGGCGTCCGGGCCGAGCAGGCCTTCGACGACGGCCAGCGCTCCGGCGGCGTCCCCGTGGTTCAGGCGTTCACGGACGCCGGGCAGGCAATCCGGACTGCGATGCGCCTCGTCGATGGCCTGCACGCAGGGTATCGGGGTGCCACCGAGCGCGAAGAGCAGTTCCTCGCGCCGGATCTCGGTCGGGTTGTGATCGAGTGCGGTGAGCGCACCGTCGACCGGTCCGATGCGGTGCCGGTGACCGCGGCAGTCCACCAGGTGAATCCGGTTGTCCGAGACCGTTGTCGGGGGCGGCGCCGGCACCGACCGGTCCGATTCCAGGGCAGCGGCGACCAGCGGATGCAGCCTGTCGGCCGTGATCGCTCCCGACCGGATCAGCTCCAGGTCGGGCAGCACCCAGGTCGCGGCATCGGGCAGCACCGGGAGCGCGGTGATCCGCCCACGGGGGTGGTCGTCCACGAGCCGCACCGAGGCGGGACCGACGCTCGAGGCGACCCGCTCGACCACCAGGTCGCGCCGGCCACCGCATCGCACCCGTACGGGGCCGTCACGCTGCCCGTCCGCGCGGAGCAGGATGTCGATCTCGGCTGCCCAGCGGTCGAGGGCGACGCCCTCCGGTGCCGCATCGGCGAGGGCATGATCGATGACAGGTGGAGGTGGGGATTGGCCTGTGCCACAGCGTGTTCGCAGTTCAGTCGATCTTCGCGCGTCCCACAGGTGTCGATGGAGGTCGAGTCGGTGGCGCCGGTTGGGGCGGGGATGGGGATGGGGATGGGAATGCGAGGCGGAACCCGAGCCGTCCCACAATGCCAGGACGACTCGCTGCCCGGCATCGGCCCAGGTCGGGGCCGTGCGTGCCACCAGATGCACCGAACCGGCTCCACCACAGGGTCTTCGGAACTCCGCAGGCCCGTACCGGGCCAGTGTGACAGTGAGTCCCGGGCGCAGCAGCCCGTCGGGGGCCACCCGTGGCAGGTGCCAGCGAAGCAGATCGGGTGCCAGATGATGCAGGTCGTCGAGGACCTGAGCCGCGACGTCGCGGCCGTGCTCGCTGGTCAGTGCCCGTAGGTCGACGTCGGTGTCGAAACCCGCTGCGGCACAGGCCCCGGACCAGTCACCGGCGAGACCTCGGTCGGTAGCGGTCTCGATCATGGACGGCGGCACGGCGAACTCGCGCACGCGCAGCCAGAAGGACGGTCGGGGATCGGTCCCGTTCGCGATGGGAGGGTGCATCAGCACTCACCGTGAGCGAACTGGGCCCCCAATCTTGGATCGGAGTAAGTAGACATCGGCGCAATCGTAGCGCGCCGCAGCGATCTCGGCCAGCACGAGCTCGGCGCGCCGGGTCCAACAGGGACGCCGTCGTCCCCGTGGTCGTCGAACACCGACACTCGGTCGCGACGACGAGACCGCCCGGGAACGGTTGTCGTGGGTGTGTGCAACCATCGCGCCATGTCCGCCATCCTCGACTACTTCACCGCGCCCTCGGATCAGCACGCCGCCGCCGCGCTCGACGACCTCGACGACCTCGAGCCCGACACGAGCGACGAGGCCCCCGGCGCTTCTCCGAACCCGCTCACCCGACCGCGGATTCGGTTGACCGCGAGCGGTACCCCGGTCCTGCAGGTGAATGGCGTCGAGCCGGTCGTCGCGCTCGGCAGGCTCGAGGCCGCGCTCACCGGCCGCCCGTACGACGAGGTCACGGCGGGCACCCGCTCAGGATCGCTCGTCGCCATGAGTGACGACGGGGACTCGTTGGTGGTCACCGTCACCGACGAGTTGCGCGACGTGCTCGCGGAGCTCGACGCCGACGGTGTCGCCGCCGCCGCGCGTGTCTGGGCGATCGACGAGGACGGCGAACCCTCTGAGGAGTCGGTGCCCCTTCTCGCGGCGTTCGCCGAACTGTCTGCGGGCGCCGTGGATCGCGGAGAGAACGTCTACTGCCGCGTTCTCGTCTGAGGGTCAGCCCTGATGGTTGTCGGGATAGGCGGTTCGCAGGCCCCTCGGCCCGCCATGTACAGCTCAGGGTCCGTCCGAACCGCCGAACACGACCTCGGGCCAGCCCACAGCCGACTGGGCAGGGTGCAGCTGGCGCTGCAGTGCCACTATGCCGGCTTCGTCGAGAGTTCCCCGGTTGATCTGGCATGCCCAGTCGAAATCATCGGTGGACCAGGCGATCTGGTGGCCGTGGGTCTTCACCGCCCACGGCTCGTCCGATCGGCGACGCCGGACCAGCCAGCCGGTTTTGTCACCGTGGCCGAGTAACGCCGAGAACGCACCGGACGGTGCGTCGGTCAGGTCGACGTAATTGGGGGTGAAGTCGGTCAGCACCGGTACCCGGATCGGTCCGGCGGCGACCTCGTCGCGGAACCACTGCAGCGCCTCCTCTCGCGGCGTGGTGGGTGGGCCGCCGCGACCCGCGCGTTCCCGGGACTCCGCGTCGGTGACGACCGGACCGTCCCAGGTGAACAGGGCTGGATCGACCGGCGTTCCCACCACGAGATCCGTGAACACCGCGCCGTCGACACCGTCACCGGAGTGCTGTGCCACCACCGCCCCGGTCTCCGCGTCCACCACCAGGCGCAGCGACGGCTTGGGCAGGTTTTGGCTCTCGCGTGCAGCGAGATCCACCGACCAACAGCGGCGACCGAGGAACTCCACGTCGGTCACCGGACCCGCCGGACGCGCATGATGGTGACCGACCCAGTGCTCGACACGAGGGGTGATCACCAGATACCGGCCGGCTCCCGGCGAATGCAGCTGTCGCAGCTCGGTGCAGCGCGGCCGAGCGGAGTCGGAGGTGAAGTCCCAGGCGGTGGCGCCGTCGCTGACGAACAACGCCTGCCCGTCGAGTGACTCGATCCGCGATCGGCGCCCCCATCGGTACAACCGCACACCCGCACGGCGAAACGGCAGGAACACGGGTTCCTCGCCGTAGGTGGCCGTGTAGTAGCGGAACGGTTCGTCGGAGTTCCGGTACGGAACGACCACACCGTGAACGGGCTCCCGAGGCCCATCGGCCATCGTCACCAGCATCCGAACCCACGCGGTCGTCGCTGTGTCCTGGGTGGACTGTTGGCCGACCGCCGCGCGTTGGTGGCGCGCCGACTGTTGCTTCTGCATGTGTTCCGACATGGATTACGCTCCCGCTGACTCCGTCCGAAGACGAAGAGAGCGACAGTACACCGACGTCTCGGGTTTGTCGTTCGCCCGCGGAATACCGGCCATGCAGGTGATGGGCAGTGCCGGTGGTTCAGCCCTGATGGTTGTCGGGATAGGCGGTGACGGCGAGGAAGCGAATCGGTAACTCCACCAACTTGTTCGGACCGTGCAGGCCCTCCCCGTCGAGCAGCAGGGCGTCCCCGGGACGCAGGTGGTACTCGCTCTCGCCGTGCCCGTAGACCATCTCGCCCTCGAGCATGTAGAGCAGTTCGGTCCCGGGGTGCTGGAAGAGGGGGAACACCTCGCTGGCGTTGGTCAGTGTCACCAGTACCGGTTCGAGACGCTTGTGCTGGCCGCGCAGCGCGCCGAGCATCTCGTAGTGGTGACCGACCCGGGTGCCGCGGCCGACGATCTCGGCGCCCTGCCCGGCCGAGGTGAACACCGCGTCCCGGGCCGAGTCGGCCCCGCGGAACAGCGACGTCACCGGGACGTCGAGTCCTGCCGCGAGCCGTGCCAGCGTCGAGAGGCTGCAGGAGGTCTGCGCGTTCTCGATCTTCGACAGCATCGCCTTGGAGATGCCGATCTTCGCGGCCATGTCGCCCACCGAGAGTCCGCTGGCGAGGCGCAGCTTGCGCACCTGCGCGGCGATGACCCGTTCGAGGTCGACACCGGTCGGTGAGTCCGCGGGGACCTCACGCGGCGCGGTGTCGTGATGCACGGGGCGGTTCGGGCTGGACATCCACCCACAATAGCGGTGGGTTTCCCCGTGGTGGACCCGGCGCGATGAGTTCGCGGTGCGTGTCGGGTCCACCTACGTGGGGCACACTTTCCGGAGGAGGCGCGTCATGGAAACCGCATTGGATCGCGAGTTCGTCGCAACGCTGCTCAAGAGCCCCGCCAAGGGCGGATGGACGTATCTCGTCTGGCCCGAATCCGCCGCATTCTTCGGCACCCGCGGGCTCGTGAAGGTCCGCGGCACGATCGATGGGCACCCCTTCGAGAGTTCCTTCATGGCGCTCGGCGACGGCACCCACAAACTGCCCGTCAAGGCCGCCGTCCGCGAGGTCATCGGCAAACAGGCGGGTGAATCCGTAACCGTTCGTCTGCTCGAGCGCATCGAATGACTCGTCGAGCGGACGATCGAGTTCAGAATAAGTTAACGGCAATTCACGCGGGGTGTTACCGTTCGCTCATGGCATCCGAAACCGCCGCCGGACAGACCGGAGCCGAGCGCCGCGCCCTCGATGCGCTCGAGACGACCGCACTCCGGGAATCGGCCAATTGGTTCCAGCTCCTGGCCGGCACCTCGAACGTGATCATGCAACTCTCCGCACGGCCGGTCGGTTACGGCGTCAAGGACAGCAAGGTCGACGAAGGCAACCTGTTTCTCAATCCCGCTCGCCGGCGCCGTACGACGCTCGGCTTCCTCGCGGTGGCGATCCTCGGCGGAGCTGAGGAACGGGCGGCCTACCGTCGGGCGACCAACCGGTCGCACGCGCAGGTGCGCTCCCCGGAAGGCGCGGACGTGGCGTACAACGCGTTCGATCCGGCGCTGCAGCTGTGGGTCGCCGCCTGCCTGTACAAGGGGGCGGAGCAGGCCTACGAGCGTGTACACGGGCCCCTGACGGAAGCGTTCGCCGAGCAGTTCTACCGCCAGGGAATGGTGTTCGGAACCACCTTGCAACTCCCGCGCGACGCGTGGCCCGCGACCCGGGCGGAGTTCGACGACTACTGGAACGCATCACTGGCTGCGCTCGAGGTGGACGACGCGACGCGTGATTACCTCATGCGGGTCGTGCGCCTGGAGTATCTGGATCGCTCGGTGCCACCGTGGCTGATGCGCTGGCGGGTGCGGCTGGTCACCGGAAATCTCGAACCGCGTTTCCGCGAGCTCATGCAGCTGGAATGGTCGGATACCGAGGAAGTGAAGTTCGCGCGGTTCAACCGACGGGTGGCGCGGGTCCTCCGCATCGCCCCGCGCCGGGTGCGCGAATTGCCCTTCACCCGCAGCTTGCGTGATGTGCAGAAGCGACTCGCCACGGACACGCCCCTGTTCTGACTCGAGCGCGGCGCGTGCGGCTTCCCCGGATCTTTGTCGCTCTGCCTGATGCCATCCCTTCGGCGAGCAACATCACGACCGTGAACGTCGTCCTCAGCCGCGCAGCGCGTCGACGATGGGTGTCGTCCCGCTGGTGAACGGGATGGTGCGGCGGACGGTGGTCGGATCGGCGAGGGCCGCGGCGGCGACGGCGGCGACGTCCTCACGTGGGACCGACTTCGCGTCGGGCGTGGGCGACACCTCGACGAGGCCCGTTCCGGGATCGAGAGTCAGGGCTCCGGGACCGAGGACGGTCCAGTCCAGGTCCGTCGCCCGCAGGTGCTCGTCGGCGGCGGCCTTCGCCTCGGCGTAGGCGAAGAACGAATTGTCCTCCGGGACGCCGTGATCCGGTCGCGCGCCGAGGTAGGACACCATCACGTACCGGCGGATTCCGGCCGAGGCGGCAGCGTCCATCGAGCGGATTGCGGCGTCCCGGTCCACGGCGTACGTGCGCGCCGGGTCGCCGCCGCCCGCGCCGGCGGACCACACGACGGCGTCCTGTCCGCGGAGGACGTCGGCGATCTGCTCGGTCGTCATGTTCTCGACGTCCGCGACCGTCGCGGCGGCTCCGGCGGCCTCGACATCGGCGGCGTGCTCGGGATTGCGGATCAGGGCGGTCACCTCGTCACCGCGTTCGCTCAGGATTCGTTCGAGGTGCAGGGCCACCTTTCCGTGCCCACCGATGACGACGACGCGAGCCATGACCGTTCCTTCCGTTGGGAGCTGTGGTCGATTCCAACGTACAGGCGCTTCGCACCTGTGCGTGAGTTTGGTAGCCCTGACTACCAAACTCACGCACAGGCAGCGCAGCTGCCTACCGCATCTCGCCGGCGCCCTCGTAGGGGTTGAGACTGAGCAGCAGGTCGCCCTCCGCGAAGCGGGAGTACCGGAAGTCGTGCGGGTCGACGTTCGGCAGGGTGGTCCTCCCGTCGTCGAGGAGCATGTCGGCGACGAGCTTGCCGACGGCGGGGGAGATCTTGAAGCCGTGCCCGGAGAAGCCCGTCGCGAGGAACAGGCCGTCCACGGGGGCGGGGCCGATGATCGGGTTGTAGTCGGGCGTCACGTCGTAGGCGCCGACGTAGGTGCTGGTGATCCGCGGGTCGGGCATGTCGGGCAGCCGATTGCCGAGCTTCACGATGTTCTTCTCGATCGTGCTGTCGTCCGCGCGGTTGCTGTAGTTGTCGGGGTCGATGTACTCCGGGGCCTGGTGATCCGAATTGCCCACCAGCAGTTCACCGTTCGGCTCGCGGCAGATGTACTGGAGCCCTGCGAGGTCGGACAGTACCGGCACCTCGGGAGTGGGGACACCCTGGTCGACGAGCACCAGCTGGGCGCGCTGCGCCTTCACGTCGACGTCGACTCCCACACCCGCCGTCAGGTGGGGGGTCCACGGGCCGGCCGCGACGATCACCTGCTCGGCGTGCACTTCGGAGCCGTCGGCGAGGGTCGCACCGTACACGCGGCCGGTGGCGTCCTGCAGCAGTGAGGCGACCGAGGTGCTCTGCTTGATCTTCACGCCCATCGTGCGGGCGGTCGCTGCGAACGCCATTCCCGCCATGTACGCCTCGCCACGACCGCCGAGCGGCTCGTAGGCGAACAGGGCGAAGTCGTCGAGGTTCAGGCCCGGCCACAGTTCGGCCATCTTTTCGGGTGCGATGAACTCGGTGGCGATGCCGAGCCCCTGCATCATCTCGATGTTCGCCTCGAGTGGCTTGACGTTGTTCTCGCCGACTCCCACGACGTAGCCGCATTGACGGAACGCCATGTCGTCGCCGAAGATCTCGGTCGCGCGGGTGAAGATGTCCACTCCGTACCAGGACATCGCCGCCAGCGACGGTGTGCCGTAGTGGCAGCGGACGACGCCGCTGGACTTGCCGGTCATGCCCGAGCACAGGGTGTCGCGCTCGAGCACCAGCACGTCGGTCTCGCCGCGGTCGGCGAGCGAGTAGGCGATGGCGAGACCTTCGAGGCCGCCGCCGACGATCAGGAATTTGGTTGTCTGCGTCACGAGAGGATCCTTCGGTTCGCGAGGCTCCCGCGGGCGGGAGGCCGGCTGCTGTTGTGAACCCGCCGGGTTTCCAAATATGAATCAATGTCTTCTATCGGGAAACCCAATGGGTATGACAAAGGGATTACGGCGTCGTCAGGAGACGGTGACGACGACCCTCACCCCGTGTTGCGGGACACGCGGATTCGTACGAGCAGTCCCACCGCGTCGCCACGCAGGGCCGCCGCGCCGTCTCGCACGACGAGACAGTCGCCGGCCTCCGCTCGGTACACCGCGGCGGCCGCGGCACCCGATCGCACGAACAGGGCCATCACCTCGTCCGGCCCGGTCGTGACGGAGCCGGCACCGAGGTCGACGAGCTCGACGTCCGCGCCGGCCGCCCCCGCGTCGGTCATCACGTTGAATGCCAGGGTGGGCCCATCGGGGATGCACCGCGGCGCCTCTGCGCCGTCGAACGCGAGTGGACGCCACGGTTGCGCCGACACCGAGCGGGTCGGCCACTCCAGTGCGACGGAGTGGTCACCGACGACGGTGAAGATGCGGTCCACACCGTCGTATGCGGAGAACGCGGTTGGGGTCTCGCCCAACTCGGCGACACTGAGCCGCCAGATCGGCTCTCCCGCAGCGCGACCAGGGCCGACCGCGATCTCCTCCGTCGCTCCGGCTCCGTTTCGCCACGGGACGCGTCGCCGATCGGTGGCCCGCACCAGCTGGACGGCCGACATCACGCACCGGCCGTCCAGTCCGCCATCACGTCCGCGAGCGCCTGCGCACCGATGTTGCAGTCGTCCGCTTCCGCGAACTCGTACGGTGAGTGCGAGACACCGGTGGGGTTCCGCACGAACATCATTGCGGTCGGCACCTTCTCGGCGAGAATGCCCGCGTCGTGTCCGGCCTGGGTGGGCAGGATCGGGATGCCACCGAGGTGGGCGAGTGCACGCCGCAGGCGCTCTCGCGGCTCGGAGGGGAACTCGACGATCGGCGTGATCGACTCGGCGAAGACGTCGAGTCCGATGTCGTCGACGGACGAGTGCCGACGCGCCTCCGCCTCGATCTCCGCGACCAGCTTGGTCAGGGTTTCCTCGTCGGCGGCGCGGGCGTCGAGCCACGCAGTGATCTTCGACGGAATGGCGTTGGCGCCGTTCGGCAGAACCTCGAGCTTGCCGAACGTGGCGACCGCACCGAGGTTCGCGGCGCAGGACCGGGCACTGTGCACCGAGGACGCATAGGCCAGCATCGGGTCGTGGCGGTCGACGAGCCGGGTGGCGCCGGCGTGATTGGCCTCGCCGGTGAACGTGAACTGCCACCGGCCGTGCGGCCAGATCGACGACGCGACGGCGATCGGTGCGTCGACGAGATCCAGTGCTCGCCCCTGCTCGACGTGCAGTTCGACGTACACGCCGACCCGGCGCACGAGGGTGGGATCGGCGCCCACGTGCTCCGGGACGCGGCCGGCCCGGGTCATCGCCTCGGCGAGGGTGATGCCGTCCCGGTCACGCAGACCCAGAGCGCGTCCGGGGGCCAGCGCGCCGGTGGTGAGCTGGCTGCCCACGCAGGCGACGCCGAATCGGGCACCCTCCTCGTCGGAGAACGCCGTGATCGCGACGGGCACGGTGGGGACCACACCGCGCTCCCGCAGAATGTCGACCGCGGCGAAGGCCGAGACGACACCCAGCGGTCCGTCGAAGGCGCCGCCGTCGGGGACCGAGTCGAGGTGGGAGCCGGTGACGAACGCACCGGTGGGCTCGCCCGTCCAGCCCTCGGGCAGCCACCACGCCCACAGATTCCCGTTGCGGTCCTCTTCGACGTCCATGCCGCGTTCCGCCGCGCAGCCGCGGAACCACTCACGGAGCGTCAGATCGGCATCGCTCCACGCGAACCGGCGATAGCCGCCGGTCGTCGCGTGTTTGCCGACGTCGATGATCGACGACCAGAGCGAGTCGAATGCGGTCATTCTGCAATCCTCTCGAAAAGTGTTCGGCACGAATCACATCTGTCCGGGGATCCAGCTGGTGCCGGCCAACGGGACGCGGGCCATCGCCGACGACTCGACGGTCAGCGCCACGAGATCCTGCGGCTCCAGATTCCGCAGGTGCGACTTGCCGCAGGCACGGGCGATCGTCTGTGCCTCCATCGTGAGCACCCGCAGGTAGTTCGCCAGCCGGCGGCCACCCTCGACCGGATCGAAACGGGCCTGCAGCTCCGGGTCCTGGGTGGTGATGCCGGCCGGGTCCCTGCCGTCCTGGAAGTCGTCGTAGAACCCGGCTCCCGAGCCCAGCTTCTCGTACTCGGCCTGGTATTTCGGGTCGTTGTCACCGAGCGCGATCAACGCTGCGGTGCCGATCGCGACCGCGTCGGCGCCGAGCGCCATCGCCTTGGCGACGTCGGCGCCGGACCGGATGCCGCCCGAGACGATCAGCTGAACGCCGCCCGGGGTACGGTGCACGCCCATCTCCTGCAGCGCCTGCACGGCCTGCGGGATGGCGGCCAGGGTCGGGATGCCGACGTGCTCGATGAACACGTCCTGGGTGGCGGCGGTGCCACCCTGCATGCCGTCGACCACGACGACGTCGGCGCCGGCCTTCACCGCGAGCTTGACGTCGTAGTAGGTGCGGGTGGCGCCGACCTTGACGTAGATCGGCTTCTCCCACCCGGTGATCTCCCGCAGCTCGATGATCTTGATGGCGAGATCGTCCGGTCCGGTCCAGTCCGGGTGTCGGCAGGCGCTGCGCTGGTCGATGCCGACCGGCAGGGTGCGCATTCCGGCTACTCGCTCGGTGATCTTCTGGCCCAACAGCATCCCGCCGCCGCCCGGCTTGGCGCCCTGACCGAGCACGATCTCGATCGCGTCGGCCTTGCGCAGGTCGTCCGGATTCATGCCGTACCGGGACGGTAGGTACTGGTAGACGAGGTGCTTCGACTGGCCCCTCTCCTCCGGGGTCATGCCGCCGTCACCGGTGGTGGTCGACGTGCCGACCTCGCTGGCTCCGCGTCCCAGCGCCTCCTTGGCCCGGCCCGACAGCGCACCGAAGCTCATTCCCGCGATGGTCACCGGAATGTCCAGGTGCAGAGGGTATTTCGCGTGCCGGTCGCCGAGTACGACGTCGGTGTCGCACTTCTCGCGGTAGCCCTCCAGTGGGTAGCGCGACATCGACGCACCGAGGAACAGCAGGTCGTCGAAGTGCGGGAGTTTGCGCTTGGCACCCCAGCCGCGGATGTCGTAGATGCCGGTCTCGGCGGCACGCTGGATGTCGTGGATGACGCCGCGATCGAAGGTGGCCGACTCGCGCAGACCGGGCTGGTAGGTCGTCATGGTGTACTCCTGGATGTTCGAGGCGGGTGCTGAAGAGACCGGGGGTGGGGTGACGGCCGGTCAGTACGCGGACGCGTTGTCGACGTGGAAGTGGTAGAGGCTGCGGGCCGAGCCGTAGCGGGTGAAGTCGGCCGGGTCGGCGTCGAGTCCGGCCGCGTCCAGCAGTTCGCGCAGTTCCACGAGATGCTCGGGACGCATCTCCTTCTTGACGCAGTCGGCGCCGAGCGAGGCGACGGTCCCGCGCACGTAGATGCGGACCTCGTACAGCGAATCCCCGAGTGCCTCACCGGCATCGCCCAGTACGACGAGCCGTCCGGCCTGGCCCATGAAGGCGCTCATGTGCCCGATGTCGCCGCCGACGACGATGTCGACGCCCTTCATCGAGATGCCGCAGCGGGCGGCGGCGTTGCCCTCGATCACCAGCAGGCCACCGTGCGCGGTGGCGCCCGCGGACTGCGAGGCGTCACCGGTGACGCGCACCGTGCCCGACATCATGTTCTCCCCGACGCCGACACCGGCGTTGCCGGCGACCGTGACGGAGGCGTGCTTGTTCATGCCGGCGGTGTAGTAGCCGGTGTGTCCCTCGATGGTGACGTCGATGGGGCGGTCGAGACCGCACGCGAGTGCGTGCGCGCCCTGCGGGTTGACGACGCGCACGGAGGCAGGGGACTCGGTCGCGTGCAGCGCGGCGTTGAGTTCACGAGTCGAGATGTCGGCGAGGTCGTGGGTGGTGACGGTGGGGGTGTCGGTGAGGGTCACGGTCGGCTCCGAAAGGTCGGGGTGGTCGGGTCAAGCGCTGCCGGGCCACGGGGGTCAGCGCACAGGACGCAGGGCGTCAGCGGTTCCAGACGTAGACGCGGTCCGGTTCGGGCTCGAACAGGTGGGCGTCCGCGATGCCCGGGAGGTGGGCCAGGGCACGGAACTCGGACGCCATCGCGACGTAGGCGTCGGTCTCGGCGACGATCGCCGGCTTGCAGGCGATCGGGTCGCGCACCACGGCGAAGGAGTCGGCGGTGGAGACGAGCAGGGTGTAGAAGCCGTCGAAGCGTTCGCCGAGCAGGCGCAGTGCCTTCTCCAGGTCCGCGCCCTCGGCGAGGTGCTTGGCCACGAAGCGGGCGCCGACCTCGGTGTCGTTCTCGCTGTCGAAGACGACGCCCTCGGCCTCGAGTTCACGCTTGACCGACAGGTGGTTGGAGAACGAGCCGTTGTGCACGAGGCACTGGTCGGGCCCGACGGCGAACGGGTGCGAACCGGCGGCGGTGACCGCGGATTCGGTGGCCATGCGGGTGTGCCCCACGCCCTGCCGGCCGATGGCGGCGGGCAGACCGAATCCGCGGGCCAGGTCGAGCGGATCGCCCATGCCCTTGAGGACGGTGACCTCGTCACCGAAACCGATGACGGTCGCTCCGGGATCGACCGAACGGATCGCCGTCGTCAGTTCGTGCGCGGGGACGGGTGCGTGCAGCACGGTGGTGGGCGGCAGATCGATCGCGGTCACGTCGACGCCCAGTGCCGCGCTCGCGGCGGCGGCGATGCCGGGCTCGGCGCCGAGCACCGAGACCGAGGCGTGGCCCGCGGGTGAGAAGGTGGGATCGCCGTAGATGGCCATGCCCGCGGAATCCGGTCCGCGGTCGACCATTTCGCCGAGCATTCCGGTCAACAGTTCACCCAGTCGGGGGTACAGGGAGGGCTCGCGCAGATGGAGCCCGACGATGCCGCACATGGGCAGTCTCCTCGTGGTGGTTTCTGATGGGGTCAGAAGGCGGTCAGGTAGGTCTCGACCTCCCAGGGGGTGACCGAGTTGTGCCAGCTGAAGAACTCCTCGCGCTTGAGCGCGGTGAAGTACTCGGCGACACCGGTGCCCGCGGCGTCGAGCGCGCCGCACACGACGGGATCGGCCGCGAGCGAGTCCATCGCGTGCAGCAGTGTCATCGGCAGGGTGTCCGGGCCGGCGCCTGCACCGGGCTCGCCCGGGTCGAGGTCGCGTGCGATGCCGTCGAGTCCTGCGCCGATCGCGGCCGCCGCGGCGAGGTACGGATTGGCCGACCCGTCGCCGCCGCGCAGCTCGACCCGGTTGTGGTCCGGCACGCGCAGGTAGTGGGTGCGGTCGTTGCCGCCGTAGGTTGCGCGGCGCGGTGACCAGGTGGCGCCGCTGCTGGTCGCGGTGGCACCGGTTCGCTTGTAGGAGTTGACCGTCGGCGCGATCACACCCTGCAGGGCGCAGGCGTGCTCCAGGATCCCCGCGATGAACGAGTACGCGGTTTTCGACAGCCCGAGTCCGCGCGGGTCGGTGGCGTCGGGGAACACGGACTCGCCGTCCCGCCACAGCGACAGGTGCATGTGCAGCCCGCTGCCGGTGCGGTCGGCGAAGGGCTTGGGCATGAAGGTCGCGGTCATGCCGCGTTCCTCGGCGAGCACGGAGATCAGGTAGCGCAGCGTCACCACGCGGTCGGCGGTGGTCAGCGCGTCCGCGTAGTTGAAGTTCTGTTCGAACTGGCCGTTGCCGTCCTCGTGGTCGTTGGCGTAGTTGCCCCAGCCGAGCGAGTTCATGGCCGCGGAGATCGAGGTCAGGTGCTCGTACATACGGGTGACGTCGCGGGCGTCGTAGCAGGGCTGGCGGGAGGTGTCGAGGGCGTCGGCGGTGTGCAGGCCGCCGGTGGCGTCCTTGTTGACGAGGAAGTACTCGATCTCGGCGCCGACGTTGACGTCGAGGCCCTGCCCGGCGGCCTGCGCAAGCACGTTCTTGAGGATGACGCGGGGGGCGAAGGGCCAGGGCTTGCCCTCGACGTGCGGATCACAGTGCACGAGCGCGAGTCCCGGACGCACGAAAGGGATGGGAGTGAAGGACGACGGATCGGGGATGGCGACCAGGTCGGGGTCCTTGGGTTCCTGGCCCATGGCGCCCGCGGCGTACCCGGCGAAGCCGACTCCGTCGGTGGCGAGCTCGTCGACGGCTTCGACGGGGACCAGCTTCGCGCACGGCTTCCCGGCCAGGTTGACGAAGATCGCGAGGATGAAGCGGGTGCCGGTGGCGTGGGCGAGACCGGCGAGGTCGGTGGGCGCCGCGTCCGGCGACGTGGGGAGGCGCATCACGTCCAGGTCGGTGGTGTCGAGCGTCATCAGGGCTCCTGGTCTTCTCGGCTGCGAGTCGTTCTGCATGCTGTTTCACTGTGTGAATCGCTGTCGAATACTAGGAAACATAGCATGCATGACGATCGCGTTACGGGAGTGTCAGGGTGCTGTGACGACTTCCGTTCCCGGTGGCGGTCCGAAAACTGTTGAGGGAGAGAGGATTCGGTTACACAAGTTAACCGTGGCGCAATGCCCCGGTGGGTTTCCTCTCAGTAGCGTGCGTTTCACGCCAGCGATTCGGCGACTGTCCCGTACCCTGCCGGCACCGACCGGCCCCGCCACCAGGAGCTCTCATGGCCGACGTCACCTCCACCGTTCCCGCCTTCCGTGTCACCTCCGGCTTCTGGAAGACGCTCCCGCAGATGCCCCTGGAGGAATTTCCCGGCACCGAGGGCTACATCGACGACGTCTACCCGAACCCCGAGGGCTCGGAGATGGCCGCCGGCTACTTCAAGCTCGATCCCACCGACGCCCCCCTCGACTACACCTACGAGTACGACGAAATGAAGGTGGTCCTCGACGGCGAGTTCCGCCTCGAGAACCTCGACACCGGGCAGGTCGAGTCCGCGGGGCCGCGTGACGCGATCTTCTTCCCGAAGGGCTCGCGCATCCGGTTCACCACCCCCGTGGGAGCGCTCGCGTTCTACGTCGGCCAGCGCAGCTTCGCGCCGTGAGGAGCACCGTAATGGCCGTCTGCATGGAGACAACCACCGTCGGACGGTGGCACACCGAGCGAGCCTCCGTCGCCGACGGCGGCCGGGCGGTCACCGTCCTCTCGTTCGGCGGGGTCGCCGGTCGACGCGCGCAGGAACTCGTCGGTGCCTACGCGGGAACACGAGTCGACTGGCTGCGGCTGCCGCCCGAGTGGACGCAGCTCGCGGCCGACGTCCTCGACCGGAGGCTCGTCGCCGCCCGCGTCGGGTGGCGACTCGTTCTCGTCGGAGCCGAAGCCCCCGTGCTCGCGGCACAGGCGCGCGCGCTGGCGGCGGGCGTGCTCGACGACGAGATTCTCGCCGAGGTCGTCGACGTCGGTGGCGTCGAGGCCGACGTCCGCAGTGTGCACTGCGCGCACTGCGCCACCGTCCACCTCGCCCCGGTCCCCGTCGGCGGGCTGACCCGATGTCCGGAGTGTGCCGCCGACCTCGTCGTCCATCACCATCTCTCGCGCCGGACCGGTGCGTACCTCGGCTACATGAACGATGCGGAGGATCGCCCGTGACCGTCACATCCGACCTGCCGGTGCGCGGCGCCGCCACCACCCGGGCACTCGTCGTGGACGCCGTCGACACCCTGGTCGACGGTGTCCGCCACGTGCGATTCGTCGATCCGGACGGAGCGCCGCTGCCGTCCTTCACTCCGGGCAGTCATGTCGTGGTGAGTTGCGGAACCGACCCTGACGGGCGCCCCCGGCACAATTCGTACTCCCTGACCGGATCCGAGTTCGAACCCGACGCCTACGAGATCTCCGTCCGTCTCGACCCCGCCGGTCGCGGGGGATCGCGGTGGGTTCACGGCCTCGTGGCCGGGGACGTCGTCGAGATCAGCCGTCCCCGAAGCGCATTCGCACCCGTCCTCACGGCACGCCACCACCTGCTCGTCGCGGGCGGGATCGGGGTGACGCCGATCCTGTCGCACGTGCGGGCGGCCGCCGCCTGGGGGCGGTCGTTCGAGGTGCACTACACCTTCCGCCCCGGCGACGGACCCCACCTGGACGAGCTGCGCGAGCTGTGCGGCGACCGGCTGCACTGCTACCACACTCCCGACGAGTTCTGGGCCGCGCTCGGGCCCACTCTGCTCGACAGCGCCCTCGGAACCCACCTGTACGCCTGCGGTCCCGGCGTGCTCATCGACGACCTCGTGGCCCGCGCGGACGCGGCGGGCTGGCCGAGAACCCGAATCCACTACGAGCACTTCGGTGTCGGTGAGCTGGACGCGGGCGAGCCGTTCACCCTCGGCCTGCGGCGCAGCGGCATCGACGTCGAGGTCCCGTCCGGGGTCAGTGCGCTCGACGCGCTCGAAGGCAGCGGCGTCGCGATCCCGAACCTGTGCCGACAGGGTGTCTGCGGGGAGTGCCGCACCACCGTCGTCGGCGGCACCCCCGTGCACCGAGACCTGTACCTGACCGAGTCGGAGAAGGAGAGCGGCGGCCACTTCATGCCGTGCGTCTCCCGCGCCGACGGCAACCGAATCGAGGTGGATCTGTGACAGCGGTGACCCTGCCGGCCCGCGTTGTCGGCTTCCCGTTCCCCTTCCCGCACGAGACCTACCGCTACAGCACCAACGTCGAACCCGCGGGTACCCGTGCCACCACCGCGGCGGGTGGCTGGGGCGATCACGTCGTCGACGTCGACGAGTTCTACCTCGCCGAACTCGCCGAACGGGACCGCGTCCTCGCGGCAGACCCGTCGCGATTCCAGGCGCTGCCGCACATGGGCGCCGCGCAGTGGGAGACGACGACGACGCTCATGCGGATGCTGGCCGACGCCCACCCCGATCGGTTCTCCCTGACCCGGGACGGAACCCGATGGCACTGGCGCAACGACGAACTCGGCCTGGAGCAGAGCTTCGTCCCGGGCGACCCCGACAGCCTGCCCGAGCCGCCGTTGCGGTACATCGGCAGACAGGTCCAGGAGGACATCGTCCTCCTCGACCAGCGCCAGGGTGCGCTGTGGGGCGACGCGGGACTGGTCACCTTCGCCGCCGACTGGTCACTGCGATTCGACGTCGGAATGAGCTTCCTGCAGATCCACGGCCCGGTGCCGCGCGTCCACGAGGAGGGGGTCATTCCGCGGGCCCAGCAGTTCCTCATGGGACTGCAAGCGGGGCAACGCTATCGGCGCACCAACTGGACGCTGACCGTCGACCGGCGACTCGACACCGCCACCGAGACCTACCCCGACTGGGGCCGGGATCGGCGGCTGCTCGCGGAGGGGCCGCTCGACGACGTCGGACGCCGCCTGCACCTGCGGGTGGAGGTGCAGCACCTGATCCGGCTCGGCGCCTCGAACGCCATCCTGTTCCTCATCCGCACCCACCTGCTCCCGCTCGAGGACGTGGCCCTGGTACCCGAGTGGGCGCAGCGACTGCATGACGTGCTCGTCGAGCTGCCCGACGACATGGCCGACTACAAGGGCATCACGCGCACCCGTGGACCGGGAATCGACTGGCTCCGGGAATACGCGGGGACACACAATTGAACAGAGGGCTCGACAGCACGACCATCCATCCACATTCAGGATTCTCGGAGGAGCGCGCGTGACCTTGCCTGCACACATCAGCGATCTTGCCCGTCTGCCCTGGCCGTTTCGCGATCCCGACGGCGAGTCGTCGGGATCGGGCTTTGCTCCCGCACCAGAGGACGGTGGACACATGGTCGATCCTGGACCGGACTACGCGGAGGTCATGGCGTCGAGGGCCGCGACGCTGGCCGTCGATCAGCGCAGGGTGCGACTGTCTCCGCACATGACGCCCGCGTGTTGGGACGTGATGCTGTATCTGATGGGCAGGCTCACGCAGTCCTGCCCGACGTCGATGGAACTGCACCGCGACGGCACCGAACACCGCTGGGTGAACAGGCTTCTCGGCATCGATCAGGACTTCCTGCTGGGCAATTCCGGCACGCTGCCGCAACATCCGCTGGCGTTCATCGGCAAGCAGGTGCCCGTGGACATCCGGCTGCTCACCGAGCGCGACGGTGGGTGGTGCGTCGATGCGGAGCTCGTCGCGTCGTCGTTCGGCCCCGTGGCCTTCGACGCCGGGGAGTCCCTGCGCCTGCTGCCCACCGATCAGGTGTGCTGCCGCGTGAACTGGACGTTCTCCGATGACGGTGCAGGCAACGAGGTGAAGCAGCATCCTACGACCGACGAGGGTTGGGGCGGCCTCCAGTTGCGGATCGACGTCGACCACCTGATCCCGTTGCCGATGACCGGCACGTCGGCGCTGTTGTCCCGAACCCGCTCGGCCACGCTCGCGGACATCGCCACGGTTCCCGAGTGGGCGGGGCAACTGGCCGACGCCGTCGAGGCACTGCCCGAGGCGATCGCTGCATCGAAGGGTGTCGAGAGCTGTCGGGTATCCGTGGCGGCGTGGTTGCGGTCGCAGATCGCCGACGCGGAAGAGGCTGTCGTGCAGGGGGAGTCGGCCGCCTGAGGAGCCACCCAACGCGCGGCATCGCGGAACTCGAGTTCCGTTGGACGCTTGACCTGCGGTGATTCTTCGCGGTTTGCCCGAATTCGTTGGTGCGTGGACCTATGCTGACGCGGGTCGGGAGGCGAACGCAATTGGAGAGCCCGTGTCACTCCAGTGAGGGGAACGTGGATGTTGAGGAACACGGTTCGACGGGGCGCGGCTGTGGTTGTCTGTACGGCGTTGCTCGGCGGTGGTGTGATCTTCGGCGGGGGTGCCGCGTCGGCGCAGGAATCGTCCGGCAGCACGAGCGATTTCGCCAACGGCATCATGCGTGGGGAATCGCTGATCGACTTGATCAGCATCTTGTTGGGCATCCCGGTCGATGGATGCGTCACACAGGGAATGAACGTCCTCTGCTAGCCACGGGCGTGGCGGCGCTACAGCGCGCTACCCGCCAGCCACTGGTGCCAGGTCAGGCTCCAGTCGCCGTTCTGCCAGACCTCGAGCGGGGCGCCGCCGGTGTTGCGGACCTCGACGACGTCACCCGGTACCGAGAACCCGAAGAACCACTGCGCGTTATCGGGGCTGAGGTTCAGACGAGCTGTACCTCGCCGGCGTCCAGATCGATCGGGCGAGGAGTTCTGGATCACGGACCTGGCCCGCAGCCCCACGCCGCATGACAGAAACGCCTTGCACTTATAAGTGCAACTCGATACGGTGGCGGTGTCACGCAGTCAAGGGAGGTCGTGATCATGGGTTCGCAGCTGGCATCCGACGCCAAGTCGATGCTGTCGATCACCGAGCACGAGGTCGAGCAGGCCCGACTGTTCCGGGCGCAAGTTGAGGAAGCGCGCGGACCGGAGTCCTCGGATGGCACCTACGGCGTCATGGTCGACCTCCCGAACGGGGTGTCGGTGGAGATGCCGGCCCAACTTGCGGGCGTCGTGCGACACGTTCTGGACGTCGTGAGCAATGGCGGGACGGTCACGGTCGGGGCCGTGCCCAGCGAACTCACCACTACCACGGCCGCGAAGATGCTGGGGATCTCTCGGCCGACTCTGATGAAGTTGATCGGAGACGGAAAGATTCCGGCTCACAAGGTTGGTTCCCACGCGCGATTGCTGAGCAAGGACGTCTTCGCATTCAGGGACGCCCGGCTCCAGCAGCAACGGGACGCCTTCGACGACCTGCGAAGGTTCGAGGACGAGCTCGGACTGGACGGCTGAGCTTTCGATCACTCCCCGGTACCATGCCCGTCATGGGGCCGGGGGGTACGAGAGTTCTTGTTGACGCCAACATTCTGTTGTCGCGGACGCTCCGCGACTGGTTGGCATTGCTGTACCTCCACTCCGCCGCGGGAGTGTTCGAGGTGTTGTGGACCGATGACATCATGGCCGAAGTCCGCTACCACCTGCGCAAGCGATTCCCGTTGCACGATGACGAGCAGATCGGTGGCGTCTGTCGTCGGATCGAGGCAACGTTCGCAACGGGACACGTAACCGGTTACGCCGTCGGTGCGGATGGGTCGTACGTGGATGTCGATGATGCACACGTGCACTGCGCAGCGATCCATGCGGGAGCCGACATCCTGCTCACCAACAACGTCGCCGACTTCCGGGACCTGGACTCGCTGCCGTACGAGATCTACACGGCCGACGAATTCTTCGAACTCGTCGACGATTCCGCGCCACGTGTGGTGCGGACCGTCGCCGGCGAGCAGCTCACCTACTACGTACAGCGTGCGAAAGGCGCTCCGGTTTCGTTGCCGGACAGCTTGAAACGCGCCGACGCGCCGCGCTTCGCCGAACGAGTGCGGCGGCACCTCCAGTGCATCGACGTCGGGGTGCTTCTCGCCGAGACTCCCAGCCCGACCTGACCGGTCGTCAGCCGAGCGCGCTGCCCGCCTGCCACTGGTCCCAGGTCAGACCCCAGTCGCCGTTCTGCCAGACCTCCAGTGGGGCGCCGCCGGTGTTGCGGACCTCGACGACGTCACCCGGTACCGAGAACCCGAAGAACCACTGCGCGTTCTCGGGGTTGAGGTTCAGGCAGCCGTGTGAGGTGTTGGTGTTGCCCTGCGCCCACACGCTCGACTCCAGCTCGTGCAGGTAGATGCCGTCGGTGCTGATCCGCGTCGCCCAGTTGATCGACTCCTTGTAGCCGAGACGCGAGTTGATCGGCAGCCCGTACGTCGAGGAGTCCATGATCACCGGGTTCGCCTTGTCCATCACCGTGTAGACGCCCGGCTGCGTCCAGAACGACAGCGTGGTGTTGCCGATGGTCTCGGTGCCGCCCATGCCCATCGAGGTGGGCATCTCCCGGACCAGTTGACCGTTCTCGAAGACCGCCACCGTCTTGGTGTTGTCGTCGGCGATCGAGACGTGCGCGTCGCCGATGCGGAAGGTGACCGCCTCGTCCTGCTGTCCGTAGAGCCCGTCACCGAGGTCGACGCCGTAGATCTTCGCGTCGACGGAGACCGTCGTGCCGGGCGCGTAGTACTGCTGGGGTCGCCAGTGCGCGTCCTGATCGTCGACCCAGAACCAGGAACCCTGCACCGGCGGCGTGGTGGTCACGGTCATGGCACGTTCGGCCGCGGCACGGTCTCCGATCGGCTCGTCGAAGTGGGCGACGACGACCAGCCCGACGCCGTAGGTTCCGCCGTCGGCGAGTGGCTGCCCGCCGGTGGTGGTCAGGTACAGGCGCGTCTGATTGTTCGGGGTGACGGTGGTGAACGTCGCATCCCGTGTCGTCTCGATGCCGCGACCGTCGACGGCCTGCGCCGCCAGCGTGTACGTCTTGCCGTAGCCCAGTGGTTCGGCCGGCTTCCACGACGTCTGGTCCGGGGTCGTGATGCCGTCGATCACCTTGCCGTCCGGATTGGTGAGGGTGACCGAGGTCAGGGCTCCGCCCGTCACGTCGACCGTGATCGGGCGCACCGGGTCGACCGGCGCGCCGAGGTCGGCGGGAGTGAACGTGATCGTCGCCTCGGACTCCTGCGAGCCGGGCGCGCCCGAGCCGGGCGATCCGGAGTCACCCGAACATCCGGCGACGAGTGCGATCGTCGCGACGATCGCGGCGAGAGCGAGCAAACTTCGGCGAAGACGCGGCACGACATGCCTCCCAGATCGGAACCCGTCCGACCAGGGTATCGAGGGATGTGACCACGTGTTTCCGTAGGCGGGCGTCCACGCCGGTCGACGAGCGTCGACCGAACGACAGTGACGGAGGTCACGCGGACGGGTTCGGTGTTCGAGTTGACAGGCGCTCCGAGGGGCTGCCATTCTCGCTTCAGGTCATGAGTGCCAGCGTTCAGCCCCGGCTTGCTGGCCGGCAACCCTCCTCCGCGGTGGGGTGCCCCGGGTGACGACCAGGCCGTGCATCCAATTCCGGGCGCGGCAAGCGCGGACTCGATGCACAACCACCTCACGCACGGGTCCCTGAGCTCAAGGGATGACGCCATGACCGCTGTTCTGGAATCCACCACCTGTGCCGACCTCTCGGTCAACGAAAACTCCTGCAACACAGCACCTTTCGCTGCCGTGTGTGGCTCGGATCTGGTTGCTCCGCTCGCCGATGGCAGCACCGTCGCCTACGCGAACTTCGACTACGCGGCCAGTGCCCCCGCACTGTCCACCGTCGCCGCGCGAGTCCAGGACCTGCTGCCCTTCTACGCCAGCGTCCACCGCGGCGCCGGCTTCGCCTCGCAGGTCTGCACCGAGCGCTACGAGGGTGCCCGCGGCGTCGTCGCCGACTTCGTCGGAGCCCGCGAGGACGACGTCGTCGTGTTCACTCGCAACACCACCGACGCACTCAACCTCCTCGCCTCCTGCGTGCCCGGCGAGACCGTCGTCCTCGACATCGAGCACCACGCAAACCTGTTGCCCTGGAACCGGAACGGTGCCCGAGTCGTGCGGTCCGCGGACACCGTCGAGGAGACGATCCAGCGGATCGTCGCCGAACTCTGCACCCGCCCCGCCGCACTGCTCGCGGTCACCGGCGCCTCCAACGTCACCGGTGAGGTCCTGCCGATCGCCCGCCTCGCGCGGATCGCGCACGAGTGCGGCGCACGCATCGTCGTCGACGCCGCCCAGCTGCTGCCGCACCGACGCGTCGACATCACCGATCTCGGCGTCGACTACCTGGTGTTCTCCGGACACAAGCTGTACGCCCCGTTCGGTGCAGGCGCTCTCGTCGGCCGGGCCGACTGGCTCGACGCCGCCGAGCCGTACCTCGCCGGCGGCGGAGCCACCAAGAACGTCGACCTCGACGACGTCCAGTGGGCCGCCGCGCCGCAGCGGCACGAGGCCGGCACCCCGAACGTCCTCGGCGCCGTCGCGATCGCCGCGGCCTGCGAGGCGCTCGCCGGATTCGACGCCGACGCTGCCGAACTGCACGAGCGGATCCTGTGCGACCGGCTGACCGCCGGGCTCGCCGACATCGACGGCATCGACATCCTGCGCGTCTGGCCCGACTCCGCGGACGCGGTCGGCATCGTCACGTTCACCGTCGCGGGCGCCGAGCCGCGCGAGGTGGCGACGTTCCTGTCCGACAACCACGGCATCGGCGTCCGTGACGGCCGCTTCTGCGCGCACCCGCTGCTCGCCCGCCTCGGCCACGTCGAGGGCGCCGTCCGCGCCAGCCTCGGACTCGGCAGCAGCAGCGCCGACGTCGACCGGTTGATCGGCGCCGTCGCGGACTTCGTCCGCGGGCGCGCGACGTCGGCCGCCGCGGGCCGCTAGTATCGGCGACATGACCTCGGACGCGGCGGAGACGATCGGCGGCCAGTGGTGCCGCCGCCACGTCGACCTCTGCCGCACCGCGTCGGGCAGCTGTCCGGTCTGAGCGCCGCCTCGACCGACCCCCGACCATCCCCGCACATCCGAGGAGCAGTCATGTCTGCATCCGTCTCGAACCCGTCCCCGTCGACTGCATCGCCCCGGCCGCTGCACGTGGCCGTCGAACTCTCCGGCGCAGGCCGCCATCCGGCGGCCGCCGCGCACACCGATTTCCGAATCCCGCTCGGCCTCAGCGACTACTGGGTCGAACTGACCTCGTCGACGCTCGACCTCGTGGGCGATCCCGGCTCCGTGGTGCGGGTTCGTGCCCACGACCTGGGGGAGGCGCACCGCAAGCGGGAGATCGTGCGGAACCGCGCCGAACGGGACGGGCGCGATCCGGACACGATCGCCGTCCTCCTGGACGTCGAGGTGCTCCTCGCGGACGACCACCGCAGCGCCTATCGCGAACTCGCGCGACTCGATGCGGGCCTTCCGGACCGGCGGGTCCCGGAATCCATCTGGTACGCGGGCACCGCTCCCGGGCTCGTCGGCCTGCTCTCCGACATCCGTACCGCCGGTGTGGCGGACGGCGTCACCCTGCTGCCGCTCGTCCTGCCGCAGGTGCTCGATCGCGTCGTCGACGACGTGCTACCGCCGCTGCACGCGGCGGGGGTGACGCGGCCGTCCGCGATCCTCGGCGAGGTTCTGGGCCGGTTCGGCCTCACACCGCGCGCACTGGCGTCCTGACACCCGCCCGCACCAGGGCCCGTCCGGCTCCGTGACCCGGGGCCGGACGAGCTCCCTGGTGGCTGGTTCAGTCCACGTCGACGGGCAGACCCGCCGTGATCCGGACCAACTCGCGGAACGTCGTCCGGAAGACCGCGTTGGGGTGCCCGGCCGCCGCCCACAGTTCCGGATACGCCTCCAGGGAGGCGTCGACGTAGGTGGACAGGTTCGTCGGATGCCCGACCGGCGCCACGCCGCCGAGCGGCTGGCCGGTGACCTCGCGCACCAGCGTCGCCGGCGCCCGCGACAGAGTCCCTTCCAGGCGTTTACCGGTTCGCTCGGTGTCCACCTGGTGTGCCCCGGAGACGAGCAGCAGGACCGGCTCGTCGTCGAGGAGGAAGACCAGGGATTTCGTGATCGCGCCGACGTCGACGCCGAGCGCCGCGGCCGCTTCCTCGGCGGTGTGGGTCGGCTGGTCCTGCGTGACCACCACCCCGTGGTGGCCCCGCGAGATCAGTGTCCTCGCGACGTTCGCCGCGTTCGGATGCAGTGTCCTCGCCATGACCCACCATAGGACTATCGGGACCGCATTCGCTCGGCGAGAATCCGGTCAGGCGGAACGTGTCCGACGGGACCTGGCGGCGGTGAAGCCGAACACCGCGGCGAGACCGGCGAAGGCGTACACGCAGAGGGTGAGCGCGGGCTGTCCGAGTCCGGCTCCACGGAAGTACACGATGCTCCGCACCCCTTCCGTCCCCGCCCCGGGCGTGATCCAGCGGCCGATCGCGGCGTAGAAGGACGGCAGCACGTTCGATCCGAATGCACCTCCCGCGCTGGGGTTTCCGAGCACCACGAAGATCAGGATCGCCAACGGGACGGCCAGGATGCCGATCGCGGCGCGCAGCCCCATGGTGAAGACGCCGGTCGCGAACACCACGCCGGCACCCAACAGCGACAGCGGCAGCAGGTGGCCCGTGAAGGTGCCGAGGACACTGGCGGTGATCAGCGCGCCGAGGAAGCCGGACACGATCGCGTAGGCGGCCATCAGCGCGGTGTGCAGGCCCGCTTCACGCAGTGTCCTCGGGGCTCCGATGAGCAGGCCGATCGCGGCCGCGAGCAGATAGCCGCCGACCACCCATCCGATCGACAGGTAGAAGCCCGACAGCCCTCGGTTGTCGTGCACGCCGACGGGCGCCTCGTCGCGGACGACGAACTCCCGGCCCAGGTCCGCGGTCGCCGCGGTGAACACGCTCTCGAGCGCGGTGGCGGCGGAGCTGCCCGCCGCGGTGGCGACGACGAGGGTGTCGGGGCCCGAGGCGGCGATGACGTATCCGCCCATGACCTCGCGGGCGTCGATCAGTGTCCGGGTCTCGTAGGTGCTCGCCGCGACCCGCGCCCGCACCGGATGTCCGTCGATCGCGTTGAGGCGGTCGACCGTCTGCTGCGCGGTCCCGGCGGGCAGTGCGGAGTCCGCGACCACCGCGATCGGGATGTCACGGGGTGTGGGCTGGTGGAATGCGGCGACGTAGCTGGTGATGAAGCCGATCTGCAGGAGCAGGACGCCGATCGCGACGGCGACCAGGATCTGTCGCGTGCTGTAGCGGTCGGTCGGGCTGGTGGACCGATGCGCGCCGCCCTCCCGCTCCGCTCTCGCGCCGGAGTCCGGAGCGCTCGTGCTGCCGGTGTCGAGTGTCGTCATGTCCACCTCTGTGTTGTCGATGCCCGAGCTTGTCGATACCCGAGGTATTGAATACCGTAGGTATTCAAATTTGACGTCGTCAAGCCGGAAAATGGACATCGTGGAAACTGAGTCGAGCGCGACAGCGCGCCACCTGCCGCGAGCCACGCCACACGGCGAGCCGCTCGCCCGCCCGACGCGCAACGAGGTGCGGCGCCGGCTCCTCGACGCCGCGGCCGACGAATTCGCCGAGCGCGGATTCGCCGCCGCCAAGCTCACCGAGATCGCCCGGCGCGCCGGATTCACCAAGGGCGCCGTCTACTCGAACTTCGCATCGAAGCAGGACCTGTTCGCGGAACTGTTCGCCGAGCGCTCACTCGAACTCGCAGGACGGGTGCTCGCCGAGATCGCGGACCTCGACGTGGCCTCCGCCGCCGGTCGCGGGGGCGAAACCATCAGCACCTGGCTCGTCGGTGAACCCGGATGGGCGTTGCTCGTCCTCGAATTCGGCGTCCAGGCGGCGCGTGAACCCGCGATCGCCGAGGCATACCTCCGTGAGCGGCGATCGCTGCGCCGCGAGCTTCAGGACCTCATCGCCGGGCGTGCCGACGCCTGGGGAATTGCGGACCGGGTCGACGCGCGGACGCTCGCGATCACGGTGATGGCACTCGTGTCCGGTCTCATGCTCGAACACGCCGTCGACCCCGAGCAGGTGGACCAGCAGGCCGTGCAGTCCGCCGTCGCCGGAGTGTTCGCCGGGGCGTTTCCGCGGCGGTGACCGCCGGGAGTCTCGTGGCAGGGCGATCGCGTCGTCAGCAGTAGTTGTCGTAGCCGCCCTCGGGGCCGAGCATGCGCCCGATCCTGGTGCGGTTGACCTTCGCCAGTTCGCCGAGCATCGTCTTGCGTTCGATGTCGGGGGAGTGGGACATCCGCAGGTCGAGGTCGTCGAGCAGGTTGCGCGCGTCACGACCCGCCGCACACCACAGGTAGGGGTACCCGAACTGCTCGAGGTAGCGGTCGCAGGCGGCCACGACTGCGAGCATCGTCGCCTCGTCGGGCGCCCAGACCGCGCACTGCTCGAGTGCGGAGGTGGTGGTCCGCACCCGGTGAGCGATGCCGCGGTGGGACTGCAGGGCGATGTCGACGGCTTCGACGGACAGCTCGAACAGCTCCGAATCGGCCCTCGTCAGCAACGCTTCGTGGGTGTCGTACGGGCGTCCGGACGCGACGTTGCCCGCCCACGTCACGGACGAGCAGCATTCGTACAGGGCATGGGTGGCTCGGCGATCGGGCAGCGTGTTGAACCCGCCGAGCCCGACTCCCTGATGCATGAGCATGTGGCCTCCCGGTGGTCACCTTCATCGTGAGCTGTGTGACGGGGCCCATCCAGCGCATGTGGATGAAATTTTCACAAGGTTAACGGGCGCTCGCGCCTGAGGTTACTCTTGAGTAATGACTCAACATGCCTGGAAGGCCTTCACCGTCGAGATCACGGACCACGTCGCGCAGGTGACCCTGATCGGTCCCGGCAAGGGCAACGCCATGGGCCCGGACTTCTGGGACGAACTCGCGCCGCTGTTCGGTGAACTCGACGCCGACCCCGAGGTCCGGGCCGTCGTCCTCGCCGGCGACGGCAAGCACTTCTCCTTCGGTCTCGACCTCCAGGCGATGGCGCCGGCCATGGCCCCCGTGCTCGCGGACAAGGCGCAGGCCGCACCGCGCACCGACTTCCACGGCGTCATCCGCAAGATGCAGGACGCCATCACCGCCGTCGCCGACTGCCGCAAGCCGGTCGTCGCAGCCATCCAGGGCTGGTGCATCGGCGGAGCAGTCGACCTCGTCGCCGCGGCCGACATCCGCTACGCCAGCGCCGACGCCAAGTTCAGCGTCCGCGAGGTGAAGGTCGCGATGGTCGCCGATGTCGGCACGCTCGCCCGCCTGCCCCGGATCATCGGCGACGGTCACCTCCGTGAGCTCGCGCTGACGGGCAAGGACATCGACGCGGCCCGCGCCGAGAAGATCGGCCTGGTCAACGACGTGTTCGGCGACGTCGAGGCCACCCTCGCCGCTGCTCACGAGACCGCCGCGGCGATCGCCGCCAACCCGCCGCTCGTGGTGCAGGGCGTCAAGCAGGTTCTCGACCACACCCGCAAGCCGGCTGTCGACGACAGCCTCCGCTACGTCGCCGCGTGGAACTCGGCGTTCCTGCCGTCCGAGGACCTCGGCGAGGCCATCGCCGCCGTGTTCCAGAAGCGGGCACCCGAGTTCAAGGGCCGCTAGCGCCCGGGGTTCGCCGGGCAGCCGATGTCGAGGGTTCCGGGCGACCGGCCGACCCGGGCCGCCGGAACGCGGCGGTGGGCGGTCGGTCGGCCGGTTGCCCGGGTGACGGGGCACGCCACATACTTGCGTCACACACGCAGTCGAGTGAGGCATGAGGAGCGACAGTGACAACCCCGCCCGATCACGCGACGGTGCCCACGCAGGACGACGTGGAGGCACTCGCTGATCGCATCGGCAACCACCTCGTCCGACTGCAGCGGGTCCGGGACCGGACCATCGCCCACGCGAAGGCGACGGACGGGATCGACCCCGCCGCGTACGCCTGCTTGTTCCGGTTGATCAGTGAGGGTCCGATGCGGTCGGGTGCCCTGGCCGAGGTCATGTACTCCGACCCGTCCACGGTCAGCAGGCAGGTCACCCAGCTGGTCGAGCGCGGCCACGTCGAGCGTCAGCCGGATCCGACCGACGGCCGGGCCAGCGTCCTCGCGGTCACCGAGAGCGGCCGTGAGGCCGCCACCCGCATCCGGTCGCTCCGCAACGAGAAGCTGCGCCATGTCGTCGCGGACTGGTCGGTCGACGACCTGAACGAGTTCACCCGCCTGCTCGACCGCTTCGTCGAGGACTACGAGCGGATGCGGCCGATCTTCGGTAGGGCCGCCGACTCACGCTGACGGGGCCGTCCGCTCACCCGATGGCGCGCCGACCGCGGTGTCGGCGACGGGACGCGCACGGCGGCTCGCCCAGCGTGCCGCCAGCCAGACGACTACCGGCGCGCTGGCCAGCATCATCAGCAGTCGGAGTACCTGGCTGGTCGCGACGAGGGTGACGTCGGAGTCGGTGGCGCTCGCCACCGCGAGGACGGCCGCGAGACCACCGGGCGTCGTCGCCAGGTAGCCCTCCATCAGGCTCGTTCCCGTCCAGGCCGACAGCAGGACGCCCAGTCCGGCACATGCCGCGCACAGCAGCGCGATCAGCGACACCGCCCAGAGCGCGATCCGGCCGAGCGCGAGAAGTCCGGCCCGGGTGAACGACAACCCGGCCTGCCAGCCGATGATCAGGAACGCCGCGGGCAGCATCGCGGCCGGCAGCGCGACGTGGGGGACCCACCCGGCCAGCTCCACCGCCGCGGTCAGCGCCAGCGGACCGAGCGTGGCCGGGATCGGGATCCGCAGCAGCGATGCGGCGCCGGTGCCCGCCGCGATCGCGGCGACCGCGAACAACGCGCCGATCCACCACGGCGCCGCGTCCGGGTCGGTCGGCGCCACCCCGCCGGTGACGTCGGCAGCGAACAGGTAGGTCACCGCGAGCGGCATGCTGAGGACGACGAGGGCAACACGCAGGTACTGGCTGATCACCACCACCTTCTCGTCGCCCCCGAGTTCGCCGGCGACGGCGACGAGCCCGGTCGCGCCGCCGGCCAGCATCGACAGGACACCGGTCACCGGGTCGACCAGACGATGGCACGCGAGGAGTGCGCCCGCACCGACCGAGAGCAACAGCGTGGCGGCCGCGACGGTGACGATCGGCAGCCACTGCGCGCCGAGCTGCGCCACCATGTCGGACTGGACCGACATCCCGATGGACACGGCGAGCGTGCCCTGCGCGGCCATGCCCACCGGTCGGGCGGGGCGTGCCGGACCGATCCCGGTCAGCGCCAGGACGATTGCAGCGAGCAGGGCGGCGAACAGTTCCGGAGCGGCGAGACCGACGCGGTCGAACAGCCACCAGCCCGTCAGGGACAGCGCCAGCAGGCCGCACCAGCGTGCGACGGTGACCCCGCCCCGTCGGCGAGTGCCGGGTGCGGTGCGTTCGGGTGCCGTCGCGATCATGCGGTCACGACGTCGATCCGGTCGCCCGTGCCGCGCGGATCGAGGACGGCGTCGAGGACCGCGGTCCGGGTCCGGGTGAGGTGTTCGGTGCACGCGAGTTCGGCTTCGGCGCCGTCGTGGGCGACGACGGCCCGGACCATCGTGAGGTGTTCGTCGAGAGACAGGTCGAGCCGTTCGGGCACGGAGTGCGCGATGTTGCGCAGCCGGTCGCTGTGCGGACGGAGATCCGCGATGGTGCGCGCCAGATGTCGGTTGTGCAGGTGCCGCACGACCGCCTGGTCGAAGGCTTCGGTGAGTTCGTAGAAACGCGTGCGTCGGGACCCGGCGTGCTCCTCGACGGCGACGGCCTCGAATCCCGTGAGGAGACCGGCGAACTCGTCGTGCGCGGCACGATCGTGCGCGCAGTCCTCGGCGACGCTGCGGTGGGCGGCGCCCTCGAGGAGTATGCGCAATTCGAACAGGTCGCGCACGTTCTGAATCGAGATCGGCGCGACGCGTGCGCCCTGCCGATCGACCAGACTGACGAGCCCCTCCGATTCGAGCCTGAGGAAGGCCTGCCGAACCGGGGTGCGGGACGCGTCGAAGCGGGTGCCGACCGCGACCGCGCTCAGGGACTCGCCCGGGCGCAACGCCCCGGTGAGGATGTCCTGTCGCAGTCCCTCGTACACCTGATCGCTCTTTCCGGCCATGGATACACAATAGAGCACCGTATTGCGTGCAACTTGGTATACCTTGAGCTCGTACGAAGAACAGGCGTCTGACCTGGCCCTTCGTCCGATCCGATCAGATCCTGCGCATCACCGACACGACCCGGCCGAGGACCTCCGCGTCGTCGCCGTCGAGCACCGGGTACGCGTCGTTGCGCGGCTCGAGATACACGTGACCGCTCCGGCGGCGGTACACCTTCACGGTGGCCTCGCCGTCGATCATCGCCGCCACGATCTGCCCCGAATGCGCCTCCTGCTGCCGGCGCACCACCACGATGTCGCCGTCGCAGATCGCGGCGTCGACCATCGAATCGCCGCGCACCCGCAGTCCGAACACGGTGCCGGAGCCGACCAGATCGCGCGGCAGGGACAGCACGTCGTCGGTGTGCTGCTCGGCCAGGATCGGTGTGCCCGCGGCGATGTCGCCCACGACGGGCACCTCCACCGATGCGTCCGACCCGGTGCGGGTGGTGGTGCCCTGCAGGAACGGGCGTACGTCGACCGGTCGGGAGACGGCTGCACTGCGCATCAGAAATCCCTTGTCCTCCAAGGACTTCAGATGCTTCGACACCGTGGAGGTCGACTGCAGACCGACCTCGTCGGCGATCTGCCGGGTGCTCGGCGAATATCCGTGCGCGACAACCCAGTCCCGAATCGTGGCGAGAATGCGCTGCTGCCGCACGGGCAGCGCCGTGGGGTCGAGTCCGCCGAAGGGGTCGAGGTCGTCGTATCCGGTCACGGGCGTGATGGTAGAGGGCACCGCCGACAATGCCCGCACTCCGTCGGCAGCCGGACGGCGGCGGTCCCGTCACAACGGCTGAAGGCGGCCTTCATTCGGATCAACCGAATGAAGGCCGCCTTCAGCCGAAAAACAGGGGGTGGGTTCGGGAGAACCCGGGTGGGAGCCGGAGCTCAGTGGCCGCCGTTCGCCTTCAGGCGCTCGAACGCCTCCGCGATGACCTTCTCGGCCTCGGCGCGGCCGACCCAGTCGGCGCCGGTGACGTGCTTGTTCGGCTCCAGGTCCTTGTAGTGGACGAAGAAGTGCTTGATCGCGTCCAGCTCGAACTGCGAGACGTCCGAGATGTCCTGGACGTGGTCCCAGCGCGGATCGCCCGCGGGCACGCACAGCACCTTGTCGTCGCCGCCGGCCTCGTCGACCATCTTGAACATGCCGACCGGGCGAGCCTCGACGATCACGCCGGGGAACACCGACTCGGGCAGCAGTACCATCGCGTCCAGCGGATCGCCGTCCTCGCCGAGGGTGTCCTCGATGTAGCCGTAGTCGGCCGGGTAGCCGAACGACGTGTAGAGGTAACGGTCGAGCTTGACGCGGCCGGTCACGTGGTCGACCTCGTACTTGTTGCGCTGACCCTTCGGGATCTCGATGGTGACGTCGAACGACACGCGGCTTCCTCGCTTTGTCTCGGTGAATGGTGCGACGAACAGGGTAACCGTTCGGGGATAATGGCGGAGAAGTACGACCGTGCAGCCGGACACCACCCGTCCGGAATCGACAGCGAGTGTTCGGAGGGATGTTGGGCAAGGCAGGGGCGAAGGACCGCAAGATCGGGTCCCTGGCCGCGCGACGGCGCACACGGGTTCGGCTCCTGCTGGGGGTGGTCGCCGTCGGCGTCATCGCCGCCGTCGGCGCATACCTCGTCATACAGCAACCCGGATTCGGGTCGGCATCCGCAACCCGGACGACGACGGCACCGCCGCCGCCCGTGACGGCGAACCCTCAGGTCACACCGGTTCCGGACGGTGCGCCCACTCCCACACCCGAGGCGTTGGCCGCGGCGCTCGCGCCGGCGCTGGCCAACCCGGACCTCGGCGCGTTCACCGGCGTCGTGTCGGACGCCGTCACCGGCACGGTGCTCTGGAGCCAGGGCCCCGACACTCCGATGATCCCGGCGTCGACCACCAAGGTGCTCACCGCCGCGGCCGCGCTTCTGGCGCTCCCGCCGGAGCACCGCGTCGCGACCCGCGTCGTGCAGGGCGCAGAACCGGGGCAGATCGTGCTCGTCGGCGGTGGCGACCCCACACTCACCGCGCAGCCGGCCGGACAACCCGGCTACTACCCCGGCGGCCCCCGGCTCGACGACCTCGTCTCGCAGATCCGCCGCGCGGGCGCCGTCGTGGAGTCCGTGGTCGTCGACTCCAGCGCGTACAGCGAACAGGCGATGGCCCGCGGCTGGATGCCCACGGACATCGCCGCCGGCTACATCGCCCCGATCGAACCCGTCATGCTCGACGGCGCCCGACGCGAGCCGCTCGTCGACGAGTCGTCGCGCAGCGCGACCCCCGCACTGGATGCTGGTCGTGCGCTCGCGGCCGCGTTCGGTGTCGCCCCCGACCGGGTCACGGCCGGGGTGGCGCCGTCCGGTGCCGCACCGCTCGCCTCCGTGGAGTCCGCGCCGCTGCGCAACCGCCTCGGCCAGATGATGGAGCACTCGGACAACGTGCTCGCGGAGACGATCGGGCGGGAGATCGCGGCCGAGGTCGGTGCCGAGCCGTCGTTCGCCGGCGCGACCTCCGCGATCGTGCAGGTTCTCTCGGACGCCGGATTCGACGTCGGTGGCGTCGCGCTCCACGATGCGAGTGGACTGTCCGTCGACGACCGCATCCCGGCCCGGCTGCTCGACGAGATCCTCACCGCCGCCACCGGCGACGACATGCCGGAGCTGCGGCCGATGCTCGACGACCTGCCGGTCGCGGGGGCGACGGGCACCCTGTCTGCCCGGTACGGAACCGGCGCGGGCGCGGGTTGGGTGCGCGCGAAGACCGGGACGTTGTCGCAGGCCAGCGCGCTCGTCGGGTACGTCACCGACGTCGGCGACCGGGTTCTCGCGTTCGCTCTGATGTCCAACGATCGCTCGCCGGACGTCAGCCGGCCCGCTCTCGACGCCATCGCTTCGACACTGCGGTCCTGTGGGTGCACATGACCGATGACCGGACCCGTGGGCTCGGTGGAGCGGTGGACTGGGAGGTCGCCGCACGCACCGGTGTCCGGCTGGTCCGGCCCGGGCCGCGAAGCACCCGGGAGGACGCCGAACGGGTGGTCGCGGAACTGGCCGACGCGTCGGTCCGCGCCGAAGGCCCGGTCCGTGACGTCACCCGGCTCGCCGACGGCCTCCCGGTGCCACAGGCCCGGATCGTGGACCGGAGCGGCTGGATCAGGGCCGCCTCCGCGTCGATGGCCAACCTGACCGGCGACGACGCCGACACCCGGACCGGACTGCTCGGTGGTCGCCCGGCCGGAATGCAGGCCGGGGCGATGCTGGCGTTCCTGTCGTCCGCCATCCTCGGCCAGTACGACCCCTTCACCGGGGACCACGGCACGCTGCTGCTGGTGGCGCCGAACGTCGTCGCCGTGGAGAAGGCCCTCAAGGTGTCGCCGACCGACTTCAGGCTGTGGGTGTGCCTGCACGAGGTGACGCACCGGGTCCAGTTCTCGTCGGCGCCGTGGATCGCCGACTACATGCGTGAGACCGTCGCGACGCTCGGCGAGATCGGCGACGAGTCCGTCCTCGACGTCGCGAGCAGGCTCACCGGGGCGCTGCAGGCGCTGCGTCAGGGCGGCAAGGACCAGCCGCCGGAGGAGCGCGGCATCGTCGGCCTGCTCCGAGCCACCCAGGCGGAACCCCAGCGTGAGGCACTCGACCGGCTCCTGATGCTGGGCACCCTCCTCGAAGGGCACGCCGACCACGTGATGGACGCCGTGGGCCCGGACGTCGTCCCGTCCGTGGCCCGGATCCGCCGCGCTTTCGACCAGCGTCGCGCGACGCAGAGCAATCCGGTGCAACGGCTGCTGCGAGCCCTGCTCGGGGTCGACGCGAAGATGGCGCAGTACGTGCGGGGGAAGGCGTTCGTCGACGCCGTCGTCGAGCGGGCCGGGATGACCGAGTTCAACGCGATCTGGACGGGACCGCAGACGCTTCCGCTGCCGGAGGAGATCGGGAACCCGCAGGCGTGGATCGACCGGGTCCTGGCGTGACCGGGCAGCGCGGCCGCCTCCCCGAGGGGCCCGCGCTCCTAGAGGTTCGGCACGGCGTCCGACGGTGGCTCGACGCGCACGGCCCCACTGACGAAGTGGCGGTGGCGCTCTCGGGCGGCGCGGACTCGCTGGCACTGACCGCCGCGGCTGTCGCCGAGGTCGGAGAGGTCCATGCACTCGTCGTCGACCACCGTCTGCAGGACGGCTCCGGGGAGGTCGCGGAGCGGGCCGCGGATCGTGCCCGCCTGCTCGGGTGTGCCTCGGCCCGGGTGCTCGCGGTGGAGGTGACGGGCCCGGGCGGTGTGGAGGCGGCCGCCCGCGCCGCCCGCTACGAGGCGCTGCGCGAGGCCCGCGCGGACCGGCCCGTCCTGCTCGGGCACACCCTCGACGACCAGGCCGAGACGGTGCTGCTCGGACTCGCCCGCGGCTCCGGACCGAGATCGATCGCCGGGATGCGCCAGTGGGACGACCCGTGGGCTCGACCGTTGCTGGCGGTGCGGCGGAGCACCACCGAACGGGCGTGCGGCGAACTGGGGCTGCAGCCCTGGATCGACCCGCACAACGCGGACCCGGGCTTCACCCGTGTCCGGTTGCGGACCGAGGCGCTGCCCCTGCTGGAACAGATTCTCGGCGGCGGCGTGGCCCGGGCGCTGGCCCGGACCGCGACCCATCTGCAGGAGGACGGCGAGTTCCTCGACGCCGTCGCGACCGAGTTGCGGCATGCCGCGACCGTGGGTGACGAACTCGACACCGGCATCCTCGGCGCCGCACATCCGGCGGTCCGCAGGCGGGCAGTGCGAGAATGGCTGCTGGTCAGGGGGGTCGGCGGGCTCACCGATGTGCAGTTGCGGGCCGCCGACGACCTGGTCGGGCGGTGGCGCGGGCAGGGTGGTGTCGCGCTCGGCGGTGGGCGTGCAGGCTCCAGGTTGGTGCTCACGCGGAGGCATGGCAGGCTGTCGGTCGGGTTCGTCACGAGCGAACCCGCAGGTCGATGAACAAAGGGGCACACGCCGTGTACGAAGGCGACATCGCATCGGTTCTGATCTCCGAAGAGGAGATTCGCGAGAAGACGGCCGAGCTGGCCGCCGCGATCGCCGAGAGATACCCCAACGGTGCGCCCGAGGGCGATCTGCTGCTCGTCGGCGTGCTCAAGGGTGCGATCTTCTTCATGACCGACCTCGCGCGTGCGCTGCCGATCCCCACCCAGATGGAGTTCATGGCCGTCAGCTCCTACGGGTCGTCGACCTCCTCCTCCGGCGTCGTGCGCATCCTCAAGGACCTCGACAAGGACATCGCCGGCCGCCACGTCCTGATCGTCGAGGACATCATCGACTCCGGCCTGACGCTGTCGTGGCTGATTCGCAATCTCAAGACCCGGAACCCGGCGTCGCTGACCGTGGTCACCCTGCTGCGCAAGCCGGAGGCCACCAAGATCGACGTCGACGTCGACTGGGTCGGGTTCGACATCCCCGACGAGTTCGTCGTCGGCTACGGACTGGACTACGCGGAGCGCTACCGGGACCTGCCGTACATCGGCACCCTCGAACCGAGCGTCTACGGCGGTTAGCACGGGACCTGCCCGACGCCACGACGTGCTCCGTCGGCGACCGCGCATAATCGAGTGATGGACCCGGATTTCACCGCCGCCTCCATCTCCACCCGGGTGCGTTCGGGGGAACTCGCACCGATCGACGCCGTCGACGACGCGCTCGCCAGGATCTCGGCGGCCGACCCGAGACTCGGAGCGTTCGTGACCGTCCGCACCGAGCAGGCGCGTGCCGAGGCCACTGCTGTGGCCGGCCGTTCCGATCTGGCGTCACTGCCTCTGGCCGGGGTCCCGATCGCGGTCAAGGACAACGTTCCCGTCGCGGGTCACCGGCTCGGCAACGGCTCGAAGGCATCGCCGACGGAACCGGCGCCCGCGGATCATCCGGTCGTGGCGCGCCTTCGGGCGGCAGGCGCGGTGGTCGTCGGGCTCACCGCCGTCCCCGAACTGTGCGTGTGGGGCGCGACCGACACGGCCGACGCCGTGACCCGCAATCCCTGGAATCCGGGCGTCACCTCGGGTGGCTCGTCGGGCGGCTCGGCGGTCGCGGTCGCGTCCGGGATGGTTCCCGTGGCGCACGGTGCGGACGGCATGGGGTCGATCCGAATCCCGTCGGCGGCGTGCGGCGTGTTCGGGATCAAGCCGGGCAGGGGAGTGGTGCCCGCGGAACTGGGCGTCGACTCCTGGTTCGGGATGTCGGAGAACGGGCCGATGGCGACGACGGTCGCCGATGCGGCGCTGATGCTGTCGGTGATGGCGGACCGGCCGGACCTCGCCGCGATCGCGGAGCCGGGGACGTTGCGGATCGCGGTGTCGGTGCGATCGCCGTTGCCGATGGTCCGCGTCGACCCGCACTGGCGGGCCGCGGCCGAGCGTGCCGGTGCCGCACTCGGCGGCCTCGGACACCACATCGCCACCGCGACGTTGCCGTACCCGTCGAACCCGCTTCCCCTGCTGGCCCGGTGGACGGCGGGGACGGCCGCGGACGCGGCGGGCCTGGACGCGGCGCTGCTGCAACGCCGCACCCGCGGTCACGTCGCGGCGGGAAAAGTGATGCGCCGCTGGGTGACTCCCGGTCAGGTCGATCGCATCGAGCGCGTGCTGCGTGGCTTCTTCGCCGATCACGACGTCGTCATCACCCCGACGCTCGCCGCCCCGCCGATCGTCGCGCACCGATGGAGTGACCGGTCGTGGCCGGCGAACCTGGTCGCGAACGTGCGGTACGCGCCGTTCCCGTCGCTGTGGAACATCGCCGGATGGCCGGCGGCGAGCGTGCCGCTCGGCATCCATCCGGGCACCGGCACGCCGGTCGGGGTGCAGATCGCTGCCCCGCCGGGCGGCGAGGGGCGCATCCTGTCGGTGGCGGCGCAACTGGAGTCGGTGTTGCCGTGGCAGCGGGTCGCGGCGGTGTGACCGTCCCGCTCAGTCGGGGGGCAGGACGCGCTCGACCACCGAGGTGATCAGGTCGCTCATGCTGTCCTCGGGGAAGACGTCGGGCAGCGTGAGGTGTTCGACGATCAGCCAGTTCATCGCGAGGTAGAGCGTGAGGACCGCGGTGGTGTCGCCGGGGAGCCCCGAGTCGAGGTGGTAGGCGACGTTCGCCTCGACGTCGGCGCGTATTCGGTCGGTGAGGACGGCGCGCAGTTCCGGTCGGCGCGTCGCTTCCAGTCGTAGCTCGAGCAGCGCGAGGTATCCGGTGCGGAAACCGCTGATCCGATCGACGAGTTCGTGCATCAGCTCGACGGCGCGGGCGCGGTCGCGGGGGCCGGTCAGGCTGGTGGCGACGGTCGGTGCGTCGGGCTGCAGTCGCTGGTAGATGCGGCTCCCGGCCTGGGTGAACAGGTCGTCGCGGTTGGTGAAGTAGTTCGACGCGGTGCCGGCCGGTACGTCGGCCTGGGCGTCGACGGCCCGGAAGGTGAGGCCGCGGGCGCCGTCGCGTGCCAGGACCTCGATGGCGGCGTCGACGAGGGCGGCTCGTCGCTCGGGGTTTCGTCTCACCATTGACACCACTCCATTTGTAGTACTACGTTGTGACCACTGTAAGCATAGTGGTTTGTTGGAAAAGCCTGGGGTGGAGCATGCGCAAACTCGTGTACTACGTCGGAAGTTCGCTCGACGGTTACATCGCCGGTCCCGGCGGAGAGTGGGACTTCTATCCGGTCGGGAGCGACCTGTCCGAATACATGAACACCCGGTTCCCCGAGGTGGTCCCGGCTCACGTGCGCGAGGCCATCGGCCTCGAAGCCGACCCGGTTCGCTACGACGCCGTCGTCATGGGCCGTGGCACCTACGAACCTGCGCTCGCCGCCGGAATCGCGAGCCCGTACTCCCCCCTTCGGCAGCACGTCGTGTCCACCACCCTCGACGCTTCGGACCACCCCGACGTCGAGGTGTACTCGGGCGATCCGCTCGACCTGGTCCGCCGGCTCAAGGAGGAGGCAGGCGCGGACATCTATCTCGCGGGCGGGGGAACCCTCGCCGCGGCACTTCTCCCGGAGATCGACGAGATGATCGTCAAGCTCTATCCGGTGGTCGCGGGCGACGGCATCAGGATGTTCGACGGTGACTTCCGGCCGACGTCGTTCACCTTGACCGGCTCCCGCACCTTCGACAACGGCACGACGGTGCTGAACTACGACCGCACCTGACGAGTCGCCGACTCGTGGGAGACCACCCTTTCCAGGGCCCGCAAGTCGGTTTCGAGCTGTCGGAACAACCAGTAGGCGCCGACGAAGGCGAAGATCGCGCCCACCGCCAGCACCCGGACCGCGCCGATGACCTGCCCGATCTGGTCGGGCGTCAGGAACGTCACCCCCGCGACCGCGACGAGCGGAACGGACGCGGCGACGGCGAGGTACCGGGTGCTGCGCCGGTCCAGGCCGCGGAGTTGGCGGTCGTCGTCGCTGCTGGTGATGCCGAGCGGCAGCAGCACCGGATAGAGGTAGCGGACGGCGTAGAAGGTGACGAAGAAGAACGGGTACGCGACCGCGATCGCGCCGCACACCAGGAGCGACCCGAGAAAGTGCACGTACGCCCGTCCGGGGATGCCGCCGGCGATGACCTGCAGCGTCACCGGATACACGAGACCCGCGATCGCCCACAGGGTGAACACGACCGCGACCACCCGGTCGCCGAGCAGCAGGGTGTCGGTTCGTGCGCGCGCGAGTGTCCGGGCGTCGTAGCGTCTGCCCTTGCGCAGCCCTCGGGGCACGGTCAGCGGATATCGGCACATGTACAGCAGGATGACGGCGCCGAGTGGGAACGCCACCGCGTTGATGACGTACTGGATCTGGTCGAAGTTCCGCTGCACGAGCGGAGCGAGGTTGTCGATGATCAGCGTCTTGTTGTGGTGATAGTTGTAGGCCCCGGCGAGCGCGTTGGGGACGGCGACCGCCGCGATCAGGATCGGAACCGTCCAACGCTGGAGCAGCTTTCGCCGCCGGCTCGGCGGCGGGTCCACCAGGTCACGGGCGTGCGGGTCGAGGCAGAGTTCGAACTGGCGCGACAACTCGGCGCCACTCGGCCACCGCCCCTCCGGATCGGGGTCGAGGCAGGTGCGCAGGACCCGGACGAGCGTCGCAGGACAGTCCGGGGGAAGTGTGGCGAGCGCCTCGTCGCCCACGCCCGACTCACGAAGTTCCAGCATTCCGTCGAGCGGTTCGGGGCCGGGGACGTCGGGGAACGGCCGCTTCCCGGTGAGCAACTCCCACAGCACGACACCGAGCGAGTGGATGTCGCTGCGGGTGTCGAGTTCCGCGGCGGTGGCCGAGCGAGCCGGATGGCAGGCGCGCAACTGTTCCGGGGACATGTAGGCCAGCGACCCACCGAAGTACGAGGTCGGGTTGGTGCCCGCGACGGACTCGTCGAAGCTGATGTTGAAGTCGGCGAGCTTCGGCACGCCCTCCGCCGTCAACAGCACGTTCGCGGGTTTCACGTCACGGTGCAGCACACCGCGCCTGCCCGCGTAGTCGAGAGCGTCGGCCAGTCGCCTGCCGAGCCAGGCGACCGTCTCCGGCCAGGTCAGCGCCGCGATCTCGGCACGGACGCTCGACTCGGCCGGCACGATCTCACCCTTGGTGGCCAGGGTGGCGTCCACCGCGTCGAGCAACAGCGCGCCGGAGCGCTCCGCGGGTGGGACCTGCCGGACGCGGCGCAGAACCGACAGCAGTGTGCCGCCGGGCACGTACTGCATGTACAGCACCTTCATCTCCAGCTCGGGGACGAGACGCTGGTCGAAGACGCGGACGATGTAGTCGTGGTCGAGCTGTGCGAGGGTCTGCGGCTCGGTGCCGTGATCGCGAGAGATCTTCACCGCGACGAGCCGTTGCAGGGACCGCTGCCGGGCGAGGAAGACGCGGGCGAACGCGCCGCGGCCGAGTGCCACCAGGAGGTCGAAGTCGTCGATCCGGTCCCCGACGTCGAGGTCGTCGAGGGTGAACCGGTCCCCGGCGGGTGCGGTCGGATCCCCGCCTGCGGGTGCTGTCGCGGTCGGTGCCGTGGCCGGTGCGGTGGCGGTCCGGGTGCCGTCGAGTTCGGTAGGCGACCCGTCGGCGTGCGTCACCTCGTCGGCGTGCGTCACCTCGTCGGCGCGCTGAGTCGCGTCGGCTGCGGTGTCGGGTACCGGGGGATTCGACATGGGCAGTGGGGTGGTGACGGAACTTCAGGATATGCCTGATCGACGGCACCGCAGTCAGCGCCCGCGTCACCGACCCTCGCCGCTCAGAACGGCCAGGGCGGCGGCACGGGCAGATCCGGCCGGGTTGGCCTGCCGATCAGCCACGCGAGGAGTTCCGCCCGCGGCAGGCCGGGGACCGTCAGGTCGGGCGCCACCGCCGCGAGTTCGGGAAGCTGCGAGTCCAGCGTCGACTCGACGAACTCCTCCGGCCAGTCCGTGCAGCCGTAACCGAGGTCCAGGTCCAGGTGGTGGATCTCGAGTTCCCGCCAGCGCAGCGTCGGGATCCGGCCGGCGGTGACGGGTCGTCGCCACTTCACCTCGACGTCCCACTGCTCGGGTTCGAGTGTCGCGAGGTCGTCGACGAGCCGCCGACCGGCGAACTGCACGTCGGCGACGAGCAGGTCGGCCGGCCGGTCCGCACCCTCCTCGATCGCCGCGGCCCGGGCCGGTGGGCCACCCGGGTACATCTCCTGCGGCTCACCCGACCGGACGCCGAGGACGAAGCGCCGCAGGCCGTCGGCGTTGCGGGCCACGTGCGTCACGACGTGCCCGCGGGTCCACCCGGGGAGCCCCGACGCGCCGCGCGCCTGATCGTCGGTGAGCGTGGACAGCGTCCGCTCCAAGCGGGACTGTGCCCGGGCGACCTGCTCGACGATCTGCGGGTAGGGGAGCGTCATGGCATCCGAGCGTAGGCGTGGGTACCGACCTCGGGTGCGACGGACGTCACGTGTCGCGGGAACACCCGCCGGAACCGGACCGCCCGCCCGTACGTTGTCGCGGTGGAGGCACGTGGACGTCACATGTGTCCGCACGGCGAGTGCAATCGGATGACCCGGGTAGGGTTCGCGGTAATCTTGTGATCATCCGGTGAGCAGCCGGAACGCCGGCGCACCCCGAGCTCGACCCGAGCTGGAACGGCTCGACCGGAACTGGAAAGGACTGGCCCGAAGCGGCTGAACCTGTATGAATCGCAAGACAGTGTTTCGCAACCTGGCGATCGTCGCCGGCATCCTGCTGATCATCTACGCGTTCAGCTACTTCGGTAACGACACCCGCGGGTACACGTCGGTCGACACCTCGGTCGCGATCGCGCAGCTCGACGCGAAGAACGTCACCGACGCGCAGATCGACGACCGCGAGCAGCAGATCCGGCTGACCCTCAAGCAGGGCAACGACGCGACCGAGAACGCAACGCAGATCCTCGCGAAGTACCCGAGCGCGGCGTCCGAGCAGATCTTCACCGAGGTCCAGGAAGCCGGACTCGAGAAGTACAACACGAAGGTCAGCACCCAGAGCTGGCTCACCCAGATCCTGCTGTTCGTGCTGCCCATGGTCATCCTGCTCGGTCTGTTCGTCTTCGTGATGGGCCGCATGCAGGGTGGCGGCCGCGGCGGCGTCATGGGCTTCGGCAAGTCGAAGGCCAAGCAACTCTCGAAGGACATGCCGAAGACGACCTTCGCGGACGTCGCCGGTGCCGACGAGGCCGTCGAAGAGCTGTACGAGATCAAGGACTTCCTGCAGAATCCGTCCCGCTACCAGGCACTGGGCGCCAAGATCCCGAAGGGCGTGCTGCTGTACGGCCCGCCCGGCACCGGTAAGACCCTGCTCGCCCGGGCGGTCGCCGGTGAGGCCGGAGTTCCGTTCTTCACGATCTCCGGCTCCGATTTCGTCGAGATGTTCGTCGGTGTCGGTGCCTCCCGGGTCCGTGACCTGTTCGAGCAGGCCAAACAGAACAGCCCGTGCATCATCTTCGTCGACGAGATCGACGCTGTCGGCCGCCAGCGTGGCGCCGGCCTCGGCGGCGGCCACGACGAGCGCGAGCAGACCCTCAACCAGCTGCTCGTCGAGATGGACGGTTTCGGCGACCGCCAGGGCATCATCCTGATCGCCGCGACGAACCGCCCCGACATCCTCGACCCGGCGCTGCTGCGTCCGGGCCGGTTCGACCGCCAGATCCCGGTCGGCAACCCGGACCTCGCCGGCCGCCGCGCCATCCTGCGGGTGCACTCGCAGGGCAAGCCGCTCGACCAGAACGCGGACCTCGAGGGCCTCGCCAAGCGGACGGTCGGCATGTCCGGCGCGGATCTGGCGAACGTGATCAACGAGGCCGCCCTGCTCACCGCCCGCGAGAACGGCGCCGTCATCACGGAGGCCGCGCTCGAGGAGTCGGTCGACCGCGTCATCGGCGGCCCGCGGCGCAAGAGCCGCATCATCAGCGAGCACGAGAAGAAGATCACCGCCTACCACGAGGGCGGGCACACGCTGGCCGCGTGGGCGATGCCGGACATCGAGCCGATCTACAAGGTCACCATCCTGGCCCGTGGCCGCACCGGTGGCCACGCGATGACGGTGCCCGAGGACGACAAGGGCTTGATGACCCGCTCGGAGATGATCGCCCGTCTGGTCATGGCGATGGGTGGTCGTGCGGCCGAGGAACTGGTGTTCCACGAGCCGACGACCGGCGCGTCCTCCGACATCGACCAGGCGACGAAGATCGCCCGTGCGATGGTCACCGAGTACGGCATGAGCGCAAAGCTCGGGGCGGTCCGCTACGGACAGGAGGGCGGCGACCCGTTCCTCGGCCGTTCCATGGGCCAGCAGTCCGACTACTCGCACGAGGTCGCCCGCGAGATCGACGAGGAGGTGCGCAACCTGATCGAGGCCGCGCACACCGAGGCGTGGTCGATCCTCAACGAGTACCGGGACGTGCTCGACGTGCTGGCAGGTCAGCTCCTCGAGCACGAGACGCTGACCCGCAAGGACCTCGAGAAGATCTTCACCTCGGTGGAGAAGCGTCCGCGGATCACGGCGTTCAACGACTTCGGTGGCCGCACTCCGTCGGAGAAGCCGCCGATCAAGACGCCGCGAGAGCTGGCCATCGAGCGTGGCGAGCCGTGGCCGGAGGAACCCGTGCGCACGCCGACGTACGCGAGCCGCGACGCCGGGCCGCAGCAGCCCGCGCCGCAGCCCGTCCCGCAGCAGCCCGCGCCGCCGCAACCGCAGAACGGATACCAGGTGCCGCCCGCCGGGTACCCGACGTATCCACCGCAGCAGCAGCAACCGCAGCAGCCGCAAGGGTCGGTCCCCGACTACGGCGCACCGGCCGGATGGTCGGCGCCGGGCTGGCCGCCGCGTGGCGACGCCCAGCATGCGCGTCCCGCGACGAGTCCGTACCCGGAGCAGGAGAACCCGTACGCCGGGTATCCGCAGTGGAACCCGCCGCCGCAGCCGTCGCCGCAGCCGCAGCCGGCGCACCCTCCGACCGAGGAGAAGGATGTGCAGACGCAGCGTTGGGACGGGCCGAACGGGCAGCAGTGAGGCCCCGCTAGTGTTTGACGAGACTTTGCCGACGGGCGGGTCCGCCGACGGTTCGAACGAATGTGGGAGGTGCGGTACAGGTGTCGGTTCATCAACTCGGTGGCGCTGGAACAGGTGAGGCGGGCGAGGTGCTGCAGTCGCTCGAATCGGGTCGCGCCTTCGACCAGCAGCGCGCGGAGGCGGCGGTCCGCGAGCTGCTGATCGCGGTCGGCGAGGACCCGGACCGTCCCGGTCTCCTGGACACCCCCGCCCGGGTGGCGCGCGCCTATCGAGAGGTGTTCGCCGGCCTGTACACGGATCCCGACAGCGTCCTCGACACGACGTTCGACGAGGGTCATCAGGAGCTCGTCCTGGTGCGGGACATCCCGATGTATTCGACCTGCGAGCACCATCTCGTCTCGTTCCACGGCGTCGCGCACGTCGGCTACATCCCGGGCCCGACCGGCCGGGTCACCGGCTTGTCGAAGCTCGCCCGGGTCGTCGACCTGTACGCGAAGCGCCCGCAGGTGCAGGAACGGCTCACCAGCCAGATCGCCGACGCGCTGGTCCGCAAGCTGGATCCCCGCGGCGTCATCGTGGTGGTCGAGGCCGAGCACCTCTGCATGGCCATGCGCGGTATTCGCAAGCCGGGCGCGAGCACCACGACGTCCGCGGTCCGAGGACTCTTCCAGACGAGCGCCGCCTCGCGTGCCGAGGCCCTGGATCTCATCGTTCGCAGGTGACCGTGCTCCCGACACCCGGCCGATGCGTGGTGATGGGTGTCCTCAACGTCACCAGTGATTCCTTCTCCGACGGTGGCCGCTACCTCGACCGGGACGCGGCCATCGCCCACGGGCTGGAGCTTCGCAGGCTGGGCGTCGACATCATCGACGTCGGCGGCGAGTCGACCCGTCCCGGCGCGCAGCGGGTGGACCCCGCCGTGGAGGCGCAGCGCGTCGCTCCCGTCATCGCCGACCTGGTCGCAGAGGGCATTCCGGTCAGTGTCGACACGATGCGGGCGTCGGTCGCCGAGGCCGCGATCGAGGCCGGCGTGGACGTTGTCAACGACGTCTCCGGCGGCCGCGCCGACCCGGCGATGGCGTCGGTCATGGCCGATGCCGGCCTGCCCTGGATCCTGATGCACTGGCGCTCGGCCGGCGAATACGTCCACGCGGGCGGTGTCCTGCACTACGGCGACGTGGTCGCCGACGTCTGCGCCGAGCTGACGCGCTCGGTCGACGCCGCGCTGGGCGCCGGCGTCGACGCGTCCCAGCTGATCCTCGACCCCGGGCTCGGATTCGCGAAGACCGCGGAGCACAACTGGGCGTTGCTCGGTGCGTTGCCGGACCTGCGCGCGATCGGCTTCCCCGTGCTGATCGGCGCGTCCCGCAAGAGGTTTCTGGGCACCCTGCTCGCGGACACGGACGGAGACCGGACGCCCGACGGCCGCGAGATCGCGACCGCGGTGGTGTCCGCGTTCGCCGCACGGGGAGGGGCATGGGGCGTGCGGGTTCACGACGTCCGCGGTTCACGGGACGCGATCGCCGTCGAAGAGGCATGGCGTCACGCGGAGGAGGCCCGCGATGTCTGACCGGATCGAGTTGCGCGGACTGCGGGTGCGCGGTCACCACGGTGTCTTCGACCACGAGAAGCGGGACGGGCAGGACTTCCTGATCGACGTCACCGTGTGGATGGATCTCGCCGCCGCGGCGGCGTCGGACGACCTCGCCGACACCCTGGACTACGGCTCGCTCGCCCAGACCGCCGCGGACATCGTCGCGGGACCACCGCGGGACCTGATCGAGACGGTGGCCGCCGAGATCGCGGACGCCGTCCTCACCGACGCCCGCGTCCGAGAGGTCGAGGTCACCGTGCACAAGCCCTCGGCCCCGATCCCCTTGACGTTCGCCGATGTCGCGGTCGTGGCGCATCGGTCCCGGACAGGGGCGCGCCCATGACCCGGGTCGTCCTGTCGATCGGATCGAATCTCGGTGACCCGCTGGCGAACCTGCGATCCGTCGTCGACGCGCTCGGCGACAGGGTGGTCGCGGTGTCGAGCGTGTACGCGACGGCGCCGTGGGGCGGTGTCGAGCAGCAGGACTTCCTGAACGCGACGCTGATCGCGCAGGACGACGCGCTGGACTGCCGCGGGTGGTTGCGGTTCGGACAGGATCTCGAACAGCGCGCGGACCGGGTGCGGGACGTGCGGTGGGGGCCGCGGAGCCTCGACGTCGACGTCGTCGACTGCGACGGCACCGTCAGCGCGGACCCCGAGTTGACGCTTCCGCATCCTCGGGCGCACGAGCGGGCGTTCGTGCTGGTGCCGTGGCTGGAGATCGAACCGGACGCGGCGCTCACCGTCGGCGGAGCCCCGGTCGTGGTCGCCGACCTTCTGCGGTCGCTCGATGCGTCCGAGGTGGCGGGAGTGCGTCGTACCGACCTGGCGTTGGTGGCGCCGTGATGAAGCCGACGCGGGGTCGTGACCTGGTGGCGTTGGCCGCATTCGCGGCCGCCGTCACGTGGATCCTGGTGCGTTCGTTCTACGGGTCACTGCCCCCGGTCTCCGTGTTCGCCGGCGCATCGCTGTACCCCGTGGCAGCGATCGAACTGATCCTCGCGTTCGTCATCCGCTCCCGGGTCGACGAGCATCGAATCGGCGCGGACCGGCATCAGCTGCACCCCATCACGGCCGCGCGGGCAGTCGCGTTGGCGAAGGCGTCGTCGCTGGTGGGTGCGGCGAGCGCGGGTGTCTGGTTCGGTCTGCTCGTGTACCTCCTGCCCGAGCGGTCCTCGGTCGACGCGGCGCAGCAGGACACCGCCGGGACCCTGGTCGGATTGATCGGCGGCATCCTCCTGGTCGCCGCCGCGATGTGGCTGGAGCATTGCTGCAAGACGCCCGACGAGCCGCCGGACGAGCCCGCGATGTAGCTCGACCCGGCCGGACACCGCCTCCTCGGCCTCCCGGAGTCCCGGCCGGTGGCGGCTATCCTGGGCTTCATGACGTTTTCTGGTCGCGCGGGTTCGATTCGGAGGAACAGGCGCAGCGCGAGCCAGGTCATCGTGGCTGGCCTCGTGGTGTTGGCGGTCGTCGCCAGCCTGTTCCTGATCTTCGGCGACAGCGTGCAGATCCTGCGGATCGGTCTGGTCGCGGCGCTGTGGGCTGCCGTCGTCGGGGCCATCGCGATGACGAAGTACCGCCGTGAGTCCGCCGCGGACAAGGCGAAGATCCGCGATCTCCAGACGGTGTACGAGCTGCAGCTCGAACGCGAGGTCACCGCCCGGCGCGAGTACGAGGCCGGCGTCGAGGCGCGGGTGCGGAGTGAGACCAGCCTCGATGCCGCGGAGATCGCCGCCCTGCGGGCCGAACTCGCGGCGCTGCGGGGAAGTCTCGAAGTGCTGTTCGAGGGGAGGCTCCCGGAGGACCGCGTCGCCCTCGAATCCGACGCCGCGCGCCGCGGCGAGCTCGGGCCCGGCCCGTCCCGCCGACCCGGCGGCTCGCCGTTCGCCCCGAATCCCGCCTATGCCGACCCAGGGTCGGGTCCGACGTTCGCCTCGCCGGACGACGAGCCGGTGACGGCGGAGGTGGACGTGGTGCCCGAGGACGGCGGCGCCAGCGGGCCGACGCCCGCGCCGGTCGCCGCAGACGGAGCGCCCGACGCCCCGACCTGGCGCGGGCCCGACGCGCCGACCACCTGGGCGGGCGCGCCGGACGTACCGCGACAGGCAGCCGGGTTCGGCTCGCCGCAGCAGGCCGAGTGGGTCGCCGACGCCGATGAGCAGCACGTACCCGACGAGTCGTCGGTCGACGAGGAACCCGCGTCGGAGGAGTCGGCGCCGACGTCCCGGCGTGCGCGGCGGCGCGCGGCAGAGGTCGACGAGGACGACGGCGGCGCGCACGCCACCGGGCTCACGGTCGCCGAGATCCTGGCGAACATGAAGGTCGAGGAAGGTGACGGGGACAGCCCGCGACAGGGCCGCCGTCGCCGTGAGTGAGCCGTAGATCACTGTTTCGACCGTGGCGGCACGCTGGAGCGGCCGACTATCCTCGCTGTGAACGTCCGGTACCCGCGATGCGGGACTGGAACGAACTGAGAGGAACAACGGTGACCTCATCCGAGATCACTCGAGGTGGGTCCTTTTCGGACCCGGCGCCCGCACGACTGACGGTGGGAATCGTCTCGGCGGGACGCGTCGGCACCGCGCTCGGTGCAGCCCTCGAACGCGTCGGCCACCTGGTCGTGGCGTGCTCCGCCGTCTCCGAGGCATCGGTGCGACGCGCTGAGCAGCGCCTTCCCGACACGCAGATCCTGCCCGCCGTCGACGTCGCGTCGCGGTGTGAGCTCCTGATTCTCGCGGTACCCGATTCCGAGCTCGCGGATCTTGTACGAGGCCTCGCCGCCACCGCCTCGTTGCGCCCCGGAACGATCGTCGTGCACACGTCCGGAGCGAACGGCATCGCCGTCCTGGAGCCGCTCACCGCACTCGGTGCCGTCCCGCTGGCCATTCATCCCGCGATGACGTTCACCGGTCACGACGAGGATGTCAGCAGGCTCGCGTCGAGCTGCTTCGGCATCACCGCCGACGACGAGGTCGGCTACGCGATCGCCCAGGCGCTCGTGCTCGAGATCGGCGGCGAACCCGTCCGGGTGCGCGAGGAGGTTCGTCCGCTCTACCATGCGGCGCTCGCGCACGGGAGCAACCATCTCGTCACCCTCGTCACCGATGCCGTCGCGGCCCTGCGCGTCGCACTGTCCGGCGACGAGTTGTTCGGCCAGCAGGCCGTGGACGCCGCTCCCGGCGGGGTGGCGGAGCGGGTACTGGCGCCGCTGTTGTCCGCCGCGCTGGACAACGCGTTGCGCCGCGGCCCCGCCGCCCTGACCGGACCCGTGGCACGCGGCGATCGAGCCGCCGTCGCCACCCACCTGCGGGTACTCGGTGAGGTGGACCCACAGCTTGCCGCCGGCTACCGCGCGTTGTCGCTGCGGTCGGCGCAGATCGCCGGAGCAGACCCGGCGCTGATCGAGATCCTGGAGGACCAATCGTGAACGGCTACTCGCGCGGTGAGCTGACCGTGCACCACGAACCCGCGGAGCTGACCCGGGTCACGCGTGCCCTGCGCGGTGTGGGGCGGCAGGTGGCGCTGGTCCCCACGATGGGTGCGCTGCACGCCGGGCACATCGAACTGGTGCGGCAGGCGAAGTTGCGGGGAGCGGTCGTCGTGGTCTCCATCTTCGTCAATCCGCTGCAGTTCGCGGCGGGCGAGGATCTCGACGCCTACCCGCGGACGCTGGACGCGGACATCGAGCTGCTGCGTGGCGAAGGGGTGGAACTCGTGTTCGCGCCCAGCGCGTCGGCGATGTACCCGAACGGCCCGCGTACCACGGTGCAGCCCGGACCGCTCGGCGCGGAGCTGGAGGGCGGCAGCCGGCCGACCCACTTCGCCGGGATGCTCACCGTGGTCGCCAAGCTGCTGCAGATCGTCGCTCCGAACACCGCGTACTTCGGTGAGAAGGACTACCAGCAGCTGACGCTGATCCGGCAGATGGTCCGTGATCTGAACTTCGACGTCGAGATCCGTGGCGTGCCGACCGTCCGGGAGCAGGACGGACTCGCGTTGTCGTCGCGGAACCGCTACCTCGACGAGGCTCAGCGCACCGCGGCCGCAACGATTTCCGCGGCTCTCGTCGCGGGCGCCCACGCCGCGGCGGGTGGGCCCGAGGCGATCCTCGCGACCGCTCGCGAGGTGCTCGCCACCACTCCTGAGATCGTCGTCGACTACCTCGAGGTGCGCGGCGTCGATCTCGGTCCGGCCCCGGAGCGGGGTGACGGGCGCCTGCTGGTCGCGGTCCGGGTGGGTTCCACCCGGCTCATCGACAACGTCGGTGTCGCCGTCGGCACCGGATTCCTCGAGCGGGACGAGGATCCCGCAGTCCTCTCGACCTCCGCCGTCGACGATCAGATCGTTCGCTAGAACCGTAAGGGGCAGTACATGTTTCGCACGATGATGAAGTCCAAGATCCACCGCGCCACCGTGACCCACGCCGACCTGCACTACGTCGGTTCGGTCACCGTCGACCAAGACCTGATGGACGCCGCCGACCTCCTCGAGGGTGAGCAGGTGTGCATCGTGGACATCGACAACGGTGCCCGCCTCGAGACCTACGTCATCGCCGGCGAGCGGGGTACCGGTGTGATCGGGATCAACGGTGCTGCAGCGCATCTCGTCAATCCCGGTGACCTGGTCATCCTCATCGCCTACGGCGTGATGAACGAGGAGGAGTGCCGGGAGTACAACCCGCGCGTGGTGTTCGTCGACGCGGAGAACAAGCAGGTCGAGCTCGGCTCCGATCCGGCACACGCGCCGGAGGGCTCCGGTCTGATCACGCCCCGGATGCTGAGCACGCTCGAGAACACCTCGGCGCTGGTGTAACAGTGCTGCTTGCGGTCGACGTCCGCAACACCACCATCTCGCTCGGGGTGTTCACCGGAACAGGGGACAACGCTCGGCTGGAACAGGACTGGCGCATGCGCACCGATCCGCGGATGACGGCCGACGAACTGGCGCTGCTGCTCCGCGGGCTGCTCGGATCACGAGTCGACACGATCACCGGGGTGTCGGCGCTGTCGACGGTGCCGTCCGTCCTGCGTGAACTGCGCGTCATGCTCAGCCGGTACTGGGGCCACGTCCCGCACGTGGTGGTCGAGCCGGGGGTGCGCACCGGAGTTCCGCTGCTCGTCGACAATCCGAAGGAAGTCGGCGCCGACCGGATCGTGAACAGTCTTGCCGCGCACCATCTCTACGGCGGTCCATGCATCGTCGTCGACTTCGGTGTCGCCACGTGCGTCGACGTCGTGTCGGCGAAGGGCGAGTTCCTCGGGGGTGCGATCGCGCCGGGGCTGGAGACGTCCACCGACGCGCTCGCCTCGCATTCGGCCGCACTGCGTCAGTTCGAGCTGGTGCGTCCGCGCGCCGCGGTCGGAAAGAACAGCGTCGAGTGCATGCAGTCCGGGGCGGTGTTCGGATTCGCCGGTCTCGTCGACGGATTGGTGCGCCGGGTGCGGACCGAACTGCCCGCGTTCGCCGGGGCCGACGTGACGGTCCTCGCGACCGGGGACAGTGCTCCGCTGGTGATGCCGGAGTCCGAGACCATCGCGCACATCGAGAGGCATCTTGCGCTGGAGGGGTTGCGCATCGTGTACGAGCGCAACCAGGCCCGGCGGGCCACCAAGCGCGCCCCGGTGGTGTGAGCCGGCGCGCCCGACCCTTTGCCGATCGAAGATTCTGTGTCACACTGGTCGGCGTGATTGCTCGCATGGTTGCTCAGGAGTGTTGTCGAGGCTGACCCAGCCTCGACCCGTTCGAGGCACGTCCACGCCCTCGAACGATTTCACCTCCTGGAGCCGTTTCCATGCTTTCCACACCTGTCATTTCCGGGTCCCGTCCCGTGCGTCCCACGGTGTCACCGACCCGCCTGCGGCCCGCCGACCTGCTGCGCATCACCGATCAGGGTGCGCAGGACGTCCTCGACGGCCGATTCGAACACCTCGTCCCCGGCGGCGAGTGGCCGACGGCGGCGCGTTGGTCGTCGCGTCTGCACGCCGACGACGACGTCGACGTCTGGCTGATCAGCTGGGTGCCCGGTGAGTCCACCGAACTGCACGATCACGCGGGTTCCCTCGGTGCGCTCACCGTTCTCAGTGGAACGCTCGCCGAATATCGCTGGGGCGGAAGCGAACTGAAGTACCGCACGCTGACGGCGGGGGATCAGGCGTCGTTCCCGCTCGGCTGGGTGCACGACGTCGTGCAGGCGCCCGACACCAGCGCGGGCCTCGGGGAGCCGACGCTCAGCGTGCACGCCTACTCGCCACCACTCACCGCGATGTCGTACTACGAGATCACCGACCAGGGCAGCCTGCGACGGACCCGCACCACACTGACCGATCTTCCCGAAGGGCTCTCGGCATGACCATCGACGAAATGCTCGACGACGCCCGCTCCCGTATCGATCGCATGTACGTCTTCGAGGTGGCCGACGCCGTCCGCCGCGGCGCCGTCTTCGTCGACATCCGGCCCCAGGCTCAGCGCGAGCGGGAGGGCACACTCCCCGGCGCGCTCGCCATCGAGCGGAACGTCCTGGAATGGCGGGTGGATCCCACCAGCAGCGCGCACCTCGCGCTCGCCGTCGATCACGACGTCGAGTGGGTCATCGTGTGCTCCGAGGGCTACACCTCGAGCCTCGCTGCGGCGTCCCTCCGTCAGCTCGGCCTGCACCGCGCGACCGATCTCGTCGGCGGCTACCAGGCACTGCGGGCCGCCGGGCTGCTCGGCGCCCTGATCGGTCAGCAGCACTGCACCCGAGAACTGGCGACCGTCTCCGCGCACTGAACACCGGTTCAGAATCTGTTCACCGCCTGTACAGGTGATCGGTGAATCACCCCGGCTAAGGTCTCGCGTACCACCATGCGGTGCTGCGCTGCGATGCCCTGCGCGCGGCGCCCGCCAACCCAGTGCAGGAGACCGAATCCATGCGTCTGACCGGACGTGCCCGCCGGGTTCACCGGCCCGCCCTCGCCGCCGCCCTGGCCGTGACAGTCTTCGGAGGGCCGTTCGCCGCAACCGGTGTCGCCTCCGCGCAGGCCCCTGCCGACTCGTTGGCCGCGCAGATCCAGGACGGTGCCGCCGCCGCGATCGAATCCGCGCTCGGCCTGCCGGCAGACGGGTACGGGATCGACCAGCTGGCCCGGCTCTACCCGTCGGACCTACCGGCTCGCGGCACGTACATCGCGTTGATGGACGGCTTCACCCAACTGCGTGCCGAACGGCCCGACATCATCGCGAAGAACCTGCAGACCGTCGTCGAGATCAACAACTCGGCCGACGCACGCACCGTCGCGCGGGCGATCTTCGACAACTACGAGAACCGGGAGATCTCGCTCGCGGACTCGCTCGGCGAGCACCTCGGCGCGGCGTTCCTGAGCGCATACGAGGGCGGCCGGCTCCCCAAGGTGAAGGCGCTGATCGGCGGCTACCTGTCGCGCTCCGGCGGCCTGATCAACTCGTCGTTGATCGAGAAGGAGGTCTACGACAACCCGCGCCCGTTCGTCGTCGACCCCGCACACATCGTCCGACACGACGACGAGCGCGGCACCGTGCACTCCTCCGTCGAGACGAGCGGCTCCTACCCGTCCGGTCACACCTCGGGTGCGTACCTGACGGCATCACTGCTCGCGACCATGGTGCCCGAGCTGGCGCCGCAGATCCTGACGCGCGCCTCCGAGGTCGGCAACAGCCGGATCGTGCTCGGCGTGCACTACCCGCTCGACGTGATCAGCGGCCGCATGCTCGGTACCGCCGCGGCCGCGGACCGGCTCGCCGACCCGGAGTTCGCGCGTCTGGTCGACGAGGCGGGGGACGAACTGCGCGCCGTTCTCGAACGTGAGACCGGGCGGCCGCTGACCGAGGTGATCGCCGACGACACCGCCTACCTGCCGACCGACGAGGCCACCCGCGTGTACCGCGAGCGGATGACATACGGCTTCGACCGGGTCGGGGCGCCGGGCGTGCCGATCGAGGTGCCCGCGGAGGCCGCGGCCCTGCTGCGCGGCGTCTTCCCCGATCTGACCGACGCGCAGCGTCTGCAGGTGCTTGCGCAGACCGCGACGGACTCCGGCTATCCGCTCGACAAGTCGGGACCGCAGGGCGGCTGGCAGCGCATCGATCTCGCCGCGGCATCGGCGGCCGAGGTGACCGTCCGCCCCGACGGCTCGGTCTCGGTCTCGTGACTCGGCTCCGCCGCGCGGCCCCGCTGGCGCGCGGCGGCTGCAGGCCTGTAACCGCACCGTGGTTGCCGCCCTATAGTCTTGTAGCCCGTGAGTGACGCACCCGCCCAGCCAGTAGACGACACCCCCGAGCAGTTGCGCATCCGCCGGGAGAAGCGTGAGCGGATCCTGGCCGAGGGACTCGAGGCGTACCCGGTGTCGGTGCCCCGGACCCACTCGCTCGCCGAGGTTCGCGCCGCGCACCCCGATCTCGAACCCGACACCGCCACCGGGCAGCAGGTCGGCGTCGCCGGCCGTGTCATCTTCGTCCGCAACACCGGCAAGCTGTGCTTCGCGACGCTGCAGGAGGGTGACGGCACCCAGTTGCAGGCCATGCTGTCGCTCGCGAACGTCGGCGAGGACGCGCTGGCCGCATGGAAGTCCGACGTCGACCTCGGCGACTTCGTGTTCGTGCACGGCGAGGTGATCAGTTCCCGCCGTGGCGAACTGTCCGTGATGGCCGACTCCTGGCAGCTGGCGGCGAAGTCGTTGCGTCCGCTTCCCGTCGCGCACAAGGAGATGAACGAGGAGTCCCGGGTCCGGCAGCGCTACGTCGACCTGATCCTGCGGCCGGAGGCCCGGGAGATGGCCCGCAAGCGGGTCGCGGTGGTCCGGGAGTTGCGCAACGCGCTCGAGCGGCGCGGCTTCCTCGAGGTCGAGACCCCGATGCTGCAGACCGTCGCGGGCGGCGCCGCCGCGCGGCCGTTCGTCACGCACTCGAACGCCCTCGACATCGACCTGTACCTGCGCATCGCTCCCGAGCTGTTCCTCAAGCGGTGCGTGGTCGGCGGAATCGACAAGGTCTTCGAGATCAACCGCAACTTCCGCAATGAGGGCATCGACTCCACGCATTCGCCGGAATTCGCGATGCTCGAAACCTACGAGGCCTACGGCACGTACGACGATTCCGCGACCATGATCCGGGAGTTGATCCAGGAGGTCGCGCAGAACGCGCTCGGCACACAGGTCGTCACGCTCGCCGACGGCACGGAATACGACCTGTCCGGCGAGTGGAAGACGATGGAGATGTACCCGTCGCTGTCCGCGGCCATCGGGGTGGAGGTGACACCCGACACCACCGTCGACGAGTTGCTCGCACTCGCGGACCGGGTGGGCCTCGAGGTCCCGAAGGACAAGGGCTACGGACACGGCAAGCTCGTCGAGGAGCTGTGGGAGCATCAGTGCGGCGACCAGCTGAACGAGCCGACCTTCGTCCGGAACTTCCCGGTCGAGACCTCCCCCCTGACGAGGCAGCATCGTTCGCTTCCCGGCGTGACCGAGAAGTGGGACCTCTACGTCCGCGGATTCGAATTGGCCACCGGCTACTCGGAACTCGTCGACCCGGTGATCCAGCGCGAGCGGTTCGTCGACCAGGCGCGTCTCGCGGCTGCGGGCGACGACGAGGCGATGGCGCTGGACGAGGAGTTCCTCGCGGCAATGGAGCACGGCATGCCGCCGACGACCGGTACCGGCATGGGCATCGACCGGTTGCTGATGGCGTTGACCGGATTGGGTATCCGCGAAACCATCCTGTTCCCGATTGTGCGCCCTTCTTCGCGTTGATCGAATAAGTCGAATTTCTCAGAATTCTCGCCATTCGAGATACTCCTGCCGGGGGTAGACTCGCCGAATCCGGTACTCCCGGGGTTCAAGAAATGGTGTGTTCAATTCGAAGGGAACTCGACTCATGGCGAAGAAGGTCACGGTCACCCTGATCGACGACGTGGATCAGGAGTCGCCGGCCGACGAAACCGTCGAATTCGCGCTGGACGGCGTGACCTACGAGATCGACCTGTCCTCCGAGAATGCCGAAAAGCTGCGCGACCAGCTCGCGGTGTGGGTTGCCCATGCGCGCCGCGGCACCGGCCGCCGCCGCGGGAAGACTGCCCCGGCGGCCGGAAAGGGCAGGGCCGCGGTCGATCGCGAGCAGAGCGCCGCGATCCGCGAGTGGGCGCGTCGCAATGGCCACCCGGTGTCGGCGCGCGGTCGAATCTCCGCGGAAATTGCGGAACTGTACAACAAGGCAAACTGATCTGCCCGATTTTCGTTCGTTTCGCCTGTTCGCGCCGGCCTGCGCTGTTAGCCTGCGCGAACAGGCGGCAACGATCCGGAAATGGGGGGCGTGGTGCGCGTTCGAAATGTGGTTGCAGCATTGCTGGGGGTGGCGGCACTATTCGCCGGATCGGGAAGTGCGGGTGCTGACCCCCTTCCCGTTCCGTATCAGTTTCTCGCCGGAGTCGTCCCCGAACTGACCAATCCCGGCGGCTCGGCCCCCGGGACCAACGACTGGACCTGCAGACCGACACCCGAGCATCCGAATCCCGTGATTCTCGTGCACGGCACCGCGGGCAATCGTCAGACGAATTGGGCAACCTACGCGCCCCTGCTCGCGAACGAGGGCTACTGCGCCTTCGCCCTCACCTACGGCGCGCACGAGGAACTGCCCTGGCCGATCAGCGCGATCGGCGGAATGAAGCCCATCGAGGAGAGCGCGGCGCAGCTCGGCGCCTTCGTCGACAGGGTGCTCGCCGCGACCGGCGCGCAGAAGGTCGATCTCGTCGGACACTCCCAGGGCACCCTCATGCCGACCTACTGGGTGAAGTTCCTCGGCGGCGCCGAGAAGGTGGACAAGTACATCTCGCTGGCCCCGCTGTGGCACGGCACGGGCGCGATCGAACTCGACGCGAACCTGTCGGCGTTCCGGACCGCGGGTCTCGACGTGGCAGGTCCGGCGATGGCCCCGTTGTGCGGAGCCTGCGGTCAGATGGTTGCCGGCTCGCGGACCCTCGCCGACCTGCGCGCGGGCGGCGTCTACCACCAGGGCATCACCTACACCAACATCATGACCAGGTACGACGAGATCGTGATCCCCTACAGCAGCGGCTACGAAGAGGGCCCGAACGTCACGAACATCGTCCTGCAGGACCACTGTGCCAGCGACTACGGCGACCACCTGTCGATCGCGGGCGAACCGGTCGCGGCCGGATTCGTGCTGGGCGCACTCGATCCCGAACATCCACGACCGGTGCCGTGTGTGTTCGTGCCACCGGTCGTCGGCTGACGATCAGCCGAAGGTCAGGACCTGCGCGACGGGCCGCCGGGGCGTGCTGTTCAACGGCGCCGGATGCGTGGCGGTTCCGACTCGCAGTAGAAGCTGAGGTACGCCGGTTCCCGGGGCCAGGGCACGGATCCTGTCGCGGCTGGCCTCTATGTCCGTCAGGTGGGTGAGCGGGCAGGTCGCGAGCCGCTGCACGGTCGCTTCGAGGGACACACGCGACAACGCCTGGCCGCAGCGAATCCAGTCCGTGGGGGAGTCGCCCGGGGTGCTGAGCAGCAGCACCGTCGATTCGTCCACCGGCCCGGCGTCCGTGGGAGCCGTCGTGTGGGGAGACGGGAACGCCCGGCCCACAGGCACCCGCTCACGTTCGCTGCGGGACGCGAGCGCGGTTTCGGGGATGCCCTCGGATTCGAACTGGTGGCCTGCCCACCAGTGCAGCTCGGCCTGGTAGGACGCGTCGTAGCGGCGCACGGCCGAGCTCGCCTCGGTGGCCGCGGCCAGCCCGGGCCGGGCGTCCTCGCCCAGCACTGTCACGGTCGCACCTGCGGCCCCGGCAGTCCGTAGCAGCTCCGGCAGGAGGGGATTGCTCGGCAGCGGCCGGAAGGCCGTACGGTCGGTGCGGCGCCGACGGATCGCCGCGAGCAGGTCGAAGTCGTGGGACTGCGGCCGGGCGTCGTGGCTGAACCTGATCGACGCGACCAGACGCGGCGCCGCGGGATCGGGAAGCAGATTGACCCGTGTGCGCCAGCGCAGCGAGGTCATCGCGACCGTCAGGTGATCCAGTGCCGCACCGCAACTGATGAACAGCTGGCGGCCGCGAGGGTCCGCCGACGCCAGTAGCCGGTCGGAGTCGGCGAACAGGTCCAGGCGGCCGGCGTAGTAGCGCCAGCGCCACGGCTGGCTGTTGTGGACGGACGGTGCCCGGCACGCCAGGTCCACCGCGGTACGTACGACATCGGTGTCGGGAATGAGCGCGTCCATGGCGTGGTCCTCACTGTGCGTCCTGAGAACCAGTGTCGACCTGCCCGAATCCGGCCACTAGGGCCGATGGTCCCGACTTGGGTGTCGGATCAGTCCTACGACTGGGCGAGTCGGGTGAGGACCGCCTCCATCGTGGGGACGGAGTTCTTGCACCATGTGTCGACGGGGTCCACCGAGTCGACCTTGTCCGGGACCGGATAGATCTGGAACATGACGCCACGTTCGTCCTCGGACTTTGCGGTTGCGTAGCAGAAGTCCGGATTGCCGGCGAAGCTGACGTCGAATCCCGCGATCTGCATGTCGGTGCCGTCGTAGGGGGTGACGTCACCGACCACGATGCTCACCACCGAATCGGGTGCGTCGGCCGGAGGATGCCACTCGCACGCCACCGTGGGCTCATCCGCCGCAAACGTGAACTCCGACGATTCGGGTCCGATGCCGAGTGCGTCTTCTGCCTCGGCGCCGGTGAGGAGGGAACACGGGTCGACGCCGACCTGCGCGGCGAGGGCGTCCGCTGGCATCGGCGTGGGTGTCGCCGCGGTCAAGGGCTCGGACGACGCCGTGGATGACGTTGTGGTGTCCGCGTCAGAGCTGCTGCATGCGGACGTCGTGGTGATTGCGAGGGCGCACAGGGTGAGTGCGGCGGAGCGGTGGAGGTTCACTGTTCTCCTGTCGAGCGCGGGATCATTCCCACAAGATGCGATAGGGCTCGGGTTCGTCGAAGTCGGGTTCGAGGGCCGGTGGTGGTGTGGCGTTCGGGTACCAGCGGTAGATGGGGGAGTTCTTGAAGAAGTCGACCTCGGGCGGAATGGGGTTCGATCGGGATTCGATTTCGTACCAACGGCATTCACCGCTCGAAACGCGTGCGGCGTACGCGCGAATGGCGGGTGAGGCGTCGTCGAGCTGCGCTGTCCGCTCCATGATCGAGTCGGTCACGTCGATCCGCTTGTCCCAATCACCTTGGCGGAACTTGGCCGCGCGGATGCGTGCGGTCTCGGCGTCGTCGATCGCATCGCGCAGACGACCGTAGGCGGAACGCAGGAACGGGGGAATGTCGTCCGTCATGCTGCGTCCTCCCACGGCTCGTTGCCGGTTCCTGGTGAGTAGTCCTCGGTTGGTCGGTTCAGCGGTCCACCGAAATCGGCAGCGGCCTTCATGTCCAGGCCGATCTCCGCCTTCCTTCTGGTGTCCCGAACGTATTCTGCGATCGGTTCCAACTTGTCCTCGGAGATGGCATTGACGCCGTTGTTCATGTCGATGAGAGGGTTGAGGAAATCCTTGATCGCATCGACGATGCCCCGAATCGTCTCGACCAGTTGCTCCACCCGGCCTTTGACGCTCATGATGATGTCGTAGATCGCACTGCCCTGAAGGAGCAGCCCGACAGGGCCGGCCTTCCTCAGCGCGAACTTGAGTGCACCCTGGAATCCATCGATCGTCACCTGCTCCTTCAGAAGGTCGGCGAGCTGCTCCACGATCTCGAAGCACGAATCCTGGATTGCCGCTCCAGCGGTGCAGAGGGCCTCCTTGGTGAGCCGCCCGACCGGACCCTCCCACTTCATCGCCTCGACCTGAAGGCGGACGTAATCCTGAAAGGCCTCCTCCGCCTTGCCCGCCCAGTGGTCAGTGACCTGCTTGGCGCCGGCTTCGAGGTTCTTGCCGCACTTCTCCATCGCTTCGCCCGCGATCTTGTGCGACTCACCGATCCGTTTGAGCTCGTTCCAGTTTCCGCTGACCGGCTTGATGACCTCTTCGAGCGCGGACCACTTGGTCACGGCCTTGATTGCCTCGTCGACGTCGCCGAGCCAGCCTGCTCGCTCGGCGATGAGCGCGCGGATGTCCTCGGCCATCGTCTCGGGTGGATCGAGCTTCACGGCCTCGGGCGCGACGTACCGGGCCGGGTTCTCGTAGTCGGCGGCCAGGCCCGGCGCGGGCACCGTGTCGCTGTAGCTCGTCGGATCCAGGCTGTCGAGGGCAATCACATTCGCGTTGAGCGCGGCGTAGTTTCGAGCCTCCTGGTCGTGGTACATCCATGCGCTCCGGTTCAGGTTCACGCCTATGCCGCGGCAGTTCTCGTGGTTCGCGTCGTAACGCCGGACCAGGGCCTCGCTGTACGTGCCGAGCGGTGCGTAGAGGGCCCACATGACACCGTCACCGAAGTCGCCCCCGGGCGGTGTGTGGCTGCGGGTGAAGTTCGTGGTCTCCCAGGCCTCGTCGGCGATCTTGTGGGCGAGAACGGAAAGTCCCGCGATCTCGTTCGAGTTGGCTTCGAACACCTCCGACACGTCAGATTCCTTCCTTCTGGTCAGTCGGACGAAGGGTGGAGATGATCTCGTCGACGACCGTCTCGTCGGCCGACTCGGGAAGACCCAAAGAGTTGTCGATGACCAGCAGCATTACGTCGGCAGTGGCCAGGGCCGGGGTAGCGACGATGTCGTAGCGGGCCTTGGACGCGTCGCAATCGGCTTCGCGCGGTAGTCCGGCGATCGAGAGGGTGATGCGAATGGCGGGTCGGCCGTTGATTTCGACCTCGACCGGCGCACTCCGCTGGAAACGGACATCCGGGGCGTCGGGTTCCGTGAGAGTTCGTTCGATCTTCTGGGCTTCGTCCTCGGCTGCGGTGAGCGTGTCCATACCGCGGCGACCGGTAACACCCGACATGGCGAGGCGGCTGGCGCCGGACTCGGGGCAGTAGTCCCTGCCGTAGATTCCGACGCCGCCGTATGTGATCGTCTCTGAATGGCCGGTTCGACCGGCGACCGAGGTGGCCCGATTCAGCCAGTCGGCAGGTATGTCGTAGGTCAGGCCGAACTTGGTGGCGATCGGCTGCTGCTGCCCCTCGGGGACTTCGATCTTCGGTGGTGGGCGGTCCATCGACGGGAAGCCCGGCGGTAGCGGCGGCGGTGTGGAGGTCGGGACCGCCGGGGCGCTGGTGCTGGGGACCAGGGCGGTCGCGAGGGTGTCCGCGTCGGGGACGGCCTCGTTCTTCTGGGTGGCGACCTGGTTCGCACCCCAGACGGCGACCAAGGCCCCGGCGGCGATCAGTAGTCGGGTGCCGACAGATTGTCTCCTACGCACTGCGCCGTTCCCCCCGTGTGGCTGTCGCCTCCCCCCGAGACGACCGGCGAGAGCGTAGCAGGACGACCGGTCTGGTATTGCGTGCCCTCGATCGGGTAGATCGGTCCAGTGAGCGTGTTCGCTGCAGGCGTAGCGCCGATCGGGAAACGAAAGCCCTGGCTGCTGCGTTGGTACCCATGAGCAGGCAGACTGTGCCCAGTGAATGGGGATGGAGGCGGGGCAGCCCGTACCACCGGCCATTACAGTGGAGGTACGGCTCGTAAATCCCGCTGGGGATCTACCCATAAAGAACGTGAGGGAGAGCGATGTTCGAGAGGTTCACCGACCGCGCACGGCGCGTTGTTGTCCTGGCCCAAGAAGAGGCCCGGATGCTCAACCACAACTACATCGGCACGGAACACATCCTGCTCGGCCTCATTCACGAGGGCGAGGGTGTGGCGGCGAAGTCGCTGGAGTCGTTGGGCATCTCCCTCGAGGGCGTGCGCAGCCAGGTGGAAGAGATCATCGGACAGGGGCAGCAGGCTCCGTCCGGTCACATCCCGTTCACCCCGCGCGCCAAGAAGGTTCTCGAGCTCAGCCTGCGTGAAGCGCTGCAGCTCGGCCACAACTACATCGGCACGGAGCACATCCTGCTCGGCCTGATCCGCGAAGGCGAGGGCGTCGCCGCCCAGGTCCTGGTCAAGCTCGGTGCCGACCTCAACCGGGTCCGCCAGCAGGTAATTCAGCTGCTGTCCGGCTACCAGGGCAAGGAACCCGCAGAGGGCGCGGGCACCAGCCGTGGCGAGGCAGGCACGCCGTCGACGTCGCTCGTCCTCGACCAGTTCGGCCGCAACCTGACGCAGGCCGCGCTCGAAGGCAAGCTCGACCCGGTCATCGGTCGCTCGAAGGAGATCGAGCGGGTCATGCAGGTGCTCTCGCGTCGCACCAAGAACAACCCGGTCCTCATCGGCGAGCCCGGTGTCGGCAAGACCGCCGTCGTCGAGGGCCTCGCGCAGGCCATCGTCAACGGCGAGGTCCCCGAGACCCTCAAGGACAAGCAGCTGTACACCCTCGACCTGGGTTCCCTGGTCGCGGGCAGCCGCTACCGCGGTGACTTCGAGGAGCGCCTGAAGAAGGTCCTCAAGGAGATCAACACCCGCGGCGACATCATCCTGTTCATCGACGAGCTGCACACCCTCGTCGGCGCAGGCGCGGCCGAGGGCGCAATCGACGCGGCCTCGATCCTCAAGCCCAAGCTGGCTCGCGGGGAGCTGCAGACCATCGGTGCGACCACCCTCGACGAGTACCGCAAGTACATCGAGAAGGACGCCGCGCTCGAGCGCCGGTTCCAGCCGGTGCAGGTCGGCGAGCCGACGGTCGAGCACACCATCGAGATCCTCAAGGGTCTGCGCGACCGCTACGAGGCGCACCACCGCGTGTCCATCACGGACGGTGCCCTGGTTGCCGCGGCCACCCTGGCGGACCGGTACATCAACGACCGCTTCCTGCCGGACAAGGCGATCGACCTCATCGACGAGGCCGGTGCCCGGATGCGCATCCGCCGGATGACCGCTCCGCCGGACCTGCGCGAGTTCGACGACAAGATCGCCGACGCCCGCCGCGAGAAAGAGTCCGCGATCGACGCGCAGGACTTCGAGAAGGCCGCGAGCCTGCGCGACAAGGAGAAGCAGCTCGTGGCGCAGCGCGCCGAGCGGGAGAAGCAGTGGCGTTCCGGTGACCTCGACGTCATCGCGGAGGTCGACGACGAGCAGATCGCCGAGGTTCTCGGCAACTGGACCGGCATCCCGGTGTTCAAGCTCACCGAGGAGGAGACCACCCGTCTGCTCCGCATGGAGGAGGAGCTGCACAAGCGGATCATCGGCCAGGAGGACGCCGTCAAGGCGGTCTCGAAGGCGATCCGTCGCACCCGCGCCGGCCTGAAGGATCCGAAGCGTCCGTCCGGCTCGTTCATCTTCGCCGGCCCGTCCGGTGTCGGTAAGACCGAGCTGTCCAAGGCGCTGGCGAACTTCCTGTTCGGCGAGGACGACGCGCTCATCCAGATCGACATGGGCGAGTTCCACGACCGCTTCACCGCGTCGCGCCTGTTCGGTGCCCCTCCCGGCTACGTCGGCTACGAGGAGGGCGGCCAGCTCACCGAGAAGGTGCGCCGCAAGCCGTTCTCCGTGGTGCTGTTCGACGAGATCGAGAAGGCCCACCAGGAGATCTACAACACCCTCCTGCAGGTGCTCGAGGACGGCCGTCTGACCGACGGTCAGGGTCGTACCGTCGACTTCAAGAACACCGTCCTGATCTTCACCTCGAACCTCGGTACGTCCGACATCTCGAAGGCCGTCGGCCTGGGCTTCTCGTCCGGTTCCGGCAGCGAGTCGAACTACGAGCGGATGAAGAACAAGGTCCACGACGAGCTGAAGAAGCACTTCCGGCCCGAGTTCCTCAACCGTATCGACGACATCATCGTGTTCCACCAGCTCACGCAGGAACAGATCATCGAGATGGTCGATCTGATGATCGGCCGCGTCGAGAAGCAGCTGAAGAACAAGGACATGGACATCGAGCTGACCGAGCAGGCCAAGTCGCTGCTCGCGAAGCGCGGGTTCGATCCGGTGCTGGGTGCGCGGCCGCTGCGTCGCACGATCCAGCGCGAGATCGAGGACCAGTTGTCGGAGAAGATCCTCTTCAACGAGCTGGGCCCCGGACAGATCGTCCTGGTCGACGTCGAGGGTTGGGACGGCGAGGGCTCCGGAGAGAACGCGAAGTTCGTCTTCACCGGTACCCCGAAGCCGGTCAACGTCCCGGATTCCCCGGCCGAGGCACTTGCCGGCGCCGGCGACTCCGACGTCGCATCCGGCGAGTAACACCGCACCACCGACGACGCCCCGCACGCATCGCGTGCGGGGCGTCGTTCGTTGTCGGGACGGTACTGGGGCCCACGCCGCAACAGAACCTTGTGACTCGCCAGGATCAGACCGAGTGCGAGACGACCGTCGACCGTTCGAGAACTGCCGTGAGGAACGTGACCTGATCCGCCGCGACGCGCTGCTGCCAGTTCCCGGAGTAGAAGTCGAAATGGTCGATCGGGTACTCGCGTAGCTCAGCGTGCCGACCGGCCTTGCCCGCGGTCCGACGAGCGGCAGCCGGGGGAGCGATCCGGTCGTCCCTGCCGACCTGTACGAGGAGGGGGCAGGAGATCCGACGTGCGTGCACGGTCGGGCGGTTCACGGCGACCCCGAGGGCGGTGCGCGCGCACGTCTCGTTGCGCCACGACGGTCCGGCGATCGAGAGGTAGGCCTGCTCCGAGCCGGGGGTGCTGATCAGTGCCGCCGACCCCGGCGGCCCGACCACCGGAACGTGATGCGGAGTGCGTCGGGTCAGTGCTCGGGTGGCGTCGAGCAGACCGTGCCCGGTGGCGCGAACGAGTTGCCCGACTCCGGCGTAGCGGGTGAGCTGGACGAGCGCTGCCGCTCCGTCCGTTGCCGGGTTCATCGACACGACCGCAGCGACCCGGGGGTCGTCGGCGGCCACGGCGACGACGTGACCGCCCGAGTACGACGTACCCCACAGCGCGATCCGATCCGGATCGACGCCGGGCAGGTGGCGAGCCGTCGCGACGGCCGCGCGGTAGTCCTGCCGTTGGCGACGAACCGAGATGTTCTGGCGCGGAGAACCGTCGGATCCTCCGAAGCCGCGGTAGTCGAACACGAATGCGTCGACACCGGCGGCGGCGAAGGCCTCGGCGAAACGCAGCAGTCCGGTGTCCCGGGTGCCTCCGAGTCCGTGGGCCATCACGATGCACGGCCGTCCGGCCGGAGCCTGCAGCGTGTCGGTGACCGCCGGGACGTGCCAGGCCGCACAGGCGACTCCGTGGCTGGTGAAGGTGATGTTCCTCATCGTCGTTCTTCTCCGGCTCAGGTGGACTGAAGAGCGGGTGTCGTCGACGTGAACCGCAGTGCCGGGTCGGTGACGGGCCCGTCGCACAGGCGCTCCGCGTCCTGCTCGTAGGCCTGCGCCACCGTCCACGGCCCACTGGTGCCGGCCTTCGGGAACATCGCGATTGCCCGCTGTACGTATCCGGAGCTCATGTCCAGCAATGGAATCCGGTCCTGGTCCGGGTCGTCGATCTCGGGCACGACGACGTCGTGGCCGTGTGTGTCCATGTGGTCGAGGAGGCGGCAGAAGTGTTCGCAGACCAGGTCCACCTTGAGTGTCCACGCGATGTTGGTGTAGCCGATCGCGAATGCCATGTTCGGCACGCCGGAGAGCATCATGGACTTGAACACCGTCGTGTCGGGCACGCTCACGGGCCGGCCGTCGACCGCGAAGTCGACCTTGCCGAGGGGCGCGAGGTTCAAACCTGTTGCCGTGACGATGATGTCGGCTGCGAGCTCCTGTCCGGACTCGAGTGCGATGCCGGTCTTCGTGAAGTGCGCGATCCGGTCGGTCACCACCGATGCCCGGCCGGAGGAGAGCGACGTGAACAGGTCGCCGTTCGGCACCATGCACAACCGCTGGTCCCACGGGTCGTAGCGCGGTGTGAAGTGGGTGTCGACGTCGTAGTGCTTGGGTAGTTGACGACGGACGTTGGCGATCAGCAGTCGGCGCATCAACTTCGGGGCCCGCATGCACGCCTTGAAGATCCCGCGGTTGAGCATGATGTTCTTGCGTCGGACGATCCGGTAGGCGCGGTCCGGGCCGATCAGTCGGTTGAGCGTGTTCGCGATGGCGTCCTCTGCCGGCAGCGACAGTACGTAGCTCGGCGACCGTTGCAGCATGGTCACGTGCCCGGCGGTGTCGGCCATCGACGGGACCAGGGTGACCGCGGTGGCGCCGCTGCCGATGACGACCACCCGCTTTCCGGTGTGATCGAGGTCCTCGGGCCAGTGCTGCGGGTGGACGACCTGGCCGGCGAAGTCCTCCACGCCGGTGAACTCGGGGGTGTAGCCGGCGTCGTAGTCGTAGTAACCGGTGCCCATGAACAGGAATCGCGCGGTGAACAGTGTGGTGTCGCCGGTGTCGGCGTGACGGGTGGTGATGGTCCACCTGCCGTCCGTGGTGGAGAACTCTGCGCCGACCACCCGGTATCCGAACCGGATGTGGTCGGTGAGGTCGTTCTCGTCGACCGTCTCCTGGAGATAGCCGAGGATGATGTCGGCGTCGGCGATCGACTTGCGGTGCGTCCACGGCTTGAAGTTGAAGCCGAAGCTGGGCATGTCCGAATCCGAGCGGATGCCCGGATACCGGAACAGGCTCCAGGTGCCGCCGATGGAGTCGCGCCCCTCGAGGATCGCGAACGTGGTGCCGGGGCGCCGCGCCTTCAGGTGGCATGCCGCACCGATCCCGGAGATCCCGGCGCCGATGATCAGCACGTCGAAGTCCGGTGTCGAGCCGTCGCGCGCGTTCGCGGCATCGGTCTGCTGCTGTCGGGTGGACCTGCTCGTCACGGCTGTCTCCTGGCAGGGGAAGGGGAATGTGATGGACCTCACGGTAGGTGCGATACCGGCGGCGTCGCATGGTCCAACCGCCCATATTTCGCCGTGAGACATGTGCGGTGGCACACTTCTGGTGTGGATGGCGACACTGTCTCGCCGGAGATCGTCGATCTCATGGGCGAGGTGGCCGAACGGATGCTGGTCGACGTCGACGAACTCGTCGGCGCGATGGATGCCGCCGAACTCGAACTGGCCCCCGCCTTCGGGACGGACGCGGGACTGCTCGCAGACGTGTCCGCGAGCAATCGTGCCAATGCCGTGCGCCTGTTGACGACGCTCGTCCGTCGGGACGAGTCGCCCGCACCGATCGACGTCCCACCCGAGGCACTGGACGTCGCTCGTTCCGTCGCCCGCCGCGGTATCGATCTGGACGTGATCTTCCAGTCCTATCGCCGCGGCCAGAACGTCGCCTGGCGGCGATACCTGGTGCACGCGGCGGCGGTCGTGCCGTCCGGTCCGCTGTTGGTGGAGTTGCTGGACGTCTCGTCGAGGCGCATGTTCGCCTACGTGGATCACGTGATCGTGCAGGTGATCGCGGCGGCCCAGCAAGAGCGCGAAGCGGTGATCGGTGGTGCACTGGCACGCCGCGCCGAAACCGTCCGCCTGATTCTCGACGGAGCGCCGATCGACCCGCGTCGGGCGAGCGAACGGCTGGGATACGAACTGGAGCGGCGGCACACTGCCCTGGTGCTGTGGGCGCACGCGCCCGGCGAGGTGCAAGGTGCGCTGGAGTCCGCTGCGGCCACCCTGGCACGGGCCGCCGGAGCGCGGCCTCCGCTCGTGCTCTCGGTCGGAGCGTCGACGCTGTGGGCATGGCTCGGCACCGACGGCGAACCCGCTCTCGACGCAGTGCCCGACGCGATGGAACGGACGCAACCGAACGTCCGTGTCGCCGTGGGTCCGACGCTCGTCGGCACGAGCGGGTTTCGGCGTTCACACGACGCCGCGGTCGCCGTGCAGAACCTCCTCGCCGGGTATTCGAGCGGGGCGCGGCTGTCGCTGTACCGGGATCTGGAGGTGACTGCGCTGGCCGCGACGGATGTCGGCCGGGCCGCCGAGTTCGTCGCCGCGACGCTCGGTCCGCTCGCGGCGGCCACACCCACCGCGGCACGTCTGCGTGAGACGCTGCAGGTCTACCTCGACGAGGCCGAGAACGCTCCGCGGGCCGCGGCCAGGTTGCACGCGCATCGGAACACGGTGCTGCAGCGGGTGGCTCGCGCAACCGAGCTCCTCGGGCACAGGCCGGGCGATCGCAGGCTCGCGGTCGAGCTCGCACTCGAACTGGCGCACCAGATCGGTCCGCGAGTACTCGCCGGGCCGTGACCGTCTGCATCGCTGCAGTGGACTCCGCAGACGACATTTCGGCGATTGTCGGAGTGGCCGGTGGCGGGGCGCCGCTCGGTGGTGTCCACTGGTACGGTGACCTCTCCGGTGTCGGAGCGCCCCACTCGGGCGCCGTGGGTGTTGGCGGCGTTGATCCTGGTCGCGGCTGTCGCGAACCTGAACCTGGCGGTGGCGAACGTCGCCCTCCCCGACATCGGGAAGGCATTCGACGCCAGTCAGACCTCGCTGAACCTCATCGCGGTCGGGTTCTCCCTCGGTCTGGCCGCCTCCGTGCTGTACCTCGGTGCGGTCGGCGACCGCTACGGGCGCAAGTCGATGCTGGTGCTCGGCATGACTCTGTCGGTGCCCGCCTCGCTGCTCGCCGGTTTCGCCCCCAACGAGTACGTCCTGTTCCTGGCCCGGGTGATCGGCGGGCTGTCGGCCGGTATGGCCTACCCGACGACGCTCGCGCTGATCACCGCGCTGTGGGCGGGCGCGGGCCGGACCAGGGCGATCGCGATGTGGTCGTCGATCGGCGGCGGCCTGTCCGCGCTGGGGCCGCTCGTCGCGGGCGCGCTGCTGGAGTGGTTCTCCTGGGGATCGGTGTTCCTGGTGACGATTCCGCTGGCGGCGATCGCCCTCGGTATGACGCTGTGGCTCGTGCCGAGCCACGTCAACGAGTCGGCGGACCCGGTCGACCATTTCGGCGGCATGGTGTCGGTCGTGTTCGTCGGCGCGATGGTCCTCGGGATCAACTTCCTGCCGGTGGACGGAATGAAGACGATCGCCGTTGTCGCGCTCGGGGTCGCGGTCGTCGCCGGAGCTGTGTTCGTGCTGCGGCAGCTGCGCGCCCGCAATCCGTTGTACGACCTGCACGTCGCGGCGCGGCGGATCTTCTGGGTCGCTGCGGTCGCCGGCATCGTCGTGTTCGGAACCCTGATGGGTGTGATGTACGTCAGCCAGCAGTATCTGCAGAACGTGCTGGCCTACGACACTCTCCAGGCCGGATCCGCGGCGCTGCCCGCCGCCGTCGTCATGGTCCTGGTCGCGCCGCATTCTGCGAAGCTGGTGGAGGCCAGGGGTGCACGGTTCACACTGCTGTGCGGCTACGTGGCGATCCTCGTTGGACTCGTCGTGGCGTTCGTGCTCTGGGACGAGAACGCCGACTACTGGATGATCGCGCTCGCGTTCATGTGCCTCGGTGCGGGCGTCGGGCTTGCGGGCACGCCGGCCTCGCACTCGCTGACCGGATCCGTTCCGGTGTCGAGGGCGGGCATGGCGTCGGGCACCGCCGATCTGCAGCGCGACCTCGGTGGTGCCGTCGTGCAGTCGATCCTCGGTGCGCTGCTCACGGCCGGCTACACGGCGTCGTTCACGAAGACCATCCAGGACACACCCCAGGCGGCGCAGGTCGGTGAGGAGACACAGTCGGCGTTGGAGAAGTCGTTCGCCGGGGCGGTGAACATCGCCGAACGATATCCGCAGTATGCGCAGCAGATCATCGGCGCGGCCCGGACGGCGTTCCTGGACGGCGACGACCGCGCGTACGCCGCGGCCATCGGAATCGTGCTCATCGGGGCGGTTCTCGTGTTCTTCGCGTTCCCGAAGCGCGACGAGGAGCGCACCCTGCTCGCCCGGTACCAGGCCGAGGACGAGACGTCCGAGGGCGTCGTTCCGAGCCCGTGACGGTTCGTGCCGTTCGGGAGAAGACCGAAGTGGAAGTCCGTTGCCGGCCGCACGGTCGGCATCACAGAAAGGTTGGTTCATGCCCACTCGCACAGCTCGCACCGCCTGGAACGGAACGTTGCAGGACGGCGGCGGCCAGTCCGAACTCACCAGCTCCGGACTCGCGACGTTCGACGTGTCGTTCCCCACCCGGGCGGCGGACGACGCGAACGGCGCGACGAGCCCCGAGGAACTGATCGCCGCGGCGCACTCGTCCTGCTACGCAATGCAGCTGTCCGCCCTGATCGCCGAGGCAGGTGGCGTCCCGCAGAGCCTGGAGGTGACGGCCGTCGTGGGTCTGGGACCGGACACCGTCGGCTTCAAGTTGACCGGGATCGCGCTCACGGTGCGCGGCGAGGTCGAGGGGCTCGACGAGGACGGATTCGCACGGGCCGCGCAGGCCGCGAAGGAATCCTGCCCGGTGAGCAAGGCGCTGACCGGAGTGGAGATCACGCTGGACGCAGCGCTCGCCTGAGCCCGGACGAGGGGCGTCGGCACGGGTGCGGCGCCCCTCTCTTCGAGGCACACTCTTGACGTTGACGTCAACGTCAATACATGATGTGACCGTGACCACAAGCGACCAGCAGGAGCAGGCGAGGTCGGCGCGACGCGCGTCCGACGGTCTGCGCCGCCGCGAACTGCTCGCCGCGGCGGCATCCTGCTTCGGCGAGTTCGGCTACGAGGCCACGACAGCCCAGGCGGTCACCGCGCGAGCCGGGGTCTCTCGTGCCACCTTCTACGCCTACTTCTCCTCGCGGGAGGAGATCTTCGCGGCGGTCGCGGAGCAGGTCTGCCAGCAACTCCTCGACGCCCAGCATCTCGAGGGGCCTGTCGTCGACGACGTGCGAGCGGTCCTGCGCGCGACGACGGAGGCGGTGATCGGTGCCTACTTCCGGTACGGCGCGATCGTCGGTCTCGTCGACCACCGGGCCCGCCTCGACCCGGCGATCGGCGAGCTGTGGGCGTCCGTCCGGGACCGCCTCGTCGGGCGCTACACGCGGTTCATCGAGCGGATCGCGGACAGCGGCGAGGCGACGCCCTGTGCGCCGCCGCGGACCGTGGCACAGACCCTCGCCGACGCGCAGCTCGTCGGCGCCGCCCGACTCGAATCCGGTTCGGACGACGACAGGGCGCAGTACATCTCGGACATGATCGTGATGTCCGAGCGACTCATCGGTTTCGCCTGATCCCCGGATTCGGCAGCGACAGACAAGAGTGGAGGACCAATGGCGGCATCGTTCGACACCGCACTGGCCGAGCTGCGGAGGTTGCAGCAGGAGAACTGGCCCACGGACGTCCCGCGTGAAGTCGAATATCCCATTGCGACAGCAGGTCTCGTGGATCACCTGCGGCACTGGGCGGTCGAGCGACCCGACACGGTCGCGATCGACTTCTACGGCCGCGAGATCACCTACGCCGAGTACGACGAGCTCTCCGACAGGTTCGCGGGCTGGCTCTCCGACAACGGTGTGGGTCTCGGCGACCGCGTCGGGGTCCACCTGGGCAACTGTCCCCAGTTCCACATCGCGATGCTCGGCATCCTGAAGGCCGGCGGTGTTCACGTGCCGGTCAATCCGATGCTTCGCGAACACGAACTGGCGCACGAGCTCTCCGACGCCGGTGTCACCGTGGTGCTGACTCAGCCGGCGCTCGCGCCACTGGTCGAGGCGGTGCGCGAGCGCACTCCCGTCCGGCTCGTGGCGGTGACGGACCTGGGCGACATGCTGACGTCGCCGACCGGCGACGAGCCGTTCGAACCCTCCGATCCGGCTCGGACGGACTGGCGGTCGATCGTGGACAGTGACCGAGCCGAGCCGATCACGACAGATCCGGACGTGTTGGCCGCGCTGAACTACACGGGTGGCACCACCGGGATGCCCAAGGGGTGTGAGCACACCCAGCGGCACATGGTCTACACCGCGGTCACCGCGACGGCCGCCACCGGACGCCGAGTCGGCGAGAACCCGTCGACGGCGCTGGTCTTCCTGCCCGTGTTCTGGATCGCGGGTGAGGACTTCGGCATCCTCGTGCCGCTCGTCAACGGCGGAACCGTCGTGCTTCTGTCCCGATGGGATGCAGGCGTAGCGCTGCGCGCCGTCGAGCGCCGCCGCGTCACCTCGATGGTGGCCACCGTGGACAACTACATCGAACTGATGGACCGCCCCGACTTCGCCGATCACGACCTGACCAGCCTGGACACTCCGATGGCCGTGTCGTTCGTGCTGAAACTGGATTCCGACATCCGCGCCCGATGGCGGGCCGCGACGGGCGGAACCCTGCGTGAGGGCAGCTACGGCATGACCGAGACGCACACGGCGGACACGATCACACTCGGCTTCCAGGACGGCGACCACGACCTGAGCGGGGACCCGGTCTTCTGCGGAGTTCCCGTGCCGGGCACGGACATCCTGATCGTCGATCCGGACGGAAACCCGGTTCCGGTGGGCGAGCAGGGCCAGATCATCGTGCGCAGTCCGTCGGTCATGACGGGCTACCACGGCAACCCGGCCGCCACCGCGGAGGCGCTGCGGGACGGGTGGCTCCAGACGGGTGACCTGGGCAAGTTCAGCGAGCGTGGCGCGTTGCACTACCTGGCGCGCAACAAGGAGATGATCAAGACCAACGGCATGAGCGTGTTTCCCTCCGAGGTCGAGGCGCTGTTGATGCTGCATCCGGCGATCGAGAAGGCAGCCGTGGTTCCGAAGCCCGACCCGGACCGCGGGCAGGTGGCGTTCGCCTTCGTCCAGCTCGTCGACGGGACCGCCGCAGATGCGGGCGAGCTGGTCGGCTGGGCGCGCGAGAACATGGCGGGCTACAAGGTCCCGCAGATCGAGATCCTGGACGTACTGCCGATGACCGCGACGGGCAAGGTCCGCAAGGGCGACCTGTTCGCGATGGCCGAGGAGCGCTGACGATGCCCGAACTGTCCACGACAACGGTGCTGGTCGCGAACCGCGGCGAGATCGCGCTGCGGATCATCCGGACCGCGACCGAGCTCGGCCTCGACACCGTCGCGGTGTACGCTGAGGACGACGCCGACACCCCGCACGTCGCCGCGGCCACCACCGCGCTGGCACTGTCCGGGTCCGGACCGACCGCCTACCTGAACGGGGAGGCGCTCCTCGCGGCCGCCGCCGCGACCGGAGCGACGCTGATCCACCCGGGATACGGATTCCTCAGCGAGAACGCCGAATTCGCGCGCGAGTGCGCCTCGGCCGGTCTGATCTTCGTCGGGCCGGACTCCGAACTGCTCGACACCTTCGGTGACAAGGCCGCGGCCCGGGCCGCGGCGATCGCCTCGGGCGTGCCGGTGCTCGCCGCGACCGGCGGCGGGATCGACGTCGACGGCGTCCACGCGTTCCTGTCCGAACACCCGGCGGGCGTGATGATCAAGGCGGTGGCGGGCGGCGGCGGTCGCGGAATGCGCGCCGTCCGCAGTGCCGACGACGTCGAGGGTGCCTATCGGGCCGCTGCCGCGGAGGCCGAACTGGGATTCGGCAACCCGGATCTCTTCGCGGAGGCGCTGTGCGAGGGTGCCCGTCACATCGAGGTGCAGGTGGTCGCCGCACCGAACACGGACGGACGAACCGTCGCGCTCGCCCTCGGGGACCGCGACTGCAGCGTGCAGCGCAGACACCAGAAGCTGATCGAGGTCGCGCCCGCGCAGAACCTGAGCGGTGAGGTCCGGTCCGGACTGCACCGTGCCGCGGCACGTCTGTGCGCGGACCAGGACTACCGTGGCCTCGCGACGGTCGAATTCCTCGTCACGGGAGAGGAATTCGTCTTCCTGGAGGTCAATCCGCGCATCCAGGTCGAGCACACCGTCACCGAGGAGGTCACCGGAACCGACCTCGTCGCCGTCGGTCTCGGGATCGCCCGTGGTGCGTCGCTGGACGACCTGGACCTGCCCGCGGGTGTCCTCGCGTGCGGGGGCGAGGTCACAGGTGCCCCCGCCCGGGCCCGCGGTATCGCCGTCCAGGCGCGGGTCAACATGGAGTCGATGGGGCCGGACGGAACGACAGTCCCGTCCGCGGGCAGGCTCACGGCCTTCTCCGCGCCCACGGGCCCCGGTGTTCGCGTCGACACGTTCGGCCGTGCGGGACTCGAGACCAGCGCGCGCTACGACTCCCTGCTGGCGAAGGTCGTCGCGCACACCAGGTCCGACGACTTCACCGCCGCGATCCGCAAGACCGAGACGGCGCTGCGTGACTTCGTGGTGACGGGCGTGACGACGAACGTCGACCTCCTGCTGGCGATCCTCGCGGACAAGGACTTCGGGTTGGGCTCGGTGCCGACGACCTTCCTCGGCGACCGCATCGCCGACCTGCTCGCGGTCACCGGCGGTGCCGTCGCACCCACGTCGCGGCCGACGCCGGAACTCGACGAGGGTGAGGACGTGGTTCGCGCCGCGTTGCCGGGCACCGTCGTCGAGGTCGCCGAGGCGGGGGAGGTGGTCGCGGCCGGTGCGCAGGTCGTCGTGCTCGAAGCGATGAAGATGCAGCACGTCCTGGCCGCCGAGGAGGACTCGCGGGTGCTCCGGGTGCTCGTCCGGCCGGGACAGGTGGTGGCGGCGGGAGATGTGCTCGCCGTCGTGTGCGGTGCCGACGCCGGATCGTGTGACGTCGCGTCGGAGACCCTCGATCCGGACCGTGTCCGGCCCGATCTCGCGGAGGTGCTCGCCCGGCACGAGGTGACACTCGACGCGGGGCGCCCGGCCGCGGTCGCCAAGCGGCACCGGGCCGGCCGGCGGACGGCCCGGGAGAACGTCGCCGACCTCGTCGACGACGGCAGCTTCGTCGAGTACGGGGCGCTCGCTCTCGCGGCGCAACGGACGCGGCGTACCGAGCAGGACCTGATCGAGAACACTCCCGCCGACGGACTGATCGGTGGAGTGGCGACGATCGGCGCCGACACGTTCGGTGCGGCCGCGGCGGAGGCCGTCGTCGTGTCCTACGACTACACGGTCCTCGCGGGAACGCAGGGCATGCGCAACCACACCAAGACCGACCGGATGCTGGAACTTGCTGCACGCAAACGCATTCCGTTCGTGCTGTTCGCGGAAGGCGGTGGTGGGCGACCCGGGGACACCGACGCCAACGGTGCCGCAGGGCTGGAACTGGGGACCTTCCGTGCGATGGCCGGGCTGCGCGGGGTGGTCCCGACGGTCGCCGTCGTGTCGGGGCGATGCTTCGCGGGCAACGCCGCCCTCGCCGGCGCCTGCGACGTCCTGATCGCCACGCCCGACGCGAACATCGGAATGGGCGGTCCGGCGATGGTCGAGGGCGGCGGGCTGGGGGTGTTCCGGCCCGAGGACATCGGTCCGATCGACGTCCAGGCCCGCAACGGTGTGGTGCACCTGCGCGCCCGCGACGAGAGCCACGCCGTCGATCTCGCCAAGCGTTACCTGTCGTACTTCCAGGGAGCCACGACGGATTGGACGGCACCCGACGAGCGGTCGGCACGACACGTCGTCCCCGAGAACCGGCTGCGCTCGTACGACGTCCGCGAGGCGGTCACGGCGATCGCCGACGTCGATTCGGTGCTCGAGCTGCAGCCCGACCACGGGATCGGACTCGTGACGGCGCTGATCCGGGTCGAGGGTGTCGCCTACGGGGTGCTCGCCAACTCCAGCCGGCATCTCGGCGGCGCGATCGACGCCGAGGCGGCCGACAAGGGCGCCGAGTTCCTGACGCTGTGCGAGGCCCACCGGATTCCGGTGCTCACCCTCTGCGACACACCCGGATTCATGGTCGGGCCGGACTCGGAGCAGGAGGCGACGGTGCGCCGGTTCAGCAGGCTGTTCGTCGCGGGCGCCCGGCTCACCGTGCCGTTCGGCACGATCATCCTGCGCAAGGGCTACGGCCTGGGCGCGATGGCGATGGCGGGCGGCTCCTTCCACGCGCCCGAGTTCACGGTGGCGTGGCCGACGGGGGAGATCGGGCCGATGGGGCTCGAGGGCGCGGTGCGGCTGGGGTTCCGGAAGGAACTCGACGCGATCGACGACCCGGCCGAGCGGGACGCCCTGTTCGCGACCTTGCTGTCGACGGCCTACGAGCACGGCAAGGCGCTGCACGCCGGGACGACGTTCGAGGTCGACGACGTGATCGACCCGGCGCGGTCGAGGGCCTGGATCCGGCAGTTGGGGCGGGCGATGTCCGGCCGGCGCCGACCCGGACAGGAACAATCCGGCGGTGGTGGACGTTTCAACCATTCGTGAGCATCGAATCTCCCGAGAAGTCCGCCACCGCCGCGCTCGTCATGGAGGTGTGGTCCGACATCGCCTGCCCGTGGTGCCACATCGGTAAGCGCCGCTTCGACACCGCACTCGAGCGGTTCCCGCATCGCGACCGCGTCGAGGTCGTGTGGCGCTCCTACCAGCTGTCCCCGGACACACCGGCGGGCCTGCGCAAGCCCGAGGTGGACGCACTGGTGGAGATGAAGGGGATGCCCGCCGACCAGGTACGGCAGATGTTCGCGCACGTCGCCGCGACCGCCGCGGCCGACGGGCTGACCCTCGACTTCGACACCGTCATCGCAGCCAACACCTTCGACGCGCACCGGCTCGTGCACTTCGCCGGTGACCGCGGCCCCGAGATGCTGGCCGCTCTGTTCCGGGCCCACTTCGAAGAGGGCCGGGTCGTCGACGACCATGCCGAACTGGTCGAGATCGCCGCGTCCGCCGGCTTCGACCGTGATGCCGCCGCGGCCGTCCTCGCCTCGGACGCCCACGCCGACCGGGTCCGCGAGGACCTCGCGGAGGCTCGCGCACTCGGGGTCACCGGTGTCCCGTTCTTCGTTGCGAACCGCGCGATCGCCGTCTCCGGTGCGCAGCCGGTCGAGGTGTTCACCCAGCTGCTCGAGAAGGCGTGGGAGGACAGCGGCGCGGTCGCCGGATCGGACGATGCAGGGGCCTGCGAGGGCGACGCCTGCTCTGTCTGAACCCGCACGAGCACCACGAAGGGGATCCGGTCGCGTTCGCGATCGAATCCCCTTCGCGCTGTCGGTGCGGAGCTGGTCAGTGCCGGCCGACCGGCTCCGGTCGCCGGTCCTGCGCCGCGGCGCGCTCGGTGAGGAACGCGAACGCGAGGCCGAGCACCAGCCAGAGTGTCGCCTGAATCGCCAGCGACGAGATCCGGAACTCCCACAGCAGGGTCGCGGGGAAGTCGTCGCCGACCTCGTTGACGCCGGGCAGCACCACGTAGCCGATCACGACGATCGCCAGGAACGCCGCGACCGGCGCCGCGACTCGGATCGACAGGAAGTCGTTCGACGCGACCACGCGGGCGACGTAGGCGGCGACGGCGACCGCGACGACACCGAGCGCGACCGCGGCGAGCCACAGCCAGGTGCGCTCGTTGATCGTCTCCGGGTCACCCACCGCGGGCGGGTTGGCCGGGTACTTGAAGAACGGCACCGCCTCGATCGCGAGCCAGCCCATGCCTGCGAGGGCCAGCGCCAGCACCGGGCCGGAGAGGGCGGACACCCGCCGCGCGTAGTGCGCGACCGCGGCGAAGATCGCGCCGAACGCCATGCCGGCGAGTGTTGTCGCGAGGAACAGGCCCGCCTTCTGGCCGTCACGGCTGACCAGAGCGTCGTCGCCGTGCGAGTGACCGGTGTCCGCGGCGTCGTGTTCGTGGGCCGCTGGGGTGTCGTGGGAATGGTCGGCGACCGGCTCCTCGGGGGCGGACGCCGCCTCCTCGATCGCGATGGCGGCGTCGACGTGCGGTTCACCGATCACGAATGCGACGGCACCGGCGACCAGACCGGCGACGAGGCCGGCCAGCAGGCCGCGGACGAGGAGTTTCAGGAAGTTGTCGGTCAGTGGCACGGAAGCCCCAGCAGGTGACGACCGTCGTGCATGAGCTCATGCATGTACATGCCGGTACGCGACACCGCGCCCTGGTCGAATCCGACCAGGTAGAGGGTGAGCATCGCGAGCAGTACGACGCCCGCGATCATCAGTGCGATACCGGCCGACTCGGTCGACCTGGTGGGTGTGGAAACGACAGCCATTGGTTCCTCCTGGGATAAACGCGTCCCGTAAAAGCCCGTGCGACGACGGCAGGGTCTGGCTGTCGGGTGCTTGCCCCGATCACAGTGGCGCGACCGCTCCGGATTCACACCGGATTCCCGTCGCCGTCGCTATGTACTCGCGCACTGTCGCACGCACCGATCGTGCTGTCAATTGGGACATTCGGCCGGCGGCCACCCGTGTCGGGCCGCCGCCGGCCGCCGCTCACGACGGAACTTTGTCGAGGAATCCGAGCACGTGGACGAGCCGGCCGTCGGCGTCGCGCTCGACGACGTCGAATCCCTCGACGAGGTCCTCGGCGCCCGTCGGCCCGAGCTGCCACCCGAACCGGGCCTGCTCGTGATGGCCGTCGACGGGACCGCGCAGCCGGAATCGCATGCCCGGGAACTGGGCCTGAACCGCGCCGATCGTGGCGTCGATGTCGTCGTGGCCGTGTGCCGCCACCGCCGGATCCACGTATCGCCCGTCGGGCGCCCAGAGTTCTTCGATCGCAGCGCGCCTGACGGTGGCGTCGGTTTCGTTCCACACCGCGATGTACCTGGTGGCCAGGGTGTCGAAGTCGCTCATGTCGTCTCCCGATTCTCCGTGCCGACCCGGGGTGGCCGGTCGACGACAACTCTGCGGCGCACGCTGCTCGCCGTCGATTACCTGCGAGGTAATGGTTGCGCTTCCGTGCCGCGACCTACGCTCGGTGCATGACCACGCTCGCGGAGGCGGACAGGCCCGTCGGAACGTTGCTCCGGCACTGGCGAGAACGCCGCCGGATGAGTCAGCTCGAACTCGCCGGGCTCGCCGAGGTGTCGGCGCGGCACGTCAGCTTCCTGGAGACGGGACGGTCGAGGCCGACCCGGGCGATGCTGCTGCGGCTCAGTGAACAGCTGGACATCCCACTGCGCGAACGTAATTCGCTACTGCTCGCCGGTGGATTCGCGCCGGCGTATCCGGAGCACGCCCTCGGGGACGTCCCGATGGCATCGGTGGCGGAGGCGATCGGGCAGATCCTGCACGCGCACCTTCCGGCCCCCGCGGTCGTGGTGGACCGGCACTGGCAGATGGTCGACGGAAACGACGCCGTGTCGCTGCTGGTGGAGGGTTGCGCGCCGTGGCTTCTCGAGCCACCCGTCAACGTGCTGCGCCTGAGTCTGCATCCGGACGGGATGGCTCCGCGCATTGCGAATCTCGGCCGGTGGCGTGCGCACCTGCTGCATCGGCTCGACCATCAGATCGCGGCGACCGGCGACGACGTGCTCGCCGCCCTCGCGGTCGAACTCGCCGCGTACCCGTGCGACGACCCGGCCGGGCCGCCCGAGCCAGGTGCCCTCGTGGTGCCGATCCGCCTTCGCACCGACGACGGCGAGCTCGCGTTCCTGAGCACCACGACGGTGTTCGGAACGCCCCTCGACGTCACCGTCGCGGAACTCGCGATCGAAACCTTTCACCCCGCCGACGCGGTCACCACGGAGGCGCTGCGACGCCACGGGCAGTGACGCGCCGGCCGCTGCGTGCAGCGGCCGGCGCAAACGAATTCAGGACTGCTTGGCCGCCACGTCGAGGACGACCTCGAACTCGAGCAGCGAGGCGCCGCTGGCGACGGGCTTCTTCGCCTCACCGGCGTGGGCGGCGCGGGCGTCACCGTCGCGCCACGCGGCGAATGCGTCCTCCGACTCCCACTGGGTCACCACGAAGTAGCGGGTCTCGCCGCCGGTGGGACGGAGCAGCTGGAACCCGAGGAACCCGGGCGAGTTCTCCACGGTGCCCGCGCGCGACGCGAACCGCTTCTCCAGTTCGGGACCGGCGCCCTCGGGCACCTCGATTGCGTTGATCTTCACGACTGCCATGGCCGCGAGCGTACTCGCGGTGCCTGCCCGTGATGCAGCGTTGAACCGTCCGCGGACGCGGCCGTCCCGTCGAAGTGGCGGTCGCCGGTCGCTCGGCCCGATAACCTCGGTGCCGTGTTGCATGACGAGGGTGGAACCGGTCGGCCGATCCTGCTGCTCCACGGGCTGATGGGCAGTGCCCGCACCTGGCAGCGGCACGTGCCGTGGCTGCGCGAACACGGGCACGTCTACACCTTCGACGCCGCCGGCCACGGCAGGCCCGCGCCGGAACAACTGACCACCGAGGCGTTCGTCGCCGATCTCACCCGCGCGCTCGCGCCGATCGAGGAGCCGATGGCGGTCATCGGGCACTCCATGGGCGGCCTGCACGGATGGTGTTTCGCCGCAGCGCATCCGGATCGGGTCCGTGCTCTCGTCGTCGAGGACATGGCTCCCGACTTCCGCGGCCGGACCGCGGCGGGCTGGGCGGCGATGATCGGTGCGTGGCCGGTGCCGTTCGCGGACGCCGGCGCGATGCTCGACTACTTCGGGCCCGTCGCCGGGCAGTACTTCGTGGACTCGTTCGAGCTGCGCGAGGACGGCTACCACCTGCACGGCGAGGTGCCCGTGTGGCGGGACATCTCCGAGGAGTGGGGGACCCGCGACTTCTGGTCGCAGTGGCGGGCGGTGCAGGCCCCCGCGCTGCTGCTCGAAGGCGAGTTCACCATCACCCCTCCCGGGCAGATGCGAGAGATGGCCGGTACACCAAGGGAATCGGCGACCCGCTACGAGTGCGTGGCCGGAGCCGGGCACCTGGTGCACGACGACCGTCCCGACGAGTACCGAGCCGCCGTCGAGTCGTTCCTCGCCGCGGTGGGCTGACCGCCCTACCCCTCCCCGGCGAGGGCGAACAGTCCGTCGTCGGTCTGCTCGACCAGCCCGTCGACGAGCAACGAGTCGAGCGCTCGGTCGCGCTGGGCCGTGTCGGTGAGCCAGACCTGGTCCAGGAGTGTGCGTTCCACCGGGCCGTGGCTGCCGCGCAGCACGTCCATCAGCTTGCCGCGTACCTGCCGGTCGGTGCCCGCGAACTTCTGCACCTTGCGCGGAGGTCCGGTGTGCGCCGGACGGCCCGCCAGGGTCCACGCGCAGTCGTCCAGCGGACACCGGCCGCAGTCGGGGTTCCGCGCCGTGCAGACCGTCGCGCCGAGTTCCATCAGCGCCGCGGAGAACACCGCGGCGCGCGGGCGGGCGCGGGGGAGCAGCACCTCGGCGTCGGCGAGATCGCGGGTGGTCGACGGGTTGCCCGGCTCGGCAGCGCCGTGGACCGCCCGGGCGATCACCCGTCGAACGTTGGTGTCCACCACGGGAACCCGCTGTCCGTATGCGAAACAGGCAACCGCCCGGGCGGTGTACGCGCCGATGCCGGGCAGCGACAGCAACACGTCCACGTCGTCGGGTACCACGTCACCGTGCTCGGTCGCGAGGACGCAGGCGCACTCGTGGAGTCGCAGCGCACGGCGGGGATAGCCCAGCTTCCCCCAGGCGCGCAGCACCTCGCCCTGGTTCGCCGCGGCCATCGCCGACGGCACCGGCCACCGCTCGACCCACTGCTCCCAGATCGGCGCCACCCGCGCCACCGGCGTCTGCTGCAGCATGATCTCGCTCATCAGGACGTGCCAGGCCGTCACCCCGTCGCGGCGCCACGGCAGATCCCGGGCCTGACGCTCGTACCAACCGATCAGTGCGGAGGATTTCACTGGATCGTCACACCTGCTCTTCGCTGTTCTGCCAGGTCGGGCAACTTGTCGAGCCCGACCGCGTGCACAATGTCAGTCATGCCCAATTCGAATCCAATCTCGGCCTGGAAGGCCCTCAAAGAGGGTAACGAGCGGTTCGTCAGCGGAACCCCGCTGCACCCCAGCCAGGGAGTCGCCGACCGGGCGAAACTCGTCGGTGGACAGCATCCGACCGCGGTGATCTTCGGCTGCGGCGACTCCCGGGTCGCCGCCGAGATCATCTTCGACCAGGGTCTCGGCGACATGTTCGTCGTGCGCACCGCTGGTCACGTGATCGACAGCGCCGTTCTCGGCTCCATCGAGTACGCCGTCGGAATCCTGAACGTGCCGTTGATCGTGGTGTTCGGCCACGACAGCTGCGGCGCCGTCGCGGCCACGCTCAACGCCCTCGACACGGGACAGGTGCCGGGCGGCTTCATCCGCGACATCGTCGAGCGCGTCACCCCCTCCATCCTCATCGGTCGGACCGAGGGCCTGTCCAACCCGGATCAGTTCGAGGCCAGGCACGTCGTCGAGACCGGCCGGCTCCTGCAGGAGCGGTCGCGGATCATCGCCGAGAAGGTCGAGGCCGGCACCTGCGCGATCGTCGGTGTCACCTACACGCTCTCGGACGGTGGCATCAAGCTGCGGAGCACGGTCGGAGACGTCGGAGACGCCGAGGTGGAGGCGGTCTGACGCCGCTCGTGTGAGCGACACGCCGGACCTGGTGGGCAGCACCGGTCGGACCTGGACATAACGTGGTATCCGTGATGGAACCATCCGGGCCGCTGCCCCCCGAGATCTACCGGCGCCGCCGCTGGCTTGCCATCGGTGCGGCGGTTGTCGCTCTCGTTCTGCTGATCTGGATCGTCTCCGCTCTGCGCGGTGGCGACGACGACCAGGCCACCGACGCGGCCGCCGCGAGTTCGTCACTGTCGGTGACGACCACGGCGTCCGCGTCGTCATCCACGCCGGCCTCGGAATCGGGGTCGTCGAGTGAGTCGCCGTCCGCGTCGGGCAGCACCGACCCGTCGAGTACCGGCGAGGCATCCGATGCCGCCGCGCCCGCCGGGCAGTGCGCCGACAGCTCGCTCGCCGTCAAGGTCAGCCCCGGCAAGCCGACCTACCCGGCCGGTGAGGAACCCGAGTTCGGCATCGTCGTCACGAACATCGGCAACGCCCCCTGCGACCGCGAACTCGGTGCGGGAATGCAGCAGGTGCTGGTCTACACGCTCGACACCCAGCAGCGCCTCTGGTCGAACAACGACTGCTTCCCGAACTCGGCCGCGGACGTCCGCACGCTCGCGCCCGGCGAGCAGGCCGCCTTCACGGTCAAGTGGTCGGGCGCCACGTCTGCGCCCGGGTGCACGGCTCCGCGTGAACCGGTGCCCGCAGGCGCGTACTCGGTGGTGGGCCAGCTCGGCAACCTGCGCAGTGCGCCGGAGCCGTTCAACCTGAGCTGAGTGACGTTCCTGGTCCAGGGCAGGTCTCCCCGTCGCCGTTTCTGCGCACCTGGCGCCTGATCGCCGCCCTGCTCCGTCATCGTCGGCTGCCTTGCCGGACGGCGTTCATCTCGCCCAGGTGGATCCGAGAGTGATCGGGCGACACGCCTAGTCGAACGGACCGGTGATCGAGGTCTCCGCGAGCCGGGAGAGGCCCTCCCGGATGTGCCTCGCCCACAGGCCGCCGATGCCTTCGACGGACTGCAGGTCGGCAGCCGACGCGGCGAGCAGGCCCTGCAGCGTCCCGAACGACGCGACCAGCCGGTGCACCTGATGGAACTGCAGTCGCGGCACCCGCGCCAGAACACGGTAGCCGCGCGGGCTCATCGGCGCGTCGAGCGACTCGATGGTCGCGGGATAGCCGAACGCCCGCGCGAGCGTCGTCAGGTCGAGCAGGTCGGCGTCGGTGAGCTTGTCGACAGCGGCGAGCGCGGAATCGACCGCTTCGGTGGACGGCTGGCCGGTGCCCGCGAGGTAGTCGCGCGCGACCAGTTGCCTGGCGACGTCGTTGTCCCCGACGAGTTCCTCGAGCTGTAGTGCCAGCTGGCGGCCGTCGGTCCCCAGTTCCAGCACGTCCCGTTCGATCTCGACGGACACCCGGCGCACCATCTCCAGCCGCTGCGCCACGGTCAGGGCGTCGCGGAGGGTCACGAAGTCCTCGATCTCCACCACGGACAGCGCGCTGGTGACCTCGGTCAGCCGTGACTTGTACCGCTCCAGCGTCGCCACCGCCTGGTTGGCGCGGGACAGGATCGTCGGCGACCCCTCCAGAACGTGCCGGACTCCGCCCACGTACACGGACACGATGCTCATCGACTGGCTGACGGAGACCACCGGATATCCGGTCTGGATCGCGGTCCGTTCCGCGGCGCGGTGCCGGGTGCCGGATTCGACGGTGGGGATCTTGTAGTCCGGGACCAGCTGCACGTTTGCTCGCACGATGCGGGTGCCTTCGGTGGAGAGGACGACCGCGCCGTCCATCTTCGACAGCTCACGCAGCCTGGTCGGCTTGAACTCGACGTCCAGCTCGAAGCCGCCGTCGCACAGTTCCTCGATGAGGTCGTCGTAGCCGAGCACTATCAGGGCGCCGGTGCGTCCGCGGAGGATGCGTTCTAGGCCGTCCCGGAGCTCGGTGCCGGGGGCGAGCCGGGCGAGCGTTTCGCGGAGGGTTGCCGCGGTGTCGTCCAACGCCGTCCCCCTGCCTCGCCGCCCTGTGGCGCACGTCTCGTGCGCGGAAGCCCGTGGTTCCGCGTGAACATCTCGCGACTAGATTACCGAGGTATGAGCGGTACCTGGACATTGCCCGACGACCTCGAAGTTCCGATTCGCCCCGACTTCTTTCCTGCTCCGGGAGGAGACCTCCCCCAGCACTGGTCGAAGTGCTTCGGATGTGGCGACGACCAGCCGACCGGGATCGCGATGCACTTCACCGCGACCGAGGGCATCGACATCGTCGGTCGCCTGACTGTGCACAACCGCTACCAGGGCGGACCGGGAACGATCCACGGCGGCATCCTCACGACCGCGTTCGACGAGGCTCAGGGGATCGCCTGCATGGCGCTCGGTAGCGGAGTGGTGACCGGACACCTGCAGATCGACTTCGCCCGGCCGATTCCGCTCGGTTCGGTGCTCGAGATTCGCGCGCGTGTCGACGGCACCGTCCGTCGCAAGGCGTACACGAGCGCGGAGGCACGGATCGTGGAGGGCCCCGCCGCGAGCGACGAGGTCGTGGCCACGTCCCGCGGCCTGTTCATCAAGATCGACCACGAGCACTTCACACCGATGAGCGAGTTCGTGGACGGCGTCCACACGAAGCCCGACTTCGGCCCGTCGAACCTGTAGGACATCCCGGTTCGCCTGGTCGTCGCTCCTTGACGAATCCGCGAGGGAGCGGGGGCGCGCTCTAGTCCTCCGACGACTTCCGGCGGGGCACGAAGCGCAGTGCCTCCCGGAGCGTCGCCACCTCGTGCACCTTCATGCCGGCAGGGTGGGATCCCGAGTCCGGTGGGACCAGCGCCTGGGTGAACCCGAGCCGCGCGGCCTCGGCCAGTCGCCGTCCGACTCCGGTCACGCGCCGGACCTCACCGGCGAGCCCGACCTCGCCGAGGACCACGAGCCCGGAGGGGAGTGGCACGTCCCGCTCGGCGGAGGCGATGGCGAGGGCCAGCGCCAGGTCCGCGGACGGTTCCGTCAGCTTCATCCCACCGACCGTCGCGGCGTACACCTCCTTGTCGTAGGTGCGGGAACCGCCGTGCTTCGCGAGGACGGCGAGCACCATCGCGACGCGGGCCGCGTCCATGCCGCTGACCGCGCGGCGCGGTGACGGGTTCTGGGTGGGCACCACGAGTCCCTGCACCTCGCCGAGCAGGGCCCGCTTGCCGTCCATCGCCACGGTGACCGCGGTGCCGGGTGCGGTGTCGTCGCGGTGGTGCAGGAACAGGCCCGACGGGTCGGTGACGCAGGCGATGCCGTCCTCGTGCAGCTCGAAACAACCGACCTCGTCGGCGGATCCGAAGCGGTTCTTCACACCGCGCAACATGCGCAGTGTCGAGTGCTTGTCACCCTCGAAGTGCAGCACCACGTCGACGAGGTGCTCGAGCGCGCGCGGCCCCGCCACCGCACCGTCCTTGGTGACGTGGCCGATCAGCAGGACCGGGATGCCGCTGGTCTTGGCGAGGGTGGTCAGCGCCGCGGTGATGGCCCGGACCTGGGTGACGCCGCCCGTGACCCCCTCGACGTCGGCGGCGAGCATCGTCTGCACCGAGTCGACGATCAGCAACGTCGGCTTCACCTGCTCGACGTGACCGAACACCGTCGCGAGGTCCGATTCGGCGGCGAGGTAGACGCGGTCGTGGACGGCGCCAGTGCGATCGGCCCGGAGACGCACCTGGCCTGCGGACTCCTCGCCGGTGACGTAGAGGGATCGGTCGTCGGGACCGCGCCGGGCCCACCGGTGCACGACCTCGAGCAGTAGCGTCGACTTCCCCACGCCCGGTTCCCCGGCAAGCAGGACCACCGAGCCGGGGACGATGCCGCCGCCGAGGACACGGTCGAGCTCCGGCACGCCGGTGGTCTTGGCCCTGCTGACGGTCGCGCTGACCTGTGACAGGGGTGTCGCGGGCGAGTTGGGAACCAGTGCCGCGCCGCGCGCCGCAGTCGCGCCCGGCCTGTTGCTCACGGCGGCGAGCACGGGCGCGGACTCCTCGACCGAACCCCACTCACCGCATTCCGGGCACCGGCCCACCCACTTCGCGACCGTGTACTGGCATGCGGTGCAGCGGTAGCTGGTCTTCGATTTCGCCACGGCGCCCAAGCGTAGGCGTGAGCACCGACAGGCTCGTCAGGACCGGGAGATGCGCGCTATGTCGCGGACCGGTGCTTGGCGGACAGCGCGCGGTAACCCTCTGCGTTGAACTCGATGTGCTTCACCTCGTCGTCGGTCAGCTCGCGACGCACCTTCGCGGGGACGCCGGCCACCAGGGAGCGCGGCGGCACCTCGGTGCCCTCGAGGATCACGGCGCCTGCGGCGACGAGGCAGTTGGCGCCGAGCCGTGCGCCGTTGAGCACCACGGCACCCATGCCGATCAGGGAGGCGTCTCCGATCGTGCAGCCGTGCAGGACCGCGTTGTGGCCGACGCTGACGTCCGCGCCGACCGTCAGCGGGAACCCGGGGTCCGCGTGCATCGTCACGTTGTCCTGGATGTTCGATCCGGCGCCGATGCGGATGGAGTCGGCGTCGCCGCGCGCGACCGCGCCGTACCAGATGCTGGCGTTCTCCTCCAGGGTGACGTCGCCGATGACGGTGGCGGTCGGGGCCAGCCACGCCGAGTCGGCGAGGCGCGGCGTCGCGCCGTCGTCGAAGGACACCACGGTCGGTCCGGTCATGCTCGTGCTCCTGTTCGTCGGAAATTCGGGTCGACCATATCGGCCGCGCCGACGCGGGCGACCGACAGCGGTTCGGGACGTGGGGCCGCCGCTGCGTGCGAGGGGTCCGGCCCGGACGACAGCGGCCCCCGACCTGTGAGGTCGGGGGCCGCGTGGTGCGTGAGGTCAGTGACCGCCGGCGTGCTCGGCGAGGGTGCCCGCACCCTCGTTGCCGGACTTGTCGGACTCGTGACGGTCGAGCACCGGGCCCGCGTCCACGGGAACGTCGACGGTGATGTCGCCGGCCCGCTCGAAGCTGAACGTGATCGGCATGGTCAGGCCCGGGTAGACGTCCTCGCCGAGGTCGTCGAGGGTGACCAGGATGATTTTCGACTCGATCAGTTCGCCGTCGTCGACGACGGTTGCGTCGACGGTGCCGGCGGCCAGTGCGGTCTGCGGCGGGATGATCCGCGCGCCCGCCTCGCCCGCGATGGTGACGGAGGCGGCCTTGTCGGTCGTGATCTTCGTCAGACGCTCGGTCTGGTATTCGCTCTCGTTGATCGCGGTGAACGCGAGCGCGACGCTGCCACCCGGCTCGAGGCTGTACTCCTCGCTGTTGGGGTAGACGACGTGCACGTTGCGCAGCGAGATGTCGCCCTGGTTCGCGTAGTTGCCGTTGACGGCAGCGACCTGGGTGGCGGTCTGGGTGATCTGTCCCGCGCTGCAGGCGGACAGCGAGATGGCAGCGGCTGCGGCCAGGGCAACGGCGGTGGCGACTCGGCGAGTCGACGCATTGAGTGCTGTCACGGGGTGTCCTCCACGGCGTCGGGTCGTAACAACTAGGCAGAGTAGTAGTCATCGCACGGGACGGCGCCTCCGGGTCGATCTTTTCAGGCCCGGATGTCGCCCACGGCGGGGCCCGGACGGGCGCCGGGGGCACCTCCCGAGCCCTGCGACGATGCACGTTCGTGACCTGGTGTCAACCCCCGTTATCTTCCCTCTGTGCGTCTGACCAGCGACGTTGGAACCGCTCTGTGGAGAACCCGTGATAAACTGGGCAGATCGAAAGGGGCACGGGACAGATGATTTTCAAGGTCGGAGACACCGTCGTATACCCCCATCACGGCGCGGCGTTGATCGAAGCAATCGAGACTCGCACCATCAAGGGTGAACAAAAGGAATATCTGGTACTGAAGGTTGCTCAGGGCGACCTGACCGTCCGGGTCCCCGCAGACAATGCCGAGTACGTCGGTGTTCGTGACGTTGTCGGACAGGAAGGGCTGGACAAGGTCTTCCAGGTGCTGCGTGCGCCGCACACCGAGGAACCCACGAACTGGTCGCGGCGGTACAAGGCCAACCTGGAGAAGCTGGCCTCCGGCGACGTGAACAAGGTGGCCGAGGTCGTTCGTGACCTGTGGCGCCGGGAGCAGGATCGCGGCCTGTCCGCGGGCGAGAAGCGGATGCTGGCGAAGGCTCGGCAGATTCTCGTCGGTGAGCTGGCGCTCGCCGAGGGCACCGACGACGCGAAGGCCGAGATCATCCTCGACGAGGTTCTCGCGGCCGCGTCCTGACGTCCGCGACGGCACTCGGTAACAGATGAACATCGTGAACGACCCGGTCGACGCGCATGGCGGTGGCCGGGTCGTTGCGTTGGTGCCCGCGGCCGGACAGGGGACGCGACTGGGCGAGGGGATGCCCAAGGCGTTCGTGGAACTGCGGGGCCGGACCCTGCTGGAACTGGCCGTCACGGGCCTCCTCGACTCCGGCGTGGTCGACGAAGTCGTGGTGATCGTGCCCGAGGACCGCGTCGGTGAGGTCAGAGCTGATCTGCCGACCGGTGTGTCCGTCGTCGCCGGAGGAGCCGAGCGGACCGACTCGGTTCGCGCCGGCATCGCGGCGGCACCCGACGCCGACCTGCTGCTCGTGCACGACGCCGCCCGCGCGCTCACCCCGCCCGCCCTGATCGCCAGGGTCGTCGCGGAGCTGCGGGCGGGCCGCGAGGCGGTCGTTCCCGCACTGCCCGTCACCGACACCGTCAAGACCGTCGACCTGCTCGGTGTCGTGGTCGCGACCCCCGAACGGTCGGAACTGCGGGCCGTGCAGACACCCCAGGGTTTTCACGCGGATCTCCTGCGCCGCGCCTACGCGGGAAGCGAGACGATCGCGACCGACGACGCGGGGCTCGTCGAGCGGGTCGGCGCGACGGTCCGCACCATCGCCGGAGAACCCCTCGCCTTCAAGATCACCACTCCGCTCGATCTCGCGCTGGCGCGGGCGTTGACGGACCCGGACACCAACGACTAGGAGTCACCCACCGTGCGAGTCGGCATCGGGACGGACGTTCATCCGATCGAGAAGGGGCGGCCGTGCTGGGTGGCGGGATTGCTGTTCGAGGGTGAGGACGGCTGCTCCGGACACTCCGACGGGGACGTCGCCGCGCACGCGCTGTGCGACGCGTTGCTGTCCGCGGCCGGTCTGGGCGACCTGGGTTCGGTGTTCGGCACGGGTAGGCCGGAGTGGTCGGGCGCCAGTGGGGTCACGTTGCTGACCGAGGTGCGCAGACTCCTCGCGGAGAACGGGTTCGAGGTGGGCAACGCGGCGGTGCAGGTGATCGGCAACCGGCCGAAGATCGGCCCGCGCCGGGTCGAGGCGCAGGAGGTGCTCGCCGACGTCCTCGGTGCCCCGGTGTCGGTGTCCGCGACGACAACCGACGGACTCGGCCTCACCGGTCGCGGTGAGGGCATCGCCGCGGTTGCGACCGCGCTGGTCTTACCGGCCGCGGCGGACCGGTAAGATCGCACGTCGTGACCCTGCGACTCTTCGACACCGAAACGCGGGCCCTGCGTGATTTCGTTCCGCTGGTCCCCGGCCACGCGTCGATCTATCTGTGTGGGGCAACCGTGCAGGGCGAGCCGCACATCGGCCACGTTCGCAGTGGGGTCGCGTTCGACGTGCTGCGTCGCTGGCTGGCCGCGAACGGGCTGGACGTCGCGTTCGTGCGCAACGTCACCGATATCGACGACAAGATCCTGAACAAGGCCGCGGACGCCGGTCGGCCGTGGTGGGAGTGGGCGGCCACCTTCGAGCGGTCGTTCACCTGGGCCTACGACCAGCTCGGGGTGCTGCCCCCGTCCGCCGAGCCGCGCGCGACGGGGCATGTCACGCAGATGGTCGAGCTGATGCAGCGTCTCATCGACGCGGGGCACGCGTACGCCGCGGCCGGCGACGTCTACTTCGACGTGCAGAGCTGGCAGAAGTACGGCGTGCTGTCCGGGCACAAGCTCGACGACGTGCACCAGGGGGAGAGCGCGGCCTCGGGCAAACGCGATCCGCGCGACTTCACGTTGTGGAAGGCCGAGAAGCCGGGCGAGCCCTCCTGGCCGACGCCGTGGGGTCGTGGCCGACCGGGTTGGCACCTCGAATGCTCCGCCATGGCGGAGGCGTACCTCGGCGCGGAGTTCGACATCCACTGCGGTGGACTCGATCTGGTCTTCCCCCACCACGAGAACGAGCTCGCGCAGTCCCGGGCCGCGGGCGACGGGTTCGCCCGCTACTGGCTGCACAACGGCTGGGTCACCATGGGCGGCGAGAAGATGTCGAAGTCGCTCGGCAACGTCCTGTCCGTGCCGAACGTCCTCAAACGCGTTCGGCCGCAGGAACTCCGCTTCTATCTCGGTGGCGCCCACTACCGGTCGATGCTGGAGTACTCCGACCACGCGCTCGACGTCGCCGCCGAAACCTATCGGGGCATCGAGGCTTTCGTGCTCAAGACCGCGGAACGAGCGGGCGACGTCCCGGTCGGGGAGTGGACGGACGCCTTTGCGGAGGCATTGAACGACGATCTCGGCGTCCCGAAGGCGCTCGCCGAGATCCACGGCCGTCAGCGCGAGGGCAATCGCGCGCTGGCAGCGGGCGACCTCGACACCGCTGTCGCGGTCGCCGGTCAGGTGCGGGCGATGATGGGCATCCTCGGCGTCGATCCGCTCGATCCGCACTGGGCGAGCGAGTCGTCCGACGCCTCCGCCGCGCACGCGGCGCTCGACGTGCTGGTGCAGTCCAGTCTGGAGGCACGCCAGCAGGCCAAGGCGGACAAGGATTGGGCGACCGCCGACGCCATCCGGGGCCGGCTCGCAGCAGCGGGCATCGCGGTCACCGACACCGCGAACGGACCCGAGTGGTCCCTCGAGAAAAACCACGACGAAGCAGGGTAGACATGGCAGGCAATTCGAGCAGGCGCGGCGCGGTCCGCAAGGCCGGCACCAAGAAGGGCCAGGTCACCGGCTCGGGCGGCAAGGGCCGCCGCAGCCTCGAGGGCCGCGGCGCGACCCCACCGGCCGCCGAGCGGACCAAGCATCCCGCCGCCAAGCGCGCCCGCGCGGCGGCCAAGGCCAACACCGGCCGACCCGCGGGCGGCTCGGGCGGCGGTGGCCGCGGCGGTTCCCCGCGCAAGGGCACGGATGGTCCCGAGAACGTTCTCGGCCGTAACCCCGTCCTCGAGTGCCTGCGCGCCGGGGTGCCCGCGACCGCGTTGTACGTCGCGGTCGGTACCGAGAGCGATGACCGGCTCTCCGAGAGCGTGCAGCTCGCGGCGGACGCGGGCATCTCGATCCTGGAGGTGCCGCGCACCGATCTGGACCGGATGAGCGCCAACGGTCTGCACCAGGGTGTGGCACTGCAGGTGCCGCCGTTCCGGTACGCCCATCCCGACGATCTGATCGCCAACGCGCGTACCCAGCAGGAGCCGGCGCTGCTCGTGGCGCTCGACAACATCACCGACCCCCGCAACCTCGGGGCCGTGGTGCGATCGGTCGCCGCGTTCGGCGGTCACGGTGTGGTGATCCCGCAGCGCCGCAGTGCCTCGGTCACGGCCGTGGCGTGGCGGACGAGTGCGGGTGCCGCGGCACGGTTGCCGATCGCGCAGGCCACGAACCTCACTCGCACCCTCAAGGACTGGGCTGCGAAGGGCGTGCAGGTGGTCGGCCTCGACGCGGGTGGGGACACCACCCTCGACGAGTACGACGGCTCCGGCCCGGTCGTGGTCGTCGTCGGTTCCGAGGGCAAGGGACTCTCGCGACTCGTCCGCGAAACCTGCGACACCATTCTGAGCATTCCGATGGCGGGTCCGGTCGAGTCGCTCAACGCGTCCGTCGCGGCGGGCGTCGTCCTCGCCGACATCGCCCGTCAGCGCCGCTGACCTGCCCGTCCGTGATGTCCGCCCCGGTGGGAGCGGACATCACGGACGGCGCCCGACAGGGCGAATTCGAACGGCGTCGCCCGGGACGAGTTGCGCCGCCGCGGACAGGTCGTCGTCGACGACGACCGCGATCACGGGATAGCCACCGGTCACCGGGTGGTCGGCGAGGAACAGGACCGGCAATCCGGAGGCAGGTACTTGCAGCGCCCCCGGCACCATCCCCTCGCTGGGGAGCTCGGAGTCGTCGCGTCGGGTCAGCGGTGTCGGACCTGTGAGCCTGGCCCCCACCCGATTCGCGTCCGCCGTCACCGTCCACTCCTGGCTGGTGAGCACTCGGAGGGCGTCGTCGTCGAACATGGTGTGGCGTGGGCCGGTTCGGACTCGTAACACGGCGGGTCGGGGTCCGGCCGGCGGCGGCGGGGCGAGTTCCGTGGCCGGCCACCCGATTCGGTCGGTTCCGATCGGCACCAGGTCGCCGGCTCGCACGGGGTCGGGCCCGAGCCCGGCGAGGGTGTCGGTGGCGCGACTGCCGAGCACCCGCGGCGCGTCGACCCCGCCGCGAACCGCGAGGTAGCTGCGGAGTCCGGCCCCGGGACGGCCGACGGTGAGCACGTCGCCGTCCCGCAGGTGCAGGAGACAGTAGTCGGGGACGTCGACTCCGTTGACGGACAAGGGAACCCGGGCGCCGGTCACGGCGACCGACGCGGAGCCGCTCGCGTGGACGCGTAGTCCGCCCAGCGTGACCTCGAGCGTGGCGGCCGACGGATGGTTGCCCACCAGCCGGTTCGCCGCGTCGTGCGCGGACAGGTCTGCCGCCCCCGATCGGCCGACCCCGAGGTGTGCGTATCCGGTCCTGCCGCGGTCCTGGACGGTCACCGACATCCCGACCCGCTCCACCTTCAGATGCCCCACCTCCCCATTGTGGCCCGTTCGGCGCACCCCCCGGGACATCACGGTCACGCAGGGCCGCCGCCGACCCCACACGGTCGGCGGCGGCCCGCGAAGCGCCGTGGCGGCCGGTCACCGTTCCCAGACGCGGTGCTTTCCCAGCAGGCCGACCAGCCGCTCGGCCACCGCCTGCGGGTCGCCGGTCTCCACGCCGGTCGAGTCGCGCCATTCCTGCGGGAGTTGTTCGGCCACGTCGGTGGCGGCGCCGATCGCCTTGTGGTGGCGCCAGGCCTCGTCGAGCAGCCGTCGGGCGCGCTCGTCCGTCGGTGGTGCGAGCACCACGAGCGCGTCGAACTCGACGGATCGTGCCGTGTCGAACGTCCGGGACACCGGCACGGCGTCCTCTCCGTCGAACAGCGTGCCGCCGTGCGGGGCCGTGACCAGTGGGAGAACGGAACGGCTCTCCAGCAGGCTCGTGACCGATTCCAGGGCCGTGGGATCGGTGTCGTCGTCGGCGACGACGGCCACGATCCGGCCGTCGACCGGCCATTCCTGCCCGACCTGGGAGAGCGGCGCGCTCGGCTCGATCGAGCCGTCCGGTTCGTCCTCGACCTCCGGAACCGCGAGTCCGAGCCCGGTCGCGACCCGTTCGCACAGCGTCCTGTCGATGCGTGCCAGCACGGTCAGGGCACGTTCCTTGATCGCCTGTTCGTAGCACTTGCCGAGTTCGAACGTGTACGCCAGGGCCACGTGTTCCTGCTCGACAGCGGACAGGCTGACGTAGAACAGGCGGGCCTGGCTGAAGTGGTCCTCGAAGGAGCTCGGCCTGGTGCGCTGTTTCGTCGTCGCGGGAAGAGGAACCGGGACGTCGATGAACCCGTCGCCCGCTGCGGCGGTGAACGGGCAGCCGCCGTCCAGACTGTTGGGCTTGTAGGGGGCCACGCCGGTCGGTACCGCGGTCTGGTGCATCCCGTCCCGCAGCATGTCGTTGACCGGCGCATGTGGGCGGTTGATCGGCAGCTGTCCGAAGTTCGGGCCACCGAGGCGACTGATCTGGGTGTCGAGATACGAGAAGAGTCTGCCCTGGAGAAGCGGATCGTCGGTGACGTCGATACCCGGAACGAGGTGTCCGGGGTGGAAAGCGACCTGCTCCGTCTCCGCGAAGTAGTTGGTGGGGTTGGCGTTGAGCGTCATGACCCCGATGGGCTGCACGGGAGCGAGTTCTTCCGGGACGATCTTCGTGGGATCGAGCAGATCGATGCCCTCGAACTCCTGCTCGGGGGTGTCGGGGAAGACCTGAACACCGAGTGTCCATTCCGGGTGGGCACCGGATTCGATCGCGTCGGCGAGGTCGCGTCGGTGGAAGTCCGGGTCCACCCCGGCAGCGATCTGGGCTTCCTCCCACACCATGGAGTGCACTCCGAGTCGCGGCTTCCAGTGGAACTTCACCAGGCTGGTCCGGCCGTCGGCGTTCACGAGTCGGAAGGTGTGGATGCCGAAGCCCTCCATCATCCGATAGGAACGCGGAATGCCGCGATCCGACATGTTCCACAACGTGTGCGCGGTGGCTTCGGTGTGCAGGGTGACGAAGTCCCAGAAGGTGTCGTGGGCGCTCTGCGCCTGCGGGATCTCACGATCCGGGTGCGGCTTTCCGGCGTGGATGATGTCGGGGAACTTGATCGCGTCCTGGATGAAGAACACGGGAATGTTGTTGCCGACGAGGTCGAACGTGCCGTCGCCGGTGTAGAACTTCGTCGCGAAGCCCCGCGTGTCCCGCACCGTGTCCGCCGAGCCTCGTGAGCCGAGGACGGTGGAGAAGCGGACGAACACGGGGGTCTCGACGCCTTCCTGGAGAAAGGACGCGAGCGTCAGGTTCGCGGCCGCGCCGTTCGCGCGGAACACACCGTGCGCGGCGGCTCCTCGTGCGTGGACGACGCGTTCCGGAATGCGTTCATGGTCGAAATGCGTGATCTTCTCGCGAAAATGATGGTCCTGCAGGAGGATCGGACCCCGAGGTCCCGCCTTGAGGGACAGGTCGGTCTCACTCAGCCGCGTGCCCTGCGCCGTGGTGAGGCTCTCGCCCTGTTGCGACCGGTCGCCGCCGGCCGCGCCGGTCGGGGAGACGGGAGCGGGCCCCGACTGGTCGGGTTTCGTCAACGGGGGAACCGGACCGGAGGTCGGCTCGGCTGCAGCGGGAGTGACGGCGCTCGGCGCGCCCGGCGTCACGGACTTCGGCTTGGACAAGGCTCGCTCCCTCGATCGTGTGTGGCCTCTCGGCATCCATCGGCGCGTGCGCAGCAACGCGTTCGGGTTCGGACGAGACGGGAATCCGGCCCCGTGTTTGATCCGTACCCAGATCGGTTAATCCGTAACCACGAGCCGCTCCGGCGGATGGAGTGACGAATACGGAGTGATCGGGAGGTCGCGCGTGGAGCATCTGATCTCGCAACCCCACGGACCGGATGCGATCGTCACGGTGGTCCCCGTCCACAACGAGCGCGAGCTGCTGCCGCGTTGTCTGGACAGCATCACCAGGGCGGCGGAGTTGGCGCCGGTCCCGGTGACCACAATCGTCGTGCTCGACTCCTGCACGGACGGGTCGGAGGAGGTCGTCGGCGACGGTGCGCGGCTGGTGCGGGTGGACCACCGCAACGTCGGAGCGGCGCGCGCGGCCGGATTCGCCGCGTCCGGGCTGGACGAGATCGGCAACGTGTGGTTCGCCACGACCGACGCGGACACGACGGTTCCTCGTACCTGGTTCACGGACCAACTCGCGTACTGGGCTGACCACGATGCCGTCGTCGGCACGGTTCGCGTGGCCTGGTCTGCGCACTCCGCTCGTACCCGGCGTCGTCACGACGCGGCGTACGCCCGGCGGCGGGGGACGACGCACGGGCATGTGCACGGGGCGAACCTCGGGCTTCGTGCGGATGTGTACCGGCAAGTCGGGGGTTTCCGCCCGCTCGCTCTGGCCGAGGACGTCGACCTCGTCGACCGCCTGCGCGCGGCGGGTGCACGGATCGCCTGGGACGAGGAGAACGCGGTGACCACGTCCGATCGCAGGACGCCTCGTGCCCGCGGAGGTTTCGGTGATCACCTCGCGGCGATCGAGCGCGCGGCGGGTCGGGACGGTCACCCGTCCGTGTTGGAGGATGCATCGTGAACGCGCCGGTGATCCACCCGTCCATCGGGGCCGACGCCGCCGCCGGCTGGCCGGTGCCCGGTTCGGGCCGGACGCGAGAGCGATGGCAGGCCCTCACCGACGCCGCGCGCCGGGACCTCGTCGGGGCACGACTCCTGGAGGCGCACGCCGACGCCGCGGCCATCCTGGAGGAACTCGGTGGAGCGCGGGTGCGGCCCGGGCAACTGTGGGGCGTGTGGGCAGCGGAGCCTCCGGATCCGGTGGTCGTCGCCAGGTCGACGCCCGACGGCGTCGACCTGACCGGCCGGAAACCGTGGTGTTCGGGCGCACATTCGTGCACCCATGCGCTGGTCACCGCACGGGTCGGGGACGAGAGGTCGCTGTTCGCCGTCGACCTCTCCTCGCCGGGTGTGAGGCCGGTTCCCGGCACCTGGCACGCGGTGGGGATGGCACGCAGTGACTCCGGTGCCGTCGACTTCGACGCGGTGCCGGCAGTGCCGATCGGTGCTCCGGGTGAGTACCTCACGCGTCCGGGTTTCTGGCACGGAGGAATCGGCGTCGCGGCCTGCTGGTTCGGTGGGGCTCTCGCCGTGGCCGACGCGCTGCGGGACGGAGCAGGCGACGACCCCCACCGACTCGCCCACCTGGGCGCCGTCGAGGCCGCCCTGTACGCCGCGGAGTGCGTACTGGACCGGGCGGCCGAAGACCTGGACGCGCGGCCGTGTGACGGCGCCGCGGCCGAGTTGCGGGCCCGGCGTGTTCGCGCGGTCGTCGAGAGCACGGCGAGCGAGGTGATCGACCGGGTCGGGCGCGCGCTCGGCGCCGCGCCGCTGTGCACCGATGCGAGGCACGCGCAGTTGGTCGCGGACCTGAGCGTGTACGTGCGGCAGAGCCACGCCGAACGCGATCTCGCCGATCTGGCGAGGGCGGCACAGGCGGGACGGGAGAGGGCATGACGAGCACGGAACGGTTTCGGAACAGCCCGGTCGTCGACGGGGGCACCCCGGAGAGCCACTGGGCAGGAACCACACGGTTCCCGGCACTCGACCTCGATGCCTGCCGGGCGCTCGTCCTCGTCGCTCCGCACCCCGACGACGAGGTTCTCGGGTTGGGGGGAACGGCCTCCGAACTCGCCCGTCGCGGGACGCCGGTGAGGGTCGTCTCGGTGACCGACGGCGAAGGGTCGCATCCGAACTCACCGACCGTGACCCCCGCCGCCCTCGCAGCCCGGCGTCGCACCGAATCCGACAACGCCGCAGCGTGTCTCGGACTCGATCCGCCGACACGGTTCGGCCTCCCGGACGGTGCCGTCACCGCACACGAGGACGAACTGGTCGTGCGGCTCCGTTCCCACCTCGGTCGGGGTGACTGGTGCGCCGCCCCCGTCGTCATGGACGGGCATCCCGATCACGAGGCCGTCGGCCGCGTGGCCGCGCGTGCGGCGGAGCAGGCGGGCGCCGTACTGATCGAGTATCCGATCTGGCTGTGGCACTGGTCCTTTCCCGGTGATCCGGTCGTGCCCTGGGAGCGGGCCAGGAGTGTTGCACTGTCGGAGGAGTGCGTTGCCGCCAAGCGCGCCGCCGTCGCCGAGTTCACCTCGCAGACGACCGACCTCTCCGACGACCCGGCGGACCGGGCGATCCTTCCTCCGCACGTGCTGGCTCGGCTCCTGCGGGATCACGAAACGGTGTTCGTGCCGTGACGAGACTGCCGGACGACTACTTCACGCGCCTGTACGCCCGGAGTTCCGATCCGTGGAGCTTCGAGACCCGCTGGTACGAGAGTCGCAAGCGCGCACTGACCGTCGCGATGCTGCCGCGCGAGAGGTTTCGGCAGGCGTTCGAGCCGGGGTGTTCGATCGGTTCCCTCACCGAAGTCCTTGCGCCGCGCTGTGATCGGCTCGTCGCAACCGACGTCGTCGAGTCGGCGCTCGAAGCGACCAGGGCACGGCTGGACCGCGCGGGCCACACGAACACCTCCGTGGAGCGATGGGCGCTCGGCGACCCGTGGCCGGAGGCGACGTTCGACCTGATCGTCCTCAGCGAGGTCTGCTACTACGTCGAGCCCGACGACCTGGAACGCGTACTCGACGACGCCGTCGCCCATCTCGATGCGGACGGTGTCGTCCTCGCCGTGCACTGGCGGCATCCCGTCGCCGACTACTTCACGACCGGCGACGAGGTACACGACACACTGCGCCGGCACGTGGGGCTCACACGCACGGCCCGGTACGAGGACGAGGACGTCCTGATCGAGACCTTCGGCCCGGCGTCGGCCCCGCACCGGTCTGTTGCCCGCCGGGAAGGACTCGTCGAGTGAATCCGGGGAGGGGCACGACGCGCGCTGCCGAACGTGCACCGTTCGGTGCCCCGGCGGGCGCGTTGTCCGCGGGCGCCGAGCCCGCCGGGTCGTAGCATCTGCGCATGCTGACAGCGACCCTCTACGGTCTCGGCACCGCGGTCCCGATGCTCGCCGGAGCGTTCGTCGGACTGCGTTACGACCTGCCCCGGCCCCTACTGGCGGCCCTGATGGCGTTCGGTGCCGGCGCGATGGTCGCCGCGGTGTCCACCGAACTGTTCCAGCCGGCGTTCGAAGCCGAGGGCGTCGTGGTGGCGGGATTCGCCCTGATGCTCGGTGCCCTCGTCTACGTGCTCGCCGACCATCTCATCGAGAACCGGCTCGGCCCTGCAGCGCTCGGGTGGGCGCTGATGCTCGGCGCACTCCTCGACGGTGTCCCGGAGAACACGGCGCTCGGTGTCTCTCTCGGAGTCGAGGGCGGCCTCGTCCTGCTGGTGGCGATCGCGGTCGGCAACGTCCCCGAGGCGGTCGCGGGTGCCGCGTCGATGCGCACACAGCCGAACTTCGATCGGCGCCGGGCGGCGCTGCTGTGGTCCGCCACCGCCCTCGTGCTCGTGCTCGTGGTGGTCGGGGCGTATGCCGCGGGAGACGCCATCGCACCGCAGTGGATCGCGGTGATCCAGGCGTTCGCCGGTGGCGCGACGATCGCGGTGCTCGCGGACTCCCTCATGCCGGAGGCGTACCGGGAGGGCGGCTGGTGGGTCGGCATCTCGACCGCTGCGGGCTTTCTCGTCGCCTTCGCCCTCGGCGGTTGACCGCCGTCGTCGTGACGTGAGAAGGCACTCCCGACGCTGAAGGGAGGCCGCAGCCCCTCCTCCCCGGGGCCGCGCACGGCCTCAGACGGCGTGGAACCGGACGCTGACTCCCGGCCGCAGCAGCGCGGGCGGGTCACGGTCCGTGTCCCAGAGCGGCGCGTCGCTGCTGCCGATCAGCTGCCAGCCGCCGGGGGAACTACGCGGGTAGACGCCCGAGAACTCGCCGGCGAGCCCCACCGATCCCGGGGGGACGGACGTCCGGGGCGTCGCCAGCCGTGGCACGTGCAGCGATTCGGGTCCGCCGACGAGATAGCCGAAGCCGGGCGCGAATCCGGCGAACGCCACCGTCCACACGGCACCGGTGTGCGCGGCGACCACCCCGTCGACGCCCAACCCGGTGAGGGCACCGACCTCGTCGAGATCGGGACCGTCGTAGCGGACCTCGATGTGCACCGAGTCGCCGTGTCCCCTCGCGCGCACGTCGGCGGGGCGGGTCCGACGGAGCCACGAGCGGACGGCCTCGTGGGTCGTCACCCGTGGATCGAATCGAACGAGAATCGTGCGGGCGGCCGGGACGAGGTCGTCCACCCCGGGCGGACGGGCCTCGTCCAGCGCGCCGAAGAGGGCGAGAACGGCGTCGAGGGTGTCGAATTCGGCGAGCACCCCGCCGTCACCCACGTCGAGGACACGCATCACACGAAGGGCGCCGGGTCGACGCCCGCAGCGAGCAGTCGGTCACGGATTGCGACCGCCAACGCGACGGCATCCGGACTGTCGCCGTGCACGCAGATCGAATCGGGGCGGATGGCGAGGACACTGCCGTCCACGGCCTCGACCGCTCCGTCCTCGACCATCCGGAGCACGCGGTCCGCGACGCCGTCCGGGTCCGACAGGACCGCGCCGGGCCGGGAACGGGGGACGAGTTCGCCGCTCGGCAGGTATCCACGGTCGGCGAACGCCTCGATGACGGTGCGCAGGCCGGCGGTCTCCGCCTCGGCGAGGAAGACGGAGCCCGGAAGCCCGAGGACCGGGAGGGTGGGGTCGTACGCGACGACCGCCGCGACCACCGCCCGTGCCTGTTCGCGGTGGTTCACGATCGCGTTGTACAGCGCGCCGTGCGGTTTGACGTACGCGACCGCGGAGCCCGACGCCTGTGCCAGGCCGTCGAGGGCGCCGATCTGGTAGATCACGTCGGCGGTCAGGTCGGCGGGGGAGACGTCGATGAAGCGCCTGCCGAAACCGGCGAGATCCCGGTAGCCGACCTGCGCGCCGATCCGCACCGCCCGCTGCGCCGCGCCGCGGCACGTCGCGAGCAGCGTGGCCGGATCGCCCGCGTGGAACCCACACGCCACGTTGGCACTCGTCACCAGCGCGAGCATCGCCTCGTCGTCACCGAGGCGCCAGGCGCCGAAACTCTCGCCGAGGTCACTGTTCAGGTCGATGGGCACGTGGCCAGCCTAAGCCCGAGGAGATCCACACCGAGACCGCCGGCCGCGCTCGACATCAGGCCGCGACGAGCCGCCCCGTGTTCGCGCGGCGGCGGGAGCCGACCAGGCGGCAGATCAGATAGATCACGAACGAGATGGTGGTGACGAACGTGGACACCGGAACGCCCGGGGCGAGCGAGAGCACGATCCCCCCGACCGCGGCGAGTTCGGCGAACAGGATCGCCAACAGCGTCGTCTTGAGCGGGCTGGAGGTGACCAGGGCCGCGGCGGCAGCCGGTGTGATCAACAGCGACAGCACCAGCAGTGCGCCGACGATCTGCACGCCGAGCGCGGCGGCGACTCCGACGAGGACCGCGAAGACGAGCGACAGCGCCCGGATCGGGACACCGCGGGCGCGGGCGACGTCGGGGTCGGTGCTGGCGAACAACAGGGGCCGGTAGACGACGGCGAGGACCGCGAGAACGACCACCGCGCACACCAGCAGCAGCTGCAGGCCCTCGTTTCCGACGCCGACGATCTGACCGACGAGCAGCGAGAAACTGGTGCCGGTGCGGCCCGGGTACAGCCACATGAACAGCACGGACAGGCCGAGTCCGAAGGACATGATGACGCCGATCACGGAGTCCCGCTCGCGGGCCTTGCTGCCGAGCAGCGCGAAAAGGACTGCGGCGACGACGGATCCGATGATGGCGCCGAACCCGACGCTGATGCCTGCGAGCAGGGCGGCGGAAGCGCCGGTCAGGGACAGCTCACTGGTGCCGTGCACCGCGAACGACATCTGCCTGCTGATGATCAGCGGCCCGATGGCGCCCGCGAGGAGCCCGAGGATCGCCGCGGCGAGAACGGCCTGCTGGACGAAGTCGTACTGCAGCAGGTCGACGGTGGTCTGCCAGTCGAACATCGCGCCGAGCGCGTCCGAGAGTTTGTCGTTCACTCGTGGTCCTCGTGGTGTGCGCAGTCGGTGCTCAGTTCGCCGGCGCCGCCGAGCGCGTCGATCGCGTCACCCGTTCCGACGACGACGAGACGGTCGCGGACCTTCAGCACTTCGACCTCGGTGCGGTACAACTCGGAGAGCACCTCGGAGGTCATCACCTCGGCGGCGGTGCCGATGCGGAACCGTCCGTCGACCAGATAGAGGACGCGGTCGACGAGCGGCAGGATCGGGTTGATCTCGTGGGTGACGAACAGGACCGCGGTCTCGTGGCTCAGTCGGCGGGCGTGGATGAGATCGGAGACGCGGCGCTGGTTCGCGAGGTCGAGGCTCAGGAGCGGTTCGTCGCACAGCAGGACGGCGGGATCACCGACGAGGGCCTGCGCGACGCGCAGTCGCTGCTGCTCGCCACCGGACAGTGCGCCGATCGGCGCGTCGGCGTACGCCTGGGCTCCGACCTCGGCGATCGCGGCGTCGACGATGGCGTTCCGGGTGCGGCGGTTGCGGAACCCGAAGCCCCAGCGGTGCCCGTCGACTCCGAGCCCGACGAGGTCCCGGCCGCGCAGCGGCAGACCCTCGTCCATCGTCTTCTGCTGGGGGATGTAACCGATGTGCGGGTTCCCCGCGCGAACCGGTTCGCCGACGATCCGGGCGATCCCGGACGTCAGCGGGACCTGTCCGAGCAGCATCTTCAGCAGCGAGGTCTTACCGGATCCGTTGGGGCCGAGCACGGCGACGAACTCACCGGGCGCGACGTCGAGGTCGAGCCCCGACCACAGGGTGCGTGCGCCGTAGGACAGCTCGGCGCCCTGCAGTGCGACGGTGGGCGTCGCGGTCATTCGGACGTTCCGGCTGCGGCGCCCTCGAGTGCGGCCGCGAGCTGTTCCGCGATCGAGAGCTGCCACTGGACGTAGTCGACGCCCTCGGGCAGGGTCTCGGTGACCTCGACGACGGGGACGCCCGCGGCCTCGGCGACGGACCGCATGTCGCGGGTGACCTTGTCCTCGGTCTGGTTGTTGTAGACGAGGACCGCAACCTGCTTGCCGCTCAGCAGGTCCCGGGTCGCGGCGATGGCGGCGGGCGGCGGGTCGTTGCCCTCCTCGATCGCGCGGGTGAAGTCCTCGGGCGTGCGGTCGTCGAGGTCGGCGGCCGCAAGCAGGTAGTGGGCCGTGGGTTCGGTCTGGGCGACCGGCGTGTGCGCGTGCCGGGCGGCGACATCGGCGGTGATGTCCGCGACGGTGTGCAGTTTCCCGTGGAACGATTCGGCGTTCGCGGTGTATGCGGCGGCGTTGGCGGGGTCGAGTTCACCGAGTTCGGTGGCGATGGCGTGGGCGACGGTGTCGACGGTGGAGATGTCGTACCAGACGTGTTCGTTGACGCCCCCGTGGCTGTGGCTGTGACCCGCGTGCGAGTCGTGGCTCTCGGCCGTGTCGTGGGCCGCCGCGTCCTCGGCGATCGCGTCGGTGCCGGTCGCGGTGGGCTCGTGGTCGTGGCCCGCGTGCAGATCGGATTCGGTGCCGAGCAGTTCGTAGGCGTTGACGGTCGGCTTGTCGCCCTCCGCCGCGAGGATGTCCTCGACGAACTCGTCGTACCCGCCGCCGTTGTAGACGACGAGGTCCGCGTCGGTCACGGCGGCTGCGTCGCGGGGGCTGGCCTCGTAGGAGTGCGGATCGGCGGACGGCTCGTTGATGATCGACGTCACGTCGGCGTACTCGCCCGCGACGGCGGCGGCCACCGATCCCCACACGTTGGTCGAGGCGACGACGGTGACGCGGCCGTCGGTGGCGGCATCGGACGCGGAGGAGCAGCCGGTGAGGGCCAGGGCGGTGGCCGTGGTCAGGCCCACGGCCACCGCGGTCACACGACCGGTCCGCCCCCGGAGGCGGGTGCGGACACGACTGAGACTGCGGGGTGCGTGGGACATGGTCCAAATATTAATGGAAACCGTTTCCGTTGTACATTGACGGGGTCGTGCTGTCGATCACGCGTGCACCCAGTACCGTCCCGATATGCCCCGATCCGGTCATCCACGTCGTCAGGCGACACTGGCGTCGCTGGCTGCCGAGTTGAAGGTCTCCCGCACCACGGTCTCGAATGCGTACAACCGGCCCGACCAGTTGTCCGCGGAACTGCGCAACCGCGTCCTCGAGGCGGCCAAGCGGCGCGGCTATCCGGGTCCCGATCCGGTGGCGCGGTCGCTGCGCACCCGGAAGGCGGGCGCCGTCGGCCTGCTGCTGACCGAGGCTCTGAGCTATTCGTTCCGCGATCCCGCGGCGACCAGTTTCGTCGCGGGCCTCAGCGAGTCCTGCGAGGAGGTCGGGCAGGGGCTGCTGCTCATTCCCGCCGGACCCGGGCGAGACGACGTCGAGGCGGCCGCCGTCGTCCAGCAGGCCGGCGTGGACGCCTTCGTCGTCTACTCGGTCGCCGACGACGACCCCTATCTCGCCGCCGTCCTCGAACGGCGGCTGCCCATGGTGGTGTGCGATCAGCCCCGCGAGATCGAGGGTGCCTCGCTGGTCGGCATCGACGATCGCGGCGCGATGCGCGAACTCGCCGACCATCTGCTCGGTCTCGGACACACGCGGGTGGGCGTGCTGTGCATGCGTCTCGGGCACGACGCCCGCGACGGCCGCGCGGACGCCGAGCGCCTGCAGTCGCCGCACTTCCACGTGCAGCGCGAGCGCATCGCGGGCGTGCAGGACGCGATGCTGGCCATCGGCCTCGACCCGGCAGAGCTGACGGTCGTCGAGAGTTCCGCGCACACCGTGGCGTCGGGTCACGCTGCGGCGGAGCGGACGCTGGCGATCAATCCCGACATCACCGCGCTGATCTGCACGACCGACGTGTTGGCCCTCGGCGCACGGGAGTTCGCGCGGTGGCGCGGAATCGACGTGCCCTCCGAGCTGTCCGTGACGGGTTTCGACGGCGTGCCCGAGGCGTTGGCGACCGGACTGACGACCGTGCGACAGCCGGCCGAGGAGAAGGGACGCCGAGCGGGGGCGCTGCTCCTGCGCGAGTCGAAGTCGGGAGAGTCCAGTGTCGAGATCCTCGCCACCGAGCTGATCCGCGGTCACACCGCGGCCCCTCCCCGCACCTGGCACCGCGGCCCCGCCGAATAGGCCTGTGCGCGGGTGCGGCAGCCGCGACCACCACACTCGCGGACAGGCAGGGGCAACTCCCGTGTGCGACGGGTGACGCCGCCTAGCTGAGCAGGTGGGCGCAGCGGAGCAGACCGATGTGGCTGTACGCCTGGGGGTGATTGCCCAGCGAGCGTTCGGCGACCGGGTCGTACTCCTCCGCCAGCAGGCCGGTGGGCCCGGCCGCGGCGACCAGCTGCGCGAACAGCGCCTCGGCGTCCGAGCGCTGCCCGATCAGCAGGTACGCCTCCACCAGCCACGCCGCGCACAGGTGGAAGCCGCCTTCGCCGCCCGGCAGCCCGTCGTCGTGGTGGTAGCGGTACACCGTTGCACCGCTGCGCAATTCGGCCTCGGTTGCGGTGACCGTCGCCGCGAATCGAGGATCCGACGGGTCGACCAGCCCGGACAGCCCGATGTACAGGGTGGCGGCGTCGAGGTCGGTGCCGTCGTAGGCGGCGGTGTACGAGTTCGCCCGGTCGCTCCAGCCGCGATCGCGCACCTCGTCGGCGATCTCGGTGCGCAACTCCGCCCAACCCACCCCGGCGTCCCGGCCGAACTCGTCGGCCAGGCGCAGCGCCCGGTCCACGGTCACCCAGCACATCACCTTCGAGTACACGTGGTGGCGCGGGTTTCCACGGATCTCCCAGATCCCGTTGTCGGGCTCCGCCCACCGCCGCTCGACCGCCGACACCATCGCCAGCACCAGGTTCCAGTCCCGGTCGGTCAGGGCGTCGACGATGCCCTTGTCCCGACGAGCCTCCGCGAGGTGGACGATCAGCTCGACGATCGGGCCGAACACGTCCAGTTGGACTTGGGAATTCGCGGCATTGCCGACGCGCACGGGCCGCGAGCCGCCGTATCCGGGGAGCGCGTCGATCACGGCCTCGGGAGGCAGGTTGGTGCCCTGGATCGTGTACAGCGGGTGCAGGCGTTCCGGGCCCGGAAGGGTGTCGAGAACCCGGTGCACCCACTCCAGGAACGCCTCGGCCTCGCCGAGCGAGCCGAGGGCGACGAGCGCCGACGCGGTCATCGACGCGTCCCGCAGCCAGCAGTAGCGGTAGTCCCAGTTCCGGACGCCGCCGAGATCCTCGGGCAGGGACGTGGTCGCGGCGGCGAGGATCGACCCGCTGTCCGCGTGGACGAGCCCGCGCAGCGTCAGAGCCGAGCGCTTCATCAGGCCGGTCTTGCGGGCGGGCAGTGCGAGGCCGTCCGCCCAGTCCCGCCAGTACGCCTCCGATTCGGCGCGGCGCTCCGCCTCCGGGACGACCGACGGGCTCAGGTCCGTTGTGCCGCACCGCAGTTCGAGAACAACGGGGCCGGCGCTCGGATCGACCACTGCGTGCGCGGTCTGCTGGACGCCGTCGCTGGTGATCTCCCATGCGACGCCCGGCGAGCGGAGCACGACCGGGTCGTTGGTGCCGTACACCCGCAGGCCGTCCTCCTCCTTCTCGAGATGGACCTGGACCTGGCCGAACTCGGGTCGCGGTGCGAAGGTCACCACGGCCTTCGCGCGGCCGGTGATCACCCGGGTCAGCTCGGTGCGTCCCACCGGGACGTCGTGCGGCAGGTAGTCGGTGACCTGCAGGCTCGCCCAGCTCGTGTGGACCGTCATGGTGCCGTCGTCGTACCGCTGGCTCAACGGGAGGCCGGTGCGCTGCGGTCCCACGCTGAAGTGGCCGGCGCCGACCCCGCCGAGCAGATGTGCGAACACCGCCGCGGAATCGGGTTCGGGGTGACACAGCCAGGTGACCGTCGCGTCAGGGGTCAGCAGTGCGACGGTGCGCGGATTGGCGAGCATCGTCAGCCGCTCGATCGGCGGTGCACTCTCCCCGTGCAGCCAGGTGCGTCGCTCCTCCAGGAGGAAGGCGAGTGCCGTGCCGACGTCCTCGGTGCTGTCGATGCGGAATTCGGCGAGCGAGTCACCGGGGCCGATCTTCACCCCGATGTCGGGTCCCTGCAGGCGGGCGAACGCCTTCTCGTCCGTGACGTCGTCGCCGAAGAACACCGCCGCGGACGCGCCCTCGCGGTGCCGCAGGATGTCGAGTGCCTCACCCTTGTCGGTGACGATGACGGCGAGTTCGATGACGGCCTTGCCCTCGGTGACCTGGACGCCGTTCCATTTGGCGGCGCCCTGGCGCACCCGCTCGAGCGCGCGCTCGCCGACCTCGGGGTCGGCGTTGCGCACGTGCAGCGCCGCGCTGGCGGGTTTCGTCTCGACGGCGATGCCGGCGCCGTCCTGGGCGATCGCCTGCAGCTCGGTGGTCACCTCGCGGAGCAGCCGGCGGGCGTCGTCGCTGATCTCGTGGACGAAGCCGACGTCGAACTCGGAGCCGTGGCTGCCGACGAGCTGAACCTCGACCGGAAGCCGGGACAGCATCGCCAGGTCGCGCAGTGCGCGACCGGATATGACTGCCGACGTCGTCCCGGGGAGGATGGCGAGGGCGCGCATGGCGCGCACCGCATCCGCGTGGGGGAAGGCCTTCGACGGGTCCGAGACGATCGGCGCCATGGTGCCGTCGTAGTCGGACGCGACGAGTAGGCGCGGCGTCCGCGCGATGGCGACGAGACGTCGACGGAGCTCGACTGGTAGATCCTGCGCACTCACTGCGCAGAGTCTACTTACAAACTGCTCCGATCCTTGTAGCCACCGAGCAACAGTTCGACGGTCAGTTCCAGTCGCTTGGCGACGTCGGTCGCCGACGACCGCCGGGTCAGCCACGCGACCAGGTTCGACAGCCACACGTCGGAGACCACGCGAGCGATCTGCAGCTGCTCCTCGGTGGGCGTGCCGTCGCTCATCGCGCGGGCGAACAGCGAGTCCATCAGACGGCCGACCTGATCGACCTCGGCGGCGGCGGACGCGTCGGCGAACATGAACGCCCGCGTCATGGCTTCGGTGAGGAGGGGATCGCGCTGCATGGCGCGTGTGATCTGCCCGAGGATCAGGTGCATGCGCTCGATGGGGCTGTTGCCCGGAGGCATCCGCCTGCGGGCGTCGATCTTCTCGAACTCGCGGGCCAGTGCGGAGACCAGCAGGTGCACCTTCGACGGGAAGTAGCGGTACAGGGTGCCGACGGCGACGTCGGCGCGTTCGGCGACTGCCCGCATCTGCACGGCCTCGTACCCGCCCTTGGACGCGAGCGCGAGTGTCGCATCGAGGATTCGCTTGCGGCGCTCGCGCTGGGCGTTGGAGCTGAGGTCGTCGTCCGTCAGTGTGCTGACGGTGCCGTTCGTTCCGGCCTTGGTGGCCGAACGGGTGCGGGATGAGGACGTCATCAACGAACTTCCTTGCTGTGTTTTCCGAACCGAATCGTCTAAGGGAACTATGTGCGCTTGTGGCTCGGCCTTGACTGAGAGCCGATTAAGAGATTAGAACACGTTCTAGAGGGATTTGTCAGTACCGAGAAGGGCTACCAGGCTTGTGACAATTGCCACCACAGACGAGCAGCGTGCGGTTCAGGAATCGATTCGATCCTGGGCGCGTGCCGCGAACCCGGTCGAGACGCTGCGCGCGGACGAGAACAACGCGTGGCGGACGCACTGGGGCGCGATCGCCGACCTCGGCGTGTTCATGGTCGCCCAGTCCGAGGAGGTCGGTGGCGCCGACGGTGAGGTCGTCGACCTCGCCGCGATGCTCGAGGCCACCGCCGCCGCACTGGTTCCCGGCCCCGTGCTGTCGACCGCGCTGGCCGCGCTCGTCGTCGGACGCAGCGGTGAGCCCGCCGCGAAGCAGTGGGGCCCCGAGCTCGCCGAGGGCACGCTGCCCGTCGGAGTCGCGCTCGGCGGGAACGTGACCGCCACGGTCGGGCCGGACGGTTCGCTGCTCCTCGACGGCTCCGCCGGGCATGCGCTCGGCGCCGCCCCCGACCTGGGCGTTCTGCTGTCCGCGACTCGCGGCGACGAACTGGTGTGGTGCCTGGTCGAGGCGGGCACGGACGGCCTCGTGGTCGAGGCGGTCCAGAACGTCGACGTCAGCGTTCCGCTGGCGACGGTGACGTGTGACGGCCTGCGGGTCCCCGGAGACCGGGTGCTCGCCGACGTGCCGGCCGGCCGGGTCCGCGACCTCGCTGCCACCCTGGTCGCCGCCGAGGCGGCCGGTGTGGCGGGCTGGTGCCTGACGACCGCCGTCGAGTACGCGAAGATCCGTGAGCAGTTCGGCAAGCCCATCGGCTCGTTCCAGGCGATCAAGCACCTGTGCGCGGAGATGTTGTGCCGCACCGAGCAGATCCGCGCGGTGGCGTGGGACGCCGCGGTCGCGGCCGAGTCGGGCGAGGAACTTCCGATCGCGGCGGCCGTCGCCGCGTCGGTCGCACTGGACGCGGCCGTCGACACCGCCAAGGACTGCATCCAGGTTCTCGGTGGTATCGGTTTCACCTGGGAGCACGACGCCCACTTCTACCTTCGCCGGATGGTGTCGCTGCGACAGCTGCTCGGTGGCGGTGCAGCCTGGCGGGCGCGGGTCGCCGACCTGACGCGTGGCGGCGCGCGGCGGCACCTGACAGTCGATCTCGGCGACCTCGAGTCGCAGCGTCCGAGCGTCCGCGCCGACATCGAGGCGATCGCGGCGCTGCCCGAGGCGGAGCGCCGCGTGGCGTTCGCCGAGTCCGGATACCTGGCACCGCACTGGCCCGCACCGTACGGCAGGTCGGCGCGGGCGGCCGAGCAGATCCTGTTCGGGGAGGAGCAGTCGCGGGCGGGACTCGAGACCCCGAACCTGGTGATCGGCTGGTGGGCCGTGCCGACCATCCTGCAGCACGGAACCGCCGAGCAGATCGAACGTTTCGCGATGCCGACGCTGCGGGGCGACCTGATCTGGTGCCAGCTGTTCTCCGAGCCCGGTGCCGGCTCCGACCTCGCCGCGCTGCGCACCACGGCCGAAAAGGTCGACGGCGGTTGGGTTCTGAACGGGCAGAAGGTGTGGACCTCGCTCGCGCGCGAGGCGGACTGGGCGATCTGCCTGGCGCGGACGGACAAGGACGCGCCCAAGCACAAGGGCATCACCTACTTCGTCGTCGACATGCGCAGCGCCGGGATCCGGGTGTCCCCGCTGCGCGAGATCACCGGCGACGAGTTGTTCAACGAGGTGTTCCTCGACGGCGTCTTCGTGCCCGACGAGTGCGTCGTCGGGCAGGTGAACGGCGGCTGGAAGCTGGCCCGCACCACGCTCGCCAACGAGCGCGTCGCGATGAGTGGCGGGTCCTCGCTCGGCAAGGCGATGGAGGACCTCCTGGAGCTGTCCGCGCGCGGTGGCACCGACCCCGTCACCGAGGATCGGATCGGTTTCCTCGTCGGGGACGCGATGGTCGGTTCGCTGCTCGAGCACCGCACCACCCTGCGGCAGATCGACGGGCAGGACCCGGGTCCGGAGTCGAGCGTGCGGAAGCTCGTCGGTGTGCGGCACCGGCAGGCCGTTGCCGAGTTCGGGCTCGAGTGTGCAGGTGTCGCGGGTGCGGTCGAGGGTCCGCTGTCCAAGCAGTTCCTCAACACGCGCTGCCTGACCATCGCCGGGGGCACCGAGCAGATCCTGCTCACCGTCGCCGCCGAACAGCTGCTCGGGCTTCCCCGCGGCTGACCGAATCACCACGACAGGACGGACTTCTCAGGTGGACTTCACTCTTGGCAGTGAGCAGCAGGCGGTGGCCGAGGTGGCCGACGCGGTGCTGCAGACGGCGGCGAGCGCCGAAACCCTCGCCGCCATGGACCGGGACGCCCCGGTGTGGGACACGACCCTGTGGCAGCGGCTCGCGGGTGAGGGTGTGCTCGGGTTGCCGGTGCCGTCCTCTCTCGGCGGTGACGATCTCGGCATCGCCGAGATCGGCGTGCTGCTGAACCGGATCGGCAGGCACGCGGCGCAGGTCCCGGCGCTGGAGACCCTCGGCTTCGGGGTGCTGCCGCTGCTCGCGCTCGGCGGCGATCCAACCCGATTCCTGGCAGGCGTGCCCGGCGGCGCGATCCTCACCGCGGCACTGGCCGAGCCCGGCGCGCCGCTGCCCGCCGTCCCCGCCACCACCGCCGTCGCGGACGGCGACGACTACCTGGTGACCGGCCGCAAGGTCGGGGTGCGCTACGCCGAACAGGCCGCGTACGTGCTGGTTCCGACGTCCGCCGGGGTCGCCGTCGTCGCGCCCGACGCCGACGGTGTCACCCTCACCCGTACGTTCACCGCGTCGCTGGCTCCCGAGTACACGATGGCCCTCGACGGGGTGCGGATCGACGCGGGTGCACTGCTCACGGGCGCGCCGCTCGAGGCGCTGTACCGCATCGCGCTCGCGGCCGTCGCGTCACAGGCCGCCGGGCTCGGTGCCGGGATGACCGATCTCGCGGCGAAGCACGTGAGCACCCGCGAGCAGTTCGGCAAGCCGATCGCCGCCTTCCAGGCGGTGTCACAGCAGATCGCCGACTCCTACGTGACAGCCCGCACCCTGGAGCTCGCCGCGACCTCGGCGTGCTGGCGGTTGTCGGAGGGGCTCGACGCCACCGAGGACGCCGCCGTCGCGGCCTACTGGCTGGCCGAGCAGTTGCCGGTGTCGATGCAGCAGTGCAGTCACGTGCACGGCGGTCTCGGCGCGGACGTCACCTACCCGGCGCACCTGTACTACGAGCAGACCAAGGACTTCGCCCGCCTCGTCGGCGGCCCGTCGTCGCGTCTGTCCATCCTCGGCGCACTCAGCGCCCGCGACCTCGGTGTGGAGGCAGCATGCTCATCGATCTGACGCCCGAGCAGAAGAAGCTCCAGGCGGAACTGCGCAAGTACTTCGCCGACCTGATCTCGCCCGAGGAGGCGGAGATCATGCTGACGGACCGGCACGGCCCGGTCTACCACGAGGTCATCCGCCGGATGGGGCGCGACGGCTGGCTCGGCGTCGGATGGCCGAAGGAGGTCGGCGGCAAGGGTTTCGGTGAGATCGAGCAGCAGATCTTCACCAACGAGGCCGTGCGCGCCGACGTGCCGCTGCCGTCGGTGACGCTGCAGACCGTCGGACCGACCCTGCAGGTGTACGGCACCGAGGAGCAGAAGCAGAAGTTCCTCCCCGGGATCCTCACGGGCGAGGTGCATTTCGCGATCGGCTACACCGAGCCGGAGGCAGGCACCGACCTCGCCTCGCTGCGCACCACCGCCGTCCGCGACGGTGACGACTACATCGTCAACGGCCAGAAGTACTTCACCACCGGCGGTCACGCCGCCGACTACATCTGGCTCGCGGTCCGGACGGGCACCACCGAGGATCGGCACCGTGGGATCTCGATCCTCATCGTCGACACCACCGACCCGGGCTTCTCGTCGACTCCGGTGATCACCGCGGACGGTGCGCACCACGTCAACGCCACCTACTACGAGAACGTCCGGGTACCCGCGTCGATGCTCGTCGGCGAGGAGAACAAGGGCTGGAAGCTGATCACCACGCAGCTCAACCACGAGCGGGTCATGCTCGGCCCGTCGGGCCGTGTCGGTGGCCTCTACGACCACGTCAGCGAGTGGGCAACCCGCCCCGGACCCGGCGGTGCGCCGCTGGCCACCCAGCCGGACGTGCAGCGCACCCTCGGGGAGATCCGCGCGATCTACCGGCTCAACGAGCTCCTGAACTGGCAGGTCGCGTCCGCGGAGGGCGCGGTCGACATGGCCGACGCCTCCGCCACGAAGGTCTTCGCCACCGAGCAGATCCAGCGGATGGGCCGGCTCGCCGAGGAACTCGTCGGACGCTGGGGCGACCCTGCCGACCCGGAGACAGGTCACCTGCTGCGGTGGCTGGACGCGCAGACCAAGCGCAATCTCGTCATCACCTTCGGTGGTGGCGTCAACGAGGTCATGCGTGACCTCATCTCCACCGCCGGACTGGGACTGCCCAAGGTGGCCCGCCGATGACCGTCACGGAGGACCAGGTGAGCGAGAAGGAAGCCGGGATCCTCGCTGCGGCGCAGCAGGTCCGGGACGCCGGTGCCAGCAAGGCGCGGGCGGGCCGCGACCCGATCAACATGCCGATGATCCGCAACTGGGTCGAGGCGATCGGCGACGAGAACCCGATCTACGTCGACGAGGACGCCGCCGTCGCGGCCGGTCACGGCGGGCTCGTCGCGCCGCCCGCGATGGCCCAGGTGTGGACGATGCGCGGGCTCGGTGCGGTACGGGAGGCGGACGATCCGCTCGGCCGGATGACGGACATCCTCGACGAGGCCGGGTACACCTCGGTCGTCGCGACCAATTGCGATCAGACCTACCACCGCTACCTGCATCCGGGTGAGGAGGTGACGATCGAGTCCGTCCTCGAAGACGTTGTCGGACCGAAGAAGACGGGCCTCGGTGAGGGCTGGTTCTTCACGACGCGCAACTACTGGAAGGTGGGCGACGAGGTCGTCGCCGAGATGCTCTTCCGCATCCTGAAGTTCGCGCCGCCGGCCACGACGGAGGCCGCGCCGAACCGAACCGAGGCCTCGTCGTCGCTGGGGGGTTCGGTCGACGACCTGAACCCGGCTCGGATGCTGCGCCCGTCCGTCTCCCGCGACACCGAGTTCTTCTGGGACGGTGTCGCCGCGCACGAGCTGCGGATCCAGCAGCGTCAGGACGGATCGTTGCAGCATCCTCCGGTCCCGGCGATCTGGAAGGACAAGTCCGAGCGGACCGACTACGTCGTCTCGTCCGGTCTCGGCACGGTGTTCAGCCACGTCGTGCATCACGCACCGAAGGTGCCGGGCCGATCCGTGCCGTTCGTCGTCGCCCTGGTCGAACTCGACGAAGGTGTCCGCATGCTCGGTGAACTGCGCGGCATCGATCCCGCCGACGTCGCGATCGGCGCGCGGGTGCAGGTGGAGTTCCTCGACCTGCCCGGCGACGACGAGACCGACCAGCAGCCGTGGACGCTGTACGCGTGGCGTCCCGTGAAGGAGCAGTGATGAGCTCGACCCTGACCGCGACGGTGGGGGAGACCCTGCCGCCCCTGTCCATCCACGGCGACCCGACGTTCATCGTGTCGACGGCCCTGGCCACCAGGGATTTCCAGGACGTCCACCACGATCGCGACAAGGCGCAGCAGCGCGGGTCGAAGGACATCTTCGTCAACATCCTCACCGACACCGGTCTCGTGCAGCGCTTCGTCACCGACTGGGCGGGCCCGCGCGCGGTGATCAAGTCGATCAAGCTGCGCCTCGGTGTGCCGTGGTACGCGTACGACACGCTGACCCTGACCGGGACCGTCGCGTCCGTCGAGGACGGGCTCGTGACCCTCGACATCGTCGGCAAGGACAGTCTCGGCGACCACATCAAGTCGACCGTCACCCTCGTCATGGACGGAGCAGGCGCATGAGCGACGCACTATCGGGCAAGGCCGCGATCGTCGGCATCGGCGCCACCGACTTCTCCAAGGACTCGGGCCGCAGCGAACTGCGCCTGGCCGCCGAGGCCGTGCAGGCGGCGCTCGACGACGCGGGCCTGAAGCCGTCCGACGTGGACGGACTCACCTCGTTCACCATGGACACCAACACCGAGGTGGCCGTCGCGCGTTCGGTCGGGATCCCGAACCTGAAGTTCTTCTCCCGCATCCACTACGGCGGCGGAGCGGCCTGCGCGACCATCCAGCAGGCGGCGATGGCAGTGGCGACGGGTGTCGCGGACGTCGTCGTCGCGTACCGCGCCTTCAACGAGCGGTCCGGAATGCGCTTCGGACAGGTCAATTCGGCTCTCGTGCAACAGGTGAACTCGTCGGGCACCGACAACGCGTTCTCCTATCCGCACGGGCTGAGCACGCCGGCGTCCTTCGTGGCGATGATCGCGCAGCGCTACATGCACGTGTCCGGTGCCACCAGTGCCGATTTCGGTGCGGTGGCGGTGGCGGACCGCAAGCACGCGGCGACCAACCCGAACGCCTTCTTCCACGGCAAGCCGATCACCATCGAGGACCACCAGAACTCACGGTACATCGCGGAGCCGCTGCACCTGCTGGACTGCTGCCAGGAGACCGACGGCGGCATCGCGATCGTCGTGACGTCCCCGGAGCGGGCCAAGGACCTGCCGAACACCCCGGCGATCATCGCGGCCGCGGCGCAGGGCAGCGGGGCGGACCAGTACATCATGACCAGCTACTACCGGGACGGCCTCACGGGTCTGCCGGAGATGGGCCTGGTCGGCGACCAGCTGTGGGCGCAGTCGGGTCTGCGGCCGGAGGACATGCAGACCGCGGTCCTCTACGACCACTTCACCCCGTACGTGCTGATGCAGCTCGAAGAACTCGGCTTCTGCGGGCGCGGCGAGGCGAAGGACTTCATCGCGGGCGGTGCGATCGAGCTCGGCGGCCGGTTGCCGCTGAACACCCACGGTGGCCAGCTCGGCGAGGGGTACATCCACGGCATGAACGGCATCGCCGAGGGGGTGCGTCAGATCCGCGGCACCTCGGTGAACCAGGTGCCCGACGTGCAGAACGTCCTCGTCACCGCCGGTACGGGCGTCCCCACCTCGGGCCTGGTGCTGACCGCGTAGCGGGCTACGCCCCTGTGCGCGAGTTTGGTAGTGGGAGCTACCGAACTCACGCACAGGTGGCGAAGCCGCCTAGTTGATGTCGAGCCGCTCGAACGCGGCAACGGTGGCGACGAGCAGGACCGCGGCGATCCCGACCAGGATCGCCAGCCACCCCGGCTGCATCCCGTCCGTGAGCTGGTTGTCGCCGATCGCGTAGAAGAACGGCGACAGGAACCGGAACGGGTGCAGCCAGTTCACCACCGGCGCAAGCGAGTTCAGCAGGTACGCGGTTGCGGCGACGGCGGAGGTGATGCCGACGGCGGCGCCGCGGCTCCCCGTCGCCGCCCCGATCGCCATGGCGAGGGCGCCGAACACCACACCGAGCAGGATCACCCCGACCGTGGTTCCGGTGAGCGCCCAGTAGTCCACGGACAGTTCGAATTCCCGCCCGATCACCACGCACAGCGCGGTGACGACGCACACCGGGATCGCCAGCAACGTCATCGCCCCGAACTTCTGCGCGACGATCGTGCGCCGCGACAGCGGTTCCGTCGCAAGCAGCCCGAGGGTGCCGTCCTCGTTCTGACCGGCCAGGCTCGCCCCGCCGTACCCGACGGTGACCAGCAGCACCACCAGCGGCAGGAAGTTGCCGTAGATGTTGGCGTTCAGCCACCCCACGGGTGACGTGAGCGACCCGCTGACCCCGAACAGCGCCGCCATCGTCTCGCTGCTCGACGCGAAGTCGTCGAGGCCGGAGTCGTCCTTGAACGTCGGGTACAGGGCGATCACCACGAGCGCGTACAGCGCCATCCCGAACGCGTACCAGAGCAGTGACCGCCGCCGCAGCAGCAGGTCCATCCCGGCGATGTCAGTGCGCATCGGTGGCCTCCCCGTCGGCGGCGTCACGGTAGAAACCCAGGAACAGCTCGTCGAGATCCGCACGCCGCGCGGAGATGTCGACCGCGCCGAGCCCGCCCGCCGTCGACAGCAGTTCGGCGACCGTCCCGGTGACGGAGAAGGTGTACCGCCCGTCCTCGTGTCCGCGCAGTTCCACACCGTCGAGGTCGGTGAGCCGGGTCGTGTCGACGTCGCCCTCGAACCACAGGTCCACGGTCCGCGGGGCGCTGCGCCGCAGGCCGTCGACGCTGTCCGTGACGATGATCCGCCCCTCCTTGATGATCGCGAGCCGGTCGCCGAGCTGCTGCACCTCCTCCAGGTCGTGTGAGGACAGCAGGACCGTGCGGCCGTCGTCGACGGTTTCACGGACCAGGTGAGCGAACTCGTCCTGCATCAACGGATCGAGTCCGGACGTGGGTTCATCCAGCACGAGCAGTTCGGGCCGGTGCATGAACGCGAGAACGATGCCGAGTTTCTGCCGGTTCCCCTTCGACAGGGTGCGCACCGGCTGGTCGAGTTGCGCGCCGAAGCGTGTCGACAGCGCGTCCCGGTAGGTGCGGTCGGTGAGCCCGCGGATGTGTGCGAATCGATCGAGGAGCTGGGTCCCCGTCATTTTCGGCGGCAACGCCAGCTCACCCGGCAGATACCCGACGCGCCGGTTGATCTCGACGCCGTCCCGGGTCGGGTCGAGACCGAACACCCGCATGTGGCCGGACGTCGGCCGGTACAACCCGAGCAGGAGCCGGATGGTGGTGGACTTCCCGGCGCCGTTGGGGCCGAGGAATCCGAACACGTCACCGGCGGAAATGGTGAAGGAGACGTCGGTGACGCCGCGCCGGGGACCGAAGCGGCGGGTCAGCCGGTCGACGTCGACGAGTGGTTCCGCAGTGGTGTCCACCGTCCGAATATAGGTCGGTGAGCGACCCGACGCGGGCTGTCGCGGCCGGGCGCGTCACGTCCCGCTCTGCTGTGCCGCCCACTCGGCCACCCGTGCGGCCGATTCCTCCTCCGACAGGTCCTCGACCCGCGACATGATCGACCAGCGAACCCCGAACGGGTCCCGGATCGACGCGTACCGGTCGCCGGACACGAACGTGGACAGGGGTTCGCGGATCGTGGCGCCGGCCCGTTCGGCTCGCGCGACGAGGCCGTCCGCGTCCGCACAGTACAGCCCCATGGAGTAGCAGTCCTCGTCCCCGGCGGGGGCCGCGACGAGGCCGTAGTCGGCGGTCGGTTCGCCCAACTGCAGGTGTCCGGTACCGAAGTCCAGGTCGGCGTGAACGACGACGCCGCCCATCTCGGTGACGTCGACGACCCGCGCGCCGAACACGTCGCGGTAGAACTCGACGGCCTCGCGGGCGCCGGGGACGGCGAGGAACGGGGTCAGGCTGGTGTGTCCGTGGGGAATTCCGTCGGTGGTGTGGGTGCCGGTGACGCCCGGTGCGATGCTCTCGGTCATACCTCGACGCTAGGGTCGGACCGACGGATGCGACTTGTGGATTCGCGACAGGGGTCGGTGTGGACGAGATCGACAGGCGGGGCGTGCTGTACCCGGCGAGGCTGCCCACCTTCACCCGCATCGTCGCCCCGGACGCCCTGCGTGGCCTGGTTCGCTGGTTCTGGATACCCGAGTGGCAGCTGGCGCGGGGGAGGACGTCCCGGCAGGAGGTGCTGGCCTTCCCTGCCTCCAACCTGGTCGTCGAACCGGGCGGGATCACGTTGTCGGGGCCGACCACGCGCCGCACCCACCGCGATCTCTCGGGCACGGGGTGGGCGGTCGGGGCCCTGCTCCGGCCTGCCGGTGTCGCCGCCCTGCACGGTGAGCCCCGGGAGATCCGGGACGGCGAGATCGGCGTCGACGCAACGGAACTGCATCACGCTGTCGTCACCGCGATGGCGAACCCCGAGGCCGAGGCGAGGCGGAACGGTGCGGTGGCCGCGTACGGCGCCTGGCTGGGTGATCATGTGGCCCCGCCGGACGCGGACGGCGAGCGGGCGAACGCCCTCGAGGACCTCGTCGCGTCGGACCGGGGAATCGTGCGAGTGGAGCAGCTGGCGGAACGTCTCGATCTGTCGATGCGCGCGGTGCAGCGCCTCACCCGCCGATACGTCGGAGTCCCGCCGCTCGCGATGATCCGGCGCTACCGCCTGCAGGAGGCGGCGGTGCGGCTACGCGAGGAACCCGACCTGACGGTGGCCGCGGTCGCCGCCGATCTCGGCTACGCCGACCAGGCGCACCTGTGCACCGACTTCCGGTCCGTCCTGGGCTTCACCCCGACGGCCTACCGTCGCCGAACAGGTTCGGACACGGAGTCCTCGGCACCCGGGTGAGGCGCGTCGTCGCGGCGCCGGCTGATCGCCCAGCCGAACAGCGCCGCGACCGGGAACATCAGCACGCCGTACACCGCGGCGGGCACCGCGATCACCGTGCTGTCGAGCAGGCTGACGGCGATGGTGATGGCGAGCGTGCTGTTGTGGATGCCGATCTCCATCGAGCACGCGATCGACTGTCGCTGCGTGACCCCGATGACGCGGGGCACCACGTATCCCACCGACAGCGACAGCAGGCAGAACACCAGGACCATGATCCCGATGTCGGCGAGGTAGCCGCCGACGTTGTCGCGTTCGGCCACGACGGTGCCGACCACCACGAGCGCCAGCACCACCGCGGAGCCGACCCGCACCGGCCGGTCCATGCGCTCGGCGAAACCGGGCCGGGTGCCGCGCACCCACATGCCGATCGCGACCGGGACCAGGACGATCGCGAAGATCTGCAGCACCTTCCCGAACTGCAATCCGAGGGTCGCGCCCTCGGCGGGATCGAAGTGCGCGATCGCGGCATTCGTGATCACCGGCAGGGTCACGACCGCGATCACGGAGTTCACCGCGGTGAGGGTGACGTTCAGTGCGACGTCGCCCCGGAACAGGTGGGAGAAGAGGTTCGCGGTGGTGCCGCCCGGAGACGCGGCGAGCAGCATCATGCCGACCGCGAGGACCGGTGACAGGTCGAAGGCCACGACGAGGCCGAACGCGGCCGCAGGCAACACCAGCAACTGGCACACCAGGGCGACCGCGACGGCTTTCGGGTGCCGCACCACGCGGGCGAAGTCGGCGGGTACGAGCGACAAACCGAGTCCGAACATGATGATCGCCAACGCGATCGGCAGTGCGGTCGTGGCAAGCGCGGAATCCATCAGGTGCTCCCAGGTGTCGGTGTTGCCGCTGGTGAACCCACGATAGGTGGGACCGGCCGCTACCGGGACGGAACGGACGAACGGGACGAAGTCGTTCCGGTGTCCGGGACTTTGTGCCCGTCGGCGTCGGGACCGGACCAGGATGGGAGGTCCGACGACGAGGAGCAGCAAATGGGTGAATTCGACGGCAAGGTGGCACTGATCACCGGCGGTGCGCGTGGACAGGGCCGGGCACACGCCCTCGCCTTCGCCGAGCGCGGCGCCGACATCGTGATCGTCGACCGGTGCGAGAACAGCGATGTGGTGTTCTACCCGCTCGCGACCGAGGAGGATCTCGCCGAGACCGCGCGGCTGGTCGAGAAGACGGGCCGTCGCTGCATCGCCGTCAAGGCGGACACCGCGGACCGCCCGGCTATGGACGCCGTGGTGGCGCGCGCGCACGACGAGTTCGGCCGTGTCGACATCGCCGTCGCGAATGCCGGCGTCTCCGTGGCGGCGCCGGTGCAGTCGATGACGAGCGCGCAGTGGAACGAGACGATCTCGAGCAATCTGACGGGCGTCTTCAACACCGTCGGCGCGGTCGCGCCGGGGATGATCGAGCGCGGATACGGACGGATCGTCACGATCTCGTCGATGCTGGGCCGTGCCGGCAACACCAACATGGCCGCGTACTCGGCGTCGAAGTGGGGCGTGATCGGTCTGACCAAGAGCGCGGCGCTCGACCTCGCGCAGCACGGGATCACCGTCAACGCGATTGCGCCCGGGAACATCTCGACCCCGATGATCCACAACGCCGCGCTGTACTCCATGCTGCGCCCCGATCTCGAGGCTCCGACCGTCGACGACGTGGCGCCGGTTTTCACCTCGTTGCACGCGCAGCCGGTGCCGTGGCTCGAGCCCGAGGAGATCACCCGCGTGGTGCTGTTCTTCGCCGCCGAGGCCGCCGCCCACGTGAGTGGCACCGTGCTTCCCGTCGACGCGGGCAACGCCGCGCGCGTCACGGGTTGAGAACGCCGAAGGGCCGGCACCCGGAAGCGGGTGCCGGCCCTTCGAACAGGGGAGGTTCGGCCGATCGTCACGGGCGGCCGCGCCGACGAGACGTCAGGGCAGCAGCTGATCCATGAAGCTGTTGCTGTAGACCTTGTGCGGATCGAACTCGTTGAACGCCGCGACCGCGGTGTCCCAGTTGTCGCCCGCGGGGAGACCGTCGCGGTAGCTCTGCGGCAGTGCCCCGCTGATGATCGCGCCGTCGGTGTAGGGCAGTTCCGGACCGAACGCCCAGCCCTTCGACCACTCCGGGCGGAAGGTGTAGTCCGCGCCGGTGTAGTGCGAGCGCATCCACTGCTCCATCTCGCGGTAGAACGCGAACATGCCCGGCGTGCCGGGGACGCCGAGGACGTTGAGCCAGATGGCGGTGTCCCACTCCGGGTGGTCCGGGCGGGGACGCATCGCGGAGATGGTCGGAGCGCCCGCGGTCGGAACCTTCAGGTCCGCCTGCTGGTCCAGGCCGCAGCAACGGATCTCGACGGGGCCGTTGAGCGGGTACTGGCCCTTCGACTTGTAGAACTCGATGCGCTCGTTGAACCACACGGCGAAGTCGTGGATGACCTGGCCGATGTTCTCCCGGCTGGTGATGACGGCGCCGCCGCCCTCCGTCAGACGCAGGGTGGTGGCCTTGATGTAGAACTGGATGTCCTTCGACCAGCCCCAGATGTCCGACGAGTTGGTCGCGGCGAGGCCTGCGACGGTGGTCGCGTACATGGTCTGGCCGAACAGGGGAGCGATACCCGGTGCGCCGGCGTTCATCTGGCCGAGCAGGTCGGTGATCGCCTCGGGCAGGTTGTCCGAGAACGGGTAGTTGTACGGCTTGTTGACCTCCTTCGAGCCGGAGGGCTTGTTCGGGGACACCGACCAGACCTTGAGCCACGGCTTCTCGGTGAAGGGGTACCAGATCGCCTCGACGCCGCCGTTGGACTCGACGTAGCTCTGGAACGTGCGGCCCGATGCGCCCTTGGCGCCGAACAGTTCCTGCCACTTGATGTCGGTGATGCTCTGGCAGCGCATCCGGAAGTTCGGGCCGGCCTGCATGGTCACCGAGGTGATGAAGGTGCGGCCGAGGGCGGTCAGCAGCGGCCGGATCTGCGGGTCGTTGCGCGAGAAGGAACGCTCGGCGTACTCGGTGCCGTTCCACACCACGGCGGTCAGCGAGGTGACGAGGTTCGACAGGGACCCGTAGGTGTGACCGGGCTGCGTGCTCTGACCGGCGGCGGGCAGCGCGGCGCCGTGCGCGTCGACGGCGAGGCAGCCCGCGATGGTCAGGACACCGGGTGCGGGCAGGTTCGCCCAGCCGAGTCCCTTGTCCTGCAGCGCCGAGGTGATGGCGTCGAGGGTGGCGCCGGGGCCGGCGGTCACGGTGGCGGGGGAACCGGCTGCGTTGACGACGACGCCGTTGAGGTGCTTGGTGGTGTCGACGAGGATCACCTTGTCGACCGAGGCGCCGTTGACGACCGTCAGCGGCGTCCACCCGTGCATCGCGCCGCGCGGGCGGAGGGTGTAGCCCACCGAGTGCGCCCAGTTGGTCAGGCGGACGACCTCACCCGAGTTCTTCGGCGTCGCGGTCCAGGTCGCGTCCAGCATGATCTCCTTGGACCAGTTCTGGTACGCCTGCTGCGCGAGATCGATGTCGGCAGGGAAGTCCGGGGGAGCGGGAAGGGTGGCTCCGCCGCCCGCCGAGCCCGAGTCGAGCGACCCGGCCGCACGGAGCGGGAGGGCGTAGACGGGCGTCCAGCCGCCCATCGCGGTAACTGCAACCGCGCCTGCGCCTGCGGTGAGGAATCCCCGCCGGGAGAACCCGGAGGAGGTTTCGGTCTTCGACATGCGTGTCTCCAGAATCGGTGAAAGGGGCTGATGCTGATTGAGCGCTTTCGCGCGCAGATTGCCAGGGAGCTTAGGCGGGTACTAGGCCCGCGTCAGCGGGTTCGAAACAATTTCTGATCAATGATGTACAGACGACGTCGTGTTCCCGGCAGCCTCGGGATACGCGATCACCCACGCCCGTCGGCGTGGGTGAGTGCGACGGCCCGACAGGGCGGCCGGATGCGCCGGCCGCCCCTTGTTCCTCAGGCCAGGGTGAGGACGACATCCGCGAGCGCCGGAGAGCCGTCCCGGGCCGGGACGGAGGCCGAGATCAACAGCCGACCCGACTCCTCCCAGATCCGGACGAGGAGCGTCTCACCCGGGTACACGACCCCGGCGAAACGCGCCTTGTAGCCCTTGACGCGGGAGGCGTCGGCGTCGAGCGCGGTGTCGACTGCGGCCTTGCAGACGATGCCGTAGGTGCACAGTCCGTGCAGAATCGGCGCCGGGAATCCTGCTCCCGCAGCGAATTCCGGGTCGGAGTGCAGCGGGTTGCGGTCGCCGCACATCCGGTACAACAGGGCCTGCTGCGGCAGCGTGGGCACCTCGACCTCGTGGTCGGGCGCACGGTCCGGCAGCTCCACCGACTCCGACGGGCCCCGCTCGCCTCCGAACCCACCCTCGCCCCGGGCGAAGATCGACGAGCGTGAGGTCCACAGCGGATTTCCGTCGGCGTCGGTGGTCACCGACTCCTGCACCACCACGGCGGCCTTGCCCTTGTCCCAGACCTCTGCGATCCGGGTGGTCGTCCGGCCGCTGCCCTCCGGCGGGATCGGCTGGTGCACGGTCACTTCCTGGCTGCCGTGCACCACCTTCGCCAGGTCGATCTCGACGCCGGGGAACGACACCTTCGGTGCCTCGGTGGCGTGGATGTTCGCCACCACGGTGGCGAAGGTCGGCAGCACCTGGGGCTTGGCGTCGTCGAGGTAGCGCAGCTCGCTCGAGTCGAGCGGGCGTGCACCTGCGCCGATGCCGAGGTGGTAGAGCTGAACGTCCGACGCCGTCCAGGTGAAGTCCTGGGCCGGGAGCTCGGCGCCGATCGCGATGGAGGGATCGATGGGCAACGTATTACCTTGTCAGTTCGAAGTGGCTGCTGCGGGGTCGGTTTCGGTGTTCTTCGCGCGCGCGGCGACGTCGAGCGCGGCAAGGTACCCGAAGGTGATCGCGGGTCCGATGGTGGCGCCGGGTCCGGCGTAGGTGTGACCCATCACCGGCGCGCTCGTGTTGCCCGCCGCGTAGAGGTTGTCGATCGTCGATCCGTCCTCGCGCAGCACGCGGCCGTTCACGTCGGTGACGAGCCCGCCCTTGGTGCCGAGGTCGCCGGGGACGATCTTGGCCGCGTAGAACGGGCCCTGCACCAGTCCGGCGAGGCACGGGTTCGGCTTGACCGTCGGGTCGCCGTAGTACTTGTCGTAGGCGCTGTCGCCGCGGTGGAAGTCCTCGTCCACGCCGGTCGCGGCGAACCCGTTGAAGCGCTCCACGGTGGCGGCGAGGTTCGCCTCGGGCACACCGAGTTTCGCGGCGAGATCGGCCAGAGTCGGCGCGCTGACGATGTTGTCGTTCTCCATCCAGCGGGACGGGATCTTCTGCCCCGGCTGGAGTGCGGCGAACATGTAGTTGTTGCGGTAGCGCTGGTCGAAGACGAGCCATGCCGGGATGTTCTCGCCCGGGCCCTCGCCCTCACCGTAGGTGCCGCCGTACATGGTGTGCACCGCCTCGACGTAGGGGGCGGACTCGTTGCCGAACCGCTTGCCCTCGGCGTTGACGATGATGCAGCCGGGAAGATTGCGCTCGGCGAGGCAGAACCACGGCTTGCCGCTCTTGAAGATCGTCGGGCCCCACCACGCGTCGGCCATCACGTCCAGGGCGCCGCCGAGGTCGCGGCCGGCGCGGATACCGTCGCCGGTGTTCGCCGGGGCGCCGGTGGTCCACTCGGTGGTGATCGGCTGACGCTGGTACTGCGCGCGCATCTCCGCGTTGTGCTCGAAGCCGCCGGTGCCCAGGACGACGCCGTGGCGGGCGATGTACTCGACCTCCTCGCCCTTGTGAGTCGCGCGCACGCCGATCACGCGGTCGTTCTCGACGATCAGGCCGGTGAGCGGCGTCTCCAGGAGAACGGGGACCTTCGCGTCCTGCAGACCCTTGCGGATGGCGGCGGCGAGCGCCTGGCCCATGCCGAGGAGATGCTTGCCGGTGACGCGGGCCCAGGTGGCGCGGATACCGACCCGCATCGCGCGGGTCATGCCGACGCGGGGCTGACGCTTCATCATGTTCAGCTTGACGAAGTCCGCCTGGGTGACGACGAAGTTGAGCGGTGCCTTGCTGTAGGGCGGCTCGAGGTTGAAACGTTCGGCGCCGAGGACCTTCGCGTTGAAGGGGGCAGGCTCACAGGAACGTCCGGAGGACAGGCCGCCGGGTGCCTCGGGGTAGTAGTCGGAGTAGCCGGGAACCCACTTCATCTTCAGCGGGCTGTGGTCGAGGACGAAGTCGAACGCCTCGGCGCCGCGATCGATGTAGGTGTCGATCTTCTCCTTCGGCGCCGCGGTGCCGATGATCGAGTGCAGGTATTTGCGCGCCTCCTCGCGGTCGTCCGGCCGGCCGGCGGCGAGAAGCGCCTTGTTGCCGGGGATCCAGACGCCACCGCCGGAGCGGGCCGTCGAACCGCCCCAGTGGGCGGCCTTCTCGAGAAGGACCACGCTCAGCCCCTGGTGGGCGGCGGTCAGGGCGGCGGTCATACCGGCAGCGCCGCTGCCGACGACGACGATGTCGTATTCCTGCTTGCTCATGTAGAACACGTTATAGAATTACCTGTGGGTTGGTCCATCCTTTCTGCCAGGAAGTATCGCCCGGTCCTGCAATTCGCTCCAACTTGAACGGAAACACGTTCACCTAACGCGGAAGGTGGTGCGCGGGTGACCTGGGATCTGTCCGCGGACGTGGTGGTCGTCGGCACCGGTGTGGCGGGGGCATCCGCCGCCATCGAGGCCCTGGACGCCGGGGCGGAGGTTCTGGCTCTCGATCGGTTCGGGGGCGGTGGAACCAGCACCATCTCCGGCGGAATCTTCTACGCGGGCGGCGGCACCGCCGTCCAGCGGGAGGCCGGCGTCACCGACACCGTCGACGCGATGTTCGCGTACCTCTCGCGCGAGGTCGGCGACGCCGTCCGCCCCGACACGCTGCGTCGATTCTGCGAGACCAGCCCGGCGACCATCGACTGGCTGCGCGACAACGGGGTTCCGTTCGAGGGTTCGCTGTGCCCCTACAAGACGTCCTATCCGACCGACAAGCACTACCTCTACTTCTCGGGCAGCGAGGCCGCGGGCGGATTCCGCGACGTCGCCACACCGGCGCCGCGGGGTCACCGAGCACATGGGCGCGGGGTGTCGGGGAAGATGCTGTACCGGCCGCTGATCGAGTCGGCGCTGGCCAAGGGGTTGCGCCTGGAACGGCAAACCCGTGCGGTCCGGATGATCACGGACGACAATGGGGACGTGGTCGGCGTGGAGTGCCAGAGCCTTCGCGACGCACCCGCCCGGGTGCGCGCCAGGCATGCCCGCCTCGCCTCGATCTCCGCGAAGCCGGGTATCTACTACCCTCCGCTGCGCCGCTTCCTCGATCGGATCGTCAACCGGATCGAGGCACGGTACGCCACCACGCTGCGCATCGAGGCGCGTGGCGGCGTGATCCTCAGTGCTGGCGGGTTCATCGGTAACCGGGACATGGTGGCGACACACGCGCCGCGCTACCTCGACGGGCTCCCACTCGGCACCTCGGCCGACGACGGCAGTGGTATCGCGATGGGCGCCGAAGCAGGCGGTGCCACCGACAAGCTCTCGCACATCTCGGCGTGGCGCTTCATCGTCCCGCCGAGCGCGTTCCTCGGATCCATCCTGGTGGACCGACACGGCAACCGGATGGTGGACGAATCGCGGTACGGCGCGGCGCTCGGGCACGCGATGATCGCCGAGGGCGACGGTCACGGCTGGCTCGTCGCCGATGCTGCGCTCGTCGAGCAGGCCCGCACCCAGCTCGGCAGCCAGAACAACTGGTTCCAGCGCATCCAGGCCGAAACCATGATGCGTGTCGACGGGACCTCCGCAGCCACCCTCGAGAAGGCGGCGGCCGCCGTCGGAATCGACCCCGCCGGCCTGGCTGCCACCGTCGCCGCCCACAACACCGCGATCGAGAACGGCGAGCCCGACCCCATGGGCAAGCCGGACGACTTCCGGCGCCCGCTGACCGCCGGCCCGTACTCGCTGTTCGACGTGTCCCTGAAGAAGAGCCTGACCAATCCGCTGCCGACGATCACCCTCGGCGGACTGATCGTCGACGAGGACACCGGCGGCGTCCTCGACCGGGCGGGTGCACCCGTCAGCGGGCTCTACGCGGCGGGCCGCACCGCGGTCGGAATCTGCTCGAACTCCTACGTCAGCGGACTCTCGCTCGCGGACGCGGTGTTCTCCGGGCGCCGCGCCGCCGCGCACGCCGCCGACCGAAGCCAGTCGTCGATCGACTCGCCGGCCACGGAGCGGCCGGCCTGACACACCCTGGAGGAGCCATGACACCGTCGGATACATCGCAGGCGAAGGCACGCGTCGCGGTCGTCGGGTCGGGCAACATCGGGACGGACCTGCTGTACAAGCTGCAGCGGTCGGAGTGGCTCGAACCACGGTGGATGGTCGGGATCGACCCCGACAGCGAGGGCCTGGCCCGCGCCCGGTCGATGGGGCTCGACGTCTCCTCGGACGGCATCGGGTGGCTGCTCGAGCAGGAGGACAAACCCGACCTGGTGTTCGAGGCGACCTCCGCCCGCGTGCACCGGGGCGCGGCACCGGCCTACGAGGCGGCCGGCATCCGTGCGATCGACCTGACACCGGCCGCCGTCGGTCCGGCCGTGGTGCCGACGGCGAATCTCCGCGAGCACCTCGCCGCGCCGAACGTCAACATGATCACCTGCGGTGGCCAGGCGACCATCCCGATCGTGCACGCGGTGTCCCGGGTCGTCGACGTCCCGTACGCGGAGATCGTCGCGTCGGTGGCCTCGGTGTCCGCCGGGCCCGGGACCCGCGCCAACATCGACGAGTTCACCAAGACCACCAGCATCGGGGTGGAGGTGATCGGTGGTGCCGGACGGGGGAAGGCGATCATCGTCCTCAATCCGGCGGATCCGCCGATGATCATGCGCGACACCGTCTTCTGCGCGATCCCGGAGGACGCGGACCGGGCCGCGATCACGGAGTCGATCCAACGCACGGTCGCGGACGTGCAGCGTTACGTACCCGGCTACCGGCTCCTCAACGAACCGCAGTTCGACGACCCGAGCGTGGTGTCCGGCGGACACGCCACCGTCACCACCTTCGTCGAAGTCGAGGGCGCCGGTGACTTCCTGCCGACGTACGCGGGCAACCTCGACATCATGACCGCGGCGGCGACCGAGGTGGGCGAGGAGATCGCCCGCACACTCCTGAGCGTGGGGGCGTGACGACATGACACGCACCGACGACACGAATGGCGGCGTTGCGACGTCGGGCGACGCGGCGTCCTCGGCTCCGGCCCGCGACGTGCGCGTCACCGACACCTCGCTGCGGGACGGCTCGCACCACAAGCGGCACCAGTTCACCGGCGACGAGGTGCGCGCGATCGTCGGCGCCCTCGACGGCGCCGGAGTTCCGGTCATCGAGGTCACCCACGGTGACGGCCTCGGCGGGTCCTCGTTCAACTACGGCTTCTCCCGCACGCCCGAGCAGGACCTGATCCGGATCGCCGTCGACACCGCGCGACAGGCGAAGATCGCCTTCCTCATGTTGCCCGGCGTCGGTACCAAGGAGGACATCGCCGAGGCACAGGACAACGGCGCAGCGATCTGCCGAATCGCAACCCACTGCACGGAAGCCGACGTCGCGGCGCAGCATTTCGGGCTCGCCCGCGAACGTGGCCTGGAAACCGTCGGGTTCCTCATGATGGCGCACACCATCGCGCCGGAGAAGCTGGCCGCGCAGGCCCGGATCATGGCCGATGCGGGGTGCCAGTGCGTCTATGTGGTGGACTCGGCGGGCGCGCTCGTTCTCGAACAGGTCTCCGAACGCGTCGAGGCGCTCACCGCCGAACTCGGCGACGACGCACAGGTCGGGTTCCACGGACACGAGAACCTCGGGCTCGGTGTCGCGAACACTGTCGCGGCGGTTCGCGCCGGGGCCCGGCAGATCGACGGCAGCACCCGGCGGTTCGGTGCGGGCGCCGGGAACGCACCGGTCGAGGCGCTCGTGGGGGTGTGCGACAAGATCGGTGTGAAGACGGGAATCGACTTCTTCGCCATCGCCGACGCCGCGGAGGACGTCGTCCGGCCCACGATGCCGACGGAATGCCTCCTCGACCGGCAGGCACTGATGATGGGCTATGCCGGCGTCTACTCGAGCTTCCTCAAACACGCGGAGCGACAGGCCGAGCGGTACGGGGTGTCCGCGGCGGAGATGCTGGTGCGCGCGGGCAAGCGCAAGCTCGTGGGGGGTCAGGAGGATCAGCTCATCGACATCGCCCTCGAGTTGCAGCACGAACAACGCACCTGAAACATCCACGCCCGCAACGGCTGAAGGTCGCCTTCGTTCGGTCTGACCGAGCGAAGGCGACCTTCGGCCGCACACGGGATGGACGGTGGTCGGCCCCGCGAGGTGGTTCCGCCGCTAGTGGTTGCGGACCTCGACGATTCCTTCCATGACGGCGTGGTTGATCGATGCCGTCAGTCGCGAGCAGGTCCGGGCGGTGCCGCGCTCGGCGCCGGCGAACTCGGGGCAGACCGACGCGGGGTCGGTCTGCCACTGGATGCTCGTGTGGTTGAAGCTGTTCTTGCGCACCAGCACACAGGTGTGACAGGCGCGGCATTCGACCTGCTGCAGTCCGTCCTCGAGGTAGGTCTGCAGATCGGTCACGGTCTGGGCGCGGACCGCCTCGACCCGGTCCGGGCTGTCGGCGAAGTCCGGGGCCTTGGACCAGGTCGAGGAGGTCATGTCACACGCCCGTCTTGTTCTGGGCCTCGTCGACGGCAGCCTTCTCGGAGGCCTGGCGGGCCAGGTTCTCCTCGACTTCGCGCTGCCACGCCTCGACGGCCTTGGTGGTGTCGATCTCGAACTCGAAGCGCTGCGTCATCTTGGGATCGATGTCCGCGACGTCGACGTAGAACTGCTCGTACCAGCGGCGCAGCTGGTAGACCGGTCCGTCCTCCTCGCAGAGCAGCGGGTTCTCGATCTTGGTCTTGTTCTTCCAGATCTCGACGTCCTGCTCGAAGCCCATCGTCACGCCCTCGGTGAACTTGCGGGCGAGCTTGTCGGTGGTCTTCTCGTCCAGCCCCTTCGGCTTCTCGACACTCACGCCGTACATGAGCATGAAGGAGTCATGGGTGATGGGGTAGTGGCAGTTGATCAGGACGCTCTCGACCTTGTACCCGCTGTAGTCGTTGTGCAGCCAGTTGATCATGTAGGACGGACCGAAGTACGACGCCTCCGAGTCCAGCACGGACTCGCCGTACTGGGTGCCCATGTTCCCGACGTCGGGCCGGCCGTGGTTCTGCAGGTACTGGCTCGCGACGTGGCCCTCGAAAACGTTCTTGAAGTACTTCGGGAAACCGAAGTGAACGTAGAAGAAGTGCGCCATGTCCACGACGTTGTCGATGATCTCGCGGCAGTTGGAGCCCTTGACCTCGAGACGGTGCCATTCCCAGTCGGTCCACTCGTCGGAGAGGACGCCGGGGATCTCGGGGATCGTGACGTCGTCCGGCGGCGGGTTGCCCTCCGGGTCGTTCCAGACGAACAGCTGCCCGTTGCGCTGCAGCGTCGTCCACGAACGGGTGCGGGCGAGCGGGGGTACACGCCGGGCATAGGGGATGTCGGTGCACTTGCCGTTGCCGCCCCAACGCCAGTCGTGGAACGGGCACGCCACCGAGTCGCCCTTGATGCTGCCCTGGCTCAGGTCGCCGCCCATGTGCCTGCAGTACGAGTCGAGCACCTTGAGCTTGCCCTCGCTGTCGGCGAAGACGACGAGCTTGGTGCCGAACGCCTCCACGCCGTGCGGCTTGCCGTCGAGGAACTCCCGCTCGAGGCCGATGCAGTGCCATCCACGCGCGAAGCGCGTGGGGGTGGTTCCCACGTCGATCTCGCGAACCTTGCGGCTTGCGGACGCGCCGCTCGTCTGCGTCATCTGTCGCCTCACATTCCTTTGAGTGCTGTCGCTAGAACACGTTATAGAAGTTGAACGAATTCCGCCAGGGATTTTGACGAGTTGTACCTGCCGTGAACGCTTGACCAGCGTATCGTTGCGGCTCTCGACACGGATGGGAACCTGTTCTAGTCTCAGGGGCGGGTGAACCACCGTGTCACGCACGATCCGACGGATCGACGCGACAACAACGCAGATCGCAACAACGCAGATCGACTGACAAAGGGAGCGACCAGTGGGCGAGCACGACAGTCACGTGGTGATGGGGAAGCTGGACGAACTGTTGCCGACCCTCCGCGAGCGTGCGCAGGAGACCGAAGATCTGCGGCAGATCCCCGACGCGTCGATCAAGTCCCTGCAGGAGGCCGGCTTCTTCCGGCTGCTCCAGCCCAAGCAGTGGGGCGGCCTCGAGGCCGATCCCGTCACCTTCTACACCGCGGTGCGCAACATCGCGAGCGCCTGCGGATCGACGGGCTGGGTCGCCGGCATCATCGGCGTCCACAACTGGCACCTCGCCCTGTTCGACCAGCAGGCGCAGGAAGACGTGTGGGGCAAGGACACCGACGTCCGCATCTCCTCCTCCTACGCGCCGATGGGTGCCGGTGAGGTCGTCGACGGCGGATACAAGGTCAACGGCGCGTGGGCCTGGTCCTCCGGATCCGACCACGCCACCTGGGTCGTCGTCGGTGGCCCGGTCATCAAGGACGGCCGCCCGGTCGACTTCGGCAGCTTCCTGATTCCCCGCGAGGACTACGAGATCGACGACGTCTGGAACGTCGTCGGCCTGCGTGGCACCGGGTCGAACACGGTCGTCGTCAAGGACGTCTTCGTCCCGCGCCACCGTTTCCTGAGCTTCAAGGCCATGAGCGATCTGACCGCGCCCGGCCTGCAGCAGAACACCGCGCCCGTCTACAAGATGCCGTGGGGCACCATCCATCCCACCACCATCTCCACGCCGATCGTCGGCATGGCGTACGGCGCCTACGAGGCGCACGTCGAGCATCAGGGCAAGCGTGTCCGCGCTGCCTACGCGGGTGAGAAGGCGAAGGACGATCCGTTCGCCAAGATCCGTATCGCCCAGGCGTCCAGCGACATCGACGCCGCGTGGCGTCAGCTGTCCGGCAACGTCGCCGACGAGTACGCGCACCTCCTCGCGGGCGAGGACGTTCCGATGGAGCTGCGCCTGCGCGCCCGCCGCGACCAGGTCCGCGCAACGGGCCGCGCCATCGCGTCCATCGACCTGCTCTTCGAGAACTCCGGTGCGACCGCCCTGCAGAACGGCACGCCGATCCAGCGGTTCTGGCGCGACGCCCACGCCGGTCGCGTGCACGCCGCGAACGATCCCGAGCGTGCGTACGTGATGTTCGGTGGCGCCGAGTTCGGCCTGCCCCTCGCCGACACGATGGTCTGAGGTATCGATGACCACGACCGAAGAACTGACCTACGAGTCGACCTCTCGTTTCGCGCAGGTCCGCCCGGACCTCACGCTGCACTACCACGAAGCCGGCGTCGGCAACGGCCCGACGATCGTGCTGCTGCACGGCGGCGGACCCGGCGCGTCCTCCTGGTCGAACTTCTCGAAGAACATCCCGGTCCTCGCCGAGCACTTTCACGTGCTCGCCGTCGACCAGCCCGGCTACGGCAAGTCCGACAAGCCGACCGAACACCCGCAGTACTTCGTGCACAGCTCGTCGGCACTGAAGGATCTGCTCGACACCATCGGCATCACCGATCGCGTTCACCTGCTGGGTAATTCGCTCGGCGGCGGCGCCGCGGTGCGGTTCGCACTCGACTACCCGGACCGCGCGGGACGGCTCGTCCTCATGGGACCGGGTGGCCTCAGCGTCAACCTGTTCGCGCCGGACCCCACGGAGGGCGTGAAGAACCTCGGCAGGTTCAGCTACCAGCCGACCCGCGAGAACCTCGAGGCGTTCCTGCGGATCATGGTGTTCGACCAGTCGCTGATCACGCCGGAACTTGTCGAGGAGCGCTTCGCCTCCGCCAGCACCCCCGAGTCGCTCGCCGCCGCGAAGGCGATGGGCAAGTCGTTCTCGAGCGGTGAGTTCGAGAAGGGGATGCTCTGGCGCGACGCCTACAAGCTGCGCCAGCGCGTGCTGCTCATCTGGGGTCGTGAGGATCGCGTCAATCCGCTCGACGGCGCGCTCGTAGCGCTGAAGATGATCCCGCGCGCGCAGCTGCACGTGTTCGGCGGCTGCGGGCACTGGGCACAGCTGGAGAAGTTCGACGAGTTCAACCGGCTCGCCACCGACTTCCTCCAGAGCAGTGACATTCCCCGAGACTCCGCCCGAGAGGGAGGCAATTGATGAGCATCCGTTCGCTGGCCTACCTGCGCATCGAGGCGACCGACATGGCCGCCTGGCGCGACTACGGGCTCAAGGTGCTCGGCATGATCGAGGGCAAGGGCTCGAACCCCGAGAACCTGTACCTGAGGATGGACGACTACCCGGCGCGTCTCGTCATCGTCCCCGGTGAGCGCGACGGTCTCTACGCCGCCGGCTGGGAGTGCGCGAACGCCGAGGGTCTGCAGGAGATCCGTGAGCGTCTGGCCAAGGCGGACTGGGAGTTCGAGGAGGGCACCAAGGAGGAGGCGGCCGAGCGCAACGTCGTCGAGTTCATCAAGTGCCGCGACGCCTCGGGCGCCCGCCTGGAGGTCTTCCACACGATCGCCCTGCAGCACCGTCGCATCGTGAGCCCCTACGGGCACAAGTTCGTCACCGGTGAGCAGGGGCTCGGACACGTCGTGCTCGCGACCAAGGACGACGCCGCGGATCTCGAGTTCTACCGCGACGTACTCGGATTCAAGTTGCGCGACTCGATGCGCCTGCCTCCGCAGGTCGTCGGACGGCCCGCGGACGGTGACCCGGCGTGGCTGCGCTTCCTCGGCTGCAATCCGCGCCACCACAGCCTCGCGTTCGCGCCGCTGCCGAACCCGTCGGGCATCGTGCACCTGATGGTAGAGGTCGAGAACTCGGACGACGTCGGCCTGTGCCTCGACCGTGCGCTCCGGAAGAACGTGAAGATGTCGGCGACCCTGGGCCGCCATGTCAACGACCTGATGCTGTCGTTCTACATGAAGACTCCGGGCGGATTCGACGTCGAATTCGGTTGCGAAGGACTCGAAGTCGAGGACGACACGTGGATCGCGAAGGAGAGCACCGCGGTCAGCCTGTGGGGTCACGACTTCACGGTGGGATTCAAGTAGTGAGCTCCGGCGAGGAGGCAGTGGTGTCCGAGACGACAGCGCCGGAGGCGGCGATCGATCCCCGTCGGTTCCGGACGGTGCTCGGGCAGTTCTGCACCGGCGTCACCATCATCACGACCGTCGAAGACGGTGAGCCGGTCGGGTTCGCCTGCCAGTCCTTCGCGGCGCTGTCACTGGAGCCGCCGCTGGTGCTGTTCTGCCCGACGAAGGGGTCGCGGTCCTGGGCCGCGATCGAGCGGACAGGGAAGTTCTGCGTCAACGTGCTCGCCGAGGAGCAGCAGGCGGTCTGCGCACGCTTCGGCTCCCGTGAACCGGACAAGTTCGCGGGAATCGGATGGGAGCCGTCACCGCTCGGGTCGCCGATCATCGACGGATCGCTCGCGCACATCGACTGCACCGTCGAGACGGTGCACGACGGCGGCGACCACTACGTCGTGTTCGGTCGGGTCTCCTCGCTCAGCGAGGTGAAAACGGAACGGCCGCTGCTGTTCTACCGCGGCCAGTACACCGCCATCGAGCCCGACAAGACGGTGCCCGCGCCCTGGCGGGACGACCTGGAGGCGTTCCTCACCGCGACCACCGAGGACACCTGGCTGTAGCACGGGAAGCACGACGAAGCCCGCCGCGGAAACCCGTGGCGGGCTTCGTCGTTCCGCGGACCGGACTTGTCCACAATGTGCGGGCTCTGTCCACAGTGCCTGGGGATTACTCGAACTCGACCTCGAGCACCTCGGTGCGCGGCAGTGCCTGGCAGGCCAGGATGTAGCCGTCGGCGATGTCGTCCTCCTCGAGGACCCGGTTGTCGACCATCTCCACCGCGCCCGCGGTGAGGCGGCACTCGCACGAGGCGCAGACACCCTCCGCGCAGGAGGACGGCACGACGATGCCGTTCGCGTCGAGCGCCTGCAGCAGTCGCTGGTCGGCCGGCCACGGCACGGTGTGTTCCTCGCCGCCCTTGCGCACGGTCACCGTCGACACCGCGACCCCCTCGGACGCCGGGGCGGTCGCGGTGTCGACGGTGCCGGCGAACGGGTCGGACCCGAGGGACGTGAAGCGTTCGATGTGCAGTCGTTCACGCGGGAAGTTCATCGTGGACAGTGCTTTCCGGGTGCAGTCCATGAACGGCTGCGGACCGCACACGAACACCTCGTCGAAGTCCCAGCTCCGGAACAGGTCGGCGAGCCCGTCGGCGGTCGGCCGACCCTGCGTGGATTCGATCCAGTGCTCTACCCACAGCCGATCGGGGTGCCGCGCGCACAGGGAGCGCAGTTCCTCCTCGAAGATCACCGACTGCTCGTCACGGTTGGCGTAGAACAACACCACTTCGCCGTTGCCCGCACCGAGGACCGACTTGAGGATCGACATGATCGGGGTGACACCGCTCCCGCCCGCGACGAGCAGGTAGCGCGCGTCGAGTCCCTTCGGGGTGAACACGCCGGACGGTTCGAGCACCTCGATCTCGACTCCGCGACGGGCGTTGTCGCACAGCCAGTTCGAGCCGAGGCCCCGGTCGACACGCTTGATGGTGATCTTGAGGTCGTCGTCGAGGTCGGGTGCGCTGGCCAGCGAGTAGCACCGGGCGTGCGTGGTGCCCGGGATCCTCAGGGTGAGGAACTGCCCGGGGCGGTAGGCGAAGCGCTCGCGTACGGCGGCGTCGATCTCGAACACCACCGACCGGGCATCGGCGGTCTCCTCGATCACGTCGCTCACCCGGAGGCGGTGGATCGTCGGTGCGGGCATGCGGTGCGCTCCCGTGCGTCGGCTGGTTGGCATGAACGGAACCGTTCAGTCGATCAGATCGAGCGAATGTGCCGTTCATGCCAGATGGACAGGTGTCTGGACTGTAGTCTGTACCGATGTACGGGCGCAACGGCTACGGCGCCGGCGACGAGGACGGGAGTGGACGGAATGGGTACGGACGTGGAGCGTCACCTGCTCGGACGCGCGGCGATCGTGACGGGGTCGAGTCGCGGGATCGGGCGGGGTGTCGCGCACGCACTCGCCGCGCAGGGGGCCGCGGTCGTGGTCAACGGCCGTGACGGCGCGGTGGCGCAGGCCGTGGCCGACGAGATCCTGGCCTCGGGGGGCCGCGCGGTCGCGGTCGCGGGCTCGGCGGCCTCCCGGCCCGTCGCGCAGGCGCTGGTGGACGTGGCCCGGGACGAGTTCGGCGCCGTCGACGTTCTCGTCAACTGCGCCGGTGTCGCGGAACCGGCCGGATCGACGATCCTCACAGTGACCGACGAGGAGTGGGACGACCTGATCGATGCGCACCTGACTGCGACGTTCCGCACGTGCCGGCTCGTCGCCCCGCTGATGGCGGAGCGGGGCGCCGGAGCGATCGTCAACACGAGCTCGTTCGCCTTCCTGGGCGACTACGGTGGCACCGGCTATCCGGCAGGCAAGGGCGCCGTCAACAGCCTCACCCTCGCGATCGCCGCCGAACTGGCCGAGTCGGGAGTACGCGCCAACGTCGTGTGTCCCGGCGCGAAGACCCGGCTGTCGGAGGGGGAGGAGTACACGGCGCACATCGAGGAACTGCATCGCCGCGGCATGCTCGACGACGCGTCCCGCTACGGGTCGCTCAACCCTGCCCCGCCGGAATACGTCGCGCAGCTGTACGCGTTCCTCGCGAGCGATCTCGCCGAGGGGATCACCGGCCGGATCTTCGTCGGCTCGGGTGGATTCGTCGGTCGGTTCGACCGCGTCGCACCGACCGTCCTCGCGTATCGGGATCACAACTCCGAGCCGCCGTGGTCCCTCGACGACCTCGCCTCGAAGCTGTAGGCCGCTTCGCCGCATGTGCGCGAGTTCGGTAGTGGGAGCTACCGAACTCGCGCACAGGTGCCGGAGGCGCCTCTAGACGGTGAACGTGTCGGACGTGCCCGTGAACGCGGTGATCGCACCGTCAGGGCCGCGACGGTCACCGAAGTGCTGGATCCGATAGGTGCCCGACGGCGTCCCGGCAGGCACGTCCCAGGTGATCCGTGCGACGGAGGCGTTCGTGCCCTCGCGGCGCCAGCGGTACTTCGTCGACCAGTCGCCGTCGTCCGCGTGCCTGGTCCAGCGGGCACCGTCGAGGCGCTGGACCTCGAAGAAGGTGCCACCACGACGGAGGTTGTTCTTGGGGTGGCCGGTGACGAACTCGGTCACCACCCGGCCGCCGACCGTCGTCGCGCCGGGCTGGACCAGGACGTCGCCGAACCGTCTGCCCGGGAGCGGGGCGTCCGCCGGGACCTGGGTGCCGAAGTAGGGCTGGAATCCGGACAGGTCGCGGGGCGCAGGACCACGCGCCACGTCGTCGCCGGACCTCATCGCAGCGGCGAGCGTCGCGTAGCCCTGCTGGTAGGCGGGAAGGGTGTTGCGGCCGAACAGCGTCGAGCCGCCCTCGTACTGCTGAGCCTCGTACTCCTCCGGCGTCGTGCAGTAGCTCGAGTACGAATTGGCGTAACCCTGGAAGATGACGTTCTCCAGTGGCACCCCCAGTTCCTCCGCGACGGTGCGGCGGATGCGCAGCCCGGACACGATGGTGAACTCGGCGGGTCCGCCGACCACGTAAACGTCGCCGATCCGGAGGATCTGGATCTTCAGCACGTGCGGAACCCAGCCGTCGGGCGGCAGCAGTCCGACCGCGATCAACACGAGTTTCGGGGCCTGTGCGTCCGCCAGCCAGTTCGGGACGGGTGCGTTCATCCCGCCGAGTGCGTCGACGAGCGGATTGCGCGTGCCCTCGGGGAAGATCGGGATCGCGGGTCCGTCCTCGGTGCTGCCCGCGGCCATCGCCGCCCCGACACACGCGGGTGCGGTGCGACGCTGGAGGCCGTCCGGGGTGAACCGTCCGTCCACGACCTGGTTCGCCATGTCGAGGTACATCACGCGGCTGTCGACCGTGGTCGCGGCCATCTGCTCGGCGTCGGCGAAAGCCGTTCGTGCCGCGCCGACTTGGCGCTCGCCGATGATGCGGGCGTTCTCGAACTCGTCGTCGGTCGGCCCCTTGCCCGGTTCGAGGTTCAGGTTCGGGGACATGTCCCCGGAGTTCGTCTGCGGGAAGCTGGCGACGAAACTCGGTGGGCCGTCGAGGTAACGCACGCCCTCGCCGTCGTGCTCCCAGAAGTACGCGGCCGCGCCCTTGTTGTCCCCGGAGATCAGCCGGTTCTCGTTGGTCAGCGATGCGCAGTGCGTGGCGAACCAGTTGATCGCGCCGACGTCCGTGCCGTCCTGCGCGATACGCAACGTCCGCATCGACGTGTCGATGCCGAGCGGGTAGTAGTCCTTGTCGCGTTGTGGGTTCCGGTCGAAGGCGACGCGGGACCGGTTGACGCTGGCATCGGTCAGTTCGCTCCGCCCGTATGCGACGGTGCCGGGAGCGAGGTCGTCGTGCGCCGCGGTGATCGCCTCGACGATGCCGTCGACCTCGGCCTGGAACGTCAACGGCTGGAAGCCGAGGTTCGCGAGGGTGTAGGCGTAGTCGTGGGACGCACCCCCGCATGCGGCGTGCGAGTGCACTGCGGTGAGCATGACGTTGCGCTCGGTGTAGACGCCGCCGAACGCGGTGTGCAGGCGGCGGATCACCTCGTCGTGCACGGACTGGAAGACCATGCAGGTGTCGACGCAGACGTACACGACGCGGGAGTCGGCGGCGTCGGCGAAGACGTAGGCGCGGGCGCGTGTCCGTTGATGCAGGCCCTCCGCTACCTGATCGAAGCTGGAGTACCCCATCATGCCGTTCTCCGCGACGGGCCCGGTCACGTCGGCGATCCCGACACCGACCCGGAAGCCGGTACCGGACGGGGCCGTGCGGAGTGGTCCGGCCTGGGCGGATCCGGCGCTCAGGGCGGCGAGCGCCGGGGCGGCGGCGGCTCCGGCGAGCACGCTGCGTCGACTGATCTTCACTGCGGAAATCCTTTGCAAGGCTGCCGAAATCCAAGTTGGTCAAGCGTCCAGAACACACCTCACACGAGAACGCGCCAATTGGCAAGGCCTCACGCCGGCCCTTCTGCCGCGACCGGCGCCGGGACTACCATGAGAACGCCAAGAAGATCGACGTCGGGGATTCGAGCGGGCATGCGCTGAGTGCGCGAGCCCGCGGTGACCGACAGTGCCGTGCCGCTTTTCGCTGTGGTTCCTCGTGTGCCCGACCGAGGTCACATCCTCGCGTGTGCACCCGGCCGGGCGTGCACGCATCGACAGGCAGGAACTGTCATGGCCGACACCATGAAAACAGAAGAATCGATCATGATCGCGCGCCCCATCGACGATGTGTTCGAGTACATGTCCGATCCCGACAACGCGGCGTCCTGGAGCAGCAACCTCGTCGAGTACACCCTGGACGGCAAGCCCGACGAGATCGGCACGGTGACGTCGTTCGTGGTCAAGGTCGCCGGACTCCGGCTGGCAGCGAGCGAGGAGCTCACCGGCTACGAGAAGGACAAGTCCATCACGTATCGATCCAAGGACTCGAAGATCGGGTACGAACGGAGGCTGACGTTCGCAGTCGACGGTGCGCACACCAGGGTGACGTGGATTCAGGAGGCCGAGACGGGCACCGGCCTGTTCAAGTTCGCCGATTCCATCGTCCAGAAGTTGTACGCGCGGGACGTCCGCGGAAACCTCGAGAACGCCAAGACCATTCTGGAAGCCTGAGCGTCACACCACCGTTGCGTCGCCGAACGTCATCTTCAGGTCCGGAATGGCGGTGGTCATCAGAGCCCGTCGCGGCAGCCCGAGGGACCGCAGCTCGTCTGCGATCGGATGCGTTCCAAGCGTCACCTCGGCACCGCCGAGACGGGTTCGGACGCCGCTCGGATTCATCTCCCACGACGTGCAACGCGTGATGGCGTCGATGTGCGAGTAGGCCTGCATCGTCGTGCCGGTCGACCCACCCGGCGCGCGTAATCCCTTCTTGACCCGGAGATCGACGATGAGCCGCCCGTCCTGGCCGACGGACGCATGCTTGACGTCCGACGCGTGGTCGGCGGTGAAGTCCGCGAGCACCTTCGGGAACCCCCAGATGCCGCGGCCGGCGGCGAGGGTGAAGTCGCCGTCGACCGGGAGCTGATGGATCAGCGCCCCGGCGCCACCTGTCGCGAGCGCCCGCAGGTCGCCGGGGACCGATCCGCCGCGGGTCCGGTGGTCGCGGACCATGAAGACCACACCGAATTCGTTGTAGGGACCGAGATCGCCGTCCACGTAGTCGACGAACACCAGTCCGCACAGGCCGCGGCCGGGCCGGAACTGCAGTATCTCCAGGCCGGTCGGGTCGATCAGCCGTTGCGCTGCCGCCGTGGGGACGGAGTACATCGCCATGAACGCCGTCGCCTTCCGGATCTGCACCGGCATGGCGACCTGCTTGCCGAGGATCTCGTGGGTGGTCACGGCGCCACCACTCCGCGCAGGCCGTCGGCGCCGTACACCTGTTCGAGCATCGAGGTGAAGTCGGGACCGCGGCGCAGCATCTGGCCACCGTCGACGTTGATGACCTGACCGGTGATCCAGGTCGACTCGTCGCCGAGCAGGAACCGGGCGAGCCGGGCGACGTCCTCCGGCTCGCCGATGCGTGGCAGCGGGGTGCAGGCCTGGTAGTCCTCCAGCAGCGGTCCGCCCTCGGTGATGACGGTGACGAGGTCGGTGCGGGTCAGGCCGGGCCGGATGCAGTTGGCGCGCACATTGCTCGCCCCGAGCTCGTCCGCGGCCAGCTGCACGAGGTGATCGACTCCGGACTTCGACACCCCGTAGGCGCCGAACCACCGGTGGGTGTTGCTGCTGGCGATCGACGAGACGGCGACGAACGATCCGCCTCCGCCCCGCACCAGTTCACGCGCGGCGTGCTTGAGGGTGAGCATCGTTCCGGTGACGTTCAGTTCGACGGTCCTGCGCCAGGCGTCCACGTCGATCTGGGTGACCGGCGCGATGGTCTCGTTTCCGCCGGCGCAGGCCACCGTGCCGTCGAGCCGGCCGGTGACCGACGTCGCGGCGGCGACCGCCTGCTCGACCTGCTCCTCTACGGTGACGTCGGCGGCGTGGCAGGTGACGGAGCCGCCGTGCTCCGGGCTGATCGACGCCGCGGCCGCGGCGAGCTTCTCCTCGGTGCGACCGACGATGGTCACGTGGGCGCCGGACCGGGCGAGCAGGTCGGCGACCCCGAGCCCGATTCCGCTCCCGCCTCCCGTCACCAGGATCGATCTGCCCTGCAGCCCGTCGGCGCTGCCGGTGTTCACTGGGCCGTTCATGTTCCCTGGGGCTCCCCTCGAACGTGGTGGAACCTGTTCTACCATCGCAGCCCGATTTTTGATATGCATTGCATTGGAAGGACGTACGCTCCGTCGACACCTGTCACGAGCGTGAACGGACCGAGGGGACTTTCGCGATGCGACCCGACATCGACCTGGCCGACGGACGATTCCATGCGGGAAAACTGGGTGATCCGCGCCGTGCGTACGCCTGGATGCGCACGAACGAGCCGGTGTTCCGCGATCGGAGCGGGCTGGCGGGCGCGACGAGCTATGCAGCGGTGATCGACGCCGAGCGCGACGCGGGGCTGTTCTCCAACGCCGGCGGAATCCGCCCCGACGTCCCGGCCATGCCCCACATGATCGACATGGACGATCCCGAGCACCTGAACAGGCGCAAGCTCGTCAACACCGGATTCACGCGAAAGCAGGTCGAGGCCAGGATCGACGACATCGGCCGGATCTGCGACGAGTTGATCGACGCCGTCGTCGACAAGGGGGAGTGCGACTTCGTTCGCGATCTCGCGGCGCCGCTGCCGATGGCGGTGATCGGTGACATGCTCGGCGTGCGTCCGCACGAACGGGCGATGTTCCTCGAGTGGAGCGACGACCTCGTGAAGGCACAGGGCACCAACGCCTCCGACGAGATGATCGCCAAGATGATGTCCGCCTACGTGTCCTACGTCGATTTCACGATGCGGACGATCGCGGAGCGGCGCTCGGACCCGACCGACGATCTGATCAGTACGCTCGTGCACGCCGAGATCGACGGGGACCGGCTCACCGACGAGGAGATCGTCGCGGAGACGCTGCTCATCCTGATCGGCGGCGACGAGACCACTCGGCACGTGCTCAGCGGCGGCATGGAACAACTGCTTCGCAACCCGGATCAGCGTGACAAGCTGGTCGCGGACGACTCGCTGCTGCCCTCGGCGCTCGAGGAGATGCTGCGCTGGGTCTCTCCGGTGAAGAACATGTGCCGGACCGTCACCCGCGATGTCGAGTTCCACGGGACGCAGCTGCGCGCGGGCGAGAAGATGATGCTGCTGTTCGAGGCGGCGAACTTCGACGACGCCGTGTTCGAGGACCCGGAGACGTTCGACATCGACCGTAATCCGAACCCGCACATCGCGTTCGGCTTCGGATCGCACTTCTGTCTCGGCAACCAGCTGGCGCGGATCGAGGGCCGGCTGATGTTCGAGCGACTGCTCACCCGGATTCCGGCGATGGAGTTGGCGACCGACGCGCCGTTGCCGCGTCGGCCGGCCAACTTCGTCACCGGAATCGAGGAGATGCAAGTGCGCTGGTGACGCTCGTCCGCTGGTGACGCGGACCGGGCTCGACCGCCGTACCCTGCCCAGGCCGAGAGGAGCGCGCAGCATGGACCCCGCCACGGTTTTCACCGCCTACTTCGAGAAGCACGACACCCCGAAGGTCGTCTGGGACGACGCGGAACTGTTCGGTGCGCGCGTGTTCGGACGGATCCGGGTCGTGCAGGAATCGACGGGGGCGGACGCCGACACCGTCCTGCACGACTGGTCGCCGGATTGGTCGCCCGACGTGCTCGACAACGCACTGGTGCTCGCCGGGTGGCGGCGCCGGGGGGAGTGGCGGCACCACTACCTGTGCGCGGTCGAGCGTCTGTGATCCGACGACCGGATGCTCAGGCCGCGAGCGGCGCGAGGACGGCCGCGGCCGCGGCGACGATCATGAGCACGCCTGCGGGAGTGATTGCCTTGTCGTCGGCACGCAGGTGCACGATCACGGCGCCGACGAAGTAGGCGACGACGCCGATCGCTGCCGCGACGCCGACCGGCCACCAGAACAGCCCGGCCACGAGGCCGATCGCGCCGGCGATCTCGGCGACGGCGAGCAACCAGATCTTGTCGACCGGGAAGTTCAGCTTGGTCATGTTCTCGACCTGCTGGGGATTCTTGCCGAGCTTGCCGGCGGCGGAGGCGAGGAGGGCGAGCGCGAGCAGGACGGACACGATTGCTGCGGCGATGAACATGGGAGACGACTCCTGGGATGACCGGCGCCACCGACCCGTCGGGGCTCCTTCGGAAAAACTAGCAACATCGAAGAAACTAGTTCACTTCGGAAAAACTAGCAACTAGTGACGCGAGAGCCGACGGGTAGGCTGGGGCGATGCAGAAGGACGCCGAACGTCACGAACCGCGCGCATGCGATGCGGGCCTGAGTCGGGCGTTCGCCTTCCTGGGCAAACGGTGGAACGGCGTCATCATCGGAACGTTGGTCCAGGGGCCGGCCGGATTCTCCGAGCTCAAGCGGGCCGTCGCGGGAATCAGCGACTCCGTGCTCTCTGAGCGCCTGACCGAGCTGACGGCCGCAGGGCTGGTGCAGCGCACCGTCGACGACGGGCCGCCCGTGACGGTCGTCTACCGCGCCACGCCCGCGAGTGAGGCGTTGATCCCCGCCCTCGACGCGATCGCCGTGTGGGCGCGGGACAACCTCGACTAGGACGCGTTCGGGCGGGCCGCCCACATGTGGGACAGGAACTGGTGGCTCGGAACGTCGTCGAGCGACACCAGCGATTCGTAGATCCGCTGGTAGGAGGTGCGCGTGATACGCCAGCGGCCGTCCTCGTCACGGCGGTACCCGTCCGCGTAGTAGCCCGCACCGCGAATCAGGCTCTTCGCGTCCGGCACGATCACCGTGTCCTCGAAGCACCACGACCCGGTCGCGGTTTCGCCGTCCACGGTGATCTCCGGATGGCTGGCGACATGGACCGTCGTGATCGACGTGCCGAGGGTCTGGCTCATGAACCCGGCCAACGCCTCGCGCCCGTCGAACACGAGGGGATCGGCGAGCGCGTGGGTGCCGTACTCGGCGACCACGTCGACCGCGAGGGTGTCCGCGAACTCGTCCCACTGCTTGAGGTCCAGTGTCCGGAAGTACCGGTACTTGAGCTGACGGATCTCTTCGAGCGCTGCCAGGTCCATGGACGGAGTGTGGCACCGCGCAGGCTCGGGCGTACGTGATTCCATCGAATTCTTCTCCCGTGCACTGTGGTTCGTGCTTTCGGTGTGGGCGTGACCGCTCGACGGCGGCGGCTCGCGCAGCGTGCGTCACTCGGCGAGGCCGTGCGAGATCAGCACCTTGACGTCCCCGCTCGCACCACCGTGGAGCTCGACGACCTTCGCATTCGCCTCCGGAAGGCCGACCACCGAGGTGATCAGGGCAGTGGTGTCGACGAGCCCCGCGGCCAGGGCGTCGAGTGCTGCCGCGAAGTCCGCGGCGCTGTATGCCGTGGAGCCGACGACGGTCACCTCCTTCACCGACATCGCCAGCAGGTGAACGGACGCCGGCATCGAGTGCACTCCCACGACGACCAGGCGGCCGCCGTAGCCGAGCAGGTTCACCCCCAGGTCGATCACGTCCGGGTGACCGCTGCACTCGATGACGGCACGCACGTTCGCGTCGTCCAGCCCCGCGGCGGCGGAAAGCGCGTCGTCCGGCGAACTCACCTCGACCCCGAACCGGGAGGCACGGGCGCGGCGTTCCGGATTCGGTTCGACGACGAGAATCCGATCGATTCCGCGGGCGTGCAACGCCTCCACCGTCAGCAGGCCGATCGGCCCGGCACCGGCGACGACCACCGAGTCGCCGGACTGCAGACCGGCGTGTGCGACGCCGCGCATCGCCACCGCCAGGGGCTCGGTGAGCGCGGCCTCGCGCAGACTCAGCCCGTCGGGCACGCCGTGCACCATGGAGGCGGGCACCGCCACCGTCGCGGCCAGACCGCCGGGTCGCCCGATGCCGGGTCCGCCGGCCAGTCCGGTCACGCAGACCGCCGAGTCGCCCCCGCCCGTGCACGCCTGGCACACCCCGCAGGGGTCGATGGGCAGGATCACCACGCGATCCCCCGGTCGGTGGCCGGTCACCCCGTCGCCGATCGCGCGGAGCACGCCGGAGAACTCGTGGCCGAGAACGTGCCCGACCAGCGGGTCCGGAGCGTCGAACAGCAGGTGCAGGTCCGATCCGCAGACGCCGTTGTACGCGACGTCGACGGTGACCTCTCCGGGCCGGGGCGCGGGAACCTCCGACACCGTGACGGTGAGGCGTCGATCGGGATCGATGGCCGCGAGGGTGATCATCGGGCGCCGCATTCCGTGTGCGTGAATTCCGCTGCCGCCTCCAGATACCGGCGACGGAGCTCGCGCTTGAGGAGCTTGCCGGTGGCGTTCCGGGGGAGCGGGTCGGCCTCGATCAGAACCTCCTGGGGGATCTTGTGTTTCGGAAGCCGGCCGCCCACGATCTCCTGCACCATCGATCGGGTGAGGGCGATGTCGGCGGTACGTGGCACCACCGCCGCGACGAGCCGTTCGCCCAGCCGGTCGTCGGGCACACCGAAGACCGCGACCTCCGCGAATCGATCGGACGCCGCCAGCGCGGCCTCCACCTCGGCGCACGAGATGTTCTCACCGGCAGAGATCACCAGATCCTTGATCCGATCGACGACATAGACCAGACCGAACTCGTCGAGGTACCCGAGATCACCGGTCGGGAGCCATGGTTCGTGTTTCTCGTCGGTGTCGTCCGAGGCGTCGGTGCGGACGTAGCCGGCCATCACCAGCCCACCGGACAACTGGAGCTCGCCGATCTCACCCGCGGACACCACGCGCCCGTCGGCGTCGACCACCCGCACGTCCACGGTCGGACTCGGTGGTCCCGACGTCTCCGGGAACAGCGCGAGGATGTCACCGCCCGCGGTACACACGCTTCCGCCGACTTCGGTCATGCCCCAGCCTGCGCTGCGCCGGGCGCCCGGCAGCCGGTCGGCGATCCGGCGCGCCACGTTCGGTGGCGTCGCCTGTCCACCGGGGGCGATGTTGACCAGTGTGGCGAGAGCGTCCGCCGAATCCGGCAGCGACAGGAGATCGTCGATGGTCATCGGGGGGCCGGCCATGAGCGTGATCTTGTGGCGGGCGATGAGCTCCGCCGCCCGCGCCGCGTCCCATCGCGGCATCGTCGCGACGAAGCCACCCGAGTTCATCGTGCTCAACAGCGCGGCGATCCCGGACACGTGGAACAACGGGTAGATCAGGAGCGCCGACATCGTCGGCACGAACGCTCGCAGGTCTGCCACCGACACGCCGTGGGTGCGGGCCGCGAACTCGAGATTCGTCTCGGCGACGAATCGCATGTTCATCAGGACGTTGACGAGGTTGCGATTGCTGAGCATCACCCCTTTCGCACGGCCCGAGGTGCCGGAGGTGAACAGGATCAGGCAGATGTCGCCGGGGCCGGAGGCCCTCCGGCCGGCCGGGCCCGGCGCGTCGGTGACGAGCTGCACCACGGAGGGAACATCGGGCAACTCGGGCGTTGCCACGGTGGGAACGACGTCGAGCCCGGGGGCGATCGCGTGCAGCAGCACCGCTCGGGGGACGTCCGCCAGAACGACCCGGCACGGGACGTCCTCCACGGCCGCTGCGAATTCGGTGGCGCTCCCGCGGCTGTTGTACAGGACGGCGGTCGCGCCGAGGCGGGTGATCGCGAACAGCGCGACGAGGCAGTGCGGGTGGTTCGCCATCGCGATCCCGACTCGATCACCGGGTCCGACACCGTGACGTGCCTCGAGTCCGGCCGCCAGCCGAGCGGCGTCGTCGAAGAGCTCCCGATACGTCCAGGACCGACCGTCCACGTCTCGCGCGAGCACCGCCTCCGCGTGCCGCGTCACGAGGTCGGCGATCATGTCGTGCAGTGACGGCGACACATGTCGATAGGTCCTGACGGTGTGATCTCCGTGCGGGTCCGCGACGTCGACGACCTCGAAGTCCGCGCCAGGCGCGGTGAGCGTCGCCTCGATGTCCCGGTATCTCGCCATCACCTCGCGGCGGGCCTCGTCCGATCCGGAGTGCGGGACGTCGCCGGTCATGACCTGTGTCCTCCCTCGTCGGAGCGATGCTTCCGGATGGCGTCGAGGACCGTCTCCGGATCCTCCTCGGGGATCCAGTGCGATGCCCCCGCGAGTTCGTTCAGCGTGTAGTCGCCGGTGACGAATTCGCGGCATCGGGCGACACCGGCACGGCAGATCGCGATGTCCTCGGTACCCCACACGAACGTCGTCGGGACGTCGACGGGCGGAACGTCGCCCATCGAATCCATGGCCCGGTACCAGTTCAGTGCCGCATCCATGGCGCCGTCCTGCAGGAGCACTCGAAGGTGCTCGGCGACGAGGTCGGGCGGCACCGTCTCGCCGAATCCCACCCGTACCGCCGCGCCGTGGTCCGCGGTCATGAGGGCCGCCGCGTTCGGATCCTCCCGGAAGAACTGCATGTACGCGGAGTGTTCGCGCTGGTCCGGGTCGTGCTCGATCGCCCACGCGAAGGACGCGGGATGGGGCACCGAGAGCGCCACCAGCGACGACACCCGGTCGGGATGGCGTGCAGCGACGTTCCACGCGACGATCGCTCCCCAGTCGTGTCCGACGAGATGGAAACGGCCGAAACCGAACTCGTCGCAGACACCGAGTACGTCGGCGACCAGGTTCCGGGTGGCGTACTCGGCGACGTCGAGGGGGCGTGCACCGGACGAGTAGCCACGCTGGTCGAAGGCCACGGCGGGCACGTTCTCGGACTCCAGGGCTCCGAGGACGGGCGCCCACGACGCCTTGCTCTGCGGGAAGCCGTGCAGCAGCACGACCGGTGCGCCGGAATCGGGCTCGCCGACCGCACTGGTCACCTGGGCGTCGAAACGGAATCCCGCGACATCGACGGCCGTGGAACGCAACTCGGCACGCATCTCACACCTCACCTTCGGGAATCGGCTCGTAGTAGGGCACTCGCGTGGCTCCGGCTCTCAGTTCGGACGAGAGATCGGCCATGATCGGGTGCACCGGGACGGGGGAGACCGTGACGTCGATACACGTCGGGCGTCCCGACTTCTGCGCCTTCTCCACCGCCGGAGCGAGATCGTCGATCGACTCCACGCGCTCGCCTGCGCAACCGAACGCCCGCGCGACGGCGTCGTACCTGGTGTCCGGGAGGTCGACCGCGACTGCCGTGTCCGGTCCGTAGAGCGCCGACTGCCCGTGCTGCGACATCGCCCACCCCGCGTTGTTCATCACCACGGTGGTGATCGGCAGGCCGTGCCGGACCATCGTGTCGAATTCCTGCAGATGGAACCCGATGCCGCCGTCACCCGTGATCAGGACGACGGGGCGGCTCGGCCCGGCGACCTGCGCGCCGATGGCCATGCCGGGGCCGACGCCGAGACCCCCGAGCGCGCCGAGACCGAACCACGACCGGGGCCGCTCGGAGCGGGCGAAGAAGCTCGTCCAGGCAGCGGACTCACCGCCGTCGTACACCACGATCGTGTCGGGGGTGAGGGCGTCCACGATCGCCTTCGACGCCCAGTACGGATGGAGGCCGCGCTCGGACTGCGCCGGTTCCCGCGCGTACAGCAGGCCGTGCGCGTTGGCTGCTCCGCGCGCCGCGGCGGTCCAGTCGGGCCAGCCGGGCAGACGTCCGACGTGACGGGCCAACGCTGAAATGGTCTCCGCGGCATCGGCGTTGACCGACAGCGCCACGTCGTCGATCCGTCCCGGCTGGGTCGCGTCGAGGTCGACGTGGATCACACGGGCGCCCGTGGGGATCATCGTCGCGTTCCGCGAACCCGTCATCGGTCCGCGCCGGGCACCCACCAGCACCACGACGTCGGGCGGCGCGGCCATGAACTGGAGGGCGGCGGCATCGGCACTGTTGCCGCACCAGCACGGATGGTCCGGGGCGAGGAGTCCCAGTCCCCACGACACCCCGAACACCGGAATGCGGAGGTCGGCGAGCAGGGCCTCGAGGGCGGCCCGGAAACCCCCGCTCATGGAGGCTCTGCCGCCGGTGAAGATCACGGGACGTTCGGCATCGCCGAGGATCTCGACCAGACGATCGACCGTCGCGGCGGAAGGTGCCGCCGGTGCGGGGACCGCGAGCGAGGGCGTCGCGGCCAGTTCCTCCTCGACCGATCGGAACATCACGTCGATCGGGATGTCCAGAACGACCGGCCCGGGAACGCCCGTCGTCGCGTGACGGACGGCGAGTGCGACCAGATCGGGAACGCGGGTGACCGTGGTGACGCGGTGCGCCCACTTGGCGACCATCTTGGCCGTTCCCACCTGGTCCAGCCCGTCCTGGAGAGCGTTGAGCTCGGTCTCCCGCAGCGGTGGTGAACTCGTGACGACGAGCAGAGGCACCCGGTCCGCGGCGGCGTTGCACACCGAGGAGAAGACGTTCGCGTATCCCGGCCCCGACGTTGCGAAGGCGACTCCCAGTCCGCCGGTCACCCGGGCATAACCCTCGGCGGCATTGCCCGCGGCGGCTTCGTGTCGATGGTCCACGATCCGGATGCCCAGTCGATCCGATTCGACGAGGAACGAGTCGAGGTGTCCGCCGTGGACCCCGAAGACGGCTTCGACGCCGAACGAGGCGAGAGTGCGAGCGGCCAGTTGTCCGCCGGTCACCGATGCCATGATCGCTGCCCCAATCGTGAACTGTCGGTTCGAGCAGCCGCGTCATGACTCTGCCTGAGGCCATGGTGCGCACTCGACTGTGAGTGCGGTCACGCTAGCGACGGGATGTCGGAACTCGCAACGATTGGCATAGTGCAAACACGTCGCTCCGCGGCGCGCCTCACCGTGGAGCGGAGCCGCCCAGAAGTCGAGTGACCTCGTCCGCCGCCGCGACCACCAGCTGTCCGAGCCGGCCCACTTCGAGTCCGCTCAGGTTTCCGCCGGGTAGGTCCAGCACCGAGATCGCGCATGCGGTGCGCCCGGTCGCGTCGAAGCACGCGGCGCTCACCGACATGGGCGCGTAGGTCTGCGAGTTCTCGATCTCGCCGAGGAGCAGTGTCGGAGGGAGGTTCGGACGCTGCTCGGAGGCCATCCGCTCCGCGCGACGCGTTCCGTAGGCGCGATCGAGAGTCCGGGTGGCTTTCTCCCGCAGCGTGTTCGGTGGATGCGGGAGCAGTTCGACGGCGAATCGGCGTCTCCGCACCGTCCGCAGGGAACTCCGCACCGAGTCGTGGTCCGCCGCGGCCCCGTCGATCCGGCGTACCCACTCGTCGAGTGCATGAGGTCCGGCGAAGGCGGCGAACACGGATCCCAGCGGAGGGACGAACTCGATCCGATCTCCGGCCTGCACGGGCAGGTGCAGCGCACCGGGGCGGGGGGAGCGGACGACGTCGGCGATCGTCAGCGCGTCGCCCGAGGCGACGACGAGGCACACCATCCCGCCGATGTCCGCGCCGAGCCTCTCCATCGCGGGGCGCGCGAGATCGGCCACGCCGACGGACACGCGGGCCGCCGATCCGATCGCGATCAGCCGCGGCCCGAGCCGATAGGTCTTCGTCGTGTGGTCCTTGACGAGCCATCCCACCCGGGTGAGTTCGGTGAGCATGGGATGACACGTCGACTTGTCCAGCCCGACCAGCCGAGCGAGCTCGGTCAGGTGGTAGTCGCGCTGGGGCATCTCGGCGAGGTATTCGATCATCTCGACGAGACGCTCGGTCTGGGGAGACCTTCGAGTCAATGCTCTAGCCGAAGGCGACCACGGACGTGGCCGACCCGAACTCGTTCCCATCCCCGACGGAACCGTACGAGGCGTTCACGTCCGGCAACTGTGCATGTGATGTGGGTTCGTCGGTGGAACTGATCAACCTGCCCCCTTCCCGTTGTCGACGCGATAGACGGAACCGTGAACGGCTGCCGCATCGTCGCTGGCCAAGAACACTGTGAGGCGGGCGACGTCGAGCGGATCCATCAGCCCGCGAGGTGCGGCGGATCGCATGACGAGTTCGAAGTCGGCGTCGTCCGGAGCTGTGAAGCGCGCGACCTGGGGGGTCGTCATGCCTCCCGGGCAGACCGCGTTCACCCTCAGCCGATCCGCCGTGTACTCGACAGCGAGAGCGCGAGTCAAACCGATCAAACCGTGTTTCGCGGCGCAGTACCCGGCGGAGTAGGCCTGGCCCTCCACACCCGCGATGGATGCCACGTTGACGATGCTCCCGCCCTGTGTGAGGAGGTGGGGCAGTGCGGCGCGGGTGAGGAAGAAGGGGCCGTTCAGATTGACCGACAGGTCGTCGGCCCAGTCCTGATCTGTCATCGTTGCGGTTCGGCGCATCCGGTGATCGCCTGCGACATTGATCAGCGTGTCGATCACACCGAACGTGTCGATCGCCTCGGCGATCGCCGCCCGGCAGGCGTCGGGATCAGCGATGTCGGCCCGTGTGTACGCACCCTTCGGCACGGTCGAGAACACCTCCGCCAGCCGTGCGGTGTCCCTCGCTATCCCGAACACCGTCGCCCCGGCGTCGGTGAGCAGTCGTACCGTGGCCGCGCCGAGTCCGGACGACGCTCCGGTGACGACGGCGACCTTGTTGTGCATGTCGACCATACGACGCGAGTCCTCCTCGGTTGCGTGCGTGTTCAACGATGTGTCAACGCGTTCCACTGCGACGGTGGTTCGGAACAGCTTCCGCCGCTTGGGTTCGACCGTTGCTGCGACCTTTCGTTTTAGCCCCGCTCGGACGGTTCACCCGACGTGAGGTGCCCGTCCGAGCCCGGTCGGGCCGGGCCGTGGAACACGGTCTCGCCGGTGACCCGGCAGGCCCACGAGCGAGACCGATCTCAGAACAGTCCCGAGTCCGCGGCGAGTGCGTGAAGGTGAGCCCGCGGCTGCCCGAACAACTGCGCGCTGCCGTGCGCGCGCTTGAAGAACAACTGGGCGTCGTGCTCCCAGGTGATCGCGATACCGCCGTGTAGCTGGATCGCGTCGCCCGTCACCGCCTGCAGCGCCTCCGAGCAGTACACCTTCGCGACGGCGGCGTCCGTGGCCGCCGACTCGGTGCCCTCGGACAGCGACGCGACCGCGGCGTAGGACGCGGACCGCGCCGTCTCCACCAGGAAGTAGAGATCCGCCATGCGGTGCTTGAGGGCCTGGAAGCTGCCGATCGCCCGGCCGAACTGCACGCGCGATTTGCTGTACTCGACGGTGGCGGCGAGGATCTGCTCCGCGGCGCCGACCTGCTCGGCCGACAGTGCGACGCACGCGACCTCGCGCACGCGCTCCAGGGCATCGGTGCCCTCGGTGGTGAGCCGCCGGCCGGTCGCCCCGGCGAACTCGACGACGGCGACACTGCGGGTCGGATCCATCGTCGGGACCCGCCGCCGTGTCACCGCGTCCTGCTCGGGGTCCACCTCGAACAGGGCGACCCGGCCGTTCACGGTCGCCGCCACGACCAGAACGTCGGCGTACGAGCCGTCGAGCACGAAATGACTGCTGCCGGTGAGGGTGTCACCCTCGGCGACGACACCGACCCGCTCGGTGTCCCACGACCCGTCCGCACCCGTCCAGCACAGCGCCGCGATGGACGCGCCCTCCGCGATGGCGGGGAGCAGTCGCTCGCACGCCTCGGAGTCGCCGGAGGCCAGGATCGCCTGCGCCGCGAGGACGACCGAGCCCAGCATCGGTGTGGGGGCGAGGGTCCGGCCGAGTTCCTCCATCACGAGGTGGGTTTCGACGGCCGACGCGCCGATCCCGCCGAACTCCTCCGGGATGGCGAGGGCGGCGACACCGACCTGCTGGCACAGCAGATCCCACAGCGCCGCGTCGAAGCCGTGCTCGGACTCGGTGGCCTTGCGAACCGCGGCCTGGTCGGCGTGCTTGGTGAGCAGCGCGCGCACCGTCTTGCGCAGTTCGAGCTGTTCGTCGGTGAACGCACCGACCGCCGCGACGCTCACAGCGCCTCCATCACTCGGGCACGGTGCTCGGCCGGGGTGCCCCAGGCGGTGAGCAGCGCGCGGGTCTTGGTCAGCCACAGCGACAGGTCGTGCTCCATCGTGTAGCCGATGGCGCCGTGCACCTGCAGTGCGATCCGCGATGCCCGGTACGCGGCATCGCCGCAGGACACCTTCGCGGCGGAGACGTCGCGGCGCGCAGTCGGGGAACCGTCCCGGACCGCCATCGCGGCGCCGAGCAGCAGCGGGCGCGCCATCTCGAGGCCGACGGCGACACCGGCGAGGTGGTGCTTGATGGACTGCTGGCTGCCGATCGCCTTGCCGAACTGCTTGCGCTGTGTGGCGTACTCGGTGCTGATCTCGAGCATTCGGCGGCCGAGCCCGAGCAGCTGCGCCGCGGTCGCGAGGGCGCCGAGGTCGACGGCGCGTTCGGTGTCCGCGTCGCCGAGGGTCTCGGCGGCGGTGACGGAGAACAGCCCGCGGGACCGGTCCACCGATCCTCGGCGTTCGCCGTGGGTGGCCGACGAGACCGTGGTGCCGTCGACGAGCAGGGTCAGGTCGGCGACGTCGGCATCGACCGCGAACGGCACCAGCGGCGGTGCGGCGACGGTGGCCAGCGCACCCTCCGCGAGCGCGGACAGTCGGTCCGGCGCGGCGCCGGCGAGCAGCACCGGGGCGACCGCGAGGGTCTCGGCGACGGGCCCGGGGACGGCGTGCCTGCCCAGTTGCTCCGCCGCGACGACCAGGTCGATCGCGTCGGCGCCGAGGCCGTCGTGGGTCTCGTCGATGATCAGGCCGTTCACGCCGGTTTCGGCGAGACGCTGCCAGACCTTCAGGCCCGGCGCGGTGTCACCCGCATTCCAGGCCCGGACGACGGCAGGCAGGTCGGACTTGGAGAGCAACGAGTCGATGCTGTCCGCGAAGTCGGTGTGCGAGGAGTCGAGCGCGAATCTCATCGGTCAGCCTTCGGTAGGCCGAGCAGCCGCTCGGCGATGACGTTCTTCTGGATCTCGTTGGTGCCGGCGTAGATCGGACCGGAAAGGGAGAACAGGTAGCCGTGCATCCAGGCCGTGTCGGCGAGCTCCGCTTCGGGACCGAGCAGGTCGAGGGCGGTCTCGTGGGTGGCCACGTCCCACTCCGACCAGAACACCTTGTTGATGGACGACTCGGCACCCAACTGGCCGCCGTCGCCCAGCCGCGTGACGGTGCCCCAGGTGCTCAGTTCGTATGCCCGCGAGCCGATCCACGCGTCGACGACGCGGTCCCGCAGTGCCGTGTCGGAGTCGACCCCGCGCTCCTTCCACAGCTGCACGAGACGGTCGGTGGCGGCGAGGAAGCGGCCGGGGGAGCGCAGCGACAGGCCACGCTCGTTGCTGGCGGTGCTCATCGCGACCCGCCACCCCTCGTTCACGGCGCCGATGACCCCGGACTCGCCGGGATCGGCGGGGTCGTCGGGGACGAAGACGTCCTCGAGGAACACCTCGGCGAACCCGGGCAGTCCGTCGAGCTGGTCGATCGGACGAACGGTCACGCCCTTCGACCGCAGGTCGAACATGTAGTAGGTGATGCCCTTGTGACGCTGGGCCTCCGGGTCCGACCGGAACAGTCCGAATCCCCAGTCCGCGTACGCGGCCCGCGAACTCCACGTCTTCTGCCCGTTGAGCAGCCAGCCGCCGTCGACCTTCGTCGCGGTGGCCCGCAGGCTCGCGAGGTCGGATCCCGACTCGGGCTCGGACCACGCCTGCGCCCAGATGTCGTCGGCGCGCGCCATCCGCGGCATGATCCGGTCGAGCTGCTCCTTGCTCGCGTGCTCGAACAGGGTCGGCGCCAGCAGGAAGATGCCGTTCTGGCTCACGCGGCCCGGTGCACCCGAGCGGTAGTACTCCTCCTCGAAGATCACCCACTGTTCGAGGGTGGCGTCGCGGCCGCCGTACTCGGACGGCCAGGACACCACGGACAGGCGAGCCTCCGCGAGGGTGCGTTCCCACTGCCGATGCGCCTCGAAGCCCTCGGCCGTGTCCATGTGCGGCAGCGGTTCCGCGGGGACGTTCTCCTTGAGGAACGCACGCACTTCGTCGCGGAACGCGACCGTGGCGTCGTCGAATTCGAGGTCCACTACTGTTCTCCAGCCTTCGCCACGGCCGAGCCGTGTTCTGTCGGTGTCACGGTCTCGCCGTGTTCTGTCGGTGCCGCGGCATTGCCGCGCTTCATTGCTGTGACGTCCATGCCGCCGAGCGGGCCGGAGCCGACCTCGGCATTGTGCGCGTGCGCGAAATGGTGCAGGCCGAACACCGAGTCCATGCCCGCGCGGATGCCCATGAGGTCCTCGCACTGGTTCACGGCCTTCTTGGTCAGGGCCAGGCCGAACTGCGGCATCGTCGCGATGCGGTCGGCGAGGTCCATCGCCGTCACCTCCAGGTCGGCGCGCGGCACGACCCGGCTCACCATGCCCCACTCGTAGGCCCGCTGAGCGGAGAAGCGATCCCCGGTGTAGAGGATCTCCTTCGCGGCACGGGTGCCGAGCACCCACGGATGCGCGAAGTACTCGACACCCGGAATGCCCATCCGGACGACGGGATCGGCGAAGAACGCGTCGTCCGAGGCGACGATCAGGTCGCACACCCACGACAGCATCAGCCCGCCCGCGATGCACGCACCCTGCACCATCGCGATCATCGGCTTCGGCAGGTCCCGCCAGCGGCGGCACATCCCGAGGTAGACCTCCATCTCGCGCGCGAACCGCTGGTCGCCGCCCGGGCGGTCCACGTGGTCCCACCACATGACCGCCTTGTTCTCGTACGAAACGTGGTGGTCGCGTCCGACGGTGCCGATGTCGTGCCCGGCGCTGAAGTGAGCGCCGTTGCCTGCCAGCACGATCGCGCCCACGTCCGGATCCTCGACGGCGCGCTGGAAGGCGGCGTCGAGCGCGTACGTCATCACCGAGTTCTGCGCGTTGCGGTAGGCCGGGCGGTTCATCGTCACGACGGCGACGCGTCCGCGCACCTCGTAGGTGACGACATCGCCCTCGTCGGGGACGTCCCCCACGGGAACGTGATCGGTGGAGGCGGTCACGACTTGTCCTCTCGCAGTTCGTTCTTGAGCACCTTGCCGGACGGGTTCCGCGGCAGGGAGTCCACGACCCGGACCGAGCGGGGGATCTTGAAGTTGGCCAGGTGCTCCTTGCAGAAGGCGAGCACCTCCTGCTCGTCGACGGTGCGTCCGGGCTTGGCCACCACGTACGCACGACCGACCTCGCCGGCCCGGTCGTCGGGGACGCCGATGACGGCGGACTCGGCGACGGCGTCGAGGCGGGCGAGCGTGTTCTCGATCTCCGCGGGGTAGACGTTGAAACCGTTCGAGATGTACATGTCCTTGAGCCTGTCGGTGATGTCGAGGTAGCCGCGCTCGTCGAGCACTCCCACGTCACCCGTGTGCATCCAGCCGTCGGCGTCGATGGTCTTCGCCGTGGCCTCCGGGTCGTCGAGGTAGCCGAGCATCACGTTCTCGCCGCGGACGAGGATCTCGCCGTGATCGCCGATCCGGACCTCCATGCCCGGGATCGCCCGTCCCGACGTGGTGGAGACCGTGACGGGGTCGTCGTCGGTGCGGCACATCGTGACCACCACGGCCTCGGTCTGCCCGTACGCGGTCAGCACGGCGTCGTAACCCAGTTCGGACTGGAGTCGCTCGACGAGGGTCACCGGGACCGCCGCGGCGCCGGTCACGGCGATCCTCAGGCTCGACAGGTCGTACTCGTCGCGGGCCGGGAAGTCGAGGATCGACTGGTGGATGGTCGGGGCGCCGGGCAGGATGCTCACCCGCGCCTCGGCGATCCGCGCGGTCACGGCGGGGACGTCGAACACCGCCATCGGGACGATGGTGGCGCCGCGCAACACGCAGACCATGATCCCGGCCTTGTAGCCGAAGGTGTGGAAGAACGGATTGATGAGCAGCTCGCTGTCGGCTTCGGTGACCTCCGCGCAGGTTGCCCAGGCGTCGGCGATACCGACGGTCTGCCGATGAGCGGTCATCACGCCCTTGCTCTTGCCGGTGGTTCCGGACGTGAACAGGATGTCGGCGAGGTCGTCGGGGCCGACGGCGGCGGCGCGCGCATCGGCCTGCTCGACGGGCACCGATTCCGCGAGGGACGCCAGGTCGTCCCACTCGACGACGCCGTCGGTGCGCTCGGCCGGATCGAACGGGATGCGGACGACGGTGCGCACGGTGTCGAGGTCGCCGTCCGACGCGGCCTTCTGCAGTTCGGTCCAGCGGTCGGTCTTGAGGAACGGACCGACGACGAACAGTGCCGTTGCGCCGGTGCGGACCACCAGATCGAGGGCCTCGGTGCCGGTGTACCGGGTGTTGATCGGCACGATCACGGCGCCGGCGTAGTGCGAGGCGAGGGCGGCGACCACCCAGTGGTGGGTGTTCGGTGCCCAGAGGGCGATCCGTTCGCCGGGCTGGACGCCTCGGGCGATCAGGGCGCGTGCGGTGGTCCGGACCTGTTCGAGAAGGTCCGTGTAGGTGATCCGGACGTCCCCGTCGGCGATCGCCACGGCGTCACCGAATTCACGAGCGGCCCGCGTCAGCGCCGCGGGGGTTGTCTTCACATCAGTGGTCACTGGACTCCTCTACCTAGCAAGTGCTTGGTAGGTTACTCTACCGGTGTGGATGCAAGCCAGGGGCTGGGAACAGCAGTAGAAGACGAGAAGTTCGCCGCCACCGTCCGTGAGTGGCTGGCCGACAACCTGACCGGCGACTTCGCCGGGCTGAAAGGCCTCGGCGGGCCCGGACGTGAACACGAGGCGTTCGACGAACGTCTCGCCTGGGACCGCCACCTGGCCGCGGCCGGCTGGACCTGCCTCGGCTGGCCCACGGAGTACGGCGGCCGCGGCGCCACGATCAGCCAGCAGGTCATCTTCCACGAGGAGTACGCCCGCTCCGGTGCGCCCGCGCGGGTCAGTCACCTCGGCGAGGAACTGCTCGGACCGACGCTCATCGCCTTCGGAACCGAGGAGCAGAAGCGTCGCTTCCTGCCCGGCATCAACACCGTCAGCGAACTGTGGTGCCAGGGCTACTCCGAGCCCAACGCCGGTTCCGACCTCGCCGGCGTCACCACCTCCGCCCGCCTCGACGGCGACCAGTGGCGGATCAACGGACAGAAGGTGTGGACCTCGCTCGCACACGTCGCACAGTGGTGCTTCGTCGTCGCCCGCACCGAACCCGGATCGCAGCGTCACAAGGGCCTGTCCTACCTGCTCGTCCCGATGGACCAGCCCGGCATCGAGGTCCGGCCGATCCTGCAGCTCACCGGAACCTCCGAGTTCAACGAGGTGTTCTTCGACGACGCCCGAACCGACGCCGACCTCGTCGTCGGTGAGCCCGGACAGGGCTGGGCCGTCGCGATGGGCACCCTCACCTTCGAGCGTGGCATCTCCACGCTCGGCCAGCAGGTCGGGTTCGCGAAGGAACTCGCCGCGATCGCCCTGCAGGCCGAACGCAACGGCGCCGCACAGGATCCCGTCCTCAAGGACAAGCTCACCCGCGCCTGGATGGGCCTGCAGGTGATGCGCGCGCACGCCATGCGCACGCTGTCCTCCGTCGACGCCACCGGAAACGGCGGCGAGGCGTCCGTCGCGAAGCTGCTGTGGGCCAACTGGCATCGCGGTCTCGGCGAACTCGCGATGGAGGTCGCGGGCGCCGACGGCCTGCTCGCCGGTGACGGTCCGTTCGGCGCGGACGCCGACCTCAGCGACGAGCAGCGGCTGTTCCTGTTCAGTCGCGCCGACACCATCTACGGCGGATCCAACGAGATCCAGCGCAACATCATCGCCGAGCGGGTGCTCGGCCTTCCCCGAGAGGCACGCCCGTGACCGCCACCATCAAGTCCCCGCTGTCCGTCGCCCCCGAGGAGATCGAGGGCCACAACCTGCTCAAGGGCAAGAAGGTCGTCGTCACCGCGGCTGCCGGGACCGGCATCGGGTTCGCGACCGCGCGCCGTGCGCTCCTCGAAGGTGGCGACGTCCTCGTCTCCGACTTCCACGAGCGCCGCCTCGGCGAGACCGTCGAGAAGCTCGCCGCCGAATTCGGCGGTCAGCAGATCGAGTCCTTCGTCTGCGACGTCTCCAGCACCGAACAGGTCGACGCTCTCATCGCCGGGGCCGCGGAGAAGCTCGGCCGCATCGACGTTCTCGTCAACAACGCCGGCCTCGGCGGCGAGACCCCGATCGTCGACATGACCGACGAGCAGTGGGACCGCGTCGTCGACATCACGCTGAACAGCACCTTCCGTGCCACCCGCGCTGCGCTGCGGTACTTCAAGTCGGTCGACCACGGCGGCGTCCTCGTCAACAACGCATCGGTCCTCGGCTGGCGCGCGCAGCACTCGCAGTCGCACTACGCGGCGGCGAAGGCCGGCGTCATGGCGCTGACCCGCTGCTCGGCGATCGAGGCCGCCGAGTTCGGCGTCCGGATCAACGCGGTCGCGCCGTCCATCGCCAAGCACCCGTTCCTCGCGAAGGTCACCAGCGACGAACTGCTCGACACCCTCGCGTCCCGTGAGGCGTACGGCCGTGCCGCCGAGGTGTGGGAGATCGCCGCGACCATCGCGATGCTCGCGAGCGACTACACCACCTACCTCACCGGTGAGATCGTCTCCATCTCCAGCCAGCGGGCCTAGGTTCTCGCCCCCGCACCTTGTTCCCGAATGGCCCATTCGATCGCTTCAGGCGATCGAATGGGCCATTCGGGTGAGTAAGGGGAGGTGTCAGGCGGTGTAGCCGCCGTCGATGTTGAGCTTCTGCCCGGTGACGAAGCCCGCACGGTCGCTCGCGAGGAACGCGACGGCCGCCGCGACATCGGATGCCCGGCCGAACCGGTTCAACGGGATTCGGCTCTTCGCGACGGCGAGCGCGCGCTCGTCGAGATCGTCGCTGCCGATGAGTCGCTCGGCCATGCCGTCGGAGAGCATGCCGGGGCCGACGGAGTTGAAACGGACGCCGTAGCGGCCCTCCTCGACGGCGAACGCCCGAACGAGCGCCTCGACGGCACCCTTGGTCCCGGACGACAGGCCGTCGCGGACGGGAAAGCGGTCGGTGGCGGCGGTCGTCACCGCGACGACGGATCCCTGCGTCGCGCGCAGGGTAGGCAGCAGGGCGTGGACGACCGCGAAGAACGCGGTGGCCTCGGCACCCAGGTGCTGCGCGTAGACGTCGGGCGCCACCGACGACAGGTGGACCATCGGGATGTGTGGCCCCGCGGCGTGCACCAGCACCGACGGCTCACCGAACTCGCCGCGCACCCGGTCCGCCCAGGCGGTGACCGCTGCGTTGTCGACGAGGTCGACCCGGTCCGCCCGGGCGCGTCCACCGGCAGCGGCGACCTCGGCGACGACGGCGTCGGCGCGCTCGGAGTTGTTGCGGTACGTGAGCGCGACGGGGTGACCCTCCGCGGCCAGGTGCCGGACGATTTCGATTCCGATTCCACCGGTTCCGCCCGTGACGACGGCGCAGTGCGACGACTCGACCATCCACTCACCCTAGCAATTGCTTGGTTGGTATGGTGGCAGGGTGAGCCCATCGTCCCGCGCCGAAGAAACCGCCGCCAAGTCGGGTCGTCGAGCCGAACTGCTCGACCTCGCGGCCACGCTGTTCGCGGAGCGCGGCACCCGCGCGACCACCGTCCGTGACATCGCGGACGCAGCGGGAATCCTGTCCGGCAGCCTCTATCACCACTTCGACTCGAAGGAGTCGATGGTCGACGAGATCCTGCGCGGATTCCTCGACGACCTGTTCGGCCGCTACCGCGTCATCACGGAGGCCGGTCTCGGTGCGCGTGCCACCCTGGAAGCGCTCGTGGTCGCGTCCTTCGAGGCCATCGACAGCTCGCACGCCGCCGTCGCCATCTACCAGGACGAGGCCAAGCACCTCGTCGGGAACGAGCGCTTCGCCTACATCACCGAACGCAACCGGGAGTTCCGGACGCTGTGGGTGTCCGTCCTCGAATCCGGTGTCGCAGACGGCAGCTTCCGTCCCGACATCGACATCGAACTCGTCTTCCGATTCATGCGGGACACCGTGTGGGTCGCGGTCCGGTGGTACCGGCCCGGCGGTCCGATGACCGCAGAAACCGTAGCCAAGCAGTACCTCGCCATCGTGTTGGACGGGCTGTCCAGCCCGGACTCGCAGCACTGACCCCGTAGGAGCACCCATGCCCGAGGCATACATCGTCGACGCGATCCGCACCCCGATCGGCAAGAAGAACGGTGGGCTCTCCACCGTTCATCCGATCGACCTCGGAGCGCACATCCTCAAGTCGCTCGTCGACCGCACCGGCATCGACGCCTCCGACGTCGACGACGTCGTGTTCGGCTGCGTCGACGCGATCGGCGGCCAGGCAGGCAACATCGCGCGCATGTCATGGCTCGCGGCGGGTCTGCCGCAGCACGTCCCCGGTGTGACCGTCGACCGCCAGTGCGGGTCGAGCCAGCAGGCCATCCAGTTCGGTGCGCAGGCGATCCTGTCCGGCACCGCGGACCTGATCGTCGCCGGCGGCGTCCAGAACATGAGCCAGATCCCGATCTCCGCCGCGATGATCGTCGGCAAGGAGTACGGCTTCACCACTCCGACCGCGGAGTCGACGGGCTGGACCGAGCGCTACGGCGACCAGGAGGTCTCGCAGTTCAAGGGCGCCGAGATGATCGCCGACAAGTGGGACATCAGCCGCGAGGACCTGGAGAAGTGGGCGCTGCAGAGCCACGAGCGTGCGCGTGCCGCGATCGCCGAGGGCCGCTTCGACAACGAGATCGTTCCGCTCGGTGACGCGACCGTCGACGAGGGCCCGCGTGAGACCAGCCTCGAGAAGATGGCCGGCCTCAACGTGCTCGTCGAGGGCGGCAAGATGACGGCCGCCGTCGCCAGCCAGATCTCGGACGGCGCCAGCGCGCTGCTCCTCGCGTCGGAGGACGCGGTCGCCAAGCACGGTCTCAAGCCCCGCGCGCGGATCCACCACATGAGCGCCCGCGGTGACGACCCGATCTTCATGCTGTCCGCGCCGATCCCGGCCACCCAGCACGCACTCGCCAAGACCGGCCTGACGATCGACGACATCGACCTGATCGAGATCAACGAGGCGTTCGCCCCCGTCGTTCTCGCCTGGATCAAGGAGATCGGCGCGGACCCGGCGAAGGTCAACGTCAACGGCGGCGCCATCGCTCTCGGGCATCCGCTCGGCGCGACCGGAACCAAGCTGATGGCGACGCTGCTCAACGAGCTCGAGCGCACCGGCGGGCGCTACGGCCTGCTCACCATCTGCGAGGGTGGCGGCACCGCGAACGTGACGATCATCGAGCGCATCGAACAGTAGTCGGCAGCGGGGACGCCGTCGGCGTTCCACCTGCTCGGGCAGCGCCTCGACGGCCACAGGCCGTCGAGGCGCTCGTGTTCCGGGGCTACTGCAACGAGTCGATGACCGCGTGCAGCGCGTCCGCGAGTTGCTCGCACCACTCGTCGGCGCCCTCGTGACCGTGCGCGACACCACGAATCATGGTGGCCGAGACCAGCATGTCGAAGACGATGACCGCCGTCGCCTCGGCTCGCGCGCCCGCGGTCGGGACGGCATCGACGATGCGTTCGGTGAGGGCTGCGCGTGCGGGCGCCTCGGCGCGTTCGACGAGCCGCTCGTGGATGCCGTCGTGGTGGTGGTAGGCCGACAGCAGGCCCGGGATCGCCGACCGGGCTGCGGGATGTGCGGTGCGGTCCAGGAAGTGACGCGTCCACGTCAGCAGATCGGCACGCAGGTCGCCGGTGGACGGCGGGAGAGCCGGGCTCTGCCCCTCCTGCAGGCCGAAGATCGCATCCTCGATGATCATCTCGCGAGTGGCCCAACGCCGATAGATGGCGGGCGCACTCACCTGGGCTCGCCGGGCGATGGCCTGGATGGTCGTCTTCTGGTAGCCGGACTCGACGAGCAGGGCCACCGTCGCCGCGAGAACCGCACGATCGACCTGGGGATCGCGCGGCCGGCCAGGCCCGGCGGCGTCCGGCCGTCGATCGCGTGTCAGGTTCACGAATGCGGACATTACCTGAGGTGAGGCGCTCGACAGCCGCAGACTGGCCGGTACGTTCGGCGGTGATCCGGCTTTCAGCGGCGGGTCGCGGTGAGGGTGAAACCGGTCGGCATCATGGTGAGCCGCTCCTCGACCCTGAGCCGGTACCCGGGGTCGCTCGTGAGTTCGTAGCGCTGCAGGAGGATGCCGAGCACGAGGACGGCCTCGTGGATCGCGAACTGGCGTCCGATGCAGGCTCGTTCACCGGTCCCGAACGGTTTGTACGCGTGCGGTGGTCTGTCACGCATCCGCTCGGGCAGGAAACGATCGGGGTCGAACTCGCCGGCGTCCGGACCCCACACCGGGTTCCGGTGCAGCGCCGGGATCAACACGAGCATCCAGTCGCCGGCCGCCATCCGGTGGCCCGAGCGCAGTGTCGTGTCCGAGACCGCCTCCCGCGCATACGCGGGCGCCGTCGGCCACAGTCGGAGCGTCTCGTCGAGGATCCGCCGCGTGTACCGGAGTTTCGCAACCTGCTCGTAGCCGGGCCGGACGCTCGGGTCGGTGCCCCACACGCGATCCACCTCCTCCCGTGCGCGAGCCAGCAGATCCGGACGCCGGGTCAGGTGGTGGAGGGCGAACGACAGTGCACCGGAGGTGGTTTCGTGGCCGGCGGCGAGGAAGGTGATCACCTGGTGCCGGATGTTCAGCTCGTCCACCCGGTCGGGGGCGGCGTCCCGCTCGGCCCGCAACATCAGTTCGAGCAGGTCGTCCGGTGCGTCGTCGCTCGCGACCCTACGTGAGCGGATCACCTCGTCCACGACGTGTGCCAGGTAGGCCACGTCGGCGTCGTGCCGCGCTCGACGTCGCCTCGTCGTGAACCTGCCCAGCGGGGTGCCCTTGCGTTGGGCGTCCGTGAGGGCGCGGACCATCGCAGCGACGAACGGGTGCGTGTCCTGACGGTGGAACGAGTCGAACGGAAAACTGAACCCGGTGCGGCCGATCGTCTCGAGCGTCAGCTTGGTCATGTCGGTCGAGACGTCGACGGGCACGCCGGGGGAGCGGTCCCAGCGATCGGTCAGCTCGGCGGCGACGTCGACCATCGTCTCGTGATGGCCGCGCATCGCCGACCGGGTGAATGCGGGGGCCAGCAGCGTGTGCGCCTTCCGCCAGTTCGGTTCCTGCGTGTAGGCGGTGAACAGTCCGTCGCCGGCGATTCCCCGCAGGGCGGCGACGGCGGGCGTGAGGTGTTTGCGGAAGCGGGACTCGTCGGACAACTCGGCCACGAGGTCCGGGTCGGACACGATCACGAACCGGGTACCGAGCACCGTCCGTTCGAAGATCGGCCCGAGTTCGGCGGCGAACCGGATCGAATCCTGAACCGGGGTGCGGGGACTGACGCCGAGGACGTCGCCGAGCAGGGGGACGCGGCGCGGCGGATGCGGAATCGTGGGGCCGGGCGGTGACAGTTCGACGGTCATGCGTTACCCCCTGATGGCGTCGTCGGCAGTCACCGTACGCGCCCGGCCGGGTCGTCGCGCCGTGCTTTCGGGGCTACCGTCGAACCATGTGCCGAAACATCACCGAGTTGCGCGGGCTCGAACCTGCTGCGACCGCGGAGGAGATCGAGGCCGCCGCGGTCCAGTACGTCCGGAAGGTCAGCGGAATCCACAAACTGTCCGACAACACCCGCGAGCCGTTCGAGCGCGCGGTCGCCGAGGTCACCGCGGCGACGCATCGGCTGCTGGGGGAACTACCGCAGCGCCGCCAGCCGCCGCAGACGGTCCCGCCGCTCCGACGTCCCGAGGTGCAGGCGCGCATCGCCGCCCGCTCCGAGGCCCAGGCCGCCGCCGGCGCCTGACCCCCCTCGTGGCTGAAGGTGGCCTTCGTCTCGTTGATGCGAGTGAAGGCCACCTTCAGCCGGTGGGCTGTGGACCCGGTGGAAATGGCTGAAGGCCGCCTTCGTCTCGTTGATCCGAGCGAAGGCGGCCTTCAGCCGTGTGTGGAGGAGGGTCAGGCGCGGAGGGCGCCGAGGGCGTCGATGCGCTTGACCGCGTCGGCGACGATGCGGTCGATCAGCTCCTGGCAGCTGGGCAGGTCGTCGATCATGCCGACCACCTGTCCCGACGCCAGCACGCCCGCCTCGGTGTTGCCCTCGACCAGACCGGCCTTGAGCAGCATCGGGGTGTTGGCGGCCATGATGATCTGCTGCCACGTCCGGTCACCCGACTTCTTCATCGCCAGGCCGTCCTTGACGAGCGTCGACCACTTCATGCCGGTCATAGACTTGAATTTCACCGCGTTCCGGGTCGCGGCGACGAGGCCCTTGGCGTAGCTCGACTTCTCGAGTGCGTCGACCAGATCGGTGTTGAGCACCCGATGCGGCATGCCGTCGACCTTGACCGACACGGTGGTGTCCGTCAGGCCGCGCTGAAGGTACTGCTGCTTCACCGAATCCGGCACCGCGGAGTCGCTGGTGAGCAGGAACCGGGTACCCATGGCGACGCCCGCCGCACCGTACGACAGTGCCGCGGCCAGGCCGCGGCCGTCGAAGAAGCCGCCACCGGCGATCACCGGGATGTCGACGGCGTCGAGCACCGACGGCAACAGCAGAGTCGTCGCGACGCCGCCGGTGTGCCCGCCGCCCTCGCCGCCCTGCACGACGACCGCGTCGGCGCCCCAGGAGGCCACCTTGACGGCGTGCTTGGCCGCACCGATCGACGGGACCACGACGATGCCGTTGTCCTTGAGCTTGGCGATCAGGTCCTTCTTCGGCGCGAGAGCGAACGAGGCGACCTTGACGCCCTCACGGATCAGCAGGTCACATCGCTGCCCGGCATCGGACGCGTCGGCGCGCATGTTCACGCCGAACGGCTTGTCGGTGAGCTGCTTGGTCTTCTTGATCGCGGCTTCGAGCTCGTCGTAGGTCATCGTCGCCGAAGCGAGGATGCCGAGGCCACCGGCGTTGCAGGTGGCCGCGGTCAGGCGCGGGCCGGACACCCAGCCCATGCCGGTCTGCACGACCGGGTGTTCGATGCCGACCAGCTCGGTCAGCGGGGTGCGGAGAACCTGCCGGCTCACGCCGACACCTCGCGGTCGCGGAAGTTCTGCGGGTCCAGCACCTCGCGGATGATCCGCAGTTCCTCGTCGGTGGGCTCGCGGGTGACGCCGGCCTCGGCGAGCCCCGCGACCTCGAAGGAAGTGTTCTCGGCGACCTCGTCGGCGGTCACGCCCGGATGCAGACTCAGCGCACGGAAGGTGCGGCCCGGCCCGCCGAAGTCGAAGACGCCGAGGTTGGTGACGACGCGGTACACACCCAGGTACTTGTACGCCGGGTTCTCCGGATCGACCTTGTCGTATCCGACGCCGGAGACGACGTCGACCTGGTCGCAGAAGACGCGCGAGGTGTGCTTGCCGACCCAGTAGCTGGTCGCGTGGTTGATCGTGTTGCCCGGGGCGCCACGGACACCGAACATCTGCCGGCTCGGCTGCTGCAGCGGGCCGAAGGCGGACAGGTTCTGGTTGCCGTACCTGTCGATCTGGTTGGCGCCCATGACGACATGGCGGCGACCGGAGGCGACGACGTCGAACACCTTGCGGAACGGCATCCAGCCCTCGACCGGCCCGGTCTTGCCGACCGCGGGGGTGTCGGCCAGGATCAGGGCCTCGCCGTCGGTGATCAGCAGGTCCGGCTCGGTGGTGAGCCGGGCCAGGCGGGCACCGAGCTGCGACATCGTCGACATCGGGCTGGCCATGATCTCACCGGCGCCGGCGAAGAGGTCGGCGCAGGCGATCGCGCAGTACTCGGCGCGAGTGACGGTCTCGGTGGCGGTCATGCCTGCTGCTCCTCTGCGAACTTCTTGACGGCGGCCTGGTAGTCGTCCTCGGAACCGGACAGGAACCGGTCGACGAACGCCTGCCACGATTCGGGGGTCTTCGCGGCCTCGGCGTAGTGCTTCTGGAACTTCTCGTCACGGCCGTAGGACTCGCCCGCGAGGGTGAAGTGCGCGCCGTTCGGGGCCTCGACCACAGCGTCGACCATCATCCGGTTGACGATCAGCTGCTGCAGCGGCACCTCCTTGACCAGCTGTTCGGTCTCGACGACCTTCTCGACCGACAGGTACCGCTTCTCGGCGGCCATCAGGTACAGGTCGTCGAAGTAGGGGTCAACGCCCAGGTAGCCGGCGTTACCGCGGGCGTCGCCGATGTTCAGGTGCACGAAGGCGGCGTCGAGGTTCAGCGCGGGCATCGCGATCAGGGTCTCGGCCTTGCCGGACTCGTCCGCGTAGGGGGAGGTGACGGTCTTGAGTTCGTCGCCCCAGAAGTTCTGCACGTCCGAGCCGAGGCCCGCGCGGATCGGCAGGAACGGCAGACGCGCGGCGGCGGCTTCGAGGCCGCACTTGACCATGCCCTCGTCCATCTCGCGGGCGACGAGCTCGCCGGACGTGCGGGCCTTGGCGAACCACGGATCGTAGAACGGCGCCGAGTCCAGCGACACGAAACCGTAGTACGCCTTCTTGACCTTGCCGGCCGAGCACAGCAGGCCGAGGTCGGGTCCGCCGTAGGTGACGACGGTCAGGTCCTTGACGTCGGAGCGCAGGATCGCGCGGACGAACGCCATCGGCTTGCGGCGTGAGCCCCAGCCGCCGAGTCCGATCGTCATGCCGCTGCGCAGCTCGCCGACGACCTCGTCGAGCGACTTCCTCTTGTCAGCCATTATCGGTTCACTCCCTACTTGTTCGCGCGCGGCTTGCCGGTCGCGACGAACTCGTCGCGGTGCTCGTCGGCGACGCCGGCGAGGTTCAGTTCGAACGTGAAGCCCTGCTCGAGCCGGTAGCTGGTGTGCACGTCCTGCACGTCGATGCGGTTGATCGCTTCCTTGGCGCGCCGGATGACCCGGGTGTCCTTGGCGGCGATCTCGCCGGCGATCTTCAGTGCGGCGGCGTCGAGTTCCGCGCGTGGGACGACATCCCACACCGACCCGAACTGCTTGAGCGTCTGTGCGTCGACGTTCTTGGCCGTGTAGTACAGCGTCCGGAGCATGTGCTGCGGAACGAGGCGGGCGAGGTGGGTCGCGGCGCCGAGCGCGCCGCGGTCGACCTCGGGCAGCCCGAAGACCGCGTCGTCGGACGCGACGATCACGTCGGCGTTGCCGACGAGGCCGATGCCGCCGCCGACGCAGAATCCGTTGACCGCGACGACGACCGGGACCTCGCAGTCGTAGACGGCGGAAAAGGCCGCGGCGCAACCGTGATTCGCGGCGATGAGCGCGCCGTGCCCCTCGGTGGCCTGCATCTCCTTGATGTCGACGCCGGCGTTGAAGCCGCGGCCCTCGGCTCGCAGGATCACCACGTGGGTGCTCATGTCCTTGCCGGCTTCGCGGATGGCGTCGGCCAGCTCGAACCATCCCTGGGAGGGGATCGCGTTCACGGGCGGGTAGTCGACGGTGACCGTGGTGATGCCGGCCCCGTCGGAAGTGGAGGTGATTCCCATCGTGTTTCCTTAGGTAGGTCGCCAAACCAAGCGATTGCTTGGTAAGTTATCACACCTGTGGGCCGGGCTGGAGCCCGTTGCATGCGGCAACGGAGGGAACCCTCGGCCCACGGAGAACTCGAACCCCGTCCCGGGGGAGAAACTCGAACCCCGTCCCGGGGCGGGCGCCCGAACCCGTGCCGGGACGTACAGCGGAGGTGTGTGGTGGAACTGGGTCTGGACGGCAGCGTCGTGCTCGTCACCGGCGGCGTGCGAGGGGTCGGTGCCGGCATCAGCCGCGCCTTCCTGCAGGCGGGCGCGACGGTGGTGGCGTGCGCCCGGCGGCCCGGTGACGAGCCGATCGAAGTGGACGGACGGACCGTCGAATTCGTCGAGTGCGACGTGCGCGACCCGGAGCAGGTGCAGGCCATGATCGAGCGGATCGTCGACACGCACGGCCGGCTCGACGCCCTGGTCAACAACGCGGGCGGGTCGCCGTCCGCGATGGCAGCCGACGCCAGCCCGCGGTTCCACGCGAAGATCGTCGAACTGAACCTGCTGTCGCCGCTGCTCGTCGCGCAGGCCGCCAACGCGGTGATGCAGAAGCAGGAGACCGGCGGCGCGATCGTCAACATCTCCAGCGTCAGCGGCGTGCGCCCCTCCCCGGGCACCGCCGCGTACGGCGCCGCGAAGGCGGGCGTCGACAGCCTGTCGCGGTCCCTCGCTGTGGAGTGGGCGCCGAAGGTGCGGATCAACTCGGTCGTCGTCGGAATGGTCGAGACCGAACAGTCACACCTGTTCTACGGCGACGCCGACGGTGTCGCGGCGGTCGGCGAGACCGTTCCGCTCGGCCGGCTCGCCCGGCCGGACGACATCGGGAACTGTGCGGTGTTCCTGGCATCCCCCTTGGCGGCCTATGTCAGCGGATCGACCCTGACCGTCCACGGCGGCGGCGAACGCCCCGCCTTCCTGGCGGCGGGCAATGCCGAATCAAGCAAGTGAGCTACGACAAGTGAGTGGAGAAGAAGTGAGCGGATTGGTGGACGGCCGCGTCGTCATCGTGACGGGCGCGGGCCGCGGAATCGGACGGGCACACGCGCTGGCCTTCGCGGCGGAGGGCGCGAAGGTCGTCGTCAACGACATCGGTGTCGGTGGCGACGGCACCGCGACCGGTGAGAGCCCCGGCGAGCAGGTCGTCGCGGAGATCATCGCCGCCGGCGGCACGGCCGTCGTCAACGGCGACGACGTCGCGTCGTGGGAGGGTGCGCAGAACCTCGTGCAGACCGCCCTCGACAACTTCGGCGGCCTCGACGTGCTGGTCAACAACGCGGGCTTCCTGCGTGACCGCATGCTCGTCGGCATGAGCGAGGAGGAGTGGGACTCCGTCATCCGCGTGCATCTCAAGGGCCACTTCGCGCCGCTGCGGCACGCGGCCGCCCACTGGCGCGCCGAGTCCAAGGCCGGTCGCCCGGTCGACGCCCGCATCATCAACACCAGCTCCGGCGCCGGACTGCAGGGCTCCATCGGCCAGGGCAACTACGCGGCCGCGAAGGCGGGCATCGCGGAGATGACGATCCAGGCCGCCGCGGAGCTGAAGAACTACGGCGTCTCCGTGAACGCGATCGCCCCGTCCGCCCGCACCCGGATGACGCTCGGTGCCGGCGGCGCGATGGCGGAGATGATGGCGGCACCCGAGAACGGGTTCGACGCGATGGCGCCCGAGAACATCTCGCCGCTCGTGGTGTGGCTCGGATCCACGGAGTCCAAGGACGTCACCGGCCGGGTGTTCGAGGTCGAGGGCGGCAAGATCACCGTCGCCGAGGGCTGGCGCCACGGTCCGGCCCAGGACAAGGGTGACCGCTGGGATCCGAAGGAGATCGGGCCGGTCGTCGCCGACCTGCTCGCCAAGGCAGAGGTTCCGACCCCCGTCTACGGGGCGTAAGCGGCTGCGCCGCCTGTGCGCGTTTTTGGTAGTTCCCACTACCAAAAACGCGCACAGGTGTCAGCGCCCTGCCGGGGCGCGGACCACGACCGTGGTGCCGGGGAAGTAGGCGGCGAGTTCGGTACGCGACTCCTTGAGCGCGGCCAGCCCGTAGCCCTTCTTCCGGCTCTCGGGAGCCACCCAGACCGCGATGTTCACCTCGTGGCCGGTGAGCTCACCGAACACGAGGCCGACGCTGACCGGCTCTCCGCCGGAGACGTCCTCGCACACGAACCAGGCCGCGGACTCGTCGTCAACGCGGCGCAGCCCCTCGGCGCGTTCGGCCTCGACGCGATCCGCCGACCACGGCTCGCCGCTCTCGTCGAACTGTTCGGCCGACCGCTTGGCGAACAGTGCGGTGTCCGCGTCGCTGGTGCTGAAGGGGCGCAGCCGGAAGCCCTCCCCGGTGGCTGCGGGACGCTGTTCGGGCAGCCACTTGAGAGTGGCGTCCAGGTTCGCGATCTCGTCGCTGAGCCGGTCCCGTTCCAAGCGGGTCAGCCTGCCGAGCTGAAGTGCGAGCACGACCGCCGCATTCGCGGGACTGGTTGCGAGCAGCCCGCTGACGGCGGCAACCGCGGCCTCGTGGTCGTCGCTGTCGACGATCGCGTCGAGAACCTCGTGCCGCTTCTCCAGCGCCGCGAGCAGTGCGGACGCCAGTTCACGTCGGTTCAGGATCTGATCCTGCGGGCCAGCCGTCATGACGAATCTCCCTATCCGTTGAGGTGCACGGTCGGACCCCGTGCCGCCCGGACGAGGGCGCGCACGCGGGCGGTCCTGTTCGCATTCTCGACCACCCGCGCCGCATCCGCTATGCGCAGACGACGACCGGGATCTTCCGTTCCGTCCAGGACTGGTAGTCGTCGAACTCCGGATACATCGCGACCAGCTTCGGCCACAGTTCCGCCCGCTCGTCGTCGTCGGCGACGGTTGCGGTGAGCGCGCGCACCTGCGAGCGGATCTGAACGGTCACGTTCGGGTCCGCCTTCAGGTTCAGGTACCACATCGGGTGCTTCGGCTGGCCGCCCTGGGACGCGACCAGCACCACCCGGTCACCGTCCTCGAGGAACAGCAGCGGACTGATCCGCGGCTGCCCCGACTTGCGGCCGGTGGTGGTGAGAAGGCAGATCGGCAGCCCGTTCCTCGCGGCGCTGCCGACCCGCCACTTACCTCCGAGTCGCCCGCCGGTCGCGCGGTACGCGGTGACGTTCCACTTCGACATCCACTTGATGATCGTCCGGGTGAACCCGGTGTCGAGCAGCGGGGGACGGTTCATCGGACGGTCAGATCCGCTCGATGACGGTGCCGGTGGCGAGCGCGCCGCCCGCGCACATCGAGATCAGCGCGGTCGAGCCGTCGCGACGCTCGAGTTCGTGCAGTGCCGTGGTGATGAGCCGCGAACCGGTGCTGCCGACCGGGTGGCCGAGCGCGAGAGCGCCACCGTTGACGTTCACCTTGTCCATGTCCGGGCCGTGGACCTGCGCCCACGACAGCGCGACGGACGCGAACGCCTCGTTGACCTCGAACAGGTCCAGGTCGCCGATCTTCATGCCTGCCTTCTCCAGCACTCGCGCGGTGGCCTGGACGGGTCCGTCGAGGTGGAACTCGGGCTCGGCGCCGACGAGGACCTGCGAGACGATCCGCGCCCGCGGCTTGAGGCCGAGGGCGAGTGCGCGGTCCGAGTCCATCAGCAGCACGGCCGCGGCGCCGTCGGAGATCTGCGAGGAGGTCCCCGCGGTGTGGATGCCGCCCTCGATGACGGGCTTGAGCTTCGCGAGAGACTCCGCGGTGGTGTCGCGCAGACCCTGGTCGCGGCTGACGATCTGCGTCTCGCCGGACTTGTTGCCCTCCTTGTCGACGACGGGCGCCGCGACGTGCAGCACCTCGCGGTCGAACCGGCCCTCCTCCCAGGCCTGCTTGGCCAGCGCCTGGGACCGGACACCGAGCGCCTCGATGTCGTCGCGGGTGATTCCGCGGCGCTTGGCGATCCGCTCGGCGGCCTCGAACTGGTTGGGCATGTCGATGTTCCACGACTCGGGGCGACGGGGGCCGGCCTCGGTGCCGACGTTGGCGCCGAGCGGAACCTGGCTCATCGCCTCGACGCCGCAGGCGACACCGATGTCGATGGCGCCGGCGGCGATCAGGCCGGCGATGAGGTGGTTGGCCTGCTGTGCGGATCCGCACTGGGCGTCGATGGTGGTGGCGCCGACCTGCCACGGCAGCCCGGCGGCGAGCCAGGCGGTGCGGGTGACGTTGTTGGACTGCGCACCGGCCTGTGTGACGCAGCCGCCGATGACCTGCTCGACGAGGGCGGGATCGACCCCGGCCCGCTCGAGCACGCCGACCTGCGCGGCGCCGAGGATCTCGGCAGCGTGCAGCCCGGAGAGCCAGCCTCCACGCTTCCCGATCGGGGTGCGGGCTGCTTCGACGATTACTGGTGTGCCCACGGCGGGCTCCTTTCACGATTCTCTCAAAAAAGTAGAACAGGTTCCGTATGGCGGCAAGGACTGTGGCCGCAGATCTTTCCTAGACGGGAGGGCTGTGATTCAATACCGGTAGAACGTGTTACAGATCACTGAGCGACATGGTTCGCAAGGGCAGGAGACAGCAGTGGCGCAGCCCAACATTCCCGCGGGATTCGACTTTACGGACCCCGACATCTACGCACACCGACTTCCGGTCGAGGAACTGGCCGAGGTCCGCCGGACCGAGCCCGTGTACTGGGTCGACCAGCCGGACGGCGTCGGTGGGTTCAACGACGGTGGCTATTGGCTGGTCACCCGGCACGAGGACATTCGCGACGTGTCGATGCGCAGCGACGTGTTCTCCACGTGGGAGAACACCGCGATCCCGCGGTTTGCCGACGACATGCAGCGTGAGCAGATCGAACTGCAGCGCTTCGTCCTGCTGAACAAGGACGCGCCCGAGCACACGAAGCTCCGCAAGCTGGTTTCCCGCGGCTTCACTCCTCGCGCCATCAACGGACTGAAGGACGAGCTGCAGGAGCGCGCCGAGTCCATCGTCAAGGCTGCCGCCGCGGAGGGCAGCGGCGACTTCGTCACCCAGGTCGCGGCGGAGCTGCCCCTGCAGGCCATCGCCGAGCTGATCGGTGTGCCGCAGGAGGATCGCGGCAAGGTCTTCGAGTGGTCCAACCAGATGACCTCCTACGACGACCCCGAGTTCGCCGACATCGACCCGGCCGCCGCATCGATGGAAATTCTCGGCTACGCATACCAGCTCGCCGAGGAGCGCAAGCAGAACCCCGGCGACGACCTCGTCACGACGCTCATCGAGGCCGACGTCGACGGTGACGAGCTCAGCGCCGAGGAGTTCGGCTTCTTCGTCATCGTTCTCGCGGTGGCGGGCAACGAAACCACGCGCAATGCAACCACGCACGGCATGAAGGCGTTCATGGACAATCCCGAACAGTGGGAGTTGTTCAAGAAGGAGCGCCCGAAGACCACCGCCGACGAGATCATTCGCTGGGCCACCCCGGTCGCGGCGTTCCAGCGCACCGCCCTCGAGGACACCGAGATCGGCGGCGTCGCGATCAAGAAGGGCCAGCGCGTGGTGATGAACTACGTGTCGGCCAACTTCGACGACGAGGTGTTCGACGAGCCGCACAAGTTCGACATCACCCGTGACCCGAACCCGCACCTCTCGTTCGGTGGCACCGGTGCGCACTACTGCCTCGGCGCGAACCTGGCCCGCATGGAGATCGACCTGATCTTCAACGCGATCGCCGACTACCTTCCCGACCTCGTCGAGGTCGGGGCTCCTCGCCGCCTGCGTTCCGGATGGCTGAACGGCCTCAAGGAGTACCAGGTGGACTACAAGACCCAGGGCACCGGTGGGGGTTGCCCCGTCGCGCACTGACGGCTCACTGAGGGAGAGCACTGAGCAGTGTGCGAGGCAGCGCCGGTGGGATCGTGAGGTTCCCGCCGGCGCTGTCGGATATTCGGGGCCCGGCGTGAGGGCGTCGACGGCACCCGAATGTGGACACGACGAAACGAGAGGGGCTGCACCGGTTTCCCGGTGCAGCCCCTCTCGTCGTCGGTGTTCGGTCAGAGTTTCACGAGAGTCTTCATCGCCCGCTCGACCTCCCAGAAGGCACGCAGCGACTGCAGCTTGCCCTCCTCGTCGACGCGGTAGACGAACACACCTTCGGCGTCGATCTGCGCACCGGCCATGACGGTGCGGATGCGACCGATGTTGACGACCTCGTTTCCGCACAGCAGCTGGTCGTCGATGATGAACTCCAGCGAATCCGTGTTCGCGATGGTCATGTCGTAGAACTTCGAGATCGCCTCACGCCCGTGGTGACCCTTGCCTTCGGGGTCGAAACCCGAAGGGCCGACCGGGTCCTCGACCCAGCCGTCCTCGGCGAACAGGTTCAGCCACTCTTCCTTGCGCTTCCCGCTCGCAGCGGACTGCGACGCCTTCGAGGCGATGAGGGCGGGATGCTCGCTCCGGGCGGTGTCGGTCGGGGTCGTGGTGGTGTCGGTCATGACGCTCCTATCCGATGTTCTCGGCGGCGAACTTGCGCAGCGAGTCCTGCTTGGCTTCGAGCGGCCCGTCGAACGCGACGCCGTCGAACAGCCACGGCACCACGATCGTGTCGGTGATGCCCGCATCGGCGAGTTCGGCGTAACCGTCCTTGCCGAACCGGTCGATGCACACGGCCTGGATCTCGAACGGCTCGTTCTCCCTGCCGTATTCGGCGCGCAGCTCGTCGAGACGGAGCTTGGTCGCCGCGAGGTCCTTGAACTTCATCATCGCCGACGTCCACCCGTCACCGACGCGGGCGGCCCGCTTCAGTGCGACCTCGGTGTGCCCGCCGACGTAGAACGGCACCGGCGAGCTCGGCGCCGGGCTCATCTGCAGGCGGTCGAAGTCGTAGAACGTGCCGTGGTACTCGACCATGCCACCGCCCAGGACCAGCTTGATGACCTCGATCATCTCGTCGACCCGGGCTCCCCGCTTCGCGTACGGGACGCCGCACCACTCGAACTCCTCCGGTGCCCAGCCGATTCCGACGCCGAAACCGAACCGGCCCTGCGTCAGGTTGGCCACCGAACCCACCTGCCGCGCGAGCAGCAGGGGGTTGCGGGAGCCCAGCTTGAGAACGTTGGTGTAGAAGCCGATCGTCGAGGTGGCCGCGCCCATCGCAGCAGCGGCGATGAGCGGGTCCACCCACGGGGTCTCGGCGTTCCACATCCGGGAGCCGTCCGGGGTGTACGGGTAGTCCGCCGCAGCGGTCTCCATGAAGAACAGGGAGTCCGGCAGCGCGATGTTCGCGAACCCGCACTCCTCGGCGGTCTGCGCGAGCGGCACCAGCTGCTCGAGCGGACTCATGGCGATTCCGACGCTGAACTTCACGGCGTGTTCCCCTCTAGTTGGTCGGGCGGTCGGAGCCGACCACCCACATTGCGAAGTACTGCGAGCCGCCGCCGTACGCATGACCGAAGGCCTTGCGGGCGCCGTCGACCTGGTGGTCCCCGGCCCGCTCCATCACCTGCATCGCCGACTCGGCGTAGCGGATCATGCCGGACGCGCCGATCGGGTTGGACGAGAGCACACCACCCGACGCGTTGACCGGCAGCTGCCCGCCGATCGCGGTCTCGCCGGACTCGGTGTACTTCCAGCCCTGGCCCTCCGGGACGAAACCGAGGTTCTCCAGCCACATCGGTTCGAACCACGAGAACGGCACGTAGATCTCCGCCTCGTCGATCTCCTTGAGCGGGTCGGTGATTCCCGCCGCCTTCCACAGCGCGGCCGAGGCGTCGCGGCCCGCCTGCGGGTTCGCGACGTTGCGCTCCGCGTACGACAGCGGTTCGGTGCGCATCGAGGTCGCGTGGATCCACGCCACCTTGCGGCCCTCGGAGAGGATCTCCTTCGCGGCGTCCTCGTTGCCGATGACGATGGCGCAGGCGCCGTCCGACGACGGGCACGTCTCGTCGTAGCGGATTGGGTCCCACAGCATCTGGGACGCCTGCACCGACTCGAGGGTGATGTCGGGCTGCTTGAGGTGCGCGTACGGGTTCAGCGCGCCGTTGCGGCGGTCCTTGACGGCCACCATCGCGCCGATGTGGTCGGGTGCGCCCGAGCGGCGGATGTAGGACCGGACGTGCGGTGCGAAGAATCCACCCGCGCCCGCGCCGACCGGCATCGTGAACGGCACCGGAGTGGACAGCGCCCACATCGCGTTGGACTCGGACTGCTTCTCCCACGACACCGCGAGCACCCGCTTGTGCACGCCGGCCTGCACCAGGCTGGCGGCGACGTTGCCGGTCGACGCGCCGACCGATCCCGCGGTGTGCACGCGCAGTAGCGGCTTTCCGTTGGCGCCCAGGGCGTCCGACATCGCGAGTTCCGGCATCATCGAGCCCTCGAACAGGTCGGGGGCCTTGCCGATCACGATGGCGTCGATGTCGTCCCAGCCGACGTGGGCGTCGGCCATCGCGCGGTCGACCGCCTCGCGGATCATGCCGGCCATCGTGACGTCGTGCCGCTTGGCGACGTAGTAGGTCTGGCCGGTGCCGAGGACGGCTGCCAATTGCTTCGCCATCAGTTGTTGCGTCCTTCCATGACTGCGACCAGGTTCTGCTGCAGCACAGGGCCACTGGTGGCGTGGGCGAGGGTGCGCTGCGCGTCACCGCTCATGATCTTCCGGGCCGCGTAGCCGATCCGCTCGAGGCCGCCGGAGAACATCGGGTTGCCGGTCAGCGGGCCGCCCGACGGGTTGATCGTGGTGGCGTCCGTGAGGCCGATCGCCTCGCGCAGGATGATCTCCTGATGCGTGAACGGCGCGTGCAGCTCGGCGACGTCGATGTTCGAGACGTCACCGCCGGTCGCGGCGCGAGCGGCCGCCGCCGTCGACGGGGAGGTCGTCAGATCGCGCGATCCGATGACGGGGGAGTCGATGCGGTGCTCGATCCCGGTGATCCACGCCGGCCGCTCGCACAGTTCACGCGCGCGGTCGCCGCGGGCCAGGATGATCGCGGCCGCACCGTCGGTGATCGGTGCGCAGTCGTGCGCGCGCAGCGGATCCGCGACGTACTCCGACGCGAGCAGCGTCTCGATGTCGACGTCACCGGAGATCTGCGCCAGTGGGTTGGACTTCGCCGCGGCCCGGCTGCGCTGGGCGATCGCGGCCATCTCCTCGGCGGTCCACTTGCCTGCCTCGAGTCCGAGCCGGGCCTGCAGGCCCGCCATCGAGACGGAGTCCGGCCACAGCGGGGCCACGAGGTACGGGTCCGTCTGCATCGCGAGGATCTGCCTGAGGTTGCCCGCGGAGGACTTGCCGAAGCCGTACACCAGCGCGGTCTCGACCTCACCGGTCATGATCTTGACCCAGGCCTCGTACAGCGCCCAGGCGGCGTCCATCTCGACGTGCGACTCGTTGATCGGCGGCACGGCGCCGATCGAGTCGATGGCGGAGATGAAGGAGAACGAGCGGCCGGCCAGGTAGTCGGACGAGCCGGAGCACCAGAAGTCGATGTCGGATTTGGTGATTCCCAGTTCCGAGTAGAGATCCTGGAAGCAGGGAACGAGCATCTCGACACCGTTGGTGGTGCCGGTGGTCTCGCGCACATGGGGGGCGTGTGCGAAGCCGACGACTGCAATGTCTGTCATGGTCTTACCGGCTCCTAGAGGTGGTGCTTGTAGGTGTCGTAGTCCGCGTCCGGCTCACCGCTCGGGCGGAAGTGCGAGATGTTGCGAAGCGAGTAGACCCACTCCTCCTTCGGCCGCCAGACGGCCTCGACGCGCATGCCCATCCGGACGTCGGACGGGTCGACGTCGAGGATCAGGTGCAGGAAGGGGATGTCGGAGCCGTCGAGGAGCACGTACGCCGCGACGTACGGCGGCTTGATCGACTGGCCCATGAACGGGACGTTGACGATGCAGAAGGTGGTGATGGTGCCCTTGTCGGACACCTCGACCTGCTCCTTGGTCGGCTGCCCGTCGGTGGGGTTCGCGCCGCGCGGCGGCACGTAGACCTTGCCGCCGGGGCCGGTGCGCCCGCCGATGACCTTGCCCTCCATCAGGCCCTTGAGGTAGTAGGTCTCCTCGAACGACGCGGTGTGCGTGTAGTGCAGGTCGACGGGGGTGACGATGTCGGTGACGGGCTCGCCGGCGGCAGGTGTCCGGGTCGGCTCGCTCTCACCGGGTTCGAAGCACGCGATGTCGCGGATGTGCCCGGTGCGCTCGTCCGCCCAGCGCACACGAACGCGCATGCCCGTGCTCATCGCCTCGGCGGAGCCCGCGTCGACGGCGTGCAGGATCGCGGTGTCGGCGCCGTCGAGTTCGATCAGCGCCCACGCGAAGGGGTGCGCGAGGGGCTGGCCCTCGATGGGCTCGGACATCCACGACCAGCTGACGACCGTGCCGGTGTCGGAGACGTCGACGAAATCGGTCATGGGTTCGTGGGTCGCGGGATCGAACTCCGGCGGCGGCACGTGCACGCGACCGTCGGAGCCGCGGGCGCCGACCACCTTCCGGTCGCGGAGTGCGGTCACGAACGCGCCGATGGTCGGCCCCACCGATCGGGTGTAGTCGAATTTCAGATTAAGAGGTGCTTTCAGTGGCTGCTCGGCCACTCCGCTCTTTCCAGGGGTCACGGAATCGAGTAGAACAGGTTCTAAAGTGACCTGCAATAGGTTGTCGTGAACTGGAGGAAATCGGTGAAGCTCGGGTTGCAACTTGGGTACTGGGCGGCCCAGCCGCCGGCGAATGCGCAGGAACTTGTTACAGAAGCGGACCGGATCGGCTTCGACGCCGTGTTCTCCGCCGAATCGTGGGGTAACGACGCGTTCACGCCGCTCGCGTGGTGGGGGTCGTCCACCGAGCGGATCCGCCTGGGCACCTCCGTCGCCCAGCTGTCGGCACGCACCCCCACGGCCGCGGCGATGCACGCCCTGACGCTCGACCACCTCTCCGGTGGCCGCGCCATTCTCGGCCTCGGAGTGTCCGGACCGCAGGTCGTCGAAGGCTGGTACGGCGAGCCGTTCGAGAAGCCTCTCGCGCGCACCCGTGAGTACGTCTCGATCATCCGCAAGGTGCTCGCCCGCGAGGCCCCGGTCACCAACGACGGACCGCACCACCCGCTGCCGTACTCCGGCCCCGGAGCGCTCGGCCTCGGCAAGCCGCTGAAGCCGATCACCCACCCGCTGCGCGCAGACCTGCCGATCTGGCTCGGCGCCGAAGGACCCAAGAACGTCGCCCTGACCGCGGAGATCGCCGACGGCTGGCTCGCCATCTACTACACGCCGCGGCTGGCGGACATGTACAACGAGTGGCTCGACGAGGGTTTCTCCCGACCGGGTGCCCGTCGCAGTCGCGAGGACTTCGAGATCGCCGCGACCTGCCAGGTGGTCGTCACCGACGACCGCGCAGGCGAGATCGCCCGGATGAAGCCGATCACCGCCCTCTACGTCGGTGGCATGGGCGCAGCCGAGATGAACTTCCACGCCCAGGTGTACACCCGGATGGGCTACGGCGACGTCGTCACCGAGATCCAGCGCCTGTTCCTGTCCGGCCGCAAGGAGGAGGCCATGTCGATCGTGCCCGACGAGATGGTCACCGACACCATGATCATCGGCAACCTCGACGAGGTCCGACAGCAGGTGAAGGTGTGGGAGGACGCCGGCGTCACGATGCTGCTCGTGCACGCCCGCGACGTCGAGCAGATGCATCAGCTCGCGGCCGCGGTGGCCCCGGCCTGACCGTCCTCCGGGTCCGTCGGCGCGCCGGGTTTCGGTGCGTCGACGGGTGGGCATGCGGACGGTATGAACGTTCGACGCACAACTCTGTCAGCTGCCGCGTCGGTCACCGTCCTCCTCGTCGCGGGGTGCGGTGGCACCAGCGGCGACGAGGGGCCGCAAACCGTCGAGGCGCCGTCAACGGGATCGTCCGAGAGCGTTGTCCCGCCGGTCGCGCCCGGCGCGGACGGCTACGTTTTCGGCCTGCCCGACGACGTCGCACGGGAGGACGCGGCATTCACCTACGACGAAGGAGCGGTTCCGATCGGTTCCTCGGTGAACGTCGACAGCGACGAGGACGGCGGCCGGACCACCGTGAGCTTCAGTGCGCGCGGTCTGGCCCCGGACCGCGACTTCGGTGTCCACGTGCACACCACGAGATGCGGACCGAAGCCGTCGGATTCGGGCCCGCACTACCAGGACCGCACGGATCCCGCGGCAACACCGGAGTCCCCGTCGACCGACCCCGCCTATGCCAACCCGCAGAACGAGATCTGGCTCGACATCACCACCGACGGAACCGGCAACGCCCAGGCGTCGACGACGGTCGACTGGGAGTTCCGGGACGACGCCGCCCACTCGCTGGTGTTGCACGCCCAGCACACGATGACCGGTCCCGGGGTGGCAGGCACGGCCGGTGACCGCCTCGCCTGCGTCGACGAGGAGTTCTGACGGCCGATCGGTCGGTCAGGCCGAGGGGCGCGGGAGCTCGGCCATCCCGTAGACGTGGGTGGCGCGGATCCGGAGCACGACGCGGCGCTCCGCGACCATCGCCCTGCGGAACTCCTCCCAGTCGGGGTGCTCGGTGCCGGAGGCGGCCCGGAACACCTCGACGAGTTCGTCCACAGCGGCATCGTGCGGATCCGTGGCGACGGAACTGAGCTCGGCGTCGCCTTCCACGACGGCGTACGACCAGAAGTCGTCGGCGCTGACGTGCAGCGAGACCCGCGGGTCCCGCGCCGCGTTGCGAGTCTTCGCGCGGTCGGCGGTGACCGACACCCGCGCGACACCGGTCCCCGGATCCCACGTGTACACGACGTTCGACAGCTGCGGGCGGCCGTCCCGTTTGATCGTGGTCAGAACGCCCCGCGTGTGCGCGGCGACGACGTCGAGCAGGCGGGAATCCGTGTCGGGGTTCATGTGCGCGACAACCGAGTTCCACCGACGTTTGTTCCCCCGGCCGCCGCCCCCTCCCCACCGGTCCGGGGCCTTCGGCGGTCTCCGGCATGAACGGAACCGTTCAGTCGATCAGATCGACTGAACGGTTCCGTTCATGCCAGGAGGGACCGGGGTGATCCCCGGGGCGGGCTACTTGCCCTGGAACTTCGGGGCGCGCTTCTCGGCGAACGAGCGCGGACCTTCCTTGGCGTCGTCGCTCTTGAACACCTCGGCGCCGATCTTGGCCTCGAGCTTGAACGCCTCTTCCTCGTGCATGCCCTCGGTGACGCGGATCGTCTTGAGGATGGCCTGGACGGCGACCGGGCCGTTGGCGGCGATCCGCTCCGCGATCTCGAGGGCCTTGTTCAGTGCCTCGCCCTCGGGGACGACGTAGCCGATGAGGCCGAGTTCCTTCGCCTCGGGCGCGGGCACGGTGCGGCCGGTGAGCAGGATGTCGGCGGCCACGGTGTAGGGGATCTGACGGACGAGCCGGACCGCGGATCCGCCGAGGGGGAACAGTCCGAGCTTGGCCTCGGAGACGCCGAAGCGTGCGTTCTCCGCGGCGACTCGGATGTCGGTGCCCTGCAGGATCTCGGTTCCGCCGGCGATGGCCGCGCCTTCGACGGCCGCGATCAGCGGCTTGGTCAGGCGGCGGCCCTTGAGCAGGGCGGGCAGCTTGACCGGGTCGAGGCTGCCGGCGGCGAACGCGTCGCCGGGGGCGTTCCTGTTCATCGCCTTCAGGTCCATGCCCGCGCAGAAGGTGCCGCCGGCGCCGGTGAGGACGGCCACCCGGATGTCGGGATCGTTGTCGACCTGGTCCCAGGCGTCGACCATGATCGCCATCATCTCGCTCGAGAGGGCGTTGCGCGCCTCCGGGCGATTCATCGTGATGATGAGGACGTGGCCGCGCTTCTCGACGAGGCAGTGGGCAGATTTGTCCGAAACGTCTGAAATTTCGGCTGTGGTGGAGGACACTGGTTGCTCCCGATTGCAGTGTGAACTGGATCTCAAACTGACTCTTGCGAGAAACGGTAACACGTTCTACTTTGATCGACGTGGCCCTACATATCGCAGACTTTGTCGAGCACTCCGTCGACCTGAACCCCGAGCGTGTGGCGCTGGTGGACAGCACCCGCGAGATCACCTTCGCGCAGTTGGAGGAGCGGGCCAACCGACTCGCCCACTACCTGCAGGATCGTGGGCTCCAGCCGGACGACAAGGTCGGTATCTACTCACGCAACACCATCGAGGCGATCGAGACGATGGTCGCCATCGTCAAGGCTCGCGCGGTGATGGTGAACGTCAACTACCGCTACGTCGAGAACGAGTTGCAGTACATCTTCGAGAACTCGGACATGGCTGCGCTCCTCGTCGAGCGCCGATACGTCGACCGGGTCGCGGCGGTGCTGCCGAACACGCCGCTCGTGAAGACCGTCGTCGTGGTCGAGGACGGCACCGACCTCGAGTACGCGTCCACGGACGACGTCGAGTGGATCGAGTACGAGACGGCACTGGCGAAGGGTTCGCCCGCCCGCGACTTCGGTGAGCGCAGCCCCGACGACATCTTCATGATCTACACCGGCGGCACCACCGGCATGCCCAAGGGCGTCATGTGGCGGCACGAGGACTGGTGGCGCGTGCTCGGCGGCGGCGTCAACTTCGTCACCGGCGAACGCGTCGAGGACGAGTGGCAGCTCGCGAAGGTCGGTGCCGAGAGCCCCGCGATGGTGCGGTTCCCGATCCCCCCGATGATCCACGGTGGCTCCCAGTCGGCGGTGTTCCACAGCCTCTTCGGCGGCGGAACCCTCGTGATGAACCCCGAGTTCGACGCCCACACGGTCTGGCAGGTCATCGACCGGCACAAGGTCAACCTGATCTTCATCACCGGTGACGCGATGGCCCGGCCGATGCTCGACGCGCTGCGCGCAGGCAACCCGGAGACCGGCGAACCGTACGACCTCGCCAGCCTGTACGTCATGGCCTCCAGCGCGGCGCTGTTCTCGCCTGCGCTCAAGGACGAGTTCCTGGACCTGCTGCCGAACCGCTACATCACCGACTCCATCGGCTCGTCCGAGACCGGTTTCGGTGGCCTGAGCACCGTCACCAAGGGTGAGACCCACACCGGCGGCCCGCGCGTGAAGATCGACGCCGCCACCGTCGTCCTCGACGACGACGGCAACGAGATCGAGCCCGGCTCCGGGAAGGTCGGCGTCCTCGCCCGCCACGGACACATCCCGCTCGGCTACTACAAGGACGAGGTGAAGACCGCCGCGACGTTCAAGACGTACAACGGCGTTCGCTACTCGATCCCGGGTGACTACGCCACGGTCGAGGCGGACGGCACCGTCACCATGCTCGGCCGCGGCTCGGTGTCCATCAACAGCGGCGGCGAGAAGATCTACCCCGAAGAGGTCGAGGGCGCCATCAAGATGCACCCGGACGTGTTCGACGTCCTCGTCGTCGGCGTCCCGGACGAGCGCTTCGGTCAGCGGGTCGCGGCCGTCGTCTCCACTCGTGGCGGTGCCCGCCCGAGCATCGACGACATCGTGACGGTGGCTCGCGGCGAGGTCGCGGGTTACAAGGTGCCGCGCAGCGTCTGGTTCGTGGACGAGATCAAGCGGTCGCCCGCGGGCAAGCCCGACTACAAGTGGGCGAAGCAGCAGACCGAGGAGCGCGACGCCGACGGTCACTACTCGAACGGCAACGGAAAGTCCTGATGCACAACGATCTCGCCGAGAAGTTCGGCATTCGGTACCCGATCTTCGCGTTCACCCCGTCGGAGCACGTCGCGGCGGCCGTCTCCCGGGCCGGTGGCCTCGGCGTGCTGGGGTGCGTCCGGTTCAACGATGCCGAGGAGCTCGACGCCGTCCTGAACTGGATGGACGAGAACACCGACGGGAAGCCGTACGGCGTCGACGTGGTGATGCCGGCGAAGATCCCCACCGAGGGCACCGCTGTCGACCTCGACAAGCTGATCCCCGCCGAGCACCGGGCATTCGTGAACCGCACCCTCGACGAGCTCGGGGTGCCGCCGCTGTCCGACGACGTCGAGCACAACACGGGCGTCCTCGGGTGGCTGCACTCGGTCGCCCGGGCCCAGCTCGACGTCGCGTTCAAGCACCGCCCGGCGCTGATCGCGAACGCACTCGGGTCGCCGCCGAAGGATGTCATCGACGAGGCGCACCAGCACGGCGTCCCGGTCGCGGCACTCGCCGGTGCCGTCCCGCACGCGCTGAGTCACGTCGAGAACGGCGTGGACATCGTCATCGCCCAGGGCTACGAGGCGGGCGGTCACACCGGCGAGATCGCGTCCATGGTTCTCGTTCCCGAGATCGTCGACGCCGTCGGTGACTCCGCCTCGGTGCTCGCCGCTGGTGGTATCGGCAGCGGGCGTCAGGTCGCGGCTGCGATGGCGCTCGGTGCACAGGGTGTGTGGATGGGCTCCTATTGGCTGACCGCCGCCGAGTACCGTCTCGGCAGCGCCGAGAAGGGCACGTCGGCGACGCAGCGGGCGCTGCTCGCCGCGACGTCGAGCGACACCGTCCGTTCGCGGATCTACTCGGGTAAGCCGGCGCGGCTGCTGAAGACGAAGTGGACGGAGGCGTGGTCGAAGCCCGGCGCTCCGGAGGCGCTGCCGATGCCGCTGCAGAACATTCTCGTCGCCGAGGCGCATCAGCGGATCGTCGCCGCCGAGAACCCGGATGTCGTCGCGATGCCGGCCGGGCAGATCGTCGGACGGATGAACGAGATCCGGCCGGTCGCGGATTCGATGGCGGACCTGGTTGCGGAGTTCGAGGCGACCGTTGCGCGGATGAACAAGCTGGGGGGCTGACGCCCAGCTGCACGGGCCGTACGAATCGGGGCCGCACACCGACCTGGGGTGCGGCCCCGATTCGTGTCCGGAGTGTTTTCAGCGGTCGAGTTCGGCGTCCAGGGCGGCGGCGAGGTCGGGGGTGACGGGGACGAAGGTGGTCGTGCCGGGGGCGCGAAACCAGGTGGGGTCGGGCGAGTTCCAGCGTTGCGCGGTCAGGGAGCGGCCCAGCACCTTGTAGGTCGCGGTCTTCGGCAGGTCCTCGGTGACCCGGACGAAGCTTGGCAGCTGCTTCGGTCCGAGATCGGCCGCGGACTGCAGGAACTCGGCGAACTCGTCGATGTCGAAATCCTCCGCGACGACGGCGACGGCCACTCGGTCGCCGACCTCCGGATCCGGCACCGCGTAGGCGGCGACCTCGGTCACCGCGGGATGGCGTGCCAGGACGTTCTCGATCGGTGCGCTGCCCAGGTTCTCGCCGTCGACCCGCATCCAGCCGGAACTGCGGCCCGCGAAGTACACGTAGCCGTCGGCGTCGACGTAGCCGAGGTCGCCGCTCCAGTACTGACCGTTGCGCACACGGTCGGCGTCGGCCTCGGGATTGTTGTAGTACCCCGCGAAACTCCCGGTTCCGGCGGTGTTGACCAGCTCTCCCGTCGCCTTGTCCGCGTTGAGGATGTGGCCACTGGCGTCGAACTCCGCTGTGGGGCAGGGGGTGCCGCTGTCCGGATCGAGGACGGCGATGCCTGCGGGAAGCAGTCCGAGTGCGCCCGGTGGGGTTCCCGGTGCGCGCGAGATCAGCACGCCGCCCTCGGTGGAACCGAATCCGTCGACCACCCGGACGTCGAATCGGCGGGCGAACTCGGCGATCGCCGAAGGGGATCCCTCGTTGCCGTACAGGATCTTCAGAGGATTGTCGGCGTCGTCGTCGCGCTCCGGCGTCGCGAGGACGTAGGCGAGTGGCTTGCCGACGTAGTGCGCATAGGTGGCGCCGAATGCGCGTACGTCCGGAAGGAAGCCCGAGGCGGAGAACTTGCGCCGCAGCGCGAAGTTCGCTCCAGCGGCGATTGCGACGGACCAGCACGCCATCACCGCGCCCGAGTGGAACATCGGCATCGATGCGTACGCGGTGTCGGCATCGGACAGTCCGAAGCGCTCGGCGAGCATCACGCCCGGACCGGCGACCATCTTGTGCGTGACGCGCACGGCCTTCGGGTCCCCGCTGGTTCCGGAGGTGAAGATCAGCATGAACAGGTCGTCGAGGGCCGGCGTCCGCTCGGGGTGGGTGCTGCCCCGGTGCGCGGCCAGCAGCTCGTGCCACTCGTCGGAGTCGGTGAGGAGGACCCGGACGCCGGCGAGGTCGAGTCCGTCCAGCAGCGCGACCTTGTCCGAGTCGGTGACGAGCACCTGGCAGTCGGCGCGGGCGACGTCGCCTGCGAGTGCGGCTCCGCGGCGCGTCGTGTTCAGTCCGACCAGCACCGTGCCGCCGATCGCGCTCGCGCTCAGCAACAGCGAGAACTCGGGGACGTTGTCGAGCAGTACCGCAACGTGCGGGGGCAGAGCGGGATCGAGCAGTTCGCCGAGTGCCGCGGCCAGGTCGACGGCGAGTCCGACATGCTCCGACCACGAAGTTCGGTTGTCCTCGAACAGGATTCCGGTGGACTCCACGCCGCGCAGGCGGATCAGGAGGTCGGCGACCGTGGGCGCGGAAGTGCTCATGTGCGCAGTGTAGGGGCCGGGCCGCACCCCGACCAGACTCGGTCGCACCTGGTGGGACCGACTGCTACGAGAACGCGTGCCCGAGCGCTCCCGCGTCGTCGGCCAGCGCGAAATGTGACACGCAGCGGTCCAGTACGACGACGTGCGCACCCGGCAACCCGGTGGGCGGCGCCAGTTCGTCGCAGGGTGACGCGATGTCGGTGTAGCGGACGCCGGGAGTCGGTGCCCCGTCTCGGTGCATCGCGCGGAGGAGGTCGGAGCCGCTGATCAGCTCGCGGCACCCCGCGCACACCGGGTCGACGAGCGGCTTCTCCCAGGCCAACACGAGATCGTAGGTGCCGAGCGTTCGGCTGACCTCCTCGGTCGCGGCGAGGCCGCCGATCTCCGTGCCGTGCCACAGGGGCCCGAGAGTGGTCAGTGACCGGACCGACGAGGGTCCGAATCGTTGCAGATACCGTTGCGCGACAAGCGCGCCCGCTCCGTGCGCGACGATGTCGAACGGTCCGCCACCGGCATCGGCGATCGCGTCGGCGAGATCGTTCACGCCTGCGTCGGCGCCGCGGAGTCCGGCAGTGGGTACGGGGACCTCGGCGCCGGTGGGCGCGCCCCAGGTGACGGTGATCGCGCATCGGCCCCGGCGTTCGAGCAGGTCACGGGCGGTGTCCCAGGAGGACGCGTCACGAGCGATGTCGTGCACCAGCAGCACACAGGGCTTCGCGGGCGTCGGCGCAGCGGCGACGGCTGTCGCGGCCCCCGGCAGTGCGAGCATCGCGACCGCGGCCGCGACGGCCGGCGCGTGTGCGGGCAGGAATCGCATGGTCATCGTGTCCCCTGACAGTCGTGCCGATGGTAGGTGGCGGCACCCGCGTCGACGGCGGAAACGACGCGAACGCCCGGTTCCAGTCACGGAACCGGGCGTTCGCGTTGTCGACGAGTGCGGGTCAGGCGGGAACGTCGGCGAGTGACTGCCCGAGCCGGCGGAGCTGCTCGGTCGCCGAGCCGAGCGCGAACTCGTTGTGCTTGGCGGCCAGGAAGTAGCGGTGGACCGGGTGATCGCGGTCCAGGCCGACACCACCGTGCACGTGGATCACCGTGTGCGAGACGCGGTGACCGGCGTCCGCCGCCCAGAACTTCGCGGTCCGGATCTCGGCCTCGGCGGGCAGGTTCTCGCTGAGGCGCCACGCGGCCTGCCACAGCGTCGACCGGACTGCCTTGACGTCGATGAACGCGTCGGCCAGGCGCTGGGCCACCGCCTGGAAGCTGCCGATCGGCCGATCGAACTGCACCCGCTCGCGGGCGTACTCGGCGACCAGTTCGAGGGCACGCTCGAGTGTGCCGAGCTGCTGGGCCGCGAGCCCGACGGCGGCGCGGTCGAGGATCCAGCCCACGACCTCGGCGCCACGCTCCACACCGCCGAGAACCTGGTCGGTGGAGACACCGGACAGGTCGACGATCGACTCGGCGCTGTAGTCGGTGGTCGACTGCCGATCGATCTGCACGCCGGCAGCGGACGGGTCCACCACGAACACCGCGACACCCTCGGGTGTGGTGGCGGGCACGAGGATCGCATCCGCGAACGCGGCGGCGGGAACCGTGATCTTGGTTCCGGTGATCGTCCAGCCGTCGCCGCTGCGGTCCGCGCGGGTGACCGGCTGTGCCGGATCGTTGTTCAGTTCCTCCGCCAGGGCGACCGTCAGGATCGCGGTGCCCGCGCCTGCGCGTCGGGCGAGGTCCCGCTGTGCGTCGTCGCCGAACTCGGCGAGAGCCGACGCGGCCAGCACGATCGAGCCGAGGTACGGCACGGGCGCGACGGGTCGGCCGATCTCGCGCAGGATCGTGCACTGCTCGAGGACGCCGAATCCGCCGCCGCCGACCGATTCCGGTAGCGCGGCCGCGAGCACGCCGGCGTCGGCGAGTGCCTGCCAGAGCTTGTCGTCGAAGCGGTCCTCGGCGGCGTCGAGTTCCCGCAGCCGGTCGTTGGTGGTGAGCTTCTCGGCGATGCTCCGAGTGAGCTGTTCGAGGTCCTGCTGGGCCTCGGTGGGAGTGAAGTCCACGGTGATTCCTTCGGGTGCAGTCCAGAACGGGGGTCAGCGCTCGGCCGGTGGCCGAGATTCAGCGCCGCGCGGGCGGCTGTCCCAGTGCGGTCATGGCGAGGATGTCGCGCTGGACCTCGTTGGTGCCGCCACCGAAGGTGAGGATCAGCGAGGAGCGGTGCATCCGCTCGACGCGGCCCCGCAGGACCGAGCCCTTCGAGTCCTGACGGAGGTAGGCCAGCGGACCCAGAACCTCCATCAGCAGCCGGTACGCCTCGGTGGCGAACTCGGTGCCGAACACCTTGCACGCGGACGCGTCGCCCTTGCTGGGGGCGTCGACGGCGGAGACCTCCCAGTTGAGCAGCTTGAGGTACTCGACCTTCGCATGCACGCGCGCGAGGTTGATCTGCACCCACTCCTGGTCGATGACGCGGCGCCCGTCGGCCATCTTGGTGTTCTGTGCCCACTCGACGGTGTCGCGCAGGGCCCCCTGGATCGGGGCGGCCGAGACGAGGGCGACGCGCTCGTGGTTGAGCTGGTTGGTCATCAGAGCCCACCCGCCGTTCTCCTCACCGACCAGCGCGGACGACGGGACGCGGACGTCCTGGTAGTAGGTGGCGCTGGTGTCCGGGCCTGCCATGGTGTGGACCGGGGTGTAGGAGAAGCCTTCGGCGGTGGTCGGGACGATCAGCATGCTGATGCCCTTGTGCTTCTTGGCCGTCGGGTCGGTACGGACCGCGAGCCACACGTAGTCCGCGTACGCGATCAGGCTGGTCCACATCTTCTGGCCGTTGACGACGTAGTCGTCACCGTCCTTGACCGCGCTGGTTCGCAGGCTCGCGAGGTCGGTGCCGGCACCGGGCTCGGAGTATCCGATCGAGAAGTGCAGTTCGCCCGAGGAGATCTTGGGCAGGAAGAACTTCTTCTGCTCCTCGGAGCCGTAGTGCATGATCGTCGGCGCGACGGAGTTGATCGTCAGGAACGGCACCGGCGCGCCCGCGATGGCCGCCTCGTCGGTGAAGATCAGCTGGTCGATGGCGGGCCGGTCCTGTCCGCCGTACTCGGTGGGCCACCCGAGGGTGAGCCAGCCGTCGCGGCCCATCTCGCGCACGACGTCGCGGTAGACCGTGCCCGATCCGTATTCACCGGTCTGAGCGGCGAGTGCCTCGCGTCGCTCGGGAGTGATCAGCTTCGCGAAGTATGCGCGCAGCTCTTCCCGCAGCTGCTGCTGCTCCGCGGTGTAGGTGATGTGCATCGATCCCTCTCCGGTCCGACTGGTGCATCCGGCCTGACACAAGTTCTAGTCATCGACAATCGGTGCGCGCGGGTTCCTGTGAAGCCGTCGGCTCCGAGTGGTCTTTCGGCCCGTCGCGGCGGGTTTTCCGCATCATTGCACAGGAGTGGAACAGGTTCTAGCCTTATGCTGGATCCGGTCGCGGGCCCAGCCCGTAGGTCCGTGACCGCGACGTCGTAACGAGCTCAGGGAAGAGGTTCATTCATGGAGGTCAAGGTCGATTTCGATCGATGTGAGGCCAACGGTGTGTGCGTGGGTGTCGCGCCCGAGGTGTTCGACCTCGACGACGACGACAACCTGATCGTCACCCAGCCCGTCGGCGACGACTCGGAAACGGTCAAGTTGATGGAGGAGGCGGTCTCGATGTGCCCGCGTGCGGCACTCACGCTGCTGCGCTGACGATCTCGATCCTTGCCGTAAATGAGAACGCGTTCTAGAGTGACTGCGGTCACGAACGGGGCGGGCGCCCACTGCGCCGCCGTTCCCTAATCGATTCACGAAGGCAGTGGTGAGATTGGCTAGTCGCGAGGTAGGTCTGGACGGCAAGGTTGCGATCGTCACCGGAGGGGCCTCGGGTCTCGGCAAGGCCGAGGCTCTCGGGCTCGTCCGGGCCGGCGCGAACGTTGTCGTCAACGATCTCGCCGCCGGCGCGCAGGCCGACGAGCTCTTGGACGAGATCCAGGCGCTCGGCGGCAAGGGCGTCTTCGTTCCCGGTGACATCGGTGAACGCACCACGGCAGACGCCCTGATGTCCGCCGCCCAGGACCTGGGTGGTGTCGACATCGTCGTCAACAACGCGGGCATCGTCCGCGACAAGATGCTGTTCTCGATGTCCGACGAGGACTGGGACCTCGTCCTCAAGGTGCACCTGCGCGGGCATTTCCTGTTGTGCCGCAACGCCGCAGTGCACTGGCGCACCGAGTCCAAGAACGCGGGCGCACCGGTCTACGGACGGCTGATCAACACGTCGTCGGAGGCCGGGCTGCTCGGCCCGCCCGGGCAGCCCAACTACGGTGCCGCCAAGGCGGGTATCACCGCGCTGACCATGTCCGCCGCGCGCGGCCTGGAGCGTTACGGTGTCCGCGCCAACGCGATCTGCCCCCGCGCGCGCACGGCGATGACGGAGAACGTCTTCGGTGACGCCCCGGAGGGTGTGGTCGATCCGCTCTCGCCCGAGCACGTCGTCAACCTCGTCTCCTACCTGGCCTCGCCGGCGGCCGACGCGATCAACGGTCAGGTCTTCATCGTGTACGGCCCGATGGTCGCGCTGATGGCGGCTCCGGTCGTCGAGCAGCGGTTCGACGCGCCCGATGCCGAATGGAGTCCCGCGGCGCTCGCCGAATCGCTCGGTGGATACTTCGACGACCGCGAACCCGGCCGGATGTTCGCCGCGTCCGCAGCGATCAAGTCGCTCGGCTGATCCGTCGCGGAGGACTCGAAACCTCCGCGGCGCGACAGCGCGTTTCTTTCGCATTGAGAATCAATTGGTCAATTCTGCTCCGCCATAGCGTCTGACCGGCCATGATGTGCCGAGTGAGCGGTTCGATCCCGGCGCGAGCATGTGTTCGAGAAGGTTCCCTGGCAACGAACCGTCGGGGAGGCTGTCGTCCGGAAGGCGCGGGCTGGTGTGCGCGCCTCCGGAGGGAAGCGCGGATGTGCGCTTGCCGTCGGGCCGGCCGCTTCGGTCGGCGGGCCACGGTCTCCGCGTCCTGGTGAAAGGTGAAGGCGGGCAACGTGGGTCGTTCGAGGATTCGTCGGAGGGTGGCATATCTCGGTGCCGTGCTCGGACTGGTCGGCGTCGACGAGGATCAGGTGGGTGCGGTCCCGCACCGCGTGATGCCGGTGAACACATCCCCGTCAGGGGGATCGAAAATGTCGAGCTTCAGTACATCTAGCTGGGGAAATGATCAAGGCGGCAGACTTCTTTGACAGGTGAACGTGTTCTAATTAATATGACTTGGATCACAGACTCCGGGGGGAATCTACACGTCTCCCGGGCCCCGATGTGCGGATACCACGCCGAGTCGCGCACCCATACACGGACAACCGTGGCAACAACACCGGAGGAGGGCAGATGAACGACCTCCTCGCCGTTCCACTGCGGGCGGTCGGTGGGTTCTTCCAGATGACCGCCGAGGTGTTCCGGGCCATGGTCCGGCCGCCGTTCCAGGGGCGCGAGTTCGTCGACCAGGCGTGGTTCGTCGCGCGGGTCTCCATGGTGCCGACCGTTCTGGTCGCGGTGCCGTTCACCGTCCTCGTGACCTTCACGCTCAACATCCTGCTGCGCGAGCTCGGCGCCGCGGACCTCAGCGGCGCCGGCGCCGCACTCGGCTCGGTCACCCAGATCGGCCCGATGGTGACGGTGCTCATCGTCGCGGGTGCGGGTGCGACAGCCATCTGCGCCGACCTCGCCGCACGCACCATTCGCGAGGAGATCGACGCGATGCGGGTCCTCGGCATCGACCCCGTCCAACGCCTCGTGGTTCCCCGGGTGCTGGCGTCGACCGCGGTCGCGCTCCTGCTCAACGGACTGGTCAGCACCATCGGCATCGTCGGTGGCTTCGCCTTCTCCGTGTTGCTGCAGGGGGTGAACCCGGGCGCCTTCGTCAACGGCATCACCCTCCTGACCGGATTCGGCGAACTCATGATCTCGCAGCTCAAGGCCGGACTGTTCGGCATGATCGCCGGCCTGGTGGCGTGCTACCTCGGCCTCAACGTGAAGGGCGGCGCCAAGAGCGTGGGAGACGCAGTGAACCAGACCGTCGTCTTCGCCTTCATGGCGCTGTTCGTGGTGAACGTTCTCGTCACCGCCATCGGTATCAAGCTGACGGCGGGGTGACGAGATGGCATTCGCACTGACCGGAAAGTTCCGCGGCACCCGGCGCCGGCTCGGCAAGGCATCCGCCGCCATCGACGGCGTCGGTGAGCAGGCACTGTTCTTCTGGCGAGCCCTCGTGTGGGCGCCGCGATCGCTCATCCACTACCGCAAGGAGACGATCCGGCTCATCGCCGAGATCAGCATGGGCACCGGCGCCCTCGCCGTCATCGGTGGCACCGTCGTCATCGTCGGCTTCCTCACGCTGTTCGCCGGCGGCACCATCGCCGTGCAGGGCTACAGCTCGCTCGGCAACATCGGTATCGAGGCGCTGACGGGCTTCTTCGCCGCGTTCATCAACGTCCGCATCGCGGCACCGGTGATCGCGGGTATCGGGCTCGCCGCGACCATCGGCGCCGGCTCCACCGCACAGCTGGGCGCCATGCGGGTGTCCGAGGAGATCGACGCGCTCGAGGTGATGGCGATTCCCTCCATCCCGTACCTCGTCAGCACCCGCGTGATGGCCGGAATGATCGCGATCATCCCGCTGTACTCCCTGGCCGTCGTCGCGTCCTTCATCGCGAGCCGTTTCGCGACGGTCGTCCTGTACGGGCAGTCGTCCGGGGTCTACGACCACTACTTCTCGACGTTCCTGATGCCGACGGACATTCTGTGGTCGTTCGCACAGGCCATCGTCATGGCACTCGCGGTCATGCTGATCCACACCTACTACGGCTACAACGCCAGCGGCGGCCCGGTCGGCGTCGGCGTCGCCGTCGGCAACGCGGTGCGCATGTCGCTGATCGCCGTCGTCACCGTCACCCTGCTCCTGTCGCTCGCCATCTACGGCGGGTCCGGCAATTTCAACCTCTCGGGATAGGCCGATGACCGATTCCAGTTGGAAGAAGAAGCTCGCGGCACTGATCCTCGTCGGCAGTCTCGTCGCGGTCGTCGTCGTGTCGCTTGCCATGTTCTCCGGCACCTTCAAGGACTCCGAGCCCGTCACCGTCACCGCGGATCGCGCGGGACTCGTGATGGACCCGCAGGCCAAGGTCAAGTTGCGCGGTGTGGAGGTGGGCCGGGTCGGCTCGATCGACCAGGTCGACGGCCAGGCCGTCCTGCACCTCGACATGGACCCGTCCCAGCTGCACCTGATCCCGTCGAATTCGACGGTGGAGATCAAGTCCACCACCGTGTTCGGTGCGAAGTACGTCAACTTCGTGGTGCCCGAGAACCCGTCGTCGGAGTCGCTCGCGCCCGGCACCGACATCGCGGCCACCTCGGTGACCGTCGAGTTCAACACGCTGTTCGAGAACCTGTCGGAGCTGTTGCAGCAGATCGAACCCGAGAAGCTCAATGCCACCCTCGGTGCGATCTCGTCGGCTCTCAACGGTCGCGGTGACGAACTCGGTCAGCTGCTCGAGGAGACGGACTCGTACCTCGAGACGATGAATCCGTCTCTGCCGCAGCTGCAGAAGGACCTGGCCGCGGCGGCGATCGTGACCAACACCTTCGCGGACGTCACTCCGAATCTGATGACGCTGCTCGACAACGCCACCGCCACCAGCGGCACCGTCGTCGACCAACAGGACAACCTGAACCTGCTGCTGATGAACGTGACCGGACTGGCGAACACCGGCAACCAGGTGCTCACGGAGAACGAGGCGAACCTGACCGAGGCACTGTCCCTGCTCGTGCCCACGACGTCCCTGGCGGCGGAATACTCACCGAGCATCTCGTGCCTGATCGTCGGCCTCAACAACGTGCGACCGATCGCGGAGCGACTCGAGGGCGGAAATCAGCCCGGTTTCGCCCTGAGCACCAACTTCCTGCCGGGCTCGGCGCCGTACACCTACCCGAACGACCTGCCCAAGGTGAATGCCAGCGGCGGGCCGAACTGCTGGGGCCTCCCCGATTTCGATCCGAAGAAGAGCGGTAACGCGCCGTTCGTCGTCACCGACACCGGGACCGTGCCCTTCCAGCCGACCACGGAGGCGTCGCTGAACGTGCCGAAGATGTTCCAGTGGCTGTACGCAGGCGTCGCACCGCAGGGAGGCCAGAACTGATGCGGCCGACCACGATCAAACTGCTGGCCTTCGCGACGGTGATGGCGGTCATCTTCGCCGGTCTCGCCGTGGTGTTCAGCCAGTTCCGATTCAGCTCCAGCGACGACTACAACGCAGAGTTCACCAGCGCCTCCGGGCTCAAGTCCGGTGACAAGGTGCGCATCGCGGGTGTCCCCGTCGGCTCGGTCGGCTCGGTCGAGGTCGGTGCGGACAATCTCGCGGAGGTGAGCTTCGACGTCGACTCCGAGTACACCCTGCTGCAGAGCACCCGGGCCACCGTTCGTTACGAAAATCTCGTGGGAGACAGGTATCTGGAACTGCTCGAGGGAGCGGGGTCGGCGGATGTTCTCGCCTCGGGTGGCACCATTCCCGAGTCGCAGACCTCGCCGGCGCTCGACCTGGACCTGCTCCTCGGCGGATTCAAGCCGCTGCTCAAGGGCCTGAACGCCGATCAGGTGAACGACCTGACCGGCGCCCTGCTGCAGGTGCTGCAGGGACAGGGCGGGACGCTGGTCTCGCTGCTGGGGAACACCAGTTCGTTCACCTCGTCGCTCGCCGACCGGGATCAGCTGATCGGCGACGTCATCAACAACCTGAACACCACGCTGGAGACGATCGACGACAGCGGTGAGCAGTTCTCCACGACACTCGATCAGCTTCAGCAGCTGGTGAGCGGCCTGGCGCAGGACAGGGACCCGATCGGTGCAGCGATACCCGAGATCGCCACCGCAACAGGCGATCTCGCGTCACTGCTGCAGGGTGTGCGGCCCGACCTGCAGGCCACGATCGCCGAGGCGAATCGGGTGGCCACCCAGCTCGTCAACGGGCAGGACCAGGTCGACTGGGTGCTCGAGCGCCTGCCCGAGGCCTATCGCAAGCTGATCCGAACGGGTGCGTACGGCAGCATGTTCCAGTTCTACACATGCTCGGTCGGGTTCAAGTTCAGCGGCCCCGACGGCCAGGAGTTGCACGTGGACCTGCCGACGACCCCGACCCAGACGACAGGGAGGTGTGCGGTCCGATGAGCAGGCCCGAACGGAACCCCGTGCAGATCGGCGTCATCGGCCTCGTTGTCGCGATCGCGCTCGTCCTCGCCGGACTCCAGTACGACAGGTTGCAGTTCATCGCGGGCGGAGTTCGCTACCAGGCGTACTTCGAGGACGCAGGCGGCCTGCTGACAGGCGACTACGTGACGGTCGCCGGCGTGAACGTCGGCAAGGTGGAGAAGGTCGAGCTGGACGGCACGGCTGTCCAGGTGACGTTCGCGATGGACGAGAAGATCGAGCTCGGTGACGGCACTCGCGCCGACATCAAGACCAACACCATCCTCGGACGCAAGTCCCTGGAGGTGACCCCCGAGGGGTCGGACGTCATGCCGGTCGGCAGCGCGATCCCGTTGGACCGCACCAATTCCCCGTACTCGCTCAACGACGCGCTCGGTGATCTGACGACGTCGGTCTCCGAACTGGACACCGAGCAACTCAACGATGCGCTGAACGCGGCCTCCGACACCCTTGCCGACACTCCGCCGGAACTGCGGGCCGCGCTCGACGGTGCCAGCAGGCTGTCCGCGAGCATCAACGCGCGCGACGAATCGCTCGAGGACCTCCTCGCGCGGGCGGAGAGCGTGACGGGCATCCTGGCCGAGCGCAGCGACCAGATCAACTCGCTCGTCGTGGACGGCAACCAGCTGCTCGGCGAGCTGGATCGCCGCCGCAACGCGATCAGTGAACTGATCTCCAACATCTCGGCGGTGTCCCGTCAGCTCACCGGGCTGGTGCAGGACAACGAGCAGCAGATGAAGCCCACCCTCGACCAGCTGAACGCGACGGTCGAGATCCTGCAGCGCAACAAGGACAACATCAGCCGCGGCCTCGACGGACTTGCCCCCTACGCAACCGCGCTCGGCGAAGCCGTCAGCAGCGGCCCGTTCTTCATGGCGTACGTCGCGAACTTCAGCGTCGGCGCGATGACGCAGACCCTCGTCGACCAGTTGGTGTGGCCCGAGCACGTGCCCCAGGACCTCCAGCAGTTCCCCCCGTTGAAGACCGAGCTCAAGGATCCGAACCGGTGAGCGCCCAGATGAACTCGAACAAGAAGTGGCTGATCGGCGGCGCCGTCGTCGTCGTGGTCGCAGCCGTGGTCGCCGGGGCCCTGTACTTCTTCCCGGGAATCGGGAAGACCACCATCACCGCCGAATTCCCGTCCACCACCGGCCTCTACGCGGGCGACGACGTCCGTGTGCTGGGGGTGAAGGTCGGCTCGATCGAGAGCATCGATCCCAACGGCACGGGTGCAACGGTCGTGATGAACGTCGACCGGTCGGTGGACATCCCGGCCGACGCGAAGGCCGTGATCGTGGCCCCCAGCCTCGTCGCGGCCCGGTTCGTCCAGCTCACCCCGGTCTACGACGGCGGCGACGCGATGAGTGACGGCGCGGAGATTCCCGTGGAGCGCACCGCTGTCCCGGTGGAATGGGACGAGATCAAGACCGAGCTGACGCGCCTGTCCGATGCACTCGGACCGCAGGGCGCAGCGGACCAGGGATCGCTCGGCCGCTTCATCGACACCGCCGGAGAGAACCTCGACGGCAACGGTGAGGCACTGCGAAACACACTGCGCGAGGTGTCCGACACCATGAAGCTCCTCTCGGACGGCCGCACCGACCTGTTCGGCACCGTCCGGAACCTGCAGGCGTTCGTCTCGGCACTGTCCGCCAGCAACGAGCAGATCGTGCAGTTCGGCGGCCGGCTCGCGTCGGTGTCGTCGCTCCTCGCCGACACCAGTGACGAACTGGGCACCGCGCTCACGGATCTCGACGTCGCGATGAGCGACGTGCAGCGGTTCGTCTCCGAGAACGGTGACGCGCTCAACGAGCAGGTCGGTCGACTGGCCGACGTGACCACGACGCTCGTCGAGAAGCGCCCCCAGCTGGAGCAGGTCCTGCACGTGGCACCGAACGCACTGGCCAACTTCAACAACATCTACAGTCCGCGTCAGGGGTCGCTCAACGGCGCCATCGCGCTGAGCAACGCGGGCAACCCGATCAACATGATCTGCGGCATGATCGAGGGCCTCGACACCAACGACTCGGATCGCAGCGCCGACCTGTGCGCGCAGTATCTCGGGCCGGTGCTGAACTCGATCACGACGAACTATCCGGGCTTCCTCACGAACCCGGCGATCGGGGCGAACGCCACACCCGACCAGATCGTGTACTCACCGCCGAGCCTGGCCGCCGAGGTTCCGACCCGCACCGCAACGGCGCGGGGTCCGCTCGCGGGTATGCCCACCGTCGACGTGCCGAAGGATCTCGGCGCACTGCTCAACCCGGGAGGGGGACGATGATCGCGCGGAAGCGTTCCCGCAGGTCGGTCGCGGTGATCGCGACGGCGACGACGCTGTCCCTCGCCCTGGCCGGCTGCGAGTGGGACGGACTCAATTCGGTTCCCCTGCCGGGCACCGAAGGTGGCGCGGACGGGGCGTACACCGTCCAGATCGAGATGCCGAATGTGACCACGCTGTCGCAGAATTCGCCCGTCCGGGTGAACGACGTGACGGTCGGAACCGTGACGGGCATCGAGTTGGACGGGTGGCACGCCCTGGTCACGGTGTCGATCAACCCCGACGTGGAGCTGCCTGCCAACGCAACGGCGAAGATCGGCCAGACCAGCCTCCTCGGTTCGCAGCACCTGGAGTTGGCGCCGCCGCCCGGGATCGCGCCGGAGGGCACGCTCGAGGACGGCGACGTGATTCCGCTCGACCGCGCGGGTGCGTACCCGACCACCGAGCAGACGCTGTCGTCGCTGTCGGTGGTTCTCAACGGTGGGGGTCTGGCACAGATCAACGACATCACCCGTGAGCTGAACGCGGCGCTCGGTGGTCGCGAGGAGTCGATCCGGGATCTGCTGCCGCAGCTCGATCAGCTGGTGGGCAGCCTCGACGCACAGCGCGGTGAGATCATCTCGGCGATGGAGGGAATCGACCGACTCGCGAGCACGGTCAACGCGCAGAGCGAGACGCTCACCGCGGCGCTCGACGGGATCCCGCCCGCGCTGGAAGTACTTGTCGGCGAGCGCCAGAATCTCACCAATGCCCTTGTTGCACTGGGCGACTTCAGCACCACCGCGACACGTGTCATCAACGAGTCCGGCGACAACCTGGAGTCGAATCTCGCCTCGCTCGTGCCGCTGCTCACCCAGTTGGCCGGCACCGGCAACGCGCTGACGGACGTGCTGTCGCTGATGCTCACCTTCCCGTTCGCGATGAAGAACATGGACCAGGTGTTCCGTGGCGACTACGCGAACCTGATGATGACGATCGACCTGACCAACGCCCGCCTCGACACCAACTTCCTCGGTGGTACGAATGCCGGTAGCCGGCTTGCCGGTGTCGAGGGCGCTCTGGGTGCCTTTGCGGGGACCGCGGGTCAGGCCGAGAATCCGCTCCAGACGCCGGCGCCGCGGGCTCCGGACCCGGTTCAGGCCGAGCCGAAACCCGCAGCCGCATTGATTCCGGGGCTGCCGCAGATCCAGATCCCCGGCCTGCCTCAGCTAGGAGCGCCGACGCCATGATGCTCACCAAGTTCGTCCGGACCCAGCTGGTGATCTTCTCGATCCTCACCGTGGTCGGACTGGTCGTCATGGCCACCCAGTACGTTCGCCTGCCTGCGCTGTTCGGTATCGGCCAGTTCGGTGTCACCGTCGAACTGGAGTCGACCGGCGGGCTGTATCCGCACGCCAACGTCGCGTTCCGCGGTACCAATGTCGGCAAGGTCGACGAGGTGGTGCTCACCGAGGAGGGCGTGGACGCGAAGGTGTCGATCGGCAACGGGTACGACATCCCGGCCGACGTGGACGCCGTCGTCAAGAGCGTCTCCGCCATCGGTGAGCAGTACGTCGACCTGATCCCGCGCACCGACTCGGAGCCGTATCTCGGCGACGGCGACGTGATCCCTCTGGACCGGACCGCGACACCGCAGGACGTCGGGGCGATGCTCGATCAGGCCGACAAACTGGTCGCCTCGATCTCGAACACCCAGCTGCGCACGGTGGTCGACGAGTCGTTCAAGGCGTTCAACGGTGCGGGTCCGGATCTGCAGCAGCTGATCGACTCCGCACGGCTGTTCGTCCAGGAGGCCAACGCCAACGTCGACGCGACGAAGACACTGATCGACCAGGCGGGCGCACTACTCGACACCCAGGTCGTCACGAGCGACGAGATCCGCTCGTGGACCAAGGATCTGGTGACCTTCAGCAACCAGCTCCGGGCCAGCGACCCGCAGATCCGCAGCCTGCTCGAGAAGGGCCCGGATGCGGCCGCCGAGGCCACCGAGCTGTTCCAGGACCTCCAACCGACACTCCCGGTTCTCCTGGCGAACCTGGTCAGCGTCGGTGAGGTCGGCGTCATCTACAACAAGAGCATCGAGCAGGTTCTGGTCATCTACCCGCCGTTGGTCGCGGGGCTGATGACGGCGGCCCTGGCGGGGCCGGAGGAAGACGGCGCCATCGTGAACTTCAACCTCCAGGCCAACGACCCGCCGCCGTGCACCACCGGTTTCCTTCCCGCCGACCAATGGCGGCCGGGCAACGAGGTGTCCACGCCGGACACGCCACCGAACCTGTTCTGCAAGATCGCCCCCGACGACCCGACCGCGGTCCGCGGCGCCAGGAACTACCCGTGCATGGAGTTCCCCGGCAAGCGCGCAGGCACCGTCGAGGAGTGCCGCAGCGAGGCGGGATACGTCCCGCTGGGCAACAACCCGCCGAACGGGCCCGTTCAGGATCCGTCTGTACCCTCGTACACGACCGCTCCGGCGTCCTACACCGGAGCCTCGGGGGTGCCCGCCACGGCGCGCCCGTACGACCCGACAACCGGCAAGTACGTCGGGCCCGACGGCCGCCTGTACGCCCAGCCCGCGCTGGCGTCGGGAGGAAAAGCAAGAGAGGACACGACGTGGCAGACGATGATGACACGTCAGCAGGGCTGACGCCCGAGACGAAAACCACCCCGCGCAGGCGG